>NZ_QHJG01000029.1:0-55784 GCF_003184185.1 Legionella qingyii | reverse complement strand
GATGGTTCAACCGCATTGTTAGATGGTACAACGGCAGTGTTAGATAGTTCAACTACGACAGCGTTAGATGGTTCACTCGCTTATGCAGGGGGTGAGTCAGGTCCCGGAGTGGTGAGCCTTGATCGTATTGTTGAAACTGTAGGAGATACAAACTATGCATATGCAACTGATCCCGCATTGCAAGGTGCTTTAACTGGGAGTTCTCTTGATTCCGCTGCACTTGTTCCCACAATTGACTTAACTCCACAAGATAGTATTTTAGATGTAAGTGCACAAAGTGTTTTAAGTGTGGCAGCTGCTGATAGCAGTTCAACTATTACAACAATAGATAGCTCAACTATGACAGTAGCAGATAGTTTAACTGTGACCGCAGTGGATAGTTCGACTGCAATAGTAGATAGCTCAACTGCAATAGTAGATAGTTCAACTGCAACAGTAGATAGTTCAACTGCTATAATTTCAGGCCAAACAGATGCGACTCTATCATTACAAGGAACATATACAGATATAGGTATAGGTGGCGTCGAACTAAATCAGACACTGATCTAAGTCACAATAGTTTGTGTTAGAACTTTAGCTTAAATCTGGCATCAAAGGTGAGAAGGCCTAATCAGCCTTCTTCTTATTTATGGTGGAGAAGCAGTTCCATTTCTAAACATAGGTTTAAATTTCTTTTGTTGTTAATGCTAAGCCTTGCTTATAGCTTCTACAAGCAAGCGCTTCTTCGCCAAGCTTTTCATGTAACTGCCCTTGAGTTTCATAGGCTAAAGCGGTAGGCTCTATCTCGTTTGATTTTTCAAGATAATATTTGGCTTTTCCCCATAATTTCGTTTCATGCAGATTTGTCCCAAGCATAAATAAAGTGCCGCTGAATGAGCATTTTTTTTCAGTAATCCTTCAGCAAAAGCCAGTTGTTTTTCATCTATTGGTAATAGGCTATAGAGCCCGATCAATTGGGGACTGAGGTCTTTGCGCAGTGTACGACGTAATAGGTCGCTTGCGGTAGTATAATCAGCATTTTTTAATAAGAATCGAACATATTCTGCTATGATATTGGGCTCATTAGCTAAAGCTTTGGGTAATGAATGGAAGAACGTATTCACTGCCTCGTGTTGATTTTGCCTAACAAGGTCAATAAGCCGCTGTAAATAAGCATTGTACTGTAATAATTCAAATTCTTGTGGATTAACAACCTGATATTTTTTTAAGTCAGGCAAAATATGAATGAGCTGAGGCCAGTCCTTTACTTCTTGATAAAGTTGCATTATGAGCTTTAAAACATAAGGATGACGAGGGGCTATATCATGTAAATGCTTGAGTGTTGCCAGAGCTTGCTCCCATTGATGATTGGCTAGTTGCAATTCTGCTTGGGTTAGTTCAACGGCAATTTTAGCCTCAGGCATCGATTGTTGTGCTTCACGCAGATAATCATCGCGTAATTGATTGTCTCCCATTTTTTGGGCGGCGCGAGCTGCTGTTAAATAATTAAGTAAAGGTGTGTCCGTATTCGGCAAGGCTTGAATCAAATGATTTTTGGCTTTTAACCAATATCCTTCACTGTATTCAATTAATCCTTTTCGAGTAATTGCCTGTGCTTTTTGAGCAAGCCGTTTCGAATGCCATTGCGTTAATGTACTTGGGGTATGAGAAATTTTCTGACATAAGCGCAAAACAAGATACATGGCAATGAATAAAATAATGATACCAAAGACAGCTACCCAGACCGTAGTTTCAATGGTCCATTGGTTGATTGCAATTAATACATAGCCAGGGTCTTTATTGAGTTGAATTCCTAAAGCTACGGAGCCGAGTAAGATCAAGAAGGCCAAGATAATACGCATCATGGTTGATTTCCTCCTTGTTCATGATTTAAAGATTGAGTCCCTGGAGTCTTTTTAGTTTCAATCAATTCATTGAGCATGGGGAGCGCAGAACCCATCGCTGGTCTTTTTCGAGTGATATTCGTTTGCTGTAACTCAGTCAGCTTTCTGATTAAAGTGGCAGTGCTTGGCTTGTTTTCATTAAAATTTGTTTTAAGACTACTAATCGCTTGATTTAGAACCAGTTGATAAACAAAAGGCTCATTATTAAGAACAGCCCATTGCGCTTCCTGGAAATTGAGGCGGAGCTTTTCTTTAACTAAGGCTTCAAATAAAGGAGACATCAGTGGTTCAATCCCTTGATCATGTCGTCGAATTACAACAAGCTTTTCCAGCACATTCATACTGCTTTGTAAACGAATTTTCCATGTAGAAGAGTCATTTGCTGGGACTGTTGTCTTTTCTTTCGGTGGTGTATTTCCACTTACCGGTAATGGGATGCTCAAATCGTTAATGCTGTTTTGCGCTGCATCCAATTGACTAAGCAATCCAGCAATATCGACAGAGGGTAGAGCTTGAATTTGTGCTATATCTTTAGCTATTGCTTGGCGGATATTCAAAATTTTAGGGTCGTTTAATTGATTTAAGAGCTGATCAGCCTGCTCCAACAATGCTATTGTTGAGTCAATTTCGTTGCTCCAATGTGCATTGATCTGTGCTAACTCAAGATAATAACGTGCCTTGAGGAGAAGCCAATCCTGATTTTGATAGAACTTTTGCTGCATTGCATTTTGGATTTGCTTATTTAAATTTTCAAATTTGGCTTGTAATTGTGTTTGTGTTTCTTCGGCCTTATTTGCTCTTACATTGATTTGTTCTTGGACTTGGTCTTGACTTTGCTCCAATTGTTGTAGCTGGGTGGAGAAAGTATTTTGCGCCTTGCTTAATTGATTTTGCAATTGATTGTTCTTGGAAAGAGTATAGGCAGCAACACCTAATCCTCCTAATGCAAATATAAAGGCAATGGTAGATATCAGGTATTTATTTTTACACCCAGTAGAATTATTTTGAGGTTTTGTCTTTTCATTTTGAGCAGTACTGAGTGTTGTTTTTACTTTTTGTATTTGATCTTCGTTGCCGTTTGCCATAAGTTAATCCTTTTTCACGTAATCAAACAATGTATTCATCACCCGATTAGGGTTACAAACTCTGATATTTTTTATATTCATCGATGAAGCTACTTGAGCCAGGCGCTCGCTGATCATGAGCCATTTTTTATTACGGAGCCATTCCTGGGCCTCTTTATCAAACAGTTTAAAAAGGTTATGCAGAGACTGTTCGCTTGTTAACAGTATAATGTCCACTAAATCATTGCGCCATATCGACTCAATCAAATTGCAGCTAATTTTAGGGATCACCCTTTTATATACCTTAAGAATAATCAGGTTCGCTCCTCTTTCTATTAATTGCTCCTCAATAAGTGGCCTGCCTCCCTCGCCCTTAAATAGTAGTACGTTTTGTTTGGCTGGTTGTTGTAATGTTTTTAATGCCAATAAATGTTCACTATCAGGTATATCGGGGATTGCGTTGACTTGTATGCCAAATTTTTGGAGTGCTGCAGCACTACCTTGACCGATTGCAATGACTTGAATTGAAGATGGCCATTTAATATTTTGACTGTTTAATTGAGTAAAACAATAATGAACGGCATTGGCGCTAATGAAAATGGCTTGGTCTACTTTTTTTAAATCAGGCAATAAATTGATCCAGTTACTATCGGTTGCTTGGATCTCTAGAGTGGGTAGTTCAATTACGACGCCTCCCGCGTCGCGAATGCTTTGACTCAGCGGCTGTGCCTGCTCTTGTGGGCGAGTATTTAAAATGCGTAAACCGAGTAGGGAGCTGTTCATTTTGGTACTGATGCCAGAATGTTTGCGGCTCCTTGAGCTAACAACGTTTGGGCGCAAAGTTCAGCCAAGTGTGTTGCCTGATCCAAGAGGCCTATTTGCTCGCTCTTAATGATTTGCGAACCATCAAGAGTTAGAACTTTTGCTTGTAAGGAAAGTTGATTGCTTGCTATCGGGACACAAAAAACTGCCAAAGGAACATGACAATTACCACCCAAGAGGGCATTGACCTTTCGCTCTGCATGTACACAAATAGAGGATACTGGATCATTAAGTTCGGCAAGCAGTGCTTGCATTTCATGATCGTCACTTCTGCATTCGATTGCTAGAGCGCCTTGACCACACGCAGGAAGCATGATTTGAGCAGATAATTGTTCTGTTATTAGATCGGTAAATCCCATACGCTCAAGACCCGCAGCAGCAAGGATAATTGCTTGAAATTCTCCTGCTTTCAGTTTCTCAAGTCGAGTATTGATATTTCCTCGTAAGGACTTAACATTTAAATCCGGCCTGTACGCCAATAATTGAGATTGCCGCCTAAGACTTGAGGTTCCAACAATAGCTTGTGGGGGGAGTGTTTGTAAATCGGTATGTTGGTAACTGACAAAGACATCAAATGGATTGTCTCTTTTGCAGATCGCAGCCAAACCGAGGCCTTCAGGAAATTCCGCGGGCATATCTTTTGAAGAGTGAACAGCAAAATCAGCTCTTTTGTCCAGCAAAGCTTCTTCGAGCTCTTTGACAAATAAACCCTTGCCGCCAACAGTGAGAAGCTTATCCTTGAGGAACTTATCTCCAGATGTGCTCATAGGTAATAGTTCAATCTGCAGATTCGGCCATTTATTTAACAATAAATCTCGAACATGATTGGCTTGCCACAAAGCCAAAGGGCTTTGGCGGGTTGCTATGCGTAGGGTTCTTGAGTACATATGATACCGCATTTTGAAGAGCATGCAGTATCATACTATGTTCATTACACAGATGCACGTACAGAAAGAGCGATAAAAATGTAAGTCCATCCATTTACAATCATATCAATAGCAATGAACATTCCTATAACCCATAAGCCGCTAATTGGCCATTGCATGATGATTAACACACCAAGAATAATAGCAATAATTCCTGCAAATAATAACCAACCCCATCCTTTGCTGTCTTTTAAAGAAAAGGCAAGAATTATTCGTGTGATGCCAATAACAATGAGCACGCCAGCTAAGAGTGCAGTAATTAAAGTAGATGCTAAAAAGGGATCATAAAGAACAACACCAGCTCCGATTAGGTATAAAACTGCAATTATTGTTTGCCAGAAGATACCTTTCCAGTCTCGATGTTTGAAAATATCAATAAAATGGGATATCGCAGAAATAATTAATAAGGCAGCAAAAAAATACATGCTAACTAAGGTCAACCCGATGACCATGCTCAAGCCTACACAACCTAGAAAAACAAGTAATATTCCTAATCCCAAAAGCCAACCCCAATTTCGTCTTAACGTGCTTGGGGTGTAAATTTCATTTGTATTTGTCATATCCTTTCCTTTCCTTATTTTAAACATCCATAATCAATCAATACCATTGAAATATAACCTAATTTTCCGATAGTTGTCGAATGGCGTTACAATGTGGCCGCTCTTTGCCTGGGTTATAAAAATTAGATTATTTATAATTATCGTAAAAGGCATAAGGTTGTTGTTTATAGTAGGCCCAATAACGATCTCCATACGACCAATGCCAATATTCATTGCGATAATTGACGAAACCTACAGTGTCTAAGACATGGCACATGATTTTTCGATTTTGTTTTGCTTCGTGAGTAATAATTTCTGAAGCAGTTAATGACAGAGAACCGTCTAAATCCTCCATCCAATCTTTAGGATGAATTCCCATGTCAATGGCCTCTCCTTGTTCATTGATTAAATAGACATCAATTGCAGCGCCTGTCGAGTGAGGTGGAATATTGGGTGAACCATCCAGGTTGATGACGGGGGAGACCAGTCGTGTTGTTTCAGTAAAAATCTGCTCTGATGACCATTCGGGATGTTTATTTTTAACTTTTCCATAACGTGTATCAAAAAGCAATTTTTGTAATGCCAGACTACGGTAGCTTTCATACAAGCAAAAACGTAATCCTTTAGGTAACAAGGATTGGGCTTGGTTTAGTTTTTCATAAACCGCTTTTCGCATTTTGGTGTAATCAGTATTATTCGGTATTTCTGGAGACGGACCATAGCTAATCTCAGGATGATTCATTAAATCAATCATCGGGTCGTGATTATCAATCACCGGAATGGCAACTATCTTAGGATCGGCAATGAGCAAAATAGAGTCTTGTATGGTGTAGTCTGACATTTCAAATCCTTATAGCTTATTTTTTTCCATAGAGGCGAATGCCTCTGCTGCATTGTTCCTGATTTCTTCATCGGTTAGATCTTTGGTATGTGTGGCAATCATCCACGAGTAGCCAAAAGGATCTTTAATTAACCCGGCACGATCCCCCCAAAACATGTCCGCTACAGGCATTGTTATTTGACCTCCAGCATTTACAGCGTGTTGAAAAAAGGAGTCTACGTCAGGAACATATACAAAAAGTGTGATTGGTGATTTTCCAAGCGTTTCAGCACTTTTGGAGCAACCCTCTCCTTCCATTTCATCACCCATCATAATAATCGAGTTACCAATTTGAATGTGAGCATGCATAATGCCTTTTCCATCCAAGGAAGGGAAAATATGTAGTGTTTTAGCATTAAATGCTTGTTTATAAAACTCAATTGCTTTCGCACAATCTTTAAAAGTAAAGGCTGGCGTTACGGTATGAAAGCCTTCAGGAATTGCTTGGACCATGTTTTTGCTCCTTAGTTTTTTTAACGATCCATTATAGTTTGAAGATTGTTTCCTGGATACAAGATGATTTTCCACTTATTTGATTTTGATCCTGCTGGAAAAAAAATTCACTTCTAGGTATTATCCTAAATTATTATCATGAGGTGTATCGGCATGAGGTTGCAGTTTTTAATATCATTGTTTTGTTTTTCATTTGTGGTGTATGCAAGTGAAGAATCGCAACAACGAGAAATTCAATTAAGAATTCAACCTGTAGGAAAGGTCACTGTACAAGGTCAGGCTCAGACAGATAATAAGGCAATTAGTAATGTAGCGACAAAAGAACCCGGACAAGACACGTACCAGCAATATTGTATTGTTTGTCATCGAGACGGTCTCGCGGGAGCACCAAAATTCAGAAATGAACAGGATTGGAAACCGCGTTTAGTCAAGAGAGAATTAAATGATTTACTTGCTTCTTCAATAAAAGGTTTAAATGCTATGCCTGTAAAAGGAACGTGTATTAAATGCAGTGATGATGATCTTAAAGCAGCTATATCTTATATGTTGCCAAAATCATGAGAAAGCTTACTTATCGAAGAATTCAAACGCTCAATGCAACACTGACCGTGTTTGTATTATTTGCATCTTTTTACTTTCAATACGTTGTTGGTCTTATTCCTTGCCCTTTATGCATCATGCAGCGCATCTGTGTCTTTTTGTTGTTGGCCGTTATGGGATTGAGCTTTCAAACCTTAAAAAAGGCGCATATTATTAGTTTTCTACAAAGTCTTATTGCGTGTGCCGGTTTATTTTTTGCTTTACGCCAATTATGGTTACAGTCTTTACCTGCGGGCGAGGCGCCTGCGTGTATGCCTGGTCTCGATGTTTTAATCCGTTATTTTCCCTGGCAAACTGTAGTAAAAACTCTATTTTGGGGTAGCGGCGATTGTGCTGAGGTAAGTTGGCAGATGCTGGGAATATCAATGCCAGGATGGTGTGCTCTATACTTTTCATTCATGGTACTAATGGGATGTTTTTTATTTTGGCATACCCGACGAAGAGCGCTTCACGAAGATAATTTTTAAGCTCGTGCTTTGTAGCCTGGGTGCCGCAAAATAGAACCCAGGATTGAGCGGTTTGTTTATGTCCTAAAACCTGTGTTTCGCTGCGCTGCATCCAGGCTATATGAGCATTTTGTTAAATTGTTTTTGAAGTATTGAATTGCAGATTTTTGCTAACAGTAGCTGGAGCGCATTCTGGCACTATCGAGGATAAATAAGACTTGGGTTGATTTGTTTCCGGATGTGCGAAGCGAAGCATCTGATTTTTAAAGTGAGCGATACGAGCGGCTGATTCGGGTGATTGAGCTAAAGTAATTTTTTGCAATAACTCCAACAATACTTGCCGTGGTTGGTGGCAGACGATCAACATATCACAACCTGCTTTAAGGGCTTCTTCTGTTCGGGTCATTAAATTGCCTATATCGGCACCGGTCATGCTCAAGCAATCGCTTAAAACCAAACCTGTAAAATCTAATTCATGGCGTAATATCTCTTGCAACCAAATGGTTGAAAAGCCAGCAGGCTTATTTGCATCAACTGCCTTATAAGTTACATGCGCGGGCATGACTGCGCTAAGCAGTCCTTTATCGATTAGCTCGATAAATGGTTTTAAATCTTTGGTTTTCAACTCATCCATCGAGGCAAGAGAAACCGGCATTGTGCTATGTGAATCCCCACTGACCGAACCGTGTCCTGGAAAATGCTTGGCAACAGCTGGCATACCAGCCGCATTCATCCCTTCAATAAAAGCACCAGCTAAAGTGACAATCACATCAGGATTATGGTGAAAAGCACGATCTAAACGTGCAATAATAAGATTTTTATCATGTAGGTCAAGGACTGGGGCAAGACTTAAATCCACACCACAAGTTAATAGGTCTTTGGCCATAATTTCGCCGTATTGTCTTGCAAGTCTGATGCCGACTTCCGGGTTAAGATCATAGGTATCGCCATAAACGCGAGGAGCAGGCAAAGCACGAAATCCATGGCGCATAAAACGTTGCACAAAACCACCTTCATGATCGGTTGCTATAAAAATATTAGGATTGATTTCGCGAATTTCACAAATTAAATGTTCTAACTGCTGTGGACTTGAGAAGTTACGAGTGAAAAGAATCACGGAACCTACCAGAGGATGTTTTATGATTTCCCGTTCAATGTCTGAAAGTTCATTACTTTCTATATCGATCATGAATAAATTTGAATTTGAACTGGGCATATACATATATCCTTTTTAGAATTTGGATTAATAGGGCCATGCTTCCATAGGTTTTGCGCATGATATCATAGATTAGACTTCTTTCGAAACTCTACTGGAGTGGCAAATTGCTCTGTTGATTCGGTGCTCTGATTCTCATGCATTTCGCGTGTACACACTGATTTTTGCTCCATTTCTCCCCGACTTTTACTCACCTGTGTGCATTGCGAAAGTAGTCTATTGATTAATTATTAACAGGGCTAATGCTGGTAATCTGAGTTTGACTTAGCTATTATCGGCATTTTTGAATTATTTCTAACCGATGAAAACCTTTTCTTGCGATGTGTTGCATAAACACTCATCTACTCAAGCGCGAGTGACGCGTGTTACTACAGCTCACGGTGAATTTATAACACCAGTTTTTATGCCAGTTGGTACGCGTGCTGGTGTAAACAATATGACTCCCGCTGAATTGCATGACGCACACAGTCAAATCATTTTAGGGGGTAATACCTATCATATGTTATGTGCCCCAGGTATGGAGGTCATCGAAAAAGCGGGAGGAATGCATCCTTTTATGGGGTGGCATGGACCGATGTTAACGGATAGTGGCGGCTTTCAGGTTTTTAGTTTATCCAAGAATAAAGAAATTTGTACGATTGATGAGGATGGCGCGCATTTTCGATTGCCTGGGAGTCAGCGGCTAATTCATATGACGCCGGAAATGTCCTTAGAAACCCAAAAGATTATTGGTGCGGATATTATTATGGCCTTTGATCAGTGCACGCCGGATAGTTGTACTAAAGATGAGGTCAGTCATATCATGACGCGTACTCATCGTTGGTTAAACCAATCCATACATTATCATCAACAATATCCCAATTCACGCTATGGTTATGAGCAAGCGCTTTTTGGCATTATTCAAGGCGGAACTTTTAAAGATTTACGTCGTGAAAGTGCGGATTTTGTCTCTTCAATGGATACCGAAGGGATTGCAATAGGTGGTGAAACTATTGGCTTTGATATGAAAACTACGGTGGAAGTTATACGCTGGGTGCGCGATTACTTACCCGAAAATAAACCAAGATATACCATGGGTGTTGGAATGTCACCTCAGGACCTTTTGGATGTAGTCGCTGAAGGAATTGATATGTTCGATTGTGTTGCTCCGACGCGTAATGCGCGACATGGATCTTTATATTGCGGTGAATTGATTCGAGAAGGCAATTGGTTGCGTTTTGCCAGTGAGTATGAGAATGAACGCATTCAAATAAAAAAATCATGCTTTGCTAATGATATGTCGCCGATTATGGCACAGTGTACATGTTACACTTGCCGTAACTATTCACGTTCTTATCTACATCAGTTAACAAAACAAAAAGCAAATTTATTTACAGCATTGGCAAGCATTCATAATGTTCATGTAATGCATGATGTTTGTGATAAAATGCGTGAGTTAATAATTAACGAACGTGTGAATTAAAAGGCACTCATGCATTTAAGTCATATTACGAATAATATCCTGTAAAAAGCATAGTCTTTTTACCTATACTAAGATTCATCAATTTATTTAAAAAATGACAGGAGATATTAATGGTTGTAATTAGCACATCTAAAGGTGATATTCATCTACAGTTAGATACAGAAAATACTCCAGCTACAGCAGAAAATTTTCTTAATTATGTGCGCAGCGGTTTTTATAATAATACAATTTTCCATCGTGTTATCGCAGGCTTTATGATTCAAGGTGGTGGACTTGACTCAGAGATGAAACAAAAATCAACTCGTGAGCCTATTAAAAACGAAGCTAAGAACGCTAAGCCCAATAAACGAGGTTCTATTGCAATGGCAAGAACTATGGATCCACATTCTGCAACAGCGCAATTTTTTATTAATGTCGCTGATAATGCATTTTTGAACTACAGTGGTGATCATATGCAAGGATATGGATATTGTGTATTTGGTGAGGTAGTTGAGGGTATGGACGTTGTAGATGCGATTGCTAAAGTAAAAACTGGGCAACGTATGGGACACGCTGATGTACCCGATGAAGAAGTGAGTATTATCGAAGTTAAAGAAGTCTAAGAGTGATTTTTAGCCTGGGTGAAGCGAAGCGGAACCCGGGTTTTGCTAACGGTTTTTCCCTCATTTCGCCTCACCCAGGCTATATTTCTACAGTTCTGTTTGTCCTACGATTTTCGCTTCCGTTTTTTGATACTTTCTGAATAGTCAAATATCGGTATTTCAATGTGGAAAAAAATGGCTATAAGTCGAGCACTAAAAATACTGATTAGTGTAATAATCACATTGAGATTTTCTGAAATCTCAAAATAGTGAAGGGTGGTAAACAGTACCGCACCTGCCAAAGCAATTACTGCGTAAAGTTCTTTTCTTAATACCAAAGGAATGTCGTTGCATAGAATATCACGTAACATACCACCACAAATACCGGTAATCATGCCACTAATGACGGCAATGCTGGGTGATAAACCATGGTTGAGTACTTTTTGAGTACCAATAATCACAAATGTAGACAATCCCAATGCGTCGAGGATTAAAAATATTTTCATGATTCGAATCAATGAATGTGCAATAAATATAGTCAGGAATGCACATACTGATGTGTATAATAAATATTCAGGATGAATAACCCAAGTTAGAGGGTACGTGTTAAATAGGGCATCTCGTACAGTGCCACCACCTAATGCAGCAATGCTTGCAATCAACATAACTCCAAAGAAATCCATTTTTTTACGACCAGCCGCTAAGGCGCCAGTGATTGCTTCAACACAAATACCAATGATGAAAAGACAATGGAGTAACATATAAACTCAGTGTGTTTTTAAAATGCAATGATATCACTATTGGGCCAAATGGCGAAATATATAGAAAGGAGTTCTTTTGCAAAATGTGTATTATCAAACAAATTTTGATTTTTGGCTCTATATCAATAAATAAAGATGCCGCTGCCAAAGGCTTGATGAGTCAGGTTCGAATGGTTATTAATTGTTAAATTACCCTATCTTTAAACATGAATTGCCGATGACGGTCATTATGTCTTTCTGACTCTCTTATAAAGAGCCGTTTTATTATGTTTGGTGTGAATGACTAAAATGTTTGAGCGAAGCCAAAGCTAGATCAATAATTTTTTTAGACTGTTCTTCGTCTGCATTAATTAGGCTGACATCATTGATTAATTCAATTAAAAAATTGGGTATTTCTTGTTCTGGAAGCATTTCATTATAAAGACAGGAAGCTTTAGTAAAAATATAGTGAAGTAAATTTTTACTAATGCATACTTTTTCTTGGGCAATTCCTTGGTCATTATGAGAGCCGCCAAATAACAACCACCCTGGTGAAACATGAAGTTTCGCTGCGATTTCTATCAGTTTAACAGGATCAGGAATGGCTTCGCCGCGAAGATACTTGCGGCATATTTGTAACGAATAGCCGGTAATTTCCGACAATTTATGAATGCAAACTCCCGAAGTAGATCGTTGTGAATTAAATCCTGCCGCGATCATGGCATCACGCAGGCGATCAGCGAACTGCTTTGCCAGGTTGATTTTTTCCATGGTGTATAGAGCTCCAATTTAAGAGTAAATAAATTATAATCAATAGAAACGAAACATGCAAAATATTATAATATGCGAAACCATTGGTTTCTAATGGAAACCGATTGTTGACAAAAATGGCAAACGAAGTATAATGCCAGAGAAACCTATGGAAAGGTTATCAGCCCCAAAAGGAACAGTGATGTACGATGGAACAAATATCACAGTATAGTCCAATCGAGAAAAAGTGGTATGACTCGTAGCAGTTTACCTCGCAATATCATGGCTTGAATGGTTCCCCTCCATTTGAGCCTATCTATGACCCTTTAAAAATATCAAACAGGGGCTTACAACATACTTACAAGTGCCTTTATATGGACGTAAACTGTCATTCTCTTAAAAATAAAATCAGGACTTACGAAAAACCCCAATCTCTTTGTTAAAAAATGTTTTTAATTCGGTCATTTAGTCTATCTAAACTCCCTCATTAAAAACATTTTTTGCCTCGACCTTGAGATTTTTCGTAAGTCCTGAAAATGTAGCTTGGAAAGGCCATTGTGCAATTTTAACTCGATCACGATAGATTCATCCGTTTTTTCTAGGTAAATGATTGCTTTGTAATATAACCTTATTATATACTTCCCCACATTGGGTATGCAGGTCGTTTTATAGGCACGTAGCTCAGTGGTAGAGCACCACCTTGACATGGTGGTGGTCGGTGGTTCGATCCCACTCGTGCCTACCATGCAACTAAATCGTATTCCAGGAGCCCCGCTTTCATTTGGGATGATGCTTAAGATTGACTCCTTTTAAATTAAGGTTTAAGCCCTGCCATGCAGGGTTTTTTTTTGAAAAGAAGTGCTTACGGATAAAATTATGCCAAACATTAAATTGCCGGATGGAAGTATAAAACATTTTGAAGCGCCTTTAACTGTTTATGATGTAGCTCATAGCATAAGTCCTGGGTTAGCTAAAGCGGCTATAGCAGGCCGCATCAATGATCGCTTAGTCGATACTTCTTTCCTTATTGAGAATGATTGTGCATTAGTCATCCTTACAGAAAAACAAGATGAAAGCCTTGAAGTGATTCGCCACTCTACAGCGCACTTATTAGCGCAAGCAGTTAAAAGTCTTTTTCCAACAGCGCAGGTGACTATAGGCCCTGTTATCGAAGATGGCTTTTATTATGACTTCGCCTTTCAAAGACCTTTTACGCCAGAAGATTTAGAGTCAATCGAAGCGAAAATGATGGAATTAGCCAAAGCGAATTACCCCGTAACACGTAGAGAGTTACCCCGTGACGAGGCAATTAAATATTTCAAGGGTATTGGCGAGGAATACAAAGCCAAGATTATTGCTGATATTCCTAAAGATGAAGTGTTGTCTTTGTACAAGCAAGGCGATTTTGAAGATCTTTGCCGTGGTCCTCATGTTCCTTCCACGGGATTTTTAAAGGCATTTAAGCTGACTAAATTAGCAGGTGCTTACTGGCGTGGTGACTCCAATAACGAAATGTTGCAACGCATTTATGGTACTGCCTGGGCTGATAAAAAATCCTTAACCGACTATTTATTCCGTCTTGAGGAAGCTGAAAAACGCGATCATCGTAAATTAGGCAAGAGCTTAGAGTTATTCCATTTCCAGGATATTGCTCCTGGAATGGTATTTTGGCATCCCAAAGGTTGGACAATTTATCAAGAGCTTGAACGCTATATGCGTCATCGTCTGGTTGATTTTGGTTATCAAGAAATTAAGACCCCTCAATTAGTTGATAGGATTCTTTGGGAAAAATCAGGTCATTGGGCTAATTTTAGAGATGAAATGTTCGTTACCGAAACTGAAAATCGTCACTATGCTGTTAAGCCTATGAATTGCCCATGCCATGTGCAAGTATTCAATCAAGGTTTAAAAAGTTATAGAGATTTGCCATTAAGATTGTCTGAGTTTGGTAATTGTCATCGTTGTGAACCCTCTGGTGCATTGCATGGTTTGATGCGTGTCCGTAATATGGTTCAAGACGATGCTCATATCTTTTGTACTGAAGATCAAATCCAATCAGAAGTAGCGATGATGCTCGAATTGGTTCAATCCGTATATGCTGATTTTGGTTTTAAAGAAATTAAATATCGATTGGCATTACGTCCTGAAAAACGAGTTGGTAGTGATGATGTATGGGATAAAGCAGAGGCTGCTTTAAAACAAGCAATGAAAGATCGCAATATAGAATGGGTTGATGCGCCAGGTGAAGGTGCTTTCTATGGACCTAAAATTGAGTGCTCTTTGGCTGATTGTTTAGGCAGAATTTGGCAGTGTGGAACCATACAAGTTGATTTTTCGATGCCGGGTCGTTTGGATGCTTCATATGTTGCTGAAGATGGTAGCAAACAAATTCCTGTTATGTTGCATCGTGCAATTTTAGGCTCTTTTGAGCGTTTTATGGGGATTTTGATAGAACATTACGCAGGGAAGTTTCCCTTATGGTTGTCCCCTGTACAAGCGATTGTGCTCACAATTAGTGAAAAACAGAATGAGTATGCCCAAAAGGTAACTCAAATTTTGCAAAAAAGAGGTATTCGGGCCAACTATGACTTGAGAAATGAGAAAATTGGCTTTAAAATTCGTGAACATACTTTACAAAAAGTACCTTATCTCTTAGTGATAGGGGATAAAGAAGTTGAATCAAACCAAGTCGCAGTGCGTTCTCGCGAAGGAACAGACTTGGGTGTGATGACAATAGATACAATTTGTGATACCTTGGCGCAAGAAATTGCTCGGAAAGGATCAATTCCTAATTAACAAGCAGGGGGGGTTAAACCATTAGTGCACCAACTAAGCGTGAAAATGATCGCGCACGAATTAATGAACAGATCAATGTACCTGAGGTACGCTTAATTGATGTCGATGGTAATCAGGCAGGAATTGTCTCAACACGTGAAGCCCTGCGTGCAGCGGAAGAAGGTGGCTTGGATCTGGTTGAAATATCGCCTACAGCCAAACCTCCAGTATGCCGGATCATGGATTATGGCAAGTTTCTCTTTGAACTGAGTAAAAAACAAGCTGAAGCAAAGAAAAAGCAAAAGCAAATTCAGGTCAAAGAATTGAAATTCCGTCCTACGACGGAAGATGGGGATTATCAGGTCAAGCTACGCAACCTGATCCGTTTCCTAAATCATGGTGATAAAGTCAAAATTACGCTGCGTTTTCGTGGTCGTGAAATGGCTCATCAAGAACTGGGTATGAAGATTCTTGAGCGTTTACAGCAAGATACCGCTGAATTTGCTGTTGTAGAACAGCAAGCAAAACGCGAAGGAAGACAATTACTGATGGTTTTATCACCCAAAAAAACCAAGTAGCTGAAATCAAATGCGGAGTACATTGTTATGCCGAAGTTAAAGTCACATCGCGGAGCGTCTAAACGCTTCCGTAAGACAGCAAGTGGCGCGATTAAACGTCGTGGCGCTTATAGAAACCATATCCTCACCAAAAAGTCTACTAAGGCAAAGCGTCATTTGCGTGTAGAGGCTGGTACTTTAAAGCCATGCGATGCACGTTTGGCAGAACGCATGTTGCACGGTAGTTAAGGGGGGAATGAAGAATGCCAAGAGTTAAACGTGGTGTGACAGCGAAAGCGCGTCACAAGAAAGTTTTAGACCAAGCAAAAGGTTATTACGGAGCCCGTAGCCGAACCTACCGCATGGCAAAACAAGCAGTAATCAAAGCGGGTCAATATGCTTATCGCGATCGACGTCAGAAAAAACGTCAATTTCGTGCATTGTGGATTACGCGTATTAATGCACAAGCTCGTGAGTGCGGATTATCATACAGCCGTTTAATTGATGGGTTGAAAAAAGCATCAATTGATCTGGATAGAAAAGTATTGGCTGATCTAGCTGTTCATGACAAAATAGCTTTTGCTGCAATTGCTGAACAAGCTAAAGCTGCATTAGCAAAATAATCTTTATAAAGTATCGATAATTATTGTAGCCCGGTTCCACTAACTTGCAGCCAGGCTACACGTTAGTTTAAGAACACTAGCTTAAAGATGAAATTTATTTTAAGGAGGCTGCGGCCTCCTTTTTACTTGTGGGTATAATTATGCAGGATATCATCACCATACAAGAGCAGGCTTCTGAAGCAATTAACAATGCACAAGATGTATCTGAATTAGAATCAATTCGCGTTGATTTTCTAGGCAAGAAGGGCAAGCTGACTGAAATTTTAAAAGGACTTGCTCACTTATCCGCCGAAGACAAACCTAAAGTAGGTCAATTAGTAAATCAGGCAAAACGTGAAATCAGTGCATTGATTGAAACAAAAATGCTTGAACTCAAAGAAAAGCAATTACTAGAAAAACTTTCAGCAGAACGTATTGATGTGACTCTTCCAGGACGGAAGAAAGAGGGTGGTTCATTGCACCCTGTAACTCAAGTAAAACATAGAATTAATGAGTTTTTTAGTCGTATGGGTTTTGACATTGTTGACGGCCCGGAAATAGAAACTGAATTTTATAATTTCGAAGCGTTGAATATTCCTGGACATCATCCAGCACGTGCAATGCATGATACCTTTTATTTTGGTGATGGTCGTTTATTGAGAACGCATACGTCTCCAGTACAAATTCGTGCTATGGAACAACGTAAACCTCCTTTTCGTTTAATTGCTCCAGGGCGTGTCTATCGTTGCGATTCAGATTTAACCCATACACCTATGTTCCATCAAGTTGAGGGGTTGTTAATTGACAAGCAGGCTACTTTAGCCAGTTTAAAAGGCTTGCTCCAAGATTTATTCGCAGATTTCTTCGGTCGAAAATTGGCATTGCGGTTTAGACCCTCCTATTTCCCGTTCACTGAGCCATCTGCAGAAGTTGATATTGAATGTACCCAATGCAGTGGTAAAGGATGTCGTTCTTGTAAGTTTACTGGATGGCTTGAGGTTTTAGGCTGTGGCATGGTGCATCCTAATGTACTTAAGGCCGTGAATATTTCCCCTGATGAATATCAAGGTTGGGCGTTTGGCATGGGGTTGGATAGATTAGCAATGTTGTATTATGGAATAGATGACTTACGGATGATGTTTGAAAATGATCTTACTTTTTTAAATCAATTTTAAGATATTTTGCACTGTTGATCTGTTGTTTTCAGTATTATGGTTCGGTATCCGAGTGAAGCTCTGCGAACCTAATAAAAAGTTTAATCAGGTGGTAAGGACTATAAATGAAATTAAGTAAATTATGGTTACGTGAATGGGTAAATTACTCATTAACTGAACAAGAATTAGCAAGTCAACTGACTATGGCTGGCCTGGAAGTAGATGCGGTGAGTCCAGTAGCAGGAGAGTTTACTCATGTAATCGTTGCTGAAGTTCTTAGTACCAAACCTCATCCCAATGCAGATAAATTAACTGTTTGTGAAGTCAATGCAAACATGGATAAACCGCTGCAAATTGTTTGCGGTGCTTCCAATGTAAGAGCTGGATTAAAAGTAGCTTTGGCTATGATTGGTGCACGCCTGCCGGGAGGTTTTAATATCAAAGAATCCAAATTGCGTGGCGAATTATCTCAAGGTATGCTCTGTTCGGTCACCGAGCTAGGTATGGCAGAGCAATCTGAAGGCATCATGGAATTGGAAAGTGATGCGCCTGTGGGTATGGATCTGTGCGAATATTTGACTCTGGATGATCATATTTTTGATATAGATTTAACTCCCAACCGAGCTGATTGTTTTAGCGTTTTAGGTATCGCTCGCGAAGTAGCCGTGTTAAACAAATTGCCCTTATTAGAAAAATCAATTCCTGAACTGACGCCCAGTATCGATGATGTATTACCAATACAGTTAAAAAGTCCTGAGGCTTGTCCGCGATACTGTGGTCGAGTAATTCGTAATATAAATCCTAAAGCAACTACCCCTTTATGGATGAGTGAGCGCTTACGTCGCAGCGGTATTCGTACTTTGCATCCGATTGTGGATGTTATGAATTATGTAATGATTGAATTAGGCCAGCCTATGCATGCTTTTGATTTAGCAACAATCAAAGGTGAAATAAATGTACGCTTTAGTAATAGTCAAGAACAGTTAACGTTGCTTGATGGTCAAGAATTAACATTAAATGAAAAAGTATTGGTTATTGCAGACAAAGAGAAACCTTTGGCAATGGCTGGTATCATGGGTGGAGAAGCAAGTTCGGTACAAGCACATACCCAAAACGTATTCTTAGAAAGTGCCTATTTTAATCCGATTGTTATTGCCGGAGTAGCAAGAAAATTTGGTTTGTTCAGTGATTCATCTCAACGTTATGAACGCGGCGTCGATCCATGCTTGCAAATGAAAGCTCTTGAACGAGCTACAGCATTAATTTTAGAAATTGCAGGTGGAGAAGTAGGGCCAGTTATTGAAGCTGATGATAACAAATATTTACCAGAAACGGTGAACTTTACTTTTGATACCGATAAAGTGAAAAAATTAACTGGGCTTAGTATTTCACTGCAAGAGATGAAAACATTATTAGAAGGGCTTGGTGTCGTAGTAGGAAAAGAGCACCATAATTTTCTTGATGTCACTATTCCTTCTCATCGTTTTGATATTCAACATGATGTCGATTTAGTTGAAGAAATCATCCGTCTTTATGGATATGATAATTTGCATGCTCAACCTACCACAACATTAGTGCAGGCAGGAACAACATGTGGTAATGAAGAAATAGCAGCGAAGCTTTCACACTGGTTCAGTAACAGAGGGTATCATGAAACGATAAGTTACAGTTTTGTTGATCCTGAATTACAACGTGAACTTTATCCACACAAAGAATTTATGCAATTGCTTAATCCAATTTCTTCGGAATTATCACAAATGCGTGCCGGGATGTGGCCAGGATTGATTGCATCAATGATTTATAATGTTCACCGCCAGCAAAATGCAGTTAAATTTTTCGAAATAGGTGTCGTTTTTGATTTGAACAAGGAACAACTTGTAGAGCGTCCTTGTATTGCAGGCTTGTTGATGGGAGAACAAGGTAGTGTCAATTGGAGTGAGCCTACTCGGGTTTTTGATTTTTTTGATTTAAAAGGTGATCTTCAATCTTTATTTGCGTCACTTAAATTAAAACAAGTCGAATTCGTAGCTGCTGTGCATGATGCATTACATCCTGGACAATCAGCTCAAATCAATATCGATGGGGTATTCGCCGGATGGATGGGGATGTTACACCCACGTTTGGCAGATGCATTAGATTTACAAGAGGATGTTTTGCTCTTTGAAATCAATTTAGCGGCATTAATTGGCCATGAAGCGCCACGCTATAAAACCATTTCAAAATACCCGCAAATTCGTCGTGATTTGTCATTCTTGGTCGATGCGGACATCAGCGTCATGCTGATTGAATCAGCGGTCCGAGAAACCATAAAAGAAAGCTGGTTAAAATCTTTTGATGTATTTGATGTGTACACAGGGGAAGGGATTCCTCAAGGAAAAAAAAGCCTTGCCGTTGCTATGACGTTACAAGATGAAAATCGTACTTTAGTCGATACAGAGATAAACTCTTTAATTAGTGCTATAATCAACATGTTAGAAAATAAATTTTCAATCATATTGAGGGAATAATCGTGAATGCACTAAGCAAAGCAATAATGGCAGAAACCCTGTGTGATGAATTAAATCTGTCCAAACCTGCATCAAAGGAAATGGTCGAGAATTTTTTTGAAGAGTTGCGGCATGCTCTTGAGCATGGGTATCACGTAAAATTATCAGGATTTGGTAATTTTACACTAAGGGATAAGCCACAAAGGCCCGGTAGGAACCCCAAAACCGGAGAGGAAATTCCGGTTGTAGCCAGGAGAGTTGTAACCTTTAAACCCGGTTTAAAGTTAAAAACAAAAATTGAATCTATAGGAAAGTAGTCCATTGGCTTATTACAATAAACATGTTCTCATCTGCACCAATCAAAAGGCGGCAGGCAAACAATGCTGCGCCAATGCTGGTGGTGAGCCTTATTTTGATTATATGAAATCACGACTTCTGGAACTGGAAATGCATGGTCCAGGTAAAGTTCGTGTAAGTAAATCAGGTTGTCTCGGGCGTTGCAGTTCTGGCCCATGTATTGTAATTTACCCTGAAGGCGTGTGGTACACTTATGCGTCTTTTGCTGATATTGATGAAATCATTGAAAAGCATTTAATTTCTGGCAATATTGTCGAGCAGTTATTAATTGACCGGGAATGAACAATATATCAAGTGTAGCCTGGATGTAGTGAAGCAGAACCCAAAATTAAAATTATGAAATGCTTGAATTTCTCAGGTTTTGCATTATCGAACTACTATTAATTTACTGGCAGTGCCGTTTTACTTCGCCCAGACTACACAATAGAACAAAAAATTATTGTGATTCTTGTTTGAAATTTGTTATATTTATGCGGATTTAATAATTGTATATAAATTTTTATCCTTTTTTACTTGTAGGATGTTTCTGTTTTGGTTAAAATCGCCCGTCCATGATAGAAGATTACCAATTTAGGCGGTTCGGAGTTCATTTAATGAAGACATTTAGTGCCAAAAGCCATGAAGTCAAACGTGACTGGTTAGTGGTTGATGCCAGCGACAAAGTTTTGGGTCGCTTAGCAAGTGAGATTGCTCGTCGTTTACGTGGCAAGCATAAAGCTGAGTATACCCCCCATGTTGATACTGGCGATTACATCGTAGTGACTAATGCGGAAAAGGTTATTGTGACCGGCCGTAAATTTACCAACAAGATGTACTATCGTCATACCGGATATCCTGGTGGAATAAAATCAGATAGTTTCGAAAAATTACAGGCTAGAAATCCTGTTAGAATTATCGAACTTGCTGTTAAAGGCATGTTACCAAAAAATCCTTTAGGTAGAGAGATGTATCGTAAGCTAAAAGTATATGCAGGCAACGAGCATCCACATACTGCACAGCAACCCAAGCAACTTGATATTGAGGAATAAGTATTATGGCTGAAGTGAAGCAATACTACGGCACAGGCCGTAGAAAAAGTTCAACAGCTCGTGTGTTTTTACGTCCAGGTAAAGGCGAGATCAAAGTAAATGGCCGTACTTTACAGGAATATTTCTGCCGTGAAACTTCTTGCATGGTTGTGATGCAGCCACTAGAAACCGTTGACCTTGTTGATAAATTTGATGCTTACATTACAGTATCTGGCGGTGGAGTTTCTGGCCAGGCAGGTGCTGTACGTTTAGGTATTGCAAGAGCATTAGTTGCGTACGATGAAGCAGGATTAGCAGAAGATGCTGAGCCTAGTCCAAATTCTGTTCGTAGAAGATTACGTGCACGTGGTTTATTAACTCGTGATTCACGTCGTGTTGAAAGAAAGAAAGTGGGCTTGCACAAAGCACGTCGTGCAACTCAATACTCAAAACGTTAATCGTTTATTGGTTAACGAACCCCGCTTTTGCGGGGTTTTTTATTTTGCATGTTTGGGGTAGGAGTAGTTTGTAACCTAGGTGCAGCCAGCGGAGCCCGGGGAATCCATACTGCCTTGCGACCCCGGGTTCCGCTTTGTTACATCCAGGCTATAACATTACATAAGCAAATGATATGGTGAATGAAAATACTGATCCTGATCGCGAGCAAGAGAAAAACGATCTTGTAGATGAAGGTCGTCGCCAATTTTTGTTAACTACAACATGTGTATTAGGAGGCATAGGTGCTTTATGTGCTTTAACTCCCTTTGTTGCTTCTTGGTTACCTAGCGCTAAAGCTCAAGCTGAAAGTGCGCCTGTACACGTCGATTTAAGTAAACTCGAGCCTGGGGAGCAGGCGGTTGTTGAATGGCGTGGAAAACCAGTATGGATAATTAGACGAACCAAAGAAATGTTGCAGCGTTTGACTATAGATTCTTCAAGATTGCGTGATCCCAATTCTGTGACGAGGCAGCAGCCTTCCTATGCAAAAAATGAGTTTCGTTCAATTAATCCAGAATACTTGGTTCTTATAGGGATTTGTACGCACCTGGGTTGTTCTCCAAAATACAAACCCAATCTAGGTGATTTAGGGCCTGACTGGCCAGGTGGTTTTTTCTGCCCTTGTCATGGTTCTGCTTTTGATCTTTCTGGCAGGGTTTTTAAAGATGTCCCTGCGCCAATTAATATGGAAGTACCACCATATTATTTTATCGATCAGCATACTCTTGTTATTGGCGAGGACAAGGCATAAATTCTATGCCTACATAATCTGTAATCCGGGTGCAGCGAAGTGAAACCCGGGATAATAAACAATAGGGTTTCCCCGGGTTTCGCTTCGCTGCACCTAGGCTAAAATGTACGATTGATAACAGATAAGGCTTGATTAAATGAATAGACTCCTCAAATGGCTCGATGAGCGTTTTCCTTTGATGAGCACCTGGAAAAATTATTTCAGTGCCTATTATCTTCCTAAGAATTTAAATTTTTTGTACTTCTTTGGTTCACTAGCGCTTGTCGTTTTAATCAATCAATTGATTACTGGTTTGTGGCTTACCATGTTTTATACTCCAAGCGCTGAGCAGGCTTTTGCATCTTTAGAATACATAATGCGCGATGTAAATTTTGGCTGGTTACTGCGTTATATGCATTCAACTGGCGCATCTGCTTTTTTTATTGTTATTTATTTACATATGTTCCGTGGCTTACTTTATGGCTCATATCAAAAACCACGTGAGTTGATTTGGCTTTTGGGAATGTGTTTATATATTTTACTTTTGGCTGGTGCATTTTTTGGTTATTTATTGCCTTGGGGACAAATGTCCTATTGGGGAGCAGAAGTAATCACCTCATTGCTTAGTGCTATTCCATATATTGGTGAAAGCCTTGTTGTTTGGCTCAGAGGAGATTACTCAGTGGGTAATGCTACGCTACAACGTTTCTTTGCACTACATGTAATTGCCATTCCATTCTTACTCGTTTTCTTGGTGTTCTTGCATGTTGTTGCCTTACATAAGGTCGGCTCTAATAATCCAGAAGGAATTGAGATCAAAAATAAATTAGATGCACAAGGCAAGCCTTTAGATGGAATTCCATTTCACCCATACTACATTGTTAAAGACTTAGTCATGGTGCTTGCTTTTCTTAGTTTATTTTTTGCGGTTGTATTTTTTGCCCCTGAAATGGGGGGGTATTTTTTAGAACATAATAATTTTGTACCCGCAAATCCGTTAATTACCCCAGATCATATTGCCCCCATGTGGTATATGTCGCCATTTTATGCCATGTTGCGGGCGGTACCGGATAAATTATTAGGAATTATCTGTATGGGATCTGCTTTATTACTCCTGTTCCTTTTACCTTGGCTTGATCGCAGTCCGGTTCGCTCAATGCGTTATAAAGGAAATTGCTCAAGGATTATGTTGTTTTTCGGTGTCACTGCGTTTTTGCTATTGGGTTATTTAGGAACAATTCCTGTAACTCCCATGCGTTTGTTTTTGGCCCGTGTCAGTACAGTATTTTATTTTGCATATTTTGTATTAATGCCTTTTTATACTCGTTTTGAAGCACCACGCCCGGTACCTTCTCGCCTGGGAGGGCAATGATGCGGATGCAAGGAGTTGTTTTTTACTTGGCTGTATGGTTTGGATGCGTCGCTTTAAATCCGGTCGGATGGACCTATCCTCTAAAAATCGATGTCCAAGACCAGGCTAGCTTACAAAGAGGTGCTAGACTATTTATGAATTATTGTTCTGGTTGTCACTCTTTAAAATATTTACGCTATAATCATATGGCCAAGGGGTTAGGGTTAATAGGATTTGATGGTCAAATAAATCAAGATTTATTAAAAAATAATCTGATTTTTACCCAAGCAACGATTAATGATCCAATTCGTATCGCCTTGCCTCCAGAAGATGCAAAACAATGGTTTGGGATAGTACCACCAGATTTATCTTTGATTGCTAGAGAGAAAGGGACGAAATGGCTCTATAGTTATCTAAATGGTTTTTATAAGGATGACTCTCGACAATTTGGTACAAATAATCATCTTGTTCCTGATGTTGCCATGCCCAATATTTTAGAAACATTGAATCATGATTTATCCGGTGGACAATTTGATACTAATTTACAGGATTTGGTGACTTTTCTTGCCTATGTTAGTGAACCAGTACAGTCACTGCGTCACTATTTAGGTTTTTTTGTAGTTGGTTTTTTATTGATTTTATTTATCGCCGCGTTGGGTTTAAAAACAATTTATTGGCGAAAAGTCGGTGTAAAGTAACCCAAAAAGGTAAAAATGTGGTAAAATGCGCGTTTTTGTGTGTGTGTACTTACCTTTGTTATAGGTTGAATTAAATAGGAGTTGCTCATGGCAATTGTTGCAAAGCGCACTATAATGTCTTTATTTTCTGATACAGACGATGTTTACAGCCATCAGGTTCGAATTGTGTTGGCTGAAAAAGGGGTAAATGTAGAAATTCTTGCTGCTAAGCAGGCTGAACCCAGCGCTGATCTGTTATCAGTTAATCCATATGGAACGGTTCCTACTTTAATTGATAGAGAACTTGTGCTTTATGAGCCACGTATTATCATGGAATATTTAGATGAGCGATTTCCTCATCCACCATTATTGCCTGTTTATCCTGTAGCTCGTGCTGAAACAAGAAAAATGATGCACAGGATAGAACATGATTGGTATTATTTAATGAACCGAATTTTAAGAGATGATAATGCGGATCAGGCCAGAGCAAATTTATTTGAAAGTTTAACTGCTCTTGACCCTGTATTTGCAGATAAATCTTATTTTTTGAGTGATGAGTTTTCTTTGTTGGATTGTGCATTGGCACCTTTATTGTGGCGTTTGCCTCGATTGGGAATTGAAATTGCACCGGAATTTAAAGGAATAATTGCTTACATGCAGCGCTTGTTCAAACGTGAATCGTTTCAAACAAGTTTGACTGACGCGGAGCGACAACTAAGAGCGGCATAATTATATGACAATGACATCAAACAAACCCTATCTAATTCGCGCTGCCTACGATTGGATAGTAGATAACGAATTAACCCCTTATATCATGGTTAATGCTGAATATACGGGAGTCCAGGTTCCAAGAGAGCATGTGAATCATGATCGTATCGTGTTAAATATTTCTCCAGCAGCAACTCGCGGTCTTTTATTAGAAAACGATCGAATCATCTTTACTGCACGTTTTTCAGGAAAAACAGAACAAATTTTTGTTCCACCAGGAGCAGTATTAGAAATCTACGCTAAAGAAAATGGTAGAGGCATTGCTTTTGCTGTTGAAGATGAAGAAGAACCGCCTCCAGCATCTTCTGGGACTTCTGGCGCTGAATCGGATGGCTCAACTGTTTCTAAAAGTAAACCTTCATTAAAATTAGTTAAGTAAATGGACGTAGCCTGGGCTTTTTAGCCTGGGTGAAGTGTAGCGAAACCTAGGTAAAGCGGTTTTATTTACATCCAGCAAATCCCCGGGTTTCGCTGTGCTTCATCAAGACTACGATACTACACTAGACTACTAAGAACGTGTTCGAAATAGTAGATTTGGAGCACAAGATGATCATGCCAGCAAATGCCCTTTATCGTTGTGAGCAAATTAGAGCGTGCGAGCAACAAGCTACCTCTTTATATCAATTAGATGAAAATACACTCATGTCCCGCGCAGGTGCAGAGGCATTTTTTCATATAGCAAAGCTTTATCCGAATGTGCGACATATTGCTATCTATTGCGGTGCTGGAAACAATGCTGGCGATGGATATGTTGTTGCCAGATTAGCGCATGAACAGGGTTTATTAGTCACGATTTATCAATGTAAGGCAGTGATTGATCTACCTTTTGCCGCGCAACATGCGGCGTTAATGGCTATAAATGCAGGAGTTGAGTGTCAAGCTGCAGATGAACCATTAGACAGCGAAGTCGAATTAATTGTTGACGCTCTTTTAGGGATTGGTTTGACTGGGCCTGTGCATGGGGTTATTGCATCAGCAATTAATCAGATCAATGCAAGTGGTCTACCTGTTGTGTCTTTGGATATACCCTCAGGCCTTAATGCAGATACAGGAAAGATAGAAAACTTTTGTGTTAAAGCCAACACGACTTTAACCTTTATTGCTCAAAAAAAAGGCATGTATACTGCCGATGGGCCGGATTATTGTGGTGAAATTCATAGTTGCTCTTTACAACTTGATTCGTGTGTGTCTCAATTGATTCCAGCTGCTCGCCTTTTAAGTTGGGATACCTTACCTTTACCCATTGCTAAACGTAAAAAGAATTCGCATAAGGGAAATTATGGCCATGTTTTAGTAATTGGTGGAGGGCCTGGAATGCCTGGAGCTATTAGTCTGGCTGCAAAAGCAGTAATGCGAACTGGTGCTGGTGCAGTAACAGTTGCAACGTGGCCGGAACATGCCAAGGGTGCTTTATCATTAATCCCCGAAGCTATGGTATGTGGTGTTGAAACTGCCCAAGATTTAAAACCACTCTTGGCTCAGGCCACAGTCTGCATTATTGGTCCAGGTCTAGGGGAAAGTGAGTGGGCTACTAACCTTTTTTTAACTGCAATTACATCACAATTGCCTATGGTAATTGATGCATCGGCGTTAAGATTGTTAGCTGAGAACCCACAACTGGATGATAATTGGATTTTAACACCACATCCAGGCGAAGCGGCTTGCTTACTTTCTTGCTCTACTGATTTGATTCAGAAGGATAGATACCAGGCAGCGGCAAACATCCAGAAACAATATGGCGGGGTCGTTGTATTAAAAGGGGCTGGTACTGTGATTCAAACAGCAGACAAAGATACCTCTGTTTGTCCTCGAGGTAATCCGGCCATGGCGAGTGCTGGTATGGGCGATGTATTAAGCGGTATTATTGCTGGTCTTTGTGCTCAAGGATATTCTTTATCTGAAGCCGCACAATGCGGTGTGTGGGCCCATGCGGTTGCGGGAGATCGAGTAGCAAAAAAATTAGGGGGGGCTGGTTTATTGGCCAGTGATTTATTTGATGTTTTACCTCATGTATTGAATTATCCTGAATGATGACAAATAATAAATTAGATGCCGTTATAACACTGGATTTACCTGATGAAACGGCGAGTGAACATTTTGCCTCTCAACTGGCTTCTTGTCTTTGTCCTTCTCTAATCATGACTTTTAGTGGTGATCTTGGGGCAGGAAAAACAACTATCATTCGCGCTATGTTGAGACATATGGGCGTTCAATCTACAATTAAAAGCCCAACTTTTTCTCTAGTAGAAAGTTATCTATGTAATCATCTAACCATACATCATTTTGATCTGTATCGCATACATCATGAGGAAGAGTTGGAATATCTTGGATTTCGAGATTATTTTACCCAAGAGAGTATTTGTTGTATTGAATGGGCTGAAAATGCAGGAGGAGCATTGCCACAAGTCGATATTCGTTTTAAGTTAGCTATTAAGGGGGCTGGACGTGAAATGCAAATTATGGCATTGAGCACAGCTGGGAAAAGAATTTTAGCGCGTCTTGCAGGTGAAATATGATATTTCGCTTATGGTTTTTTGTGGTACTGTTTCTCTGCTCAGTAACAACATTTGGTGCCCAACTGAAATCAATTGTTTTAAAACAACAAGGAAATCAAACTTCACTTTTTCTAACAATTAATGGTCCATTCACCCACAAAGTATTCTCGTTAAATAATCCTGAGCGAGTTGTATTGGACTTAAAAGAGACCCAATTGGCTGTAGATTTAAACCAATTGGGTTTAATCAATGGATTAGTCAGACAAGTTCGTAGCGGGCATTCTGAGCCTAGAACCTTGAGGCTTGTTTTTGAAGTTAATCAAAAAGTACAACTAAGATCTTCTCCATGGAAACCCAATGGCGCGTTTGGAGGCGTACGCGTTGATTTATTACATAGTGGTCATCTTGTTGCGCCAATTGCTGCAAGCGCTCCTCAAAAAGGATTGTCTGTAGCAGCGAAAACATACACAACACAGAAAATACAACAGGCAAAATTACCTGTAAAAATTGAAACAAAGCAGCTAACACGACCTATTTTAGCAAACCGACAGCCAATTAAGGTAAGTGCTAGGCCTTCTAAACTGCGTGATGTTATTGTTGTTTTGGATGCAGGACATGGAGGTAAGGATCCAGGAGCTAGAGGCCCACGCAACAGTCGAGAAAAGGACGTCGTATTAGCAATTACTTTGAAACTCAAACAATTAATAGATAGGCAACCAGGTATGCGCGCTGTGCTAACCCGTTCTGGAGATTATTATGTGGGTCTGCGCCAACGTCTGGACATTGCCAGAAAATATAATGGCGATGTATTTGTTGCGATTCATGCGGACGCATTTAATAATCCTCACTCAAATGGCGCCTCGGTATTTGCTTTATCGCAACGAGGTGCTACCAGTGAAGCAGCACGTTGGCTTGCAGAAAAGGAGAACTATTCAGAATTAGGAGGGGTGAATCTAGGAGATTTGGATGACCGAAATGGTGTAGTGCGTTCCGTTCTCATTGATTTATCACAAACTGCAACGATTAATTCCGGTTTGCAAATGGGAGGGCGTGTCTTAAATCAGCTCGGTAATTTCACTAATTTACATAATAATAAAGTGGAGCAGGCGGGGTTTGTCGTTTTGAAATCTGCGGATATTCCTTCGATTCTAGTAGAAACAGGATTTATTTCAAATCCTATTGAGGAACGTAATTTAACTAATCCAGCGTATCAAACTCGTTTGAGCCAGGCAATTTTTCAGGGCATTAAAGGATATTTCTGGGAAAATCCTCCTCACGGATCACGCATTGAAGCCATGACGACGAATAATGTCCATTTGGTTCGCGCTGGAGAAACCTTACCTGCTATTGCTGCGCGTTATCATGTTTCAGTGGCAGCCCTACAATCTACGAATCATTTGCGTGGAATCACTCGACTTAAGCCGGGGCAAAAACTGGTGATTCCTCCAGCATGGGCATAAGAATTCAACAATTACCGCCGCTCATAGCAAATCAAATTGCTGCGGGAGAAGTAATAGAGCGACCTGCGTCAGTAGTAAAAGAGTTACTGGAAAATTCTTTTGATGCAGGCGCAGATGCGATTACCATCGAAATAGGCTATGGTGGTCTCAATCAAATCAAGATCAGCGATAATGGAATGGGTATTGTGGCAGAAGATTTGCCATTGGCAATTGCTGCACATGCGACCAGCAAAATCAGCACCCTTGATGACTTATATTCAATTGATAGTATGGGATTTCGTGGTGAAGCATTAGCCAGTATTGCCTCTATAGCAAAAGTCACAATCAGTTCAAGACCTGAACACCAAGAGGCAGCAGCAATGCTACGAATACATGGTGTCGAGCGATCTATTACTCCCTGTGCTCGTAGTGTAGGAACTACGGTGGATGTTGTTGATCTATTCTTTAATGCACCTGTACGAAAACGATTTTTAAAAAGCGAAAAAGTGGAGTTTCAAGCGATAGAAACCACGGTAAAACGCTTTGCTTTAAGTGCTCCAGGCATTGCGCTTACGCTAAAACATAATGGAAAACAGGTTTTAGCGCTTCCAGCTGCAACCAATGAACAAACCCGTTTAACACGCATAAGCCGTATATTTGGCAGTGCTTTTGTTAAAGAATCAATTTATCTTGATGTGGAACATGGGGCCATGAAACTCTGCGGCTGGATAAGTAACTCTAATTTTCAGCGCAGTCAGAATGATCGATTGTGGGTTTATATTAATCAGCGGATGGTAAAAGACAAGCTAATTCACCAGGCGCTAAAGCAAGCGTATGATGGTTTATTATATCCTGGTCGCTTTCCTGCATGCGTATTGTATCTAATGATCAATCATGAAGAGGTCGATGTAAATGTGCATCCCACCAAGCACGAAGTCCGCTTTCAGCAGCCACGTTTAGTGTTTGATTTTTTTACCTCACAATTGACAGCGGCATTGAAGTCTAAAAAAGAAACAAGTGAAGAAGTGTCATATGTTTTAAGCGAACAGCAGCATCAAAATCAAACTCAAATGATTTATGAACCTTATCCCAAATTGGCGACGCCAAGTAAAAGCATTTATAATTTTGAAACAGAGTTATCTTGGGTCATTTTAAATAGCAGATACATTTTAGTATTCATAAATCAACTACCTTATGTTGTTGATATTGTGACTTTGTACCAGTGTCGAATGCAGGAACAAATACCTCAGTTGTGCTTCCCTTTCGCAAGTAGACCTTTATTAGTACCAATTCGTTATTCTTTTCCGAAAAAGCACCAAAGTAGAACTATGGAGTTAGTAGAGGGCCTCAAGCCGTTAGGTATAAATCTTGAGTGGACGGGAGCTAATGAAGTACTCATTCGTAGCATACCACTTTGTATGCCCTATTTAGATTTACGGTTATTCTTGGACTCTGTTGCTGCTTGTGATGTAATTAATCAGAATGTATTGCTTGATTTGATGAATCGAGCGCAAATATTTGATCCCAGACTTTTAAGTGTTGAGGAAAAAATGGAATTAAATGAACTGTTGCTGAATATTTATAGAGAGAACAATCAGCGGTCAGGATTATTTAAAGTATTAACAAATGAAGATTGTAAAAAAATTGTAGATGCATAGTTTGAGGCGTAATTAAATTAAAGAAATCGCATTGTGCCTATTTTATGGAGGGATTCCCGCCGTCGCGGGAATGACATACGATTGTTTTCAACAAAGCCGCCCATAAGAGAGAAGGAGTCCGTTAGGGAGGATGTAGGTATGATTAGGGGCATGACACGATAAAGAACACTCACCCTCTCCCTGGAGTGGGTAAGGAGATTCCTCATATTTAATAATATGACCACCGCTTGCTTTTTATTGAGATAATGAATGGGTAAATTAGTTTTTTGTTTGATGGGACCGACTGCCTCCGGCAAAACGGCTTTAGCTTGTGAATTAGTTACACGATATCCTTTTGAACTTATTAGTGTCGATTCTGCAATGATCTATCGGGATATGAATATCGGAACAGCCAAACCCACACCCCAAGAGTTACGAATTGCACCACATCATTTAATTGATATTAAAGATCCCATTGAGTCTTATTCTGCTGCTCAATTTTGTGCTGATGCTTTAGCTTTATGTGATGAGATTGACAAGCGAGGCAAAATCCCTTTACTTGTAGGGGGGACTATGATGTATTTTAATGCATTACAAAAGGGCCTATCAACTTTACCCGAAGCTAATCCGGTTATACGCCAGCAATTGGAAGATGAAGCCGCTTTATATGGTTGGCCTGTTCTCCATCAGAAGTTAGTAGGCATTGATTCTGAATCTGCTGCACGAATCCATGCGCATGATGCACAACGAATTCAACGTGCACTGGAAGTATATTATGTGACAGGTAAAACCTTATCTGCTTTTCTTGAGCAGGATAAGGAAAAGCCAGAACATCATTTTGTAAATTTTATTCTCTTTCCAGAGCAAAGGGCGTGGCTGCATGAACGTATTGCACAACGCTTTGATCATATGTTAGCCGAAGGCTTTATTGAGGAAGTAAAGCAGTTAAAGCAAAAATGGCATTTAACCATGAATTTACCTGCAATGCGTTGTGTAGGGTATCGACAAGCTCTTGAATTTCTTCAAGGCGATTACGATTACTCCATCATGCGTGATAAAGGTATTGCTGCTACCCGGCAATTAGCGAAACGCCAATTAACTTGGCTTAGGCATTGGGGAGATGCTTTTTTTTATGATCCACAAAATGAGGCTTTTCGCGATGAGATTATAGCGAAAATCGGGGAAATATTAGATAATCTTACCAAATAAGAGTTAAAGGAACATTATGTTAAAAGCTAAAAAAGAACCAGCAAGTACGAAAAAAAATTACGTAGTGCATCGTAATGAATTACCTCTGAGCTGTCCGACAAAAGATATGATATTATGGAACGCTCATCCAAAGGTTTATTTGCCAATTGAAAAAACTGGCGTAGAGGTTTGCCCTTATTGTGGTTCCCGGTTTGTTTTACAGAATGATTAAATCCATTTGTATTGTACGATTATCTGCACTAGGCGATGTTCTAATGGCGGTGCCACTCATTAGAACCTTGCAAGCGAATCTACCGCAAGCAAAGTTGACTTGGATTATTTCCAAACCTGCTTTTGATTTGGTAGAGGGGATGGATGGAGTAGAATTTATTTTAATTGATAAACCGAACAATATTGCAGATTATTGGCGCTTTAAAAAGCAAATGAAAGGACGTACCTTTGATGTATTATTAGCCCCGCAAGCGAGTCTAAGGACGAATTTACTCTATCCTTTTATCAAAGCGAAACGAAAAATTGGCTATGATGAGCATCGAGCGAATGATGCTCATGGCTTATTTGTAAATGAACGAATAACACCAGGTTTAGAGCACACCTTAGATGGGTTCTTGAAGTTTGCTCAATCTTTAGGAATAAAGGAGCGGGTTATTCGCTGGGATTTACCTATTACTTCTGCAGATTATGAATGGGCAGAACAACATTTACCAAAGCAAGGTCCGATTTTGGTGGTTAATCCCGCTGCAAGTAAACCGGAACGAAGTTGGCCTGTGGCTCGTTATATTGACGTGTTGCGAAGGGCTAGGGAAAAATGGAATGTACAGGTGATCATAACAGGTGGGCCAATTGATTTTGATAAGCACTTGGCGGACCAAATTACCCAAGTTATTCCTGCAATTAATCTCGTTGGCAAAACGAAACCCAAGCAATTATTGGCGCTTATCAGTAAAGCAACAGTTGTTCTTTGTCCTGATACAGGGCCTTCACATATGGCTACTGCTGTAAATACTCCAGTTATTGCATTACATGCGGTGACTAACCCCCTTATTTCGGGGCCTTATCTTTTTCAACATTTGGTTGTGAATCATTATCCTGAAGCGGCAGAAAAAATTTTAGGTAGTAAACGCATCGAAGATGTTTGGGGGCTGCATGTGCATGGTGACGAACCCATGCAACTGATTCCTGTCGATGAGGTGATGGAGAAGCTATCAATTATTTTAGATGGATATAAATCAACAGACTAATTGAGCTGACTTTCTTGTTGTCTGCATGCCGCGCGGCAAAACTTAACGCCTATGCCAAAGGAATTTACGACGAGGGAGCTCCTGCTTTGAACATTGTATTTTTATTCTAATGTCAAAACAGTTACTGAGTCCCCTCTCTGCGTTTAGGATGGCAATATTCTCGTGAGCGATTCTCACGTGGGTAAATCTGGACTCTGATTTAGTACTTAAAGGAACAGTTTGCACTATTCATAATAGATTCATTCTTAATATTCCTAAGTAAAAGAAGCTCTTCCTCCTCTTCTTTAGTTGAAGACCCATTAGGCATGCAATAACTCCAAAAGGAGGGGGCTGGCGCATTTGCAGGTTTAACATGGGTTGGCTCTTGGTCACAAAGACAGTCTTTTGAATTTTCAGATTTGTATTTGTTCATTTTTGCATGAGAGGACTCTCTCGGAGAACTTGCTTCCTGATATTGTTTTTTCTCTTGTTGTAAATGTTCCAGTGGTTGTTGTTTAAAGCGATAAACATTCATTAAAATCATGCACGCTTGGAAGATCATTAATGCAACACCGACGACAGGATTAAGAGTTAATCCTATAGCAACCAATAATCCTCCTGAAACCAGGATTGATCCAAGATTGTAAATCAGGCTCATCACCAGATTTTGATTTATATTGGACACGGTTTGTTTGGAGACAGCAAAAGCCGAGGCGATAGATAATAATGCTCCATTATGAATTACAATACCGGCTGCTTGTTGGGTTAAGATATCACTACCATCGGAAACCACCGCGATACCTAAGTCGCTGGCTGTAATTGCAGGAGTATCATTCCCAGCATCTCCTATCATGGCTACCTTATGACCTTTGCGTCTTAGGGCTTTAATATGGGATGTTTTTGATAGATGATTTTCGTTTCTTTTAAGAGAGCTTGCAACACAGTTGGCGTAAACTGTTTCAATGCCCAGTGCTTGAGCATAACGATGAGCCGTTTCTTCATCTGCTCCAGTGCATAAACAGATTTTTTTTCCTATTGCTTTTAATGCTCTAATAGTGCAGTACGCATCATCCCGCAGGGGATCTGTTATGACCAGAAATCCTATTGCCACTTTATTACGTGCTACATAGACTATTTGATCACCTGCTTGTAAGTTGGGGTGCTTGAAATTGAGTGGGATTTCAATTCCTTTTTCCTTCATTACAGTCATGCTGCCAATGACATAGTCTTTATTTTTTATCATCCCAGAAATTCCAGAATGATGAGTATGATCCAACAAATTTGCTTCAACGTTTTTAATCTCGACTTGATTTGCAAAAGAATAAATGGCCTTCCCTATAGGATGACTTGATTCCTTTTCAAGGGCAGCACAATAGGAAAGAAATTCTATTTCTGAAAGGTTACTTTCTTCAAACAAATACAGTTCTCTTACACTAGGGACTCCAGTAGTCAGGGTACCATTCAAATCAAAAATTACGGTGTCTATTTGTTCTGCTTGCTGTAGTATTTTGGCACTTTTAAATTGTACCCCATGCTCTGCTGCTTTATGCATCCCAGTTTTTACTGCTAGAGGCGTAATCAACCCTAAAGTACAAGGACATGCACTTACTAAAACAGACACAGCACATTGAATTGCCACGGCTGCAGGAAAAAAAACTCCAATAATTACGCCAGAAGCCGCTGCCAGTGCAATTACGGCTGGGATAAAATACGTGAGTAATTGCCCTGTTTTTATTTCAATAGGTGCTTTTTCCAATGCGGATATTTCTATTGCTTTGTCGAGTCGAGCCAAGTACGATTCGCTTTGTATTTTCGTAACACGTATTGCTAACGGTTTTTCATTGTCGGCTAGGCGCATGCCGGCGAGTACTTCAGTATGCGGAGGAAAATATTGTGGTAGGATTGCTCCTGTGTCAATTGTCTTGTAAATAAGGCTTTCATCCTCGCAAATGCCATCAAGAGGAATAATTTCACCCGGATATACAATAATTACATCATTTACATTGATCTTATCTATTTTAATTTCATCAAAATCTTGATTAGCTTTTTTTCTCACTGATTTTGGGGCTCTGTCCTGGAATTTTGCTGTACCAATTTTTTCTTTAATGGTTTCTTCTATGGCAATTCCTATATGTCTAAAACCATAAATAAGCAAACCGGCTTCAAACATCATGGGAAGCCAGGGGACAAATAGCGAGGCAAAGGATACGACTAATATGGAGGCGGTACTGAGCGCAAATAAGCTATCCATAGTTAACGTTTTAGCCTTGGTTAGTTTGATCCAGGCGTCGTAATAGGAATTTGCGCCTAAGATTAAAGTTAATAAAGTACTAAAAACAGCAAGTGAACCCATCACTGCTAATGGAAGCCCACTCGTTGCGAGGCAAATGATGAGCACGACAAGCCCTGATACACACCCAACCCCACCAAGAAACCAATGCGATGTAAAAAAGCTTTTGGCTTTCTCCAAATTATTGGGTTGCTGATTTTTTACTTGAGCCTCTTCGCTGGGTTCTTCATTTATTGGTCGATATCCAAATTCTCTACAACTAAATAGTTCATCGATATAGCCTTTTACTTCGGTCCATACTTCATATGGGTCATCATGTTCTTGATCTTCCTCTAGAGTAATTATTGCCCTTTTAGGATCAGGTGTGGTGACATCTACATGGAACCCTTTGAATCTGCCCTCGAGTTTTTCTTTTAAGTAGTTCTCAAGAGTTTTACTACAGCTGATACAGGTCATTCCGTCGACATAAAAAGTATAGGTTTTAAATTTGGACATATTGGCTCGTTGATTAAGGTTAATTTGTTAAGATTTGATATTTCATATAGGCGAGATACATCGTGATTTTCTGAACTTAATTATGTACATGTGTTCCATGTGTCGGTCTTAATCATTGAAAAACAAGACGTTTTTACTTGAGTTTAGAAAATATCAAGCCTTAAGTTTTCTTAAAAACTAGAGGTTTCAATGTGAGTGAAATCATATCATATGCATCATTTTTTGCACCATGTTTTTTAAAAATGATTTGATGGTAGCTTATTTATAAAAATCTAGTCTGAAAATTATGGTGAACTTTATGATGTAGTGATTAAGCTACCAAGAGTTTGTGGTCGGGATGAAAGGTGTTTCTTTCACCCCGAAATTTAACGACGGTTATTGTGCTGCAGTAAAATCAGTTGAGGGGGCACCTGTACGAACACTTTGTAATAACAAGATGCTGTTAGTCATTAATAAGCGCTCATGGATTTGACGATCTAAATAAAGCTGATAATTGATCTCGGCAAGCAGTATGGCAATTTCTTTTTCTACTACAGCCGGTGGTGCGTTATTCAGGCTATTGATCCATGCGGTATTTTTCGTTTCTGTACCACCCGTACCAGTGGTCCCACCAGCCCCACCAGTACCAGTTCCAGCTGTATCAGTACTGCCTGCACTGGTAGTATTATATAATCTCCATGTTGCCATATTAAATTCATTCAGTGCTTGGCTCGTTGGGCTCCCGCTCTGCTGATTAGGCGGAGTTTGAGGCATTCTTTTTGACATGATGTAATAAAGGTTGCTTATTCCTACAGAGTTTTGCGCTGCATAGGTGCGTAGGCTTGCAAGATATTTAGCAAGTGTTTGCGTTGCTTGCATTTGTGGGGTTGAGGGGGTGCCGGTAGTCGATTTAAGAAGGGTCCTACCGTATAACGTGTCATAATCTTTCCATTTGGGTAATGCAATGGGAATTACGCCTCCTGTAACGTAACGAATGAAATTCGCTGCAAGTTGTTCTTGATTTTGTGCAGTTAAGCCATTTTTTGCTACATTACTGGTGGCCTGAGTACTTCCAAGGTCTTGACTTGAATACATTAATGGTCCAGTTAAAGCATTACTATTAAGATGGTTTAAGAATTGTTGGAGGTAATTGGGGCTGAAAAAAGTAGTCGCATCGGGAATTTCTCCTACCACGTTCGTGGGTACCAGGGTTTCATAGAGGAAGGAGCACTTTCCATCAAAAATTTGTGCATTCTTATAATCCATACAGTACGTATAGTCAGGAGTTCCCAAAATATTTAATACCGCTTGACTTACTGGATCTTGTTGATAGGTTTTTTGGTCTATTAACTCAGTTACACTAACTTGTCCGGAAGATGAAGTTGAACTGTAACTGGGAAAAGCATTATTTGCCAGGGGGTTAAGGATTGATGCACTAGGGTTAAGAGTTGATGTGGCAGTGCTTTCACTAGGCAGAAACTGAGCATAGGGGTTGCCTGCATTTCCTGTATTTGTTCCTCCACCTCCCCCTGCATTGCCACTTGCAGTAAACGTATTTACTGGAATAGAACCTAATAAAGTGTAAAACTGATAGGCTTGAGCGAGTTGTGAGGTTGTTAAATTGATGAGCGAATAGCTTATTGAGTAGTTTTGATTGCCTTGCGTAGGTTCTTGCATTACATTGTAACCTAAATAATCACCAAGATTTTTGAAGTATTCTACTAATTTTTGCATATTAGTAGCTGTTTGTTGCTGATTATATGAATCGGTTGCCTCATCTGCTATGGCAGGAAACACCGTAAAACAAAGCAGATTAAGCAATACAAGTTTCGACACTAATTTCATTTATTCTTCCCCTTCAAGTGCACGTAATACAAGTTTTAGACGGTACTGACAAAAAACTCGCGACAACAACCTTAAACGTTCAAACACGATGTTTCTTTTGAGAAAAACCCCTGCGGGATCATGGCTTCCGGTGCTTGTTTCTTCGGCATGAATCAAAACACGTGAAGCACTGCCTGGATGCACGGTATCGATTGCTTGCAGCAGACGCAGCCCTCGACCCGATTTGATATTCCCTACAATACGAATAAATTTATCTTCTTCCGATAAGAGACTCATATCTATCTTTTCTATGTCATCAAGTTCTTTGCCTAATTGCTCCATGGCTCGTTCAAACTCTGGATTTCCATCCAGAGTCCAATCTTCTACACTTTCCATAAAGGTAATCACCCTATAAATCATAGGATCGATATATTCAAACCAATATTGAGCGGACGCTTCATGACTAAGATCAGGCATACTTTTACTCTTTCTTTACTGTATTTTTAGCGGATGGACGAAATCATCACTTACTACTATAGTATATTATGAAAGATAAAAGAAAGAAGTAAAAAATATGAAAAAGCAGTCGAGAATTGGTAATCTGCTCAGAAGAATCATTAATGTTCGTAGGTGGTTTGATTGGGATCGAATGAAGGCCTTTACTTTATATTTGGTAAACGGTTTTAGGCGTTTATTTGTACCACAGAAAAAAGGTGAGGCTGAGTCATTCAACGATGCAGTTAAACTCCTGAATCTGACTGATGAGAGTTTACTTATCAAACAAAAATCTTTATTTCGGTTGAGTATTATTATGCTATTAACCGCTCTTTTGATTTTGGGATATGCTGGATTTCAGCTTTTTTATGGTTCGATAAAATCGTTTTTTGTAAGCCTCATTGTTACTTTGATTGCGTTGGTTTTAGCCTTTCGTTACCACTTTTGGTACTATCAAATAAAAAATCGTAAGTTAGGGTGCACCTTTAATGAATGGTATAGAAAGGGGTTGTTGGGAGAAAGAAATGAATAAGTTGTTAGTAACGCTGATTCTCCTTGTTTGTCCTGGTCTGGTTTTAGCGGATGGTTCTTTGAGTTTTGCCCCTCCTGCTAGCGATTATTCTGTTGTATTTCTTGGTAATTTATTTGGTGTTGTAGATGGAGTTTTAAGCGGTACCGGCAGCCAAATCATGGGAAGTATGTTTGCAGTATTAAATGCTGCGGTGTTGGCATTAGGAGGGTGTGTCATTATGTACACCCTAATAGTGGCTACCATGAATACAGCTCATGAAGGTCAGATGCTGGGTCAAAAATGGTCTTCTATTTGGATTCCAATCCGTTGTGTTATAGGTTTAGCGTTATTAATTCCCAAAACATCTGGCTATTGCTTAATGCAAATTTTAGTCATGTGGATCGTTGTGCAAGGAGTTGGCGCAGCAGATAAAATATGGGGTGCTGCATTAAGTTATTTGAATCGCGGCGGTGTTATTATTCAGGCTCAACAGATAAATCCTACGGCCTCATTGACTGAGAATTCGAGCACCTCTGGAATCGCAGGTATTGCTACGGGTGCGGTAAATATGCTTGCTGGCCAAGTATGTATGCTGGGCTTACAGAGACAATTGGAAAATACACGACAAGATCTTCTTAATGCTCAATCCAAAAATTCGGGAGCATGTAACTCTGCTGAACCGGGTGGCTTGATGCAGAAATATTGCTCTACCGTAGTCCCTGATTTTTTAAGTTCGGTCAATGCGGTTGCTGTGCAAAATGCGGCTCCAAAGAATCCTTCATGGACTGTGAGCATGCCCAATTTTGACTCCAGCTCACCTTATAGTTTTTTGAATGGGATTTGTGGCACCATCTCCTGGAACAATATTAGTTCCCTGAACTCTAATTTTGGTAGTACACAATTTTCAGCGAAACCTACTGCAGGAAACAATGTCAAAGTTGGAAATAACACGCTGACTCCAGCAGAAGTTGCAGCGACGCAATTGTCGCGCGGGATTGCTGTGCAGCAAATGTATATGGATCTGACTTCAGTAGCACGAACGATGGTGGGTAATGATCCTCAGCTGTCTCCGACTATGAATACCAATATGACTCCTTATTCTGATGTTGCCTTGCAGCAATTTGGTGTTCCTTATAAAGAAAATGGAACCGTTTGTACAAGTTATAACAGCAGTACGTCATCGCAAGATAAGTGTGTGATTTGGGGACCTGTGCAAGGTTCATCAGTTGGTGGAGTCTTGTTTAATGGTGCCGAAATAATCAATGCGATTAATGATTATAACGGTATTATGATGCCTACGGTTAATCTGGCCCGTCTTATTTCTCAATCATCAGATGAAAGTAAATCTACTGATTTTATCAATAAGGCAACGACGCAGGGATGGATAATGGCTGGTGCGTATTTCTTTAATCTTGTACAAATTCAGGGAACGTCTTCAATAGAGAATGCAGGACAAGTTGACTCAAAGACAGGACTGGATTCAAGTTCTTTTGACCCTACAGTGATGGCGAGTCCGTTTGTTGTAGGCAGCGATGGAAAATCCATTAGCTGTGGTCCAGGAAATATGAAAGACAAAGATTTTAGTACGTTATGTACTTGGTTGGGTGAAAATAGTGATGGACTTCAAAAAGTACAACAGATTCAGGCGTTAATTACTGATACATCTCCACCTAAAAAACCTTCTTTGTCGTCCAACATGACTGCAGTGGGAAGTACTCCCTCGTCTACAGTTTATGGGTATATAAACAATGCATTAATGATGCAAACGCCTGGTCAACCCGGAGTCCAGCCACTCACTTTTGCCAATTCAATCAATTTCGCGATTAATACAGATTTGTATCGCTTGCAGCGGCAAAATTTTTCTTGTGGTGAAGTCAAACCGTTCTTTTCAATTTGTTTGGGACAAATTCTTGGAAATATATTTTATAACATTATTTTAGTGACTATATATAATCTGTTTCTGGATATATTTGGCCAGATTATAAATCAGGTGGTCTTAGCGTTTTTAATGATTCCATTGCAGGGAATGGCAAATATTTTTCAACAAGGAGTGAAGATTCTTGCTGAACCTGGAGTAAATCCAATTGTTGCTTTAGCAAATATGGGAAATTATTACATTAATTTTGCCGGTAATTTGTGGATGATGCTGTTAAATATGGCAATCTCCAGTGCAATTATTCCGATATTTGGTATCTTTATTTTTGCCATGATGTCTTTAGCAATGCCGCTTGTAATTGCTTGGGTCGGCGTAATGGTCAGTGTTGGTTTTACTACAGCTTATTACATTCCATTGTTGCCCTATGTGATTTTTACTTTTAGTGCTTTAGGGTGGTTGATTGCAGTTATAGAAGCGATGGTTGCTGCACCGATTGTCGCATTGGGAGTGATTCATCCCGAAGGACACGATGCCTTTGGTAAAGGTGAGGCAGCAATCATGATTCTGTTGAATGTCTTCCTAAGACCTTCCATGATGATTATTGGTTATATTACTGCTATTGCACTTTCTTATGTGGGTGTCTGGATTTTAAATGCGGGATACGATCAAGCAGTGTCATTCATGCAACAGCAACACACTGACAACTCTGTCCTTATTGAAGGACTCCTTGGATCTTCTCCATCTTCTTCAGGTTCTGGAATTGGGGGCGTGAGTTATACCGATTGGGCTGGAATTTATGCATTCTTTTTCTCGATATTGACTTATACCACCTTGTATCTGACGATCATACAAAAATCCTTCACTCTGATAACCTATTTACCGGATAAGGTCTTACGTTGGATTGGGGGTACTCCTGAAGGAATAGGCGCAGAAGCAGCGCAATGGGGCGAGGAAGTAAAAGGCAAGACCCAGGAAGCAGGTAAAGAAACCCAGACTGCACAAGGTCAAATCGATAAGACTTTGGGTGGATATGGTGTGAAAGGTGTTGGCATGGCGAAGGGCCTTCTTGGCAAAGGTGGCGGCGGTGGCGGTGTTTCTGCTGAAGGTAATTCTACTCCAAGTAGTCCTGATGACGAAGGTGATGGGGGAAAAGATAAAAAAAAGTCTAAGCAGCAGGGCTCCAAGAACTCCGATTTGGGTGACTCCGATATGCCAATAGTCAAGTAGCGGTTGATGAAGATGAGCATCTTTTTTCAGGGATGAAAATTTGATGGTCATTTTAGATGGAAAATATTATCCAGCATGTTATTATTGTGCATAAAATAAACACTTAAAATTGTATTTATTATGGTCGAATTATCTGCTCCTCAGAGTACTATAATGAGTCATTCTGATCTGGCTCAAGAGAAACTTAAGATTGTGCAACAAGCAAAAATGGATGAAGAACGATTCATGCAGGAACTGTTTATTTTTTTGCAAAATAGACGTGCATCAATCCTGGAACAGCAATTTGACCTGAAAACCCCATTAACAGAACTTGCGAAGGATTGTGGCTATCAAGATCTTCCTACGGCTTTAAATAATGCAAAAAATGCACGTGGGCAGAAACCACTAGTGCAAGCGCTGCAAGATCAGGATTTCTCCGTAGCAAGAGCTTTACTCGATTCTGGTGCCGATTATGATGCTCAGGCAATAGAGGAATATGATATTGCTATAAACAGTAAACGCGGGCAAGAGGCGCTTCAACAACAGATAATTACCCCTCCCGAAGCCTATACTCCTTCAGCTCCGGATAAGTTACACCCAGTTAAAGAATTTGGTCTTGTATTGGGTATAGTAATGACCAGCCAAGATGGTATTTCTTCTCAACGCGCTCATGTAGGACCTACATATCAATTGATGACGGATACTGTAAAGGAATATAGCCAGAGCGGTAGTAAAGAACCCGCAAAAGAGGACTTCAAGCAAATTTCAGATGCCTTTGCTTTTGCAAATAAAACCGCTAATTTTCAACACAGTACCCCTGAAGGAAGTCCAGAAGCAGGAGATGCGCTTTGTAAACGAATACAAACAGGAGATGTAACTAGCGTCCCTATTAATTGTAAAGGACACGCCATGGGACTTGCTTTTATGCCAGTCGAAGGAAATCCTGATAAAACATATTTAGTATTTACCAACCGAGGGGTAGGTGCTGCAGGAAAGTATGGGACACAAATTTATGAAATAGATAATAAAAATATTACTCCAGATTTTATAAACAATGTGATGAGCGGTCATGATAATGGAAAATCCCATGCACAAATTATGGAGTCAATTAAGCAGGTCACTCAAGGCAAAGATCCTGTATGTACTATCGATCAAAAACCACAAAAATATGATAATTGTACTATAGCAAATACGCGCGCTAATATTCATGGAATACTTCTATGTCAAGAAGCAAATCGCAAAGGCGGTTTTGAGCATGTGAATCAAGAAGTACGTGATGAAGTAAAACAACGCTATAAAGATTTTACCAGTGACATGAGAGATAAAAAAATTCAGCAACTAGAAAAAGCTTTAGAGAACGATCCTGAAAATCAAGATTTAAAAGCTCTAGCCAAAGGGTATTTGGAAAAAACTAATAGTAAATCTTCTGATAGATTGAGCGCTGCGGTTGCAGAAGAATCTCAACAGTCAATCAATATGAATAAGCCTTAACTAAAAGCTGATCCTATGAATTAGCATTATACTTGCCTGGGTGAAAAGAAGTGTAGCCTGGGTTTTTCGTGAAATAGCTGCCCAGATTACGGCTAGTGACTTGTCCCAGGATATCTCCAATTCCTCGAACTGCGAACGCAGTGAGGGATTCCCAATAATCAATTAAATTCACATAGCTATTTTTCAGGTTTATGATTTTCAACGGAACGATCAGAAATTCTACGGATAAACTCCGACATTTCAATCGACTCTTGACCTATTTTTAATGAGCTACGGACAAAGTTTGCTGCCTCTAATATGCTGTTCAGATTGTATTTGTTTCGTTGAATCGAATGTAAATAAGCAACAAAAAACTCTGTTTTCAAATTACCAATTCCTTTACCCATGCCAGCAAGTGTTGCATCGATAAAGCGAATTTCTAAAAAGATTCTTCGGTCAGCTTATTGTTGATATTCCTTTGCACCGGCAATAATTAATTTGTAAACTCGTTCACTGATAATGCCTTGCTCGAATTTTGCTTTCGCATCCCAGGTCATAAGTTGTCCCTTTTGCCGTACCAGTTTACGCGTAGCAGAGGTTACCTCGTTAGGGTCACTTTCAAGTAAAATATCCCGGACTTCTTCGTCAAATACAAGATATTCTCTTAATGCCACCCTTTTTTCGTCTACGGTAGGGACAAGTTTTTGCCAAATACACAATCTAATTGTTTCTAGGATATCAATGGTTCTTCCTAATCGCTCTTCACCGGAAAATGAGGTTACAAGCCGACGCATGGTTTCGGCAACGCCTGAAGTATGTAAGGTTGTATATACGGGGTGTCCAGTAAGTGCTGCTTCTAATGCGGCACTAATTGTTTCCGCATCACGACACTCACCTACCATGATTAAGCGCGGTTTACGTCGCAAAGCGTTTCTTACTCCATCTGCAAAGCTCGGCAAATGCCGAGGAATTTCTGATTGGCTAACTACGGCAGATATGGTTTCAATTTCATCATAGACAAATTCAATTGGAGATTCATAGGTCAGTACTTTACGGTTTGAATCTTCTGTTTCTATCAAATCACGAATAATAGATGCCAATAATGTTGATTTACCAGAGCCGGTTGCTCCTGTAATAAATACAATACCTTCCTGAGGCGCGATGGCTTGAAGGATATTCTCTGGCAGATTCATGGTTTCAAGCCTGGGAGGTGTGGTCGGGATAGTTCTTAACGTGATTTGGATTGCATCGTGACCCTCTACAAGGCATGCTGTTCCATTGACCCGATATCGGTATCGAACACCCCGATTAGGGCGAAATTCATAGTGGGTATCGATATCTTTACCTGAAAGAAGTTGTGTTGTGGCGTTGGGGCCATATATCGCATTTATTAAATCACCCAGTTCGGTATTAGATAAACGACGATTGGTAATTCGTAATAGCTTTCCATAAACTTCAGCATAAATAGGCTCACCCGTTTGGATTGTAATATCGGAAGCACTCAGACGCTCTGTGTGCTCCAACATTTTGTCCATGAACAGTGGAGTAAAACGCGTGGGTTCATCGGGCATCAAATAAGAATTGTTATTCATACTTCGTATCAGTGAATTCTATTGTTATCGTTAATTGGAGCGATTGTCGGCTGCCAGGATTTATCCGTTATTATAATTTTAGAACGATTTGCCAATTTTTCCATGTTTTTGAATTGTTCTAAAGCATTTTCATCCTTAGAAACCGCAGCGCGCCATTGTTCACTGTTTATATTCAGAGCTGGTAATGCAGTAATTCTTAATACGCGATCATCAATATGAATTTCTGAGGCATCACCTGTGATTCCTAAGTCTGTATGAGAGACATAAGGAGGAGTTACCATATTCATTGCTAATAATTTTCTATAAAGAATCATTCCGCCAAAATCTTCTTTAATGCGAGCGATATTTTCTTCAAGAATGGTATTGGCTTGATCAATACCATTTTTCCAACCTTTGGCTGTATAGATACACCATATTTTTTTCTCTACTTTAGTTTTAGGCAACAGCGTATAGTGAGGATATTCTGGTTTAACATAATCGAGCCATAAATATTGCCGCCAAGTTGGTGGGGTGGTAACAAAATGTGCCTGTTTTGCAACTCTATAAGTACGGTCAGAAATGCGGATGGTTTGCGCATCAGCAAGATTGAGGGTGTTTCTACCTTCCAAGAGCACTGGAGGTAAGATATTGTGTTCCAGAATCAGGGAATTAAAATCATAAATAGCATCAAGCCTGCGTGATTGCTTAATCAAATGTTCATCAATGACTTTTGCTCGCCAGGCTAAACCTGCTTGCGCGCCGAGACTTAAAGCAGTTTCTTTCAAAGCCATCTGCCGAATTTTACCGTTTTGCTTTTTATTCCGTTGCTTTACATTCACATTGGCCATAGCTTGTAGCCCTTCTAATGAGCCAGTATCACCCATATTTTTTGAAGAGTGGCATGCAAGCAACAAAGCCGATAATACAACAACTATTAAGCTAGGAATAAATTTTGGCATAGCGTAATTCAACAACCTGACTGTTAGGATAAACATGAATATCAGCTTTTCTACCTGCTTGATAATCTATATCACGCAGGATTTCAGCTAAACTTTGATCTTTAATATTAAGACTGATTAAAACTGGAATTGAAGGGGCTTTTCCTAAAACACGTAGCCTGAAATGGGCTGATTTGGCAATACGGGCAGTTAACTCCTCAATAGGTCCTGACCAATCCACACTGGCTCTAGCTTGTAAGTTATATGCATTAGGTATCGTAAGCGTGTTGTCTTTATGGGGTGGTAGAATTACTTTTTCGACGCGTGCCATTTCATGCATGGAATCGCTTACAGATACAGCTGCTTCTGCTAATTTAATTGTAGCATCATCGCTAGGATTGTTTACCGGTGGTTTTTTAAAGAGTACTCCACCATGTTTACAACCCACAAGCAGGACTGAGGCAATAAATAGCATGAGAAGCTTATTGTTCATTCAATCTTCTTTAATGTCTGGAAATATTCGTTTGATTGAAACAGGAGCTAGGCTGCTTGTCAAGCCTATAAATGAGGAATTGTATGAATTTAAATGGAAATAATTTTGCAAAATTTTTGCTATTAATCATATCGTAGCCTAGATGCAGCGAAGCAAAATTTGTTATTTGATAGCATAGAATCGCCTTTTATTTCGCTGCACAGAGATGGCAAATATGAAGATTAATTTAATTTTTCAAATAATGCATATACAACTTGTCCCGCGTGTTTAAGTTTTATTTGACGCCACTGCTTTTCATCCAAGTCGATAATAGTCGGAGATTCCAAGTAAATAAGACCTCCTCGTTTTAGAATATTGCCTTGTGTTATATCTGCAAGGCACTGAGGGAGATAATTTTGAGCAAAAGGAGGATCCAGAAAAATGATATCAAACTCTTCCTGGCTGCGCTGAAAATATTGCAATGCATCTGTTTGCAGTAATTTGAGTGTTGGACTGTTAAACGCAGTGATTATTTTCTGTAAATTGGAATATGCTTTTGGCGATTGCTCAAGAAAAACAACTCGTGCTGCTCCTCTGGAAAATGCTTCCAAACCCAAGGCACCACTGCCTGCAAACGCATCCAGGCAGCGTGCATCTCTGATGTCATGCATGAGCCAATTAAATAAAGTCTCGCGCACCCGATCCGGGGTGGGGCGTAACCCCTCTACATCTGGGAAATGTAATTTTTTTCCTCGATATAACCCGCCTATAATGCGAATAACCTGTTTCACGATTTGCCTACCGTAAGCAGTAATAATTTATCGGGATTAACTTGTTGCTGGAATGCTTGTCTTACTTGATCACTGGTTACCGAATTAATACGATCAGTATAAGTGTCGAGAAAATCTTCTGGCAGATGATAAAAAGTCATCCGCAATAAAATATTTGCAATACTGCGATTACCTGATAAAGAAAGAGGGAAACTTCCAGTAAGGTATTGTTTTGCCGCATTCATTTCTTCATCAGTTGGTCCCTTATTAATGTAGGTTCGCAAAACATCTTGAATGATATCTAATGCGTTTTTGGTTTGTTTATTTTTCGTGGATAGACTGATAAGAAAAGGCCCTTTTCCTGACATAGGAACAAATTGACTATCGATTCCATAGGTCAAGCCTCGTTTTTCTCTAACTTCTATCGCGAGTCGGGACACTAAAGCACCACCGCCTAAAATATAATTTCCTACAATGAGAGGGAAATAGTTTGGTGCATGATGATCAATACCAATCTGGCCAAGCCGTATCACCGTTTGGGAGGAGGGGAAAGGAATATTTACTGTTTCTGCCTTAGCTAATTGGGTGGCTTTGGGAATGGGGGGAGCTGAATGTCCTTCGGGAAGTTCTTGCGTCAGTTGATCGGCAAGCTGATGGGCCGTCTCACTATTAATTGCACCTACCAAAACTAAAATAGCGTTTTTTGCGACATAATATCGTTTATTAAATTCAATAACCTGGTTCTTATTAATGGCATTAACAGTCTCGGCCGTACCATTAACAGGATGCGCATAGGGATGTTGCTGATATAAAGCTTGGAAAAAATGCAGGTTGGCTACTTCTTCGGGTGACTCTTGACGTTGTTCAATAGCCATTAGCAGTTGTTTTTTTTCTCTTGCAAACGCTTGTTCAGGAAAGTCCGGGTGATTAATGATTTGGGCAAAGGTATTCACTGCTTTGGGCAATGCCTTTTGGTCGACTAGAGTTCTTAGACTAAATATCACCATATCTCTGTTGATCTCGGCTCCATATTGAGCACCCACATCTGCCAGAGACTCAGCTATTTTGTTTGCATCTTGACCTGCATTACCCTGGTTCATTACACGGCTTGTTAAGGCACTTAATCCAAATTGATTTTCATCATATGCAGACCCTGCAGCAAATGCTAAGCTGATATCAAGCATGGGCACTTCCATGGCAGAGTAAAAAACAACCCGAACTCCATTTTTAGTGAACCATTTTTCTGTTTTGAACGTATTTGCTGCTGTTGTATGTGGCAGTGCAATCAGCAATGCCGCAATACATGCGCTAAAAATTCTCATGCTGTCACCTTTTGTGTTTGAGGTTCTAATATTGCCGTTGTCATGTTCTTTTCTTGAAAATAACGTTGAGCCGTTTGTTGTACTTGTTGTGGCGTAATCGCATTGATTGCTTTGGTATAATCATCTGCTTTTTGCCAGCCGATCCCAATAGTTTGTAAAAGACCCAATTCTGAGGCTTGTCCGAAGATTGAATCCTTTTCAAAAGTCTTTTGCGCAATGATTTGATTTTTAATTCGTTGCAATTCTATCTCGCTAACAGGATTGTTCTTCAAATCATCTAATTCGCTAAAAAGCCCATTTTGCAAATCATCTAGGGTATGGTTTTGGCTGGGCGAACCATATATGATAAATTGAGTTTGATATCTTGTATATGGGTTATAATAAGTGTCCGCACCTGTGGCAATGTGTTTGCCGCGAATCAGATTTTTAGAAAAACGAGCGCTTTCACCTGCATCCAAAATTCCTGCGATGATTTCCAAAGCATAAGGCTCATAGGGTTCTTTTGTCGTGCTTACGCTCGGCGCTGAATAACCTATCATCAATAAGGGTAGTTTTGCCGGGGCTTGAATTCGAACAATCTTTTGACCTAACGAAGGCGGTTCTTTTTGCAATCTACGCTCAGGAATTGGATATTTTGGTAAGGCGCCGAAGTATTGTTCTGCCAAAATACGAACCTTTTCGGGATTAACGTCGCCTACTACAACCAACGTTGCATTATTCGGCGCATAATATTTTTTATACCATTCTTGTAGATCTTCAACCTTCATGTTTTTTAGGTCACTCATCCAACCAATCACCGGATGATGATAAGGAGCGTTTAGATGAGCAGTTGCCAGAAAACGTTCAAAGGCAAGTGCTTGAGGATTATCATCAGTACGAAGACGCCGTTCTTCCTGGATTACTTTAATTTCTTTAGCAAATTCATTGGAATCAAAAAGTAAATGATTCATGCGATCGGCTTCCAACTCGAAACTGCTGGCAAGTTTTGAGGCATCTGTTTTTTCAAAAAAAGCGGTGTAATCATTATTGGTAAATGCATTCGCTTGGCCACCAATTGATGCTATAGTTTTAGAGAAGACGCCTAAAGGAAATTTTTTAGTACCTTTAAACATCATATGTTCCATAGCATGAGATACACCTGTGATTCCACCTGGCTCATCTGCGGATCCTACGTTGTACCAAATCATGGATACGGCGATAGGCGCTCGGTGATCTTCTTTAACCAATATTTTTAAACCATTATTCAAGGTAAACTCTTGAACTTGGCTAAAGGTCTGGCAAGATAGTAACATGAATAGAGTAAAGAGTATTTTGCGCACAACTTAACCTCAAAGTGAAAAAGATGATAGAATTCCATATTTTACAGGATTTGTACAGTAAATGATTAAATGGTTTAAAAAAAGTCATAATTCGACTCCTGCAGAGCCCGATCGTTCGCAAGGTGAAACTGATTCGTTGCGTCAAACTCCTATAGAGGTGACCGAGCAGGAACAAGAGCCGATAAAGGAAGGGATTTTTGCACGTTTCAGGAAAGGATTAAGTAAAACCCGTCACCAACTTGGTGATGGGCTTGGCCGACTTTTGTTAGGTAAAAAGGAAATTAGCCAAGACTTATTGGATGAGTTGGAAACTCTTTTAGTCAGTGCTGATTTGGGTGTGGAGACAACACAAGCTGTATTAAATCAGTTGACTGATAGCTTGGCTCGTAAACAGTTATCTGATGGTAATGCCGTTTATGACGCATTGAAGTCGCATTTACAATCAATTTTGAGTCAAAACAATCAGCCCTTAACTATAGAAACCGCAGATCATTCTCCTTTTGTTATCTTAATGGTCGGCGTGAATGGTGCAGGTAAAACGACTACCATAGGGAAACTGGCAAAGCAATTTCAGCAGCAAGGCAAAAAGGTTATGCTGGCTGCGGGTGATACTTTTAGAGCAGCCGCAGTGGAGCAATTGCATGTTTGGGGGGAGCGAAATGATATCCCAGTGATTGCCCAACATACAGGAGCAGATAGTGCTTCGGTGATTTTTGATGCTCTGCAAGCGGCAAAAGCACGCAAAATAGATGTCTTAATCGCAGATACTGCGGGTAGGTTGCATACACAAGGGAATTTAATGGACGAATTGAAAAAGGTAAAACGTGTATTGCAGAAACTATGTCCTGAGGCTCCTCATGAAACAATGTTGATATTGGACGCAAGCATAGGGCAAAATGCTTTAGTTCAAGCACGACAATTTAATGAAGCAATTGGATTGACCGGAATTACCATGACAAAATTAGATGGTACTGCTAAAGGTGGAATTTTATTTGCTATTGCTAATGAACTAGGAATACCCTTTCGTTACATAGGGATTGGTGAAGGGATAGAGGATTTACGACCCTTTGATGCAGCGCAATTTGTTGGTGCACTATTTAATGATCACATTTGACCAAGTGACTAAACGCTATCCAGGTGGATTTGAAGCGTTAAGCCAGGTAAATTTTTCTTTGCAAAAAGGAGAGATGGCTTTTCTTACCGGTCATTCGGGGGCGGGGAAAAGTACTTTACTTAAATTGATAGCTCTTTTAGAGTGGCCCACTTCCGGTCAACTAACTGTGAATGGTTTGCGTTTGAACCAGTTAAAAAAACGCGATGTTGCTGCACATCGCAGCCAATTGGGTATAACGTTCCAATCCCCCTATTTACTTAATGATCGCACCGTATTTGATAATGTAGCTTTGCCTTTGCAAATTCAAGGCATGGCTTATCCTATGATTGCCAAAAGAGTGCATGCAGCTTTGGATATGGTGGGGCTATTAAGCAAGGAAAAAATGCTTCCTGTCCATTTATCAGGTGGTGAACAGCAACGCGTGGGAATTGCGCGCGCTGTAGTACATAAGCCGGCCTTGTTATTGGCTGATGAGCCTACTGGAAATCTTGATCCCAAACTGTCAGCAGAAATCATGACTATTTTTGAGCAATTTAATCAAGTGGGTGTCAGTATACTCATTGCCACACATGATTTGCCATTGATTGCAGGAATGAAACATCGTATTGTCATGCTTAAAGGAGGACGAATGTGTTAAAACGAGCACAAGCAATCCTCGCTTATCATCTGCAAGCAGCGATCCTCAGTTTAAATTCATTATGCCGCAAACCATTGGCTACCATGATGACCTCCCTTGTGATTGCTATTGCTTTAGCCTTGCCGGCTCTTTTTTGGGTGTTTTCTGACAACCTGGCCAAATTAACCGCGAGTTGGCAACGTGGAGGGCACATTTCGCTCTATTTAACACCTGGGTTATCAGAAACAGAACAGCAATTAGTATTGCAAAAAGTTCGTGGAACAGATGGCGTGGCTCAAGTTTCCTTAAAAACTTCTGCGGAGGGGTTGTCTGAATTAATTCATCAAGAGGGGATGCAGGATATTATGCGTTATCTTCCTGAAAACCCTTTACCTGCCGTAGTGGATGTTGTCCCTGCTTTGATTATCGACTCGCCCGCAAAATTAGATTTATTAGCACGGCAATTAAAAACTATAGCGCAAGTAGAAAATGCAAAGGTTGATATGGAGTGGATTAGTCGTTTGCATGCACTTTTAGGTTTTGCAGCCAAGTTTGCAGATGCATTATTGGCCTTACTAGCAACGGCGGTCATTATGATTGTGGGTACTACACTCCGCCTGGCCCTTCATAGCCGACAAGAAGAAATTCAGGTTTTAAAGTTAATTGGAGCAAAAGATCCGTTTATTCTCAGGCCTTTTTTATACTCAGGGGTTTGGTATGGTGCTCTAGGTGCTGTTTTTGCGATTTTTATGGTGAATATTTTTATTTTTAGCTTGGGAGCTGCGGTAAATCAGTTGGCCGTTGCTTATCAAATGCACTATCCGTTAACTGGCTTATCAATGCGACAGATCTTGCTACTTATTTTATTTGCAATTATACTAGGATGGATGGGGGCGCGTTTATCTGTAAAACGACAATTGGCTTCCATTGAACCACAATTATGAGTTGTTCTTTAATTTTACATCTTGTTTTTACAGAGAAATTTTTAAAGGAAGAAGCATGAGTCAATATTTGCAACTTGCCGAAATGAATTTACCTGTGGGCAGTCTTGATTCGTACATTCACAGGGTTAATCAAATTCCTATGTTATCCTTAGAGGAAGAAATCGCTTATGCCGAGCGTTTTCATACTGAAGGGGATCTTGAAGCTGCACGACTTTTGGTTCTTGCTCATTTACGTTATGTTGTTCGAGTCGCTCGTGGTTATTTAGGATATGGTTTACCTCTGAACGATTTAATTCAGGAAGGCAATATAGGTTTGATGAAGGCGGTCAAACGCTTCGATCCCAAGATGGGTGTTCGTCTTGTTTCCTTTGCCGTGCACTGGATAAAAGCAGAAATCCATGAGTTTGTTTTACGCAACTGGCGTATCGTGAAAATTGCAACAACCAAAGCACAGCGTAAATTATTTTTTAATCTTCGCCAAATGAAAAATCGTTTAGGCTGGATGAGTAATGAAGAGGTGAATGCTGTAGCAAATGATTTGGGTGTAAGCCGCGAAGACGTATTAGTCATGGAACAACGTCTGAACGCGATGGACACACCTTATGATGCTCCTGATGCGGATGAGCATGATGAGTTTTATACAGCACCAGAGCGTTATTTATTTAACGCGAATGACGACCCTTCTATATTGTTGGAAAAGGAAAATGCTGGCGATCATGGGCGTGAACGACTGATGCTTGCTCTGGATCAGTTAGACGAGCGCAGCCAAGACATTTTACAGCAACGATGGTTAGCTGAAGAAAAGCTAACATTGCACGATTTGGCTAAGAAATACGGCGTGTCTGCTGAACGGGTTCGTCAGCTTGAAAAAAATGCCATGAAAAAACTGCGGCAATATATAGAAAGTGAGTAATTCCTTAATTCTGGAGCTTCCTCACTGCGTTCGGGATTGACCTATCCTCGCGAACACATAACATCTAGCCTGGGTGAAGCGAGGCGGAACCCGGGCAATCTATGATAGAAATACCGGGCTTCGCTTCACCCCGGTTACCGTTCACTCCAAAAAATTACAAACCAATGGTCCAACTCGTTCATCCAATAAAACACTTACATGATTTGCATCGGGAAGTAAGCAAAGCTTGGAGTTTGGATATTTTTCACAAAACACAATTGATTCTTTAGTGCTAATTGTATTATCTAACTCACCATGAATGCATAAAAAAGAGATGTCAGGGGATTGAGCAATGAAATGGTGTAACCGTATTAGCTTAATATCAAATTGTGCTTGTTGCTTCATAACCTGGCGTAACTGCAGATACCCATGGCCAGTTAGTTTGAATTTTTTTGCAATGTGATTAACAGGACTGCGCATTCGTGTTGGTGATGCAATTAAAATTGCGCGTTCAGGTTTATGATTTAATTGCCATTCAGGAAGTTGACCCGCTATATTGAGGGTATTGAGTAACATCGAGCCACCGAAAGAATGTCCAATGACGGCATAGAATGGTCCATGTTGATTGATGGCATCCTTCAGAATAGCAACCGCATCAGTCCAGGGGAGTTGTAATCCTTTTGCTTCTCCATGTGCGGGAAAATCGAGAGCATATACTTCATAACCTTGCTGGTATAGAGCCTGGATAATGCGTGCCATATAGGCTGCACGTGATATCCATCCATGAGTAATCAGTATTTTTTTCCCATTTGAGTTTTTTGGGGCTACAAAACGATGCAGTACATGGTGTCGTGGGAACTCTTGGTGAATTACTTCCGTTCGCTTTCCCTCAATAAACTCACAAGCCAGTTTGGCAAAATCTCTATATTCCTTTTCCAAAGGAAAAAAGATAGGAGTAATAAACGCTTGATAACACAATTGTGCATGTAAAATATCTCGTACATGGATTAATGATGAAGTTATCATAATTATATCCCCTTCTGAGTTTGTCGGGACTTACGAAAAACCCCAATCTCTTCGTTAAAAAATGTTTTTACTTCGGTCATTTAGTCTATCTAAACTCCCTCATTAAAAACATTGTTTGCCTCGACCTTGGAGTTTTTCGTAAGTCCTTTTTATTTTAAGTGTAGCATCTAAAATACAACATTTTATCAATGGAGTATTTGATCGTTTTATCTTTAATTGGTTTAAACCTGGCAAACGTTTTACGGTAAAAAAAAGGGTGGAAAATGCAAATGATGTTATATGCAGCAGTAGAACTTAATGCATTTCATAACTTTATCTCTTTAGCTCAATTTTATAAACTAGAGCTCCTAAAAGTTAATTCGGGTTTATTTCAGGGGGCTTGAGATGCATACTTCAAATTATATTTATCATGATGATGGACAGGAACTCCATGGATTTGTTGCTTATGACAAATCTTTTGCGGCCCCGCGTCCTGCTGTACTGGTCGTTCATGATTGGTCTGGTCGTAATGAATTTGCATGCGACAAGGCAAAATTACTTGCAGAGATGGGCTATGTTGGTTTTGCTGTAGATATGTATGGTCAAGGCAAGCTTGGTTCTACTACAGAAGAAAAACAGGCATTAATGACTCCTTTGATTTCTGATCAGGCCCTATTACGACGTCGTGTTCAAGCTGGATTGACTGCTGTAAGTTCTATGTCTGAGGTTGATAGTAAGCAAGTTGCAATTATTGGGTTTTGTTTTGGCGGTATGTGTGCTCTTGAGTTAGCACGTTCTGGAGCATCCATCAAAGGTGTAGTAAGTTTTCATGGTTTGCTGCACAAACCTGGAAATCTGAAATCCGAACCGATTAAAGCTAAAATTTTAGCTTTACATGGCTATGATGACCCCATGGTTCAACCCGATACAGCACAGGCATTTTGCAAAGAGATGACTGATGCGAATGTAGATTGGCAAATGCATATGTACGGACATGTACAGCATGCTTTTACTAACCCATTGGCGCATGATACGCAATTGGGAACCATTTACAATGCAGTTGCCGCTCAACGTTCATGGCAAGCAATGAGCAATTTCTTGCAAGAAATTTTGGAAAAATAGTTTTTTTCTGCGCGGAAAAAATTGGGATGCCGGGTGAAGTGAGAATGATAAACTCGGGGTTCCGATTCGTTCAGGTTATGCTGCATTAGCCTACATTCCCCGCTTTATGCTCGGAGTCCAGTAAAGACCGCATTAAAAATAGGTGCGTTTTAGTGTGTCTCTGTAGAGAGCCCGCGCATAAAGCCTGAGAGATCCTCACAAAATTTAGCCATAGTGAGGACTCTCTTGTTGA
>NZ_QHJG01000028.1 GCF_003184185.1 Legionella qingyii | reverse complement strand
TCCGGAATCTGCGATCAAATGCGGCCGGAATTGGTGATCATTTCGCTCCGGAATACACATTCGATAAAGGACTATACTGATAAAACTTCCTAAATGGATGAAATCATGTGCGGTCGATTTGCTTATGTCGCTTCTTATGAGAAGTTAAAGTATCAATTTCATTTATCCAATTCAATTGAAATCACTCCGCGATATAATATTGCGCCCGGGGCTGAAGTGGTGTGTCTTGTGGAAACCAATGCCCATGAAGTTCAAAGTGTGTTATTGCGCTGGGGACTTATTCCTTCGTGGACTACCGACCGAAAGAAAATTGGAATCCTTATCAATGCACGTGCTGAAACTCTTTTTGAAAAACCTGCTTTTCGCCAACTGATGCAATCCAAACGCTGTTTAATGCCCATGAGTGGTTTTTATGAATGGCACCAGGAGGGCGGGGTAAAACAACCTTATTTTTTTCAAAAAAAGAATCATGATTTGCTGGCCGTGGCAGCGCTTTGGGATTCCTGGCAGCATGAAGAAGAGATGATTTATTCCTGTTGTCTCATCACAACCGATGCCAACCCACTGATGGAGCCAGTCCATCATCGGATGCCCGTAATCTTAGATGAAGAAGCTCAAACCATTTGGCTCGATAACTCCCAATGTTCTAAAGAACAATTGAATGGCTTAATGAAACCATATCCCTATGAGGATTTGGAAGGATATCGGGTGAGTACTTTAATGAATAAGGCTGATTTTGACCATCCATTGGCAATGGAGCCATTGCTTTAATAAAAAAAGATAAATATTTTTTTCTCAATATTCTCTGAGGCTTAGGGTGAATTTCAGTCCATGGAGCTTTTAGGAGAGCTTTACAGCGCGTTTTTCTCTGTCTATGATATTTGTACGTTAATCAAAAAAAGAGTCATCATGTCACCACGAGGCGGAAAAAGAGCAGGGGCAGGGCGTCCCAGGGGTGAGCCTACCAAGGCAGTTCGTTTACCGGTATCCACACTTGCCGAATTAGAGCAATTAAAAAATCGCGAGTCTTATCAATTGCCGGTATTTGCCAGTAAAATTCAGGCCGGTTTTCCATCGCCTGCTGATGATTATATTGAAGGATATCTCGATTTAAATACCCAATTCATTAAACATCCTTCGGCTACCTTTGTGTTGCAAGCTACTGGCGATTCGATGGTGGAGGCGGGTATTTTTTCAGGCGATTGGCTTTTGGTGGATCGAAGCATCGAACCTTCTGATGGGCGAATTGTCATTGCGGCAGTCAATGGTGAGCTCACGGTGAAACGTCTTTCAAATAAGGCAGGCAAGATTCAATTGCTTCCTGCCAATCCCAAATTTAATCCCATTGAGATTACTGAAGAGGATGAAATGGTGATTTGGGGTGTCGTGACTTTAGTTCTTCATGAGCTCGCCTAACATGTTTGCCCTGGTTGACTGCAATAATTTTTACGCCAGTTGCGAACGCTTGTTTCGTCCTGATTTAAAGGATGTGCCCATCGTGGTGCTATCCAATAATGACGGATGTTGCATTGCACGCTCCAATGAGGCTAAAGCACTGGGCATTGCCATGGGTGAGCCTTATTTTAAAATTAAAAGTTTGTGCAAACAGCATGGAGTGCACGCTTTTTCTTCGAATTATACGCTTTATGGCAACATCAGTCATCGAGTGATGTGTACTATTGAAGAGAGCTGGCCGCATTTAGAAATCTACTCCATTGATGAAGCATTTCTTGATTTAAGTAGTTTGCCCTCTGCTTTTCATGACTCCTTTTGTGAGCAATTACAGAAGAAAATTTTAAAGCATACGGGAATACCTACTTCTATAGGGATTGGACCAACTAAAACATTAGCTAAAGTGGCGAATCATTTATGTAAAAAGGTCTTTAAGATACCTGTATTTAATATCACGTCAAATCGTGAACAATTATTAAAGCAAATAGCAGTAGGGGACGTATGGGGAGTAGGGCGGCAATGGGAAAATAAATTAATCGCGAAAGGTTTACATACGGCCTATGATTTGGCAATGACCAATCCTCATCTTTTGAAGAAAAGCTTTAATGTCGTGTTGATGCGTACCGCGCTCGAGCTGCAAGGAATTGCCTGTGGTGGTTTAGAAGAGGCCGAGCCGAAACAAAGTATCATGTCGTCCAAAAGTTTTGGGCAGATGCAAACACGATTTTCCTCCGTTGCTGAATCTGTGAGTAGTCATTGCGCCAGAGCCGTTGAGAAAATGCGCAATCAGCAATTGGTAGCTCAGCGTATGGTTGTTTTTGTCCATACCAATCGGTTTCGTGAAGATTTGGCACAACACTTTCAATCTATAGAATTTAAGCTCATTAATCCCACGGATGATTTGCGATTAATTACCAAAATCGCCAAGCGATGTCTGCAACACATTTTTAAACCAGGATATTTCTATAAAAAAGCAGGGGTAAGTCTTCTTGATTTAATTCCTAAAGACCCCAGGCAATTGGATATGTTTCATCAGCTAAGTGATGAGCAACTAAACCACACCGAGCAATTGATGCGTGTTTTTGAACAAATCAATCAAAAGTATGGAAGAAGCACGATTCGACTCGCGGCAGAGGGATATTCAAAACCTTGGGCTATGCGTGCTGAACTTAAATCACCTGCTTATACCACTCGGTGGTCTGAGGTTCCTCAAGTTCGTTTGTATTGAAGGTTTTTATTATGAATGAACTCAAGGATACAATTGAAATGAGTCCAATCAGGAAAATCATTCATATTGATATGGATTGTTTTTATGCGGCAATCGAAATGCGCGATTTTCCTGAGCTTGCCAATAAACCCATCGCAGTAGGAGGGGCGGCTGACCGAAGAGGGGTTATTGCAACGTGCAATTATGCGGCGCGAGCCTATGGGGTACGCTCCGCCATGCCCACAGCACATGCATTAAAGTTATGCCGCAACCTCATCTTGCGACCCGTACGCATGGAGGTGTATCGAAACGAAAGCCAATACATTAGGGCCTTATTTGAAGAGTATACCGATTTGATTGAACCTTTATCTTTGGATGAAGCTTATCTTGATGTGACGGACTCTCCTAATTGCAAAGGGAGTGCGACGTGGATGGCGCAAGAATTACGCGCGCGCATTTATCAGGAACGAAAACTTACAGCGAGCGCTGGAATTGCACCGAACAAGAGTTTAGCAAAAATTGCCAGTGACTGGCATAAACCTAATGGACAAAAGGTGATTCGACCCGAAGAAGTAGCCGCATTTATGATTGATTTACCGGTGCGCAAATTATTTGGAGTGGGGCCTAAAATGGAAGAAAAACTAAACTCTTTGAATATTAAAACATGTGGTGATTTACACCATTTTTCCATAGAGTATTTATCCAGTGAATTTGGTGTTATGGGGCGGCGACTTTATGATTTAGCGCGTGGTATTGATGAGCGTCCCGTTAATCCGGAGCGTATTCGAAAATCAATAAGTGTTGAAGAAACTTATTTGCAGGATTTACCCGATGCAGAATCCTGCTTTGCGGCGCTCCCTGAATTAATGATTCGTCTAGAAGCACGAATTAAGCGCGCTGAAGCATTGTCTTCAATACACACTCTTTTTATTAAATTAAAATTTAATGATTTTCAACAAACCACGGTGGAGTGCGTGCATGACAGCCTTGATTTAACTCTTCTATGCCAACTCATCCATGAAGGATTTTTGAGAAAACGTTTGCCCGTACGATTATTAGGCGTAGGAATTAAATTGAAGCAGGAGCGAATCCATGAAGGCATTCAACTTGAATTAAACTTAGATGAGAATGAATGAGATAATTAGGATTTGTTTATTTCAAATTTCATAACCTCCTTATTCCAGTAATTGATTTTTCCTGCGTTACTCATCCCGCATTTGATTAATACATTTTGGGAAGAGGCATTTTCAGGATGGACTACTGCGATTAGCTTTTGCATGTTGAGGTTTCGAAAAGCAAAGTCAATTAGAGATGTCGTGATTTCCGTAGCATACCCTTTACCCCAATATTGAGGCAATAAAGCATAAGCGAGTTCAACTTCGGGTTGATTGTCATCATAATTAAAATAGATAAGTCCTGCGCGACCGATAAATTCCTGTGAGTCTTTTACAAAAACCGAGCCAAGGCTAAATTGATGTTTTTGAACGTGATAAATGGCTTTTTCTAATCCAAGCATCACCTCATTTCTATCCCGTTTCCCATTACCTATAAAACGCATCACTTCTGAGTTTGATTGAAGCGTAAATAGATTGTCCAAATCATTCAGAGAAGGTTTGCTAATAATGAGTCGAGTAGTGGTTAATAAGGAGTTCATTTAATCTTCAACTATAGAGAATAGTATTATTTGGAGAGTATACATTGGAACCGTTAATTAGGTGCAATTTATACTACTTTTGATATAAACAGAAAATGCTTAGAGAGCTACAGAAGTGAGAGTACAATGAGTGTATAACCCCTTTAAAATATTATTTAATTAATTCTGCTCTAAATGAATAACGGTTTCGAGCAGTAATTTCACTTTGGGGAAGCGAATTGCTTTTATTTGCTTGTCCATAAATTTCAGCATCGAGCCATGCTTTTTCTTCGGCTAACACATCGTTATCTACGATTGCCCACCAGCATTTTGGAAGTTTTCCTGTGCCATCAGACCAGCGATAAAGTCGATTTTTTAAGAAGTCTTTTTTGTCAAAAGGGGCATTCTCTGCGCAAATAAGAGTTTGTCTCTTGCGTACTCTACTTTTTAGCTCATCGAAAGCGCCTGGTTCGTGAAGCAGAAGATTCAGGGTAGCCCAGCAATCGTTAATTGCTCGATGCCCATCATAAAAATAGCCCAACTTCCAGTTCAGATAATCAAGCTTTGAACTTTCATAGTCCCGCTCTTTCCAATCAATGTCTTTTATTGTGCAACCGAAGGGTAGGGCGGTAACTCGTTCCTGTATCTCTTCGGGTGTTTGTAACTCTAAAAAGTTACGGTCAAATTGAGCATTGTGGCATATTATTAAGTGACTCTCTTTTAGAACTTGCAAAACAAAGTCCCAATTAATTGCTTTGCCAGTTACATCTTCGTTATGAATCCCGGTAATTTTTGTAATTTCAGGGGGTATTGGTTTGCCTGGATCATTCAGCTCATTATAAGTATGTTTAATTCCTAGAATTCCATCTTCATTGGAAAATGAAAATGAAAGCATCCCTATTTCAATGATTTCATGTTGGTTTGCATCCATGCCCATTGTTTCCAAATCAATGATGGTTGTCATAAATACTTTGGATAAAGGTTGAGCCGCACGTACTTCAAGTTGCATAGGCACCCGCTTTAAAACTTGAAAGTCGGGGTGTCGTGATAGTGTATCGAAGGATTGTTCAATCATAATTGCTATATTATTAGGAATATTTTTAAAATTTCTGTTGGTTAAATGATAACGCAGAATTCTGATGGGCGTTAGCGCTAAAGATACTAAATGAATATTATTCTCTCTCTTTTTATTTCTTAGTGAATTATTTGGAATTTATTGTAGATTGCATCATTTATGAAGAAAAATATAAATTTTTAAATAAATGTGTAAACAAAAGTTATTAGTCTAATTGCTACACTTGATTATAAAAAAATAAACAATATCATGCCTGCTAAAGACATTGATGATGCTTTGGCTTATCCCAAATCTGTACTTTGAATAATTTAAGACATTGCTATAACAGGTTCAAAATGACGCTCTTTTCAAAAATAATCAAATCGGCTAGCTCTTGGCAAGATGTCTATGAAGAGCTTATAAAATACAATAGCCATGGTAATAAATCCGCAGGAGTTTTTTTCGAACAATTTTGCCAGTATTTGTATCTTACGGAACCAAGATTAAAAAATGATTATAAAAACGTATGGCGCTTTCATGAGGTGCCCGCTGATATCAAAGAAAAGCTTGGTTTTAATAAAATAGACCATGGTGTTGATTTGGTATTAGAAGGTCATGATGGTTCATTAACGGTAGTTCAATGTAAATTTAAAAATAATCAAAGCAGTAAAATTTACTGGACAAAGGACAAGCTTGCGAATTTATTTGCTGAAGGCGATAAAGCAGACCGATTTATCATATTCACCAATGCTTCAGGTGTTGATAAGCATACAGAATCAAAAAAGAGAGAAAAATTAACCATAGTGACTTATTGCGATCTTATTAATCTTACAGCTGCACCTTTGAAACAGATTAAAAGAATGGCAATAGGCCTGCCTACTCAGGCCTCAAAGTTCAAAGCTCCCAAAGATTATCAAAAAATTGCAATAGAAAAAGTAGTTAAGGGGTTTGGCAAAAGTGATAGAGGTCAGTTGATCCTACCTTGTGGGGCGGGTAAAACACTCGTATCTTTATGGATAAAGGAAGCCTTAAACACCAAGCATACTCTCATCTTAGTGCCATCACTTGCTTTGCTCAAGCAAATTAAAGATGAATGGCTATCTAATAGTTCTTATATACCGTATATCTGTGTTTGCTCAGAGCAAGATATTGATAAAAGTAAGGATAGTTTGATTTCAAATCTATTTGACATAGGCGGCAGTGTATCGACTGAACCAAATGAAATTCGCAAATTTCTTAAAAAGAACGATCAAACAATTGTGTATTCCACATATCAAAGTCTAGAAAAGGTTGCTGAGGCAATTAGAGGAACAAAATTTCAGTTTGACTTAGCTATTTGCGATGAGGCACATAAAACAGCAGGTAGTAAGCTCGGTAAATATGGATTCATACACTCTGACTCCAACATCCTTGTCAAAAAGCGCCTATACATGACGGCGACGCCACGAGTATTTTCAAACAACATCAAATCATCGCTGATGGGTGAAAGCGCCGATTACATCCAAGATATGAGCAATCCCCTTATATTTGGTTGCGAGTTTCACCGGATGAGTTTTAAAGAGGCAATAGACAGAGGGATACTTGTTGATTATCAAATTGTTGCAGTAGGTATTACCAGGAGCGAAATTCAGCAAGCATTAATACAAAGAAATTATGTGTCCGATAATCATACTATAGATGAAATAGCTCATCATTATGCGCTCGAAAAATTTATGACTGAGTATGGTTCAACTCATGTGGTGACATTTCACTCATCAGTTAAAAAAGCTCATGCATTCAAAGAAAGACATAAGAGGGACTATATTAATACTTTTTCTTATCATGTGAATGGGGGACAAAGCACTAACGAGCGTAAAGTTATTATGAATGACTTTGTTAGATCACCTAAATCGATAATGACGAATGCACGTTGCTTAACTGAAGGTGTTGATGTTCCATCAATTGATGCTGTTTATTTCTGCGATCCTAAAAACTCAAAGACTGATATTATTCAAGCTACTGGCCGGGCACTTAGACGTGCTGATTTTAAGAATAAAAAATTTGGTTATATTATTGTTCCTATTTTTCATCAAACAACCGAAGAGATAGAGGATGTTATTACAAGCAGCCCCTTTAAAAATTTAATGAGTATTATCAGGGCTCTTTCATCACACGATGAAAGATTAATTGATGAGATTAAGAAAATTAAGTTTAGTAAGGGAAAAAATATTGCTGTATCTGAACATATCGTTATTTCCGAGCAACTTAAGTTTATTAAGTTAGATGGTTTTCAAGAGAAGTTATTAGAAAGTCTATACTTACAAATAATTAATAAATCCCCCATTGTTTATAGAAGTTTTCAAGAGGCAAGAAAGTTTACCCAATCGCTTAATTTAAAAGGACAACATGATTGGGTCGATTATTGTAGGAATGGCTTGAAACCTGTTGATATTCCGTCTAATCCTGATCAAGTCTATAAAAATCATGGATGGAACGGGATAGGTGACTGGTTGGGAACCGGTAATGTAGCAAATAGCCAAAAAAACTTTCTTTCATTTGATTTAGCTAGAGCTTTTGTTCATACCTTAGGTTTAAAAAGTGCTAGAGCTTGGTCAATGTATTGCAAAAGCGGAAATAAGCCTCCAAATATACCCACAGCACCTGAAAAAACCTATGAGCATAACGGATGGATATCCTGGGGAGATTGGCTTGGCACAGGAAGTGTATCTCTTCAAAAGAAACAGTTTCGATCATTTGAAGAGGCAAGAAGATTTGTGCGCTCTTTAAAATTGAGAAGTCATGCTGAATGGTTGAAATTCCGTGAGAGCGGTCAAAAACCAGACGATATCCCAGTAAACCCTAATAATACTTATAAAGATGATGGTTGGGTATCATGGCCTGATTGGCTTGGTACTAACAAGAAACAACGAAGCAAAATTTTTCTTCCATTTGAATTGGCCAGAATGTATTCCCGCGCATTAAGTCTAAAAAGTCGAGCTGAATGGAACGTATATAGTAAGAGTATTCAAAGACCAGAAAATATTCCATCGAGTCCTGATAAGTTTTACAAAGATAATGGTTGGGTATCATGGTCTGATTGGCTTGGTACGGAGAATATTTCGTCGAAAAAAAGAGTCTATTGGGATTTTACTTTAGCAAGAGAATTCGTTCATTCACTTCAGTTGAAGAAATTTACAGAATGGAGAGTTTATTCTCAAAGTGGGCAACGCCCAAATTATATTCCTTCAAGTCCTGACGAAGTATATAGAAATAAAGGATGGGAATCTTTTTCCGATTGGTTGGGAACGTAATACTTAATAATTCTGTTTCAATTTGGTGATATAAAATTTTTATTTGAACATTTTATTCTTTGAGATAGATAACGTACCTTATCTATCTCATAGAGAGAATTCTCAATAATAAGAACCCATGTATTGTGTTTGCATAAAGTGAAATAAGGTGGAGTTTGGGATAGATAAGATTTTTATATATCTTCTTATATTTTGAGTTTGCGTGGACAAATAGAGATGACCACGCAAATTTAGTAAAAACGCTATTTAGTGAGTGCTAATAATAATCTCTGCATTTGTTTAGAATCCCAAATATTATTTAAACTAATAATATTTCGAGTTCGAATTTGATCAGCTAAGTCTTTTTTCTCAGGCGTCCATTCTTCAAAAACATATTTATCTAAGGCGATTGGAATTAAGATAGCGCTGGCTCCTTCTCTTGCTTCTCTTTCTAAAATTCTTTCCAGTTCATTAAGAACCCCATTTCTATGTAAAGAACTTTTAGAGCACAGCAATATAACCCGATCTGCTTCATTAATCATGTTACTCATCATTCTATGAAGCTTTTCACCTGGCAATGAATGCTCAGGATAAAACCAGGTTTTCACGCCATTTTGTATTAGAAAATCATTAAGTTTATCTGCTATATCTTCATCTAAGCCCCCATATGATATTGCAACTGAGTGATAATTAACTTTGTCGTTTTGTGCTGGTAACATGGGAGTAGGAGGTTGTAATTCATCAGTACTACGGTTCATTGGAATTCCAATATTCTTTATCATAGAGGAGATGCTATCAATGTGTAGTTTCCTTTTATTACAAAGACGTAACACAATCTCTTTAAGCGAAACATTGTACTCATTTAAATCATGATTTAAATAGTTGATGTGTTGTTTAATCCAGTTTATATAGTTTTCAAGGGTCTGTTTTGTTTGATCTGGATTAAATGTATCAATAACTACCTCAAAACTTAGGGTTTCATTACTAATTTGTATTTGAGGCAACGAGGCTAACATATTGGTATTGGGAGCCATATTCAGAAGTGTAAGATCTCCAGTGCAGGGAACTTTATAAATTAAAATTTCTTGTTGATGCGACTTATTTTGAAAAGGGCTCATTCCAAATCTCATTGCTGATATAGGATCTAATTCATGCGGCGAGATTTCTTTTTGGGCATGAGTTATAGAGTGACGATCCCATTCAGGTGTAAGTAGCTTAATAGTATTTTTTTCAATACAGGCATTGATGTAAGCATGTTCGTTTGACATCTGTTGTTCTGTTGCGGTGTCAATTTCTAGAGAAATAAGTCTTGTTTGTTCACGAAGATACTGACTCAAGTATAGAGCCATAGGAGCCCTGACTAAACTTCCATTTCTAACATTAATCATTTCAGAAAAATCCTTACTTACTTTAATCCTGAGCTCCCTCCAAATAAATGAAGAGAAACTTGATTTTTTTGATTATAGGGTATGATATTCGCGCAATTTTCTTTTATTAACATAGGTATTAAGGCCAATATGATTGGTATATCCCAGAAATAAAGCTATTTTTCTAACCGATAAGCCAAGAATTAATAATTCTTTGATTTTATCAGTATCTTTATCAAACTTACTTTTCTGAATAGTACCCTTTGGCTTACCCAATTTAATACCTTGGGATTTTTTATTTGCTAGAGCCTCTTTAGTTCTGAGGCTGATAAGGTCACGTTCAAGTTCAGCAAAAAGTGAGAACAATGTAATCATAATTTTAGAATTCATGTCATATTGCTTCATATCAAGGTTTTGCTTTATAACAATTACTCGTACTTGTTTTATTATTAATTCATTAATTAATCCAATAACTTCAGCTGTACTTCTACCCAATCGACTTAATTCTGTAACTATAAGAGTATCTGCATCTTTCAAAACGGCGAGCATCTCATCAATTCGTCGTTCTTTACTTGTTTTTCTACTTGAAATAGTCATCTGGATAAAATCATCCACTTCGAGTTTATTTTTTTTGGCAAACTCAAATATTTCAAGTTTTTGATTGTTTAAATCTTGTTTATCAGTTGATGCGCGAATATAAGCAATTGTTTTGGCCATATTTTACTCAAAAAATTGTCCGTTAAGTTTTAACATTCAATTACAAGATTAATTATACAGTTTATTATAAAAATATAAAGTGTAATACATTAACATTTTATATTAATTAAAACGGTCGTTATTACTTATACAAAAAAACAAGTTAGTGGGGCACCGAATATCCCTTAATAACGTCTCCTAAATCGATTTGAAGATAGAGGTGTCCCTTTAATATGAAAATGCGATTTAGGAGACATGGAATGAGATTCAATTTTTACCTCTAATAACTTATAAGTTAATAGACAAACTTTATATTTAATTTTATTTGATGAAGCTCATTTAAGATTTTTCGAAATTTGACGACAATACTTTAAAGACAACTTTTGCTATTTTTTGAAACTTTCACCTTAGCTAAATGAGAGATTATTGGTCTTATCTTTGATTTAATGCTCTGTATGAATAAGTACCTATTTTCCAAAAAATTTAAATACCTATATGACAATAGATAATAAGGATTATTATGAGTTGGAATGATAATTTAGATGATAAGGGCTTGGAAATAGCAAGTTCACAATCCACGCGGATTAGAATTATGGCTGGGCCAGGAACTGGCAAATCTTATATCATGAAAAAAAGAATTATGAGGTTAATTGAGAATGAAAAAATTAACCCAGAAAAAATTCTCGCAGTCACTTTTACAAGAACAGCAGCTAACGATTTAAAAAAAGAATTGCAATTAGGGATTGTTGGAGCAGAAAAAATTCACGCCATGACACTACATTCTTTTTGTTTTGGCCTGCTAAACCAAAAAGAAGTGTTTGATGGCCTACAAAGAACTCCTCGTCCTCTTAAAACTTTTAACTCAAAAGGGTCTCCACAATTTGAACTAAGTCCATTGCTTGCTGATTTAGATTTAGTTCATGATTTTGGCAATAAAAGAGAAAAATTTAAAAGAATCAAGGCTTTTGAGGCGGCTTGGGCACGAACACAAGAAGAAAAATTGTGGCTTAAGGATGAGGAAGATAGATTATTCCAACACGAGATAGAGCAATGGCTTAAGGTGCATAAGTCCATGCTTATTGGTGAGTTAGTACCACTTACTTTGCGATATTTACAAAATAATCCCGCTAGTAATATTTTTGATAAATACTCTCATATAGTTGTTGATGAATATCAAGACCTAAATAAAGCTGAGCAAACACTTATAGATCTATTAGGTGAGAGAATTAGCATCAGTATTGTGGGTGATATAGATCAATCAATTTATAGTTTTCGTTACGCTAATTTTAATGGTATTGAGGATTTTTCATCAAGACACAAGAGTGTTGAGGATAAAACGCTTAACAAATGTAGACGGTGTGATAAAAAAATCGTGGATCTTGCTGATTCATTAATCCGTTATAACCATCCAACAGGAACTTCAAATAAATTAAATTCAGATCCTGATAAGGAAGATGGAGAAGTCCGTATTGTTCAATGGAAAAATGCAGTTGAAGAAGCAGATGGCATTGCACATTTTATCAAATCATTAATTGATCAATCACGATATAAAGCAGGAGATATACTTATACTCTCTCCTCGTAGATTATTAGGATATAGGTTAAGAAATGCCATTCAAGCACTGAATATCTCTGTGCATAGTTTTTTCCATGAAGAAGCTGTCGAAGATATTAAAGCCCAAAAGGCTATTACCTTGCTAAATCTTCTTGCTAATCCAGATGATGCTGTTTCTCTCCGTTTTTGGCTAGGAATGAATAGCTCTACTTGGCTGTCTAATCAGTATAAAGTACTTGTAGAAATAGGTGAGCAAGAAGGGAAAAGTGTCCGTGAAGTATTAGATGAATGCATAAACGGTCGAAATATTAATAAAATTTCTCAAATTAAAAAGGCTTATATTAGTTTTCTATCTGCAAAATCCGATGTTTCAAATCTCTCCGTCACTCAGTTAATTGATTATCTTTTTCCAGACAAAGAAGAAGGAACATTGATATTGAGAGAAGCTTCACTTTTATTTTTAAATTCTAACCCTCTCGCGATAATAAAAGATCTGTGGGATTGTTTAGAAAATTTGATTACTCAGCCAGAGATGCCAGAAGAAGGTGATTTTGTTCGTATAATGAGTTTACATAAATCAAAAGGACTTACTTCAAAGGTAACTATTGTAACCAGTTGCGTACAAGGGTTAATCCCTAATATTGATAATGAGTTGGAAGGTTATGAAAAAGAAGAGTTTTTGCGTGAGCAAAGAAGATTGTTTTATGTAGCCTTAACACGGGCTAAGGAATATTTAGTAGTATCATCGTTTAATACAATCGAAACCAAATTAGCTTATACTTTAGGCGCTAAATTTTCTCATAGAGGATCTTTACCAGAGACTATTGCAAGCGTTTTTATACAGCAATTAGAGGGTCGGCCGGGATTCTGACGGAAAGGTCCGTTTGATGTTCTATTTTAATTCAATTTGTATTCAACCATTAATTTGTCTCTATCCATGCTCAATGGAAATACACCATACCTATTAATATGCCCACCATGATAGGGAGATAGACCATTTCGCATATTTTCTGTAACCTCAAGACCTTCTTCAGTTAATTCATTAATAACATTTGTCATGTTTGCCACAACATGTAACATGACAGCATTCGCAACAAGTCGACCAAAATTAATAGTCTTTTTCTGGTTAACTCGCAAATTATCTTCAATTGTTCCATCCCGGCCAAAGGAAACCCAGTCAATGAAATTGTTAAATTCCTCACTTTTACAAGTAGCGGCCTGAATTAAACGCCTTAAATCAATATCATTGATATAATTGAGTAAAAACATGGTTCTAACAACACGCCCCAACTCACGAAATGCCTGGTAAATTTTATTTTTTCGGCTTTGAGTGCATAATTTTCGTAAAATTGTAGAGGCTTTTATATTACCACTCCGAATGGACATTACGACGCGTAGCATGTCGTGGTAATGCGCCTCTATCAATTCCCAATCAATCTTATCATTAGTAAAAATACTGTCGATATGTTCAAATATAACACCATCACTCATAATGGGCCTGTAGTATTTTAAATGCTTAAAATTTCTAATTCTCGGCATAAGCTGTATAGCGAGAAGGTAAGCAAAAGCAAATACCACTTCGCTTTGTGCACCAGTATCTCCATGGATTGTAGTAGGTTGAATATCAGATTCATTTTCAATAATACCATCAAAAATGTATGTTGCCTCATAAACTCCACAGGGAATAAAATTGCTGAACAGCGCAATATATTGATCCGAAACATGGTAATAACCTATCCCACCGTACTGGCCATAACGAATGTGGTGCTCAGCAAGTAAATTGTTTGTGTAGACATTCCAATAAGTACCATCGACAGATCCAGTTTCACCAGTTCCCCATGATTTTGGCAGATCAAATTGATTGTAGGCATTAATTATTTTTTCAGTTGCCTTACTTAACCTATAGTCTGTGATGTGGTGGTTAAATAGCCAGGCAATTTGTTTACGACTGTACTTTTGTAAGCATCGCTCTGCTTGAACTGGACCCACGTTACACCCATAGGAAAAAGAAGTGGCAACAAACCTCATATCATAGTCTTTAATTTTAGAATCAAAACCAGACAATGGTTTAAAGTCTTTACTGATACTGAGCCATTGTTCAATATCAATAAACACATCTACAATATTTGTCAGCGGCAATCGAGTAGAAACTTGTTCAACAAAAGACATTATTGCCTTATCTTCTTTTTTACTGATGGCACGTTTTAAAACAGGTTCGCAGTTTTCAATACTTAGGTATTCATTAGCCAAAAAGCCATCATTTGTTTTTTTTGCTGCTGCATAATGTTGAATTTGGAGTGCGGCAATAAAATCAGAAGATTTACTCGGTTGTTTAATTAAATTACAATACTCTTCAAGTTGTGTGTCAAAATCATCCCATGAAATAAGGGGCTTATTAGGATCATCATAGTTGTTAGCACCTGGTAAAAACATATCAGCACAATTAATTTCATCAGCTAATGCATTAAATACTGCCAATTCAAAATTCTTTTTATTTACTTCCATAATTTCATCGTGCCTTTTTTGGCTTGTAACAAAACTGAACCATTTCTCACTAAGCCAGCTTAACTGATCAAAATCATGGGCGATGATTGACAATGTTTTTTGCTTACTATGACGATTTTTAATAATAAAAGTAACCGCCAATTCTAAGGACTTGTCCTTTGAGGCTGATTGCAAGCTAATCTGTTCAAGCAGCTGAAACAGAACGTAACGTTTATTTTGATAAAGCTTTAACATAAAAGGCAAGTAGTTATCACTCGCATAAGCTAAATACTTCTCACATTGATAAATAATTCCATTTTTATCTTCGGGTAAGCTGCTTTCAATAGCGGCTAGTCTCTCGGAAGGAGTACCTAGGTTATTAGATGCAAGCAAAACTCCAAGTAAAGTATTAACCAAACAATCAGTCTCAGTTTTCTTAGATAGCGTATATTCATCTAGTGCTACCTTTGCCTCATGCCTCATTTTCCGCATCCAACGAATCATAACCATAGCGATATCATCTAATCCTTGAGCAAGTTTAAAATGGAGTAACGTTGCTGCTAATGCATATCGTTTTTCTGGCTTAATATTTTTCATATCAGAGCTATCAAGGGCTCTCGCTTCATCTACGAATTGTTCGAGTCGATGGGCTGGGAGCTCATGAGTTGACGCAGGAGCTTCGGCCTTCCATTTTTTTAACAGTTCTAAATTAGTGACAAATAATTTAACATTATTTGTGGTTGGGCTTTTCATTTCCTGTTTTAAAAAGTCCCAGCCAGTTGTTGCTTTATCAGGAGCAAGTGATGTATCAAATAGGCTATCAAGAAGAGTTTTAGATTTATCATCAAGATTACTAGTTATTTCCTCACAGAGTCTGGTGTTAACAATAACTCTAGCTGCTCGAGCTAGCCGCTCTAATGTACTAAACCCAGGTAACTCGAAGCGCTCCTTAACTAAGGTTTCAATCATATCGTTAATAATATCGGCGAGACTTTCTTTAAATGATGCTGATTTTAGCGCGCACTCCTTTAAATAAATTCGCTGTTTTGTTCTATCATCTGAGATATCAAGATATTTTAAAATGATCTTTCGATGCCGCTTTTTCGCAGAAGAAGAATAGGTGTTTAAATCGAGGAGATTTTGAATTCCCATTGCTTGACTAATATAATTAACAATGACCTCTGGTATTTTTTGAATGTTAATCACATAACCGAGGCATTGGAAACATTTTAGTGTCAATATGAATCCTAACTTATAAACGTCCGACAATGACGACTTGGTACTATCTTCCATTAAAAATATTTCGTCATAGGTTGGCTTAAAATTTTTCTCAAGTTCATCTGGGCTCGGATTAGGTTTTAATCGAGGATAAGCTGTCTCATGGATTGCAGTCATGTCTAATTTTGGTTATCTTATAAGCGGCCGAAAACAGTAGTTTATGGCCATGTAAAAATCAAGACTTTTGATCCTTATATTTAAAGGCTTTGCGATAGACGAATTTCAAGGGGTTTTTGGCCAGGTATGAAAGTAGGAATTTATGCCCGAGTTTCAACGCATGATCAACATACGCTCGATTTGCAAATTGAGGCAATGAAAAAATATGTCAAAGCACGCGATTGGCAAATTGAAACTGAAATAGCTGAAATTGGCTCTGGTGCAAAAGAAAGGCCAAAGCGCGATGAACTTCTTAATCAGGCAAGGCGGCGGCAGGTCGATGTCATTATTGTTTGGAAACTTGATCGATGGGGCCGCTCTGTTAATGATCTTTTTCACACACTAAATGAACTCAATGGTCTTGGCGTTGGTTTTATTTCGCTAACAGAAGCTTTGGATTTAACTACACCAACAGGTCGAGCAATGGCAGGATTGCTGTCAATATTTGCAGAATTTGAGCGGGAAATTTTACGCGAGCGTGTTAAAGTAGGTATTGCTCATGCTAGAAGTAAAGGTAAATCACATGGACGGCCTGCAACAACAAAAAAATATTCAGATGAAGTTATTAGATTATTTAAATCAGGTCTTAATCCATCTGAAATTGCAAGGACGATTGGCATTGGACGCACATCGGTCAGGAGAATACTAGGCCTAATAAATGATAAATAGAAGTTATTCTTCTATCATTCATGTTAATTTATAAAAGCCAAATATGGCGCATTATAGACACTATTCTATTTACGCGAGGCACCCTACTAATTTATATACATTAGTGATAGATTACTTTACGTCCACGCCCTGAAGAGTGGAAGTATCTAATTATGTAAGGAAGCAAAATGAAATTATCAACTTATGGCATGTGGGAAAATCCTCGCCTTGATTTAGTGAATGCTCTTTTTAAAGATTTAGAGCTTAATTGTAGTATGGAACAAATTGATAAAGCTTTACTTGAACCTGTGATAACAAAAATTATTGATACATCCTATAGCTATCAACAAAAACTGCAAATAGAACAACCCCAACTTAGCTTAAAAGAAAAAACTCTAGCCACTTATAAGGTAGCCTTATCCACAATGTTATCAACTTTAGCGGAATCGTTGGACCGACCTGAAGAGCTGTTACACTCTTATGTCGAAAAATTTATTTCTGAATCTTTGGCTTTGTCTAACCAAAATATTGATTATTTAATGCAGTTGGCAACAATAAGTAGGCAAATCAAAATAAATGGAGTTACCGAGCTTTATGGGGATAATTTTTCTATGTCTTATCCCATATTAGCGCAAACATTACCTTTTAATGATGTTCAATTAATTGAAAAAGCGACAAAAGCCGTAACGGAGGCAATTCATAAGGATTGTCCTACTGAAATTTATCCAATAATGGCAGAACATATAAAATATATGAATGAAATTACTGCTCAAAAATTGGCTGACCCGCAATTTGCAGAAAAGTTCAAAAGTGAAACAGGTATGACAATGGAAGAGTTTAAATCTCAAATACGATTGAGTAAATTCACAGAAATACCGTCAGTAAGTTTGGTAGGGCACTTTAAAATGAGAAGCCAATTAAAAGAAACAGTTGAGGAAAAACCAGCAACAACTTTCTCAGGCCCCTAGTCAGACTAAATACTTAACCTCGTTTACTTTGGCAAAACGAGGTTAAGTATTATAAGGATAAAATATCAATCTTGGTTTCCGCATTAAATATTGAATCGAAATTAAACAATAAACGGCCCTTTTCGTCAGAATCCCGGCCGACCCTCAATTAGGTCAAAATTGTCCTTCCACCAAATTAGGATCGAAATGGCAATTAGATGGCTTTGGATGAATGATTGAAAAATTTTGTGCTTAGCCCGCAAAAAACGCAGTAACCGAGTATTTAAATTATAAGGAAAGAATCCAATAATTTTTGAGTAATGAAAATTCTAGGCTCATATATTTATTTAACCCTGAAAATTTAACTTAGTTTTTTAACCAAATTTTCTTGAGTTTCTGGTGGACGACAGAGAAGAGCGAACCAGTAAATAATCCTCCCCATTTTTTTACTTCACATTTAACTACATAAGATCTCTCATGAAAGAAAAGGGGACTGAAAGATTTTCGAAGTCATATATATTAAAGTATGAAATTCTCATTTCATCGCTATTTGACTATTTTTTTAGTACACTTCATTATTAAATGTTAATACATCTAATTAATAAGTTAGATTAATAAACTTTATTAACAATAAATTTGATTGTCCTATTTAGGAAATATTTATATCTATTCTTAGAAACGTAGAGTAATTATGTTCGCATTATCTCCTTCTCTCGAAATTGGCTCCTATGAATATCTTTTAAATGAGAGAGTATCTTCCTATAAGCAACTTGTTGATTTAATTGAAAAATCACATGCAACTAGCTTGAGTGATTTAGTTGAAAAGGATATTGCACAAAAGTATTTAAATCTTGTTTTGGAAAAATTTAATAAAGCCCCTATTCCTAATCTAAACGTATTTATTAGAGGTACTATAGATTATTTATCTAAATTGAATGATGCTGAATATCCTCTTCCTCTATTATATTATCAAGGTAATCTTGATTATCTATATACTAGGGGAGTTGCTGTTGTAGGATCGAGAAAGCCCTCTGAGACTGGTATAAAAAGAACACAGAAATTAGTTAAAGAGTTAGTATCTGAGGATTTAACAGTAATTTCTGGATTGGCGTCGGGAATAGATACTGCAGCCCACAAAACATCTATAGAGTTAAAAGGTAGAACTATCGCTGTAATAGGCACACCAATTACTCATTTTTATCCCCCTGAAAATAGATCTCTTCAACAATTGATTGCACAGGATCATTTGTTAATCTCGCAAGTTCCAATTATTAGATATGAGAATGGAAATCCTAAAAGTAATCGCTTTAATTTTCCAGAAAGAAATAAAACTATGTCTGCAATCAGTGAGGCAACAATCATTGTAGAAGCGGGAAATACTTCGGGCTCATTAACACAAGCAACAGCAGCAATTAAACAAAAAAGAAAATTATTTATTCTTAACAATAATTTTGAAAATAAAAACTTAACATGGCCTGAAAAATTTGAGAAATTAGGCGCCATTCGTGTTAAAAGCACCAACGATATATTGGATCATTTACTTTGATGTATAAAATACTTGCTTTAGAAAATTGGGAATTAGAGAGAAATCGCTTTGCCCTAGAAGAAAAGGATAAATGTTATTATTATATGACATATGATTCATGGTCTAGTATATTTGATAATGAACAAAAACAGATCGTTTCGAATTTAAAAATTTCCCCCCAAGATATTCGTAAGAATCCCCTGAGAGAAAAGTACAAAACAAAGAGTATAGCGACTATTTCTGAATGGTTAATACAGACAATTAAGAAACATCCTGAATTAACTAATTTTTTATGGATCCCTGCTCCTCCATCAAAAGCACCTGGGGATGAAAATCATGATAATAGGTTAGTTAGAATATTAGAGTTGGTTAGTGCTGCTATTCCTGAATTTATTTTTTTTGACGCACTTTATGTTAAAAAATCTGTGGACGAAAGCCATAAGACAAATGAGAGAGATGTGCAGAAAAAGCTACAGAATTTAGGAATTGACGAGAATTTTATCAATAAACTTAAAAATAAAAGTGTTGTTATTTTTGATGATGTATTAACTACCGGCACAACATTTAAAGCTGCACAAATAAAAATTCATGAGATTGATAATGCCTTAAAAGTTATTGGTATTTTTATTGCCAAAGCAATAGCCACTTCGAATAGTATTATGTAATGTTTATTCTATTAGCCACGGTGAATTAAATATTTTCTAACCACGTGAGGACTAAATCTGGATAAAACCACTAATAATTACTATAAAATCTGATTAATCTCAAAATCAATTATAAAGTAGCTCTTGCTCATACCTAATAAGTAGTACTATTTCTGCTTTTGTTATATTATTGCCCACATGATAAAAATTCAGGCATAAAACAATCGAAAATGATTTTCTTAATAACAATCCTGCCTGTTGAAACAAGCTTTAATAACGCGCGCAAAATAAATACAACTTAATAATAAAAACCAAAAGAATATTAATTATGAAGTTCAACTCTTGAAACGCCGGTTTTTGATCTCGGCACTGGAAAATGGCAATAAAATGGTGGATTTTAGGTTCGCTAGTTGTTTTTTTGATTTTTAATGTCATTAAACAAACTCTGCTGTACATCGTTTATGGTAAAAAATTTACTTTAGGTTGGTGAAACGATTCATGAAAAATAAATTCATTTATATAGTTCTTAGCTTGATATTTGCACTATTTATAACAATTATCTGGCTTTATCAGTTCGGACCACTTTTAACTACTAATGCATCAGTATTTTTAGATACAAGTTTTGGTATGTCTCTTTCCGAAGTTCAGCGAGCGCTGAAAAAAAACAATGTTGAATTGGTTGATGGGACTACTTTTGAACACCTTAAATCAACTCCGGAAAGAAATATTTTTTGGGGTAAATATCAAGTACCTTTATTCCATGATAGTGAGTTTAAGAGAACACTATGGTACATGCCATCAATCGAAATGTATAATTCTAGAGTAGTTGCAGAATTTGAATTTATTGAAGATAAGCTTACTAGTATAGAAATTCAAATTTTTCCAATTTCTGATAAAAACGTCGTCCATATCATTGATGCAATTACTGAGTCACTGAAAAGTAGATATGAATTTAACGATAAAAAATTTAATCAATGGATGAAAATTATAAAGAACCGTTATAAAACTCTTAAGTTATCAAGTAATACAACCATAGATCGTTCTGGGGCTAAGCGACCCATAGATCTTCTTGCCGACCGCCCTGAGCTGAATAAAAATGTAAAATTAGCATATAATCTGATATTAAAAAATAAATTATCACGATTGAATTTGTGGCTCAATTTATCAGATCAGTATAATCCAATAATAAAAGTTAGCATTTTTCCTACTAAAACAAATAAATACAAAATCAAACAAAGAGAAAAAAATGCATTTAGTTAACTAGCTGTTGTTGATCGCACTTATGATTTTACTTCAATCAAGAAAATATCGATGGTCTGATGGAAAAGTAATTTACCTAAATGTTGGTACACCATTGTTAATAAGAGCAACTACGTCTAGAAAAAGATTGATTGATTTAGAGTTAGTTTGGCATTCAAATTAACAATTAATAGAAACCTATTCTTTTATATTAGACAAATAAACAGAGTAATTTCGGGCTCTTTCAGTTAAACCATCTAAATTCATATGCGACAATTTTTGAACAATAGATTTTTTTTCTAAATTTTGATCTAGTTGAGGCTTTACCCAAAGCATAAATAAGTCATCTTCTGATAATAGGTTATTTACATCATTTCCTTCATCAAGAAGCAGCTCAATAGCGCAGGATACAAGCCATTTTGACGGATTGCTCTCGCCACTAGCCATACTCTCAAGAGCTTTAGGCGAGTAGCTTTTATCTTTTCCAAAAAGAGATTTTGCCTTTTCATATAATTTTTCTGATCTATTATGAACATGCAATAATTCTGCAAATACACCTTGTATTTGGGAGCTGTAATCAATTTTCTTATACTCAGCTATGTTTGCCTTTTCTAATATTGAAAAAGCCTCTGTTTTGCTCTCATTGCTTAATTTTGCGGTACTGATTTTCATTTGTTGGATGATATTCAGAATAATAGGGTCATAAACGTTAAGCTCCACGTTTTCCTTATTGCAAATAATACTTAATTCATTGAGAGCGTGGATTAAGCTTATAGGAAGCCTTAATCTGAATTCAGTGAGCACATCATTGATTTCTGGCTTTATATGTTTGTTCACAGCATCAATATTGTGAATAAACTGTTTCAATTCTGTTTGTTGCGCTACTGTTAACGCCTCCCAATTTTCAAAGGCATTTGTATTGTCCAAACTAAAAGATCCATAAATAGTCTTCAAATCAGGCGACTTAACATAAACTCGCGCAGGCCGACGTAAATTATGTTTTATTTCAAATGCTAATAATTTTTTCATTAAAGTATTCATCTTTTTTATTACTTAATGATGATGCTAGAGAATCAAATCAAAAAAGTCAAATAAAAAGATATAATAAAAACATCTAATTATTAGATATAATTAATTGACAATTTCTTGGGAATTTGCGATACTTATCTTGTCCATTAGGGACATCAATAACCAAAGGAAATCATTATGAAAAATTTTATTAGTATGGATGTGTTACGTTTTAAAGCCCCTTCCATTTTTACTCAAGCAAAAGCTGAATACACCAGTGAGAAATACCAGCATATTTCTACGAGCAATGTAATTGATGGGTTAATTGCAAAAGGTTTTTATCCCACTTGGGCAGCTCAAAGTAATTGCCGTTTAGAATCTAAAAAACCATTTACTAAGCACATGATTCGTTTTCGTCATTGCAATACAGCCCCGTCATTTTCAATGCTTTTCCCAGAATTGGTTTTAGTCAACTCTCACGATGGATTATCCTCGTATCGACTAAATGCTGGATTATTTCGTTTGGTCTGCAGTAATGGTTTAGTCGCTGGTCATTCCTATGAAGAAATTAGAGTGCGTCACCAAGGGGATATTGTGGGTAACGTCATTGAAGGCACTTATCAAGTCGTGGAAGAAACACAAAAGATGATTGATGCAGCAGAAAAAATGTCACAAATTAAGCTGAGCAATGATGAGAAATTATATTTTGCCGAAGCTGCTCACTCACTAAGATTTGACGATAACCCTATGGGGCAGATCGTAACACCTGATAAATTTCTTAAAGTGCGCAGAAGCGCAGAAGCCAACGCAAGCGATCTGTTTTCTGTATTCAATGTTGTTCAAGAAAATGTGATAAAAGGCGGATTAACTGGCTATGCAAGAGAACGGGGACAGTTTAAAAGAGTTCGTACCCGTGAAGTTAAGGGAATTGATCAAAATATTAAACTCAACAAAGCTCTATGGACTCTCGCTGAAAAAATGCTGCAATTAAAGCAATAAAATAACTACCATAAAACGCCTTGAGAATGCCCAAGGCGTTTCTTATCTTAAAAGTGCAACATAATAATGCTTGTATCAATTTCAACTTTTATTTTTTTCAGGTTGGTTTACGTTCCGTAATTCAAGGCATCATATTCTTTTTTAATATTATAAATTCTTAACACAGTTACTATCTATTCCAATAATCAAATGAATTAAATTGATTATTGGAATGCATATTGCTAAAGCCGGAAGGATTATTAATATGATGATGTATTGAGTGGTTGAAATTAAAACCAAATGGACTCCCTCCCGCATCATACGAACCTATCATGGGCAAACCAGTAACAGGATTTACTCTAAAAGTATCATGTGGATTATTATTAATTAATTGCTGGTGGTTAATAGAAAGATGCTCACTCTGATTTAATACACCATGCCCTTTAATATTAGGTAAAATATGTCGTTTAAAAAATTCATTTTCCATGTAATTAAAATTAGCATCTTTTGATGTAATGGCTTTTTGATATTCGAGATAACCTGGCGGTGGTTCTAATACAAAATCCTTAATTCGAATAAGCAATTGTATTAGTTTTTTTATATGGTCAATTAACACATCCTTTTGAAAAAATAGTTTCATTTTTTTATCCCACTTTACAATTAATCCCTTCACAAACGCGCAAAGCTTCGCGCTCTTTATTTATTCTCTAGTCCAATATTCTAACCATACTAATAGTAGTACTTCATAAGGATTGTGCCTAGTTGTATTTTCTGACTCTACACACACCACGCAATGTAATTGCTTTAAAGAATTTGCACATAACCATATGATTTATATATAAATAATTCAATAATCCTTTAATAACTAGTAATTTAAAGTTCAACCCCAATGTATACAATTGTATACATGAACCCCTAATAAATCAAAGGGTATCAAATTAAAAATACAGTTGTATACATAAATAATACTATTGTATACTTATATTGATTCAATAAATGAGCCCCTGTATGAAAGAAAATGATGTTATTACCTTGCGTATTTCAGAATATGAGCGAGAGTACTTAAATAAAATTGCACATCAATTTGATTTACAAAAGCGTGGCTCATCAGACATTTCGCCTGCAAAAGCATTAAAATTTCTTTTAGAATTTTGCTTACATAATGAGATTTCACCACAGAGAAAAAATGAAAATCCATTACAAGATATAAGAAAAATGATTGAACAAATTCATGCATCCATACCCCATTTGATGTATCACAATCATTATCAAAGTTTAGTGATTTCATCCAAAATTAATGACGATTCTTTGAAAGAAATAAAGCAAAAAACCATCGAATATTTAAACGATAACTTCTCGGGATTTCAAAATAACTCTTACAAAGAAGTTCGATTTAAAATGAACGGAATAGGCCTTAAAACAGTACCTATAGAAGAAGGTGTGTCGTTATGGAAATAACTATTGATATTGGCGCAGATACGCGACATTCGTTGAATAAAATAGCAAAAATGAATAGTACTGAATTAAACGTAACTGCAGCAGAAATGCTGTCATTTGGTGCACGTATTTATCTACAATCTTTAGAAAAAAAGACAGATGAATCGACTCAATTACTACTCGAAAACAGTGTTCGTTCAGTACAAATTATTACTGAAGTTTTATACAGCGTATACAACAAGGAATTGTCAAAAATTGGGGCTTATGATGCAGAAACCGCATTAGCAATGATTGAACGAATGCTTCCAAATTTATTAAAGAGTATTTCTTAAATCTCACGCTCCATTTCTCGATTAGGCAGTGGTTTATTAAAAGTACGATTACATTCTACAAACTCCCTCTGATGCACACGCTCTTTAATTCCATTAATTAACCCTTGATTGAGCCGTATAAACTCATTGTCATTTTGTGTATTTAGTTTGCGATCGTGCTTTATCAACGACTGGATATTCTTGTCTTGATTGATTTTTTTGAGCTCTAGTTCTTTGTTTTCTAAAGCACATTGTTTTTTAAATTCATCTAAGCTCATGAGCCGGCTTAATTGTTTTTTAAGCTCCTCCCTTCCTTCTTTAACAAGCACATCATTTAAATCGGTATTTTCTTTTTTAGGGATCATAAGGGATACCTGGATACCATAGTCATGTAATTTTTCAGCGGCTTTTATAATCGTATTAGTTTGTTCATTTTTTGCATATTTATAGGTATCTTTTCCATCATTATCCAGACAAATAACCACATGTTTAGGACTATCTTTTGGATCAATATTTGAAAAATTGGCTTTCCCCAAGACAGCATAGACACGCGCATGTTCATTGGCTTGAAGGATGCTTAATCCTGTCTCTACACCTTCGGTAAAATACGCAATATCGCCTTTGCCTTGATGATTTAAATTGACAAAATAATTATTGATTAAGCCAAATGTTTGTTTTACAGAATCACATGACTTATCTTTATTAGCAGAATTAGGATCTAATTTGGTGATCTGAACATGGTGTATATTGCCCTGCTCGTCTTTACTAAACGCCAATAGCGCGGGAACATGCTTTTGCCCATCCTGAGTCTTGGTGTATACAGAACGACAAAACCGTAAATCTGCATGCTCATAATGAGCCAGTCCACGATGAATAATTAAGTACTTTTCGGCGATGGTGCCTCGAATAGGTTGTGATTGTTGAAATAACCTTTGAGCCAGTTGACGTTTCCCTTCTTTGACTTCCCTCTCTTTTTTCTCATCCAATTTTTGCGGTACTTTACGTTCGTATTCAGGAATATAATGAATGTATTGCGCTGCATGCTCTAGGGTTTCCTTAAAATCGGACAAACCCTTCTCACGTTCAATAAGATGAAATAAATTACCCGACTCCCCTGTCTCAAAATGATGCCAAAGGCCTGAATCAAGATCAATTTTCAAGCTTCCTTTGGCTCCATATCGATATTCAAATTGGGTTGATAATCGATAATTCGGCTCTCCTAAAAGGCTTTTTACTAAAGAATCAGATACGTTCAATAATCCTTTATACAGTTCATCCGCGTTAATAGACGGCTTTTGAAAGGACTCATATTTTTTTACGGGTCGAGAATCGTTTCGCTGTGCCCTAGCTTCATCCAAAATGGGTTCTTGAGCACGATCCATGAGCTGCGTACTGATTCGTTGCTGTTTCTGTTGCTTCAAGTGGTAAGCCTCTTCAGTCAATACAGCAGAGGTTTTATCTGCATCACGTTGTTTTAAGGGATCCTCAAGTCTATTGACCAACCCTTCAAAATTATCGGTATAAAAGGTTGCTTGATGACTGGCGCGAGTTGCATCAATTTCATGAGATCGGTGGGTGGTTACCACAAGTCGATCTTCCAATTCCAAGGCAATCATGAACTTGGATGTAGCGCCCTGGCTAGAATAGGCTGTATTTGTATAAGCGTAATCCCAATGAAGATCTGCTTGTTCCTTTAAATTAAGCGTGACCTGATTTTTATGGTTGCTTAAACCTACTGACTCACCAAAAACCTGTGTGACCGTATATTCTTCATTGGCAATAATGCCGCGAGCATCATCATTTCGTTTTAATCGAATCCGATCCCCTGAGGCTAAAGGCCGTTCGTGCAATTTGTAAAAGGAAGGCATTGTTTTGGGTAAAATAGAAGCACTGATTGTAAACGCAACCTGCGACTCATCAACACAGAACAATTTATTTGATTCACTATCAATGGCTTTGATAGTGAAATACTCATCCTTTTTAGCCACTGAATAGTTTTTACCAAACCGAATGACATCACCTGGTTCAAAAGAATGCGCCTTTACTTGGTCCGCTTGATCCAGGCTGATTGGAAATAAGCGCTTACACAGTACATCTTGACTGTGTAATTGATGTTGTTTGCGCAAACCATCACGGAGTAACACTTCAATGGGTGTTCTGTCCTCATGAGCATGGGCAACTATTAGTGTATTTTTTTGACACTCAGGGGTTCGGCTGAGAAAATCGTCAGCGATAGCGCGATAAATGGATGTGTAGTCCTTTTTTCCTTCCTCATCAATACAATTAATTTCAACCAGTGATGAATGGTTCAATCCATGTATCGGTGTTTTTCGCTGTACATACTCTTCCGGAGCGATGTTTTTTATGAGCTCAAAAGCCTGACCAATTTCTCTACGTGATGCAAACTCTGCTGCTTTTTTTAATTCAGGATTCGGATTTTGGCGCACAATTTCCGTCATAAACGCTGTTTTTTGCGATTGGCTTTTGATGGTAAGCTCATGAGGAATCCCTGAAGCCAGCGATTGCAACTGTGTAATATCCCCTGTAAATACCATACGAGATTGGGTGTCAATGCACTTTTGCTGCAAAGCATGGTACTTCTCATTATCAATCATGGAACTTTCATCCACAATGACTAAGTGATTAGCACCTAACCCACCGTCATTGCGTAAAAAACTATCCACGGTCTGCGCCTTGATGCCATTCACATTAAGCTCTTCTACAGCCTTATGCGTCGGTGCAACTCCAAGGACTTGAAACTGATTGCTTTGCGCAATGTCTTTCACATGCCGCATCATCGTGGTCTTGCCCACACCAGCAAGCCCTTGAATGGATACAAAGCGGTCGGAGGTACTCACCACCAATGTGATGGCATCTTTTTGCCCCTGCGTTAGGGTTTCAGGTAAAGATAGTAGCTTTTGTACAGACGGCTCAATAGGCTGTACCGTATTTTGCTCTTGGTAATTAGCCTTAAGTATCGCCGCTTCAATGTGTAACGCTTCTTTAGTCGTCCAATAGGTATCCAAATACACCAAAGAATCGGCCATTCTCGCTTTCAGTAATGGGGCAATGTCTTCGAAATCTGCTTCTCCTAATGCATGCATTAACGCATGGGTCATTAAATCACTGTGTTTAAAGGCTGCATTGCGTTCGGTGCATTTAGCAAGCGCATACGTGAGCGCTGTAGCTGCAATGCCCTCTTTGTCTTCTGATTTAAGCTCAAGATGGTGACTTAACAAGTTGATTTCTCGTGCCAAAGCCTTATTGGCATAGGCTATATCACGGTAGACTAAATCGGGCTTTTTTTGTTGCACCTCATAGGCAGTCCATTTCAATTGCTCACGCTCTAAAAAACGCTGCGCCTTTGGTTCGTCATCCGTAAATAAGAGTACCTGTTGCGCGTTTTCACCAATTTCTCCGATGAGGTTACGATTGAGCTGGTACGGTTTTGCCGCCACAAGCACTTGAGTGGTTTCTGGTTTTATCTCATGCGGTTTTTTACAATAATCATAATTAAAATGGTGTTCGGACAGCACTTTATTAGTCAAAAATATGGTGTTGGACTCATGGCGTACATAAATGCCTTCTTCAGTAATTTTTGACACAACAAAGGAACTTTTGGGCGCATATTTAACGCGCTGATGGTATAAAGACTGTTCATTGATTAACCGCTCCCCAACAGCGACTTCCAATATTTTTTCTCGTGAGACACGATAGTCTTCTTTGGTATCATAAGCAAACAAGCTTGTCTTGCCCTGGGCATTTTCTAACTGCAGCCCATTGGCATCAACACCACATACCTTATAATGTTTCGGTGCTCGCCCTTCGTTATAAAACGTAATGTTATCGCCCACTTTATAAGAGTGGGCGTATCCTTTTTCCATTTGAGTTAAGGAAACTGTCGCAAGAACCGCTACCTTTTTCACTTGCCTGGATAACTGCCCTTGCTGCACCAGCCCTTCTCGTATCTGGCGCGTTATGGCCTCTTTTTGTTTGCTATTCAAAACAACCAGCGCACTTTTTTGTTGCTGTTCTGGCGACAACTGAAGCCAAGCGGCACTCATGGATTCATTGACTTGTTTCCCAACTGAGAGCTTCAGTTCTCCTTTAATAGGAGTTGTTAACGATTGATACGAATGAATGCCCTGCTCTTTTAAAACCTTAATGGGATTTCCTGCACTAAAACCCAAGGTTCCTGCCGCGTTATTCAATAAAATGAGTTTACTTTGACTTGCTTGAGTAATATCGCTTAACGCAGATAAATCATCAAAAGAAAGTTTTTGCGCATCATGAACAATCACTAAATCTTGCTTTGCTTTCGTAAACGGTGACGTTTTGATGCGTTTTCCATAATGATATTGAAACCCAGATACCGTATGCACAATATCGTCTTTAAACAAATTTTTAATCCTGGAAATGAATCCTGTATCTAAATGTTTGATGTCTGGTCGAAGTTGCTGTGTTTTTAGGCTACCAGGATGCAACACATAGGAATTGAGTTGGTTGGCTTCTGCAAGATGCACCATGTCTTGAATCAGCTCTTTCTCGCACCGAAAACCGGCTACATCAATGATTTGAATGCGCTCGTCATTTTTAAATACCGAAGAGCTGAGCCCTTGATTAGGCACTTTAATCGAAAAACTTGCTTTTAATTCGTTGGTGGTTTTTGTAATAAAATTCCTTTCGCGGGCAAGAAGAGACGCCGTTGTATAATACTCCAGGGATTTCCCCTGGATAGTCTCTGTAGATAGCAGAGATTCAATTTCCTGTTCAATGTCCTCATGCCCCACAAGACCTGCTGAAAAAGTCATAGCCTGGCGCACCAAAGCCCCATGCTGGATTTGAGTGGAATATTCTGACAAATGAACCAGTGCATCATTCACGGCCTTTTGCGCATCAGGGCTTAAAGGAGTAATGTGCGTGTTTTTAACCGCTCCTCGTCCAATATTTAATTTGGAGTCCTGGATTATCCCCCTCAAATCAATACCAAGCTCTTTAATTTCTTCTACCCACTGTTGATGCAGTGCTTGGCTGTCTATTTCCATTTTTGGGTTGCGCGTCGATAAATTAGATTTCTCGGCAGCCTTTGCACTGTTTGTGCCGCGTTCCTTCATATCATCAAGAATCTGTACACGCCTTTTGGATGTAGCAGTAATAGCTTCATCACTAAAACCTACCACTTCAAAATTACCGTACCTGTCTTTAATGCGAATATCATAGCCCAGCTCCTTAACTTTTTTCGCTAAAGAGGACATGTACACCAATCCCAAATAATGCTGATTGGAATAAATTAATTCACGAAAACCATGATCCAGATGTTCTTTATCATTTTTTGCTCGCGAGGATAAAGAACGCCATAATCCATCCGAACGTTCGGTCATGTTGAGTATGGGTACATGCGTGTGCAAATCAGGATCTAATTCACGTGACGTTGTATGGACAAACATAGCTGCTACTAAATTACGGGTTTTTTCAAAGGTGGTTTCACCATTAAATGTAATGCGTGCTTCTGCGGCGAGTTGTTCAATGCGACCAAAGGTAATGTTCACAGATTCTTGATGGGCTTGAAGCAAGCGCTCGTCCTGTCCCACCAAGGCTAAAATGGATACGGACTTAGGTGCAGATAAAGTCACATCGGTTCCAGGACGATGCTGACGCTCGCCCTTATCGATAATACCCAGTAATTGCCCACTGGGTAATTGTCCGTCTAGTAATTGCAGAAATTGCGACGGCTCAATTTGGCCGGACAACTGTAACTTTTGTGCGCCATTGCCTATCCATCGTGAAAGACTATTAAGCGAATCCCGATCGCTTAAATAATAATTATCTTGATCAGTGTAATAATGCACCGCGTCTTTGGCTGTACTTATTTTATTTAAGGTCAGCATCATACCTCCCTGGATGACTTAAAAAATTTCTTTTATAACAATGGACGCCTCACGCAATTCAATCGTATCGGTGTCGTTTTTATTCGCTGCAGATTGATCTTTGGGTTCCGCATATGGTGATTCAGGAGGCACTAAATCCTTATCTGATACCTCATGCGCCAGTGTTTCAAATTGATGGATTTTTTTAACGTCATCATTTCTTTGAGGATTATTTTGAACCATCAATGCACGGTGATTTACTTTTTCCAATGCATCAAAATTGATAGTTCGCTCAATAAGAGGTACGCAAATTTCTTTACGCTCAATGTATTGGTTTTTCAAACGGGTAATGGGATGATTGCCTACCAACCGAACATAGCACTCCATATCATCAAGAGTCATAATATCGCCCTCTTCGACCGTATTTCGCTTGGTACGTTGCGAGCCCACCGTATTCCCATCACGAACAGAATCAGGACCATAAGACTGACTTTCTTTCATCTCATTAATCACTTGTGGGCCTAAGTCTTCGGAAACCCACTTAGCGACTTTCGATTTTGGACTCCTAAAATAAATGGAAGTATTGAGTAGATCCGCAATGGCTCCGGCTTCATGGGTTCCATAAATAAAATCTAATTGCGCAATGGATTGAATGCCGATGGCAACACACCCACCAAATTTACGAATGTCTGCCAGAGTGTCTGAAATGGTTTCTAAACGATGCAGGCTCGCTAATTCATCCATGACAAGCCATATACGCCCTTTATTATTAGCCACCAAGGATTGCACTCCTTGCATAGCAAGTCCTAACCATAAAGAGATTAAAGGCTTTATTTCTTTATGGTATTTGGAGCGTGACGTAATAAATAACCACCCTTTATTGTACTTTTTAGGATCGGCTGTATTTTCAATCCACTCTTTAATCGAAAAATCTTCTTTACCCGACTTTTCAAGTCCCTCAAGAAAGCGCAGCGCCTTTGTGTACGTAGCCAGAACCGATTTGATGGAAATGGCCGTTTTTTCAATTTCCTTACTCACCAGATTTTCAGATTCAGTCCCTTTGAGAATATTCCTGATTTCCTCCAAGGAAGTAGTAAGTAATAATTGAAGAAGAAACACGGGATCTTTTTCTGCATAATCCCTGATTTTCCATGCCATCGAGGTGAAAATGGTTCTTGCTGAGTCTACCCAAAACGGATCGCTGCCTTGAACTGATTTAGGAATTAAATAGGTGGCAAACGAACCAAACTCCAACGGATTAGCACATTCTCGCCACATTTTCCAATTGGCGCATAATTTTGAAACGGGATTAAGTTCCACATCAATGCGCTCATCAAAGAAATAAGGTTTAATGGTGCATTCTTTATCATAAATGATTGCCGGTTCGCCCAGTGCCCTAATTTGCTCCAAAAGCATCATCATGGCTTGGGTTTTTCCAGCACCTGTTGTGCCGTGAAACAACATCCCTTGCTTTTCAGAATACTTAGGCATAGGTAAGCGATTCAACAGTTTAATTTCTGAAGCACCACGTTGTGATTCGTTGACTGATTTGATGGTTTCTTTAGGCGAGTCAGCCAAGCGCGTACCGGAAACAAACTGATCTTTGGTGTATTTTTCACCTAATTTAATAAAGAAGCGAGAAAATAACAGCGTAATCAACAGATACACCGCCCCACCAAAAATCAAAGAAATTTGCGATTTTCGCCAAAGAGCCTCTTGAGCCAGATGTACAGAGGCTTGAATAAGAGGGCTTTTTTGATAAAAAAGCGCTGTGATTTTACTCCCATTGAGGTTAGTCCATAACACATACTCCCCATTATGGAATTTCACGAGAAACCGTGAAATGTGGTGAAGCGCCACCAGTTTTAATTCAGAAGAGGCATAAAACACCATAATCAGCGAAAAAAGCACGACAAAACCTAAGACAGCCCAGTGAAAAATACGGTTACTCACCTGAATCATCATTTTGGTTTTATAATCAAAAATCTGTCCGCCACTCATAAATTGCCACATATTTTGCAAGGAGCTTTGTTTCATGATTCTAAATCCGCCCTACTAAGTACACGTGTTTGCTTATTCATAACGCCCTTCCTTGTACCAACGATCATTGTCCACATAATCCTGTTTTTGTTGTGCTTGCCGATGTGCTAAGTCCGCTTCAGATGTCTTAATCTCCTGTTTTGTACTGCTCTCTTGGTGTTGGTAGGCTTTCGATAAATCTTCTCGATTATCCATACGCAGATCGTGCGCTTGCTGGATGGTGTTGTCTTGCACCTGGCTTAAATGCCGCTCTAGCGATTTATTTAAAACGCCTCCAGAACCCTCCTGATGGGCTTGTTTGATGAGTGCTTTTTGATGGGTATTCATCGAAGCACGTTGCGCTTCAAATTGGTTTTTCACCTGCTCAGGTGATGAGTGCATCATACGGCTTACTTGCTCTTTGACTGCCGATTGTCCTTGGGAAGAGCTCATAAATTGATCGGCCAATTGTTGTTGTGCGCTCAAACTTGAAGTATCGGTTCCCATCAATGCTTTTTCTACCTGGACCCCATGATGCTGCACCGCCCAATCATGAAACGCCTGATCCAATACTCTATCCATACCGTCGGAGTGTTCTTTCACACGATTAGCCATGTGCTGATAATGTTCACCCTTACTGTATTCAGCTGAGGCCATATCCGATAAAGCATGTCCTTGGGATAGGTTGGCTGCGATTTGTTCGGATTTTGACAAATTAAACGAATCATTGGCATCCAAATGGTGCGTCTTGGCTGTAGACTCCATGTGGCTCCATGCGCTAGAGAATGATTGACCTTCACTGGAGTTAAAAAAGGCTTGCACCGAGTTAGAGGCAGACAAGCCTGTTTTCAAACTCGTGCTCGCTTCTCCAGAAATGCCCGTGACCGCATGGGTAAACGATCCAAATACCCCTCTGCGTGTATCAATTCTGGCCGAAACCGCCGCATCCCAAGACACCTGCCCAGATTTGTCATGATGTTGATTGTATTGGTTAACCGCATCGTGCATTTGACGAATATCTTGATTCAAAGCGTTACTGAGAGTTCTATTAATCCCCGTTCCTTCGCGCACCTCGCTGGCATCGCTTTCATTAAATTGAGAAAGCCCACTCAAGGCTTGCTGGTAATGAGAATCAGCACTGGTTCGATGCGACTGGGCATTTTGGAAAGATTGGCTTGCACTGTCTTGTAATGAGGAGCTGATTCTGTCGGATGCGTGTAATCGCGTTGCCATCTGACTCATCGCAGACTGTGCGTTAATCACGCGTGACCCATCCATTCCTTGCGAAAGCAAGGCACCGTTATCCGCTTGAACAGTAGCTCGCCCTTCCATATGCTGATAATTGGTATCCCATTTGTTCGCATGCGTGTTGTTGTAGTTCATGTTCCAACCACTGTAAGAGGCCATCGAAATATTACCTTGTGTGACTGATTGCGCTTCTCCTGTCGATAACGATTGCGCCATGCCTCCCAGATGTTGAGACGCAGCACTTAATAAATTAGGTAAGCCTTTGGCAATAAACAGGGAAATCACGGGCACACTAATAGCCAAGCCCCCTGCCGTATACGCAAAGCTACTTTGAATACTGGCGATGGAATCAATGGTTGAAAAAGTGACCCCACCATTTTTAGAACCAAATAAAGTTAGTGTGGTAGAGGACGCTAACGACACAAAAAAATGAATAATGATAAACATCGGAGGCCAAGACCATAAAAACACTTGGGTTTGCATGTAGATCATGTATACCCCATGCATGGCGGGCACCAGCGCTAATAACATCACTAAAGGGAAAATACACAGTGTCAGCATCCAAAAGACGGTCATATAATAAGGAAGCCGATATCCAGCAAGCCAAAAACTATTCGCTTCAGCCACATGCATTTTTTGCAGACTGGAGCTGTTGGTATAATTCATCAGCTCCGCATCCGCACCAGCAAAAGCAAAGGCATCAAGGGCTGATTCTCGGGTGGCATTGATTAAAATATTTTGCGTAAGGACATTGGCCGCATCTTTGGACACGTTCATAAAGTAGGAATGGGCGGCCGCCAAACCATCACTAAACTTTTCTTTATCACCCTTGGTCATAATATTCGATAAATGAACGAGTTGTTTTTCTATTCCCTCATTAAGTTGTGGTTTTAAACGTGCTGCTGCCTCAATACAGCTCAAATTAGTACCATCATGAAATAGGACACGATAAATGGGGGATGGATGCTCAAAATAAAGGCGAATTAAATCGGAGCTGTGCTTCAATTCATGAGGTGATATTTGTTGGCTGCCTAAAAGCTTTGCTGAAAAAATACATTGCCTGATGTAAGTGGATAAATCACGAGAAAGCTCTGGTGACAGAGATAAATCAGAACTAGTCGCAGCCAAAAAAGTGCGCGATCCGAACAACATTCCTGTTCTTGTATAATCTAAATCCTGGGGCATGTGTAATATGTTGCTAGATACTTTAGTAAGCCCATATCCGATACCACTAATTAGTGCCGCAGGCAGCCCAACGCCTAATGGCACATTATCTACGGTTAGTGCAGGTCCCGCCGAATCAGCCGTTTGCATGTCAATGATAGCAACCGGCGTTTTGATGCCTAAAATGCAAAACAAAAAGACAAAAGTACACAAAACATAACGACTAATGGCTTGAATTCTTTTACCACTGACGTATTGAAACCCGACCACTCCTACAGCAAGAATACTCACAATGTCCTGAGCCGATTTGTAAGTTGAGGTGCCAAGCAGCGTCACCATAGCATCCAGCACTGTTTTGAGATACTCGCCATTTTGTGGTGTATAAATGGTTAAAAGACTCATTGTGCGTCTCCATAATAGGCAGTTCTTAAGGTGGGTGTTAAAGCACTTAATGCTTGTTTGACGTTATTGCGGATTAATTCATTCGTCTGTAAAGCCGCATTAAACCGCTCACGACTTTCCGTGCTAAACCGCGCCACAAACTGTTGTGCCGTCTGCAGATTTTTATATAAACGCTCTTCATTGTGAGCGCCGAGTTCTTTTCCTGAGAGCGAAGCGCGAATAATATCGAGGGAATTGGAAAGGTATTGCGCCAATAAATCGGTTGCAACACTTTGAGCCAGCTCATAACTGCCTTGAATACCTGTGTTTTGTTGCGCATTGGCAGAAATAAGATTAAAAACTGCAGGTTGTGTTAACTCAATCAGCCCCTTTTGCTTATCTGATAACTCTTTTCCCATTTTAATGCTGTCATAAATCCCTTGCAGTAATTCTTGGACTTGAGCCACTAAGGCTTTTTTGGCACTGATTTCTTGTGTGCTTGTAGCATCAATGGATAAGCAATGCGACTGTGGCCCTGTATCAGTACAGTGGTAACTAGGTAACTTTCCTCCATACAACAAGACTTTAATAAAATCTTGATTGGTTGCAAGCGATGGGTAAGTCATTAACGCCCCTTTCGCGTTAAAGACAATGGTTCCTGAAATGGACATGTACACTTCGGCTAACTTAGGATCTTGTGCAATAAACTGATTAATTTGTAAGGAGTCCCAAACAATATTGGTGTTAATTAACACACGGTCTTTATATTCAGGATTATTTTTAGCCTCAGCCAATATGGAATCAGCTTCACCACCTGTGGAACATTTCTGACGTGCCATGGCCCAATCCGTAAAGGTTCCTTTGTGGCGACCCAAATCTTCGCAAAGACGCTGTTGTGCCGCCCTATTTCGCGGCCACACCGCAGCACTTAAATTTTCACCCATTTCACAGGAATTAAAATTGGTGCCATTAATTTCATTCGCCAGTTTTTGCATAAACTGCATCGCATGCGCAATTTCAGGAAGCTCGGTTTCTAAGGCCAGGTTTAATGCGTAACCTGCTCCTCCCGATAAGATATTTTGCATGAACTTCACAATCTGATCCGACTTGATGAAGGAAAAACCGCCTGCGAAGAGATCAATACCACCACAACCAGAGCGCATTCCAGGTACATCCACATGCGCAAGACGGATGGTACGTACTTGATTACGGGCATACACCGAACCAAGAGCCGCATAACCCGCTGCTTGAGTTTGATAGGCATGTGAGCCCGTCACATTGGCATCAAACCCCAAATTATTAAAAAAATGGGATAAATCGGATTCTGCGTTCGCAAAGAGCTGACTGGTTCCTAACAACAATAAGGCAGCAACAGTTTTTTTAAACATATTCATCTCGCAAAGTAGTGAATCTATTCATCATGAAATTTCTCCTCCAAATGCGTCATGAGTTCATCCAAGCGGTTTGCAAGTTGTGCAGGCTGTGCCTCACCAAACAACACAGCATACGCTTGGTTCGTAGGACGATTCACGAGGTACAGGGCAGGCACTACGGGCTTGTATTCGCCAGATACATATAAGGTTTGAAACAACTCAGGCGTTAAATTGGCTGAATCAAATCCATCTAAAGACTCGCCATCCAAACTGTAGGCCTCCACAGGAATATGAAAACTGGATGCAAAATCACGAAGTATGGGCGCAAATTGATGGCAATGAGGGCAGGTGGAGCGGTATATAAAAATAAAGTAATGTTGCTCCGACAGCGCATTGATTCTTTTGTTCTTGGTGCGCGTCAATTCCTCTTGCTCTTGTTTTTTATTTAAAAGTTGGGTTAATTCATCCAATGCCACATTTGCAAAAGAATGCGTACTAATAAGGAATAGTAGAATTAAAAAGAATCTTTTTTTCATTCAATCACTCCTTCATAACTAAATCGTTTAAACTGCGTCATCACATCAAAAATGCGCTGTTTCAACTCTTCTAAAGATAAAAACCCATAAGACACAGGCGACATCTTATTGCTCTTTAAATCCACGAAATAAAGCGCAGGCATGTACTTCGCCTCAAGTGCTACTTGTTTTTGAACCGTTTCCAAAGGAATTGATTTAGGATTAGGAAGCCCATCAATGAGTTGGCCATCCGTACTGACTGAAATCATGGAAAAACCATATTCTTTAATAAAGGGCAGTAAATGCACGACCATTTTTTGTGAAATAGAGCTCGTGCCACGATAAAATAAGATAAAACCGAAACGCACACTGCTTTCATGAATAACTTTGTTGATTAATACTTTTTGTGCATCATTACGTACCGCAATCGCTGAGTTATCGGTTGGAAAATTCAGCGTGCTATCCAATTCAGGATGGATCAATAAGACTTGTTGCCAATAGCGCACAAATTGTTGATTATTTTTTGAATAATCCATCTGCGCTTTCATATACTCGTGCGTTGCATTAAAAGATGGCGCAATCAAAGCCTCTGCCAGTTTATTCAGAGTTTCCTTACGTTTATCCATTAAACGCTCATAAGGAGATTTCGCAACCGTTGCAGGTCGTGGCTGTACTATTTTTTTAATCGGTTTGGGCTGTTCTTCAACGCTATACCAATGAAAGCCTTTTGCATGCTCCTGAACAATATCTGCATGAAGCGACGTCCCGACCAACCCCCATACCAACAGCATCAACAGGCGACTCATAATTCACCTGCCTTTTTTTGCATTCTTCGGGTGACTTCATCAATGGACTTTTTAGGATCTTGAGATTTAATCTTTAGATCACCTGCAATCCCTGCCGCTTTATTAGGTATCCCATGACCAAAGGGATAAATAGGTGTTACAAAATCAACCCGCCCCAAATCCATTTTCTGCAGTTCTGCCACACTCATTCCTGCACAGGTTGGATGCTCTGCATCACCCAAACCACGGGCATTCACTTGTGTAAGACGGGCCTCTTGGATAATTCGGGCCATTTTGCTTGGAAAGACACAATAAGAGCGTTTATGTTCTAAACAAACCCCAGCCACTTTTTCACTACAATATTCGCCTAGATAATGAGCCACATAATTTAATTTAGCGCGCCCCAGCGCTTTATCTTCCTCACGACAATGAAGCAAATCAATGTCTTTTCCCCATCCTTTATCATGGCAACAATCAATAAGATCCAAGGGCCATATTTTGCATTGCACGGCTTGTCCGCCAAAAAGAGACGCATTCGGTTGTTGGCTTAATTCATGCCCCGCTTCTCCTACAACTGCTAAAGAAGAAACGCTTTGCCCAAAATCACTGTTTTGAGTTTGGGAATGCTCCGTGCACTCACCATCAGCGCAAAATAAGTCTTTAATGCATTCAATAGGGGCTTCACACACATTTTCCTGGCAACTGTACGTCTGCTTATACAAAGCACAAGTTTGCTCATCAAAACGCGCACATTCTGATGCTGTTTGGAAACACCCTTTGTTTTTCTGTGCGAGGCATTCATCAGCGGCAGCACTGGAACAAGAATACGTCAATTCTTTTGCCCAACACGCACGAGATATGGGAAGACCATCAATTACTTTAGGGGACTGAGTATCCGTGCATTTTTCTTTTTTGATTCGACACAGCGACCCCTTATTTTCAAAGCTCGTACAATGATTATCCCAATACTCTTGACTAATGTAGGGTTTGGAGTGTGCTGTGACCGTCAAAGCAACTTGAATGGGATAGACTCGTCCCCATCCTTTATTAATATAAAAGGTCAATAACCCATTATTCGCACACGTTGGAGTGCCAATTACCTGAACCCAATAAGCATTCGCACCATTATTTCGTATCGAATGAATGGTGACACTCATGCCATCACAAGGATGCTTCATTCGAATGGGATAAGGAACCGAGCCGCCCACAGCATTAGTGATTGCTCCAGTCACCAAATTTACGGTAATCACTCCGGTCCATTTTTTAGCAACATAAAACGAAAAATCAGCGCGTTGCACTACTTTTTCAGAAGCCACCAGGACCTTAAGGTTCTGGGAGCAAGTTTGATCGGGCAATGAACGAGAGCTGAAACATTGTTCTTCATGCGTCTTCATCGTGCAGAGAGGCTTTTGATTCGAGCATTGAATGCGATCATTGGATTGTCCATGCGTAATCGCATAACTTTCAGCCTGAATCAACTGGGATTGAGCCAATACGGAATTGGCTTGATTGAGTTCAAATTTGTTTGTTCCAAAATGATCAATAACGGTTTGAGCACCAGGATCATTTTTAATCGCCGCATTAGCCTGAGTTGATAAATCCGTTTGTTCCTTTTGAACCCCTTGATAATATCCTTCTTGTGCGGGATGCTCTGAATACTTTTCAAAAATCGCTTGAGGTTCAAACCCACGCATAGCCTCTTTGGGTTGGGCATTTAACGATTTAGCATACTTTTTAAAACCGTTAAAATCGGTCCCTGTTTGATTCGCAAAACAACCCATAGAAAGTAGTGCCATCAACACACCCCACTTAAGCATTAGCATTCTCCAAAAGAGCCTGCGCCACCTCATTGGCACTATCACCTTTCTGCGCTATGAGTTGTAAACTGTTTTTTATAGACGCATTGCCATACACCACATCATAAGTCTGTTCAGGACAAAGTAATTGCTGCCCACAAGAGCTAGGCCTTTTACTTACAACCAATGCAGGTACTGCAGTAATATGAAATTGTTCAAACCATAAAGGATCAACCGACACCCCATTAAATGCCCATTTGGATTCTTTTGCCTTAGCATGAAGCTTAGAAAACGCCGTAATGGTTTTTTTAAAATCCCCATCAATCAAACCATTAATCACTACTGGAATTTTATAAGAAGCTGCCTCATCGCTCAGTGAAAACAACAAAGATTCGGGCATGGAAAAAGAAACAAATAATACTGCTCCATCAACAGTTTGGCCTTTTTGAGCAACAGGAGTTCCATCGCGTGATTGCTCAATAATTTGATCAATCAAAGTCTTATTTTGGGCAATGGATTGATTGGATGCTGCATTCCAATGCGCCAACGTATCCTGGCTTACTGAATCGTGTGCTGTCTTCCCTGTTGCCGATGCCTCATTAAGAAAATCATTCACATTGGCATGACTTGCTGTGGCTAAAAACAGGCTACTTAAAAAAACTCCAAATGCATTCATGATTCATCCCCATCATTTAAAGAAAACAACAGTTTCTTTTCTTCCAAATCAAAAACCCAAAATTGTCTCCGTCACCTGGATAGGTGTGCCCTGCTTCCCAACTAATCACTGATTGCCCAAACGGATGACATTGACGCGCCTCAGGCAAGGTATTCACTAGCTGATAGCGATAACGATCTTTGGGCATAATGCTCGATGCATAGGTGTGACATACTGCAGGCCAATCTTGGCCTATTGAATCGCGTATCGCAGGTGTTGGTGGTCGATGCAATTTAAAATCAACGCGTTCGGCAAGTAAGGCTGCGGTACTTATGGGACTTGCCTGGTGTGCAACAAAACCCGTTAATGGATACGTAGAGCCTTGTGCACCCTGACACCAAAAAAGGCTGTTCACGGCGGTGCCTGCAAGTGCTTTACTCGCATCAAAGGCACAAGAAGCTCGTGCAGGAGGCGAAGTAAATAAAACAGCTTCAGGATTTAGAACAAAAGCCAGTTCGGAGTCATTCCAGGTGGGGTCTAACTCTGATGGATATAAGATGTCAAAATCTTCCGTTTCCATACACCCTAAGGACGTTAACACCTGCAGCCAATACACCAGAGGGTATTTGTACCAATGAACGTAATAGAACGCACCTCGCCCATCCACCTCTGGCATCTGGGAGCCGCCTAACCCTTTTTTTGTAACATTCAGCTGCACACCTAAATTGACCATGCACCAGGGTTTCGGTGTCACATCAACCAAAGCAGCAGGCTCCCAATAACCAGTGGTGACGCCTAAACGCTCGCCAATGGGCGTGGGGCATAAGCACAAAGGATTGCCTGGATTGTTTGTATCAGGATAACTGCTCTTAACCACCTCACTGCTGCCAATGGTGAGTGGAAACAAACAATTCCAGCAGACATCAGTAATTGGATTAACAAAGTGCCCTTTGCATTGAGACGCATAAACAAAGCTTGGCGAGCTCAATAAAAACAGCACCATGAATCGAGCAATCAACGTTTTTTTATTCATAGTACTTACTCCTATTTGCGTAACTCGTGTTGTCCAATTTCTTGAATACGCCAAACCAATCTCTTCTGGCTGACCACAGAAGGCACATGCTTTAAGTGAAAATAACTACTCAAGCGTCCTTCCAAATCAAAATATACCGAACCCAAAACTTCGGAAGCCGCCTTAACATCCCCTCCGGTTAAAATAAATTTAACCTGGTCAAAATGCGTGTAATGCGCTTTGACCCAAGCAAGTTGCTTTGGATCATCGGCATCGAAAAAAAACAGCGTTTTAGAAAAAGACACATGTTCAAAAGGATTAAGATGCGTCCCTTTCTTAGCAATCACCGTCCCATCATGGGCATAAAGCGTTTGGTTCACGACGATACTTGGATCTAATTCATGCGTTTGAGGAGTCGTTGTCGTGGGTAAATGAAGAGGCTTGGGTCTTCTTACGTGCTCCTCCACTCGCGCCACTATTTTTTGTTGATGCTGTTTCAAGGCGCCTGATTGTTCTAAGCGATGCAGCTTCGTCATGATGACCTCGCGGATGTCTTTCTCAACCACAGGAAAAAGCTGGCCGTAATTGCCTAAGTTTTTGGCATACACCGGAGCAACGTTCATTAAAATTGCCACAACCAACCCCGCTACGTTCTTCATAATGCACCCTGCTGGTCCAAGGTTGCGGCAATCACCTCATCCGTCACATCAAACCGTCCACTGGAAATCACTGTTGCAGTGATTAGGGTTACATGATGAGAAGCCCCATACTGTGATAAGACCTGAGGCAACAACGACGAATACTGCTTTAATATCTTTTTTTGTTCCTGTTCTGATAAGTTACTTTGACTCAATAAAACTGCAGGCTGATTAAGTAAGCGCTGCATATCCACGACAGCAATCAGTGTAGGCTTGTGCAAGCCCCATAACACCATGCCAGACAAGATTAGAACCGCTAGAATTAAGAGTTGAGCCTTATAATTACGCAGCATCGGCAAGCCCTCCTTCTACCAACACGTTTTTGGATAAATCATAATGTTTGTTAGCTACCAGCATCGCGGCATGAATGTATGAATACCCTTGCTCGATGTAATTCATTACTGCTTGATAATCACGTCCATCAGAAGACAATAAGACCTTCGTAAACGGATCAACAAAAAGCCGATGAAAGGAAGAAATGCCGTCTGCACGAACAAGAACTTGCGAAAATCCAGCATCCTTCGCTTTAGGAAAACCAGAAAGTAATTTAAATTCAAAATCAGAAAACGTGTTATGCTCCTGTTGGTGCTTGATGAGGGAGTCTCCATCTTGAAGAAAAATGAGTTTGATTGCCGAGTTTTCCCAAGCAGCACGTGCTTCAGGAAATGCGTAGTAATCATCAATACCTTGCGTGATTGTTACAAAGGACGCATTATGCCGCCGTCCAGTACGAAACCCTCGATTAATGAAATTCACTGCAATTTGATCACCAGAGAATAAAGACCAGGCCTCATCAATAATGCACATTTTTTGACGGCTGCGATCGGAATTAAACATCCGGCCTTGAAACTGAGACAAAATAGACAGCAATACCGGTGCACGAATGTGTTCATCGTCCTCAATTTCTTTTAAATCCACGACAATAATGCGGGCATCAGGCGCTAATTTAGAGGGTGCATTAAAAACAGTACCGTGCTCTGAATGAGTGCAATAGGGATCAAGATTTTTCGCCAGAATTTTCCCTGTAGGGTATTTTTCTCGGTCGTTTTGATGCAATTCCAAAAGCTTACTTTGAACGTTGTCAATTAACGTGGTTTGTTGATGTTCAGAAAACGCCTGCAGTATGGCCTCACGTAACGTCCCGCGATCATCATCACTGGCTCCATCCTTAGCGCACGCTAATAATTGAAACAAGGAAAGAATATGCTGTATTTCTTTGCCAATATTCGTGACATGAGTAAAGGGATTCATTGCCAAATTGGAGTATTCCAAATACACGCCACCTAAAGCATGGCATAACTTCTTATAACTTCCTCCAACATCGACAATAAAGAGATCCCCTCCGTTGAACAGCACGTTGAGCATCAGCATTTGTATAAAAAAACTCTTTCCCCCGCCTGAGGTGCCGGTCACAGAAATGTTGTAGTTTGTGCCTAGCTTCCCTGAGAACGGATCAATACAAGAAAATTGATTACGTAATGTCGGCAATAAAATACCCGATCCCGTCCCTGACCAATCTGACAAAAGTGGCATGTATTGAGTCGCATTCCATGAGGAAATAGGCCACATCATCGTGGGTAGTTGAAATCCTTTTTGGAGATGGTTCGTAAATAAAAAAGGCAATGTTGCCAAAAAATAAGGGGTTTGCATCCTGCGGCTTAACGCAAGCTTAATACCGTTATAAGAAAAACAAGTACGGGCTGCCTCCACATCTCGGGCATATTCAGCACGTCTGGAAAACAACACGACGTTATAGAGCATCTTACAAGAACGTGTCTTTCCTGAAGCCAAATCATCACGAAAATGACGCCATTCACGTGCTTTTCTTTCTGTCCCTGCCACATGCAACGCATAATCGCTCTTCGCTTTTTTATCCAAATCACTCGTTTTGCGATTCGCACGCCCTTGAGCTTTATTTTGTTCGGCAACCAGGTAGGTCACAGAAATAATGTGATTACAGGGAATGCTTTGCTCAGGATTAAAAATATTGGCGCTGTTATTAATATTATCCCAAAGATGGTATTCACCTGGTAAACCATCGATGGTCATCACGGAAGCCACCGTTTCAAAGGCCATTCCTTGATTATTAACCCCTTTAAAAAGTAAGCCTTCTTTGGCCACCTCTACATCAAAATCACGGCCAACCACCTGATGTTGAATGAGTGTTTTTGGATCATAAGAGGATATTTTTGGGTAAATATTATCGGGTTCATGAGCCAGATAAAAATGAAGTAAACGTAATAACTCTTCAGCATTACAGGTTCTAAAACCAATTTTGGCTGACATGAGCGAGGCTTCAAAGGCAATACGAAATTGAGCAAAGCAGGCTTTAGCGTCTTCCTCATTTTTTCCCTTGATTTTATCAACAACGATATAACATTCGGTTTGTGTAATTCGAGGATTGACATTGGTATTGGTTTTAAATCCATGAACTGCCGCCTCACCATAAAACGAACGCAGACTTTTACCCATCACACTTAATTGCTCAAAATCTGGATTCATGAACTGCTTTGAAAAAACATCCAGCTCAGGCCCCACTTGATTGTGTTTGACTAAGATGAGCTGCAAGGTAAATTCATCAGAAACCTTGGTTCTTAAAATTGAATCCAACTGCTCTGCAATTTTTTCATTCGCACCGGTTAACGGGGTAATGCGGTACAATAAGCCTGTATTCCAGCGATTAATAAATAAATGCGATTCCTCATCATAATATTGATAAGGAAGCTCCTTACAAAAAAGAGGATATTGGTGATCGCCTACATTTAAGGTATTTTGAGAAGACGATTCCTCTTCCCCGTCCACCAAATAATCATCAATTGAATTCCTAAAACCCTGGACGTATTTTTTTAGTGTTGCGAACATAGTTAATCCTAAAAAAGTTTCCGTTTCATTTATTTTGAATAGGCGCTGCAGCCTACACATTGCTCTTGTTGCACGTATTGCCCATCCGGTGTAAATCGCCGCGCATCCACCATCCGATTCACCTGCTCCATGCTTTGGCACCCACCACGCTCGACAAAGGGACAGCGAACATCTTGATGATCAAAAATGGATCGAGAACATCCCGTAAGTGCCACTGCCGAACAACAGAACAAAACAAGCCATGCCTTAACCATGTATGTCTCCTGTAGGATTAACTGTTGAAAAGAGGGGTTGATTAGACATCCCATTCTGATTTAAAAATTGCTGCGCGGTTTGCGTATCGGATTGGAACGTGGACTGTGGGGCTGAAGGCTCACGACTGCCACTCTCCCCTGCTTCACCGCCTGCTCGGCTAATGGTTGTGGTAATTGCAGCCTCATTTTGAGCCGATTGATTATCAATGGATCTACCCGATTCAAACGATTGGTGCGCCCTATCAATCCAAAAACCTTTGGTAAACATGATGGATACACGCCGCCCTGCACGCGCCACCACCAAAGGATGATAAATATCAGCGATTTTCATGATATAGTCGGAGATTTTATTGGCCGGATTACTCACCGCCCCTCCTGCTGCGGATTGCATCAACGTGGAAGCCTGACCATAAGTCGTAATGGTACCTGCGCCTGGATTAATAGTCTGCGCTGTATTGAGGTTTTTAAGCCCATCCCCAAAGCCTGCTAAAATTCCTGCAGCCGCACTGTATTCTAAAAGAGGTTTAGTTTTTAAAATGGATGTACCGCGTAAGTCTTGCATCGCATCCAGGTCATAAACCGCCCCATACACCTTTTGCTCAAAGCTTAAATTAGGTTTCGCACACGAGAGAGTTTCAAGGTGCATCACTACGGCATCATCGGACAAATCCCCATAAGTAGAGACAATAGCCAGACAACCGTTAAGGCGTGAATGGCGGTTATTGGGCATAATGCCATTAGAATCCAAGCGAATGAGTGCCGTTCCCATATTTTTAGCACCATTAATCCCAGCATCCCCTTTAGCTCCGCTCAGTAAAATGCCTTCAGCATGAGTTCCTGCCCAGACGTAATTATCCGGTGTGCGCTCTTCTTTTTGTTGACGGCGGTAATTAAAGTGAACTGTTTCAAGACCCGCTTTGCCATAATAGGCTTTTTCGTCTTGTATGCGTTGTTTATGACGTGCCTCGATTTCTTCACGTGTAGGCGGTCTTGCAGCCACTGCCGCTAAACTGGTTTGGGAGTTTTTAAGCAACGCCACCTGTAGTTTTCCGTTGATTTCCTTATTTTCAAGCGCAAGCTTCTCTAATTGTTTTTGCATGGCGTTTAATAAGGCTTGGTTCTCCGAAACCAAATCGTTTGATTTATTAGGTGTACTCTTTTTATTTTTTTCTACCACCGCTTTAAGTGCATCAATTTGGCGTTGTTGTTTTTCAAGTACCGCTTCATCACTTAATTTGCTAAAGGCACTGTCTAACACCCCATCAAACACCGGTTTTTTATTGGTAGGAAGTGTAGGTTGTGGCTTTGACGAATACAGATAGAATCCATAACACAATCCACCCAACAGCAAAAAAGCCAATCCATTACGAAGCTGCTCTATTTTGGCACTCTGATTAGGATTGGCTTTTTTATTCATTAACTTTTTAAACGATTTCATCATGACACGCTTCCTTATTACCCGATGTTGGATTGTTCACGGTAAATGCCATACAAATAGGCGGTTTGACTGGGCTGCAGCATTTTTTCGGACAACTCCATCGTCATCAATTTGGGGTGTTCGAATAATGTTGGTGTTAATTCCATGGGTTTATTGGATTGATTTTCAATGCGATACACATAGCCAGAAGACTCTTTGCCTCGGACTTGTTTCACCAGGGTTACTTTTAACTGCTTATGCAGCCGAAAGGTTGTGGGTTTTATGCCCACTTCTTGAAAACCGGAAGGTGTAGTTCCCTCCATAAGCGCCGTCATTAAATCACTTTGTTGGTATTGGATCTGCTCTTGCGCCTTTGCATAATCAAACCCTTTTAATTTTTTAGATACTAATTTAATGGTTTTACCTAAATCATCAGTCGGAGAAACGGTGGCTGAAAAATGATGATTGAGATTGGTGGTGAAATAAACGGTTAAGGGAATATGCGCTAAGGGCTTTAAAACCACAGCACCATCCAAATCATCCTCAGATTCTTTGCTTTGTTCTACGATAAAGGAGTGTTCAGGGAAGCTGACTTTAACAATGCGCTCTCCTTCTACATCAATGCGATTAAAATTAAGCGAAGACAAAGACAGCGTAAATCGCTCCCCTTCCTCAAATTTAAATGTGTCTACTGTATTGCCAGCATGCAATGAGGTAGTAAACACGCTACTTAACATGAAGAGTCGAAGTGCGTTCATTGACGGATCTCCTTAATCGCTTTAGGCCACATCATCCCGTTTGAATGAGCAAACTGGACTAAATAAATTTTCTTTTGTGGTTTCACTTCAAGACCATGACTGGTTCGATTTAACGTTCCGTCTACCTTGGCTTGCAGGGTGGATTCATCAATGTGAATGTTCTTTTCATAAAATACGGAACTAATGTTTTTTTCTTTCACAACGGCTGACTCTGAGTCCAGAATGTTTTTGAATGCCTCTTGATGAGATGCAGGAATTAAATGGGCTAGTGAGGCAAATCGGGCAGCAACTGTATCTGGATTGTAGGTTAATCGTAATTGAATGACCTTCTTAGTCATGTCTTTAATGTAAGAAGGAGAAAAAGAAGAATTACTTAAGAAGTACCCGTCCTCGGTACAAATGGGCAGCCAATGCGTTTCTTTATTATTAACGACATGAACGCAAAGCCCACCTAAAATTAACACAGCAAGAGTAGCAGTGACAGCCCAAGCCAATGTCAGATGAAGCAACACTTTATTTTTTGAAAGCACATTGTCACGAAATACACTGTTCATAAACTCACCCCACGTAGATTCGATGCGCGGAATTTGGGAATGACCTAAAAAGAGCTGTCGTCATCGCATGCGGTAAGGACCAATAAATTATTCCCAATAAAATTCGTAGGGGCAGCCCGCCATACTGAACATGCATGATCAAACTTAAAACAGCCCCAATTACAAAAAGCTGCGGCCCTAAACCCACCAGTAATCCGATACCCGTGAGCAAATACACGGGTAATCCTGTGGTCAAAGGAATCCCTGCAATGCGCGGTTCCTCTGACAACATAAAAGTGGAATAGTTATGCGACATAACTTAAGCCCCAATGCGTGAAAATCATAAGTAAAGGCAATCCAACAAACACCCAAGGACTTTTAGTCTTCATCCAGGTAACACCAGCCACGAGTGTTTCACCCGCATATAAATAACCAGGCAAATCCGAGTTTTTACCGAAGGTAGCGCTGACATCTCCTTTCATCGCACTTAAATAATTTTGACCTTCTGCATGCCCCGTGCTGGTAAGGCATAAAACAACAACCCAGCTTAAGACCAACAATGGGACTGACCACTGTATAAGTTCATGAAGCTTGATACTGCTTTTTCTGATTACTGCACTGACATTCATAATGCTCTCCTTTAGTTTGATGAACGTTGATTGAGTGAATCCAATTCGTGAATTGAATGATTTATTTTTTGTGCAAAAGGCCGTGTCATTTTTAATGAACCTCCGTTTTTGGGTAAAGAAATCCCCTGAGCCCCAATTTGTGCTCATTTTTTATTCTTTTTTATTTAATAATTCGCGGTTTTAAAATGAGTTCTTAAACATGAATATTTGAATTGCGCTCATTAAGTACTCCTCTTCTATTGGCTTATTTCTATCTGTCAATGCACTGTTTCATTCTCGATCGGATACATTAAAAACAACTGCTGCCTTCTTAATAATGAATAAGCATATATAGCTGCTTGTGCATGTTTATCAAAATCAAAGCCACCTATGTTTAGAGCTGCCTGCTGCAAACAGGAAATACAACTCTCTAAAATATCAAATACTTCTTGCTCTACATTCATAATGGATTATTTTGATAAGTAATATGGTTATTGAACCATCATTTAAATAAAGGTGCATTCACCTAGGTGCAAGGATAAGAAAAAAGTGAAATTTTTTTTTAGAATGAATAGGCTAATTAAAATAACTATTGAAATCGTAGGTAATTATCAAATATTTCATCAATTTTACATAGTCGGTAAAGAGTTGTTCTAGGTTAGACTCATGCAATGCCATATCCTTTAACCAGTTAAAAAAATCCTCTCCTTTTAACAAGTTATGCTCCTCTCTAAATTGTTCGACTTGATATATAAGCTCGTATTCTGTAATTGTGTACGCTTGTTGATCAAGAAGAGACAGTAAGTATTGATAATGGAGCCTATTCTTTTTTGTTTCAGGAATTGATAGTAATTTAAGAATATTTTCCGCCCTCTGTAGAGAAGACGAACCTTCTATCTGCTCATGCGCCGGAGCACGCAACCAAACAGGAGACAAGGTAGACTCAATTAATTTTTTTTCAAAAAGAGTAAACTCTCTTTTTTTTCTATTTAAATCAAAAACCGTAGAAGGAATGTGTTGTTGGCTTAAAGAAAACAATAACGACTTTGCATCCTCTTTTTTTGCGTCTATATAATGAGATTTAATCAAATGATAAAGATCTTCTGGCACGTATTGAGCGATTTTCTCCCAAGTTCTTTCAGCATAAAAAATGGAGCGTATTGAATTTAAAATAGTTTCATTATTAATACTATTTAGTCGTTTAAGCGTTATGCGGATATTGATTAAAGGAATAGTTTGCACGTTATTGAATTTAGAATAAGCAATAGCCACCTCATCGTCACCCTCTACTTCTTCATTCTTATACATCTCATATATACGTCCATGTCCCCTCATCCCAAACGAATTCAGCTCCGCTGCTCTCAAAGCACCCATTGAAGCTGCCCCCCAAACCTCAATACCGTAGTCTAATGCTGTTAATATTTCTTTATGCCACACAGAAGGAACCCAGGAAAAATTTCCATCGATGATAACTATCCGTTTATACCCTGATTTTATTGCTTTAAGTACATCTCCCTTTTTGATTGAAGGGAAATACGCCGCATCGGGAAGTAGATGCATCGCCTCTTGATGGGTTAACGAAGTTTCTAAAAAAACTACGGTTTCATACATGACTTATCAAATCCATAGAAATTAGTTTTACTTTTAAAATGCATATTTCTTTGTCATAGTATTTATAAACTAAAATATCCTGATTGTTTCCTTTAATTTTTTCAAACAGAACCGAAAGTGCATCTTCTATTGTCTTTACCGAATAATTAGGCAACTCAGAAAAATTATTTTTATCTTTGACGACAGGAAATTCACTAGTTTTAAAATCATACTTTGTATGAATCAAGTCATCACGGGAACCTGCTATTGTAGTTACTCGCGATTGAATAGCCTCAGTCAGTGCACGATTTAAAGCTATTTGTTTATCGAGATGACATCCGCCACCTTTGAATAGAATTTGATTTTCAAAAGGATTTTTTGATTTAACACATACATCAAACGAAGGAATTTCATAAATATTTTCATGAAAGTAAATATGACAATCAAATTTTTTTGTTATATTTTTGACCACTTCGCCATTAACAAAAGCAGTATCAGATATCTTTAGAGCATCTTGTCGTTCTATTACCTCTAGAATTCCGTGTAAAAGAGCCTCGTTATAGTTATTCCCCCCAGCAAGTCCAGTTGTATCAGGAGAGTAAATCAATACTTCTGGCAAATAAGAATTTAGTGAGAACTCAGCAAAAGGCACGAGAATGGATTTTTCTGCAAATATTAGTTCAGCTTGTACCCAATTCATTGGCCGTGATGAATCATTAAAGTGTACAGACTTTGAAAGATCGTTTAGTGGTATAAAAATAGCTTTTTCTTGATCTAGGTCAAGCTCTGACTTATTAGTCACTTGAGGGATTAATTCTTCGGCAAAATATACTTCAATGGACTCCATCAATGCCGAGCACTGAGCTGCTTCTTTTGTTAATCCTTTTCCCTGACTCGTGGTTAACGATTTTGCTCTAGGCCTTATCGCAGTATAGACAGGTAGAGCAGTGTAATCTAAATGGGTTAAATCAGCTAACCGTGTAATTCCCGCCAGTTTCTTGAGAGAAGTCAATACGCCTAGTGTTTCGCAGTAATTGCGAGCTCTTAAAGACGTTTCTTGATGCTCAAAAATCATTTAAAAAGCCTTTCATTAAGATAATAGGCATCAACACCTAAGTTTCTCAGTTCTGATACAAACAATTTACTTCGATATCCTGATGCACAATAAAATACCAACTTCTTATCTTTATAGGATAAGAAAAATGAATAATCAGTATTCTCTTTAACAGGAAAAAATAGATCATCTTCTAACTTAGTAATCTCTCGTTCTTCTTTTTGCCTTATATCAACTAGAAAATGCTTGGTTCTATCAAGTTGCCCCAGGGTAATTCCATAATCAGCGCCTTGATTCTGTAGATAATTTAAGCTTATTTTTCTTTGTTTACATGCAAAACAGTTATTATTTTGCTTTATAGGCATGGAAGAAATATTGAAGTTTTTTGCATCTATTATTCGTATTTGTGGTACTTTCTCATTCTCTATATTGAGTAAATAATTTAATGCCAGATTAGCAGCCATTGTTCCTGCCATTCCTGTCACAGTGCCTAACACACCCGCTTCCGAACAATTAGGTATTACACCTATAGGTGGTGGATTGGGATATAGACAACGATAACAAAGGTGCTTTGTATCAAATAAAGCAAGCTGAATGATATTGACCAAAATACTACAGCTGATAAATACTTTATTCTTTAAAACACAAATATCGTTAATAAGGTATCTTGTTTCAAAATTATCTGTTCCGTCAATAATCAAGTCGATATCAGATACTAAGGAATATCCTAAATCCACATCAAACCTTTTAGTGTGAGCCTCTATAACAATATTTTTATTAATTTTACTTAAAACATCCCTCGCCTTTTCTGCCTTATAGAACCCTATATCGCATTCATTAAATAAGATCTGTCTATGCAAATTAGAAAGGTCTACTTTATCATCGTCGACAAGAATTAACTTTCCAACACCAGCTGCGGCAAGATACTGAGCTACCGGACTGCCTATCCCGCCGAGTCCAACGATCATAATTGCTGTGTTATTTATTATTTTTTGACCCTGCTCTCCAATAACGGAAATTTGACGTTTGTATCTATCCACTCACCTACCCCCCTGAAATAGAAGTCACAATACACACTTCATCATTTGGGTTAAGAATAATGTCTTTAATGGATGAGATCTGTTCTGAGTTAACGAATACGGAAATGTATCCCTTTGAACAACCAGAGTCGTCAAACATCTTTTCAAAATTTTCTTTATAAAATTCTGCTAATACTTGTTGCAAATTTGATTTACTAGAAACCAATTGGATTTGTTTTCTATCTGAATTAAACTCTATTAATTGATATTCATGCATTCTCATAACCTGTAGATTTTTGTATAAACGACATATATAATTTACTCATATTTTTAACAATTGTGACGAAAATATGAACGAACAACTGTTTAAAGACCTTACTAAAAACTCATCAGCAGCCAAAATGAGGCTATAATCGGTTTTTAGAATTAATATATTTCTACAATATCTTGCTCTGCAAGAAAGCTACCTGCTTTATTTATTTCAGTAATAGAGTCATCCCAACAAATCACCATCGCTGACTTAGACATATGCGCCATTTGCTCACTGATATCATCAGGCCTAACAAAAAGTATCCACTCGTTTTGTACAGAAAGTTCTGGCTTATGAATTCTTTTTATAACACCGTTCTTTCTAGGAAAATAACCACAAATGTAATGACTTTCATTCTTTACCAAGCGAGGAGGCTCAACCTCACAAACAATACAACATAAAATTGTTTCAAGACTTATGGAATATTTCTTCTGGTATAACTTATTTAGACCAATACCTGGAGGTCTAGCATTTGTTTCAATAAAGTGAATACAACCATCCTCACTCATGAAAAACTCAGTGTGAAGCACCCCATTATTGAATTCTAATAACTGGCAAATCTTAACTGAAGCATCCAAAATTAATTGTCGCTGATGCTCATCTAAAATATTCAGACTAAATATAGGCAAATTTTTGCTGACCATTAAATGATTTGGATGCGTATATTTTCTAGCTTCTACAAATAATATATCTCCATCAAATACTGCCAATTCTGAATGGTATAAATCATCTGCAATATAAGCTTGAGCAATATATTTTTCCTCATCCTCTTTTTTATTGGTCAAAAAATCACAAAAATCCTTCTCGGTTTTAATATGATATGTCTCATAAGAACCAGATGAATTAATAGGTTTAATAAATATCTCTTGATTACCTATCCTTTCTTTGATTGATTTTAGGTTTGAAGATTCAATCAATGTAGTTGTTTTAGGATATAAAAATAAACCATCCAATTTTTGATACATAAGATTTTTATGACTTAATAGCATCGATGTATTCAAACCCATGCCTGCAATATTTTGTTTTTCCCTGACTTTTGCTACATCAACAAACATATCTTCCGAAAAACAGACAATATAATCAGGGCGAATCGAATCACAAATAGCGAGCAGATCTTTAAATGAAAATGAGCTTACTAATACATTTTCTCTGTCCTTAACAAACTTAGATGCATCTTTAATCAAAAAAATGGGGGAAATTCCTAGCTGAACGAGTAGATCACAATCAATTAGTTCATAATCCTGGAGGGGATCAATGCATAACAGTTTCTTTATTTTCATTGTATTTAATACCAAAGCATCCTACTAAAAATGTTGTTTTCGAAGGGAACTGATCCACTGAATAACCAAGTTTATCTGTTACTTCTAAAAACCGAGAATCGTAAGAAAAAATTGTCTCTCTAGGCAATTTAAATAGGTTATTAGTCACTTGATTATTTTTTTCGTGAAAAAGTGTTAAATCCAGATTAGTAGCACTTTCAAAAAACGGGGTACTCTTGAAATGACCTAACTTCTTTATATGATCCGCATATTGCAAATAAGTATCGTATATTAATTCACAGCGTTGTGGTTTATTTGAAAATGATGTTGGTTTAAAAGCCATCTCTTCTTTGAGTATTGAATAAAAAACAGGATTGTTTTTATTTTTATCAAAATGTACTGGCTCCATAACAAAGGGAGTGTATTTGGATTTATATATATCGCGATACACCTCAACAATGAAATCTAAAGGTAACAAATCATCACCAACAGCTAAACCGTATCCAGGAACTTGGCCAGTTCCTATAGTAATCAATTGACTAATCGCATTATTAGTGAATTCATTTTGAGATATTTCAGGATTATTTGCACGAACATAAGCCATTAGATAATTATAAAAAGGCAGATTTGCATAATATCCTGTCTGATTGGAATCAAACTCCATCACCAAGCTCAAAAGAGCAGGTAATTTATTCTCTTTTATTAAGGTTACAATTTCAGAGGGAAATACCAATAACCTTGAACGCCAGTTACAATTAGCCGCATTGCATAAGCTTTTGAAGGTTAAATAATGATTTCCAAGATCATCTGGAACAGGAATATCTGCCTTAAAGTATTTTTCTAAATTAGCATGAGGCCTTGCATCTGCCACTGGACACAATAAGAATGTATTCCTTGCACCTGATGAAATCTGCAATATATCTGTGGGATGATGGGTATTTGAAACATTATAAAGTGAACTAACACTTAAAAAATCGCCCTCTCTATAGACTTGGTGTGTACTCGACTTCCCTTTAAATTCAATAAACATTTCAAGATTTTTTTCTAAAACCATTGAAAAAGGAACTGAAGGTAGCTTCCCACCAGTATTAGGTAAATAGAAATGGTGTTCATCTGCAATTATTTGCCCATACTGATATTCAAGCACAGTAAAAAGCATATTTTGAATACCGTCGATGGTTTCTAATACTTCATAGAGGCGCTTGTTAATCCGAGCTATATCCGTTTTTACCTTATCCCACGATAATTCACTCATATGGCATCAATATAAAATCCTATTATTTAACGGAATCATACAAGAGAACAATAACGTATTCAATAAACGTGTATTTCATGTAATAAAATTTATTGGTAAAAACAGTTATTTTTATTGCATTAATGCGTTTCAAGTTATAAATTATGTCACATGGAATGCGTTTTAAATAAAAACGGAGTTTTAAATGACAATCGACCATGTGGATAATCAAATCATAAAAATGATAGTCAACGGCTGCCATGTGAATGACATTGCTGAAGATACAAAGAAGTCAAAAAGGTACATTCTTTATCGACTTAGTGACCTAAAAACAAGTTTTAATTGTAAAACCACCCCTCAGTTAATTTATATGCTGACCACATCGGGGTTAATTAAGTAATTTTTTTTCACATGGATGTATTATGAATAATTCGATTTATTATTTAGGCTTTAACAAGCTTCTTTCATTAACAAAATGCCCTAAAGAAGCTCTTCTCTTAGATAAAATAATCTTTCATCATCAAGGCACTCTTTTAAAGCGTGAGAATAGATTATGGTTTACAAAAAAAATTCCTGAACTTGCAGCAGAGCTTGGGTTTAGTGAAAGCAGAATATATATTTATCTAAAGAATTTAGAAGAAAACGGCTTCATTATCAGAAAGCGATTTAAATATTACGGTGTACCTCGTTCCTTTATTGCCATTACAGAAACGCTTCAAAAAAAATTACAACTGATCCCCAAAGAGCCCCAAAACACTATAGAGATAAAAGAAAAGGAGTTTGTTCCTGAGCCGGATATAAACGAGAGAATGGATTATCTTGTTTCAACAGATATCATTAATAAAGAAAATAATAGAGTAATTAATAATATTACCATTTCTCATTCAGATACTAAATTACCACTAAACGAGCTCAATATTGCTAAAGGGATGTTATTGAATGTCCAAAAGCAACACGGAATAAAAATATCTTCACCACAAAAAGTCTTGGATGAAGTTGTATTTTCATTAACTAACCAAGAACAATTTCAAAATGTTGGCACTTTTCAACACAAAATTAATATCATTTCTCAACTTCTTCGCTCAAATCGCTGGAGAACACCCAAAGGATTTAATCAATATTCTCCGGAAGGGAAACGTTACAAAGAAGAGCAAGATCAGGAAAATGCTATTCGACTGCTATTAAAGAAAGAGGAATGTGCTTACTCTGGATTAGATGAGATTGCTACAAATAAACGTTTATCCAATGTTTATGAATTAGCCGATCCCCCATGTACTAACATGAAATTACAAAAGTCACTTCAAATTCAACAAAGTCTTATAAATGGCATTAAAAAGGATATCAAAACAATAAAAAACCCTAATATATTGAAAAATTTTCTAACCATATTAGTTCAAGAAGAAACAAAGTTATCCAAATTACAGGCTGAATTATCATTACAATAGATTATGCCATTCCTTTGATCGCTTCGACCGACGTTTTTTGTATACTATTCTCAATCGTTTTAGAACAAAACCAGAGAATGAGCGCACCAAAGATGGCATAAAGACCTAGCTGGGTAAATGCGCTCATATAATGTTCATTGCTAACAAGTGGATTTAATGATTCAGATTGAGTCATTAAATTAGAAAAATAATTGGATAATGTGGCTGCTATTCCTGAAGCCATCATCCATATCCCCATCATAAGCCCTTGCAGTTTTTCTGGCGCAAGACTTCCTATCATCGCGTAACCAACTGGAGCAATAAGCAACTCCCCTATCGCTTGAAGAAGATAATGCGCGATAATCCAAACCATACTAGTTAATCCCTCAGTGCCACAATTCATTATGCCAATAGTCAATGTCAAAAAAGACATTGCAATAAATACTAAGGAACACATAAATTGTTTAGATATCGAAATGGTGATTTGTTTCTTTCTTAGTTTATCAAATAGAGTGATTGCTATGGGTGAGCCGATAATTACAAAAATTGAATTTAAATTCATTAACCATTGCGGAGGAATATAATTAGAAGCTATATAAATATTCACATTATACTTCAGAAACTGAGTAACCCCCATAGGCCCTACAAAATAGAGCATCCAAAATACAATTGAACTTCCCGTTAAAAATACAAAAGAATAAATTTTTTTCCGTGCATTATGCGTACTTAAACTACGTCCAAGTAATGTGATATAGAATAAAGCCGCAGCACCAATAAAGAGTATGAGGCCATTTGCTAACCAAGAACAATAAAACCCTGCCAGAAGGATAGGTATAATAAGTATGATTAATGCCAGCCCTAGTCGACCCCTCTTTAACTCATCCATGGTATTTACTTTATTTTTTGCGAAATATCTCCACGACTTAATAATGAAAAACACTGTAATTAGATTAATCAAATTACTTACTTCAAATAAACGATCGTATCTATCGTGAATATCAATAAACCCGCTCATAACATAACCGGAGAGAAATCCTATATTCATCGCACTGTAATTATGAAAAAATGCTTTTTCTCTTAATTCATTTTCGTGACCTGTAAATTGTTGGGTAATAAGGCAGTTAATACATGTAGATCCTAAACCACACCCTATAAGAAACAAGCTTAACCCTAGATACACAAAAGAATCCGAAAAATTAAGCACTATTAAACCTAAAGTTTGTATGAGTGTTGAAATAGCAAATAGCAATCGATTATTTAAAAATCTATCTCCAATATAACCAGAAACAAAATGCAGAATAAAATTCGAGGCAAGAAAAAAACCTACAATTCCATTAGATTCTGTTTGGCTCAACCCAATTCTTTTAGTTAAGTAAAGCGACAACGATGAAAATAAGATAGCGAAACTAAATGTTGTTATTCCGTTTAGCCAATGTAAATATGCTATCCCTTTAGAAACCCTCTTTCCAACATCCATTTAACGTCCTAACACTCTATTATTGTAAGCCCACCCATGCTATTTAATTTTGTAGGAAGAAAGTTGCTTAACAAATTTATAGTGACGAATAATATCGCAATCAAAAGTAAGTAATTATATGAGAAAAAGCAATAAACAACATCAATTAAATGCAGCAAAAACAATTCGATGTTATAACTTAATAGCCAAATCACCATAGATCATTTAACCATAATCCTGCAAACGTCACATTTCCCTCTATACGTCACATTAAAATCCCGCAAATGTCACAAATCCATCCTGCTTATGTCACTTACCCCCCTGTAAATGTCACATCAAATCCCGTAAACGACACCTTTCAACTAAAAAAAACTTTTAAAAACAATTAGTTGAATTGGGTTAAACAATTTAAACTACTTAAACAAAAAAACAAACTGTTAGTTGTTGATTTTATATTGCATATAACATGCAAATGCATATATTATGTTTTTACATAACCTACTTAATAGTAACAATATGGCAAAAGTTATTGTAAATGCAACCCACAAAGGTGGGGAGGGAAAGACAACAAATTCAATTGTACTGGCTGAGTATTTGGCACTAATACAAAACAGAAAAGTATTATCAATGGATCTAGATCCACAGGCTAATTTTTCTGGCCGGTATCTTCAGATGACTTATGATCCAGCTTATCAAGGAGGAAAAATCCCCCCTTTGCATCCAGATTATGAGCCTGACATTGATACAGACTGGGATGGTAGAAGTGGCATTGCAAATATATTCTATGGCGAAGGAGTTATCCCCTACCCTACTCAAATTAATAATCTTGAAATTGCACCTGCACACTCAATTAAATTACAAGAAGCAGAAGCAGTCACGAAAAATGAAGTTAAAGAAAAAGTACATTTGCAAATTAAAAAATTTGTAGAAGATCCTGAGGTACAAAAAGCATATGATGTGATTATTATTGATACACCGCCATCAAAAGGACCTTTAACAATTTCAGCAATAAAAGCTGCCACTCATTTAGTTATTCCAGCACAAATGGAGCAATTTTCTATTGAGGGAATTTATGGGATGTTGCAACTTTGGAAACAGGAAACGTACGCAAGATCCAAAGATAACCCCATTGAATTGATCGGAATTTTACCTAATCAAGTACGAAATATTAACATTCATAAGCATTTTCTAAACGATCTCAGAAATAAGGAATTTACCTCTAAATATGTTATTCCTCATGAGATAAAGAAAAGATCTGTCTATACAGAAATACTTGCTGAAAATGCAAATCCTAAAAGTATTTTCGAGCTTTCAGAAAATAGTATAGAACGAATTGAGTATGAAAATGTATGTCAATATATAACGAATAAGGTATTTAACAATGGCTAAGAGAAAAGTATTTTCTATAGGAAGTTCTTTATCAGATGGATTAGAACAGACTTTTGCTGCAGCTCAAAATTACTCAAATCAATTACGTATTGATGTTATTCCATTAAGTAAAATAGAGGTTGATCCTGATAATCCAAGGACATTAACGATCTCAATGAACGATCTGCTCCATGGAATTTCTGACAACGATCCTTTATTGGAAATAAAAACTACAGAAAAAGAAGAATTACGATCATTGGCAAATTCAATAAATGAGCATGGCATTCTAAATCCGGTCATAGTGTATGAATCAAATGCAAGTTATCGTCTAATTGCTGGTGAACGTCGAACATTAGCCTCTATTTTAATTGGCAAGACAGATATACAAGCCAAAATAATAGATAAAAAACCTGATGAGCTTAAAATTAGATTATTGCAATGGGTGGAAAATTCCGAACGGACAGACCTTTCCTTGCACGATAGACTTCTTAATTTTGAAATGATTGTAAACGCTTATGCGAAAGCATCAAATTTTAATATCAATGATATAAGGCCTGTAGATATTAGTAATTTAATAGGCTGTTCAAAACCTCATGCTTCAAATTTAAAGTTACTTTTGGCTGCAGATCAAGATATTAGAAAGATAATCGCTGAAAATAAGATCTCTAATATTGAGAAGATAGCTATATTGTGTCAAATCAAAGATTTAAATCTTAGAAATAAGGCGATACAGGACGCTATAAATGGAGCAACACTTGTTGATTTAAAAAAATATCTTGAAATAAATTTTGAAATAAATCACCAACATGAACATGTCATGGTTTCCTCTTATGTAAGAGGAAAAAAAATTAGTTTGGGTTCAATAAATAATATTAATGCAGCAAAGAAAATATTCTGTATTTTATTAGATCATGTTGAAGATAGAATGTTAAAAACAAATCTATCCAAAGTTAATATGGATAATCCAAGAGATATTTCTAGAGCACTAAAAACTATTATTTCAAGTTTGGAACAAGTTAATGATTAAGATAGATACAAAAAACACTAAAGCTAGGATAAGTTACTTTATTTCTGAACTAATCTTATCAGACTTAAAAAACGATATGATAAAGAGCGGATATGATTTAAAAGGCAAGAGTAAATGGATTTGTGAGGCAGTACTTGAGTTGTTAAATATGAATAATTATAAAGAACTTGTCATGTTAAGTGATCAAATGCAGGGGTTTGAAAAATTAGACTACATCTCTGTAGATAGATCTTTTAAAACATTAATTAGTGATGCTGTAATTAATATAAGAACAGACTACCCTTCTCTTGAAGGTGTTCAAAGTAAGATATTGAGAACAGCTATTTTACAAAGATTAATTAAGTCTTAATTTTTACTTTTGAAATAAGAATTTATAGATTTCTAGTTATGTTAAGAAAGCAAATGTGACGTTTGCAGGAAAAAGTTAAGTGACTTAACTTTATGTTTAAAGCAGCTCAATTTTTATAACATACATAATAAATTGCCATGCTTGCTAGATAAGACTAATTAATTTTATCTTCTAGTTGGCTCAGTGGCATAGGTAGATTAAGGCAAATTATTTAAATGTGACACTTACGGGAGAAAGTTAAGTCACTTAACTTTCCTATTAGACCGATGAATTTAAATTTTAAGAAGATTTGACGAAATGTGACGTTTGCAGGAAAAAGTTAAGCCACTTAACTTTTCTTGAGCTGAAGTCTACAAAGGACTTGGAATGACAATAACAACAATAAATAAAGAGAAATTTGAGTTAAAGAAACATATAGCAACAATCCACTGTCATGGGAAGATAACTTTACTACAGAGAAAAATTGCTAATGCTTTATTATTTCATGCATATCATAATTTGATGACACAAGATGATCATGTAATCCAAATTTCCGAACTAACAAAGCTTGTCGGATTCGATAGTAATGATCATCGAAAAGTTAAGGATGCTTTATTAAAACTTTTATCAACTGTAATTGAGTGGAATGTTATTGACGAGCTATCAGAGGATAGTGAAACATGGAACGCAAGTTCAATTATTTCTGATGTATCAATTAGAGGTTCTATATGTAGATACTCATATAGTAATAAAATGAGAAAATTATTATATCATCCAGTGCGATACGGTAAAATTGATCTTAATATCCAGACAAAATTTCAATCAAGTTATGGATTAACCCTATATGAGAATTGTAATAGATATAAATCCATTGGAAATACGCCTTGGTTTGATCTTGAAACATTTAGAAAGTTAATGGGTGTTGAAGATGGATTGTATAAAATATTTAGGGATTTGAATCATAGAGTCATAAAAAAGGCGGTAGATGAAGTTAATCAATATACATTAATGTCAGTAGAACCTGAATTTAGGAAGCTTAATCGCCAAGTTGTGTCGATTAGATTTCTTATAAGAAACAAACAACAACAAAATGCAATCTTAGGTCAAGATACATTTAATGATTTAGTAGAGAAGTTAAAACAAAAATTTGGCTTTTCATCAAAACAAGTTGATGAAGTGCTTAAGCAATTTGATAAATCTTACATAGAAGAAAAAATCAATTTAATAACTAGTAGCGAACCATATAAAAATGGTGCGATTAGAAACTTATCAAAATATTTAATGGCAGCATTAAAAGATGATTACCAGTCACCGGTAAGTTCAAAAGAACATATAGTTAATCCCAAAAAGGATGAGATCGCTAGTAAAAAAAATATAGAAGAATACGATCTGTTTAAGCGCAAGCATATTGAGACTATGTTCAACAACTTATCCGAATTTGAAAAGAACAACGTAGTTCAGCAGTTTCAAGCAAAGATAAAAAAGACGGTCTATTATTCGTTATTTGAAAAAAATGGAATGGAAAACGTGCTTATCAGAGATAGGTTTTATCTTTTTCTAAAAGAAGTGATGCAAAATACAGAAATGCCTTCGATTGAAATGTTCCTACAGCAAAAGGAGGAATTAAATATGGAAGAGGTCGTTGAGTAAATATTGTTCACTTGATGTATTCTAAAAACTCAGAAAGATTCAAATTGTCTTTGAAACTAACCATAAAGATAAAGCTATTTACGTACGTGAGAATGAGAAATAAAGGTTAAGTTAGTAGCTGTCGCAATGATATGGACTCTCCTTTTCTTTTTGTTTTTACACAAAAACAGTTTGGCTCATCTAATAGCCGTTTAAAAGGGAGGATGAGTCCATATCATTGCGACAGCGACAAGTTATTCACATTTTCTGTTGATAACTCTGTGGGATAACAGTGGAGTTGCGATATGGAATATACGAAACAGATATTGGCAATGTTAAGAGAAGGGGACTTTGCGCATCCTAGTGAAATTGAAGCAATCGAGGTTTCTTTATCACCTATTGCTAAAAACAGCGAAAATCGTTTACTTAATGTTGGATGTGGATTAGGTGGAACTGCTCATTATGTACAAAAAAAAGGATAGGGTATAGTTACAGGCGTTGATATCGATAGAAATCTTATTGATCTTGATCGCGCAAAGACGAGCTATCCTGACGTTAAATTTATATGCGAAGATATTTTGAGCAGCACAAAGCTTTCTCACAAATCATTTCAATGCATTTATAGCTGCAGTGCCTTTTTTTGTTTTGAATCTAAAGAAATTGCGTTAAAAAAATTATGACAGCATTCAGATTCTCACGGGACACTCGTTTTAATCCAATTTATTTACCTGAAATAAAGAAGCAGCTCTCTGCAACTGGATGGACATTTAAAGAAAGTGTTGATCTCAGCGAGCACTTTATTCACTGGTATACAATTTTATTAGATTCTTTTGAACAAAAGCGTGAGCAGGTTAAGCAGCAATTTGGTCAACAAGCTTGGGATATTCTGTATTCAGGATACAAGCAATTATTGCTGGGTCTAAATACAAAAAAAATCGGTGGTATTGTGGTGTATGCAAGCCTGAATCACACTTAACTTATTTCAACCACTGATATTTTCTAAAAGGAGCGAGGCTACTTTAGAGACTTATGCTTGGTTTATGTATGCATTCAATGCTTATTATTTGATGTTTTTATCCGTAATATTTTTTCTATAGAAGAAACAACGAACTATCTTATAATGACGCCTATTTTTTCCTTCATGGTATCTTATGTATCGAATTTTAGTTTTATTGTGCTGTATCTCTCTAAGTTATGCTCAGACTCCAGGCTCTTTTTCACAATCCAAGAAAATTGCGGCACAATTATTTAAGAAACACCCACATACCATATATTGCCAATGCAGTTATGAAGAAAAAGAAGTTAATCTAGCCAGTTGCGGCATGCTAGCTGCTGATTCAATCAAACGAGCACATCGTATTGAGTGGGAGCATATTATGGCTGCCGAGCATTTTGGGCGGCAATTTGCGTGTTGGCGAGAACCAATGTGCGAGGATAAACAGGGAAAACCCTATAAAGGGCGACGATGTTGTGAAAAAATCGATGAACAATTTCGCCATGTGGAAGCCGAACTTTATAACTTATGGCCAGAAGTAGGGGTGGTGAATCAAGCCCGTTCGAACTATCGATTTAGCGTGTTGCCTACACAACCCGATTATCTAGGATGTCCCATGAAAATTGATAAAAAATTGCGGCGTGCTGAGCCGCCTGATTCTGCCAAAGGAGTGGTGGCACGCGCTTATTTATTTATGGCGAATCATTATGGCTTATCCTTAAGCTCATCGCAAAGACAATTGTTTATGGTCTGGAATAAAACATTTCCTCCAAGTTCTTGGGAAAAACAATGGGCATTGCACGTTGCTTCAATTGAAGGATATGAAAATCCTTACATTATAAATTGGCATGAAAATGTATCGCTTAGGATGGTTTCTCAATAAGAAAAATCACTTTGGTGGTTTCTTTTTCTATCACTAGTACCATCCTGCGATAAAAAGATTGATTATGTAAATAATGAACAAAAAAATTTCCCCTTTAGTAACTCAAATTATTTTGAGCTGTATTTCAATTTACTGAATCAAAAAAAACGTACAAATTCTCTTTATGATTAGTTCACGAGACTATTCTCATTAATTTCGATTGCGTATTCCGGAGGACTTGATCACTAATTCCGTTAGTCATTTGATCACCGATTCCGGA
>NZ_QHJG01000027.1 GCF_003184185.1 Legionella qingyii | reverse complement strand
TATAGGTTAAGGGTTAAAGTTTTGTGTTCTTGATTAGTGCCCCCTGATTTGGGGAAGAGCCATTTGTTTTAGTGTAGATGAACGCTTTTGAAATCAGTTGAGAATATTCAAGGATTATTTATGGTACCTAGGGTGGGACTCGAACCCACACGGTGTCACCACCACCGGATTTTGAATCCGGCGCGTCTACCAATTCCGCCACCCAGGCATTTGTGCGGCCATTATAACAAAGAAATAAATTCTCACAATGGGTTTTAGCATATTATTATTGAAAAAATAGCTAATAATTTAAGAGGATTTTATGAAAAAATATCATTTTATCATTTTTAGTTTTTTTCTTGTACAATTTGCAGCTATTACTCATGCCAAGAGCTGTCCGGATCCACAAACAACCTCATTAATTCTAGGTGGTTTCGTCTGCACACAAGGATTGGGCTCGTGTCAATTTTGTGCTGAATTAGTAACTTGGCGCCACTAAATTCCATGATTTTAACCAATATGGTCTATATTATTTAATGTCATTTACTGAAATGGAGTTTCAAATGAAAAATGCTAATTTAGCTTCAATATGGGTAAATCGATTTATTGCTGTTCTTTTTTTATTGAGCAGTCCACTAGTTGGGGCATATGCAGCTTGCTGTTCAAGCCATGGAGGGGTTGCTTCTTGTAATAGTACTACTGGGGTCCAGATGTGTAAGGATGGTACAGCCTCTCCAGCATGTACTTGTAAGAAAACAAAAAGTACAACTAAAACCACCACAACTACTACAAGTACTAAAGGGTGCTGTTCACAGCATGGAGGGGTAGCTCAATGTGATACATCTACTGGCCATTTAAAATGTAAGGACGGTACACAATCTACTGCTTGTTCTTGCCATTAAGCCTATAGAACCTGACAATTTGTGGATAAGCCTTGGTGTAGCGAAGAGGAGCAAAGAAAATTTTCAGATAAAACCTGGGTGTCGCTTCGTTGCACCCAGGAATTTTTATTAGACGCTTAAATGCGACTTTCAGTGATATCAATCATCATTTGCAGGGATTTTTTAGCGTTATCGATAACCCATTGCTGATCATTTTCGGGTAATCTGTTTCTACTTCCAGTAAATTCATTGACTACATCACCTGCTTTAACTTCATTATAAGCCATTGTTTTTCCTTGTCTTAGCAAATCGACAAGCGCAACTAGATGAGGGGGATCATTACGTGACATAGTAGCACAACCACAGCCTATTCCTTTTTCATTTTCATTTTTAGGGGCTTCTGCTAGATTGACTACCTCTATATTTAAACTTTTACAGTGTTGTTTTAGATTTTCTACCATGTGATTTTCAGTACCAATGGCATAACGTTTGGTTTTGGCACGATCATGAATGACATAATCCCAGATAAACGCGGTAGATCCTGAGTGTTGTGCTACTTTAATTACTGAGTTTCGGCATTCTGGATGAACGATCGTAGTGTACCCTTGATTATGCCAATAATCACACATTTCAGGTAGATAATGTGTATGTACGGCGCATTGACTCGCGAATAATATTAATTGAGCCTCATCAAACTGTTTTAGAGTTTTTGAATCTTGGGTTGTAAGTGAATATTGAGCCCCTGCGGTTCCACCCGGCCAATAGGCTAGATTTTTTATCCCTAACCAATAAGCGACGTTTTCACCCATATGTTGATCAGGAATAAAGAGGATCTTTTTATTTTGTTTTAGTGCCCATTGAAATATTTTTTTAACATTGGAACTTGTGCAAACGGCTCCGCCTTGAGCACCAGTTAACGCTTTGACTCGACCCGATGTATTCATATAGCAAACCGGTAAAATATTCTCGGCACCATACCTTTCATTCAAATCAAGAAAAGCAGGTTCAACCATGAAATCCTTGGCAAGCATTTCCATAGTGCAACCGGATTTGGGATTGGTTATATAAACCTGTTGGTTTTTATTCGCCAAAATACTAATTGATTCAGCCATGAAATGCACGGCAGACTCGATAATAACCGATTTTTCAGGATGTTCGGCTGCCATCAATGCTAATTGATAGGAGTCACCAATAAGTCCTCCGAATTGTTCAACCAAGCGGACAATATCTCCACCCATGTAATAGTGAGCTAAAAGCAATAATCGCTCACCAAAATGATCTTGAGCTTTTTTAAGATAAGGGGTCATCCACTTCAAGACGGTCGTGAGTTTACGATCTGGAAGTGCCTGATATTCTTGGGCATAGGGAATAAATTCTTCTTGATACCAGTCAATTGGGTAATCAGTCTGGCAAATGCTCATATCATTTCTGATTTGCATTAATGTAGTTTCAGGTGTGTAAAGCGTGGAGTTCTTAAACATCTATTGTGCCTCAAATCATTTTAATGTATCGCTCAAGTATAGTGTAGCCTGGAGACAGCGAAGCATAACCCAAAGCTCATTCATGTCCAGAATCCCAGGATTCCTTGCACCGCACCCAGGCTACCTTAATCTTGTTATTCAGGTGAAGTATCCATCAGGCCAAGCTTAGCAATACTTTCTTGTGCCTCGGCATTTTTATTCGGGTAATCTTCACGGAAGTGACCGCCACGTGATTCACGCCTTGCCAGAGCTGCTCTTACAATTAATTCAGCATTGAGAATAATATTTCTTAGCTCAATAAAATCTCGAGTGATGCAATGCTTCCAATAATACTCTTCAATTATTTTTTTACGTTTCATTATTAATTGTAGTAGATCTTCAAGGCCGGCCTCAGTTCGCACTATGCCCGCATAAGATGTCATTTCTCCTCTTAAACCACGCCACTGTGCATTGATTTGGCTGGCACGCCTGGCATTGACTTCACTGGGTGCACTCCAATTAGGAATATGTTCGGAGTATTTCCATGGAGCAGAAATATCTTTTAAAGTACATCGAGCTGCATTGGAACCCATGACCAATGCTTCGAGTAATGAATTGCTTGCGAGGCGATTGGCGCCATGTAAACCGGTAAAAGCTACTTCTCCTATCGCGTAGAGTCGTTTTAAATCGGTGCGGCCATCAATGTCGGTAAGTATTCCTCCACACTGGTAATGTGCTGCTGGCACTACAGGAATCATATCCTGACTCATATCAATACCAATGGATAATAGAGTCGCATAAATTTGTGGAAAACGTTTGTTTAGGAATTCTTTGGATTGATGCGTAATATCAAGATAAACATATCCCATTTGACTACGTTCAATTTCACTAAAAATCGCCCGCGCAACGACATCACGTGTTGCCAATTCCATTTGCTCTGGGGCATAGTGTTTCATGAACCGTTCGCCTGTTTCCGCGTTTTTAAGTAAAGCGCCTTCACCACGCACCGCTTCAGAGATAAGAAAGTTATTTAAAGAGTGGTGATGCAGTAGAGTAGGGTGGAATTGGTAGAATTCCATGTTACCAACACGAGCTCCAGCCCGATATGCCATAGCAACACCATCTCCAGTAGCAACCATGGGATTGGTGGTATATCTGTAGGTTTTACCTGCGCCACCTGTTGCTAACACCACGCAGTTTGCTAGAAAGGTATGAATTTTATTTGCTGCACAATCCAGAACATAAGCTCCTAAAATCTCTCCTTGAATATCGGTACGATGTGGATGGTAGTAGGTAATTAGGTTTACCGCGACATGATGCTCAAAAAAATGAATCTGAGGCTGTTGTTGCGCGAGTTGATTCATTGTTTGGGTGATTGATAAACCAGTTTGATCGCCACAGTTAAAAATACGTCGATGCGAATGTCCCCCTTCTTTTGCAAGATGAAAGTTTCCTTTGCTATCTTGCTTAAAGTGAACATTATACTGGCCCAGTTGTTTTATCATGTCTGGGCCTTGTCGGATAATGAATTCGACGGCGGGCAAATAGCACAACCCGTCGCCGGCAATCAAAGTATCAGAAATATGTGCTTCTAGGGAGTCTTCTGCTGAAAAAACAGCGGCAATTCCACCTTGAGCATAACGACTATTGCACTCAATCGCTTCGGCCTTGCTGATTAAAGCAATTTTTATTCGGGGTTGCAGGCTGATAAGCTGTAAGCAATATTGCAGTCCTGCCAGCCCTGTGCCCATAACAAGAACATCAAATTCAAAGGTTTGCCCTTGTTGTGAGGGTGTGCTACTCATAAAAATGCCTTTACTAACTGGGTTGCCAGACCCGTATAGTTCTCTGGTGTAAGTTTGATTAATTGCTCTTTGGCTTCTTCAGGTATCGATAACTCTTGAATAAATTGCTTGAGACTTTGTTCATCAATTCCATGACCACGGGTTAACGATTTTAGCTGTTCATAGGCATTTGGCACATTATAGCGACGCATCATGGTTTGCACCGCTTCAGCCAACACTTCCCAATTTGCTTTTAAATCTTCCTGTAATGCACGCTTATTGATTTGTAATTTGTCATTACCTTTGGCTAAAGATAGATAGGCAATGAGGCTATAAGAAAAGGCCATACCTATATTCCGCAATACGGTAGAGTCCGATAAATCCCGTTGTAGTCGCGATTGAGTGAGCTTATTAGCAAAATGAATAAACAGGGCATTGGCCATCCCCAGATTTCCTTCTGCATTTTCAAAATCAATGGGATTGACTTTATGAGGCATAGTGGATGAACCAACTTCTTCTGCTACGGTTTTTTGTTTAAAGTAGCCAAGGGAAATATAACTCCAAATGTCCTGTGTGTAATCGAGCAATATGTTGTTAATACGCACCATAATTTGTGATACTTCTGCCAAACCATCATGTGGTTCGATTTGGGTCGTATAGGCATTAAAGGATAACCCCAAAGATGTAACAAAGTTCGCGCAGTGTTTGCGCCAATCTACTTCAGGATAAGCAACAATATGCGCATTATAATTGCCAACAGCACCATTGAATTTACCAGGAATCAAGACTTCACATAATTGTTGTTGTGGTCTTTTGAGACGGGCAACGAAATTGACTAACTCTTTCCCCATGGTTGTGGGGGTTGCTGGTTGACCATGTGTTCTGGATAACATAGGGACATCAGCATGCTGCTTACCAAGTAGGGTAATGCCACCCATGATTTCAGCAAGCGTAGGTTGAATGACTTGGGCGATTGCCTGCTTAACCATTAATGCATAAGCTAAATTATTGATGTCTTCTGATGTGCAAGCAAAATGAATAAATGGTGTAATTGCTTTCAAATTGGCAAGTTGCTGGAATTTGTCTTTTAGATAATATTCTATCGCTTTAACATCATGATTTGTTTGCTTCTCAAATTCTTTAATTTTAAGAGCCTCATTCTCATCAAAATTAGCAATAAGATTATTGAGGAAATCTTTGGCCTTCTGATCCAATGGGGGAACCTCAGTAATCGCATTATTAGCTGCTAAAGATTCAAGCCAGCGAATTTCTACAGTCAGGCGATAATAAATTAAGGCGAACTCACTAAAATAAGGACTCAAAGCCCGTGTTTTATTAATATAACGCCCGTCGATTGGGGAGATCGCATTTAAAGCAGTAAGAGTCATAAGTAGCTAGCCCTAATGATAAAGCACATATAATATTAGATGCGCGAGCAGATGTGAATTGAAGTAAGGAATTTTATCAGAAAATTGATATTTTTTTAATATGGTTGTGTATAATGACTTCATTTTTAAAAATGAATCGCAGCATTTTATGAAAACAATCATTGAATCATATCAAGCAGGCCTGTTTCAGAAGAAGTATTGGGTACAAAATATTATTTCCGGAATTATCGTAGGGGTTGTCGCTTTACCTTTGGCTATGGCATTTGCTATTGCTTCAGGTGTCCGACCAGAACAGGGTATTTATACAGCGATTATTGCTGGTTTAATTGTGTCAATTATGGGGGGCAGTCGTTTACAAATCGCTGGTCCTACTGGTGCTTTTATTGTTGTGCTTTCAGGTATCACAGCAAAATATGGAGTTTCTGGTTTACAAATTTCAACCATACTCGCCGGATTCATGTTGCTATTTTTTGGCCTTGCTCGTTTAGGAGGCATTATTAAGTTTATACCTGCTCCTGTGATTATTGGTTTTACTGCAGGAATTGGTGTAGTGATTTGGGTAGGGCAATGGAACTACTTTTTTGGTCTTCCGTCAGGAGGAAGTGGTCATTTTCATGAAAAATTGTGGTATTTATTACAGTCTCTCCCTCATCTCAATATAACTACAACAATTTTAGGCTTTTTCTCACTGTTTTTAGTTATTTTTTCAAACAGGATTCCCGGGTTAAAACGTGTTCCAGGCCCACTTGTGGCTCTATTGATCGTGACAGGATTACAATCGGTTTATCATTTTTCTGGAGTTGCGACTATAGGCTCTCTATTTGGTGGAATACCTCAAGGCCTACCAGAATTTAAATTACCCAGTCTGACAATCAATAGAATGATTGAGTTAATCGGCCCTGCTTTTACTATCGCGATGCTTGGTGCTATAGAGTCGCTTTTATCGGCTGTTGTTGCTGATGGTATGGCAGGGACAAAACATAATTCAAATCGGGAGTTGGTGGGGCAGGGAATAGCAAACATCTTTGCACCATTGTTTGGCGGGTTTGCTGCAACTGGCGCTATTGCTCGTACAGCGACAAATATTCGTAATGGGGGCAATAGCCCTTTGGCAGGTATAATTCATGCACTCACTTTAGTTTTAATTATTCTTTTTCTGGCGCCTTTGGCAGTGAATATACCGCTTACTGTATTGGCTGCAGTTTTGTTTGTTGTAGCCTGGAATATGAGTGAAGTAAAACATTTTATTAAATTAATACAGTGTGCTCCAAAAGCGGATGTGGTGATTTTGTTGGTAACCTTTTTTCTTACAGTATTTGTTGATTTGGTAGTCGCTGTAAATATAGGTGTAATCATTGCTATATTAAATTTTATACGGGGTATGGCTACTAGTGTTGAAGTACAGCAAATGACCTCGGAAGAGTTAGCTCATGAATTGGCTCGGCAAAATATAGAAACCTTACCCGATGGAGTGTTGGTCTATGCTGTAGAAGGACCTTTTTTCTTTGGTGCAGCAGAATCATTCCAACATGCTTTAGCAGTAACTCATACTGATCCCAAAACATTAATCATTAGAATGCGCTGGGTACCATTTATGGATGTTACTGGTTTACAAACCCTGGAAGAAATTATTGAAGATTTGCAGGAACGTAATGTGAGAGTAATTTTAAGTGGTGCTAATCCTCGTGTAGAAGAAAAACTGCGTAAAGGTGGTATTATTAAACTTTTGGGCGACGCAAATTTTCACAAAGAATTTTCTCAAGCTTTAATTGCATGTAATGCATAATCTCACTCGAACATCCAGTACTCATGCTCAGGATTAGATAATACAACCCATTTATTCTGAGCTATGGGTACTAATGTTTTCTGACAAATAAAGTTTCTAATTCCCATAACCGCACATTTTAAGTAAAATGATTATCATTTTATGGACTTGGGGTAGTTATGACGGTCAAAACACATATTATCGATTTAGCACACCTTGGCATGCACGACCTGGAACAGGTTGGCGGAAAAAATGCTTCTCTTGGAGAGATGATCAGTCATTTATCCTCAGCAGGAGTATCTGTTCCCGGTGGATTTGCAACCACTGCAGATTCATTCAAGGAGTTTCTGTCTCAAGATAATTTAGATAAAAAAATCTATGCAAAACTGGCTACCTTGGATCCAGATAATGTACAGCAATTAGCTGTTGTTGGAAAAGAAATCAGGGAAATGATCGTTAATACGCCATTTACTCCTGAGTTTGAACGTGCCGTGCGAGCTGCATACGAAAAACTATCGCAAACTATAGGCCATGAAAATTTCAGTGTAGCTGTTCGTTCATCAGCGACAGCAGAGGACTTACCTGATGCATCATTTGCAGGTCAGCAAGAAACCTTTTTAAACGTCAAAGGAATTGATGAAGTTTTGCTCTCAATCAAACATGTGTTTGCATCACTATTCAATGATAGAGCAATCACCTATCGAACACATCATCAGTTTGCTCATCATGAAGTGGCCTTATCTGCAGGTATCCAACAGATGGTGCGTAGCGATATGGCGGTAAGTGGGGTGATGTTTACCATGGATACTGAGTCAGGTTTTGATCAAGTAGTATTTATTACTTCATCTTATGGTTTGGGGGAGATGGTTGTTCAAGGAGCTGTCAATCCAGACGAATTTTATGTACATAAACCCGGGATTCAAGCGGGTAGACCGGCTGTTATTCGTAGAAATCTCGGTAGTAAAGCCTTGAAAATGGTTTACTGTGATGATCCCAGCAAGCAACAGCGAGTCAAAACCGTAGAGGTTGATGCAAAGGAGCGATTACTATTTTCTTTAACTTCAAGTGAGGTAGAAAGCTTAGCCCGCCAAGCCATGATTATTGAGAAACATTATGGCCGACCAATGGACATAGAATGGGCAAAAGATGGTGTAAATGGTCAATTATATATTTTGCAAGCTCGGCCTGAAACCGTAAAAAGCCGGGATAATAAACAAATATTGGAACGCTATACCTTACAACAAAAGGGTACAGTGTTAGCTGAAGGGCGTAGTATCGGGCAACGTATAGGTCAGGGTAAGGCAAGAATTATTAAAGATGTAAGTGAAATGGATCGTGTGCAACCTGGTGATGTGTTGATTTCCGATATGACGGATCCTGATTGGGAACCTGTAATGAAACGTGCTGCCGCTATTGTGACTAATCGTGGGGGCAGAACATGCCATGCGGCTATTATTGCACGTGAATTAGGTATTCCTGCTGTAGTTGGATGTGGAGATGCCACGAAAACCATACGTGATGGTGATGAAGTGACCGTCAGTTGTGCTGAAGGGGACAACGGCTATGTCTATGCTGGTTTATTGCCCTACGAGCAGGTACGTCTTGATGTAGAAACCATGCCTGAATTACCAATGAAAGTCATGTTGAATGTTGGAAATCCTGAAAGAGCGTTTACGTTTCAATCCATTCCTAACTCAGGGGTAGGTTTGGCTCGTCTGGAGTTTCTAATTTCCAATACTATTGGTATCCATCCGCGTGCATTACTTGATTTTGATCATTTGAAAGATAAGGAATTAAAACAATTTATTTCTGAAAAAACAGCAGCCTATAATTCTCCAGTCGAATATTATATTGAGCGCCTAAAAGAAGGAATTGCGACAATTGCTGCAGCGTTTTATCCCAAACCTGTAATTGTACGATTATCAGATTTTAAATCTAATGAATATGCAAATCTTGTTGGCGGGAACTTATATGAGCCGCATGAAGAAAATCCAATGTTGGGTTTTAGAGGTGCATCACGATATGTTTCTGAATCATTTGCAGAGTGCTTTGCTTTAGAATGTAAAGCAGTTCGACGAGTTCGTGAAGAAATGGGTTTAACTAACGTAGAAGTTATGATTCCGTTCGTACGAACAGTTGCTGAGGCAAGTAATGTAATTCAAGTTTTAAAGCAACATGGGCTTGAGCGAGGTAAGCATGGGCTACGGGTGATTATGATGTGTGAATTACCTTCTAATGCATTGCTGGCCAAAGAATTTTTAGAGTATTTTGATGGGTTCTCTATAGGTTCTAATGACTTAACTCAGCTGACATTAGGATTAGACAGGGATTCGGGACTAGTTGCTGCTCAATTTGATGAACGTAATGAAGCAGTGAAAGTCTTATTGCATATGGCAATTTCTGCTTGTAAAAAGGCGAAAAAATACATAGGTATTTGTGGTCAAGGTCCATCGGATCATCAAGATTTCGCTCAATGGTTAATGAAAGAGGGAATAGAAAGCGTTTCACTTAACCCTGACTCTGTTTTAGAAACATGTTTATTTTTGGCAAAGCAATAGCATAGATAGAGTAAATGTAACTATTCAATAAGCCTGAGCAAAAAAATCCTGTTCCGCAGCTTGTAGAATCCAGAATTTTGTGGATAAGCTGCAGGATAGGAGCATGTAGTTGGCGTGGACATTTATGAGTTATGTTAAATTGCTGAAGAGGTATTCGAATTCCAGACAATTTCCAAAAGAATCTTTTAGCGAGGTATAAAACAGTAATGCGGGGTTTAAAATGGTGGCTTCTAATTGTAGGAACATGTCCTGTTATGGCTTTTGCCTCTACTGGGGCTGATCATGTTGATCCGGTAGCATTTGTATTACTTGGCGTCACAACTATTTTTTTCTTTGCAATTATCGGTCGTTATACTGCAAGGCGTATAAATCAGCCCAGTGTTCTTGGTGAGTTGCTCATAGGAATTCTTATTGGCAATGTATTCTATTATTACGGATTCCCATTAGCAGTTTTATTACGAGAAGGCTCTTCAATTTTTGAAGCTGTTAAAGAAGTACTACAGGGGGTGCCATTAAATCAGGCGGTTAGTTCGGTCATTCCCAATGAAAATTATGCACAACAAGTTGTAGGTGCCTTAAGCGGCCCTCATGGATCCGATTTTCTTAAAATTGCTTATATTGTTGATATTTTCTCAAGATATGGGGTTATTTTCCTCCTATTCATGGTTGGTTTGGAGAGCTCGATCGAGGAAATGAAACATACAGGCCGTGATTCCGTTATTGTCGCTTTGATTGGTGTGATTGCCCCCATGTTATTGGGATTTGGTACAGTTTATTTATTGATGCCTAATGGTTCCTATCAATCCGATTTATTTATTGCAGCAACCTTGAGTGCAACGAGCATAGGAATAACTGCGCGTGTTCTTTCCGAAATGAAAAAATTACGCACCAGAGAAGCAAGAACCATATTGGGTGCGGCAATGTTAGATGATGTATTGGGCCTGATTATATTGGCTGTAGTCAGCTCCTTGGTAATTAGTGGGGCTGTAGATCTCATGGTTGTGTTGCGCATTATTGTAAGTGCTATGCTATTTTTTGTAGGTACTTTATTTTTAGGTCCAATTATTTTACGCAAGGCAATTCATTTTTTTCGTTTTCTTGAACCTTGGGAAGCAAAATTATTCATTTCCTTTCTGTTTATCATGACGCTTTCCTGGTTAGCTTCGGTGCTTCAACTTGCAACAATTATCGGTGCATTTACTGCGGGAATCATTCTTCATGATGACTATTTTGATGGTGTACCTTTGAGTCAACAAGAAAATCGCAGTATTTATCACTTATTATCCCCATTAGAATCAATCCTGGCACCGATGTTTTTTATTGTAATTGGCATTCAAGTCAAATTGGAAAGCTTTTATCATTTGAATGTAATTGTTTTGGCCACAGGTTTAATTATTGCTGCGGTGATTGGCAAATTAATTAGTGGATATGGGGCACGCACCCCAAATGATCGGTTACTAATTGGTATCGGTATGTTACCTCGCGGCGAAGTGGGGTTAGTTTTCGCTTCCATTGGCCGAACTTTAGGTGTTATTTCTGATGATTTATTTTCTGCAATCGTTTTAATGGTAATGGTGACGACATTTATTGCCCCTCTCTTATTAAAAATTCGATATGCCCAGAAAGATAGGAAAATAGCACATGAATAACACTTTATTACAGATAGAGGCCGAGGTAACACGTGCGTTACATGAAGATGTAGGTGATGGAGATGTTACCGCAACTTTATTATCTGCCGAACTTCAGGCTGAAGCAGAGATTATTTCTCGAGAGCCAATGGTGGTATGCGGCCAGCTTTGGGTTAATGAAGTATTTAATCAACTTGATAATCAAATCAAACTAGAATGGCAAGTTAGAGAAGGAGAATGGTTAGCGGCTCCATCTACTTTGTGTACTTTATCTGGCTCGGCAAGAAGCATTTTAACTGGTGAGCGCACGGCATTAAATTTTTTACAAACTCTTTCCGCTACGGCAACACAAACTTATCAATACGCACAAAAACTTCATGGTACCCAGACGCGATTACTGGATACGCGAAAAACAATTCCTGGATTAAGAGCAGCACAAAAGTATGCGGTGACTTGTGGAGGAGGTTTTAATCACCGTATGGGGCTTTATGATGCTATTTTAATTAAAGAAAATCACATTAAAGCCTGTGGCTCTGTTGCTCAGGCCGTTGCTTTGGCAAGAAAAAACAAAAAAAATGTTTTAGTTGAGGTGGAAGTCGAAACTCTGGATGAGTTATGTGAAGCAATTTGTGCTCATCCTGATCGAATTATGTTGGATAATTTTAGTCCAAAAATGCTTGAAGAAGCGATTAGAATAAATCATCCAAAACGTTGTACTTTAGAAGTATCCGGAGGCGTTACTCTGGAAAATATTGCTACAATAGGTCAATTAGGTGTTGATTTCATTTCTGTTGGTGCAATTACCAAATCAATTCATGCCATAGACTTAAGCTTACTTATTAGGAAAATTTTATGATGCCAATGATAATTTTTACGGGAGGAGGTACAGCAGGACATGTGGCGCCTAACTTGGCATTAATACATGAGTTTAGTCATAAAGGTTGGGAAATTGCATACATTGGTTCTGCCAATGGTATTGAGAAGCAGATGATCGAACCACTTAAAATTCCATTTTATGGTATAAGCAGTGGTAAATTGCGTCGGTATTTTAGTTTAAAAAACTTATTGGATCCATTTAAGATTGTACTTGGTATTGTGCAGTCTTTTTTCTTGCTTAATAAATTAAAACCGGATGTAGTGTTTTCCAAGGGTGGTTTTGTTGCATTTCCGGTTGTGGTAGGTGCGTGGTTAAACCGGATCCCTGTTGTTGCTCATGAATCCGATATGAGTCCTGGACTCGCTAATCGTCTGAGTTTTCCTTTCGTTAATAAAATTTGCTTGACTTTTGAAGCAGGAAAAAAGCACTTTAAAAAGCAAGATAAAATAGAAGTAACTGGTACTCCAATCCGTAAGCAGTTGTTTGCCGGTAGTTACGACCGTGGGCTTGAGTTATGCGGGTTTAATACAGAGAAACCTTGTCTTTTAGCTATAGGAGGTAGCTTGGGAGCAAGTTCTATCAATCGGAGTATTCGTGAGGCATTACCCCAATTAACCAAGGAATATCAAGTTATTCATATATGCGGAAAAGGAAAATTAGAGGCCTCATTAACTAATCGAAAAGAGTACAAACAGTTTGAATATGCTACTGAAGAATTAGCTGATTTATTTGCCGCAGCATCAATTGTTGTGTCACGAGCGGGTGCTAATTCTCTATATGAAATTTTAGCTTTAGGAAAGCCTCATATCTTAATTCCTTTACCAGCTGAGGTTAGTCGAGGGGATCAAATCCAAAATGCACGCTATTTTCAAAGGCTAGGAATTAGCCTAGTGATTGAAGATTGGTCTTTAAATATGGATACTTTACTGCAAACGTTACATGAACTGGAGACTAATAAAAAGGATATTAATAATAAAATCAACGCACTAAATATTAAGTCCGCTACGGAGCAAATCGTAGCTATTATTGAGGAGCAAGTTCATGTTCAATCCGCAAGCACTGTATGAATTCGTTTGTCACCAGTGGGAAGAGGAAATAATTCCTAGTTTATGTGATTACATAAAAATTCCTAATAAATCACCTCACTTTGATCCTGAGTGGCAGGAACATGGATTCATGGATCAAGCTGTATCCCATATTGCTGATTGGTGTAAGGCTCACGCTCCTAAAGGAATGGTGCTGGAAATTATGAGGCTCGAAGGACGTACTCCCTTAATTTTTATCGAAGTCCCTGGCGTAATTGACGAAACTGTTTTGTTGTACGGTCACCTTGATAAACAACCGGAAATGTCAGGATGGAATGAAGATTTGAACCCCTGGCGACCCGTGTTAAAAGATGGCCGTTTATATGGTCGTGGTGCAGCAGATGATGGTTATGCTGCATATGCCTCATTGACTGCAATTTGCGCTTTACAGAATCAAGGGTTACCCATTCCTCGTTGTGTTTTGATTATCGAAGCGTGTGAAGAGAGTGGTAGTTATGACCTACCTTATTATATTGAACAATTAAATGAGCGGATTGGTAAACCTAAGCTAGTTATTTGCCTTGATTCCGGCGCTGGAAATTACGAACAATTATGGATGACTACTTCGTTACGAGGAAATTTGGTCGGTGAATTGTCAGTTGAACTCATTCAAGAAGGAGTTCATTCGGGGGCTGCAAGTGGTATTATTGCAGACAGTTTTCGAGTTGCGCGGCAACTAATTAGTCGTATTGAAGATGAAGCTTCAGGAGAAGTGAAACCATCCGAGTTGTACTGTGATATTCCTGAAGAACGAATAAAACAAGCAGAGCAGTGTGCCCAGGTTTTAGGAGATTCTGTTTACACAGGGTTTCCCCTGCATGAAGGAGTTGATCCGGTAACAACGGATAGAAATCAATTGATTCTAAATCGGACATGGAGACCGGCATTGACTGTTACCGGAGCTGATGGTTTTCCTGCTATAGCAAACGCTGGAAATGTTTTACGTCCACACACCGCACTAAAATTATCTATGCGTTTACCACCTTTAGTAGATCCTAAAATTGCAGCAAAAGTGATGCAAGAGGTATTAACTAAAGAACCTCCTTATCGTGCTAAAGTGAGTTTTACTGTAGGTGATGGCTCGCCGGGATGGAATGCGCCTGAACTTGCTTCCTGGTTGGAAAAAGCTGCTGATGTCGCCTCAATGACTTACTTTGGAAAACCAGCTGCATATTTGGGAGAAGGGGGGACTATTCCTTTTATGGGAATGTTAGGTAAGAAATTTCCTGATGCACAATTCATGATTACTGGAGTTTTGGGACCTCAGTCCAATGCCCATGGTCCTAATGAGTTCTTGCACTTAGATATGGTGAGAAAATTAACTGCATGTGTTGCTTATGTACTTTATCATGTAAGTTAATATATTTTTAAGCAGCTGCTTTTCTCCATATGGAGGAGAGTGAAACTCCCTCACCCTAACCCTCTCCCATGATGGGAGAGGGCATTCTTGGCGTGTAGCACGTTAAAAGCACAGCAAAAACATAATGTCCCATTTTCCCTTCTTCCCTAGGGGAGAAGGTGCCCGTGGGGCGGATGATCCGAAATTTTTCAGTCACATTCAAGCAAAATTTTTGTTACTCCTTGAACTTAAAGCAAAAAAATTAAAAAACCTCTCGACAGGCAGCTCAATTCTTGGGATACTTTTTCCGGCTCTGGAACGAGCCACTTAGTCCAACAATTAGGAGAAAATTATGAAAGCAAAATTTATTGCTACTGTTTTGTCATTCGCAGTAGTTACTTTTTCTGCCCATGCAGTCGTTCCCAAAGAAACTTCTGTCAAAAACAAGCCCCCTGTGGTAATTCATAAAATTGATCTCAACTCGGCTGATTTATCAACGCTTACTGGCTCAGTTAAAGGCATAGGAAGAAAGCGAGCTGAAGCCATCATTGCATATCGTAAAAGTCATCATGGTTTTAAATCTTTGGAAGAGCTTGCTGAGGTGAAGGGCTTAGGCCAACGTTTTATGACTGCGAATCGAGATAAATTAAATCAGGTGTTTGTTATTAATAAAATAGAATAAAAGTCATAGTAAATTAGAGGATTACTTTTATGTCACTGTTGTATGCATTATTAGTACAACAGTGACACGTGAATTAAATTTTTTAGAGTACTTGTTCAGGTACTTTAATCGCTTCCAAATCAATTTTTAAATGACTAATTTCGCTCTTAAAGAATGTAAAACTTGTTGCTGCTCGAATCGGAATAAACCCCCTTTTATGATGAATTGCTTTAAGAAGTTTACCGATATCACTTTCTTTACCTTTTTCTTTATTCAATTCATCATTTATTTGTTGTTCAGACAATGTGGCTAATTTATTTTTGTCTTCAATCGACAGCTGATGGAATGCTGTTTCAATTGCCTCAATTTTCTTATGCGGATCAGAGGAGAAAAAACCAGCTCGTTCTAAAATTCCCTTATTTACTGTTTCAATAATGCCATTAATCTTTTCCAATCGCTTAATTTCAGTGAATATTTCTGATAAACCTTTTTTATCGTTACATTTAATTATTCGTTGCTCTATATTGCTTGTCTCTTCTGCATTTAAACGCAATTTTCCAAGGGCGATGCATAGATCAAGTTTTATTTTATCAGCGGGTAATTCGACTTGCTGTATTGAACTATTTGCTACGTGTAATGGTTGTTGGGCTTTAAGCAATAATTCTTTGAGTTGAACATTTTCTTGCTGCAAGAACTCTAACTGAGCTTTAAGATCCATCAAATCGGATGCAGGCTCCTTGATTTGCTTCCCTTCTTCTATTCGCTGAATTAATGAATTATATTTTTGTTGTAAAGACTCCAATTCTGATTTAAGTCGACTAGTTTCGGGGCTAACTTCACTTGATGATTTTTTAGTTTGTTGCTGTATCTCAAGTTGTTGATGCAATAATCCATTTTCTCGTTGCAAGACTTCTATTTGATTTTTTAGTTCAAGAATAGTTTGCTCGTGGTTCTGTGCAGAAATCAGGCTTCCTTTTAACTCTTCATTTTCTCTTTGAACATTCTGTAATTTGCTCTTCAGCTGTTCAAAAGCGGTACTCTGCTCTTGAAAAGCGATACTTTTTTGCTCTATTTCTCTTTTTTGCTTTTCAATGGTTTCTTTAGATGTGGACTCGACTTTTTCTAGTCGCTCAAGCTCTAAACCCTGTTCTGTAAGCTTGCGTCTTGCTTCATCAGCATCAAGCTTAACTTGCTCATATTCTTGTTGTAGGATTTGTAGTTGACGATTAGACTCCTCTAAAGTAATCATTCTTTGAGATAATTGTTCCTGTGTCTTTTGTAACTCTTCCCTAGAAGCAGATAGTTCCTTTTTCATTTTATCTAAAGCGGCTTGCCATTGAGTGCCATAAACTTTGATAAGTTGAGTAAGGGGCATGGCTTGTAATGCTGCGGCATTCTCAGGATCTTTATCCATGAGAGTTTTTCTAAATGCAGAAATATACCGGTTGATTTCCTCTTGATTGCCTTCTGGAAAACCAAGAGCTTCAAAAGTTTCACTAAGAACTTCTTGATGTTTTCTGGCTTCTGCAGCAAATTCTTTTTGTGCTTCATGACGGGCATTAGCTATTCCAAAGCATTGTTGACATAGATTTAGCGCTGGTTTTATATCTTTAAGAAACTTGTGTGCTTCTTCTGCCTTGCCCTTTTTTAAAAGAATAATATCTTGCAAGCTTTGCTCAATGGCTTTATGCATTGAGGTCCATCGCAAATCGATCCCGGAAGTCCGTGGTTGCTTACCCAATTTTTTTGCTTCAGCTATGTCTGCCTTCTCCTCTTCAGGTAAGATGCTAAAAGGAGTTCGCATGAAATCAACTAGGCTAAGGATTGAATCAAGGAGGTTATTTACTTTTTCTGCATACTTGGCTTTGAACATTTCCTTTTGTTTTTGAGGAGGTATGTCTTTAAATATTAGAAGTTTTAATATAGTTTTATGCTTTTGGGAGGGGGACCCATCGAGACTGTCAAAAAATTGTTTTGGTGTAAATTCTTGGGGAATTAATGGTTTAACAAAAGTATGCACTACCTCAATTTGTTCATCGCTTAATTCAACAATTGGCTTGTTATTAAGCGTTATTCCTAAACGTAAATAAGCGCCTAACAATGCGGATGCATCAATTGCTGCTTTGCCATGTTGAGGGATATGAAGTCGCTGGTCTCCTTGCAGGCTTATAAAATTAGCAATATTTTCCATTACCTTTGTATATTCGACGTTGTCTTTGCCTTTATTAGTCGCTTCTTTTAAAAATGAAAAAAGGTTGAAAAGAAGTTTACCCATTAAATCAGGTTCACCATGGGTCCACTGCGATAATTCATTTGATTTTAAACTGGTGGGCATAATAAATAAAAACCTTAGCTTAGTTCATTTATGTCAGGACAGATAGTATATAATATAATCAAAATGATTACAAAATATATTTTAAATGGAAAATTGAATCATAATAATAATTTGCATCAGTTTTAAAATTGTAACTTTGAATAAATAATTTATAATTAGTTGATTATTTTGATTGCTGGATGTACATAAATAGTATTTAAAGTTGTTTATTTTGTTTTCATTATTTATCAAAAATTGAAAATTCTCTTCATGTATAAAAATTCACTGTTTAATTTTAAATTGTTGTGTAAGAACTGTCGATTTTTATCCAAATTTAGTATAAAGTAGCGCAAAAAAAAGAATGGGATAGTGCGGCTTATGTTCAGAAAATTAAGGGGCGTGTTCTCCAATGATTTATCGATTGATTTGGGGACAGCTAATACATTGATTTATGTGAGAGATAAAGGGATTGTTCTAAATGAACCCTCTGTAGTTGCTTTACGTAATGAATCAGGACAAAAACGTGTTGCCGCTGTAGGCCTTGAAGCGAAGCGCATGTTGGGAAGAACCCCAGGAAACATCAATGCCATTAGACCAATGAAAGATGGAGTGATTGCTGACTTTTTTGTTACTGAAAAAATGCTGCAGCATTTCATTCATAAAGTTCATGAAAATAAATTCTTACGTCCAAGTCCACGAGTTTTAGTTTGTGTTCCTTGTGGTTCCACACAAGTAGAACGTCGTGCGATTCGCGAATCAGCAATGGGTGCTGGTGCTCGCGAAGTATTTCTTATTGAAGAGCCTATGGCAGCTGCTTTAGGGTCTGGAATGCCAGTTGAAGAAGCCAGTGGCTCTATGGTTGTGGATATAGGTGGTGGTACAACGGAAGTTGCGATTATTTCCTTAAGTGGAATAGTTTATCATCAATCCGTTCGTATCGGTGGCGATAAGTTTGATGATGCGATTGTATCTTATGTACGTCGTAACTATGGCACACTTATTGGGGAAACTACTGCAGAACGCATTAAGCATGAAATTGGCTCAGCCTTCCCAAGCCGCGATTTATTTGAAATTGAAGTTCGCGGCAGAAACCTTGCTGAAGGTGTTCCCCGTAGTTTTATTTTGACTAGCGCAGAAATTTTAGAAGCACTGCAAGAACCGTTATCCGGTATTGTTGGTGCAGTGAGAGCCGCTCTAGAATTAGCTCCACCTGAGTTGGCAGCTGACATTGCTGAGCGGGGTATGGTTTTAACTGGAGGTGGTGCTCTGTTGAAAAACATAGATACTTTGCTCATGGAAGAAACTGGTTTACCTGTATTAATTGCTGAAGATCCGCTGACCTGTGTAGCACGTGGTGGTGGTAAAGCTTTAGAAACCATGGATTTACGCGGCGGTGATTTCCTCTCAACAGAATAGTACGTATAACAGATTATTTAGTAGACGCGGGTACAGTTCTATAGGATTTGTGCTCGCTCTTGTCTTTTCTGTTTTTTTGATGTTCTCTGATTACCATTATCGTTATTTAGATAACGTGCGTAGTGGTTTTTCCCTTGTTGTTGCTCCTTTGCAATACGCAGTAGATTATCCTGTACGCGTTATTGGCTGGGTACAGTCGCTGGTTAGCGCGAAAAAAGCTTTAATTGCTGAAAATATGCAATTACGCTATCAGCAAACCATGTTGGAAGCAGAGTTACAAAAATTAATCATAATACAAAAAGAAAACTCACAATTAAAAGAATTGCTCCTTACCTCTTCAAAAGCAGACATGAGTGCAATGGCGGCACAAATTCTTGCTGTTGATACGAGCAATTCACGTCAGATAGTTATTTTAAATAAAGGAAAACGCGATGGCGCCTATGTAGGACAACCCGTTTTAGACGCTAAAGGCGTTATGGGGCAAATTGTTGATGTTGGTCCTATAACAAGTACAGTCTTACTTATTTCTGACTCTAAGAGCGCTGTTCCTGTGCGCAATAATCGCACGGGGGAGCGCGCAATTCTTGTTGGAACAAATGATATAGAGAAATTATCTTTAATTAATTTACCCAAAACTTCGTCGATTCATCCTGGCGATGTACTAGTTACTTCAGGTTTGGATAGGCACTACCCTGAAGGTTACCCTGTGGGGAGTGTGGAAGAAGTGAATAGCATCCCTGGTGAAGATTTTGTTAAGGTTAAAGTAAAACCTGTTGCACTACTTAATCGTAATCGGTTGGTATTGCTGATATGGCAAGATGCGGAGCAAGAGCAGTTAAATACACAAATTAATGAACGTTTAAATGCTAAGGAGACTATGTGATGAGAAATCTTCGCATACGTTTATTCTTGGGATTTATTGTTGCTCTTCTTTTGTCTATATTGCCTATGCCTGAATTAATCTCTGCTTTTAGACCTCCCTGGGTTTTATTACTCGTGCTTTATATAGAGTATTTTTTACCGGGTAACTTTAGACTGACTACATTACTGTTTGTGGGATTATTATTGGATGTCTTATTGGCAACGGTAATTGGAGAGCATTCATTTGCCTTGTTATTGGTGACCTGGATTGCTTCCAGCAAATCAAGACGATTTCAATTTTTTTCCATGATGCAGCAAATCTTCTTGATTGGATTCTTTTGTCTTTTATACCAATCGATTATCTCTTTAATTACAGCTCTTCTCGGTTTCAACTATAGTTTATTCATGCCTTTAGCTAGCGCATTGGTAGGAATGTTTGTCTGGCCATGGATTCGCCTGCTTGGTGAAGATACCTTGCTAAAACGTCTGGTTTATCGTTAAGTCGTCATCCCAAGGCAACGAAGGAGCCTGCATCTTGTCACTGTACTATAGCATGGAGAACCCTGGTTGAATTCCCATGCCGGTCGGGTTATTTGAATTGATGATGTATTATTCGGTACTCACCAGGTTGTAAATTCTCTAATTTCCAGTCACCAATTTGATGGCGAACTAATCTTAACGTAGGAAACCCAATTGCCGCAGTCATTTTACGAACTTGATGATTTTTTCCTTCTTTTAAAATAATTTCCAGCCAACTGGTAGGAATATTTTTCCGGAAGCGAATAGGAGGAATACGTGGCCATAATTGAGGTTCATCAATCAGTCTGACTTCGGCAGGTAAAAAGCTAATATCCTTAAGAACTAAACCTTTTTTAAGAGGAACTAAATCTAGTTCATTAGGTATGCCTTCAACTTGAACCCAATAATACTTCCGTTTATTGAATTTGGGATGGGTTAGCTGATGTTGTAGGGCTCCATGATTCGTTAATAATAACAGGCCTTCACTGTTTTTATCTAACCGTCCTGCTGCGTAAAACCCCGGTTTATTAATAAAAGCAGTTAATGTGTGTTCCGGAGCATCACCAGAGAATTGGCTGACGACACCATAAGGTTTATTCAATAATATAATTTCTGGCATTAAGCATGATATAAAACGAGTTTCTAGTCTGCTTATAGTAGGAGTTTTCCACATTATGGGCAATTCTAAAATTCAATTCATTGTTTTTGTAGGTTAATTCTTATACAATAACGCAAAAATTATACTTTATGGTGAAAATTGTTTATGAAATACACAATCTTGGTTTCTCTCTTTTTTTGTCAATTTACGTATGCGATGAATCATATTGTAATGGTTGGTGATGAAAAAGTTGAAATTAAGCACATTGTGGGTAGAGGTAAGACCTTTGTTCACTTACACCATAATGAACAAACCGCTTTAAAAGCAGCTCAGGCTGTAATCCAGAAGGATGGTGGAGGTCTTATTGCTTTAGTACATTCCGGTGGTCGCAATATTGTCTTTCATTTAAATAACCAACGTTATGAGTTTGATCCAAATCGAATTTTTACAGATAATGGGATCAAAAAAACGCTTTTGCAGTTTGGTCAATATAATCCGCAGGCACATCAGGAAGTAAATAAGTTGGCAAATAAAATAAAACAGTTACTGCCAAAGGGGAAAATAGTTGCTGTTCATAATAATTCAACTTATTCACTTAAAGATTATTTACCAGGAAACACTCTGGAAAAAGATGCACAGGCGATACACATGATTCCGGAAAATTATTTCCGTAATTTTTATTTAGTCACCAAAATTAATGATTTTCTTCGTTTAAAAAGCAAAGGCTACAATGGAATTTTGCAAAAACCTTCTGCAACAGATGATGGATCATTGTCAATATATCTTGCAAAAAATGACTATATCAATGTTGAAGCAGGATATGATCAACTTGTTGAGCAGATCAAAATGTTGCAACATGCATAGTAAACATTCAAGCATAGACAATTAAATAAAAATGGTACTTGGGATTCCAATCTATCACATGCTATCATTGCCTTTTCTCTAATTTTACGGAGTTGTCAATGACATACGATAAAATCAAAGTGCCTTCACATGGTGAGGCTATTACAGTTGCTGCTGATCTGTCACTTCGTGTACCTAATAATCCCATTATTCCTTTTATTGAAGGAGATGGAATTGGTGTTGATGTAACCCCGCCAATGATTCGAGTTGTTGATGCTGCTGTTGCAAAAGCATATGGCGATAAGAGAAAAATTGCCTGGATGGAAGTATATGCCGGCGAAAAAGCAACTAAAGTTTATGGTGCTGATCAATGGTTACCTAAAGAAACTTTAGATGCGATGAAAAAATATGTTGTTTCGATTAAAGGCCCCCTGACAACTCCAGTTGGAGGCGGAATTCGCTCACTCAACGTCGCTATTCGTCAAGAAATGGATCTTTATACTTGTTTGCGCCCAATTCGATATTTTACCGGCGTCCCAAGTCCACTTAAAGAACCTGAGAAAACCGATATGGTTATTTTTAGGGAAAACTCTGAGGATATCTATGCTGGTATTGAATGGAAGGCTGATTCTCCAGAAGCTAAGAAAGTGATTGAATTCTTAATAAAGGATATGGGTGTTAAAAAAATCCGTTTTCCCGAGAATTGTGGCATAGGCATCAAACCAGTTTCTAAAGAAGGAACGATGCGTTTGGTAAGAGCCGCAATCCAATATGCAATTGATAATGACCGCCATACAGTAACTTTGGTTCATAAAGGCAATATTATGAAGTTTACTGAAGGTGCATTTAAAGATTGGGGCTATCAAGTTGCACGTGATGTTTTTGGTGCCAAAGAATATGAAGGTGGTCCTTGGATGGAATTCAAGAATCCAAAAACTGGCAAGCAAATCATCATCAATGATGTAATTGCTGATGCGTTCTTGCAACAAATTCTTTTAAGACCGGAAGATTATAGCGTAATTGCTACACTTAACTTAAACGGTGATTATATTTCTGATGCTTTAGCTGCCCAAGTAGGCGGTATTGGTATCGCTCCAGGTGCCAATATAAGTGATGATGTTGCTGTATTTGAAGCAACACATGGAACAGCACCAAAATATGCAGGAAAGAATAAAGTAAACCCTGGGTCTATTATTCTATCTGCTGAAATGATGTTACGTCATATGGGATGGAATGAAGCAGCTGATTTAATTATCAAAGGCATGCAAGCTGCTATCGCAGCTAAAACAGTGACCTATGATTTTGAACGTGGTATGAGCGGAGCAACTTTGGTGAGCAGCTCTGGCTTTGGAGATGAAATAATTAAACATATGTAAATCGTATGGATGAAATGTAGCCTCAGTAAAATGCAATAGAAGTTAGGATTATTTCCAATTTTGTATTTTCATCAGAGGCTACTTCCATACCATTACAATTTAGACCTTAAATGAATGTTATCTAATCAATATGTTTTTGATTATTTCAAAGACTAATTTTTTCATTAAAAATAGATGATTTTACTGGCCAAAAGTGCGTAGGGAGTCTATAAAAATAGTATAGAGGTTGTATGTTATGAGCGGGCAAAATCTAGAGGAAATTGTAAGGCATAAAGTCGCTGAACCGGAGTTAAGCACGGAAAACAGACTGCCTAGAAAGTACAAAGTAGTGTTGCTCAATGATGATTATACACCTATGGATTTTGTAGTTGAGGTACTGAAGCATTTTTTTCACCTAAATGAAGAAATTGCCATTCAGGTGATGTTACAGGTTCATATCCAAGGAAAAGGCGTGTGTGGGGTATTTACACGAGATATAGCAGAAACAAAAGTAGCACTGGTAAATGAATACGCCAGAATGAATCAGCACCCATTGCTATCCAGCATGGAACCCGAGTAATTTGCTGTGGGCTGAAGAGGAGCAACGACAATGTTAAATAAAGAACTTGAATTCACCTTGAATTTAGCCTTCAAGGAAGCAAAAGAGAAGCGTCATGAATTTATGACAGTTGAGCATTTGTTGTTGTCATTGCTTGATAACCCAGCGGCAGGAAGTGTATTGCAAGCTTGTGATGCAAATATTGAAGCATTACGCCGCGATTTAATTGAATTCATTGATGAAACGACTCCCAGAATTCCTGAAGATGAATTGGATAGAGAAACTCAACCTACACTTGGTTTTCAACGTGTGTTGCAACGTGCTGTATTTCATGTTCAATCTGCAGGAAAAACTGAAGTAACTGGTGCTAACGTTTTAGCAGCAATTTTTAGCGAACAAGAAAGTCAAGCAGTTTATTTTTTACGTCGTGAAAACATTACACGGCTTGATGTAATTAATTATATCTCTCATGGAGTTTCCAAGTATCAAAACAATGATATGCACGAAAACATGAACTCTATGGAAGATGATATGAGCTCATCAGAGGGTAATGAATCACCTCTGGAAAGTTATTGTACGAACCTCAACCGACGTGCGAAACAAGGAAAGATTGATCCGTTGATTGGACGTCATGAAGAAATACAGCGTACTATTCAGGTATTATGCCGACGTCGAAAAAATAATCCATTGCTTGTCGGCGAAGCCGGGGTAGGTAAAACTGCAATCGCTGAAGGCTTAGCTCGACGCATTGTAGATGGTGAAATACCCGACGCGATCCGTGATTGTGTTGTCTATTCCCTTGACTTAGGTGCTTTGCTTGCTGGAACCAAATATCGTGGTGATTTTGAAAAACGGTTAAAGGCGGTGTTAAAACAATTAGGTCAACAAGATGGTGCCGTATTGTTCATTGATGAAATTCATACAATTATTGGTGCTGGAGCTGCATCAGGTGGTGTTATGGATGCATCTAATCTAATTAAACCCTTGTTGGCAAACGGTGAGCTAAAATGTATTGGTTCTACAACGTATCAGGAATACCGAGGTATTTTTGAAAAAGATAGAGCTTTAGCAAGACGTTTCCAAAAAATTGATATACCTGAACCTACAGTAGATGAAACTTTTGAAATATTGAAAGGGTTAAAAGGACGATTAGAAGAGCATCATGGTGTGAAATTCACTATTCCTGCACTAAAAGCAGCTGCTGAATTATCTGCAAAATACATCAATGACCGATTTTTACCTGATAAAGCAATCGATGTGGTTGACGAGGCAGGCGCCTATCAGAATTTATTAACGGCGAGTAAACGCAAGAAAATCATTAGTGTCACCGAAATCGAGAGTGTTGTTGCAAAAATTGCACGCATACCTATCAAGAAAGTATCTGCTCGTGATAAAGATACGTTACGTAATTTAGAACGTGATTTGAAACTCTTAGTCTATGGGCAAGATCAAGCGATCACTGCGTTAGCTTCTGCCATTAAATTAGGTCGTTCAGGACTTAGAGATCCCCAAAAGCCAGTAGGATGTTTCCTATTTGCTGGACCAACGGGGGTTGGAAAAACAGAAGTAACCAGACAATTGGCCAATGTTTTAGGCATAGAATTATTACGCTTTGATATGTCTGAATACATGGAAAAGCATACCGTTTCACGTTTAATTGGTGCACCTCCAGGATATGTTGGTTATGATCAAGGTGGTTTGTTGACTGAAGCAGTGACTAAAAATCCTCATGCAGTGTTGTTACTTGATGAAATAGAAAAAGCACATCCAGATGTATTTAATTTACTGTTGCAAATTATGGATCATGGTACCTTAACCGATACGAATGGCCGTCAAGCTGATTTTAGACATATTATTCTGGTAATGACCTCTAATGCAGGGGCAGGGGAGATGGTACGAAATTCCATTGGCTTTTCACAACAAGATAACAGCAATGATGGGCTTGAGGTTATTAAAAAGCAATTTAGTCCTGAGTTTAGAAACAGACTCGATGCAATTATTAATTTTGCTCCATTGGATGCTGTGACAATTGGTTTGGTTGTTGATAAGTTCATTATGGAGTTGGATGAGCAATTAAGTCATAAGGGCGTTACTTTCAACGTCGATAAAATGGCTCGTGAGTGGCTTATTGAGCATGGTTATGACAAAGTGATGGGGGCTCGTCCGATGGCTCGATTGATTCAAGAAAATGTAAAAAAACCACTGGCTGATGAGCTTTTATTCGGTAAATTGATGCATGGTGGACATGTCACCTTAAAAGTAAAAGACGGTAAGCTGCATTTTGACAGTCATGATCATAGAGAGGGTGTTTTTTAAATGTCATTGACTGTAATAATAATAACTAAAAATGAAGAGAGAAATATTAGAAGATGTCTCGAATCCGTACGATTTGCCGATGAAGTAGTCGTACTGGATTCGGGAAGTACCGATAACACAGTAGCGATTGCCAAAGAATACACTGAACACGTTTTCTCTACAGACTGGCCGGGTTATGGTGCCCAAAAACAAAGAGCATTATCAAAAGCTACAGGCGATTGGGTATTAAATCTTGATGCTGATGAGTCGGTCAGTGAGGAATTGCAGCAAGAAATCATTTTGGCCATGTCGTCGAATGCAGCCGATGCTTTCAGAATCGCAATTCAAATGTATTTCTATAATCAACCCTTAAAATATTCTTCTAGCCCTAAACGTCACGTTCGTCTTTTTAAACGTGCAAACGCCTATTTCAGTAATGACATTGTGCATGAAAAAATAGTACTTCCAGAGGGCACACGAATTGGGAAAATCAAAAATGTTATTATGCATCACTCATTTAAAGATGTGAGTCATGTTTTATATAAGATGAATAAATATTCATCTTACAGTGCAAAGACATACATCTTGAATAAGAGAAGATCCAGTTTTATTAAAACAATGGCAAGTACTTCATGGATGTTTTTCAGATGTTATATCTTGCAACGTGGTTTTTTGGATGGCAGAATAGGTTTTTTATTTGCAGTGTTTAATGCACAAGGTACTTTTTATCGCGGTGTTAAACAATTGTATCAAGACAGCAATATCGATCAATTGCCCAAAAGCACAGAGGAATTAATTTGAGACTGAGCTTGTTAGAAGGAATAAATAATTTACTAATACCAATGCTGCTTGTTTTGCTAGCGTTTTTTATCCCTATAAGTGTTAGTGTTAAGTCAATTTTAGTGGTGATTAGCTTAGTGGCTCTGGTGCTTGCTCCTTATTACAGACAATACTTGTATTATTCTTTTAATACATTATGGGCTCGAGCTGCCATTGGCTTATTTCTTTTTGTCATTATCGGTTGCTTTTGGTCGGAAGCACCGTTCTCATTGCAATACAATGTTATCGATAAATATTCCAAGTTAATTTTTCTGCCAGTGCTTGCTGTAGGCTTTATTAAACCCAAAACAAGAATCTGGGTTTTAAATAGCTATATACTAACCATGCTATTGACTTGCGTTCTTTCAGTGCTGAAGGACGAACAGTTATTAATGTTTCATTCCATAGATCCTGCTGATGTATTTTACAATCACATTATTACTGGGTTTATGGTAGCCTTGGGTGTTTATTTTGCAGCAATTTTACTATTACGCCCGAATATAAATAAAGGGTTACGAATTATCTATTTAATTATGGTTGTTTTGGGAACATATCAGACATTTTTTCTTAATCCTGGGAGAACAGGCTACATTATCTACGGTGTTTTAATGTCTTTATTGATTGTGCTAAAACTGCCTCTTAAAAAAGCTTTGATCGGAATTGTAGTATTTATAGGAGCAATGAGTTTAGCCTATACCCTGAGTCCTGTGATGCAAAATGGAGTTCGTATAATGATGGATGATATTAAGCTCTTGCAACGCAATCAAGCAGATACTTCTTTGGGGTTTAGAATTCAGTTTCATCAATATGCTCAATCTTTATTTGAAAAACATCCCCTGATAGGAGTAGGCACAGGAGGTTTTCAATACAGCTTTGCTCAAGAGCAACCTATACCTGCCTGGGGGAAGAAACTTAATGAACCTCATGGTCAATATTGGTTAACGCTTGCAGAACTGGGTTTAATAGGGATTGTTCTTTTTCTTTTTTTTATAGGCACGTTATTTGTTACTGCCTTCAAGCTTAAAGAAATGAAACCATTTCTTTTGGGGTTATTGGTTTCTTTTTGTGTGTTATCTTTCTCCGATACTATATTTTGTTATTCAACAATAGGTTACTTATTAATTCTTTTCAGTGCCTTGTGTTTTGGGGAGCTAATTGAACAACATCAAGAGTCAGTAGCCCAAAAAGCATGAGTAGTGAATAAGCATCAGCTCAGATAGAACGGATATGTTTTAAATATCTAATAATTGTACTGGCCATAGATGGTAAAAATGATGGACTGGTCCATTTCCTTGACCAACGCAATTTTCTTTTGCTGCCTGTATGGCATTAAATAAATATTTTTTTGCAATACTGCATGCCGAAACCAAGTCAATTTTTTGAGCTAGGCAGGCTGTTATTGCTGCAGAAAGGGTACATCCAGTTCCGTGGGTATTTTTAGAATTAATTCTTGGGCTTGCAAACCAATGAGTATCTCCGTTTGATCCTATTAACAAATCATTTGATTCTTCTGAGTGCAAAAGATGTCCGCCTTTGAGTAAAACGTATTTAGGGCCAAGTTCAAGCAGCTTTTGTCCAACATACAGCATTTCTTTTTCAGATGATGCAGTTGTTCCTGTAAAAGTAGATGCTTCTGGCAGATTAGGGGTAATCACAGTAGCAAGGGGCATAAGTTGTGTTATCAATGAATCAACAGCCTCGGGCAATAATAATGGGTCTCCACTTTTAGCAACTGTTACAGGGTCAATGACAACAGGAATATCTATGGCTTTTCTTTTAAGAAATGAGGAAACTAATTCAATGATTTCATTACTGAAGAGCATACCTATTTTTATACTGTCTGGTTTAATGTCATCAAATATAGCATTTAGTTGATCTTCTATAGCTTGCAATGGAATAGTGTAACAGTGTCTTACACCACATGTATTCTGTACAGGTAGTGCCGTAAGTACAGTCATTCCATAGCAACCTAAAGCAGAAAATGTTTTTAAGTCAGCTTGAATTCCTGCTCCACCTGAGCCATCAAATCCTGCTATAGATAAGGCTTTATATCGCATAACTAAATTCTCGTAATCGCTTTTGACATTGAAATCCAGTCAGGATCAAATAGATTATTAATAAATGTTTCTTTGAATGTGGCAGGCCCTTTGACTCGCTCGTGAGCCAATTGCCCGCATAAGCCAAAATAGGCAGTTGCTTCAACTGCAGCTTGAAAATGATTGGAGTGGCACGCAACAAAGGCACTAAGAACAGCAGTCATTGTACAGCCCATTCCAGTGATCAGTGGCATGAGCTTAGAGCCAAATGGCAGTATATTCTCGTCTACTCCATTAGTAATAAAATCCTCAGGACCACTAATTACAACTGTTTTTTGTGATTTTGCCAGCCTATGCGCGCTGTTGATTGCTTTAGTTACAGGATCTGAGCTTTCAACTCCTTTAGTACTTCCGTGAGCACCCGCTAATGAAATGATTTCACTGGCATTGCCTCTGATGACTTGAGCATAAGAAAATAACTCCATGGCTGCAGATGTTCGAAGTTTACTTGCTCCTGCGCCAACTGGATCAAGAATTAGTGGTTTTCCTATCGAGTTTGCTATGTTTGCTGCAAATCGAGCTCTGTCCATAAATCCATCATTCAAAGTGCCTATATTAAGATATACTGCCTGACTTATAGAGACCAACTCTTCAATTTCATCTTGAGATTCAGACATAAGTGGCGCAGCACCCAAAGCCAAAAGGCTATTCGCCATAAAATCCATAGTGACGTAATTAGTTAGGCAAAGTATTAAGGGTTTTTGCCGTTTTAGTAGGGTGAGGGTGGATTGTATTCGGTCAAGCATATGCGTTCCTGGCGAGCGATACTACGCAGCATGAAAATAAGCTGCGAAGTATATATCGGAAACCTACCAAGCTGCAATTTTCTCTCCTGGACGTAAAGAGCACTCTTCTGAAATTGATCCATCATTACATACAACGAATCCAGTTACGCTGTAGGTAGAAACAACGCCGCCTTTCCATAAGCAGCAACCACGAAATAATTGTAGATCCATTACGGCATGTGGTGTGCAATAACAAGTAGAGTAAAAACCATTTTTACAAACAAGACGACCTGCTGATGAATCACAATAGCTCACGCCGCCCATTTGACTACAACAACCGGAAATATACTGAGATTGGGCGTATGCTGGTGAAATAAGAAAACTTAATATACCAATACAGAAAAGAGTTTTAAGTGACCGCATCTTGATTTCTCGAATTATTTTTCTTTTTAGAATAGCATAGGGTCTGTTTAAATTTCTACTATCTTGCCCAAGCAGTCCTGATTTTCTGCAATTCGAAATTCGAAAATCGGGCATTGAGGTACAAGCGAGCAAAATGTAAACAACCCCGATATTTTATAAACCATTAGGTTGCACTTGAATTGCTTGTAACAAATTAGGATAAAGTACAAATAGATAACTTGTAGCTAAGCCAGCTAAAAGGCCAAATAAATGTGCTTCCCAGGATACCCCTTTATCTCTGGGAAAAATACCAAAGAAAATACCGGCAAAGTAATAGAGACTAATGACACCCAGAATTATGGTAGTTAATGTGCCGTTTTGATAGATATTACTAACTAAAAAACCCCAGTAACCAGTGATAAGTCCGCTAGCACCTACATGCAAACCAGGTTTAGCGAAACACCAAATCGCAATTCCGCTTAAAAGAGTAATCATAACGGTAACGACAAGAAAGTAGTTAAGCCCATTAATTAATATGAAATTACTTAAAACTACCAAGGGAATCGAGTTAAAAAATATATGGTTGAAATTTGAGTGCAAAAGCGGAGCAAATATAATGCCAGGTAAGCCACGAAGATGCCTTGGAATAATGCCCAGGATTAAGATTTTTTTATAGACCTGACTGACAAAGAAGAAAAGCCAGGGAATCAATAAAATAATTTCCAGAATTGGAATATTATTTTTTGTTTGGCTTATAATCCAACTCAGACTATTATTTAATTCTTCAAGCACTTTTTACTCATGTATTTGGGTTATTTCGCAAGTTAAATTACCTTGTGCCAAGCGTATATCGATTGTATCGCCAATATTTACTTGTTGGCTGGAAAACACTACTTTATTTTTTTTCGTTGCAATAGCATATCCTCTATCCAGTGTAGCCAAGGGGCTAACGGCATGCAAGGTAGATAATTGTGTTCTTAATTGATATTGGAGTTGGTTGATCTTATTTTGCATTAGCTGGATTAATTGTGCTGCGATTTTTTGTAAAAGCATTTCTGTTTGTTTGATTTGTGTTTTGGGATTTTGGGCATTCAAATGATTGGTGCACAGATGGAGCTGATGTGTTTTCTGTTTGATGATCGAGTATATGCCAGCAATCAATTGTCGCTCCAAATAATCGGTCGTTTGCCAATAACTGGCAATCGCTTTTTGTGGTGACGATATTTTGTCGATTAAGTGCTGTAATTTAACCTGATATTTTTGCAAAAATCGGTGCATTGCTTCAGACAAGCGAGAGATCGAATGATTTAATAATTTAAACAACTCATTACAGTCTGGCGTCACTGCTGTTGCAGCGGCTGTAGGTGTTTCCGCTCTATAATCAGCTACAAAGTCGGCAATTGTAAAATCTGTTTCATGGCCCACGCCGGATACAATAGGAATTGAGCTGTTTGCAATAGTTCGTGCCAATTGTTCATCATTAAACGCCCATAAGTCTTCAATGCTTCCACCACCTCGTGCAAGCAGAAGCACATCACATCGTTTTTCTGTATTGGCATGTTTTAATGCATTAATCAACTGAAGTGCAGCACCGGCGCCTTGAACTTCACTTGGATAGATGAAGACATCAGCTAACGGAAATCGTCGGGCCAGAGTGGATAATATATCGCGAATCGCAGCTCCGGTAGTTGAAGTGATAACTCCAATGGCGCGAGGCATTGATGGAATGGGTCTTTTTTTAATTGAATCAAATAAACCTTCGGAAGAAAGTTTGTTTTTTAATTCTTCAAAACGTTGATAGAGGGCTCCCAAGCCGGCTTCGGTAATTTGCTCCACGATTAATTGATAATCGCCCCGTGCTTCATACAGGCTTAACCTTCCACTAGCGACTATATGTTGACCGTCAAACAATTTGTTTGCAAGACCAGTGGCATGGCGGTTTTTAAAGTAAACACAACGAATTTGGGCATTATTATCTTTTAATGTAAAGTAAAAATGTCCGGAGACTGGTTTACTCAAATTAGAGAGTTCTCCTTCAACATGAACTGTACCTAATTCATTTTCAAGATAGCTTTTAACTTGTCGATTAAGTTGGCTGACAGTAAGAATTGTATTTCTTTTTTCCACGATCAATTTGTGCGTGCTCCATAATAATGAGAAACAAGATAAAATTTTAAACATGCATGGCTTGCAGAGTACCAAAATTAATTACTTCCATATAGTAATGAAAGAATTTAACTTCATTTCAACCTATCTTGGCAAACCTTCTAAGAATAAGCTATGATCCTTGCTTTAAAAATTAAGAATAAAAATAAAATGAACTCATTCCAAAATAGAAAATTAAGATTTTTCAGCTCATTTTTGTTTTTGCTTGTAACCATGAGTATGGTTGGTTGTGTCGACTTATCAGGAGGTAGGGCCTCTGAGAAGAGACCAATACCGAAGAGCGCTCAATCCGTGATTCTTAAAACACAAACTCAGAAAAAAGCGAAAACAACTACAAAGACGGTGAAAGTGAGTAAATCCCAACCTTATCATGGTGAGGTACATACCATGCTGGGTGGACTTGGGCTTTTTAGCACCGGGATGAGAACACTAAGCGATACTGTTACTGAAGAGTGCAATGTCCCAGCACCCAGTGATATGTGGTACAACGCAGGTAATGTTACTCGCTCAATAGCCACTTACTATCAAAAACATCAAATGCATAGGCCTATTATTTTAGTGGGACATTCTTTAGGGGCTAATGAACAAATTAAGGTTGCTCGTAATCTGGATAAAATGGGTATTCCTGTGGATTTGTTGATCACTGTGGATGCTGTATCTCAAACTATTGTGCCTCCTAATGTGAAACATGCGATGAATTTTTTCAAGCCTGGATATGTACCTATGTTTAGTGGTTTAAAGCTTAGAGCAGTGAATCCAGAGCAAACACGTATTGACAACATTAACGTGACTACGTTAAAAGGCATCGAAGTGAATCATTTTACTATTGATAAAGATCCCGTTGTACAAGCAATGATAATGGAAGAAGTAAAAAAGGTGTTGAGTAATGCAAATCAAGCAAAAGGGTAAAGAGAGTTGTCCTCGTGTCTGCATCATTGGAGCAGGTCCGAGCGGTCTTGCTGCAATTAAAAATTTGCAAGAAGAGGGTGTAACCGATATCACTGTATTTGAAAAAAACAATCAAATCGGCGGTAACTGGGTATATGACGAGAGGAATGATCATTCCAGTGTTTATGAAACGACTCATATCATTAGTTCAAAGCGTTGGTCGGAATTCGAAGATTTTCCTATGCCGGCGCATTATCCTGATTATCCATCACATACTTTGGTTTTAGATTATTTTAAAAGCTACGCAAACCATTTTGATTTAACTAAATACATTCGTTTTAACACGAATGTTTTGAAAGTAGAACATACGGATCTGGGTCAATGGAAAGTCATTTTTGAAAATGATCAAGGTACTCATGAAGAGTTTTTTGATTATCTATTGGTCGCTAATGGCCATCATTGGGATCCGTTAATGCCAGAATATCCAGGTGAATTTTCTGGACAGCTGCTTCACTCACATCAATATAAGAAAGCCTCTGTTTTTAAAGATCAACGTGTTTTGGTCGTTGGTGGCGGTAATTCTGCTTGTGATATTGCTGTAGAAGTAGCACGCGTTTCTTCGAAAATGTGTATCAGTATGCGTAGAGGCTATCACATTTTCCCTAAATTTGTATTTGGCAAACCAACAGATGATGCTGTAGCAAAAATGAGATGGATGCCTTCCTGGCTAAGACAGAAGACTTTAAGTTTTTTTGCGCGTATCTTGCAGGGGCGATATGCTAAATATAAATTAATGAAACCAGATTGCGGTCCTCTAGAAATCCATCCAACAATTAATACAGAGTTGCTCTATTTTATTCGTCATGGAGAAGTTTTCCCTCGCCCAGGAATTACTCATTTCGAAGGAAATCGAGTTCATTTTACAAATGGTAATTCTGAAGAGTTTGATACAGTGATTTTCGCCACAGGTTATAAAATAAGTTTTCCTTTCCTCGATAAAGAAATTGCTGACTTTAGTAATTCAACTAAGATTCCACTGTATCGTAAAATGATGCATCCGGACTTTGATAATCTCTATTTTATTGGTTTGTGTCAGCCTCAAGGATGTATTTGGCCTCTAGCTGATTATCAGTCAAAAATCGCGGCACGCATTATTATGGGAACTTTGAAGCGACCTGATAAATTGCATGAAAAAACACTTCAAGAAATGAATAAACCTCATTATCGATTTAAATCCCATATAAGACATGCTGTAGAAGTGGATTATCATAAGTTTCGCCGCGAATTATTGGATATGCTGGAAGCTTAATTGCAAAATTGTAGCCTGGGTGAAGGCAAAGCCCCAACCCGGGAACTCTGTGCCCGAATACCCAAGATTTCGCATATCCAGGTTGATACCATTGAACGTTCACCAAGATATGTTATCTCCAATATTCATTAGGATACGTCAGCCCAGAACAACTCACGTCAAACCTGAGCCTGATGTATCGTCACTTCTTACCATTTATTGACTCATTAATATGCAAGTTGTTTGTATGTAGTGTCATTCCCGCGAGGGCGGGAATCTATCCATCAAGTTGGTTTATTACTGTGTTTGTGAGATGTATTGGGAGTGAGCGATTAATTCCTGGATTCCTGCCGTTTAATTAGTGCACCCATTAATTTCTCAATATTGGTTACATGTGGGTTTTCCTGGAGAATCATGGCATTAGTTCGTTCTTCACAATATCCTTTTACTTCTTTATCCGGAAAAATATAAAATTTCTTCTGGTCTACTTCATGAACAATATGTTCTGCAATATCTATAGCGGGGCGTGAATGTGATAAAAGTGACTTTAATGCTTCATGAAAAGAAGAATTTGCACTGGCTGTATGTGACAACAGGGATGTGTCTGTAAAGGAAGGAAAAACAACTGAGACATCTACTGGTTTTTTCATACGCACCAAATCAAAATATAATGATTCAGACAATGCAAGTACAGCATGTTTTGACATGGAATAAGAAGTGGTTTGCGAACCTGTACATAATGCATATAAGCTCGCTATATTGATAATATGTGAATGAAAAGCTTGTTGAAATAAAAACGGAATAAAAGCCTGGATCATATGAATCATTCCATATAAGTTCACATCCATTACGCGTTGGATATGTTCTGAAGGCAAATCCCAGATAGGCGCTAATGAGCCTATAATTCCTGCATTATTGTAGATCCAATCAATCCGTCCTAACTTATTCTCAACCTGTTGTGCCAATTGTACGACGTCATCAGCTTGGGTTACATCACAGGCAATTGCCAAAATTTTCTCCGGGAAGAGGGACAATAATCGTTCGGTTTCTTGTTTGAGTTTAATGTCATCTTTATCTACCATAACTACAGTATTGCCTTGTTGTAAATTGACTTGGCTTAATGCTAAGCCAATTCCATTTGCAGCACCGGTGATTACAGCTACTTTCATTTTTTTTCCTTTTGCTATAATTTTTATAAATCATACAAACATAAGGGTGTTATCTTGAAAAACGACAATGAAATACCAGAGCCTTATGAGTATCCTGAGGATCCTGAAGAATATCCAATTGAACCAGAGCCTTATGAGCCGGATGAGCCTGGATATCCTGAGCCTGAACCATCACAACCATCTGAGCCAAATTGGGAGTAGTTGTTTAACAGGCGTTAACAAAAATGGTGGATGCTTTATAATTCGGATTAAGGTATAAGCCATAACCCTAAGCATCCAGATTTCCCGGGTTTTGCTTCGTAGCACCCAGGGTACAGGGGGATACTTATCCCAAGATTAATTTCTATTTATAAGCTGCTCCAGAGCTTTCCCTATATCTTTGGCCCTCATTAAACTTTCTCCAATAAGAAAGGTATTAATGCCATGAGATTGCATCAAATTTATATCTGTACGTGTGTTAATACCACTTTCAGTGATAGTAATTTTATCTTGAGGAATATATTGTTTTAATTGGATACTGAGTTGGATGTCTGTCTTAAAAGTATGAAGACTACGATTATTAATACCTATTAAGGGGGTAGGTAAGCGTAAAGCGCGCTCCAGTTCCTCGTGACTATGGCTTTCTACAAGTACTGCCAATTCCAGTTCGTGCGCTAATTGATAGAAATCCGTTAACTGAACATCATCAAGTAATGCAACAATAAGTAAGATACAGTCTGCACCTAATGCCAGGCTTTCATAAATTTGATATGGATCAAGAATAAAATCCTTTCGTAATACAGGTAGGTTGCAATGCGTTTTTGCCAGAGCCAAATAATCAGGATGACCTTGAAAAAAATCAATGTCAGTAAGCACAGAAAGGCAACGTGCACCATGTTGTGCATAGATTGTTGCAATTTCTTCTACATTAAAATCCTCTCTGATTAATCCTTTGCTTGGCGATGCACGCTTAATTTCCGCAATAATTGCCGGATTTTGTTCACTGTTCAGAGCAGCAATGAAATCACGTCGCTCCATGAGGGGCTGTTCTGCCAATACGCTTAATGGCTTATTTTTCTTGGCAAGAGCGACCTCTTCCTGTTTACGTTGGGCTATACGCTGTAACACACTATTCATGATGCGATTCTTTATTTAAAGTTTGAGTTAGTTGACTAAGTTGAGTAAAACATTGGCTGGCTTTTCCACTGTCTATAACGATTTTAGCTTGCTCCAATGCACGAATAAACGAAATACTTTCATGAGCGCAGTAAATTGCTGCGGCAGAATTTAATAAGACCATATCACGAGCGGCTCCTTGTTCTCCGGAGAACACCGCCTGAATCATTTCTAAACTTTGAGTGGGGGAATCAACAATAACTTCTTCTAAAGAGTGATGTTTGATCCCATAGTCTTCTGGATTAATTATCCAATGATCGAAGGATCCTTCTCGATACTCAATAACATCTGTAGGTGCGGCAATACTGATTTCATCTAATCCATCTTGAGAACATACTACTAAAGCTCGTTCACTTCCCAAGTGAGCAAGAACAGAAGCTAAAGGTTTTTGCCAATCTTTTGAAAATACACCAACTACTTGCTTTTTTACTCGAGCAGGATTGATTAAAGGGCCAAGTAAGTTGAACAAGGTTCTAATGCCTAGTTGTTGTCGTGCTGCACGTGCATGTTGCATGGCAGGGTGGTAGTGAGGCGCAAATAAAAATGCCAGGCCACATTGTTCGATACAGGTCTGTATATGCTGATCGGAAAGGCTTAATATAAAACCTGCTTGTTCTAATAAATCAGCACTTCCACTACGACTAGAAACAGAGCGATTACCGTGTTTTGCAACTTGGAATCCTGCTGCTGCTACCACAAAACTACATGCTGTAGAAACGTTAAATGTATTTTTGCCATCTCCGCCTGTCCCAACGATATCAATTAAGTTGGATCCTAAATCGATTGGATGGGCTAATTTCTGCATAACTTCTGCTGCAGCAATTAACTCTTCAGTAGTTTCACCTTTCATGCGCATGAGTGCTAAAAAAGTCGCGATTTGTATATCATTATATTGGCCTGACATACACGCGTGAATCACGGCTTGCATTTGTTCAGGTTTTAAATTTTTTTTCGCGATTAAGTGCTCAAACAGAACATTGGGTTTCATATTTTAAGAAATTCTCTAATAATTGCAGTCCATATTGGCTTAATATTGCCTCTGGGTGGAATTGTAGACCAAAAACAGGATATTGACGATGTGATATTGCCATAATTGTATCATTTGTCCATGCGTCAATTGCGAAGCACTCTGGAAGGCTTTGTTTTTCAACCATCAAAGAATGATAACGAGTTGCTTTGAAATGATTCGGGATGCTTTTAAAAATTCTTTGTTGATTATGTTCTATAGTTGATGTTCTTCCATGCATTATTTCTGAGGCGGGTATTATTCGACCGCCAAAAACTTGAGCAATGCTTTGATGTCCAAGACAAATACCTAAAATAGGAATAGTAGAATAAAAAGTATGTATTGCTTCCATGGAAATACCTGCATCATTTGGAGCTTTTGGGCCTGGTGAGATGACCAAGTATTGAGGACCTAGTTTTTTTATCTGGCTTATACTGATTTGATCATGGGTATAAACTAATACTTCTTGATTGAGGCATTGGAAATATTGCACTAGGTTGTAGGTGAATGAATCATAATTATCAATAATGAGCAGCATGTTAAATCAAAATATTGGTTGGTGACGTCGCTTGGGTGCAAAACGTAACCCTGGGTTTACCGAATATACATTCCTGGGCTCCGCTGCGCTGTACTCAGGGTACTTATTTATAAGGTGAAATCCTCGCCTAAATAAACGGCCCTAACTTGTTGGTTGGCCAGTATAATCTCAGGGGTTCCTTCACACAATATTTTTCCTTGGCTGACGATATAAGCTCGCTCACAAATATCCAGGGTTTCTCTGACATTATGATCCGTGATTAAAACGCCAATACCTTTATTACATAAATGTTGAATGATTTTTTTGATATCAATAACCGAAATAGGGTCGACTCCAGCAAAAGGTTCATCAAGAAGAATGAAGGAAGGCTCAATAGCTAAGGCTCTCGCAATTTCAACACGTCGTCTTTCTCCTCCAGATAAGGACATACCAAGACTTTTATGCAGATGTGTAATATGAAACTCTTGAAGCAGAAGATCTAGCTTTTCTTCTCGAGCCTGCTCGTTTAAATCAGGTCTAAGCTCCAAAATAGCCATGATGTTTTCTGCAACAGTCAGTTTACGAAAGACAGAAGCCTCTTGGGGAAGGTAGCTAATTCCCAGACGCGCTCTTTGATGCATGGCACTTAGTGTTATATCTTGGTTAGATAGAAGAATTTGACCTTCATCGCAGGATTGCAAACCAACTATCATATAAAAACACGTTGTTTTACCCGCTCCATTAGGGCCTAACAAACCAACGCACTCGCCATTTTTTATATGGATACTGATGCCGTTAACCACGGTTCGCGATTTAAATGATTTTTTTAGATTTCGCGCTTCCAGTATACTCATGATGGTTTCTTTTCTGGGTGATAAATAATAACAATTCTTTGGCTGTCATTACCGTGAGACAGAACATGTTGTTTCTCAGTATCATAACTTATTTTTGCAGCAGAAAAAGAGTTTTTTCCTTGTTCTACTCGAGCATTCCCTATTAACTCAATTAAATGGCGTAATGGATAATATCGAATGATATCTGCATAAGCATGTACGGGAGGTTTTTTAGGATCCGTTATTGTCCAATAGTGCGCCTGTTTTTCTTTAGTTCCATTGGCTATGGCAACAACTAGTTGATTTTTTTCATTTCCTATAGTCACCGCTTTAGAGGCTTGTAGATTTGTTGTTCCTTGCACCAATTCAACATTGCCAATATAGATTCCTTTATGCTCTTGTTGGCTTAAATCAGCTGAGTCTGCCATTACATGCATTACTTTTTCTTTATCTTCTGCTAGGGCAAATGCAGAAGAAGTGAACAAGAAAAAAAGAAGCAAACTGTAGTTAACCATTCGCTGGAACATAACTTCCTCTTGCTTGGTGCAATAACTCTACTCTTTTTTCATCGAGGTAAGCATTCATTCCGGTAGACTGAACAACGTTACCTGGTTGTTCGTATGTTACGAGCAAATCAGAACTTGCCCTCTTTTCTTTAGGGAAGTAGATTACTTCTTCTGTTTTTAAAGTACTTTCTTGCGTTCCTTTTTTTTGACGCACAACAACATTGCCAGTAAACGTGATTTGTTTACCACCTTCAAATGATTTGGCCTTGAGTGAGCTGATATCCCAGGGAGGCTGTTCTTCTTGGCTTACAATAATATGTGGATTTTGTAATAAATAGACATTACCTTTTTGAATATGCTGCATGAATGGAGAGGTAAGCACATTGGCAAGTGTCCCTTGTTGATTATACTGACGTACTGTAACGTTAGAAATAGTAATGTCTACTGAATTAGCCAGGGTTTCACTATCCAAGCGAATTCTTATTGCAGAGTGGCTGTAATACCATCCTGAACACGCCAGGATAATCAAAGTAAAAAACAGCCATACGAATTGTTTTGTCGCATTCATTATTTTAGATAACCTGCTATAGCTGAATCCATCTTATTCTGTGCATTAAGAATAAGGTCACATAACTCACGTACCGCTCCACGGCCTCCAGACAGTGTTGTCTGCCACATGGCAATTTCTTTAATTTGATGTACAGCATTGGCAACGGCAACACTAAGACCAACTTGCCGCATAATTGGAGCATCCGGCACATCATCACCAATATAAGCAAAGTGTTCATCCTGGAGATTTAGTTTACTTTTAAGTTGCTTGTAAGTCTCTTGCTTATCTAATTGATCTTTATAGTAATGAATAATACCTAATTGTTGCATTCTATGATCTACTACTGCATTACGCGAACCAGTAATAACGGCGACCTCAATTCCTGCAGTCATAAGTAATTTTAAACCCACTCCGTCATGAATATGGAATGTTTTCAGTTCATTAAAGTGGTTATCGATATATAAGAGACCATCAGTAAGAACGCCATCTAAGTCACAGATGAGGCATTTAATGTTCTTGGCTCGCTCAATTAATTTATTCATTTAGAAAACACCCGCTTTTAATAAATCATGAAGATGAAGAACAGCTATAGGCCGTTTATCTTCCTCAACGACGATTAATGAAGTGATACTGTGTTTTTGCATAATAGTCAAAGCTTCAGCCGCAAGCATTCCCATGGGAATCGTACGGGCATCGCGAGTCATGACTTCTTTTATTGGCGTCGTATTAATATCATATTGGCGTGTTAGAGTGCGTCGAATGTCACCATCTGTATAGACCCCAACAAGATGCCCTTTGTTATTAATGACGCAAGTCATACCCAATTTTTTATCAGTTACTTCAATTAGCGCTTCACTGACTGTTGCATTTTCATGAATAAGCGGTAGCTGTGCTCCTTGGTGACAGAGTTCGTCAATACGCAGCAAAAGTCGTTTGCCTAAAGAGCCTCCAGGATGTGATAAAGCAAAGTCTTCCTCATTAAAACCTCGCGCTTGCAAAAGTGCAATTGCTAGTGCATCGCCCATAACTAAGGCTACGGTAGTACTGGTTGTTGGGGCAAGGCCAAGAGGGCAGGCTTCTTGCTTGATACTAACATCCAAGTTAACATCGGCTGCTTTTGCTAAAGTCGACTCAGAATTTCCAGTTAGGGTAATCAAAGGAACTTCCAGTCTTTTTAGCAAAGGAAGTAATGTGACTAACTCTAATGTATTACCTGAGTGAGAAATGGCAATTACGATATCTTGGCGGGTAATCATTCCCAGATCCCCGTGACTTGCTTCGCCCGGGTGCATAAAAAACGAAGGGCTTCCTGTACTTGATAGAGTTGCCGCGATTTTATTCGCTATATGACCGGATTTTCCCATACCAGTAACTACGATCCGCCCGTTACAGGAGAGCAATAGTTCACAGGCTTTTTCAAACCGGCTATCAATTCGCTGGGTTAATTCAAAGACAGCTTGTGCTTCAGTTTCAATAACAGCAAGTCCAAGTGTACAAAAATTCATAGGCTATTTGATGTTTTTTACTTATTTTCCATTCTAACAAAAAAACATTTGAATAAATAGGATTAAATCGCTCAATTTTTTTACGGTCCAGTATAAATTATCAGGATACTCCAAAATGTTAATTTTAGTTTGTTGCTTTTTTTGCTCAGGATGCTTTTTAAATATTCGCAAAAAACTTGGCTATTATTCATCCTTAAAAAGTATCCTGAGCGAAAAAATCAAGCCCCCTAAAAACCTAGCATTTTGGAGAGTATCTTGGGTATACTTCTACTTTTGGCTATAACCGGAAAACAGAGCATGCCTGAAAATTGGGTTGAAATAAAAAATTTAATCTTCACTCGCGAGAGCCGTTGCATATTCAATGGTATTGATATGCTGGTTCAGCGTGGCAAAATTACCGCAATTATGGGGCCAAGTGGTTCTGGAAAAACTACTTTATTGCAGTTAATTGGTGCTCAGCTAAGACCTGACAGTGGCTGTATTCAAGTCAATGGTCAAGACATACATCAATTATCTCGCAAGGCTTTGTATGAGGCTAGGCGAAACATGGGCTTGCTTTTTCAGAGTTCTGCTTTATTTACCCATCTATCAGTGTTTGATAATGTGGCTTTTCCTTTACGGGAGCATACTCAATTAAATGAGTCCATGTTGCGTGACATCGTATTGATGAAGCTAGAAGCCGTAGGGTTGCGAGGGGCCGCTACTTTGATGCCTGCTCAATTGTCAGGTGGTATGGCCAGACGAGTTGCTTTAGCACGCACCATAGCTTTGGATCCTGAACTTATGATGTATGATGAACCATTTACCGGACAAGACCCTATTTCTTTAGGTGTTTTGGTTCGTTTGATCAAAAGGTTGAATGAGTTGTTGCATACAACCACAATTATTGTCTCCCACGACGTTGAAGAAACTTGTTCTATAGCAGATTATATTTATCTAATCTCTGGTGGAAAAATCATAGGCCAAGGAACTCCGAATGAACTCATTCAATCATCTGAGCCTCAGATCAGACAATTTATGCATGGAGAAGCGGATGGGGTTGTTCCTTTTCATTATCCTGCCAGAGCGTATATAGAGGAGCTATTAGATGCTTGAGTTCATCACACGTATGGGTAATCGTAGTTCACGGGTTTTACAAAATTTGGGAAACTCAGGCTTATTTCTGTTTTTTATGTTGTTCAGACGCCCGGGTATTTCAAAACTTTGGCCTTTGTTGCGTTATCAAATCCATTTTGTTGGTGTTTTGTCGTGCTTGATTATTGTTGTTTCTGCTTTATTTATTGGAATGGTTGTGGGGCTTCAGGGTTATAATACGTTGCAAAAATTTGGCGCTTCAAGCCAGTTGGGTCAGTTATTAGCCTTAAGTATCTCAAGAGAACTTGGACCAGTAATTAGTGCTTTGTTGTTTGCTGGACGTGCAGGTTCAGCTTTAACTGCCGAAATTGGTTTGATGAAAGCAACAGAACAATTATCAAGTATGGATATGATGGGAGTTGATCCTTTAGGAAGAGTTATTTATCCTCGTTTTATAGCGGGTTTTATTACATTACCTCTTTTGGCATTGATTTTTTCTGCTGTTGCTATTTTTGGTGGTTATTTTATTGGTGTTCACTGGTTAGGTGTTGATGCAGGAAGTTTCTGGTCCAATATGCAAGCAGCTGTGGATTTCCGAATCGACGTACTCAGTGGTATCATTAAAAGTTTGGTTTTTGCTTTTGTTGTAACCTGGATTTCTGTATTCCAGGGTTTTGAATGTGTGCCTACTGCAGAAGGTATTAGTCAAGCGACGACTAAAACAGTAGTTTATTCATCGCTTGCTGTATTAGGACTTGATTTTTTGTTGACCGCAATGATGATTGGAGATTGGTAAATGAGTAAGCAACGTTACGTAGATTTTAGTGTTGGCCTATTTATGTTGCTTGGTATATTGGCTTTGCTGGTCATGACAATGAAAGTAAGTAATTTTTCTAGTTTTGGATCTCATGACAGTTATGATGTAACGGCTGATTTTACCGATATTGGTGGCTTAAAAGTGCGGGCACCTGTTACTGTAGCAGGAGTTAAGATTGGAGAAGTAACCCATATCGAGTTACAGCCAGGAGAGCTTAATGCAAAGGTAACTATGCGTTTGCGAAGTGATAAAAAAATACCGTATGACGATGCTTCCGCACGCATTTTGACTGAAGGGTTGCTTGGTTCCAATTATATTAGTATTGTTCCAGGCTTTGAGGATGAAGGGGATAAAGAACATCCTTATTTGCAAAATGGAGACGTGATTGGAAAGACTCAAGAGGCAATTATTCTAGAAAATTTAATTGGTCAACTACTATTTAACATTAAAAAATAAGGTCAGAACATGAGAATAATAAAAACAATTTTATTAGTTGCCAGTGTGATTTTATCTCCGATAATGAATGCATCACAAAATTCTCCTATTCCGATGTTAGAGCAAACTGCCAACAACATCATTGCTACTCTAAAGGAAAATAAGGACAACTTGAAAAGCAATCCGAATATTATTTATCACGCTGTAGAAACAAATTTGCTTCCTATTGTTGATGTCGCAGGTATGTCACGTTCTGTTTTGGGAAGACAAGCTTGGACCAAGGCAACGAATTCGCAAAGAGCGCAATTTTCTAAAGCGTTTACGCGCTTGGTAATTCGTACTTATTCCAGTCCTTTGTCACAATACACTAATGAAAGCATACAATTTTTACCTTTAAGAGGCTCTTTGAACTCTCGATTTTTGCGTGTTAACAGTATTATTATTCGTGCTGAAGGTCAAAATATTCCATTGTCTTATAGTCTTGTTGCTAAAAATGGTCAGTGGAAGATCTATGATCTTAGTGTTGAAGGGGTTAGCCTGTTGCAAAGTTTCCGTTCGCAGTTTGCTGCCGCATTACAAAATTCCAGTATTGACGAAGTCATCAAGTTAATGGATCAAAAACAACTTAAAAGGACTTCCTAATTGTGAGTAGTGCTAATTTTAAACCTGGTGTTGATCTGACATTTAAGTCAGTAGTTGTCGTGCGAGCCAAGCTCTATCAGGCTTTGATGGAAGATAAAAGTGACCGATTTAGTTTGGATCTAAGTGATGTAAAGCATTGTGATAGTGCTGGTTTAGCATTGCTTATCGAAGCTAGAAAATTATGTAAAAAAAACAATAAGTTTTTTGAAATTATAGGTATGCCTACCGAAACTCAATCTTTAGTAGAGTTTTGCGGTGTGAAGGGCATTTTGGAGGCTGTGTAATATTTGATTGTTCTAATAGGAATGCCTACTTTTTAAAGAGCGGTTACTTTTTTAGGATTATAAATTGTAGCCTGGGTGACGGTGTGAGCCAGAGCCCGGGTTTTCTTTTTTATTTGGAATAACAGAATATTGGATGATGCATTTGTTTCATCTCAGATAGCTTTGTTGTCAAAAGTTGTATTTATTTCAATTTGTGAGCTAATTTTAATGATAAGTAATGAAGAAATCGAACAAAAATTTAAAGCCATCGATGATGTTTCTTACATCAAAGTGGAGGGGGATGGTTATCAATACCAGATAACTATAGTCAGTGATGTTTTTTTAAATAAAACAAAGGTCGCCAGACAGCAGTGGGTTTATGCGCAATTGAAAGAATTGATTACCACCGGCAGGCTTCATGCGATTAGCATGAAGACGTGGACAAAAGAAGAATGGGGGATGCAACATGGATAAATTATTAATAAATGGTGGTAAGGCACTAAATGGCGAAGTAGTTATTTCGGGAGCAAAAAATGCTGCTTTACCTATTATGGCAGCAAGCTTACTTGCAAGAGATCATGTCACCATTTCCAATGTTCCTCATCTGAAAGACATCACTACCATGATGGAGTTGCTTGGTCAATTAGGCGCTCAATTAATTGTTGATGAAAAAATGAATGTCCAAGTTGATGCCAATCAAGTGAATGAGTTTGTTGCTCCTTATGATTTGGTTAAAACCATGCGGGCTTCGATTTTAGTGTTGGGGCCTTTACTTGCTCGATTTGGTAAAGCAGATGTGTCTTTACCCGGAGGTTGTGCTATTGGAACAAGACCTGTCGATTTGCATTTAAAAGCATTGAAAACTATGGGCGCTGATATTACCGTGAAAAATGGTTATATCAATGCTCGTTGTCGACGAGGTCGCTTGCAAGGCAAACGTTTAATGTTTGATACAGTCACTGTTACAGGTACTGAAAACATACTTATGGCAGCAACCCTGGCTGAAGGAACAACAATTATCAAAAATGCTGCTCGTGAGCCTGAAGTGGTTGATTTAGCTAATTTTCTAATTCAAATGGGTGCAAAAATTTCTGGTGCAGGAACCTCAATAATCGAAATTGAAGGTGTTGAGTCTCTTTCTGGAGGCACCTATTCAGTAATGTCTGACCGGATTGAGGCAGGAACTTATTTGGCTGCAGGAGCTCTGACCCGAGGACATGTTACTGTAAAACGAGTTCGTCCTGATACGTTATTATCGCAATTATGTAAATTTGAAGAAGCTGGCGCAGAGTTAACCATAGGTGAGGATTGGGTAAGTCTTAACATGCATAACCAACGTCCACAAGCAGTAAATATTTCTACCGCACCGTATCCTGCTTTTGCAACAGACATGCAAGCTCAATTTATGGCAATGAACTCAGTTGCGGAGGGTTCCTCTACTATAGTTGAAACGATATTTGAAAATCGTTTTATGCACGTACAAGAATTACAACGCATGGGCGCGCAGATTCAACTTAATGGAAATACTGCAATAATTAATGGAGTTGAACGATTAACCGGAGCACCCGTAATGGCAACTGATTTACGTGCTTCAGCCAGTTTGATTTTGGCTGGATTAGTTGCTGATGGTGAAACTACTGTTGAGCGTATCTATCATGTAGATAGAGGTTACGAGCGTATAGAAGAAAAATTATCTTTATTAGGCGCTGACATCAAGAGAGTTTCAGACCGGTGATTACTAAAGAGGAATTATCCTTATACCTGCACCAACTATTGAGCTGTGAACGATATAGTGATTATGCTCCCAATGGAATGCAAGTTGAAGGTAAAGAGCAAATTCGCCGAATTTGTACTGCAGTGACCGCTTCTGATGAGGCGATCACTGAGGCAATTGCATGGGGTGCAGATGCTTTGTTAGTTCATCATGGTTACTTTTGGCGCGGTGAAGCACCAATGGTTATAGGGATGAAGCGTCAACGAATTTATAAATTATTGTGTAATGAATTAAATCTATTCGCATATCATCTTCCTTTGGATTGCCATACTGATCTGGGAAATAATGCCTGTTTAGCCAAATTATTTGAAGTGGACTTTGTTCATACGCACCGGGCAGGAGGTACTGATAATCTGATGTGGTCAGGAAAGTTAGCTCAAACAATGAAGCAAGTAGAGTTTACTGAATATTTAACAAAAAAGTTACGACGAACCCCATTGTTCATTGCAGGTAGTGAAAAAGCGATCACACATATTGCTTGGTGTAGTGGGGGAGCACAGGATTTTATCGAAGATGCATTCCGTTTAGGCGTGGATGCTTATATCAGCGGGGAAATATCTGAACGAACTTATTATCAAGCAAAAGAATTAGGTATTCATTATTATTCCTGTGGCCATCATGCTACTGAACGTTATGGAATTCAGGCTTTAGGTAATCATCTTGCTTCTCAGTTTGAGCTAGAGCATTTATTTATTGATAGTGAAAATCCTATATAAGCTAATTCCTTCAGCTTGATCATCATAAATAGCCAATATTTGAAAATGAATTGACTTAGATGTGCTACATTTAATAAATCAATAGTGATTTACCATATGTTACTCTTGTACCAGTAAGCGTCATAGGCTAACATGATTTAATAATCGCTAAAGGATTGTTTTAATGAGCAATTTTCGTTACTTTATGTTTTTAGTTTTTTTATTTTGTTCCTTTTCGAGTCATTCAAATGCTAATGAAAAGCACAATAAAGCTTTTCGAAATTTTTGGCATCCTACTTATCTAGGGGAGCGTCTGGATTATTGTACTGTGGATGGTAAGGAATGTGGCAAAATCGTAGCGGATCGTTATTGCCAAATGCTAGGTTACGATTATTCGAGCGATAATGAAATTGCCTACAATATAGGATTAACACATTACCTATCAACCAGTTCAAACTGCAAAGGCTGGCGCTGTAATGGTTTTATGACCATAGTTTGTGCTACTGGATTATCTCATACCCCTCCAAAACCTTATCATTATCGGGAAAAGAGTTTTGCTGCCCCTCGCTTTAATGATTATCGTGTGGATTGGTGCTATGACCAAAAGCAAGGTTGCGGTTCACGTGCAGCAAATTCCTTTTGCAGTCGTATGGGATATATACACGCCAAGCATTTTGTGAAAGAAACCCAAGTAAGTGCCACTAAAACAATCGGTAGCCAAGAGTTATGCTTTGGGAATCAGTGCAATGCGTTTAAATTAATCGTGTGTTATCGATAGTGAGTTATTGAAATCTTTCCTCGCTTTTGGAGGAAAGAATGATAATGCAAGTATATAAAACTTAAGGATAAGTTTATGAGTATTAATGACAAAGTTTTTATCATTGATAATAATGAAAGTCGTGGCAACACGTTGCGTACCATACTTGATTTTATTGGTGAATCTACTGAAGTCAATAAGTATAGCGAGTGGAAAGTGGCTGATATTGAGCCTAATGTTATACTTCTGGGAGCAAGTGAAGCAATACAGGAGACAATCAATGAGCTGGATGCTTTGGTAAACAAATTTCCCAATGTTCCAGTTATTCTCGTAGGCCAAAAATTAAATAATACTCAATGCCTCTTACGCAATGTTGTTGCTTGTCAAACGTTCCCATTTACTTATGCCCAAATAATGGAATCCTTGCATCAATGCCAAATTGCTAAGGAAGCAGTCAAATCTATTATTAGCAGCAATCATAAAAATCCTTTATTACGCAGCCTTGTGGGGAATAGTGTCAGTATTCGTAATGTTCGCAGATTAATAGAGCAAGTATCTGATACTGAAGCAAGTGTTCTAATTCTAGGGGAATCTGGTACAGGTAAAGAGGTTGTAGCACGTAATATTCATTCTCTGTCTTCACGAGCTACTAAGCCTTTTATTCCTATTAACTGTGGTGCCATTCCCGGAGAGCTGCTTGAGAGTGAATTATTTGGTCATGAGAAGGGCGCATTTACTGGCGCGATTACCTCACGCCAAGGACGATTTGAATTAGCAAATGGCGGTACTTTATTTCTTGATGAGATAGGTGATATGCCGTTACCCATGCAAGTCAAATTATTACGGGTATTACAAGAGCGTTGTTTTGAGCGAGTAGGTTCTAATAAAAGTATTGATGTGAATGTAAGGATTATTGCTGCCACTCATAGAAATTTGGAGGAAGCGATTAAAGAAGGGAAGTTCAGAGAGGATTTATTTTACAGGCTTAACGTATTTCCCATAGAAATGCCTCCTCTCAGGGAACGAGCAGAGGACATTCCATTATTATTTAATGAGTTGATCTCTCGCATCGAAAGTGAAAACAGACCTAGCGTACGCTTAATGCCGGATGCTATGGCTACGTTAAGTCAGTATAGCTGGCCAGGTAATATTAGAGAGTTAGCTAATTTAGTCGAGCGATTAACTATTCTGTATCCCAAAGGAATTTTGAGTGAAAAAGATTTACCACAAAAGATTCGAGGTGAATATAAGCCTCCGCATACAGAATCAGATACATCGAGTTCTGAACGAGAAGCTTTATTAGAAGCGATGAGTCAGGAGCAGCTTTCTGGTACAGAGGGTATAGACCTAAAAGAACATTTGGTAAAAACTGAGTTAGCCCTTATTAGTCAAGCATTACATGAGTCAGATTGGGTAGTTGCACATGCTGCAAGTTATTTGAATATGAGGCGCACCACTTTGGTAGAAAAAATGCGTAAATATGGTCTTACCCGTCCCGAACGAGTTTGAAGCGTTTCTTGAGTTAGCTATTTGGCAAGGTGTGTCAGATAATTCACATATATTATGTAAGTCCCGGGTTTCGCTACGCTTCACCCAGGCTACATTGTAATCAGTTAAACTACTTACTGTTTCGTGTCATCGGTTTTCGGTTCTTCTGGTGGTTCAACTGGTTGCGTGGATTCATTAGATGCGCTTTCTTCAACGGTTTTTTTAGGCTTAGCCTCTTTAACAGGCTCTACATTTGTTGTTTGCTCTGTTTTTTCCGTTTCCTCTGCTTGTTGGGCTCTATTTTCTTTATAGGACTGAACGATTTCACCAACACTTTTTTTGATATCTGTATATAACTTGCTTGTCATTGAAGCTAACTCTTTGAGATCTGGCAGTTTTGTTTTAAAGTCACTCATAGCTCACTCCATTATGTAATCTAAATTAATTATATACCATTATCTCAAATTCAGCTGTTGATTCAGTATTTTGAATATTAAAGCTTTTTATTATTCATCCTTATAATTCAACTGCTGAATTTAATTGGTTAACCCCAGGGTTGCATAAACCTCATTGCTGGTTTAAGCAATTTATTAGCTAGAGTAGCTTTGGGTGGCACAGTTAGTTTGAATGCTTTAAAGTTTGCAATTTTTTCTATCAGATAGTCATCACTTGTGCATAATTTATCGACGAGATGCAGAGCAAAGGCATCTTTGGCTAACCAATGTTCTCCTGTAGAAACTTTATCTATATCCAGTTGTTCGCGATGTTCAGCTACATAATTTCTAAAAGCAGCATGAATTTTTTCCAGATCTTCCTGAGCCTTTTTCTTGCCTTTTTCAGTATTCTCACCTAGCAATGTTAAAGTTCGTTTATACTCTCCGGCAGTTAACAATTCCACGTCAATATCGTGTTTTTTAAGCCAGCGATGGAAATTAGGGATTTGGGCTACTACACCTATAGAGCCAATAATCGCAAAAGGTGCTGCAATGATCTGATTCGCAACACAGGACATTAGATAACCGCCACTGGCGGCCATTTTATCAATACTCACAGTCAATGGAATATTTCTATCACGAATACGTTGGAGCTGTGACGCAGCCAATCCATAGCTATTGACTACCCCACCAGGACTATCCAGGCGAACTAAAACTTCATCTCCAGATTTTGCAATGCATAGTATGGCTGTTATTTCCTCTCTAAGTTGTTCTACCTGGGAGGCTCTAATGTCCCCATGAAAATCAAGAACATAAAGAGTTGGCTGTTCTTCTTTATTTTTTTTCTTTTTCGGCGGCTTTTTGCCAAGAACTTCTTTGTTCATTATGGATATGATATGATCATGATGCTCATTTAATGATGTGATTTCCAGTTTAGGCTTGGGTTTGCGGCTCATGGAAAAAAAACCTGCAAATATTATGAGAAAGGCAATCACTACAGTCACTGATTTTAAAAGAAACATACCGTATTGAGCTAAAAATTCCATCATTAACCTTTAAAAAATAAAAACAAAATTATGGCTCTCAATAAGAGAGTACGCAAGAGCTAGTTTAAGTATATTCAATAAGTTGTAGGGGAATGTAATATTATGCCTTCTAATGAAAGATTAAGACAAAAGAAAATTGAGAATTTGCAGTATGCAGCATTAATTCTCATCAAGCTGATAGATAATAAATTAAAGAAGGATGTTGAGAAAGAAGGTGTTTTTCGTATATCTGCATTTTCAGAACCAAGGCGTAAAGCCCTAGTTGCTGAAATTGAACAAGGAAGGATTGATTTCACTGAAATGACAATTCTGCAATGTGCACAAGTACTAAAAGCAATTTTGGGCACATTACAAGCCAATAACGAGCTCTTGTTTACAGCTATTGAATTAGGCACTTTAATCAAAGCGAAACAGAACAATGAAAATTATCTAGAAAAAATAAAACACATCTTGGAACAACGCTCAGAAATTAATCAAAAAATAGCCTTTTGCTTGTTAAGAATGTTAAACAATGTTGCCAATGATGAAAAAACCAAGATGACATCTGATAATTTGAGTCGAATGATTGGTCCCAATCTATTTCCAATGTTCGATAATAATGATTTAAGTTCCATAAAAATAATCGAGAAACAAAATGAAATTTGTTCTGATCTGATCACTAATGCTTCAATTCTTATCAAACCACAATTCTACATAGTCAGTACTCATTATGAAGCTCAAGTAAAAAATGCATCAGAAAATAGATTCCATCTTTTCAATGCAAAGAGTCACAAATTAGATGGTGATTATAAAAAATTTACTGGTGATTTATTAAAAAGCCAAATTCTGTTGAATTTTAAAAAACAACTTGAAAACGCTACTGCGCAGAATCTTGAGGAAGTAATAACAAAGTTAGAAAAATCGCCTGAGTATAAGGTGCTTGCTGCAAGTCAAGGACTTACAACCTGGGTTTTGAGCTTTTTTGTGCAATGCGATACCTCTTCTGTAAAAGCTTTTAGAGAGATGGTCGCAGAACGAAGAAGCGATCTGGAATTTGAAAAAACCTTGGAAATGAAATAACACTTGTTTTGTTTTTTAGTTCAAGTACTATTCTTTTATTAGAGTATAGCCCGAGTAGGGTAGCGGCACTGCTATTAAGTGAACTTGTTAGAAATATAGTCTATGTCATCTCCGCGAAGGCGGAGATCTATTTTTTAGAGTGGCTTAGCGCTTCATGTAGAAATAGATTTCCACCTTTGTGGGAATGACAAAAGTACTTGATTTAATGACTTAATGGTAGAGAAGTGCGGCTGAACTGGATATTATAAAGTTGAAATGGTTCAAAGTTTTCGCTATGCCTCATCCAGGCGTTGGCACCAACCCACAGTGTATTATTGACCTATGCTTGATGTGATTAACCTTGATTTTGATTATCAAGATAAGCCTTTATTAAATAAGGTGGCTTTTCATTTGCCGTCAGGGGGATTAATTCATTTACGTGGGAGAAATGGTGCAGGCAAGACGACTTTATTGAAATTAATCGCCGGTTTATATCATCCGCATCAGGGTGAAATTCAATTTCTAGGGCGAAATATAGACCAGGACCGAGCAACTTATCAACGCCATCTATGTTTTGTTGGTCACAAATCAGGGATTAATCCTAATTTAACGTTAAAAGAAAATTGTGTTTTTGATCTTCATTATACTTCTTCATGTTCACGTACCATCAAGAACGATGAATTGAGTAAGCTAAAAGAATTCGCTTCGATTTTTAAACTTGAACATCATCTAGATATCCCCTGCGGCCTATTATCTACAGGACAGCGCAGGCAAGCTGGTTTACTACGCTTGTGGTTCTCTGATGTTAAATTATGGTTGCTTGACGAGCCTTTAGTGGCGTTAGATGATAAGGCCATTACACAGATTATGGATAAAATAGCAGCTCATCGAAAGCAGGGTGGGGCTGTATTATTGACGTCGCACCAGCAATTGCCACTCAACTCCTCTGATTATGAGGAGTATTGTTTGTGATTTCATCATTTGCTTTATTTACCAAACAATGCAAACGCGAGTTGCTTATTCAGGTGCGTCAAATTCGTTTTTTAGTCAACTCCTGTTTGTTTTTTTTAATGTTCCTTTTTATGTTTCCTCTTACAGTAAAGCCAGAGATCATTTTGCTTAGAACTATAGCTCCTGGATTGGTGTGGATGGCGATACTCTTGTCTTTATTGCTCTCAGCAGAGCGCTTATTTCAACAAGATTATGAGCATGGGGTAATTGAACAATGGATTGTTTCTGGTCAGTCATTACCATTGCTAGTTAGTGCAAAAGTAATTGCGCACTGGTTATTTAATTTACTGCCGTTACTCATTTTATGCCCCTTAATTGCTTTATTGTTTTCATTAAGTTTATGGGAGACAGAAGTACTTGCGCTTACTATTATTTGCGGAACTCCCGCTTTACTTTTTCTTTGTGCCTTGGCTGCTGCGTTTGGTGTCGGAGTCAACCAAAAAGGTCTTTTGATGGCTTTGATTTTATTACCATTAACCTTACCTTTACTTATTTTTGGAAGTGGAACTTTAAATATTGCCATGCAAGGTTTACCAGTTAGCGCTTATCTGGCCTTGTTATCAGCAATATCGGTAGTTGCTGTGGGATTTTTACCTTATGCAATTGCTGGAGTGATGCGCATCAGTCATGTTGAATAGGAGCTGATTCCCTTTTTACTATTTTGGCCAAACTGTCTTGATTATGGATTTTGCGAATAAGTGGATACGTGATAAAATCCGCTTTTTTTGATTTCAATTATTCCTATGTGGAAATTATTATACCAACTGGCATCGCCTAAGTTATTTTATAATTTTGCTGGACGCCTTATTCCAACTTTGGCAGTAGGTGCTTTGGTTACGTTATTTGTTGGTATCGTTTGGGGACTGGCATTTACTCCGCCTGATTATCAACAAGGCGATGCATTCCGTATTATCTATGTGCATGTCCCCAGTGCGTTTTTATCGATGATGCTCTATGCTTGGATGGGGTTTTTAGCGGTATTGCTTTTGGTTTGGCGTATTAAGATAGCAGGTCTTTTGATTAATATTGTGGCTCAAATGGGTCTTAGTATGGCTTTTCTTGCGCTGGTAACTGGAAGTATCTGGGGAAAGCCCATGTGGGGGGCGTGGTGGGTTTGGGATGCTCGTTTAACATCTGAATTAATCCTTTTATTGCTTTATGCGGCGATTTTAGCGACTCACTATGCTATAAAAAGCAAAGAAGATGGAGATAAAATCATTGCCATCTTAACTTTAGTTGGAATACTTGATTTACCAATTATTCATTATTCAGTTTATTGGTGGAATACCTTACATCAAGGATCCACTTTGTCGGTTTTTGCCAAACCCAAAATTGATGGCAGCATGTTATACCCCTTATTGTTGACCATAGCGGGATTTATTTTATATTGTTTGTGGATTATTTTAGGGAAAGCACGCCAGGAACTATTGCTTAGGGAAAAAAGACAATCTTGGGTCAAGATTCAATTTGAAGGGGAAGTTAAATGAATCAGTTTTTAGAATGGTTGGCGATGGGAGGATATTCCATTTATGTGTGGCCAGCTTATGGTTTGGTTTGTGTTGTTTTAGTAATGAATTTATTAGGTATGAAATGGAAAGGAAAGCAAACACGCCAAAAATTACAACAATGGTTTAAGCGATAAAGATGACTCCAGCACGCAAACGCAAGATAATGATTCTAGTATTTACCCTGTCTATTTTATCCATTGCTGCAGCGTTGGTTTTATATGCTCTAAGACAAAATATTAGCTTGTTTTATACTCCAACCCAAGTTGTAACTGGTGAAGCGCCACGACAGCATAATATTCGTGTGGGGGGAATGGTTAAGAGCGGTTCCATTGTCCGTTCGAAAGAAAGTTTGAATGTCACCTTTAAAATAACTGATTTTGATAAGACGATTACCGTAACTTATAAGGGGATTCTTCCTGATTTGTTTCGAGAGGGGCAGGGTGTAGTTGCTGAAGGGCAGCTGCTTGATAATCAACATTTTCGTGCCTCACAAGTATTGGCGAAACATGATGCAAATTATATGCCGCCGGAAGTGAAAGCCGCTTTATCCAAAAAGGTACACTCATGATTGCAGAATTAGGGGTTTTTTCTTTAATTTTGGCTTTGCTTTCGTCCATAATGCTTGCCTTTGTTCCTCTTGTAGGGTTGCAACTAAAGCGCAGTAATTGGATGGATGCTGCAGGTACCTATGTGGTCTGCCAGTTTTTCTTTATGGCCTTGTCTTATTTTTTCCTGACCCTTTGCTTTTTAAAGAATGATTTTTCAGTTATTTATGTAGTAAGTAACTCGAGTATTTCCTTACCTTGGTTTTACAAACTCTGTGCAGTATGGGGCGGACATGAAGGTTCTATGTTGTTATGGGTCTGTATTCTTAGTTTTTGGATGTTGCTTGTAGCTTTTTGCAGTACGGGTCTCGATAAGGCTATGCGTACGCGCGTTTTAGTTGTTCTTGGCTGGTTAAGTATAGGTTTTATTCTGTTTTTACTGACTACCTCCAATCCTTTTTTACGCCAATTTCAATTTTTAAATACTCAAGGTCGTGATTTGAATCCATTATTACAAGATCCAGGGTTTCTATTTCATCCGCCTATGTTGTATATGGGGTATGTTGGTTTTTCTGTGGCTTTTGCTTTTGCTATAGCGGCACTTTGGGCCGGCAAGGTAGAAACCAGTTGGTCCAAATGGACTAGACCATGGACCTTAGCTGCCTGGTGTTGTTTAACTGCTGGGATTACTTTAGGAAGTTGGTGGGCCTATCGAGAGTTAGGTTGGGGAGGATGGTGGTTTTGGGATCCAGTCGAAAACGCTTCTTTTATGCCTTGGCTGGTAGGAACTGCTTTATTGCATTCTTTGGCAGTGACTGAGCAACGCCAACAATTTAAAGCGTGGACGATGTTGTTGGCCATTGCCGCTTTTTCTTTAAGCTTAATTGGTACTTTTCTTGTACGTTCCGGTGTTCTCACCTCGGTTCATGCATTTGCCGTAGATCCGCAACGTGGATTATACATATTGGGATTTTTACTATTTGTTATTGGCGGTTCTTTATTATTATTTCTTTTTAGGGCACAAAGCTTGCATTCAGGCAGCAACCCAAGTCCTTTTTCCCGAGAAAGTGCGTTGTTATTAAATAATGTTTTCTTAGTGGTAATTATGCTTACTGTTTTAATGGGAACAGTGTATCCGTTGCTTGTTGAAGGGTTGGGGCTAGGTAAATTATCTGTAGGTGCTCCCTATTTTAATGCGGTATTTGTTCCGTTGATGGTTCCTTTGCTGTTATTGATGGGAATTGGTATTCATTTAAGATGGAATAGTGATCGTTGGCAAGATGTGTTAAAGAAACTTTGGAAAATGGCATTTCTCAGTTTTTTATTTCCTTTCATTTTGTTGCTTACTGCTTCGAGAGAATTTGACATTACTGCCTTTATGGGCTTGATCCTGGCATTCTGGGTGATTTTAAGTACGACTCAGGCGGCTTACAGACGGATTTACGAGCGTGGTTTATTCCAGGTAGGGCAGGCTTATTGGGGAATGATTCTGGCACATTTAGGTGTGGCAACTACGGTAATTGGCATTGCGGTGTCTACAGCTTATGGTGTACAAGATGATGTGCAAATGGAGCCTGGAAAAAAAGTTACTCTGCAAGGTTACTCTATCGAGTTTATGCAGCAAGAACCATTATCTGGCCCCAACTATAAGGGAACCAAAGCGCAATTTAAAATAAATTATCAAGGTAAGACGAAGATGATTTACCCTGAGAAAAGGTTGTATACAATAGGTCAAATGCCCATGACGGAATCGGCAATTGATGTGACACCTTTTAGAGATATTTACATTGCCCTCGGTGAACCATTAACTAATAATTCATGGTCGGTAAGGCTCTATTATAAACCTTTAATTCGCTGGATTTGGGCGGGTGGATTTATGATTTTAGCTGGTGGTTTTTTTGCATTGACTGACAGACGATATTATCGAAAAAGACAGTCGGTAGCAGTTGGTGTTCAGGAGTTAAAAGCATGAAAAAAATAGGATGGAAGGTTATTCCAATTACTCTTTTTTTGCTGCTTTGTGTTTTTCTTTGGCGTGGTTTATCTCTAAATCCACATGAGTTACCTTCTGTTCAGCTGGGAAAGCCATTGCCTCAGTTTAGTCTACCTCAATTGCAGGCTCCGGGTTCCCTTATTAATTCCAATCAATTACGCGATCAGGTGATTTTGTTAAATGTTTGGGCCAGTTGGTGTTCGGCATGTATTGATGAGCAAGTTTTTATGTTGCAACTGGCACGCGAAGGAATACCAATTTATGGGTTAAATTATAAAGACAAAGCAACTGATGCACTCCGATGGTTAGAGCAATGGGGGAATCCCTATAAACTCGTTATCCAGGACCAAGATGGAAGGGTTGCGATTGATTTAGGAGTTTATGGAGCACCAGAGACTTTTGTTGTTGATAAACAAGGAATAATTCGTTATCGACATGTGGGAGTTATGACTCAAGAGGTATGGTTAAAAGAGGTTTTACCCTTGATAAAGCAGTTGGAGCAGACTTCATGAGAATAGACCTCATCTTGTTTGGATTTTTACTTTTTTTATGTTCATCAGTTTGGGCAAGCAGCATTTATCCTTTGGATTCAGCTCAAAAAGAAGCTCAGTTTAACCATTTACTCAAAGATTTGCGGTGCCTTGTTTGTCAAAATCAAGATTTGGCGGATTCTAATGCTGAGTTAGCCAAAGACTTGCGTGCTCAAGTATATCGAATGGTTAAAGAGGGTAAGAGTGATAATGAAATAAGTGATTATCTAACTGCTCGTTATGGCGATTTTATTCTATTCAAACCACCAGTTAAGGCGGTGACTTTTTTACTGTGGTTTGGACCTCTTTTATTTTTATTACTAGGATTTGTTATTTTCTGGCGAACTTGTTTTAGAACTCGAGAGAAGAAGCATACTTCACTTGAACTAGGTTAGTGAGTCATGGAGAGGGTTCTCGAACCCAGGTATTATTTAAAATTAGTGAGTTTCTTATGAATGAATGGTGGTTATTGGGATTATTAGCAGGTCTAACAGGACTGGCCTGTATGTTCATAATTTACCCATTCAGGCGTCATTTTATAGCGGGTTTGCTGCTGGTCCCGTCTATATTTTTACTCGCATTTGCTGGATATTTTTATTGGGGTGGTTTTGGTGGATGGCAAGAGCACGTTCATCAACTGAATTCTCAGGAACAAGCTAAAAAAATGTTAGAATCCGTAAAAAGTCCGCAAGAATTAATCGATAAATTACGCGCAAAATTGGATGACACTCCAAAAAGTGCTAAAGGATGGTATCTTTTGGGACGCTTATATACTAGCCAAAATAAACAGCAAAATGCTGTAGATGCTTTTGCGAAAGCATATCAATTTAATCCAGATGATGAACAATTCGCCATCAATTATGCACATAGCTTGTGGGTTCTGAATAATCAGCAATTTACCCAACAAATTACCGAGATTTTTAGTCAATTATTAAAAAATAATCCCAATCAGCCAGATGCATTAGCCATGCTTGCGATGGATGCTTTTGTGAGTCATGCTTATGAGGATGCCATAAGTTATTGGCAACGCTTATTAAAACTGGCACCAGAACAATCAGAAGAGGCTAATGCTATTCGGAAAGCAATTGCTAAAGCTGAAGAGCATATTAGATTAAGAGAGAAAAATCTGGATTGATGTTGGCATCTGAGGTAATGAAGGAACGTGCCTGAAGTGAGGCACGCTGAATTTTAAGAATAGTCAAGAGAGCTGGATTTCAAAGTGTATTCATGGATGGTTTATCAGGATAATCAAACTCCTTAGATGGTTCTTTATTTGAAAGGAAAAATCCTCGTTTGAACCCCCCGAAAGTAGGTTTGTCTTCTTTCTGCTTAGCTGCAGGAGTAACAACCGACGTTTGCTTTGTTGCAAGATCTTCTTTAGGAATAGCATTCGCTTCATGATATGCTTTGACAAAGCTTTTATGTTCCTCTTCAGAAATAATCGAATATTTCTGCAATACATCTAAAATGCTATCTAATTTACCCTCATTAATGGCTATTGCAAATTGAGCATGATAATGATCATCCTCCATTTCAAAATCGTCTTGATGATATAAATAATGATCAGCATCATCGCGATGTACAAAGCGATAAACACCCAACTCGTTTGAGCGATGCATAAAAAAATTATTGACTTCAGCACTAACGCAATTCATTTTAGAGAACAATAGAAGAAAAAGTAAGCTTAATTCATCTTTTACAGGAGGTAGGCTACTTTGTTGTAGGCTTGGTTTGGGATAAACAGTCAAGGTATCGTTATATAAACTAAGATTAACTTTTTTGCATAAATGGGTAAAAGCCTTAGGCATTGAAAACTCCTAATCGTTGGATTTATTTGACTAAAATATGCCCTAAGAGTTTATTGTAAAAACATTAAGGTTTTATTAAGAAAGGCCTAAATTTGCAAAGAATTCATCTAACTTATCAAAGCAAGACGCATCTGAATCAAGATAAAATTACAAAGAATGGGAAATTTATAATACTTATCTTTTTGATAAGAAACATGTTCTATTTGTAATGCAATTAATTTTAAATCTGCTAGTCTATAAGTAGGCATCGGAATTTTAAGGAGAAAATGATGTATAAGAGGGTATTGTTTGCTACTGACTTTGACGAAGTTGGTATTATAGCAGCGCATAAGGCAAAAAAAATTGCTGATGAGAATGGCGCTGATTTGATATTAGTTCATGTCGTAGAGCCCATTCCTGCATATGCATATCCTGGTTTTGCCGGATTTGCTGAGGTTGAATTATCTATTCGAGAGCAAGCCGAAAAAGAACTCAATGATTTAGGCCAAAAGTTAGGAGTGGATGCAAAACACCGATTTATTGAATTTGGTTCCACCAAAAATGAAATTTTAAGAATTGCACAAGAGCGACATATCGATTTGATTGTTACAGGAAGTCATGGAAAGCACGGTCTTTCATTATTATTAGGCTCAACAGCAAACTCTATTTTGCACGGAGCTCAATGTGATGTTTTGATTGTCCGCTCTGCTCATCCAGAAAAATCATAAAATGTATCTCGGGGCAACGAAGCGAAATTCAGAGAATATAGGAATCTTTTAAAACCTAATTTTTGCTTTTGCTTGCTCCTGGAGCTGGAACGACGCCTAATAATTTATTTTCAATCTTCTTATTATTTCTCAACTGGGCAGAAAACAAGTATACTACTAGGTTTCGAGTTACACGATTGAATTATTATGAAATTGTTGCGCGGGATTCAACATTTTTCTGCTTTTGATAAAGGTGTGGTAGCTACTATTGGAAATTTTGATGGTGTGCATTTAGGTCATCAAAATCTTATTAGGACTTTAAGAGCTAAAGCAAATGAATTAAAGTTGCCTTTAGTCCTTATTCTATTTGAGCCACAGCCCAGAGAATATTTCCAACAGGAGAAAGCACCTGCAAGACTCTCCAGTTTAAGAGAAAAATTAAATGCGTTACGCTCATGCCAGATTGATTATATATACTGTCTAAAATTTAATAGTGGATTAGCGCAAACATCAGCGGCAGATTTTGCACGTACTTATTTGTTTTCTACACTCAATGTGAAGTATCTACTCATAGGTGAGGATTTTCGTTTTGGCAAAAATAGAGAAGGCGATGTGAGCTTGTTGAAGGAACTCAGTTCTGAATATGCTTGCGATGTGAATATTTATTCAAATTTTTGTATCAACGAAAATCGAATCAGTTCAACACGAATTAGAACAGCTTTACAGGATGGCGAGTTGAGCATAGCTACCAAATATCTGGGTAGGCCTTATAGTATTTGCGGGCGTGTATTACATGGAGATGGACGCGGACGTCAGTGGGGAATTCCTACAGCAAATCTGGCTCTTCATCGGTACTCGTTACCGCTACAAGGAGTATTTGCAGTTCAGGTCCGAATTGCCTCCAAAATGGTTTATGGTGTCGCTAATGTTGGACGCCGTCCTACAGTAGATGGCAGCAAAAATATTTTGGAAGTTCATCTATTCGATTTTAATCAGTCAATATATGGCGAATTATTGCAGGTGTTTTTCTTGCACAAATTGCGTGATGAGGTTAAATTCACTTCGGTGGATGCTTTAATTGCACAGATTTATGATGATATTGCGGTGGCGAAAGAATTCCTCAAGAATTGTAATGAAATTACCTCTATATCAAAGCTAGGTGTAGATTTGAGTGCCGGTTGAATGAAAATCATTTTGGAAGGGCAGGGATAATGCGCGTTTTTCCAAAATGTTTTTCATACTAAGATGCACCCGATGCGAGCTATATCCTGATACGGGGTGAGAAGTCACCAAAAGTTTAACGATTTTGCAGAGCGAACTCTTATGGCAGAATATAAAGATACATTAAACCTTCCTAATACTTCATTTCCGATGAAGGCAAGCCTGGCTACCCGAGAACCTGAGGTTTTGGCTGATTGGCAAGCAAAAAAGGTATATGAAAAAATTCGTAAAGCCCGTGCTGGATGTAAGCGTTTCATTCTGCATGATGGTCCACCTTATGCGAATGGTCATTTGCACTGCGGACATGCGTTAAATAAGATTCTTAAAGACATTATTGTTAAATCAAAATCACTTAGTGGATATGACGCGCCATTTGTTCCTGGATGGGATTGTCACGGGTTACCCATTGAACTTAATGTAGAGAAAAAAATAGGCCGAGTTGGTGACAAGGTATCCGCTCGAGAGTTTCGTGCTAAATGCCGTGAGTATGCTGCCAGCCAAATTGACATTCAGCGAGAAGAATTTCAAAGGCTTGGAGTTTTTGGTGATTGGTTCAATCCTTATGTCACTATGGATTTCCGTTATGAAGCCAATATCGTGCGCGCATTGGGGCTGATGATTAAAAATGGTCATTTACAACAAGGTTTTAAACCAGTACATTGGTGTATTGATTGTGGTTCTGCTTTAGCTGAAGCAGAAGTTGACTATGATGAGAAAACCTCTCCATCGATTGATGTCGCTTTTTTTGCAGTAAATCCTGAAGAATTTATTCATTTGTTTCAAGTAAATGCAGAAATAAAGCCCCTAGGTCTTCCTATTTGGACAACTACTCCATGGACTTTACCTGCTAATGAAGCGGTATGTTTGCATCCTGCGATTGATTATTCCTTGGTCGATACTGGTGATGCATATTGGATACTCGCTACTGATTTGGTTGAATCTGCGATGGCTCGTTATGGGATGAGTCAATATACAATACGTGGCTCGGCGAAAGGAAAGCAATTTGAACATTTAAAATTGAAACATCCTTTTTATAATCGTTTTGTACCAGTGGTATTAGGTGAGCATGTCACTACCGAGTCGGGTACAGGAAGTGTACATACTGCGCCCGCTCATGGTCCAGATGATTATCTGGTTGGTAAAGCGTATAATTTACCTTTGATTAATCCAGTTAAAGGAAATGGTTGTTTTGCTGATGATGTTGAACTTTTTGCTGGACTTTCTGTATTGAAGGCTAATGAGACCATCTTAGGTGTTTTAGCTGAAAAAGGAGTCCTTTTAGCTAAAGAAAATATTAGACATAGTTATCCTCATTGCTGGCGGCATAAATCACCGATGATTTTTTTGGCTACGCCTCAATGGTTTATCTCTATGGATAAAAGCCAGTTAAGGGAACATATTGTCAAAGAAATTGATAAAGTAACTTGGGTTCCTGATTGGGGCAAGGCTCGTATTAGCAATATGGTTGAAAATAGACCCGACTGGTGCATATCAAGACAAAGAGCCTGGGGCACTCCTATGCCTTTGTTTGTACATAGCGCGACGCGTGAATTGCATCCTAATACACTTGAGCTGATTGAAAAGGTCGCTTTACTTATTGAGAAATCGGGGATCGATGCCTGGTTCGAAATGGATGTAAAAGAGTTGCTAGGGGATGATGCTGAGTTTTATGAGAAAATTAATGATACCATGGACGTGTGGTTTGACTCAGGAGTAACTCATTTCTGTGTTTTACAACAAAATAATGCTTTGGCTTTTCCTGCAGATATTTATTTCGAGGGCTCAGATCAGCATCGCGGTTGGTTTAACTCCTCGTTAACTACTTCCGTGGCCATGTATGGTGTTGCTCCTTATAAAACCGTATTGACTCATGGATATACGGTGGATGCTGAAGGTAAGAAACTTTCTAAATCCAAAGGAAATTATGTTGCTTTAGATCAATTGGTTAATCAACACGGTGCTGATATTTTACGTTTATGGGTAGCCTCTACTGATTACCGACATGAAGTGAGCATTTCGGATGAAATTATTAAGAGAAATGCAGATGCTTACCGCAGAATTCGTAATACAGCCCGCTTTTTGTTAGCTAATTTATTCGATTTTGATCCGGCAATTGATTGTGTCCAAGACAAAGATCTTTTGGAGTTGGATAAATGGGCATTAAAGCGCAGTCAACTCTTACAAAAAGAAATTATAGAAGCCTATGAAAGCTATCAATTTCATATTATTTACCAGAAGATTCATAATTTCTGTGCAGTAGATATGGGAAGTTTTTATCTTGATTTGATTAAGGACAGACAATATACCACAGCAAAAGAAAGCAAGGCCCGTCGTTCTTGTCAAACTGCGATGTACCACATTATTAGGGCATTCTCTCTTTGGTTAGCTCCCATATTATCCTTTACGGCTGAGGAGATAGGGCGCTATATACCTGGATATAACCAGGAATCAGTCTTTACTGAACTTTGGTATGATGCGTGGCCTCAAATTGATGATGTGAACATGATGGATTGGGATGAATTGCATTTAATCCGTGATGAAGTGAATAAGGCGTTGGAGGAAACACGTCAAAAAGGAGAAATCGGTTCTGCTTTGGCTGCAGAGGTAACTTTATATGCTGACGACAAAGTATTACCTAAATTGACTCGTTTGGGCGAGGAATTGCGCTTTTTATTAATTACATCAGGAGCAGCAGTTCATCCCATGAGTTCAGCCCCTGCTGGCTTGTCTGCTACGACATATGGTGTTTCGATTGCTGTTTCAGCAAGTAAGCATGAAAAGTGTGCTCGTTGTTGGCATAGACGACCCGATGTGGGACAAGATGTTCAACATCCCGAGCTCTGTTTACGTTGTGTTGGCAATATCAGTGGCCAAGAGGAAATGAGGCAATTTATATGAAAAAATGGCCATGGTTTATATTAAGTCTTGTAGTAATTATTTGTGATCAAGCAAGTAAATACTTGGTGAGTGCTTTTTTAACTCCCTATAAACCATTACCTGTTTTTCCAATGTTTAATCTTACTTTGGCTTATAATTCTGGCGCTGCTTTTAGTTTTTTAAGCGGTGCCGGAGATTGGCATCGGTGGTTTTTTGCCGTCTTTAGCTTAATAGTGAGTAGTATACTTGCTATCTGGCTGTATCGTACTGCGAGCCATGCTAAGTTACTTTTGGCAGGGATAAGCCTTATTTTAGGTGGTGCTATAGGTAATCTGTTCGATAGAGCATATCACGGTTATGTAATTGATTTTATAGATGTCTATTATAAACACCACCATTTTGCTACTTTTAACATAGCAGATAGTGCGATTTGTATCGGAGCTGGATTTTTCATTTTGGATTTATTGGTTAATAAAAGCAATTAATTAGGTTCTATTAGTATTGGCATTTCTTCAATGCCTTTTTTACTTAGAACTTCTTGTGCTTCTTCTTTTAGTTTCTGAAATTGACTGGCAATTTCTTTTTCTTGTCGTAGTTCATTGCTAATGCCTAATATTGCTTTGATTTTATTTAAACGATCTTCAATTGATTCCTCATTTAGAGCTTCTTTTAATTCTTTAAACATACTTTTATACGAAGATGAGAAAAAGGATAGGAATGCATGTCCCAGGGTATTTTCTTTGGTATGGATAAAATCTGACACCAATACAATTACACTCGATTTTTGACTCTTACATTCTTTGACCATATAGTTGATGCTTAATTGAAGTCCTTGAACATTCTCCTGAGCTCTAGCTATAGAGAAGTCCAAAGCGGCAATTTTTTTTGCTATTGATAAGTCAGAAGGTAAAGGAAGAACTGTGTGCCTTATTTTATTGCTTGCCTCATCAAGGAATAATCTAAAAGAGTCTTCCAAGCTTGTACAATCTACATGCTTCTTCAATCGTTCTATTTTTTCATGGATGCTTTTAAGCGATTGAATCATTTTCTTTTGCTTTTCCAAATTATTAATCAATTCCTCAATATCACTATTTATCTTTGCCAATGCATTTGTTGTTTTATGGCTTATAACATCGACAACCTCTTCTAATAAATCCCTTTTAACCTTTTTTAATTCTGCTAAGTTATTTAACTCATCTTCTATGCTAATAATGAGGTGATAAGGCTTTTCTTCATCCGGAATTAATTTGTGTCGTTCAATTTGAGTCTGAATTATTTGCAGAGGTTTTAAGGCCGTATCATTTTTACTCCTCAATATCTCTAAAGAAATCGTCTTACTTGGGATGCCTCCGATAAATTGAGGAAGGCCCCAACGTCCTGTCCACAACAATGAGATTGCTTGTTCCTGATAAGAGCCATGTTGGTATTTAAAATATTCGTTCCATCCCGATCTTTCATTTTCTGGTATATCAAGATCGATCAGAAGTTGATTGAATTTTTTTTGAGTATCATACTGGCTCCAAAATTGACTCATTAGGTCTTCGCTGCTTACTGAAGGTTGCTCATTTAATAATTGTTGTAATTGAGTTATTCGATTAAATTGTTCTTGAGGAAAGGTATTTATATTTTGCAGAATTTGCGCTTGTTGCATTTTTAAGTGATTTAATTGATCTTTAAAGCGTTGATATGAAATATCTTCTTTAGGAGCCAGTTTTTCTAATGGATCAACTAATTGAACTGAAGGTCTATTTTTATTTTCCAATTTGTTTTTTAATTCATTAAATTTATCAGTCAACAGGGCTTTTATGGCTCCCATTTCATCTTTATATTTTTTAGGTGTCAGGTATAAAGTTGTTAATTTTTCCTCAAATGAAGATAGGGAAGTGTACAGTGCCAATAAGATATCATGGCTCGTTTGTTCCCCTTGATTGATATCGTATTTTTGAATCCAGCCTTTCATTCCATCTATTACTTTATTAATTGCTTCTTGATTCAGTCTTAATCCTGTTATTCCCACCCAATTAAATGCATTGACCCAACCATTACTTAAACCAGATAAGAGCATATCTATAAAGGCAATTTCAGGATGATCTTTAGGTAAATTTTGTTTTCGTTCGATTGCTAATGCTGTTATAGCAAAAACTAAAGTCCAACTACGCTTTCCACCACTAACCTTGTCAATTTTGGCAGACATACTGCCTGTTTTTTCTTTCATTTCTTTGGCAATATAATTCAATTGCTGTGCAAGTGGTAACCTCTTACATTGATTAATAAAATCAACAAGTGCTTTTTTTATGCCTTCTTTGTAGTTATCAAATAAAGGATCGTTTTTGTGTTTTCCGTTATAACTGGAAAGAGTCGCTATTGTTTCATCTAAAATAGCGTCAGTCAGCATAGTAAATAGCCTATAAAAACTAGGTAATTAACCTATTATAGGCAGGATAACATTAAGGAATGCTTAGCCATAAGTATATACTTAAGATTAAATTTTGAACTTCTTAACAAAACCAGGACTTACGAAAAACTCCAATCTCTTTGTTAAAAAATGTTTTTAATTCGGTCATTTAGTCTATCTAAACTCCCTCATT
>NZ_QHJG01000026.1 GCF_003184185.1 Legionella qingyii | reverse complement strand
TGGATCACATATCTTCATGCACTTCAAAAAAAATTATTCTTTTTTTAAAAATAATGGTCACTCTTTGTGACCATCTCTCAGGCATAAAGCGCGGGAATTAGGCGGAACTAAATGAAATGTTATTAGACCCCTAGATTTTAAGCAGTATAATTTTTTTCTTTATCAAAAGGTTTTAATGATTCTGCAATTTGCTTATATAATTCAGGAAGCCATCGGGGCTGCGCAAATGTGGTGGTAGAGGGCTTGCTTTTACGCAAATCGTTAGGTGCAATAATTACCTGAATATTATTTAAACCAACACGTCGTGCCAAAACAAAAAGCTGATCTATAGCAAGATCGCCTACAGCTAAACAACCTACAGATAAATTTTTCCCATGAATAAAAATATTATTGCCTAAATTTCTTCTCCCATCTTGATAACCTTTTTGTTTATCAAAATTATTGGGATAATTAATCATCATTGACAAATGCATGCTACTGAATGGATTAAAATTGACTAACTTATAGACACCCTCGGGAATTTGTTTATCATTCTCACGTAACTTAGGACCTAGACGACCACTGAATCCAGTTAAAGGGTAGTCATGGATATGTTTCCATGATTGATTAGAGTTCTTAGCCCAGAGTTCAACTTTTCTTTCTGATTTAAAGGCAAGTAAAGCAATATTACTCGGGGGATAACTTACCTTTGCTTTGGAGAAATAAGATTTCAGTTGTGGTTCAACACGTAAGCCATATCGTTTTATTGCTCGGTCTACTGCTTGATCCCAATTAAGCTTAGGAGCCATAGGATAGCAATTAAGGCTAAATATCATTATGACAAATGCAAATAACCGTTTCATAGAAATACTAGAGTGATGGATTGTTGGCATGTTATCAAATATTAATGCAAAGAACAATTTAACCTCCCAGACTTCTCTCTTAAATAAAATTACGTAGTGCTTTATTCTATTTTATTGATTCTCTACTTGGAACGTATCAATACGTTTAACTTTTATTTTTTTGTTTTAATAGTATTTGTTTTTTTATTGGTAATGATAATTGTGTCGCAATGAAATCGGGACTCGTTGCTAAATGTCCTATGGAGGGTAATAAACCATAATGGTTTGGACAAAGATACGCGACTGAGCTGTCACTATCAATTTTATAAAATACATACTTACTATCGCAATACCCAGGTTTTTCAAAGAGAGCCACTTGCATTATGGGCGTTCCTTCCATCTTATTTTCTATAAAAAAAGCATTAATCCACAGATTACTAATAACAATAAATGCTCCTACAACTAAAAATGCATTAATCAAGGTATATGTGTATTTAAAAGTAGGACCATTTATACTTAAATGCGATATGACTAGTATTAAGGCAAGTAGCAAGATAAGTAAATTAAACGAATAGATTCCGGCATTAAGATAGTTAAAATAGGTTCCAAAAATTTGATTTCCAGAGAACTGAAAATGAATGAGTAGCGCAATAAGGCTAAGCCAAAGAGATGAAATGATGTAATAAATAGCTTTTCTTTTAATTCCAATAATAAAGAGTACTAGAGCAATTAATGGAAAAAGACTTTGTATTAATTTTCCCAGTGTATACATTTGAGCCATACTCTCAAAATTAAGTGATATTTACTTTAAAACTATATAGTTATAACAGTATTTTTCGTATATGTATAGATTATGGGTGGCTTGAGCTTTGGTTTCATGAACTATAGTCACGCTGTCCATACCAGAGTTTTAAAATGAATTATCTTGAAGGAAAGATATGATTCTGAAGTACATCCGGACAAAATGTCCAAACAAATTATCTTAATGAGTTAAGCCTGTCAATTTATTAATAGGTATTGGTATTGTCGATGCATTTTTCTTTAATAAGCGTTAAGTAGGGCTGTGTTGGATATATTGTTGTTTTAATCATAGTCTCTGGCAATTTGATTTGTTTAACTGCAAAAGGATTTTCAGATTTAAACATATAATTTAGTGGGTTGATTGGGTTTGGAAAATAGCCCTGATTACTCATTTGCTTGTTCGGGCGATTGGACGGATGCACACTACCAATCCATAGGGGTTGGTTTGATTCTAAGAAGTTAAAACTTGATTCCCAAATTCTTAATTCCAAAGATAACTTGGTTTGTTGATCTGTATAGGTCATGATCAGCATAGGTGCTTTATTCTCATATAACTGAGTAAGTAATGGCAGTTTAATGCTATTTGGTTTTTGACTTATTCGTCGAAGTAAGTTGGTAAAAAATGAATCTGTGTGTGATTTCCATCCATTTTTTTCAAGATTACTTTGCAACGTATCCAAATTACCTGAGAATTGAAGGTTTAATAAACTAATTCGCTTACCTATCCTACTGAATTGATAAATGGGTAGAGTAGGCTTCTCTTGTTCCCACCATGTTTTTTCGCTCAAAGTAAATTTTTTATGATAGGGCGTATGGCTATAAGATATAGTTTTAAAATTCAGATAAGTGGATCCAAATGAAGATAAAAGAACTCCGATAAAAAGCAGAGAAATCATTAATACTGAAGGTATTGCTTTTTTTTGCAGAATATTAGATTTTCTATAAATCAAGCAGTGAATTAAGCAAATTGCTGTACCGGCAAAGTAGGATGCTAAAATATCTGTAAGCCAATAATCTCCTAAATAAAGAGCACCTAAACCACTCAAGCCAAGAACAGAGTATACAACAGGCTTTGACATGTTGATGAACAAGTCGTAGGTATTATTGATGTAAAATAAAATAAATCCATACAATGCTGTAGCAATCAAAAGATTAACTGCGGGAAATGAAGAACCAGGCATCACAATCAATAATCCAGCAGGCCTTGGGCTATGAATAAAATATCCAAGTGATAGGGCTAATAAAATACTAAATATAGTGAGGCTAGATAAATAAATAACTGCCGCTTTATTTTTGCTGTAAATAAACCAGCAACAACAAATGATAAAGAGACTGATTATCGTTGTTGTAGAGGCTAATTGACTACAAAAGATAAAAAATATTTTTAATGTTGGTGTGTTAAAACTTTGTAAGAATAAATAAGCTGGATAATTAACCAACGTTAGATATTGAGTCGATGCAGTTAAGCCTAAGAGGATAAGGAAAAAAAGCAGACAAATGACAGTTATCAATACAATGGCAGCAGTGTGATAGTGATTTGATTCGCCACGAGGTGTAATTACCTGATACACATAAACAAAAATAGAGTTATTTTTTAGCTTTAGCCAAAAGGTGTGTAAGTGTAATTTTAAAATAGAACTTAATAATCCAATTATTCGTTTTATAAATAAACTAATAAACCAAAGTCCAGCAAGCAAAATAAGAATTAATATAAATAAGCGCGTTGCACTTTCAGTGGATAGTTCATGACTCGCAGCTCCTATTGCAACACCAGGCATTATGTATAAAAGAGACCAGCCAATCGCTGATATAACATTTGCTACAAAAAATCGCCATTGCTTCATATGCAGTATACCTGCAATGACGGGAATAATTGAGCGTAGAGGACCCACAAAGCGACCAATTAGTACACTTTTACCACCGTGTGTTTCAAAAAAATCTTTGCCATATTGTAGCCAACGTGGATACTTACTAAATGGCCAAATTTCAGTCAACCGGTCACTATAGTAATACCCCAGGAGATAACTAAGACTATCACCAGCAACCGCTCCTAAAATCGCAGATAATAACGTAAGATCAATACGCATAATCCCTGAGCCCGCAAGTATTCCAATGGCAGTCATGGTAACACTGCCAGGTACAATACTACCCACAATCGCTAGAGACTCAGTCAGGGAAATTAAAAACGTGATAAATAAAGACCAGTGAGGGTTCTGTTGCAACCAGTCAGTAAGTGGCTGTACATAATCTACGAACAAGTTCATATTTATTTCAGGGATAAAATTGTTGCAGAAAATATTGCACGAAATGCTGATTTACTTCCTCTATTTGCACAGATGGAACAAACTTGCTTATTTGAGTCATTTCCATTTTTGCAAATCCACATGGATTTATTCCTGAAAAAGGTTTTAAGTCCATATCAACATTAAGTGCAATTCCGTGATAAGTACAACCATTTTTTACTCTTAAACCGATTGAGGCTATTTTTTTATCATTAACATAAACCCCAGGTGCTCCACAACGAATAGAACCTTCTATTTGATACTGTGCAAGAACAGAAATTAAGATCTGTTCTAATTGACTCACCAATGATCTTATACCTAGGTTTTTCCTACTGATATCCATTAAAACATAGGCAACGAGCTGGCCTGGTCCATGGTAGGTTACTTGTCCTCCTCGATCTGATTGCACAACGGGTATGGATGCAGGATTAAGTATGTGTTCGGGTTTACCTGCTTGTCCTTGCGTATAGACAGGGGAGTGTTCTAATAACCAAAGTTCATCTTGGGTATTTACATCACGGTTTTGTGTAAATTCTTTCATTTGCAGCCAAACATCATTGTAATTTTGAATACCTAGCTGTCGTATTTTCATTATAGAACCATTTTTACTTCTGGATGCTGCGTAATGGCTCTATAAAATGTATCCAGTATCTCTTGATTTTCAGCATAAACAGTAACAGTTATAGCTAAATAATTCGAATCTTTACTCATTTTATGAGTCAGCGCATCTTCCGCAATATTAGGAAAGTGTGTGACGGTAATTTCTCTGATCTCTTCAAGAAAGACAGTTGAATTATTCCCTATTATTTTTATAGGAAAATAACAGGGAAATTCAATTAAAGTTGTTTTTTCCATCCTTATACCCTATAAATCCTAAGAGCCAAACCAGCGTTTAAAAGCCAAACGGATTGAGTCTTTTGTTCGAGTATAAATACCACCTGATTCAACATCTTGCAAAGCATAAAGAGGTCGGGTTGATACAACGTTATTATCAAATTGAACCACCAAATCACCTATTTTATCACCTTTCTTAATTGGTGCCTCCAGGTATGAGGGAACTTTAGTAGAAATATTAAGACGTTGATACTGGCCAGTAGGAATAGTAATGTATTGATCTTCATTTAAGCCTACAGTTATCTTATCAACACTCCCTTTATAAAGTGGAAGCTCGGAAATTGATTGTCCTGACTTATAAAGCTGATGTGTTTCAAAAAATCTAAAACCATAGTTTAGTAGTTTTTCACTATCATCAGCACGAGAAGAGTCGCTTGGTTCACCAAGGACAACAGCAAGTAAACGCATATTGTCTCGTTTTGCAGAGGATACAAGACAAAAACCTGCTTCATTCGTATGACCAGTCTTTATACCATCCACTTGATTATCGCGCCATAACAAGCGATTTCTATTGGGTTGACGAATGCCATTATAGGTAAACCATTTTTGCTTATACCAATCATAATATTGAGGGAAATCAACAATTAATGCTCTTCCAAGGATCGCTAAATCTTTTGCGGTGGTATATAGATTAGGGTCAGGCAAACCAGTACTATCAGTAAAATGACTGTTTTTCATTCCAAGGTTTTGAGCCTGCTGATTCATAAGATCAGTGAATGAATTTTCAGTGCCACCAACATGTTCTGCCATAGCAACACATGCATCATTGCCTGAGTCTACGATAATCCCTTTGAGCAGGTCTTCAACAGGAACTTGTTGGCCCTCTTTGATAAACATGCGAGAACCACCTATTTTCCAGGCATCACGACTCACTCGAACGTTATCAGTGAGATGAATTTGTTCATGATGCAGGGCATTAGATATAACATATAACGTCATCATTTTCGTTAAGCTTGCGGGAGGCAAACGCTCTTCACTGTTTTTCTCAGCAATAATTTTGCCACTGTTTACATCGATCAGTATGTAGGCCTTGGCATTAAGCATTGGAGCTGCAGGAGTAACTAAAGGTTTATTATTCACCGTAGGTGAGGGTCTTTCCAGATCTGCAGTAGGTTTTGTTGGTAAAGTACCTTCCTCAGCCATAGAGTTAGTTGACTGTACAAATAAAGTAATGATAAACAGTGTTGTCAATAAAATAGACGTTGTTCTTGTCATGTTGTTATCTAGTCCGATTACAAAAATGTGGATATAGTACTACCACAGCCTTTTGCAGGCAACAAAATAGCAGATGAAAAATAATGAAATTTTTTCCAAAATAAAATAAATCTTCGAAATTATCTGATATTTCTGTATATTAGCCAGAAAACAATAATTAAAACTAGAAATTATGCGAAAGATACTTATTGCCGTGACGATTATATTAGCAGGTTGTCAAACTACAAATCAGTCTCTTGATTCTGCATCATCAAAAACAAAGCAGCCTACACGACAAGTAACTCAAAATAATAAGAATTCCAATAATTCCATATATAATCGTTATAAGAACAAAGGGAATCGATATACTCAAGTTCAAGATGGAGCACCCACTAAATTGAGGCATATCAGTTTTAAGGAACCTGTGCCCGCCAAGGAACCTTTAAGTCGATATGGCAACATATCAGAATATTCTGTTGATGGTCGCTCATATCAAGTGATGAGGAGTTCAACGGGATATAAAGCAAGGGGGATTGCTTCCTGGTATGGAACAAAATTCCACAAACAAAGAACTTCAAGTGGTGAGCCTTATGATATGTATGTGATGTCTGCTGCACATAAGACCTTACCTTTACCTACTTATGTAAAAGTTAAAAATTTGAATAATGGAAAAGTTGCAATTGTTAAAGTAAATGATCGAGGGCCATTTCATTCTGATAGAATTATCGATTTATCCTATGCTGCGGCTTTAAAACTAGGAGTCTTTCCGAAAGGAACTGCACCTGTTGAAATTGAAACATTAATGGGACCGGCTGGGCAGGCGCATTATTATCTTCAGGCAGGTGCTTTTACAACCGAAATTCTAGCAAAACGCTTAAAAGATAAATTAGCACGTATCACTCCATCTCCAGTTTATATCGAACACTATAAGCAACATTATATCGTGAGGGTTGGTCCATTTGGTTCAAAAAATATGGCCGATAGTTTGAAGCACAAATTAGCGCTTAATGGAGTAACGGGATCTTTTTCCGTTTTGATTTGATTCATATTGAATATTGATAGCTAATTAATGGATTAATGGTTAAAATTATTGCGTCAAATTTTCAGAACGTTAGAATTACTAATAGTAATAAAATTGTAGCCTTGGGTAAAAGCACAGTATACGCTCTTTATTTGTATTCAACTTCTTGTTTTTTTGCGCTTATTCAGGCTTACAGTTTTTTTTTAATTAAAGTCGGTTTTATTTTAATATTGAGGTACAAAATCAATGCATGATGGCTCTGTGTTTTATACAATATTCTTAATTTTCGCAGGCGCTGCATTTTTATCAACCCTGGTTCTTTATACCAAACAATCTTTGCTGGTTGCGTATATCCTTCTCGGCGCAGTATTTGGACCATGGGGTCTAAAACTTGTATCTGATGTGAGTATTGTCAAACAAATTGGTGATGTTGGAATAGTTTTCCTATTATTCCTGCTTGGATTGCATTTGCAACCACAAAATCTCGTGCACATGTTAAAGAAAGTTACCTGGATTGCTTTAATTAGTTCTGTTATGTTTGCTGTGACTGCATATTGGATTGGCAGATTCTTTGGATTAACTGTGACCGAATCATGGATTTTGGGCGCTTCAATGATGTTTTCAAGCACTATAATTGGTTTGAAATTATTACCCACGACTATTCTGCACCATCAACATACTGGCGAAGTGATGATAAGCGTGTTGCTTATGCAGGACGTCATTGCAATCATTGTACTGATCTTAATTAATGGCGCTCAACAAACGGGTGGTTTTTCCATTGATGATATTATTTTAGTAGGGATTAATTTACCTGCATTGTGTCTTTTTGCTTTTGCTTTTGAGAAATATGTTTTAATACGGTTACTGGCTCGTTTTGACAGAACTCAGGAATATGTATTTTTATTATCAATTGGCTGGTGCCTGGGTTTGTCTGTTCTTGCGCAAAAGATGGGTCTTTCAGAAGATATTGGTGCTTTTATTGCTGGAGTTGCGTTGGCAGCAAGCCCAATTTCCCTTTTTATTGCAGAGAGCCTCAAGCCTTTAAGGGATTTTTTCCTGGTTATGTTTTTCTTTTCAATTGGGGCAACTTTTAACTTTGGTTTGGCCCAGCAAGTTGTAATTCCTGCGCTTATTTTATCTGCTTTAGTGTTGCTGTTTAAACCGGTTTTATTTTATTTGCTTCTTGGAAAATCTGGCGAAAAAAAACATGTTGCGAAAGAGGTGGGTATTCGTTTAGGACAAGCGAGTGAGTTTTCATTGCTTGTAGCTAGCATTGCTTTAAGCACTCAGCTTATTTCGGATAAAGCTTCAAATTTAATTCAAGCAACTACTATTTTAACCTTTATCGTGTCATCCTATTTTGTTGTATTGAAATACCCAACCCCCATAGCATTCTCTGATAAAATGCGTAAGGATTAAATAATGAAATTATTAGTAATATTATTGTGTTTATTAAGTGAACGTTTTTTGATTCACTCTATTTCCTACCAGCGATTTTATTGGTTTTCAGATTATTGTCAAAAAATCAAAAATGTAGGCGATAAGCATAGTGTTCTTAATAATCCATGGGCGCTCTTGGCGTTAATGATAGTGCCTATTTTACTGCTTGTATCCATCATTTATCTATTACTGCATCCTATAGTATTTGGTTTGATGGGATTTCTTTTAAGTTTGGTGATTTTCTTTTATTGCCTTGGCCCTCAAAATCTTTTTTATCCAATAGTACAATCAGAAGTCAAGAGCAACCAAGAGCTCGTAGGGGACTATTTTATTTTAGTCAATAGACAATTATTTTCTCTTGTATTTTGGTATATCATCGCTGGGCCTATTGGCGCATTGGCATACCGATTGATTACTTTATGTCGTGATATTCATTTCGTCGGTGAGCAAGCAAATGAAATTACTGATTTGCTAGAATGGATTCCTGCTCGCATAACCGTATTACTTTTTTTACTTGTGGGAAATTTCCAACGAGGTTTTTCTTTATTCGCCAGTTACTTTCTTGCTAAACCTGATGTAAATAGTGACATGTTACGTGAATGTGGATTACAAGCAGTTAAAACAAATGAAACAGAAGAAATTCCTATGCCAGTAGCAGAGGGATTGGTTGAACATGCAATTATTGTTATGTTGGTTTTTATTGCTTTATTTACATTAATTACCTGGTTGTAGATGAGTTAACAGTGGTATTGAGCTAACGTAGTTAAGCTACATAATAATTTTGTGGATATTATCTATATGAATTCTTTTTTGCGGCTAGTTTGTTGCACTATAATATTACTGCTTGGCGGTTGTCATGGATTGCAACAAAATGCACTAAAAGGCCAAACATTAGAACAATGTAATAGGACTTGTGTGCAACATTTTGATTTTTGTAGACAAAATTGTGTTAATAATTGCTCAACATGTTCCCATGCATCTCAAAGGGAAGCAGAAAAAAATTTTGCAAAATATGTGCATGAGCGGAAAGTTGAAGGCAAAAAGGTGATGCGTGAGTTGAATTCTTACCGCGATCCACTACAATGCCGCAAAGTAACATGTGATTGCTTATCAGATTTCACAATTTGTAAGAAAGGTTGCACGGGTGTAATTCCAAAAAAATTACAAGCTGTACCTTATTGAGTTTAATAGATTTCGGGGAACACTTTCATGGCAAATGAAAATAATTTAGATTTGGATCCTATAGAAACACGTGAATGGCTGGATGCCCTGCAAGCTGTATTAATCAATGATGGTCCCCAACGAGGAGCTTTTCTTTTAAAACAGCTTCTTAATAAAGCGAATGCGGAAGGGGTCAACTTAGCCAGTTCAATTAATACACCTTACAGAAATACCATTAATTTGCATGAAGAAAAGCAAATACCTCCCGATGAAGGTATTGGCAAACGGATTAGCGCATTGATTCGTTGGAATGCTGTGGCAATGGTATTGCGTGCAGGAAAATATGCTCCTGAACTAGGTGGACATATTGCCTCTTATGCTTCATCATCTACTTTGTATGAAACAGGTTTTAATTACTTTTTTAAAGGACCAAATGGTGAGCATGGCGGTGATTTACTATATATCCAAGGTCATTCTTCCCCCGGTATTTACGCACGTGCCTTCCTTGAGGGACGACTGACAGAAGAGCAATTAAGTAAATTCAGACAAGAAGTAGAGGTTGATGGTTTATCTTCATACCCACATCCTTGGTTGATGAGTGAGTTTTGGCAATTTCCTACTGTATCTATGGGATTAGGCCCTTTACAAGCTATTTATCAAGCCCGATTTTTAAAATATCTAGAAAATCGAGGGTTAATTAATAACGAAAATAGAAAAGTATGGGCATTTCTTGGTGATGGTGAAATGGATGAGCCTGAGTCAGTAGGGGCTTTAAGCATTGCCGCACGAGAAAAACTTGATAATCTTATTTTTGTTGTGAATTGTAATTTACAGCGACTTGATGGCCCAGTACGTGGCAATGGCAAAATTATTCAAGAACTAGAAGGATTATTCCGTGGTGCCGGTTGGAATGTAATTAAAGTCATTTGGGGTGGACGCTGGGATCCATTGCTTGCGCGTGATAAGGATGGCTGGTTGCAAAAACGCATGGAAGAGTGTGTTGATGGTGACTATCAAGCTTACAAAGCAAATAATGGTGCCTATGTCCGACAACATTTCTTTAATGAATATCCAGAATTAAAGAAAATGGTCGAGAATTATTCAGATGAAGAAATCTGGAGATTGAATCGAGGTGGCCATGATCCTCAAAAAGTTTATGCTGCCTATGCTAAAGCTGTGGAACATAAAGGATCGCCAACGGTTATTTTAGCAAAAACAATTAAAGGCTATGGAATGGGAGCAGCTGGTGAAGGTCAAAATATTACCCACCAGCAAAAGAAGATGACTGTGGATCAACTGAAGGCATTCAGAGATCGATTTAGTATTCCTATCAGTGATGACCAAATTGCAGAAATACCATTTTATAAACCTGCAGATGATAGTCCCGAAATTAAATATATTAAAAAACAAAGAGAAATGTTGGGCGGGTATTTGCCCTCACGCACTACCAAAGTTGATCCTCTAAAGGCTCCTGACCTAGCTGAGTTTTCAGCAGTTACCAAAGGGTTAGGTGACCGTGAAATTTCAACAACGATGGCATTTGTGCGTATTCTTTCAACCTTGTTGAGAAGTAAGGAAATCGGTTCACGTATCGTTCCAATCGTTCCTGATGAATGTAGAACTTTTGGGATGGAAGGTTTATTTAGACAAATCGGTATTTATTCTCCAGTTGGTCAACTTTATACACCGGTAGATCATGAACAAGTCATGTTTTATCGTGAAGCAAAAGATGGACAAATTCTTGAGGAAGGAATTAATGAGGCAGGAGCTTTTTGCTCGTGGATTGCCGCAGCGACCTCTTACAGTTCGAACAAATTGGCTATGATCCCATTTTATATTTATTATTCAATGTTTGGATTTCAACGTATTGGCGATTTGGCATGGGCTGCAGGGGATATGCAGGCCAGAGGATTTCTATTAGGCGGAACTGCTGGACGAACAACACTTGCTGGCGAAGGGTTACAACATCAAGATGGACATAGTCATTTATACGCTTCAACAATTCCAAATTGTGTCTCTTATGATCCTACTTATGCTTATGAACTTGCTGTGATCATTCAAAACGGTTTGTATCGTATGTATGAGAAGCAGGAAAATATTTTTTATTACATTACAGTAATGAATGAAAACTACATGCATCCAGATATGCCAAAAGGGGTTGAAGAGGGAATCATTAAAGGAATGTATGTATTGCAAGAAACCAAGAAGAAATCGAAACAACATGTACAGCTAATGGGAAGTGGTACCATTCTGCGTGAAGTAATTAAAGCAGCACAAATGTTAAAAGATGATTATGGTGTGACTGCAGATATTTGGAGTGTTACAAGCTTTAATGAATTAAGAAGGGATGGTTTAGCTGTGGAACGCTATAATGCAATGCATCCTAAGGAAAAGGAACAAAAAAGTTATGTTACAACTCAATTAGAAGGTAGACCAGGACCTGTGATTGCTGCAACAGATTATTTAAGAATTTATGCAGATCAAATTAGACCGTTTGTACCTAATCACTATATAACTTTGGGTACTGATGGTTATGGAAGAAGTGATACGAGAGAACGTTTACGTCATTTCTTTGAAGTAGATGCTAAATTTATCGTTCTAGCGGCATTGAATGCTTTAGTCGCTGAGGGCAGTATCGATAAATCCAAAGTTGTGGATGCCATGAAGCGCTATAACATTAATCCTGATAAATTAAATCCGGTTAATCATTAGAATTAAAAGTATATAGTAGGCTTAGTAATCCAGGTTGTGATTGTATTGGAACATACAGTAATCGCTTAGGTATGTTTCCAACACAGTCATGATTTGAATACACTGAGTAACCTTTTGAGGAAAGACATGTCAAACGAAATAGAAGTTAAGATTCCTGATATTGGTGGAGCGACTCAGGTTGATGTGATTGAAATAATGGTTCAAGTAGGAGATCAAGTAGAAGTTGATACTCCACTCGTTACTTTAGAATCAGATAAAGCTAGCATGGAAATTCCTTCTCCAGTTGCTGGGAAAGTCACAAAACTGAATATTAAAGTAGGTGATAAAGTATCTGAAGGTGATGTGATTCTTTTTGCCACAATTGAAGAAAAAGCGAATATTGAAAAAGAAAATGAAATTCAAGCTCAAGCTTCTAAAATAGAACCTGTCAATGTTGAGAAAAATGAGCCTATGGTTTCACAAGAAAAGAAATCTGAACAGGTAAAGGAAGTTAAAATTCCCGATATAGGTGGCGCAAGCCATGTTGACGTGATTGAGGTAATGGTTGAAGTTGGGGAGCAAATTGAGGTGGATACCCCACTCATTACTTTGGAATCAGATAAAGCCAGTATGGAGATTCCTTCACCGGTATCAGGAAAAGTTACTAAACTAAATGTTAAAGTAGGTGATAAGGTATCTGAAGGTGATTTGATTCTTTTAGTTGCTACAGAAAATGGCTCGCAAGCGGAAGAAAAAATAGCGCCTGCAGCTGAGCAGAAGCCAGCAAGTTCTCCTGAAACATCAAGCGCAATAGAGTTTAATAAAATCGAAGCAACTTCCCAGCAACCAGTTCTTACTGAGCAAGTAGATTCTTCAAAATTAATTGCTGCAGGCCCTGCAGTAAGACGCTTAGCTCGAGAATTTGGTGTGAATCTGGCGGAAGTTAAAGGTAGTGGTCGTAAAGATCGTATTACTAAAGAAGATGTACAAGCTTATGTGAAAAGGCGTCTTAGCGAACAACCAAATCAAGGTTCTTTTGGCATTCCACCTAACCCCGTAATTGACTTTTCTCAATTTGGTGACATTGAAACCAAGCCACTTAATAAAATTAAAAGGCTTACTGGAGTTAATGTTCATCGATCTTGGATAACAATCCCTCATGTCACCCAGTTTGATGCAGCAGACATTACCAATGTTGAAGCATTCAGGAAATCTGAATCAGAGCATGCTAAAGAAAAAGGATATAAACTGACATTGCTGGCATTCGTTTGTGCCGTAGTCAGTAAAGCATTAAAAACATTCCCTCAATTTAATGCATCTTTAGATGCCACTGGCGCCAATCTTATTTATAAAAAATATTGCAATATAGGTATTGCTGTAGAAACACCGAACGGTTTGGTTGTCCCTGTTATCAAAAATGTCGATAAGTTAACTGTTGCTGAAATTGCGGCTGAAATGACACGTTTAAGTACCAAAGCCCGAGATAAAGGCTTAATGCCAACAGATATGTCAGGAGGATGCTTTACTATTTCCAGCTTAGGTGGAATTGGTGGTACAGCATTTACACCTATAGTGAATAGTCCTGAAGTAGCTATCCTTGGATTATCTCGCTCGGAAATAAAACCCGTCTATGAAAATGGTACCTTCCAACCAAGGTTAATGCTGCCTTTGTCTCTCTCTTATGATCATCGTGTTATAGATGGGGCTGAGGCGGCGCGTTTTACTCGTTTTATTTGCGATTGCTTAAGTGATATAAGACGAATTTTACTCTAATTTTTTTTATAATATCTAATTGAAGAGGCTTGTAATGGCTAACAAAATAAAAGCAGATGTCGTTGTATTAGGAAGCGGCCCTGGTGGATACACAGCGGCATTTAGAGCAGCAGATTTGGGAAAAAAGGTAGTATTGGTCGAGCGTTATGATTCACTAGGTGGTGTTTGCTTGAACGTAGGTTGCATCCCTTCCAAGGCATTATTGCATATTGCAAAAGTTGTTGATGAAGCTCATGAAATGTCCGAACAAGGTGTTAGCTTTGGAAAACCCAAGTTGGATAGTAAAAAAATCGTTGCATGGAAAAATTCAGTAGTATCCAAATTAACAGGTGGTTTGAAGACATTAGCAAAACAGCGTAAAGTCGAAGTCGTTACAGGTTTAGGTAAGTTTTCAGGTACGCATCAAGTAACTGTCGCTACTAAAGATGGGGCAGTGGACGTTGAATTCGAAAATGCAATCATTGCAGTAGGTTCTGAATCCATTAACTTACCTTTTATTCCCGAAGATAAACGAATTTTTAGTTCAACAGGTGCTTTAGAACTTGCTGATATTAAAGGAAATTTGTTGGTTTTGGGTGGAGGAATTATTGGTCTGGAAATGGCTACAGTTTATGCATCTTTAGGTGTTGAAGTAACTGTTGTTGAATTTATGGATCAATTGATCCCAGGTGCTGATTTTGATTTGGTTAATGTTTTGCAAAAACGCATGCAGAAGAAGGGTGTTAAATTCCTTTTGAAAACCAAAGTAACTGCCGTTGAAGCCAAAAAAGATGGTATTTATGTCTCAATGGAAGGTGAACATGCAACAGACAAGCCACTTTGTTTTCAACAGGTTCTTGTTGCTGTTGGTAGAAAACCTAATGGTGGTGCAATTGATGCAGAAAAAGCTGGAATAAAAGTTGATGAGCGTGGTTTTATCAAAGTAGACAATCAACAAAGGACGAATGTATCACATATTTTTGCTATTGGTGACGTTGTTGGACAACCAATGCTCGCACATAAAGCAATTCCTGAAGGAAAAGTTGCTGCGGAAGTTATTGCGGGTAAAAAACATTACTTTGACCCTAAGTGTATTGCAAGTGTCGCTTATACCGATCCAGAGATTGCTTGGGCGGGTCTAACTGAAAAAGAAGCTAAAGAAAAAAGTATACGTTATGAAAAGGCTACTTTCCCCTGGGCTGCAAGTGGTCGTGCTCTTAGTATGGGGCGTGAAGAAGGGATGACTAAATTATTGTTCTGCCCTGATACGAATCGAATATTAGGTGCAGGAATTGTTGGAATTAATGCCGGTGACTTAATAGCTGAAGCGGCATTAGCTATTGAAATGTGTTGTGATGTTGAAGATATTGCTTTAACAATACATCCTCATCCGACACTTTCTGAGACTATTGCTCAAGCTGCGGAGGCATTTGAAGGAACAATTACTGATCTATATTTGCCAAAAAAGAAAAAAACTAATGAATAGTATGTAATACACAATCTGGGTGCAGCGAAGTGGTGCTGCCATTAAGTTAAGTGATTTGGACTATACTCTTTGTCATCTCCGCGAATGCGGAGATCCATTTTTAGAGCCTTTGCGGGGTGACAAAAATCTTGAACTTAATAGCAGTACGGGCGACGCAACATGGAAAATTATTGCAATAATCACCGGGACAGCACTTCATTACCGGGGTATGATTATTTGTTTAGGAGTGACAAGGATGACACTTAATATTCGCAGCATGAATGAATCAGATATTGATAAAGTTTATGCAATTGAAAAAGATGTTCATATTGCTCCTTGGTATAGGGACATTTTAAGGGATTGTGTACGTGTAGGGTATGATTGTCGTGTATTTGAAGTAGATGTTGAAAATAGTCTAATTATTGGTGGTTATATTATTTCTAGACATAGTAATAAGAGCTGCCATATTTTAAATTTCTGTATAGCTAAATCTTTTCAATCAAAAGGTTATGGGCGGCAGTTCTTAGAAAGAGTACTGCATTCATTAATTGAATCACAGCATATTGATTATGTGGTTCTTGAAGTGAGACCTAGTAATAAAGCAGCATTACATCTTTATAAAAGCATGGGATTTGAACAAATTGAAATTAAACCAGCTTACTATATAGAAAATAACCATGTTGAAGATGCAATTGTGCTAAAAAAAATATTATCTATTTAAAAATCAAATCCCAGGGAATGTTGCCAACTCATCTGGGGCACTTCGGCGGCGAGGTGAATTGGCAACAGTCCCTAAAAATCCAAGGATATTCTATAACGAAAAACTCCTACTCGTTACTTGATCATTAGCCTGTAGTATGAGCTTATATAAATTAACCTAGTTCAGGTCCTTCTTTTTGGGGTTCCTCATCAGTAATTTCTTCTATTTTAGGACCTATTTTTCTCATGTAAGGTAATGCCTCAATTGTTTTCATCATATGATCTCGAATGGCGTCCATATCGTTAACTGGAATATTGCTCGGTACATGTGAAAATACATATGTTTCATCATCATTTTCATACATACTGTTAAGTATTTCCAATATGCCAGATTTGGCTAAGTATTTTGCTTCATGCATCGTAATCACTCTGCCATCAGGAGGAATAAGTCCCATATCACGATTTCTTTGATTAACTAACTCAAATTCATCAGCAAGATAAGCATCATGCTCTGCAAAACCTACTTTAACAGAGCAAACTCTAAGTTTGTATCCTGGATTTTCAAAGCTTACTTCATGTAAAGGAGTCTTGATGCTTGTCCAATTACATAATAATTGACCTGGAACTGTTAGAAGATGAATTTGTTTTACATCGTGTATTCCTAATCCAACATATTTTTTACCAAAATTTCTAATCATAGTAATTTCAATGTTTTTTGCTGCCGTTTCCAAAACGTCCGTAAGCCCTTGGAATTCAGTATGCATTTCAGTTTCTAAGTCATAACGTTTTTTATAACGTTTATATAGCTCTTCGTGAGTACCCAGTATCTCTTTTGGATTAACAAAAAAAGGTGGCAGATTGGTTGTGACAATTGCTCCGGTGCTGGGTACAATGGTACTCATACTTGCATAAGTTCCACCAACTTGTAATGAGGGTGTAAACGAACCAAATCTGGTTGTGTTATTAAGAATAACATGTTCAGGAATGTTATAATGATCTTGTTTCTTTTTGCTGGGTGCGCATAAAAACTTTTTCATTTTTAGAAAATCGGCTACTTCATTATTGCTCATACCTCTAAATATCAGATTTTTTTTATTGTTCTTTTCTAGATGTGCAACAAAATTTGGAAATGTATCATGCCTCGAATGCAAATTTGTTTTATAAACCGCTTTAAAATCTTTTAAAATTGAACTTTGTCGAGTATTTAGATAATCTAATACAACATTGGAGTATGAGTACTCACCTTTGCGAGGTTGCCTTACATGGCTAAAAAATTGTTTTGCTTTCATCAAGAACACTCCAACGATTTAAAATAATCGAACTTAGATTCTTTGATTATAATTATAGCATTAAGTGTAAATATTGTTCTTGCTGGGAATGTATGTAAATAGAGATTAAAAATTGCAATAAATTATGGAACATAAGATAAAACTTAACGTTAGGAGAGGGAAATGAAACAGCATGCGCAAGGATTTTTAAAATTGGTTGCTGAATCCAAAAGTCGAATTAAAGAAATAACTCCAAAAGCATTAAAAGAAAAACTTGACCGCCATGAACCGATGCATCTCATTGATGTGCGCGAGCTTAATGAATGGGATACAGGCTATATTCCAACTGCAATTCACTTAAGCAAAGGAGTTATTGAACGAGATATTGAGAAAAAAATTCCGGACCTAAGTTCCCAAGTCGTTGTATATTGTAGTGGAGGTTTTCGATGTGCCTTGGTTGCAGAAAACTTACAAAAAATGGGTTATACAAATGTCTTATCATTGGAAACTGGAGTACAAGGCTGGCTTGATGAAGGATATTCGTTACAAAAATAGACAGGTTTGGTGCATTTTGAATTGGTATGAATATATGCTAGCTAACCTCTCTCGCAATGAGAAAGGTTAAGCATTCCAGATATGAAAATATCTTGCTAATCAGTCGCATGTTTAAAATTTATAGTATATTCGTTGTTCCAATGCCAATTTTTTCTCTGATTTGTTGTAATGACTAAGGATTTTACTTTTTTGGCGTCTAATTCGTGATTGTTCTTATAAAGTAACGAGAACTCAACTGTACTTTCAATGAGAGGCGAAAGAAGGAACGTTGACTTCGCCATGTTTGTAACAAGATGATACTTTTTTGTCGTACCATTGTTTAGATTCATAGTAATGTGTAATTGCTGTGGTTTAAAGACAATGGTTGCTAAAGATCCCAAAATGGTAGGGGTTATCTCAATTTCAGCAAATAGTAGTTGTGTTTCTGGTATTTCGACTGGCTCACCAAGAGAATGAGACTCTCTTTTTAATAAAGTGATGTTTATTGGATGTTCATGTTTCTTCCTTTTGAGAAATAGAAAATTATTCGTGGAATGAATAGGTTGGTAATTAGCCAGTAGTAAAGGCCAACTTGCACCATCCTCCAAAGAAGGGACTCGTTGATCAATTGGTTCAATCTTAAAAATGATATTATCAGGTTTATGTTTTCCTTGAAGATGTTTTCTATTATTCGCAGCTAAACCTGGATTAAAAGCAGAGTAGCTCTGAAAGATTGGACGTGGTGCCCAAGTATTGTGAGAGGATATTAAGTAGGCTTGATCGTAAGAATAAATATCTGTAGTGCCTTTTAAAATCGGAAAAGCAGCTTGATCGCGTATGAAGCTCATAGTAAGCGTATAGTTTTTTTCGAGCCAGGAAGAATCCTGTATTCTGTTTTTGAAGCCATGCCACGCTGACGAGTAAGTAGAGATGAAGTTATCCCGGATTGATATGTTTGTGTACTGACTATTAATGGAGAACCAAGTATTTAATGTAACAACAATGAGCAGATAGCTGGTCCAGGAGTTAATAATATAGGGTAAAAATAGTGTTGCAAGCAAAACAGAAGTTCCAGGTATAAAGGCATGACCCAAATGACGTGTAAAACCGGTTTTGAACGAAACAAATAAAAAAATAAAATAGACGCCCAATAAAAATATTTTGAGAGTAGCTGGTATTTGTTTGTTCAAGAAAATGGTTAAGAAAATTAATGAACAGGTAAGCAGATATAAAATGACTTCTTTCATATTTCCATCAGAGGACATTGCCTCAGTAAATCCTGAAGCGATAAAAAGTGAGTTGGTGAGGTAACCAGGTAGGGTGAGCAGAGATTGTCCCGCTGCCAACCAAAATAAAATGATTGATATTGAAGGAGAAACAAGGCAAATCAATGCGAGATTTTTTTCTTTATTGGCGAGAAAAAAAATGAAACAAAGAAGGAGCATAAGAAGACAAATAATTAGCATTGACCCTTTGATTAATGCCAATAAGCCCAATGGAGCGAAGAGAAAAAAAGCAAACAACAAAAGATAATTGCCTGTAATCTTATGTTCTAATGAGTTGATTTTTAAGCTGCACAATCCTGCAAGCAATGGATAAGAAAAAAACAGAGAATCCCTTGAATAAATCATCCCTAAAAATGGCACGCAATAAATTAGAGTCCAATACCATCTATTTTTTTTCATTAAAAAAAGTAAACACCCCCAGTAAGTGAATGCCAAGTAAAGACATCCAGCAATCATCATAAGATCAGTTGCTGGATGATAAGCCTTTGTATAAAGAGATGAATAGGGGCCCAGAGTAAATATTATTTCTTTGCCAAAAGCCAATCCTTGAGCGACAGCTTGGTTTAGTCCAAGTGCCCATGAAGGATCAATGCCTGGAGCTGGCATTTTGGGAGAAAAGGGGACAAAAGCAATTATTAGAGTAAGTAACAGCAACAATTGCGCCATAAAATCAAAGGGCTTATTTATTTTTTCAAGCAGTATCCTTGGTATGTTCCTCAATGTAGTTGTCCATAAATCAAATTTTTTAGTAGTGTAGCTTGGGTGATATAATGGAACAACCCTATCATAATATGTTGCTGGGTGAAGGGAAATGTAACCCGGGTCTGGCGGTTATATTCACATCCTGTACTCCTCGGTTATGTTATGCTGCATCCAACCAATCAGATTTTTAAATTCTTCTAAAACAGGAATGTCAGTCCTAAAGAAACTGTATTCGAAATGTCTGGTGTCGTACTTGTATCTTCAATTGTTTTAAATGCACCATAATCATGTTCGTTTTCATATTCAGCAAACAAACTTAGACCGGGTAAAAGGCGATAATAAGGCCTAATTGTATAACGCATCTGATTCAAACCACTGCCAATTTGAGCGTTGACCACGGTTTTAGTTGCTAAAATACTGCGAACACCCGTTCTTATAAAAAAATTATTGGTAATTTGCGTATCCCGCGATAGTTCAATATCAAATTTAACGCTGCCATTATAAAAATAAGTTCTTAGGTCGGTGTCAATGAAAAATGGCATTAATCCTTCCAGGCCAAGGCCTGCTTGCCAATAAGGATTGGTGGCAGGTTGATTAAAATAGTTCACTCCACCTTTAACTGCCCAAAATTGACTGATTAAATGCCAGTAAAATATATCAATATCCGCATTTTCAACTACACCTTTATACACCTCAGCATCATTGGTAAATAATTCTAATTTATTATAATCAGGGCCATACAAGCCCTTGTAAGTAAGACGTTGGGAGTCATGTAATGGATCCGCCCCCACATCAACAAAAGTTGAAAACCAAAAACCTGCGCCATGAGCCATAGGATGCTTCACCAAATGTAAATTAATCGGTCTAATTGCTTCATCGACTCTGATGATGGGGCGGTTATAATAAGCAGTATCCTTCTCAATGTCTTCCGGTTTGGCTTTACCTTCTGCGATGTTGACTATGGTTGTATATTGAAAGACCCGGCTCATTCCCGTCATCATATGATAAAGCATATGACAATGGAAAAACCATTGGCCGCTTGCATCAGTATCTACATCTGCAGTTATTGTGGCTCCTGGTGGAATATCCAGTGTATGTTTCAAAGGATCATAGGAATCCTTTCCAGTTCTTAATATGAACCAATGGCCATGAATATGCATTGGATGATGCATCATGGATGTATTAGTAAATACAAAGCGATAACGTTTCCCAGGTTTCAATGGAATCGGTTTAGCCTTATAACCAGGTACACCATTGATGAACCAGATAAATTGTCCCATATAGCCAAATAACTCCAATTTAATTATCCCTTCTACGGGTTTATTGGGATTATTGGTCGGAACTGCTGCAGTTAAATCACGATATTTTGTTTCCAATGACGTCATAAAGGATGAGTCAGAAGATGAGATTGTATCCCTAAAACGGGTTGGTTCCGTGGGCATTTTCATATTCATGGAATGCCCCAAATGCATACTATGATCCATGTTCATAGAGTGCATTTGTTTCATTGAAGACTTTGCTGTGGTTTGCTTTTGTTGGCTCATAGGTAGGGCACCATGATACATGCCACCCATCATAATATTCATCATTTCTCTACTGACAGGGATGGGCTCCGGAAACTGTTTGACATGACTGAAATCAACAGTTTGATTTGGTGTGGTTTTTAAAGCGCCGTATGCATTTCCTACAGTGTCTTTTGATCCGGCATAAATGATATAGGGTTTATTTTTTTCTATTTTTACTAAAACATCATAGGTTTCAGCAGGAGAAATTGTTAATTCTTTAGTCGAATAAGGTTTTACATCGTTTCCATCTGCTTGTACGACTTTCATGATAGAGCCAGGTATTTTGATACGGAATATTGTGCTACTTCCAGCATCAATAAATCTCAGTCTAACGATATCACCCACTTTAATGGGGGCAGTCCATGGGGTGGAATTAGGATGTCCATTCATTAAAAAAGCATCGAAGGCAACATCACTAATATCATATATGCTCATGCGCATTTGCTGCATGCTTTTATAATCGGCAAGGAGACTTTGTCGTTCACTTTTAGATGCTTTACGATAATCATAAATAAATTTTGCAAGTGATGGTTGTAGCGGAAAGCGAGGTGAATAATAATCACCAGATTTTTTAAGATTAGCTAAAACTCGGTCTGGTTTGGTATTAATCCAATCCGATAAAACGATCACGTAATCTTTAGTATAGGTATAACGGGGCGATTTTTTTGGTTCAATCAAAAAAGCGCCATATAAACCCTGTTGCTCTTCCAAACCGGCATGTGCATGGTACCAATAAGTACCAGACTGCTTCAAAGTGAATTGATAGTGGAAGACCCCGCCCGGAGGAATTTCAGTTTGTGCAACTCCTTCCACCCCATCCATTTGCCAAGGTACCAAAACACCATGCCAATGCAGGGCTGTTCCTTTATCCAGATGATTGTAAACATTAATAGTCACTTGATCGCCTTCTTTAAAACGTAAAGTAGGGGCTGGAATTTGATTATTTACAGCAATAGCTTTGGCTGGTTTATTGTCAAAGTATACAGTTTTATAACTAATTTCTAAATCAATAGTCTTTTGTGCTGCACATGCAGGAAACGCGAGCAAAAATGGAATCAGGTATTTAAAAACATGATATTTTTTAAGTTGTGAATTACGAAACCCCATCTTGCCATCCTTTAATGCAGTTGCTTTTATCCTATAGATTTAGACGTGATACAATATCATTTACATCAAATGGAAAACAGTGGGGGCTTTGGATTGGCACAAAGTCTAAGTTAAATATTATATAGAAAGAAATGATCGATAATTAAGGTATATTTGAGTCTTTATCATTATAAAATTCCTGGTTTTGTACTAGTAGGCTCTTCATCTAATCGAGTATGAATAAATGATTCTTCAAGTTTATAGATTTTTTTAATTGCCGCAGCCTCAGTGATTGCCGCATTTGTAGCGATTTCGATTTCTAAAGGAGATAGGTTCAAATGTTGCTGTAACCTGAATAGGGCTTGGGAAAAACTAGTAATTTGTCCATTACTTGCTTCTTCTAATGTTTTTCCTTGATACGCATTATTGAGCATCGGAGCTGAGTATGGCTCTAATCTTTTTGCAACACTCATTGCTTGAAATGCTTGAAGAGATAAATTTCGTCCAACTAAATTAGTTTCATTTTGATATTTAAGTAACTCTTGATAAACATTAGCCAATAATAAATAGCCTGGTGATAAATAATATTTTGCGGCGATTTGTGCGTAAATAATTATTTTTTGTGCAATCTGCTCATCAAATTCATGGTGCAATAAATTTAATCCACCTGTGCATAACGCATTCAAGGCAAAAAAACATCCATAGCTGCCTGAGGCCGCTAAAAACTCTTCCGCATCATCATAACATTTCTGTGTGTGCTCCATGTCTTTAAAAAATTTTCTATAATTTTCATAAAGATAAAGTCCTTTTAGCAGTTCAAAGCATGAGGAAACAGTAGGCATGGGTTGATATTCATGTACTGGTTCATGATTTAATGCGGCATTTTCTTTTGGATTAACACCACATAGGCGCCATATTTCCTCCCAATACCATTTAAATTCTGGGGCTTTACATATCGCATCAATTTCGGTGTTATTCATAGCAAGCTTGAATAACACCTCATGATCTGAATTTTCAATGATTTGACTAAAAAAATCAGGATCTAATCGTTTTTTTAAACTTAGTAACTTCATTTGCTGGTATTTTTCTTGAGCATTTAACTCAAGAAATTTAGCTAATTGCATATTTGATTCCAAATCGAATTGTTTGAGGAACACACAAAATATTAATATTTTCCCTACAAAATGAAGAACATGAGCGAATTATGTTCTTATCTCAGCAATTAATTGTACACCCTGTTCCTCTTTTTCTATAGTATCCTTAGATTTTTTATCAGCATGGACAGATGAAACAAAGATATCCGCATCTTTGGTTGTTCTTTGTGGGCCAAGCCAGGATAAGAGTTGTTGTTTGGATTTAGTAGAAACAGCTTGATTCTCTGTTTTCAATACTAGATGTCCATGTCCTTTAATTTCAATGATTTGATCCAGTTTATGTTTCTGTAAAAGAGTTTGAATCATTGAATGTGATGCACCACAAGTACTTGCTTTTCTAGCATTTAACAAGTCCTCTACAAAACCAGCAGCCACTTTCTCTTCAACACCCACTTTTTCCAAGTATTTAACGATTAAATATTGGCTATCCATGTTTGCATTGATGCTGGTTGGAGTAAGACCACGCCAAAAATTATAACACTTGATTTGTGCTCTGGAAGGAGGCATTGATCCAGGACCTACATCACCTCCAATGTTTTCTGATTGGAGCCATTTCCAGGTGGCATTCATATACTCCTTTTCTCGAACTGCCATGGCAGCTGCACCGAAGAAAATTACTTTTTTATCAGGAGAACATACATTAAGTACCATACCATTTTTATCATAAACAAGTGACAGATCGGCTTCGATTTCCTTGCAAATGCCTCTCATAAGATTGTCATCTTGTCCGACAGAGTAAATTAATTGATCACATTCAATAGATAATGCTTTTGTTTTATTCTTGGCATTTTTAGCAATGGAACTATCGGTTATAAATGTTAATAATAACTTTCCATTGCTTTGATGTTCAATTTTTATTAATTTGGCCAGCATTAATTCTCCACGTAACTGCGCAGTGGATAATGCAGTCGTAGCAAGTTTGCCCGTACCGGCTTTATCAAATTGCTTTGCTATCCAGATAACAGAGTTTTGTTGATTTGCTTTATTAAACTCCATATCTTCAGTTCGTTTATCATGACCAAAAAAACCTTTTCTATAACATGCCGCAGCAGTTCCCCCACCTCCATAGATCACAATTTTTCTTGGTGCCTTACCATGTTCTTCTGTATCCGTTAAAATAAATTGATTACCATCCACAATCGGTGTGAATCCTTTCTGAGGATCCAGTTTGTTTAAGCAATTAAATTCAGAAGATGAGAGTAATGATCCTGAAATGATATTTCGTGCAGGCCCAAGACCTGTACAAATGCTTAGTTCGTTTGCATAGATATTTTTTGCTCCATCAGGTGTACTCACAACCAAGCGATATTCCTGGTCTGGAGATTGCCAATCGCATAAATGGTTACTTCTTTTTTCAACTCTTAATACTGTGGCTCGTAATAAAGGAGCTTCAGTAAAACCAAGATTCACCTGATTTGCCTGGTAGACATGTCGGCCATTAGCATGAGGATTTTTTTGATAATAACCTGTAGGCAAATATATGGATGGGTTTTCTTTACATGCTGTTCGTTCAAGAATGCTGTGTGGTTGAGCAAGTGTGTAATCATGCTTCCAATTGCCTGGATCTTCACCGATCATTAAAATTGGAGGAAGCTCTCCATTAGCTAAGAGTGCTTGGCTGGTTCCATGATGTGCTTTATATTGTTCCAGCCAAAGTGTAGTTCCAGTATCACCTGAGCCAATAATTACTTGTGGAACCACTGCAAATTCTTTATTTTTTAGCACCCGTAAAATATTACTATTGATTTGCTGTACATTTTCTTGAGCCATTTCAAGGCGATCATAACCTTTTGTTACTTTGGTTAAATCATCTTCAGCTGATGTGTCAACAGCGGTTGGTTGGGTTGTATTAACTGTGTTTCTTTTTCTTTCGCTACTAACAAAGTTATCTATAAGCTCATCTTTTAGGGTGATTTTATAAGCATATACGTTATTGTAAGTTGTGATTGCTTTTTTGAGTATTTGAATGCATTGTTCTGGTGTGTATGTTTCTTTAAAAATGTGCGTATTTTGGTGAATTTGTTTAATAAGCTTATCAAAATTAGTTATTAAATCCTGGGTGGTACGGATTAAATTATGATTTAGTAACGAACAAATAGAGTTTATCTCGTTTTGTCTTATGTCTTTGGGAATGGAGCTTTTACCCATCTTTCACCTCTCAAGGCTGTTTAAAAAATGCACGCCTTGGTGGATTGTATCAAAAAAGTATTAAGAAATTATTAATGAGTCAAAATGGTTATTTAACTTCCATTTTGAAAATGGTTTATATCAGCAGAGAAACAGATAAAAAATTGGCATTTAAAATTAATCTTGAATAAGATAACACTAAATTTTTAAGGTGCTTTTTATAAAATGTCACGAACTCAACGACTATTGGACTTAATTCAGATATTAAGACGGCACCGTTTTCCAGTAAGCGGAGTATCGCTTGCCCAGGAGTTAGGAATTAGTCTCCGTACTTTGTATCGCGATATTTCGATGTTGAAAGGACAGGGAGCCCCAATTGAAGGGGAGGCGGGTATGGGGTATCTCTTGCGACCAGGATTTACCCTTCCTCCGCTCATGTTTACTACCGATGAAATTGAAGCTATAGTTCTTGGATCACGCTGGGTCGCGGATCGAACAGATACTCAACTTAAATCTGCTGCACAAAATGCATTGGCTAAAATTGCAGCGGTTCTTCCCAATGAATTACGTGAACAATTAGACATTTCTGGACTTCTTATTGCTCCTGGAAAGGTCACCGAAAGTAAGGACTCTGATTTAATTCAAATTAGAAAAGCAATACGATTGGAAAAAAAACTACAACTTATCTACCAAGATGTAAATGAAAATGCTTCGGAGCGGATTATTTGGCCATTAGCACTGGGTTTTTTTGACCAAGTCCGTATTCTTATTGCATGGTGCGAACTAAGACAAGATTTTCGACATTTTCGAACAGATCGTATTATTGAATTAAATCTTACAGAAACAAGTTATCCTGAACGTCGCCAATCTCTTTTGAAACAATGGAAGGCAACTCTTGCTGTGAATAAGTCTCAGTAAATATCAGTTTTCTACTGACAAAAACTGTCACTATATTCGATTACACTTGTAACTTCTCTAATGAATTGGTAATGGATCATGAGTAAAAATTGGCTGGCAGTTGCTTGTGCAGAACATGTTCGTTTGGGTAAACAAATAGGAATTATGCAAGTTTGTCATGGCAAACGTGCTCCTTTAGAGCGGATACATCCAAATGACTTTGTTATCTATTACTCTCCAACAATCAGTTTTCATGGTAAAGACAGATTGTGCTCATTTACAGCAATAGGAATTGTAAATTCTGGGGAACCCTATCAAGTTGAAATGAATAAAGACTTTCATCCTTTTCGAAGAAATGTACAATGGGCAAGGGCGCTTGAAATACCTATTGCTGCTTTACTTCATGATCTTGATTTTACGAAAAATAATAAAAATTGGGGTTATCAGTTGCGGTATGGATTAATTCCAATTAGTGAACATGATAAGTCAATTATTGCCGCTGCAATGCATGCTCAATGGTCATAAACTTAAGGGATAACTCATTATGATACATAATACGCCTCAACTTATTCAAATCGAATCTTTTACCGTAATGGGATTGAGTGAACGAACCTACAATTCCAATGAATTTAATCCTCAAACAGCAAAAATTCCAGAGCTTTGGCAACGATTTTATGCGTTACAAATACCTGCAAAAAAATCTAATTCACTGATTTATGGAGTATATTCTGATTATGAATCAGATAGTAATGGTCTTTATACTGTTACTGCTGGAATCGAACTTGATGATTTGGCAATAATAAATCATTTTTGTACCGTCAATGTAAAAAAAGGGAATTATCTTGTTTTTAAAAATTCAGGTCCTATGCCTAAAGCAATAATCGAAACCTGGCAAGCAATTTGGCTTTATTTTGAAACTCAATCCAATGTTATCAGAGCGTATGAGACCGATTTTGAGGTGTATATGGGGCAAGAGCAATGCGCAATTTATATTGGGGTTAAATCCTTTTAAAACTAAGGTTCATGATGTAAATAATTCGTTTATCGTCTTGATGCAGTGAAAAAATAACCGGAAAAATATCATGGTTCTATTTCACTGCATAAGGCATTACTTAATTGATACTATGCAATTGTCCGAATAATCCCGCCATCTACACGAATACTCGCTCCATTGGTAGCAGAAGATAATGGACTGCATAAGAATACAACCATATTGGCAATTTCTTCAGGGGTAGAAAATCGTTTGATTAGCGAGGTTGGTCTTAAATCCTCAAAAATTTCTTTCTCAATTTGTTGTGTTGATTTATTTTGTTGTTTTCCAAGATCGCTTACAAATTGGCTAATACCTTCACTGCTAGTAGGGCCGGGGAGAACTGAATTGACGGTGACATTAGTTCCTTTTGTTGTCTCCGCCATACCTCGCGCAATGGCAAGCTGTGCCGTTTTACTCATCCCATAATGCACCATCTCTTTAGGAATTTGTACCGCTGATTCACTTGAAATAAATATAATTCTACCCCAGTTTTGCTTTAGCATAGGGGTTATATAATGACGACTTAAGCGAACACCACTCATTACATTGACCTCAAACATATGCAGCCATTCCTCATCTGAAATATCAATAAAGGGCTTGGTGTTGTAAATGCCGGCATTATTGACAAGAATATCTACTGTGGGTATTTGCTTCATTAATGCTTCTGTTTCACTTTTTTTACTTAAATCAGCCGGTCCTGCAATCAAATTGGCTTCGGGATTGTGTGCTTTTATTTGTTGCATTGCCTCATTTACTCTATCCTTGGTTCGGCCATTAATAACAACTGTTGCGCCTTCCTCAGCTAATATTTGCGCGATTGCAAAACCTATTCCGGCTGTGGAACCTGTTACTAATGCTGTTTTACCTTTAAGTTTTAGATCCATGATTTATTTCCTGAAATCAATCGGTTGAAATGAAAGTCACCTATTTATAGGTTTAATCAGAAAGATTAGCAAATTTTTTTTAATTTTTAATTTTTTTATAATTAATTATTCTTATAGGAGAATGATGTTTAGAAGAAAGATAGTTATGAACAATCTAAGCTTCTCTCAGAACTTATGGCTGAATTATCAGGTTTAGTTTGGAAACCTCATGAGCAACTTCTTTAAATATTAAAGCCTTATATGTATAGTCTAGTCCTAATTTATTAAAAAATATTAACTTTTATAAATATATATAGTTATTTATAAAGGATAAAAAAATGTTGCTTCATGCTTGTTATAAAACATATTGGTAAGCAAAGAATTAGGTATTTTTTGAAATTGTTTTATTGTCGCTAACTCAATTTTGCCTTGTAATTTTATGGTAAAAATGAGTTGTTTTGCTTTTCCAGAATCTATCCATTTCATGATGAGCGCATAAGCTCGCTCAGGATAACAGGCGACATCCGATAAAACCCAATCATAACTGTGTTCCAACTGCATCGGGTCTATAGCGAAGGCGCTTTGTTGCAAGTAGTTAATGCGTGGTAGTTTGGCAATTTTAGGGTCTAATAAAGCTTTATCAACCGCAGTTACTGATGCCCCCAGCGATTGCATGACATAAGTCCATCCTCCAGGAGAAGCCCCTAAGTCCAGTGCTTCATCACCCGGTTTGGGATACTTCCCTAACAGAGTAAGTGCTTCCCACAGTTTCAAGTAGGCTCGATTAGGGGGATTTATTTTATCTTCAATAAAATTGCATATTCCATGCGGCCATTTTTTTTGCGTTTTGCGCTATAAATCAACGTATTTTTATCTAATAAGCTAAATGCTCCTATTGAGGGAATTTCAGATTCAATAGGAAAATGACGCATGAGCGGTGGAACCTGACGTAATTGTTCTTCGATTAGTCGAGAGCGTCTGATGTTAGAAATAGGGTGCAAATACCAAAATTTTCCGGCTTGGCGAAGAATTCGTACGGCTTCTGAAATTGATTGAAAAGTTACTTTTTGAGGTTCTAACCAAATATCTTGAGCAAAGCATACATCTAGTTTTTTATGAGGGGAAAAAACCAAATCTTCTATAATGTGTGAAACTTCACCTAATTCTTGAGATAGTAATGTTAGAAATTCTGGTTTAGTTACATAGATAGCAGCAATTTTATCCATAAGTTGAACTTAAAATACGGTTTAAAAAAACGATATATTATCATTATGATCGTATAGGAAACGAGTCTATGCAGATAAAAAATAATTGATGAACTCTAAGAATAATATGGTCTAACAGTAGACCTGATTAAGAATATGTATATCAGGACTTTTCCGTATAATTTTCTCTAGCCTCAAGACCCAAGGCCGCACCAAATTTCTGCGCAGCAGAAATGAAACTGCAAAAAGCAATTAATTCTGCAATTTCTGCCTCAGAGAAATATTTTTTTAAGCGAACGATTTCGTTATGAATGACATAGTATTTTTCCGTGCTGTTTCTCATCTGATACAAAAGTATATGTATAAATGTGCGCATTTTAAATATGTAGTGAAGTCTTTCTGGTTTCTGGCACAAGTTTCCTGGATTACAGCCAAAACTTTATTATAAGTATAATATACACCCCGCAAACAATGTCTAAAATTAAACCATATAGTGTGGTAGTGATTTATTAATGCTACTGAATGGCATTAATCAGACTTGAGAAATAGGGCAGTTGTTCTGGCCGATGATACCGAGCAAGAGAAGCAGAGTGTTCAAATGGTCGTCCTTGGTTAAGAACGTGTAAGGTATACTCGATTGGTTTACTGATGAAAAAGACAACTTGTCTTTTTCATCAGTAATTGCTTTATTTCACATATACAGTACTTGCTGCTGGACCGTCATTACTTCTTGCCTCAACAAAACTAACTCTTTTTCCTACTTCTAATTTATTGAAATCATAATCGATTACACTTTTACTGGTAAAACGAAGTCTTCTACCATCAATTGTTTCAATAAAACCATAATCAGCCAGAGGCGCTATTTCACGAACGAGCCCTATGGGTGGAAGTTCGTGATGTTTTATTTCACCACGTTGTTTATGAACGTATTTTTTTAGTTGCCGTGTCATAGCAAGAAACTTATCTCTTATTGCTACATAAACGTCTTCATAAGCATGATTTTCTGCAAGATCTCGGTTCACTACGAGTTCTGCATTTGGAACAACAAGATCAATACGTACATGAAAAATTCTGCCTTTATTGTGATGTCGATGCGTTTCAATGCTTACGCTACAACTAATAATACCGTCAAAGTACTTCCCTAATTTTTCAGCATGCTTGCGTACATTACTCTCAATAGCTTTTGAGTACCGTAGATTATTGAATATTATTTGTATAGGAAAATATGCTGAATTGTTCATTGTTTGCTCCTTATATCTCATACATCAATAACGATTATTTAAAGCTATGTTCTTTGTTTTGCTTCTTTTTTTTGTTGAAATTTGATTACATCAACCATTTTGACCATTGTCTCAGCTAGAATTTCAATGAAATCATCAAGAGTAATTATACCTATAAGCATTTTGTCATGATTGACAACCGGCAAACGGCGTATTTTTTTTGAATGCATCATTTCAAGCGCATCAAAAAGGCTGTCATTTTCAAAGACGCAACTAAAGGGTTCGGTGAGAATATCTCGGACTAACAATGAGTCAGGTTTAACACCTGCCGCCATAACCTCGACGACTAAATCACGATCGGTAACAATACCTATTGGCACCTTTTTATTTTCTTGTTCCTCAAGCAAAACTAAGTCTCCAACATGATGGGAACGCATGAGATCCGCAGCATTTTTTACTGATTCATAATCATTGATGACAACTACATCCCGGTTACAGTATTCGCCAACTCTCATAAAGGTCTCCCAAAATAATAGTTGCTATCGTTTTTTGCTTCGTAAACAAAGTACTTTTCGAGATAGAAAATGGTTCATATTCACTCTACGTCCAACAACGAAATGATCGCAGGGCATGAACGCTAAATAATTTTATTAACTGTTTTTAGTATAGTATATAAAACTTAAATCGGGCTAACTCGACTAAGATAACACTGATTTTATGCTGAAATTGAGGATATAGATGGTTGTTTTTTGAAAAACCGACAACGGAATATGTAAAGATTTATAAGTAAAAACAATAGAGATAAACATAAAGATATAAACAGGCTACTTTTTAATAGAATAAGAATAAATAAAACTAAAATGGATCGTATTATTTCAAAAAAAAGGACTTTTTGTTTGCCATTGGCAATTGAGCCAAGTGTATAAAGGGTGAATAAAATAAATGCTCCAATAAGCCATGAGCTCAGTGAGCTCAAAGTGAATATAAATGAAAGATATGCGTATAGAGCTATTGCTATTCCTATGTTTAATAACATATATAATTTAGGAGACTCGCTATTATTCTGATTGACCATTCTTTTGGAAATGTATTGATTCTGCTGCTGTAAACGATGAATTACCCATTCTGGAGGCATAAAAAATGCTTGAATGATGTCCAGCTTATTTTTCAGATTTTTTCCATAATACAATACATCTTTAATAACTTTAACATTGGCATAAAAAGGATTCCATGAATCAAGCGGCTCAGTTACCCCATATTCTGCAGATGTATTTTCTGGCTCAAATGTTCCAAAAAGTTTGTCCCATATAATTAAACTTCCTGCGAAGTTTTTGTCTATATATTGCGGGTTTATGCCATGATGTACTCTATGATGAGAAGGTGTATTAAAAATTTGTTCAAACCATCCCATTCGGTTAATCAATTGAGTATGAATCCAAAATTGATAAATAGTATTGCTTGAAGCGACTAGAACAAACATCCAAGTTGGAAAGCCTAATAAAGCCAGAGGCAGATAAAAAATCCAAGATGTTAACGTTTGAAAATAACCCTGTCTTAGAGCAACTGATAAATTATAATTTTCACTTTGATGATGAACCGAGTGTCCTATCCAAAGGAAATTACATCGATGGCTTGCTCGATGGTACCAGTAATAACAAAAATCAACACCAAGCCAGAGCATGAGCCAGGAAATAAGAAGATGAGGATTAATATTAAACAAGGCAAAATGCTCATATATATAATAATAACCAAAAATTATTAAACCTCTTACTGGTAGTGCCCCAATTTCCTCGAGTATGCCAGTGCTCAAATTATTAATAGAATCATTGAATTGATATACATCTGATTTTTTATAAAAGGATATGCTCCATTCAATTCCAATTAAAATTAGAAATATTGGTGCAGCAAAAACTGTTAAATTAATATCCATATCAATCCTTTAGCTTGAGTCTGAGTCAAGATAGAAATAATTTATTTTCTGCTAATTGTATTCTGATTGTAAATGTTGATATTAATGTTTATTTTCTTTTATTCAAGAAACATCATTTTCAGTATTGGTGCAATTAAATGAGTACCTGATCACTAGTTCTGCGCGATTCTAAAAAATTCATATATTCAGTTTCATAGCCTATGCAGGCTGGCAGATGAGCAACAGAGCTAATGGTGTATCTAATAGGGGGGGCAGAAGATTCATGATTTACCGATCGATTATTAATAAAACAATAATCGATTCCAAAGTTCTTTGCTCCATAACCATCACTAATAATCGAATCACCCACCATTAATATTGAGTTTTTTTCAATCACTTGTTTGCGCTTCCTCGTGATTTCTTGTATGGCAATATTAAAAATTTCTAAGTTAGGTTTCGCTACGCCAACTTCATCAGAAACAATATAACAGTCAAACCAATTATTTAACTGGAGTCGTTGCCTTTTTTCTTCTTGTGTCTCGACGAAACCATTAGTAATAATACCTAAAATATGTCCTTTTTGATGTAAGAATTGAATAGCCGTTCTCACGTTAGGTATCCAATGCGCGTGAACACAAAGATTGATATCATATTCATCTGCAATCACTTCAACAGGAGTAGTGCAAAAGAGCTTTTGATTTAACTGTACGAATCGTAATAACCTGACATCGCTTGGCATGAGTGCATTTTTTTCCGACCCAACTTGATTCCATAGACTAGTATTAATTTCTTTATATAGACGCTCAAAAAGAGTGTATTCGACTTTTGAGTAAAATTGTTTATAGATATTTAACAATCCCATGCGTTGGGAATAGGTAAAATCAATTAGCGTGTCATCTAGATCAAATAAAATAACTTGATAAGGCATTTATGAATCCTGATTATTCATCTACATCCAAAGATGCAAGTACCAGTTCACTATACTTTGTCCCCAGAATAAAGAAATTAATCCGCTTACACACAAAAAGGGACCAAATGGGATCGCAGTATCTTTGGTTTTACCTTGTAAACGTAAATACAATAAACCAATGATTGTACCACCAATTGACGAAAGAAGGAGAATTAACGGTAAAAATACCCAACCAAACCATGCTCCAAATGCAGCAAATAATTTAAAATCTCCATTACCCATACCTATTTTTCCAGTAAATAAATAAAATATTTTGATAAATATCCATAATCCCATGTAGGCTCCCGCAGCGCTAAGAACTGCTTGAGGTAATGAAGTAAATAGATTTTCAGTATTGGCAATAAGACCTATCCACAATAAACTTAAGGTAAGACTGTCAGGTAAAATTTGATGGTCCAAATCAATGAAAAATAAACAAATTAAAATCCAAATAGCAATCAATACAAAAATCAATTGTAAGGTAAAGCCAAAATGCCAACTCGCATATAATGAAAGGAGCATGGTGCCTAATTCAATCAAAGGATAGCGGATAGAAATAGGGCTTTTACATTGGTAACAACGTCCACGTAGAAATAAATAGCTTAAAATCGGGACATTTTGCCAAGCTTTAACCATGGCTTTACATGATGGACAAAAAGATCTTGGCAAAAATAAATTAATTGGTTGTTGCTCTTCTTCATTTTTGCCACCAACCAGTTCATTATATTGTTGTTTCCATTCTCTTTCTAACATGATAGGCAAGCGATAAATAATCACGTTAAGCAAACTACCCACTGCAAGCGAAAATAGAGCAATTACAAGGTACATAAACCAAGTATGATTACTAATAAGGTCATATATCATTGAATGATCCTGCCAAAATATCTAGGTGCAGCGAAGCGCAACCTGGATTTTAGGTCATAAATTTCCTGGGGATTCGCTTCGCTGCACCCAGGCTAAATAAGCTATTAGGATATAATTATTAAATGTTTTATACCGCAGATCCAAGTTTAAAGATGGGCAAATACATTGCAACAACAAGTCCACCTACCAAGACACCTAGAACACACATAATAATAGGTTCTAATAAACTACTCAGTGAGTCGACTGCATTATCAACATCTTCTTCATAAAAATCAGCCACCTTACTTAACATTTTTTCTAGAGCTCCTGATTCCTCACCAATTGCAACCATTTGGATCACCATATTAGGAAATAATTGAGTGTTTTCCATGGCTTTATTCATTTGCTGCCCGGTGGATACCTCTTCCCTAATATTATCGGTGGCTTTGGCGAAAATAATATTCCCCGTAGCTCCTGCTACGGATTTAAGTGCCTCAACTAAAGGCAGGCCCGCAGCAAAGGTAATTGATAGAGTCCTTGCAAAACGAGCAATCGCCGCTTTTTCAATAATAGGGCCAATTACCGGTATTTTTAGCAGTGCTTTATCTACATTTTGCGCAAATTGCGGTGAGTGTTTTTCTGCATAGATAAATGCATAAATCCCACCACCCAAAATTCCAAAAATTAAATACCAATAGGATTGAAAAAATTTGGACATACTCACTACAGCTTGGGTCATTGCGGGCAAGTCCGCACCAAAACCTTTGAATAACGCTTCAAATTGAGGTACTACGAAAATAAGTAAGCCTGCCGTAACCAAAAAAGCAACAACTAACACGGCGAGGGGATAAGTTAATGCCTTTTTAATTTTCTTCTTTATGGTTTCAATTTTTTCCTTATAGGTTGCAACTTTATCCAGCATGATATCTAGGGAGCCCGATTTCTCACCAGCCTCCACCAAATTGCAAAATAATTCATTAAAATGCGCTGGGAATTTTTTCAATGATTCTGAGAGCGTTAAACCTGTTTCAACATCTCGCTTAATTGTTTCAATTAATTCTTTGAATCGCTTATTGGATTGTCCTTTTGCAACAATATCAAAAGATTGTACTAAAGGGATCCCTGATTCAATCATTGTCGCTAATTGGCGGCTAAATACGGTTATATCCGCTGATTTTATTTTTTTGCTTTTTAGACTGAATAGAGGCGCGCGTTTTTTAGCAATTTTATTAACAACAATTCCTTGCTTTCGTAACTCCACTTTGGCTAAAGCAAGACTTCGAGCCTCAATATCTCCATTTATTTTTTGAGCTGCTTTATTAACGCCAGTGTAATGAAAAGTTAAGGTGGTATTGGCATTTTTTTTCATTTTTGCATAGTTAATCAACGGTTACCCGATTGACTTCCTCAATAGTTGTAATACCTTGCTTTATCTTTTCAAGTCCGGATTGATAAATAGTAATCATCCCTTCTTCCTGAGCAATCTTTAATATTTCCAAGGAGTTTCCTCCTGCCATGATGATCTGGCCTAGTTTCTTAGTCATAGGCAATACTTCAAATAATCCTATTCTTCCTCGATATCCGCTGGTACACCTTGCGCATCCCCCCGCTTTGTATAACTTAATTCCCTCTATATCAGCTTCGGTAAAACCTAACTCTAATAACCCTGGTTTGTTGAAGTCATCTCTTAAGACTTTACAATGTTCACATAACTTTCGAGCTAAACGCTGAGCAATAATCAGTGTTACGGAGCTCGCTACATTAAATGTTGCAATACCCATATTAACTAAACGATTTAATGTTTCAGCTGCACTATTCGTATGCAATGTTGAGAGCACTAAATGTCCTGTTTGAGCAGCTTTAACTGCTATTTCAGCCGTTTCCAAATCACGTATCTCGCCTACCATGATGATATCAGGGTCTTGGCGTAAAAAAGAACGTAACGCATTAGAAAATGTTAACCCTGCTTTAGGGTTTATATTAACCTGATTAATTCCTGTTACTTTTATTTCCACGGGATCTTCGGCAGTGGAAATATTGACTTCTTTAGTATTAAGAATATTTAATGCGGTATATAATGTTACCGTTTTACCACTTCCTGTTGGTCCTGTTACCAGGATCATCCCTTGAGGTCGTTCAATTGAATGTTTAAAATATTCTTTTTGGATAGGGCTAAAACCTAACGCTTCGATACCTAATTTTGCAGAACCGGGGTCCAAGATCCTCATAACAACTTTTTCACCTGCGGTAGTAGGGCAGGTGCTTACACGAAAATCAATGGATCTGGTTTTGGATATTTTCATTTTAAAACCACCATCTTGAGGAATTCGTCTCTCGGAAATATCCAAACTGGACATGATTTTTATGCGTGCAGTAATTCGCGTAGCTAAAGTTCCAGGAGGAGTTGCAATTTCGTGTAAAATACCATCTTGACGATAGCGTATGCGATACTCTTTTTCATAGGGTTCAAAGTGGATATCAGATGCTCCTTGTTTGATGGCATCAAGAAGTATTTTATTAACGAATTTAACTATAGGAGCATCTTCTGTTATCGAAGTGACAACAGTTGTATCACGCTCTTCTTCTTCCTCATTAATAATTATTCCATCGAACTCAGCAGTATCTCCAACAAATTCGGATAAACCTTCAGTTTCTTTTACGGTGAGTAAATGATCAATTAATGCACTCAGCTTATCTGCTTCAACGATAATTGCATGTATATTAAGTCCCGTATGGAATTGGATCTCCTTTAAAGAAACTTGTTTGCTGGGATCCTCTGTTGCAAGATATAAGTTATTTCCTCGACGGAATAGAGGAACCATTGAATGTCGACGAATTAATTTTTCATTTACCAGATTCGTAGGAATGGAATCGATGTCAATGCAGTCCAAATCCAGCATAGGAGCACCAAAATTATGGGATGCTGTGAGTGCGATTTGTGTGGCTGATAAAATGTTATTTTTAACAAGGTATTGAACTAAAGAGATTTTTTCTGCAGCGGCATGTTTACAGAACTCTATAGCTTGTGGTTTATCCAAAAGCTTTTCAAGGACAAACAATTGTCCTATTCCATATAATTTAAATTCATCGCTTCCTAACATAAGTTCCAGTAAGTATTTATTATAATATTAAATATAGTTAATCAATTTAATAAATTCACGTGTTCCATTAATGTTCGTGTTGTTCGAATTCAGTCCGAAGCGAGGAGTAATGTCATAACAATCGTCAAATGGTTGATTCGTCCAGAATTCATGGGTTCTACTAAGTCACCTAGACACTATTTAAAATCAAAAAATGGATTGTATGTATATGAAACTCGTTGTATTGTAGTTTAATTCAGGATTAACTATTTTAAAAGGTATTATTTTGTTGATCGAACGGCAAATTAAACAATATCGCGCCCTGAATAAATGGTTTCAATCGCCTCTTGGGCTTTTTGCTGCTCATGAATTTTTAGTAAATCTTGAACATGAAAGTGACTATTCACATGGCAATACATTACTGCAATTGGGGAATTGCGGCGATAATATATGGCTAAAAAAATTTAATTATATCAATAAGTGGATTGCGTCTCCTTTTTATATAGCAAATAAAGTTCAGATTGAATGTGCCTTACATCAGCTTCCACTAGATCGTAATAGTGTTGATTGTATAATTGTACCACTCACTCTTGAACCTTTTGCCAATAGTTTTAGCTTGATTGATGAAATTGATCGCGTTCTTAATCCAATGGGGTTTGTTATTTTATTAAGCATTAATCCTTGGAGTCTTTGGGGTGGGGCAATGAAATCCGGGTTTCTGCACTGCTACAGTGATCAAAAAGTTAAAATGCGAACGCCGTTTAACCTAAATCGGATTTTTTTGCAAAGAGGTTATAGACAGCATTCTCTAAGCAACTTTTGCTATATTCCTCCGGTTAATAACGCCTCATTAATTAAAAAATTTACTTTTTTGGATGAAATAGGCAAAATGCTTTGGCCTTTACCTTCTGGTTTTTACTGTTATGTTGCTCAAAAGTATCAGGTTATAGAACCTGTATTACAGGTAAATCCCGCGCAATTACCAATGAAAGATTACCAGGCTCCATTGCAGCCAGTTATTTTTTCTTCTCAGACCTCCAGTATTTATCCCCTTGATAAATAAAAATAATATAGATTATTGATCTTTTCATTTAAAAGTCATATCAAATGTTATTATCCCGTCCAAATTGCTCTTGAGTAATGTTTTCTTTTGCGAGTTATAATTGATGCACGCTAATTTAATTTGAATAGAGTGCCTTTGTTTTTGTATAATTTGCTTTGCCATAAAAACAGGTTAATCTTATGAATAAAAAAACGATATTCAGAATCACTTTTGCTAATCAAGAAGCAATTTATGAAATTTATGCACGTTCCATTAAAGAAAGTGAGATGTTTGGGTTTCTCGAGGTCGAAGAATTGGTGTTTGGTGAACAAACAGCATTAGTTGTTGACCCTTCTGAAGAGCGGTTAAAGATTGAATTTAATGGTGTAAAGCGGACATTTATTCCGATGCATTCAATCTATCGTATCGATGAAGTTACAAAACAAGGGACAGCCAAAGTAAAAGATAATCCAGGCTATGGAAGTAAAGTTAGCCCTTTTCCTGGTACAGGAAAAATAAAAGATTAAATGTATCCCAATAACCTGCTCTGCCCCGAGGACTGATAATGACTATTCCCGATAAAATTAAAGAAGTTTACGAAAAATCATCTTGTTTGTTTACAACTAATGAAGTTGAGGCCGCTCTTGATCGAATGGCAATTAATATACATAAGGAATTGCAAGATCAAAATCCTGTACTTGTCTGTGTTATGGTAGGGGGATTAGTCCTTTTAGGCAATTTACTTCCACGATTGGATTTTCCATTAGAAGTAGATTACGTACATGCAACTCGCTATCGAGGCGAGACAACAGGTGGAGATATTGTTTGGAAGGTAAAGCCATCGGCTAATTTGCAAGGCAGGACTGTTCTTGTTGTTGATGATATTCTTGATGGTGGTGTTACGCTGGCAGCAATTATCGATGAAATAAAATCCTTGGGGGCTGAAAAAGTTTACAGCGCTGTTTTGGTGGATAAGTACCGAAAACGTGTCCCAAATGGATTGCAAAAAGCTGATTTTGTGGGCTTACAAGTTGAAGATCATTATATATTTGGATATGGCATGGATTACAATGAATACTTGAGAAATGCCCCAGGAATTTTTGTAGTACATCCTGAGCATGAATAATCAAAATCGTAGCTTGATGAACTAAAATACTTATACCATACAGGTATTAATTGATGAAAAGGATTTCAAAACATCTGGTTGAACCAGCAGGCAAGGAGCCTAAAATCCGTTCCGTAGTGGTTACAGGAGTTTCATCTGGAATTGGCTATGCTATAGCTAGGCAACTGGTTGCTCAGGGCGTAAGAGTTTTTGGAAGTGTGCGTAATCAAAATGATGCACAACGTCTAATTAATGAACTCGGCCCTCTTTTTGTTCCTCTTACTTTTGATATAACCGATCAAATTGCGGTTAGAAATGCAGCCCAAATGGTACGTGAACAATTACAGGGTGAAATGCTCTGGGGATTGATTAATAATGCAGGGATTGCTGTTGTTGGGCCATTAATTGAAACGCCGATTGAAGAATTTCGCCGTCAATTTGAAGTCAATGTTATTGGGCAAATTCAGGTAACTCAAGCTTTTGTTTCTTTACTTGGTGCTGATGAATCTCTGAAAGGAAAACCTGGAAAAATTATTAACATAGGTTCTATATCAGGTAAAATATGTAGACCATTTTTCGGTCCGTATTCTATCTCAAAATATGGTCTGGAAGCGTTTTCAGATACATTAAGAATTGAATTAATGATTTATGGTATTGATGTCGTGCTTATTGGTCCAGGAATGATTAATACCGCGATTTGGCATAAGAGTGAAGACCTGGTTAGTGATGATAAACTGCGTAAATCAATTTATGCAAAACCGTTACTTAAATTTAAAAGTTATATTTATCATAAGATTGCTCAATCTGCTTTACCAGCAAAAAAAGTGGGAGAACTTGTATATCAGATTTTACCTAATCCTCATCCTCAAACGCGTTATGTTTTGGTCCCTAATCTCTTCTCAGACTGGATACTTCCAAGATTATTACCTAAGCGGTTTTTAAATAAGAAAATAGCAAAAGCACTTGGTTTGTTTAAAGAAGGCTCACCTGATAGTTAGTCATGTCTTATTGTTTCTTTATTGCCTTATTTTTGATCGATCGCAGTGAGTGCTGATTTTGTAGTGATGTACGGGATCGTACTAAACATGAATATCGATTTTAAAATCCAAATGATGTTAAATCTGATCTATCGATTAAACTGAAAAACATTAAAAATTTTAAATACAATTAAGGAAGTTATGGATGTACACGAGACACTATTTTGTAGATGCATTAATTAAAGCTATTAAAGAAAATAACTACGAGGATGTGATAGACCTGGTTAAGTTAATTAATGAACGATCACCTGCTTCTTTATTTGCGTGTGATGAAGAGAATAAAACACTGTTACATTTGGCCTTAGCAACTGGTGATGAAGAACTATCTAACTTTTTATTTAATGAAATTAAAAATAATGAAGTGATTTATACAAAAGACCATGAATTAAGAACGGTTTTTTGGTATGCAGCAAAAGATTCATTTTGCGATATTTTTATAAAGCTACTAAATCAGGCAAAAAAAGACGACCAACAAACTTTGATTTTTGCATGTGACACATATAAATCTACACTTTTACATAAAACAGCTTGGCTTGGTCAGCATAAAATTATAGATATCTTATTTCATCATGTCATTTCAGATAAAGATAATGAATTTATTAATCAAGCAGATGATGATGGTAATACGGCATTGCATAAATGCTACCAAGCACTTCTGGATTGCAGAAAAGAACAACCAATAGTTGAGGAGTCAATAAAAAATTTCATTCAGATCATAGTAAAACTATTTCAAAATGGAGCAGACCTACATCTTTTCAATAATGAAAATATCACTTCATTTATGTTGCATAGACAACTTCCTATCCGCGATCAAGAACATATTTTGCTTCGTCTTAAAAGCAGAGAGAGGGCACACTTTTTAAGTGCTTATGCTCGGTTATTCGACGAGCAAAAAGATAAATATGATCCAATGGAGAAAAGTCTTTATATACGATATAGCGGAATTCTTAGCCTGGTCGAGTTAGTTAGAGCCAATTATTTATGTAATCCAGGAATGATTCCACGGGCATTATATCTGCAAAGTGTGAGCGTACCAAAAGATCAAATATTATCATATGCAGCTAGGGGGTATACTTTTATCGAGTCAGATCAAAGATATCTTGAATCAGAAAAAGGTAAAGAAAAAGTTGAAGATCGTGGTTATAAAAATGACGAAGACTTTGTCTTAATGATAGGACAAGAAGTCATCCCTGACTCCATATTAGCGGAGATGCCGAGAGCGTTCAAAGATAATTTAAAATCAGACATAAATCTCAATACTGTAGCAAGGCGCAATATTTCGAAATCATCTCCTTCATCTTCAATCACTTATCACTATCAACATTCAAATAATGATAGGATTGTTTTGAATTGCTTGATTAAACAGATGGAAGATTATTTAGCTGACTTACAAAGACGCACTCCACAAGCTGATCCATTTTTTAGGGCGGCAACAATAAGTATGTCGGGTGGATCTATTTGTTGTTCACTAGTTATTATATTATATTTTATTTATAGTGCTGTTGATGCCTACCAATATTTGGAATCTCATAAAGAAGTGCTTGACTATGAAACAAGAGGATATTATAGGGAACAGGGTGACCTATACGTGGCTCTTGCACTTTTGGCACCTTGGCTTCTTCTTATTCCTGTGGTGGGGATATCTGCTTGCTCTGCTAATTTTTGGAATATAGAAAAAAAGATTGCAAGTCTTGAATATCAACGCTTTATTGAGAGATTGGAACTCGTTTCGAATAAGCTGGCTGATATGCAAGGGCTTCACGCCCCAATTCATCATGAAATTCATGTGCAATTATTGCAAGATATTGGCTTGTTAAAACAGGATCAGTACCTGACAGATACCATTAATATATTTGCGCGTTGTATTGAGGCATTAAAGGTAATACGACGAGACGTAATAAATAATGAAAAATTATCAGCGTATTCAATTTTTTCACGTAAGGAAATCGCTATTACAGTAAATGAATGTACACCGTTACAACAGATTCCCCAATCTAGATTAACCTATGGAACGATGTAGATACTTTCATGTAACAATCGGTGCTTAATCATCCTTATTCAAATGATTAATGGTAGTTAGTGAAGTCTACGTAAAAAATAATTTACTAATCAATTTATCTTTCACATTCTTAAACTTTCATTTATCCAATAATCCAATCTTATTTCTCTTTATGAAACACGTCTCAAGGTCTACCTTGAGACGTGTTTAGGAACATGTTTTTTTAATTACAAGAATATGTTTTTTCAACATCGGTAAAGGTTGTTGAATCCGTCGTGGAAAGGAGGTCAAAGAACATTTGCTGGATGGGAAGGGGCGGATCAAGCTTCCTCTTGTCCAACCCCTTTTTTGCCATGTTTCTCACATCCGCAGTTATGGCATTAGTATTAATATATTCTAGTTGACTTAGCATGAGCTGTTGTCTCTTTTTATCGTATTTATCCCAGTCATTGAACTTTTCCGTCAAATTAGCAGCTAAAGTTGGATTGATTTTTTCCAGTTTTAGGATCGCACCAACAATTAATTGATAACCTTTTCCTGATATAGCATGGAAGCCATATGGATTTTTAATAAAGGTGCCTAATAGAGCACTTACCTTGTTGGGATTAGACAAATCAAAAGCAGGATGGAGCATTAATTGTTCCACTAAGCCTACAACATTCTCTGAATGGGCTGCTGCTTGAATATTAAACCAATAATTAACAGCGCTTGGGTCATGTTGCCAGTACTCATAAAAGTATTCTAAAAGCTTATTTGATTGGCTGCTGTTATTATTCAACAATAAGCTGAGCGCATAGATGCAATTTGTCATATTTTTGCTTAGTGAATTATTGAATTGCTTAATTAATGCTTGTTCGGTTTTTTCTGGTTCTATCGCCAGTAAATAAGAATGACAAACATATTTTAAACGTCGGGCTCCAGCACTTAGGATATCAAATGATTTAAAAGGTGAGTCTTGAGATACAGGTAACGTGCGGAGTTTATTTTGCAATCGTAATATATCCTCCTTTATTTCTTTTACAAGTTGGCTTTGAATTAGTTGGCGTGCTTCAGCTATTTTTTCGAAATCCTGACTCTGCATGCTGGAAAATAAGACTTCATCGGGAGGGATCGCTATTAGTTCAGCCAGTAACCAATAGTTTAAGGAGCTATTATTCTCACTGAGTATATTTCGATAAGTATTGATAAACTCGGGAGTAAGTGTAAGCGTCTTTCCAGAACAGTAGTCACTAACCATCCGGGTTATGAGTTTATTCGCCGCTTCGCAACGATTATATATGTTAGTATCATGTTGCATTAGGCGAAGTAGTTGTTCTGAGCTGTATGCAAACTCGAGATTTACAGGAGCAGAAAAACTGCGCAACAAAGATGGGGTAGGATGAGCCTTAATGTTCTCAAACTGAAACTCCATTTCAGGTTTATCAACCAGGATCATTGTGTCGCATTGAATTTCCTTGCCTGCATTATTGAGTAATCCAACAACAATTGGTATTGGCCTTCCATTTCCATCTTTGGTTTTAAATTTTAAAGTATATCGTTTTGAGTCTACATCATATTCATCCGTGACGGTTACTTGTGGAATGCCTGATGCAGTAAACCAAGATAAGAAAGGATGCATATTTTTCCCAGTTGATTTACTTAATGCTTCCAATACATCTTCCAGAGTTACTGCGCCACCATCATTATCTTTTAGAAATTGGGTCATTCCTTTATAGAAAGCTTTTTCACCCAAGAAAAGCATCATCATACGAAAAATATCGGCACTCTTTTCATATGCTGCAGGGGTATAAAGGCTTCTAACATTCGTGTAGGTATCTTGTCGTGGAGCGCGCTCATCAAGGTTTTTTCCGTCTAACATCCGAATTAAATCAGTACCAAACAAACGTTCACGAAACATAGCAGCCCTAAAAGTAGTCAATCCTTCTTTAAAAGGTAAATTGAACCACTCGCGAATAGTCACTCGATCACCTGACCAATAATGATAGTATTCATGGGCAACAACTTCTAATACTCGTAAAAAATCTGCATCCGTACGCGCTTCAGGTGTAGCAAATAAATTTGCGGTATTAAATAAATTTAAACCTGTCGGCTCAGAAGCCCCCGATGCATACTTATCGACACCAGCTACCATATGTTGTGGTAGTTCACATTCCAAATCAAAGATTTCTTCTTCCCAGCGCATTGCTTCTTTTAATACTTCTTTAGCAAAATCACATTTTGCTGTTGCATCAGGAGGGACATAAAATTCAATTGGTAGTTCACGCCCAGAACGTGTTTTGAAATAAGTCACTGATTTCTGCAGTTTCCCTGCAACTAATGCAAAAAGATAACTGGGCTTAGGAACTTCATCCAACCAGGTTACAGAGTGTAGTTCTTCATCTAGCTCCTTCTGTTCAATGAGCGAACCATTGGAAAGCAACACAGGATAGTCTTTTTTCTTAGCAATAATTGTTGTTTTGTAAGTGGCTAAATTATCAGGCCGGTCATGACAATAAAGGACCCGGCGCAGTCCTTCAGTTTCTGCTTTTACCAGAATGGTTCCTTCTGTTTCGTATAAACCAAATAAGTCCGTATTTTCACCCAAACGAGTTATTGTTTCGAGCGTAAAGGAGCGATCTTGAGGAACATTTTTGATAATCAGAGATTCTTCTGTGATTTCGTACTCTTCTTGAGACAGCTTTTTACCATCGAGCAAGATCGATTCTAGAACCATATTTTTACCATCTAACTCTAAATCTACAGAATAGGATTTGGATTTTGGATTAGGCTCAATAGTTAACTGCGCTTTTGATTGCACAGGCTTTTTGGAGAGATCAAGCTTCAAATCTATGTGCTTTACCAGATAATCAAGAATCTTATAATCGCTTAGCCTAAATATCCCAGAATGGTTCTTCATGAAAACTCCCTTATTCATGGTATGATTAAGAAGCAACAATATAAGATCAAAATGTTAATTTCAACAGAAATGATGACTTAGATGGTAAGCATTGTCTCCTGAGTATGTACTTCTTGGAGTTCATCTTTATCTTTTTTATCGCGTTGACTGAAGATTAGATCATGATTCGGTAATTTAGATTGAGTAAATGGATTATTTTCTGCATCCCAAGAGGGGAACGCTGTCATGTCATTAAAATAGCAAAGCATGTATTCTGAAATTTCAATTGGAAATTTAATTTTTTCAATGAATTTATTGAGTTCTTTGGTAATTTCTGCATGCAGTGGTTCAGAAATTTCTTTGGGCATTGGTCTATTGAAACGTGAATAAGCTAATGTAATATGAAGAACTCGAGGTACTGTATCTTCGATGTTTAGGGATGTGGCTATAGTCTTAATTTGTGTTTCTTGCTCTTTTGGCAAAGATAAAGAGAGTGAAATGGTTCTACCTATACTGATTTCCATTTTTTCAATTGAAGGATAAATAGCGTTTTTCTCTAGCGTCTGCTTGATCCTTTTATAATGAGGCAAATTATTATAAATAAATTGATTCCATGAACTTCCTATTTGTTGTTCTGTTTCCAGACTCATTGTAGTCATATGATAACTTTGAGCAGGAAGTGGTAAATAATGATTCACGATCAGTGGGTTACTCACTAAAAGCTTATAAAGAGTTTCACAAAATTCCTTTTGTTTGGGATAGCAGGCAGATACTACTGTAACTCCTGGAAAAGGTGCATATTCACCACGTTCATTAACTTTACTTAATTGTCTAGAGTGCGCATTTTCGTTTTTTAATGTAAACATTTTATAAGCCAAGAACTGAAATCAAACTAAGAATATCATGAGTTAATAGTGATACAAAAGGAAGAGATATATTTAATCTATAATGACTATATGTGAAGGAGAATTTGGCAATTCGTTTTTTGATAATTTATGAATACCAGGCTCAGAGAGTAATTATGAAATCAAAAAAAGTGGAAGATGCTCAAGAATTAGAACAGAAAAGACTTGATGCGCTCCAATCATTGAAAATTATGGATACACTACCAGAGGAGAGTTATGAGCGATTGGTACGTCTTGCGATTGATTTATTCAATATCCCAATTTGTTACATCGCATTTCTAGATGAAGAAAGACAATGGTTTAAAGCACGACATGGTTTAAAAGAAAAACAAACGCCTCGATGCATTTCTTTTTGCAATGTGACAATAAAAAAAAATGAACCACTAATCATTAACGATGCACTTCTTGATGAACGATTCGTCAATAGTCCTTTGGTGCAACAAGAACCATTTATTCGTTTTTATGCAGGTATTCCTTTGACTGATCCCCAAGGTTATAACGTAGGCACTTTTTGTTTAGCAGATACGTCCCCTAAAGAGCTTAATTCAAAACAACGAGAGCTTTTATTAAATTTAGCCAATATAGCTAAAGATGAGTTAATTCTACGTAAAACGAATTTATTGTTACAAAAAGTAAAGAATCAACTTGAAGTACGTAATAAATTGATTCACAAGGTATTCAGTTTTTATATGTCCGATGAGGTAGTCAATACAATACTTAAATCACCTCATCAGCAAAAATTAGGTGGCTATGAAAGTAAAATAACAATCATGTTTAGTGATTTAAGAAATTTTACTCCATTATCTGAATCCATACCTGCGGAAACGCTAGTGTCTCTTTTAAACACCTACTTCAGTAAAATGGTTCCTGTTATAGAAAATCATCAAGGAATCGTTGATGCATTTATTGGTGATGCAATTATGGTTATTTTTGGTGCCCCATCTTTTTCAGGGGATGACTCACTCCGTGCAATAGCTTGTGCTCTAGAAATGCAAAAAATGTTAAAAAAATTGAATCGTGCCAACAGTAAGATTAATTTACCGCACTTAGAGATGGGGATAGGAATTAATACAGGGATTGCCGTAGTCGGGAATATAGGTTCCAAGAGGCGAATGCAATACAGTGCTATAGGATCCGCAGTCAACGTATCATCTCGAATTCAAGATCTAAGTCTTGGTGGACAAATATTGATTTCTGAATCCACATACAAAGAAGTTGCACAACACATTGAAATTAATGGACATCTTCGTGTAAAAGTGAAAGGAATCCAATCGCCCATTACTATCTATGATGTATCAGGTTTAAAATCCAAGAATCTAAAAGCTAAAGAACAAAAATAATGATCCATTTTTAAAAGTGGTTTTCAGATAAAATACTGAAAACCACACATTAACATAGCCCATTATTTAGAATTTATGGGCCTTGCTACTTAGTTCTTCTGACAAACCATTTGGAGTAATTACCCATGGTTTTATTTTGGAATGTTTGATTGGCAATCCACCTTTATTCAAGACCTCGCTAACAAGAGAAGTGCAATTATGTACTTTGCTATTATCTGTTTGCTTCTCAGATATTCTGCGATGCATTTCAATATCAATAGGATCTTGGGAGATGAATGCAGAACTGTCCTTAAAAAAACCAACTAAATTCACATTCGGAAATAGCTGATAGCCCATTTCACCAGTAGTCACCTTTTTATGAGATTCCTTTAAGTGATCACTCATTGCAGAAGTATTCAGGGCTTTAAAATGATAAATGTGATCTGGTGGTAAGGGTTTTGCTTCTTTATCAGGTTTTACTTTTATGGGGCCATCCATATCGGTAATAGCCACAGCATGTTCTGAAGCACCTAATGTTTCCATATCCTGAGATAAATTTGTTGCGATGTGTGCTGGTAAGGGTAAGACTGATGTTAATCCTGCGGATGGAATATCATTCGGATGAATACTGGCATATTCACCAGGATCTTCTTCTTGCATTTTGGGTTTAGACCCACCTATTTGAACTGCAGCATGGCCAACTTTATCTGCTGTCATGTTCCAAATAAATACCCAAGTATCTTTTGTAGATTCAGTGGATTTTGTTTTATTTAATGAAGGATTCGTTGAATAGGGGATATCAGAGGTATTTTTAAGAGTTGAATCTGAAGCGGCATTAATTCCATTATTCTTTTTAGTCTTTAGAAATGAAAACATAAGCAATCCTTTTATAATTAAATAAAGTTTCAACGTGCGAATTATAATCAACTATTTAATTTTTTATCAAATGGTGGTAATTATTGTACGCTTTACCTAATCATATTAAGCAAGGCGTACATTGGTTCGGTTATTTTTTGAGTGAACTGCCATGTTGCATGCCAAATTGTTTCATAAAATCTTCTTTTTCCATTTTTACGAAGCCGTGATTTTCCAACTCGCTAGTAAAAAACGTTGGTATTTTAGGATTTTTAAAATCTTTATAACCCGCTTTACGTAATACATGTGTTACAGAACTAGCGCAATTATCTACACGTGGCCCTTTTTTAATTTCTGGATGGTTGTTATCAAATACATGGATGCCACACATGTCTTCAGGTGGATGAGAGCCTGTCTTCTGTAGATGTTGTTCTATAGTTAGCTGTGCGCCTTTACATCCTAATGCCAGTTTATTGATACCATTTGCTATTGGATTGTCTTTCGCAAACACAGAGTACATTCGACGTCCATCTTGTACCTCTTTACTAAACTTTTTATGTCCATTTTTTGCACCTTTAAAGGTCTCTTTAGGTACTGAAGTAACTAATACATGGTCAGCCTCATGTACATCTTGCATATGATCTGGAGCTAGTTGTCCTTTTACAGGTACGGAGCCAAAAGTCATTCCATTCAAAATACTACCGAATGGGCCTGGATAAAAGCTTGTATGATAAACTTTAGTTTTGCCTTCTTTCTTCTTAATCAGCATCGCTGATACATGCCCTGGCCCATTTTCCTGATTTGTATCTTTTACACAAACACCAATTTGGTATTCAGCTTCTGACTTAGATTGCATTTTATCACCTCAAATTACGAGGCATCCATACCCAATTAAACCCCTTGCCTGATTAATAATTATACAGATAGATCATTAACAAAGTATTAATAAGGTGAAATGCATACTGAATCAGTTATTGATGTGCTAGGAATTTTGATAAACATGTAGACCAGTTATGTAAATAAATTGATGCCCATGTTTACATATAATACAAATGATTTATTATGCTCTTACTTAGTAATAAAGTTAAAGATTGACTATGCGAAACAAGATCGAGCCTGAAAAAACGTTAATTTTTCATGAAATGGGTCATAATTCTGATGGCGAAAAAGCAGGTGCTTCTATTGAAGTTTTTTTAAAAGAGGGACTTCTATCAAAATCTATATTAAGAGCAACTGGAAGGTTGCCAAAGGAAAAAAATCTTTATGAAATAGGAATAGAAAATAGAGCGAAATGGATACAACAAAGAAGAGAAGAACTCAAAGATAATGTTGAACTATTGGCAACGATTCTTGCATTTGATGAGGAATCTGATTGGATAAATGAAGCAGCTCTTTTCTATAGACCTAATATGCCAGGGCATAGGGAAGAAAATGTATTTTTTGGTTATTTAGAACACCCATCGTCTCACTGTGATTGGGTGGCTATAGAGGCACCAGAATCTACTTTATTACATGATGCTTCTTGTCGGGACAGGGGGAATTCTGCGGAATGGATTAGAACAGCCATAACAATAGATAAATTTAGGGAGTATCGAAAAGAAGATAAAATGCCGCCAGAATGGGGATCTATTTACAATGAAACGTTAATTAAAGATAAAGTATCTCCTGATAAAATCATCGCTTACGCTAAATTAGAAAAAGAGTTAGTCAGTAGTACCAAATTAAGCAATGAAGAGTTAAATGACATTCAAGAGTTTATAAACGATAAATTAATATTTGCGACACATTTTGAAAACAAAAAAGATAATATCTTGTTACATGAAAAAGATGACAAATATCAAATTAGAGTGTCTATAAACAAGGCAAAAATAAGGGGTAAAGAAGAAAAGTTATCTGATTTTTTTAAGAGTTTTAATTCAATGAACGAGCTAATTGAAGAAGCTAAGAAACATCAGAAACCAAAAAATATAGAAGTAACTTTAAATTTAAAAAATAGACTACAAGAGATAAAACAAAGCTTTGAATATGATGACTGTAATTTTCCAAGAACGCTCAAACGATAAAACCTTCATCGGAATCAGTCATCGAGAACCAACATCATTTAATTCCATTTAAATGCAATAGGTAGGTTTTATAGAATGCATCTTGTCATTCCATTAGTTTGAGTTAGATAGTATAAACTCATGGGCGGTTTGCAACTGAATCAGAAATAAAAGACTAATTAAGCTTCATGGATAGAGTGTCCAGTTCCTCATGAATTGCTTTTTTTGCTAGCAAGACCTTGGTATAGTTGAGTGTATCACCTAAGGCTTTATCAAAAGCATCTTCATTTCCATTCAATAATAGACTTGTTGCATTAATTTGTTCAAACCCATTAATAAAGGTGAATTTCTCGCGCACTTGAGCTATCTCTAATACACCTAAAAATTCATTGAAAACATGGCCGCCACTATTGAATAATAGAATTGACATAAAACATTTCAAAAAATTAGCAAATTTTTCTTCAGTATCAAAAACCTGCTTGTTTTCGTCCTGTAATTTTATCATCAGACGTAATTGGCATAGTGTTGTTCCTGATATAGAACAGGAAAATGGATGAACTAATTTAGAAAAATTCAGGACAGGCCACGCAGCTTCTGGATCATAGGTATTTTGATCCGAGGGTTTTACAAAAGAAAATCCCGATTCTGCATAAGCAATATCATTGCGAGGCATCGGCATGCTGGTTTTCATCAAGCCAAAATGATTTGAAAAAAACGGTGATTTTTCAGATAGATAGGCTGAAGTAGGTGAGAGGGGCTTATCTTTAACTACTCGACCTCTATTCTGCTCTGAGAAAAATCCTGTTCCATATAGGTTAACAGGAACTTCAGGGTTTCTCGCATGCAACACACCGATCCAAGATGCCCGGAGAATTAATAATACTTTTTCTTTTTGCTCCTTGGATAAGCGCTGATAATTTTCATGATGCTGCACTTTTTGGAATGCATCCATATATTCAGTAGCAAAACCATCTATTTTGGGAGAAATCTTACCGTCTATAAAATCGTTAAATTTATTTCGACTTACTTCAGGTAATGTATCATAAAGTACTTTATTATATTGTAAAATATCATCTTTCTTCATTTGGTCTAAGGAGATTAATAGCGTTTCAAATGCCAAATGGGTTTCAAAATATCGTCGGGATGCATCTTCATCGATGTCTTTTTTACTGTAAGAGATTTTATATTTGTATGTTAATTGACTCTCTTTGAACAATTGTTCAATATAGTCTAAATCTGTTGAAGAAACCACGCCTTGAATATAAAATTGCTTCAAAGTGGTGCAAGTGGATTTGTCTTCTTTGTATTTATCAATTAATAACAATAACGCTTGTCCAAAAGATATTTTAGCCATAATAAAAGCTGTAATGAAAAATCAAACTGCTAATAGTATAAATATTTTTCATTAAGGAATAATTAAGGTCATAAGCGATATTTTTTAATCCTACATTAAGTAATTATGAAATCACTATTAGAAACAGGCAGTAACACTTTTTTTGTACTCAATTCGCAACTTCAAAAAATCGCTTTGAAAACTACAGCGATTGATGAGAACAAGGTTAGTATAAATCGAACAAATAAACTATTTGGCAGTTTTGGTGAAACACTGGTTATTTTTCATGAGGCAGGCTCTGCATTAGGTCAATTTATTATTAATTTCCAAAACGAATTGCTCAATCATTTCCCCAAAGCAATTCAAAATCTGGAAGCTCAACAATTCATCAGTGAGAATAACGAACGCATAGGACCAACTTCCTTTGCTCCGATTACTAATCTCCATACTACTATCGCCGCACTAAGAGTGATTGATTCATATGATGAAAACAGCTGGAACAATTGCCTGATGCAATCCTATTTGTATGCGAAATTAACACAATATCAACCAGAAATGGAAGAAATTGAAATCATTGAACTGAGCAAAATTATGCTTCTTGATAACATGGATTTAGATAAAGTTCTCAATACGTTAGCGCCAACTCTTTCAAGAAAAATATTAGGAATAGAGGACGAGGCTACTGATATTCTTCATTTTGTCAAAATCCAATGCCATACATCATTACTTAGTGACACGGTAGAGCAATCGTTAGTCGCTCAAATCCAAAAAAAACCTATCGTTGAATTGGAGTTGGAATCCATATCATTAAATACAAATGGAAGCTTAGGAATAAGGTGGAAATTAAATGAACAAATTATGGATTTACGAGGAGCCCTTAGTCAAATAGGTGGAATTGCCAAGCATGGTGCCCAGGTGCTCACGACTACTATAGGATATTTCCCTTATTGCTCTGAGCATTGTCGCGATGAAATAAAACAAGTTCTTCAAGAAATCATTTCGAAAGTTGAGTCCGCTGAAAATTGCCCCCCTAAATTTCTTCTAAATTTAACGGACCTACAATTGGTTCAGTTTTCACGAAATGATTTACATCAAAATTTTATTAAAAAAACATTATTTCTCGATCAACAACATATTTCAAACATGATCCAGCAGCAAGAGTTTCCTGGTAAACGGTTGTCTCATTAAAAATCATTGACATTTTGTTAAATAATTGCTTATTTGTCCAATTTTCTACAGTCGAGATGTACTAAGCCTCCAACATGACCTGGACATAAAAATATTCAGTATACAGTGCGACACACTAAAATTGTCCCAATGAAATTTGTAGAACTCTGGGATAATTAAAAACTAATGGAAATTTCCAGAGTTCCAAGCTTGGACCTCGTCCAGGAGATTTTTTCTAAGAAGTGTTATGACTCTTGGCTTGGGCTATCGCTCTTTAATGTGTTTTACTCTGCACGAGCATTTTATTAGTTAATGCTATTGCCAGGGCTGAAACAAGTAAGGTTAAATGTATTATTACTTGCCACATTACCGAGTAATTACTCAGTTTGTTCGGATCAATAAACGTTCTTAATAAGTGAATTGATGAGATACCGATTAATGAAAGAGCAAGCTTTATTTTCATAGCCCCTGCATCGAGATGATCGAGCCACTCTGGTTGATCAGGGTGAGATTCAAGGGCAAGATGAGAAACAAAGGTTTCATATCCCCCCATAACAACCATAATCAGTAGATTTGCAATCATTACTACGTCAATTAGATCTAATACCCCAAGCATAATGAGTGTATCATCAAAACTATTAAGGTGGGTTATTAATTCAAAGAGCTCATGAACAAAACGATAAACATACGCAGCCAGTATTAAAATAAGTCCTAAATAGAGCGGAAGTTGCAGCCATCTACCCATAAAAATAAACTTGCTAATGCCTTTTTTGAAATTATTCATAAAAATTTACACCATTTACATATTAAAAATTCTTTTTATCCAATCATATTGAATGGTACTTGTGTCCTGATTTATCTAATTCCCTAAATCTAAAATAGATTTATTTAAAATGTAATAAAATCTACTTTATTTTGAGTTCCATGTTTAAAAAATTAGCTAAACAATTAACTTATAATTGTAGCCTGAGCCAGCGTAGCGGAACCCGGTTTTGTATCACAGATTTTTCGGGTTACTGCTCTCCTTCAATTAGGCTACAATTGAACTTTATTACTCGAACAATTCAAGTATTACGGTGCTTCTGTAATTGTAATCACAGAAGAAACACCTTGGGCTTTGGTATTAGGATTATACATTGCTTCGGCGTATGCAGGTGGAACAATGTATTTTCCTATATTCACAGCCTTGATTTTATAAACAATTTCTTTAGCAGCAGACTCAACACCACCAAAAAAATTCACTCTATCTTCACGTACGTCAACATAATCCATTGTATTATTATTTTTTACAGAGTCATTAACCACTTCAAATCCGCCAGGTAATAGGTCCTCAATCGCGATATTGGATAAATAATCGCTACCTAATGCACGAATTTGAATATGTACTTCAATTTCACTCCCTAGGGTTGTTGAACTAATCACATTTCCTTTGGCATCTTTATATTCTCGGAAGATTTCCAAGCCCTGTTTTAATGGAGCATTCGGAATAACTCGATTAAAACCTGATTGCATGAGCTGATAGAAAAATGTTTTCTTGTCAGGATTGTTAAAGCGAATTTTTTGGACATCAGATTCAATATCAATTTTTTGATAGTCCACATTCGCAGCAGGGATATTAACCTCTTTATTATTGTCCATGATTTTTGTCATTGATAAAGCAGGTGCCTGATCATTTGATAAAGCTGGATGATACGCCCCTAAAGCCAAGCTCGTAAAACCAGATAAAACCGTATTGATTTCATCATTATTGATCGCTTGAATTAAGCGCTTAACCAGTCCATCTCCAACTTGTGGTAATAAATTAGGAAAATGTTTGGCTACAAGATATAAATACTGAGCATCAGCAATTGCACTGCTATAAAAATCAGTAATATAGGCTTGATTATTTTGTGGCTTGTACAAACCAATTAATTGATTTGCTTCATCATGGCTTTGCAGCAATTGATATGAAGCAGCAATATAGGCTGTTGAAATATCTGTTTGCCAAGCCTTTGTTTGATCTTTTTCCAGATACAATTGCAAGTTAGCCAGATAATTGGTAGTTACTATTTCATTACGAGTTAAAATGTAAATGGCATAGGCTTGAATTCTTGCTGCATCCATATCTGTTACATTTTGACTTGCCAAGGTTTTAAGGTAATTAATCCCATTAAAGAAAAGGTCACTAGGAATATTAAATCCTTGGGTTTTCGCTTCAGTCAGAAAGTGCATTGCATAAACTGAGGAAAAATCATTACCCTGATTGTCACCCAGTCCTGGCCAATAACTAAATCCGCCATTAGACATCTGCCTTTGGCTTAACATTTGAATTGTAGCGTTTACTTTTTCATTAACTTGTTTTGCTTCGCCACCAAATCCAGTTTGATTATTCATTGCTAATAATGGAAGGGCTTTACTTGTTAATTGCTCTGTACAACCATAAGGATAATTATCCAGGTAACGTTGTAAACCAAATACCAAAATCATGGGGCTAGTAGAAGCAGTTGCATTTGCTTTGCGATATTCAGGATATAATGTTTGCATAACATCCAAAGTTTTTTGGGCATCTGTTGATTTACCACTATTGATGTAAGTACTAAGCGGTGTAGCAGGTCTGACACTAAGCGTCGCACTCATAGTACTGGACTTGTCGCCCATGCTTGCTTTAAAGCTCAACTTGGCGTCACCTAAAAGTGATTTGGCTTTTAATTTAAAATGAACAGTTTGTTCATGGCCTTCCGCAATTTCTAATGTTTGTGTCGGAGAGCCAATTACTTCGATTTCAGGTGAAGCAATCAAATCTACATTAACGAGAGCGTGCTCTCCAGAACCTTTAATGTTATTTGCAATTGATGAAGAGATTTCAAACTCATCACCCGGTGCCACAAAAGTTGGAACATTGGGATTAATAATAAAATCTCCGCGAATTTCGGCAGAGGTCTCTTGTGAACCGACTGAGTCAGATGATACCGCTACTGCCATGACTCGTAATGTTCCATTAAAGTAGTCGGGAACTTGATACACTAACTGATGGGCACTTGAATCAGTATCAACAATCCCTGACCAATAAGCTACGGGTAGATCAGTTTTTCGTTTGAAAGGATTTAGACGACTTGCCATACCTTCTTCACCATTGTCACCGCCAACAGCAGAAAGCTCACGATCCTGAATGAATTTGGGCATGATTTGATCCACTGTTTGTTGGGTCAAAACTTCAAGAGCATGCTTTTGGAAGAAAAATGATAAAGGATCCGGAGTCTCATAGCGTGCTACTTGTAAAATACCTTCATCAACAGCAAACACAATAATTTTTCCTGGTTTATCTGTGTGATAATCAATAGTGAATGGTTCACCAGGACGTGCTACGGCGGCGGTTTGCAGATCAATTTTTACATCGTGAGTCTCATGATTGACAGTGAAAGGGGCAACGCTATAGCTGAGTGGGCTAATGAAGAGTTCAGGTGAGCTCCAATCGCGTATAAAGGCGACATTAATATATCCATCTCCTTGAAAATCAGCAGGGATGTGAATGGTTTGCACTGAATTTGTTGTATCTGTTTTAAACCATTGAGCTGCATAAACCTTATCACGTTCTATAGTAATTAAGCCAGAGCCAGTATAGGGTGCGGTGATTTGAATCTCAATGTCCTCATTGGCTTGATACTCAGTTTTATTGAGTTTGATTGATAATTCGGCATTTTTAGCTAGAGGCTGTTGACTGGCACCTACCACACTGAATTTTAACTGATTAAGTACAGTATTATCTTTTCCAAGAATGCTTAAGGAAAAATCGCCAATTTGTTGTGTGGGTAGAGGATAATCAGCTCCTTGAGCAGAGATATTAAATGGGGTGGTGCTGACAACTGTAGATTGAATAACCGATTGATATTGATAAGTACCATCAGCTTTTTTAACTAGAGTTGTAACTGGATGTAAAGAAACCAGTTGTATCTTTAAGTCTTTAATTTCTTCTTTATTTAATTGGGGGTTAATCGCAATATAATTAACGCTTCTGGTGCTATTTTGCTTAATAAAAGATAAGTCACCATCCGGTTTGTATCCAACAAAATAGGGTAGAGGACTAATCAATGTTTTAGTTTGGCTTGTTACACTACGACCGCCTTCCGATTCAAAACCTTCGGCAAAAAATGTTAATTGATAAGTCGCTTTTTCAAAACGGTCAAGATTCAAATCAAATTCTGCTTCACCTTTATTGTTTGTTTTACCGTCATTTAATGTTTCAGTGAACACCTTAGGTGGTTTTTGGGGATCTAGTAAAGGATCAATAAAGACGTAATCGGGATATTTATCAAATTCAACTTTTTGAGGAACTAATAAAATTTTAGCGCTGATTTTTCGGTCAGTAGCAGGGGCGCCATATAAATTCCAAAGAGTTACCTCTCCTTTTAATCCCGAAGGAGAACTCCACCCAGCTGATGGCTTTGGAGAGAGACTAGTAGAAATTCGCATTCTATCTGGTAAAAATTCGGAAATACGAATACTTGTAGAACCAAGTAAGTTTTGTGGGTATCCATCTTTAACTAGATACAAATTAACCATGTACTCGCCGGTGGGCGAGCTTGCATTTGTTGTGAAATCCAGATCCATATACCCCAAATCATTAAGGGTAATTTTTTCATCTTTAATTGTAGTTCCTCTTGAATCAACTACAGTTGCTTGTAGTGGTAACCCTCCAGGTTGCGGTTGAGCATAAGCTTGCTTGACTATCATACCAATATGAACTGTATCCCCTGGTCTGTAGATCCCTCTATCAGAAAAAAGATAAGCACTTAAGCTGTGTAATTCTTGATTATTAGTATAAAGACCACCAATATCGAATTTAGAGAAATTTAATTGTCTATTCGCATTGTTGAATGGAATAAATGAAACATCATTATTTAATTGAGCCAAATATACAGTAGGTTCTCTATCATCTACAAAGTCTTTTAAAGGCGGAAAATTCACTCGACCTTGTGCATCACTGACGCGGGATAGAATAGGCAAGCCATTTTTACCTAAAACAGTTACTGTTGCATTAGCAACTGGGGTTCCTTGCGTTATGGAATCAACAAAAACGTCATGGCTGCCATCTTGATTGTCTTTTACCAACAATGCCAGATCAGTAATTAAAATCATACGGCTTGCTTTTACATCCAATGCAGTTTTATTTGTAGTATCCCATCCAGTGGCTTGTAACAAAAATAATCCTTGAGGACCCAGTGTATTCGTATTCATTGTTAAATACTTACTGAAGTCAAGCGCGGTATACTGTTGCTTTGCTAAATCTGAAATATCAAATTCTTGAATTTCTGAAGATATTTGACTGATATTTTGTTGATTAAATGTAGGATTAATAAAATATGGATTGTTAAAATCGCCCTGGGTTTGAGTGACTAATTGGTTAATATTTTCTGGCAATACGCGTGCGAAATCAAACTTTACCGCAGGCACACCTCGGACCAATACTGATAGTTTTTTCTCCCCACTTAAAGCAAGAAGCGAACCTTTGTGCAGGAAACTGATCTCTTTAGGTATTGTAGGAACAGGGATGATCGCTGCATACTCATTTCCTAACGTAAAATTACCAAAGCTCCGCATTCCTTTATCTATTTTAATATAGATATATTGGGGGGTATCGGCCTTAAATTTGAAACTATGCAAGGTAGAGTAGTTTTGCTCTGTAGGTATCTCTTCTTTGGCTAAAGGCTTAGCTAGAGCCAGGACCGCTTTGGTCACTTCCCCTGGATTTTGCCATTGATAATTCTCTTTAGCCGCTTCAGCGACTGTTGCAGGACGATCTTTAGGTAATAAATAAATATGAACTGATTTATTAAACTCATTTTCATTTATACCCAGTGAGGTTTCAACATTCAGTACTTGCTCAGGTCTGTCTTTATCGTTACGGATAATAGATGCCGAAGCAGAAAGAACTTTAAGAAAATCTTGGGCACTAGGGATCAGGAGATTTTGCGATAATTCATTTTGCAATTGGGCAGAATCAGTAGATGAAGTCACATTTTTGTTTAAGGTTAAGCGTAAAAACCGTGCTACATTGTCTATTTTTATTGTTTCTGAATGTAAATAGGCTACACGCTTATTTTTATCATATGTAAAAGTAACAGAAAGTTTTTCGGCCGCAGGTCCTGATTTCGTTTGATACACCAATGAAGCGTTTTTTTCCAAACTTTTAGGATTAACTGGAAAATTAAATTCTATAGTAGCTACGGCATTTCTAATTTCAGCATGTACTGGATCTTGATACAGTTTAAATTCAGTTATTTTTCCGTTAAAAGAATGAGTAGAAAAGGCATACTCATGGCGTTCCATAATTGCACTGGATGTAAAAAAGTCAGGGGCAAAACGTATTGTAAATTTTTGTCCTGCGGGCCAATATTCCGAGGGGGTAAAAACTAATTGACTGTCGGTATTCCATGTCCATGTTCCAGGCATTTGGGGAGTCATTTCTATGCCTTCAGTGACAGTTTTTCCAACCTGGCTAAGCGGTGCTACTGATTGATTAATAAATCCGTTATTTTTTATTCCAAAATCAATAATCAAGTTGTTAGCAACTAATTGTTCTTCAGTATTTGGTGTTATGTCTGGAACTGTAATTTGCGCAGTGGTATAAATAGGTTTTGGTAAATTTTTATACCAATGTATTGAATAGCCAGCAATAATTAAAATGAGCACTATTAAAAGGCTACTTCCCCAAAACATTTTTGGAGATGATTTTGATTTATAGCACAAGTACTTCATCCACGGTGGGCTACGCCAGTTTAATTTGCCAAATACAGATGATAATGCATTTAGTATTATAGTTAGCGGATTTTTATTCATCATTTATTCCAAGTGGTGAATTGTGCCAAAAAATTTTGCACATATTTTATTCTATTTAGGGCATAATAGCGACTATGAACAAAATATTTAAAAAACTTAGCATAATATTTGTTGCGATATTTGTCAGCGTCTATTTGCTATTATTTTTTCTGCCAAAACCTACTTTGTTAGACGACGTAAGTTTTTCTAAAGCGGTTTATGATGACAATCATAAGTTATTGAGATTGACATTAAGCCAAGATGAGAAATATCGATTGTTTACACCTTTATCGCATATATCAAATCAGCTGATCGAAGCTACCTTATTACAAGAGGATCAATATTTCTATTGGCATTATGGCGTTAATCCTTGGGCAACAATAAAAGCCATATGGCAAACGTATGGCGCACAATCGCGTAGGATAGGTGCTTCTACAATTACCATGCAAGTTGCTCGGATGCGTTATGGCATGAATTCAAAAAAAATATCAGGGAAATTATTGCAGATCATCCGTGCCATACAAATTGAAATGCACTACAGCAAAAAAGAAATTTTGGAAGCCTATTTAAATTTGGCACCTTATGGTGGAAATGTTGAAGGAGTAGGGGCAGCAAGTTTGGTATATTTTGGAACATCTGTTAATCAAATTACTTTGCCGCAATCCTTAACTTTAAGCATTATTCCGCAAAATCCTGGTAAAAGGACACCTAATAATAAGGAATTAAAAAAAATTAGAGAGCATTTATTAGGACGATGGTTAAATAAACATCCGGAAGATCATAATAAAAAGGGCATGTTTGCCTTACCTTTGGTGATGCAAAATACACATATGCTCCCTTTTAGGGCACCACATTTTGTAAATGAGATTTTGTATGATCCAGCAACTAAACAGCAAAGTATTGATACCACTTTGGATTATCGTAGCCAAATGATTATCGAACGTATTACGCATCATTATCTCGCCAGAAAAAGGGGGATTGGTGTAAATAATGCAGCTGTTTTACTCGTTGACACCCGAGATATGGGCATTAAAGGTATGTTGGGTTCGGCTGATTTTTTTAATCCTGGCATTAGCGGACAAATTAATGGTACAGAAACAAAACGGTCGCCTGGATCCACACTAAAGCCATTTATCTATGGGTTGGCTTTGGATCAAGGCTTAATTCACCCAGATACAGTTTTAAAAGATGTTCCGCATAGTTTTAATGGTTATAACCCAGAGAACTTTGATTATGATTTTATGGGGCCTATTAAAGCTAAGGATGCTTTAGTTTTGAGTCGTAATATTCCTGCAATTTATCTTGCCAATCAATTATCTAATCCGACATTACATCAATTATTGGAAAAGGCTCAAATCAGTCAATTACGTTCTGAATCCTACTATGGTCTATCACTGAGTTTAGGTGGTGTGGAATTAACGATGAAAGAGCTTGTCAGTTTATATGCCATGTTAGCTAATGATGGACTTTGGTATCCAATTCGCGCATTTAAAAATGAAGCGAAGCCCAAAGGGGTGCGTTTGCTTAGCCCAGAGGCAAGCTATCTAGTATTAGATATGCTTAAAAATACTCCACGTCTGGATGATGTTTCCAGGGCTTGGTCTCGTTTGCCGATTTCCTGGAAAACTGGAACTTCATCAGGTTATCGCGATGCGTGGGCAGTAGGAGTATTCGGCCCTTATGTATTAGCAGTCTGGGTGGGAAATTTTGACAATAAAGCCAATCCAGCATTTATTGGTAAAGATATCGCTGCTCCCTTGTTTTTTGAATTAGTTGATGCATTAAAACATGAACATGGGCCCATACATGCTTTAGAAAAACATCCAGAACAGATGAATCTGAAAAAAGTAGAAGTATGCAAGGCCTCAGGAATGCTTCCTACTCGTTATTGCAAAGATACTGAGTGGAGCTGGTTTATTCCTGGAAAATCTCCAATAAAAACAGATACAATTTATCGAGAGGTTGCTATTAATAGCAAGACAGGTTTGCGTACTTGTCACATTGATGAACATACGCGCTTTGAAATTTTTGAGTTTTGGCCTTCAGACTTACTGAGTATTTTTAAGCGAGCTGGAATACAAAGACATATTCCACCATTTTTTGAGTCTGATTGTAACTTATCTGGAAACTCTGGTATTAATCCGCACATTACTTCGCCACAAAACGGTATCAGCTATATTATTCGGGCTGATTCGCAGCAAAATAATACCATTCCTCTTACTGCCGTAACTGATGCAGGCATTGCTAATGTCTATTGGTTTATTAATGAGACATTTATTGCAAAAACTAAAGCAGGAGAGTCGTACTTATGGAACGCAAAACCAGGAAAATTTGTTGTCAGAATAGTAGATGATCATGGCCTATCTGATGCACGTGATATTTATGTTCAATTGGATAGTTAATTAAGCTTATATAAGCATAGTTGTAACGCAGCGGAACCTACGATTTTGATTTGATGAAAATGAATTAGGCTCTGTTGACAATTGCTTCATTAACCTACGTCCTGCTCTTTATGCGCGTAATCCAAGTAAAGGCAGCATTAAACAATAGCTACATTTTAGTGTGTCTCTGTATAGAGCACGCGCATAAAGCAGGCGGAATTAAATGAAATATCAACAGACTCTAGTTTTATAAAAAAACATTTACATGAGACAAAAATTTACACATAATTGATTCTTTTTTTTCAATTACAGAATGAAACGATTTTTTAAAACTCTTAAGCAACAAATTTCTTTTGAAGAATATTTGCGAAATACTTTGATTATAGCCAAGCGAATTGTTTCAGATTCCGGTAAACAACGTTATAGCAGTGCTCAATTAGAATTGGCACTTGTCGCTTTTGCGGATCTTACAACATTAAAACAAGAAATGGATGATGATATTGAGGTAGAGTTTCCCGAACTAGAGTGTGATTGGATTGTTGGTTTTGACTGGCTTGACCTTTCTGTAAGCTTTGGTGATGAAGATGCTATTGAATATTTTAAAAGTAATATGCAAAGAATAGATTTTTCAACCCAGTACGAAAAATATAAAAAAAAATATCGCCCAGATTGTGCTTTACAACTTTATGAAGAAAACGGTAATGCCCTAGAGTTCTAGATACAATTTACCAGGCCTAACTAGAAAGGACTAGGATTAATTCAAAGCACTGCTATGCTAACCTAAGCTGTGATTGTATTCTTTTTTAATAATTACAATTTCCGGTATATCCCATTATTAAAAATCAGGTAGTTATCACCGTACATACTAAGCAGATATAAACAGTTCCAAATAATATGCATGGTCATTGATTTCAAGAAAATCCAATGTGTTGCAGTTAAGGTCAAATTGAGGTAGATTTTGGCAAAAACTTATCATGATGACATAAATTATGTTTTTAAAACGATTTCCTGAAAATTCACTTATTAAAAAAATTAAAATTAGCGGTCCTTTTATTAGCATTTATGTACCTGAAGCTCAATTAGAAAATTTTCAAAAAAAATATGAACAGCTATTAAGTCGATACTCAGTTTTATCGATTGGCGAAGGAATGATGCACGATTTTGCTCATTATACTCATAACAAAAGCCTCTCATTTCTTTTCGCAAAAAAATCAAACAAAGAGCAGAATGAACATTTTCATTTCATTTTACCTGCAACAGCTACTGAAGCTAACTTAACAACATTTTTAAACTTTTTTGAAGATAAAGACTTAAGTAAAGAACAAAAACAACAACTCTTAAAAGAGTTTAAGGAGCACTCCAATACAGTGACTCTAGAAACATTATCAGAGCAAATTAAATCTTATAAGTATATCATATCCGCTTTGTTAAAACGGGACTATTACCTTTCAAAAATAATGCCATTAATTACTGAAATGGTTAATAACTTAGAGCCTTATTTGAGTGGTAATCCAGATGAGTCTGTTGATATATCTCCATCGATTATGATCAAGGTGGGTGAGCATCAAGTATCTGCTTGTGATGCTTACAATAATCTTACTGCATTTTTAACCCACGTAGGATTTTTATCATCCTTTGAACAGATTATTGACCAATTAAATAAAGGTGGGAAAGAAGCAGCTACAACTGAGACAATAAATAAACTAAATGCACTCTTCCATTCTGCATCTACAACTCCATTCCCTAATTTTAGTACATCACCTTATCTACTCAATGAATTGGTAGCACATTTCCCCTTCATTGATGGGAATTTAAATAATCTATACGAAATGCTTAAACAACAATTCGCAAGTCAGTTAGAAACAGAAGAGCTTATTTTTGTCCCACAAATAACTAATCTTCCTCCTGAGGATATTTCCTATAATGAAGCAATACTTTTCTTAAGTAAGCAGGGAAATATGGGATTAAAAATCATGGAAGCTATGGCTCGCTTGCAAGAAGGAAAAAGGAGTTCGAATCCTTATTGGATTAACAGTGGTACAAAACTTCAGGGTATAGTTGATGCCGTATTAAATCTTAAAAATAGAGAAGAAGTCCTAGGAAAAATAGTTCAAAATCCCGAGTCCGAGCTTTACTTGGCGCTTAATAAGCCCCGTCTTTTACCTTTAACTTTCTTAGGAAGTTTTTCTGTTAACAAATCAAAATCAATGATGAAAGTTGAGGCTGAAATTTCAAGTTCACTTACATGCTAATAAGCATGAAAATGGACATAGTAGCTTGCTAGATTTTGGATAATTGGATAATTCACAGTTGGCAGCTATGCACATTATTAGATATTAGAGAGTTGATGATACGTAGAATAGAGAATATATAAGACAGCTACTAATGAAATAAACAAACTCCCATAATAAAATAATTCATTATCCCTAGGAAAATGAATCACTTCCATAACTTTTTAATCGACATTGAAGAGGCTCCTCATCTTTATTTTTAATGAGAAAATATTAGCCTATAGGCTACCATATATCGAAAAATGGATAGCCATGTTGGAGATTTGATCTAAGGAATAGATTTTCTGCTGAAGCAATCATGTGATTGTCTTCGATACTTGCAATCCATGATAGTTCAGCAATGTTTGAACGTATTTATTGACTAATTGTAGGCAAGTATTCAATTGAAGTAGCTTTGGTCATATCAATTGAAACTTCTAAAGAATCACTAAACTCTTCTTTAAACTCGTCTGATTCTAAGTAAAGAGACAACATATTTTTAAATGCAGTTAAAGCAATTTCCAGTTCTTTAGGATCCCATTTAATCGCAAATTGATTTGTGGGTTCCGACTTTGATTTGGCAATGAGATCAAACATTAGACCTGGTTTTGGGCCTCGCAAAGGAACACCAGCAATAAATTCATGCTCAGGATCGCCTCTGCCCCAAAGATGAAGATGGAGCATACCTGGCTCCTCTTCATTTCCAATAATAGTTTCGCGTGTTTTCTCGTCAAAGGAGTGTGAATTGTTACCAAGCTGAGCAAATTGGGGGATAAGTCCCATTTTTTCATAGACTCGTTCCATCATTGCAGTCACTTCATTTAATCCTCTTTCTTCAGCAACTGTATATGGACGATTCAGCGCCGAAGGAATATCCGAGTTACTGTCATTCAGATATCTTATTATGGACCTGTATCCTCTGCAGTCAGTAGGATTTAAAATAATTGAGTAATTGTATTTACCTTTTAACTTTACGTGCGCAATTGATGTTCCCGCTTTAGTGTAATCTATAGCCCAATGATCTTTCGGATAGTTATATTTAAAGAATTTAATTGAGTTAAGATAACTGCTACGTGCATCTGCAACAATTATTTTTTCATGCATGTTGTTTTCCCTTAAATTAAGTAAACTGACATTGGCAGCTGATAGCGAAGGAAAAATAAATAAACCGATGTGAAGAAATAGTTTTAATAAAATAATTTTACTTACACGTTGAGATATTAATGCCATTTTTTATCCTATTTCAATATAAATCATCTAAGTAACTTACTGCTTAATATTTTGCTCTCTTCCGGGCTTTCTAACTGGACATCGCTCTTATTTGCAGACACCACAGGAGAAAAGAATGTAACTAACTCTTTTTTTAAATGCTGTTTGCTTGCTAAAACCTGGGCATAAATCGAAGTATCATTCATTGCATACTCAAGAAATGCTCCGACATCGGGATCAAATCTGAAATATTTGGTTAAATCCAGAGTAACATTATTTTCCTTAAAAACCTCTTGGATCACTGGGTCATGTAAAACATCTATAACTTCAAGCATGCTATGATATCCACGCTTTGTGTATACTGCCACTAATTGCACCAAAAATAGATTAATATCCTGACTTAAATTTGGATCCTTTCGATTTGCTTGCATATAGTAATTGAGCATAAACACAATATTGCATGTATGTCCTGAGACTGAGCCCACATAGGCTGCACGAGAGCGGTTATTAGACCAAAACCACTGTGGCGGTTCTACTTCCTTCTTTGGTGAAACTTCACTGGAGTCAACCAACATATTACGCATAGGAACACGTTGTGCATCAAAGAACGTAGCCGAAGTTGAACGCATTACGCCACCGGAAGAATTCCAGGTATCTTCCCCAACTTTATCAGCAGAGGTCTCAAATTTTCTTTCTAATATTCCAGTTGATTTTGCTCTTGGAATTCGATCTCTTCTATGATAAACATGACACGCTTTCATAAACCGTTCTAGTTTTTCTGCATTGTATTTTTCTTTATCCTTATATCCGTTAGCAAAAATACTAATTTTTCTTTCCATTTCTATGGGAGAGTTTACAATACCTTCAGGACCAAGGAAAAAATATAATATCTTGTTCGTAGCATTTAGTGTTTGGAACCTTAACTTATTGTCATCAAATAAGTTGTTCAAAGGGCAATTTAGATTATTACTAAATATGGTTTCTTCCGAATGCGTTAATCCATTAATGTATTGCGCAAGGCGTGTTTCAAAAAAACGTCGTGTATCATTTCCTTGAGGATCACACATTCTAACTTCTTGACATATAGCGCGGATAAATTTCTCATATCCTAAAGGGAACTCTTTGGGTAAGGCTAGATGTTGAAAATGTTGTCCAATTGATTCAATACACGCTTCATAGTCAACAAATAAATAGTTAGCAGACAGCTTTTGTAAAAATTGTTTTGAAGCAAGATTATTTGATTTTAAGTAGCCGATCGTCAAGGTAATGAAAATTGATTGATCTATTTCTTTAGTTATAACCTGTAAATATTGTTTGTGAGTGATTAAGACCGGTATATAATTTTTATCACCAATAGAGGGTCTAAAACCAGGCAATAATGAATCAAAAGATAAATCTGTAAGTTGTGAAAGTACAGACATTCTGACTTGGACTTCAGTCTGCTCCAGAAGTCTTGGAAGTAATTCTTTCTTTGCACGCATGCTGAGGCAAATACCTGATTTATCATTTGATGATTCGGGTATTGATTGAAATACATTTAATAATAGAGAAATTAATGGCTTCACTTCTTCTTTAGCGAGCTCTTTTTGAACGAGCCCCAAAACAGGGGAGTTCAATATAGCGAGAGGGGCTTTATTATGCAAATCCAAAAGATTAGTATGGTGTTCAAAATATGAAATATCATAAAGAGCGATCTCTATCATGAGCTCTTTAAAGAGTGCTATATTTTTGCTCAAAATAGCTTTCAGAAACATAGCTTTCAAATGCTGCCTTCGATCTTTATCACTTTTGTTAATTTCATGGATTACAAAAGAGAATAATGTTTCAAGAGAAAAACTATTGGATTGAAGCGGAGTATTTTGCACTAATGCAGAAGACAGTATAGAAGAGGCACTGGCTTTATTTTGATTCTTTAAAAACTTGTCCTTCTGAAGGAGTTTTTCTTCAAGTTGAATTCTTGTTTTATCAGCGGGTTGTAGAATTAATTTACGAGTATTCTCAGATGCTTTTATAACTAAATTAGCTGTTTTATCTGAAGCAGAAACAACAAGATCTCTGGTTTCTTGAGCCGCTTTACTTACCAAGGCAATAATATCTTTATAGCTTAGCATGCCTGAAGGCCTCTCCACGTGTCATTGTTGCCTAATATACCTCGAAATAATTAAGGAAAAATTAAGAGAAATGTAAATCACCCCTGTTTACAGGGCGATTTCATCAAAGTTTAAAAACCAATCACTTTTCTTAAGTATTGAGTAGAAAGA
>NZ_QHJG01000025.1:2197-71221 GCF_003184185.1 Legionella qingyii | reverse complement strand
CCGCCCTTGGATAAAGATCGTTCGATGTCACCATCAAATTCTTATCTAAGGGCGGACGCGCCCTTACTGTTTATTGTTCGTTACTACGATATATTTGTTAAACGGGTAAATCTATGAGTCACTTAAGAAGTTTTTTTCACTACTATTGCGTTCAAGCCCTATTGTATAGGAGACGAGTTTAATTGTTATGTAAGTAACGAGTAATTAATACTCAGCAAAGTCCGTCTCTTTCAAATCTAAAAAAACAGAAATTGTCCTAGTTATACATCGATGGTTATTGGCGTTATTAATTATTTGGTTAACTGTACTCGCCAGCACATCGTTTGGTCCGTTAACGGCATCGTTGTTCGGTGTGTGATTTTGGATTATCTTTCCGATGTTTAGGTCATGGTTTGGGATGTTGTCGCGGATATTTACCTTGATGTAGCCGGTATTATTGATCACCGAAGTACTACTCTCTCTTAGGTGGTTACTTGTCCTCGTTTCTTTTATTTGCGTTCTGGGTACGCTCATTGCACAAAACACTAAGTCGGACACGTTAGTAAAGTAGGCCCCTTACGACCGGACAACTATTATTTTACTGTGAAACGGGTCGTCCACGTGCTATAAGAACGTCGCATAGAGGTTAAACGACCCGTTATTATGAGTGACAAACGCCAAGTTGTCGACAATCTAATTATGCATATAGTGGGTCGACTCCTGAAACTGGTAGAACGGGATCTATGTTAAGTAATAATTAATTTCAGTGACCGAACAATTTAACTAAAAAATTCCGAAGAACTAATTGGACCCGGTTTAACTAACCAACTGACTACAGTTAGACAAAATGATCTCATAGTCCGTCGTTTTTTAGTGGGTGTCAATGACAAAAACGTTTTACATGGACACTGACTTAACCGTACCTGAAACCTAAAACTACGGGAAGCCCTCAAAATTTTAATCTTGATAGCTAATTTGCAAGGCTGGTTTGAAATAGTATTCTTATCCAACAATATACGAAAAGACTTGGTGGATCAACACTAAGACAAGCGCAAAGTCAAAAAACAAAGGTAACTATGTAAAGCTGGAATGCTAATTCCGATTATCGTAAATGCCAATAGGGGTCGTTTCTCAGAAGGTTTACTAGAAACCATCATCGATTTGGTGAATTTATTTACTGGAATTCTAATAAAACAAATAAATACCCTCGTAACCCATGTCGTTAATCTTATAAAAAACAAACGCGGTTTCTAACACGGTATACATTTGACACAACAAGTAAGGTTTTATGTTCTTGTTATCGGGGTTATTAATTACGTTATGGTTATTTTTATGGGTCCTCGCGAAGAAAATTAGCTCTTTTGGTACTTCAACAACAATAAAGAAGTAGACGGTACAAAAGAGAGGGAGCTAATAAATAATAAGGTAAAATTAGTATCATGATTAAAATGATTACCCATCGAAGGGACCCTACTATTTTTAGGTGCAGTTCTATTTTCGTGCAAACCTGTCTATTGTCTTTAGCATACATCGCAAAAACTGTTATTAGCTGGATTAAAAGAGCTAAACAGTCAAATGTTGCCCGTGTATTAGGAAACTAAAGACACCACGTTAACTATTAACTTTTAACTTCACTCAAACGATTAAGACACTACGTGCACTTTAGTTATTACGTAAGATTAAGAAACTGTTTTAGTGTGACCAATGTTTAATCCTTAACCCGAACAGGGTGTACTACGGGTACGTTTGTCCGTTGTATCCTAAATTCCGATAGTTATGTTACTTACTTGGGGAGAACTACGGTTTTGACTTAGCGTGCTATCTGACACCCGCCGAACCCTAAAAGTTAAACGCACCTATTAGAAACGTTCTAAAGTATTCGTGGATCTCCGAAAGAAAGGAGATAGTTATAGAACTCCTGTGCGAGAGAGCCAAGACATTTGGCTATCGGTACGACGTACGTTACGAATATTCGGAACAGGTTGTTTAACATAAAGTAGTTAGTAAAAATTTAATTATTGAATTAGGATAATATGGTATCAGGAACAAAATGTCTTTTTAATAGTTTGTTTACGAAGATTTATAATCGTTTTAAAAAGACCAAATTTTTAATAAATTATACTGAACAAGAAACCGTTCTATTACAATGTTACATTGTGAAAGATTTGCGATCCTGCGTAGCATTGTTTTATGGTCTGCGACAAAATAGCCAAAAATTCCGTCTTTTTTGACTAAACCCTTATGGCAAAATTTTGATGACGATAATGGTCATTGTTCAGACTTTAATTATACCTATATGTTGACTTCACCCGGCAACGAGGAGAAATTGTAAATACAACAGGAAATTTACCTCCTTTGGTTACATAAAATTAATATCTAAGGCGGAAAGACTATTGCACAGCGGAGAGCTAAACCTTTCGTAAGCTTGTGTTTAGCTTGTCTAAAACATAAGTCTGGTTTTAAATTTCAATCATGCTCATCGTCAGCTAAATTGCTCGGGTCTATTTTCGTAGACAAACAATAGATTCAGATTTTTGAGCTCATGTCATGTTTGTTAGCACTGAGTCGAAAATAGTTTCCTTCCTTAAAAAAATTCGCTGTATTACCTTCGCCTCCGATAGCTCATACTTCTTCCTTATCACGTACATCTCGTACGTAGCCGGTGGTTGGGGTGGGGGAGCCCAGAATTATTTTTCTAATCTTTTTTTCGTTTTGTCAGAGTAAGAGTGCCCGTAAGAGTACCGGTGTCGGTGAGAGTACCAGTACCAGTGAGAGTACCGGTGTTCGTAGGAGTACCGGTGAGGGTAGTATGGGTGCTGAGTCTACCACTACTTTTAGTAACCGAATTTCGTCGCGATCCCAACTAAACCCCTTATCCGTACGAGCATTAACGGCAGCCCTCAAAATTATAAGGATACTAACGGATAATACAGTATTGTCCCGAATGATGAAACTACTGGAATATAAACCCTATATCACAAATAGTTAGTCGGACCGTATGGAACGAACTTTCTCTTACCCTATGATGTTGAAATATACGTTAATCATGTAACTGGTAGCAACGCCATAGGTAGCGTTCGGACAAATAAGGACCTAACGGCTACTACAAGCTTCGTCGCGGTAACCAGAACCCAAAGACCGTAAATCCGCTCCCTTAGCTTGTATGGAATGAACTACTTTAGTTATTGTTTAATCTACATGCGCTAACAAACGGAGTTAGTCAAGATAATTTTCCATTCGGTCTATTCCTTTAAAGTCAGTTTTTAAATTAGGGATTGCTATACTAACAGCAACTTTTTCCTCGACAATAAGGACAGCTACCCCATAATTGTTGTTGGCGTGACGAAATGTGGTGCGCGTAGCTACCGAGTGGCGTAGACGTTTGTAAAAAAGGTCCGCTGTTCCACTTCCGTCCATACGCAAACCGCCTAGTATAGTGGAGTAACCTTTACGCGCAATGTTTTTGCATGGTTTCGAGGATGGATAGTAATTAACGTTTTTTATAACTCGTCCGCTTACGACTTTTTCGCGGTTAACTTGTTAAACGTTTATTTCATAATTTTATAAAATAAGGGCCAAACGAGCGTTATCGTGAGTAGAGTCCGGATTAGTATCCGAGCCATAAATTAGGGCGGAACCGATAAGTTACGCAATAGAGCCAGGAACATTCACGTACAGGTACGCGAAACTCGGACTAATGCGGATACCGTCAATTTTAGCCATACTTTTTCCGTAGGCTTTTACCCTAAGTAAAATTGTTACCGTTTCGTAATGTTCGTCGGCGACTATAACTATGGCAACAAAAACTAAATTTACCATGGGACTGAGTTCCTTTGTAACTCCACGTCCGTAACGTCTAACGGCTATTTTTTAAGAACGCCGTATAGCGTAATAATCTTTCGGTTAGGCTAGTGGGTTGCCGTGTTTATTAATCCCGAATATAACTTTCAGTTTTGTGATGACGCCTGCTAGGAAATCTTTAGTGTAGTTAACTATTTTCAGTAGTGAGTCCTTATTTCCGTCATTAACTCCCGCTCTGTAAGTACTATCCGTTGTTTTTATACGAAAAACGCTTACCTTAATGAGTATAGTTACTCGGAATACTATCCGGACTTTTTCCAAGCTATATATAACACGCGCCGAGTTGTCATTATCCTGTTTAACGAGAGTGACTGGGAAACGCATTTCTACGATAACGGTGACATGTTGTTGATGCCGCGGTCCCATTTTGTCAAGTATAAACATGCCCTCGTCTAGTTCGATGACGTCTTATGATACGTCATAATAACCCATAAAGATTTCTTTTATAAACACGGTTATGTCATCCACGGCAGTGACTCGGCAACCTCCATAGGTTTTATTCGATATAACTTGTCGATTTTGCGTCTCCGACATTTCATCGGTACCATCCACTACGTCGGTTACTACACTCACGTTAATGGATAAGGCTAGAACCTTAACGCCAATTTAGTTCGTAACCCCTATGGTAGTGGGTTGTTGTACGGCCGTATCATTAAGTCGTTCCTAATAATAAAGGGTAACGTTGACGTAAACTACAGCGTCTTTTTTGTTTTGTTTTATAACAGGTTTTAAATAGATATTCGAACTCAATATTAAGTTATTAATGAGATCACCGTCCGCCTAACAAACAACGCGATCCAAAACGGGAATTAGGACGACATCCACAACGTAATTACCACGATCTTAGTCGTTAACAAAATTGATTAAATATAGCAAAATTTGTGGTTCTTCACTGCAGACACGGTCGTTTATTATGTTTACGTCCTTACTGATATCTTTGACGACTCACATTTTTGCAGATAGAGAACTTCTCTAATCTAATACTGCGGCTTGGTTTTGTATGGCATTCGTTGAGGTTAGCAGGTAGACGTGTAAGGTTCCGAGATTCAAAGAAACTCAGATTTCTCCTCTCAGTAACAAGAAGTTCTAGAGCTGAGCTCCTTCCTACAGAGGAGAGAACTACTCTGTAAAGATAACGTTACTTTAGCGCCACTTAGAAAACTCCTGTACTTGTCTTGCAATACTAAACTAGACCTCCATTTTTATTTTGAACAAATAATTTACGGAGGCCCAAGATTAACCGAATGTTGGACTATAGCTATGTATGGCCGGGAGTTCAGTGAAGCGACGAAAAAATAGTAGCGAACGTAATTTAGGAGTCTTATAAGTAAATAATTCGAACCTATCTATTTTAAACAGCGTTATGTTTATTACTTGAAATACAAGTAAACCGCATGTTATATTCTTTTTCTATATGAAAACTCCAACTCGTTATTATTTAAATCGGGGTATTTTTTTAATAGCAGCGGATTCCGAAGTATAATAGCACCGATGCGCGTCTGGTTCTGAGGAAAAGTTAGAGCCCACATTGACCAGAGCACGGCCGGACGGTTTTTTCTTGAAATAATAGATATTCGAGTTGTACTCCACTTTCTCTAGCGAGGAGTCACTTGAGGAGGGTTCAGTTTATTGTCCCTAGGAGTTCGACTATTAGACTATTTAACCAGAGGCTTTCGTTAAATAAAAATTTAGCGAGGGGTATATTTTCTGTGACTATATGACTTTATATAAAAACTATGAGTAGTTTTCTTTTAGCTAGTATTTAAAATGAAGCTATTGGTATTTCTTACTTGTTGTTGAGAAATTAACGACAACAACCGAGGTCGAGGTCTCAATAACTGAGGGGCGATAAAAAAAATAAGTAATATTCGAAGTAACCACTGGTACTTAATTATACAGGATAGATAATTATATAAAACTTGATTGTTCTTTCGTTATCGTACGTTTACATTTTATATTAACTAGCGGTCTTTAAATGGAGACTTTTAGGAGGAGAGTTAGCTCTCCGACTGAGTAAAAAAATAGAAAGGCCCTCGTTCCTATGGGTACAGGGTTCGGAATAAATTATTTAGTAATTAAAAAACATAATTTTAATATGATACACTTCTTATGTCATACTCTATTTTTACCCCCTCTGGGAAATATCTGAAAGGTCAGCTCTGGGTTTACTGGTTTCACGTTAATTACGACCGGTTCTTTAACTTTTGCGATAATTACTCTAGGATTTTAATCTACTACTTCTATAATCGGAGTAGACGATACTGCGAAAACTTGTTGATTTTTTTCGAGCTTAATAGTGGTTATTATTAATGATACTTAGATAAAATCTTCGCGAATGGCTACTACTGAATTAACGAGAATAAGTATTTAAATTTTATCCTGAAGGGTTGTAGCTATTTCTCGAGCTAGTTTATTTGTTCTACGATCTTGTTGAGCTTTGCAACCTGAGTCTTCAATTTAAATTACTCGTTGTCTACTGACGTTTCTCTTATTACTATCCATTAGATGGTAGTCTCCTTGGACCTCCAACCCGGGCAAAATATCGTCTATGTTTTGGACCAAATGAATTTTCAAAAAAGAATAACAAATATGCGTTTTTTAGCTAGCTACGTCGCTTCTCGTTTACACGACTCATACTAAGAGCATTACGAAATTATCGACTTCAATCAGAAGATCTTAGTTGGTTATATTCTGATTTACTTGTTTAACTCCTCTTCTTATCATTCTTGTTACTAGTCTTTTGTAATTCGAGCGTGGTTGTCTAAAATGTTTTTTTATAGTTCGAAGATCTTCTTTTACGACTATCAAATTACGGATTTCGCTTTGTACTAAAGCTTTGTCTTCGATTTTGTGTTTTACTTCAAGTTGTCGTACTACTTCTACTACTCGACGTCAAATGATACCTCACTATCGGTTGAGACCCATGGCTTAAAAATTTCAGTTTTGGTTCGAAGTGGAAATAAAGGAGGTCTACTTCGAGCGATAGGAGAAATTTTTTCACTACTGTCTAGTAAATTTTAAGACTTTGGTATCCTTGAGAGTTTGACTGAAATATAATCAACGACGGTTGAACTTTGAAAAACATTCATTACTTACAGGGGTCTACACAGTTTGTAAGGACAAAGGTAACTAAGAAGATTTCACATTAGTAGCATGTGAAATCTTACGAATAGGTTATAGAGAGCGAGGCCACAGCGTGAAGGTAGCCCGCCTGACGGTTCGCGTCCGAAACCATAACGCAATTTTTTTCACATAGCCGCTAACATCAATTAGACTAGACATATATGCCTTAAAACGCACAAGCGACTTATAGGTATCTCATCTCTGAGTACTAAAAATTAACTTGGTAGTCCAGCTCATGATTATAGTTACTAAGCACCCAGGGTTCGTAGTTGGAGGGTTTCTCTTATTAGAAAAAGGGGAAAATTGGCTTAGTATTAAAGATTTATTTGTACTAGTATAAACTGGCTCGATTGTTAGGCTTAAGCACGAAAACGTGGAAATGCTCATTAAAGAAATGGTTGGAGATGATTTTCTATTAGACGTTCGAGTACTGTTAATGGGTTTGGTTGTACAAGTTAGTCTAGTACAGCTTTGTATATGAGGAGAAGGCACCTCCTTTATTCTACCCGAGCCTGTAAAAATCTTTACATCAATAAAAGAAATTAAAGTGCTACTATAAAATGTATAGGTGAAAAAACTAAGGGCTAGCAATAAAAAAAAGATCATAAATTTTATCGGAGACATGGATATCGATGTTTGAGAAGAGCACTGTTATTTACGTATTATTAAGGGTTAGTTGAAGTTTTAATGAGTTAATCTCTTTTATAATATGGAAAATTACATAAATTTAATTCGTAATTTTACTCGCTACACTTACCTAAAAGTTGAATTTTCAATTCGTAAATTGTAGGTTAAATTTCATAGAAGATTTCTTTTCACTCTTTTTCCTGGATATTAAACGAGCTCAAAAACAAATGTAGGTTGATTTAAGAAATAAAGTACTGACGCTTGTTTACTTCCTAATTAAGCTTAAAGGCCCCATACGGGGCAATTAAACGAGTCGTACCTCTCTTCGACGACGTTTCTTATGGGAAAGGGGCATGTTTATAATTGTTGAAGTAACCGTTGTGGTGGGTGAAGTTACTCGGCAGCTATACGCGCATGCTGTAGTGCATGCAGTCTCTTTAGGGCGTGCTACAAATTTAACGGATTAAGGTTTTTTAGCCGTGCAACACTTATTACGCAATGATTAAAACCGTGGTCTTTATCTCTACTGACAAGGTGGGGGCATATTAATTTACCTGCGTGTTACCATTAGCCTTCGAGCGAGTAGGTCTCAGAACGGTACACAAGGTATCTATTAAACGAGTGCCTTATTAGTAACTGACCACGCCGTCCATGCCAAAGTAGTTACTTGAGTGCTAGGCATAAAGGTATTTATAAGGGCGATGACCGGTTCTCTTACAATACGCCTGTAAAACTATCAACCCTATTTCTAAGATTATTTAAGGCCCATGGCTACTATAAACAGGCCATGTAACAAAGGCGTAATAAGACAGGATATTTTCTTTAACGGCGGTTTACTTGTTGGTGAAGTCCGAGATAAAGAAATTACTAGAACAGCTCGAGGAGAAATAAATTTTCTAGCGTACTCTTTATTGAGTGAACGCCCTATCCTACCTCGCCGTCCGCAACCGTTTCTGGCTAATGCAAGTAAGGACGTGCGTAGTCAAGGTCTCTTTCTATTATTGGCCATTTGGGACTTCGCGGCCATTATTATTGGAAGAAGTAATATCTCGATGGGGTGCGAATAAAGCAAGTTCTAGGCGAAGCTTGTAGTAAACTGTATTTACAAGATTTCAATAAAATCCGAGGGTAGGGTTCGTAAAAAAACGAAACCTCCGTAGTGGTTAGTCGTTTAGATGAAGACGACCGGCTATCTTAACTCCTAAGTGAACGTGATATCAAAAAGGTCACGCAACTAGTTGTCGATAAAGTAATCTCGGTGAAGGGAGGGTTTGTTCTAGTTTTAGGCGACGAACACGTCGGTCTAAATGCTTTAGAGCTTGTGAAAGTCAAGCGACTCAACGGTTATGTATTCATAGTCCAAGAAGACGAACGTTGTATGCGGTGTACGGAAGATGTATAAGAGACCGTTTCGGGGTTAGAGCAAAGCGTAGGTCCAAAGGATAAAGGTTCTGTAGCTCGTCCGTGTTAGACTAAAAACGTTATGGCAACCAATAAAAAGAGCATTATTTAAGTGACGGAGCGTCCCCTCTAAGCACTAATTTGTCCTACGGTGATGTGCGTTTGTCTAACATTGAAAGTGCTATCAATTGTCAGTAGGTTACCCGCATATTAAATCGTTGGGGCATTCCTGATGCTCCTATTTTCCCGCAATTAAGTCAAACGCCGTGTCAAACGTGAAAAGGTTTGTAGAGGCTTCATGAACGGACCATTTTTGCTTAGTAGCCTAAGTGTTATGCTTAACGAAGATTTTATAAATTTCGTGGTTCACGACATTAACTTCTTCAGTAGTAGCCAACAAGTTTTCTTCTTCACTGCTTCGAGACACGACGGTTCAATATTTGAAGACAGCGGACCGAAAAGAATTCATGTGGCTATTAACTTGAGTTTAGTCAATTTAGTTTAAGTTGGTTTACATTTAAGCCTACAAATAGCTATGGATTGAGAAATTAAGCGGTTTTTAATCAGCGTGATCTCGCCGCTATTCGTGGTATCTGGTGCATAAAAAAAAGATTATTATTAAGTCGCTCCATGCGTGGTAGGACTGGACAATAGGGCCACTAGTAACGTTAAAATCCCCTAAATCAATCAACGTAACGAGGAGGACGAGATTCTCTAGAAGTAAGTGACGATTTTTAACTGAGGTTAGCTCGAATAAAACTAAACTACAGTTAACCCATATGGTGAATAAAAACTTCTCATGTAGTTCGTCGACAGCCCATGAGACAAGGGTGCATTCGGTCCCGTATAGCAATCTATTCTACACAAATAAAAGAAATTTCGGAAGTTCGGTTTGTGTTTAGTGGAGACGTTCTGGTCTCCCTAATAACCTTAATTTTATCCATCGTACTAACGGTCGATGAAGTGCTTTTTGGAATTATAGGGAACGATACTGCCCTTCAAATATGAAACGACGAAGTTAATCTCCGTTTGGTTTGGGGAGTGGAAGCGAGCGTCGGTCGTTCGTCCTCCTTCTCCGCATTTCGACAAGATTTATGAGTAGTGATTGGACAAGACCGGTCTTATTTAAAAATTTATTAACGCCCACACAAACGTTAAAAACCTGATCAAAAAGATGTAAGGTAGGGGAGAAAGGATATTATTGGTTTAATTAGGCTACGGGAACACTGGTGTTATTAAGTTTACGCAAATCGTGGACAAATACTGGAAAAGCACCAAGTTGTCAAGGTTGGTATTATTTCCATCCTAGAGCAAAGTTAACAACTTCTTAGGCGAGGAGTAGTGCTAACTAGGGTACTCAACCATTTCTTAAAAGTTATAGCCGGGGTACCACTTTTATTGGTTAAAACTTCCCTGCTCTCACGAGACAAAATTTCGGGAAATTTATCAGTTTTTGTAATAGTCGGTGACGAACTCTATGTGTATTAGGTGGTAGTTTGTAACTTTAACAAAAGTAGGTCCTTACCACGGAAAAGAGGCAAAGTCCTCATTTGTAAACGCCGTAATTATACCCGTCATTTAGTACTTATTGTTTTATTTATCTTTGAGGGAACGCTGCTTCTAAGTCGTTTATAAGAAGTACAGATCCATGTTATGAGCCTGTATTTAGGTTTGGATTTTTTTATAGAGGCCGTTTACGTAGTTACCCCCACAGAAGTTTTGGGAGTCGTCTTGTTCTATTATTTAATTCGCACTTAAATGCTCGTATGGCCATCCATACTGCGAGTCTTCGTATTTGCCCAAGATGAGATATTGGACTACCACCACTGAGGTTATTAGAAAAATTTTATGAAGCGCAGTGAGCAACTTAGGGACTAAAGTGTAGGAGTTGTTACTCGTACCTATATAGTTATTTTTTAACAGCCTATCCTTAACTAAACCCTTATCTAACTCGGTGTAGAGACCGATTGGAATAATTTAGCAGCCATAAACCTCTTATTCTGAACTCAACTCGATGACTGAATGGATTACTTTTTTATAGTCGACTTCGATATAGTATTTAAAAAAGTTACCTTACTATTATAAAGACGCGTGTTAGTATTCCTCGCACGACTCTAGAATATACGACAACACGGTTCAGCGGATCAAGATCGGCTGCTAAAAATAGCAAGGTATCTTCAAGCTCGCTAAGAAAGTTAACCACTAGTCATTTTAGAAGACCATTGAAGGTGTGTGTTAATAGACCGTTGAGGGATTCTGAAGGTACACGTAACTATTATCATCCTTCTGGTATTAAGTATGTTAGGTTGTGTCGCCGACTACAAAGAGGTGCTCTTAAAAAGGAGTCAACATGACGACATAGACGACGGCGATTTATTGTAGCTATACAACCGAGTAGTGTGGTAGGTCATTATCACTATAAAAAAGGGCTTGGCCGTAATTAGCACCAATTGTTGACAAGGGGTATTTATGAAAATCCTAGTAAAAAAGGATGCTTCTAATCAAACGTTACACATAGCGCACGTTCAAGTCTTCGGTTGGTTCGGAGATTATTGGATACCAATCGAAATAATCCTGGGTTATAAGGTTTCGATGTGTGCTATTTACGTAGTCCTAAATCAGGATTGACAAAAGATCGTAGTTCGAACAAGTACCTGAGTCGAACAAAAGAATTTTCGCCCTGTTGTTTGGTTAGAAAACGACGTAAACGGGGTATTTTTACTAATCGATTTATGGCGCTTATGAGACTTACCTGTTATTGCGGAAAACGTAGCACATCTTAAGCGTTTAATGTACCTATAAATCTGTTACGAAGTAGTACGCGGAAGCATAATAGGTCCGTAGGAAATATAGGTACGCTTATTATATTGAGATTTAACTTATTTAAAAAACTAAATGGTACTTTTCGGTATACCAGTCATTACGGCCTCTCCTTTTTTAGTACATTGTGTTATTGCGGTCCATAAACAAACGTATTGAGTTTGTATACGACTACCTTTTGTCTTAACGGTTTTACTATTTATTGGGCTAGCATTATTAACGGGGGTAACAAAACTTTGGTAAATTAGCTTGCTTGGCCTACTAACCGTCATTAGGTACTTAGTGTTTGCAGTAGAACACGATGTTGTTGGAGCTAAAGTATTTTGGCTGAGTCGCTTCCATTTTCAAGGCGTGATATTATTGAATAGGGTGATACAAGACCTCCGTCACCTCTTTGTATTCGGTCGAACTCAGCAAACGAGCATGAATCACTCCAAGAAGGAACAAAGAAAGCAAGTGATAGGGTTCGGTGGTTTCGTAAATAACGGAATGCTCGTGACTATAGGGTCCTTTTATTAAATCGGACGAGTTCACTCTTCGCGAAGTCAAGTTCGGCTTTTAATAGCAGGTAATTATGGAACTTCTCGTAAAAACAATAACTGAATAGTAGCGCTCCTAGTTTATCTAATAGGAGGGCCGGTTAGTGAAGGCCCTATGACGAGAATAAGCTAGGTTACTGTCGAACTGGTGTGCTGTAACGGAGTTCTTGACCGTTTGGTTTAGGGAGTACGTTTCTTCCTTTATGTTTTTGAAACGTATTTAATATGTTTGGGTCGTCTAGCTGCAACCCATATTTAGGCCCTTCATAATTAAGGACTCGGCGGTTTGGTGCACTCCGGCGGTTGCTTTCTTCCGAAAAGAAAAGCCATGCACAATATCTTGTGTGTTAGTGGTTAACTACGACTAATGCTTGTAGCTCACCATTAAAGCGTATTCGCGCTTAATTAGGTAGTTACAAGAACGCCTTTAGTTAAGGCGGTCATATATTTTGTTTACCTGCCCAATTAGGTATAGCAAAGGAATTTGAGAGACGTAATAAATGGAAATACCCAAATTTTATTAGTAGGTGTCGCCTTCTTTATAATTGTTAAAACAGAAGTCCTTTTGAATTTATCAAATTGCGAAGGACAGAACTCACGAGACTTAATCTATCGTCATTCAGTCGAACAGGGTTTCTGAGTTCAAAAAATTTCATGGTGAAAAAACAAAAACTTAGCACATCCATTACTAGACGTATGTGGTCTCCTTAATTTAGTACGTAGTGCTGTCGATGCCCATACTAAAACGAATCAGACGGCTATGAGCACCGCTGTGGTGGCGGTAAACTAGGAAGCTTTTTTGACGGCTATTCCTGCTATAGCCCAAAATCTACTCGTTCTTTACGAAGCACATAGTCGAGTCGACAAACTACTCTGGTTAGTAAAAGTAAACGTGACATGGTGTGTGCTTATACGAGGACACCGTTATAAGGTAGTTTACGTCGAGCATAGCCAAGTTATGAAAGACCTTTGACGGGTAATTCTCGTTATTTTTAAAGCACGAGAGGTGCTAAAGACCGTTAGCGGTTCCGCTCCCTTTCATGTATTGCCGGTTATGGTGCTTTTGCTCATAACCCACAAACTCGCGGAACTTCTAGGTTCTGTTATGCGTATATTGTTGAGGAAGTTACGTTAGGTTTACCTAAAAATTAAATTTTTATTTAATCTTTTGAGCTCATGTCTAACCAAACGAGTTAAATTTTACAGTGATATAAGAATATTTAAACGCAACTTGGTCTGGACTTAGGGTAGGTTCCAACAGTACGGGCAATCTAATCTTTCAAAACCTAACTTTAGTTTAAATGTGCCAAAAAGTACTTCATTTCAGGTGAATAAAACCTACTTTTCGAGGTCATCGAGGGGAAGCTAAAAAGCTGATACCCAACGATATTCGTATTTTGCTTGAAAAAATAAATAACTAAGTTAACTTACAAAATCACTAAATTTAAGTGGTGGAACTTATAGGTATACCTGTATTAGTTGAACCAAGTTTAGTAAATTATACAGAAGATAACATATTCTACCTTGGGCTGAGAACCGCTCGAGTATAGGTGCTATTAGGTAACGTCTCCTTAGTAAGCTCTGTCGGGGCGGGGTTAGTGGTTAAGGTGATCGAGGTATTTTATTTCCGGGTAATGAAAGTCATTGAGGTGGTATTTACGTTTCACATCACTAGACCAAAAGTTAAAATTAAAGTAGTACAAGCCTCTATCCTTCGGGTAAAAATTATTTTACCCGAGAGTAGTCGCGTTCCGCAAGAAATAGACGGAGATGTGGCTATTCTCATTACAGTAAATAAGGTAAAACAACGCGTTAAAAACGCCGTTTATGGTTGGTTCCTGGTATCGGACGTGGGTTAAGCTACGTATGCTTAGCTAAAGATCGTCTAAGATGACGGAACTACCACGGTTATATGAGTTCTCGGAGTCGTACTTCACATAGCGTTCCTTTTCCCTCAGATGGTTATCTAACCAGTACCACACATAATAATTATCTTTTTTTTCTATTTAGCCAAAATTACGGTTTTATCAGACATATTTTAGGAAAAAGGAGAAGACTAACATAGACTATAAAAAGTTCAGCAAAATTTAGAAGTTTACATATGGGGTTTATTTAAACTAAAAGACAGTTGAGGCAAAAGGTTGTCCTCCATAAAAGATTGTATCACGTTAGGAAATAATTGTAGACCAAGTTTACTAAACCGTTTCAATTAGAAAACTGCGAATAAAAATCGTTCGTGGTTGCAGTTCCGTAAAAAATTTAACTATTTTTTGTACTGCGAGTACAAGGCTATTTACTAGATTAAGTTTGAGGTGAAATGAGCATAACAAACCCTTGTTATAGACAACGGACTAAAATGATAAAACGAAAAGTATTTGACAAGACTTTATACCAGGTTAGTGTCCGGTTAAAGCAGAAAATATTTTCTTGGTTCGGAATAACTTAGGGAACTGAGCTCAAAAAAATGAAGCAGGAAGTCCTCTCAAATAATTTAGAGAATTATAGTTATAAAATAGCGCAGGACGTTGTTCAACAAGTTCTTTTATGACGTAAGGAAGGCCTAGTCCAAGAGATAAGTTAGGTATTTCTATTCGTACCATTTATTTTAGGAGAGGAACTGCTATGTTTTCGCTAAACTACACCCAACCTAAAAAACAACTTTGTACTCGGTATACTAAAACGACGCTTCAGACTTATACAAAGACAAGAAAAGATGCTGCAAGAAAAAGGAGTTATTCGAGTAGTAAATTCCTCAGATTAAAAACCAACCGTGATAAATTAAGTAAAACATTAAAAACTTATACACGAACAAGAAAAGATGCGACAAGAAAAAGGAGTTATTCGAGTAGTGAATTTCTTCGATTAAAAACCAACCGCGATAAATTAAGTAAAACATTCAAAACTCATACACGAACGAGAAAAGATGCTATAAGAAAAAGCCGATACTCGGGTAGTGAGTCCCGTGGATTAAAAACCAACCGGGATAAATGAAGTGAAACATTTAAGACTCGTGCATGAACAAGAAGGGATACTACAAGAAAACAACGCTATTCGAGAAGCAAATTTCTTGGATTAAAAACTAATTGCGATAAATTAAGCAAAACGTTTAAAACTTGCTTATGAACTACCACCCGGTCCATAAGAAAAACATAAGGATAGAGGACCTGATTTCGTAGGAAAAGGACGACATTTGAAACTCATACCAAAACATCAACACGGACTATAAGGAAACGCTTTAATTCAAGCAAACAACAAACGAGGTTGTTTCATAATTAAAAATGAAATATTCGTCTGTGGTTAAGTACTGTTTCGCTACTTAAGAGTCACTCGACGGTAACTAGTTTCTATAATCCGCCTGATTATTTTCGTAGGTACTCAAGTCCCACAAGAAACCGTTGTATTTTTGCCAACTCAGGTAGTTTTATTCGTTTATCCATCAGCCGACGTTATTCGTTGCCGAGGGTTACCCGTTTTAAATAAAATCTACTTACCCCTTGACAGCGAAGTTAATGATAATAGGTCCCTGCATTCGAGCATATTAGGGTTGGCGAGTCTTGAACAAAAAGTTTAGGGAGTTGTAGTTAAAAGTAGGTTACTTGTAGTAAGAGTTGATTTCATGAGTATCGACTAACGTTACACTCACATCCGTGGACGTGAAAGACTCTCACTTTAGGATTAAGTAACTTCACTCTGAGACGATAGGTCAGCTATCGACATGAATTCGGACAAGGCCCTTATTATACTTTCAGTTCATTAGGTAATACCAGTCTATTACGCTAGACGTTTTGACAAAGCAGCCCAGCGCGTAAAGCGTTTTCGCGCTGTTTAAGTCCTTGTCCAAGTTACACTTATGGTACGGTAGGGAATAGCATTTTGCGAAATGATTGTCTTAGATACTGACCTACGACTCGTGGTTATAGTTATATTTTAGGCAAGACGTGTACGAAATCACGAGCGGTGTTGTACTGCAGAAGTTTTAAAACACGCTTTCTGTGCTTCGAGTATTTTTAGGAATTAAGTTACGGTTCGTCAATTTAACTGGAGAAGGTGAATATGCATATTCGGCAAAGTTACCCCGAATTTCCATATTCAGAACAGGACAAAAACACTTAGTTAATATGAAAAAGTTAATATTTATTGTTAACAAGATCGAGTTTCTATTTCTGAGATAGGGTTAAGCTAAAAGAGATAAATAGTAAATCTTTTGCGGTAATTTATTTATCCTAAAAAATACAGCGACCTTTTCCTGAGGAATGAGTTTTATGTTCGAGCCCATTATCCGCGCGACGAATACGCTCTTTAGAATTAAGCGATACCGGCTGTGTTATATCCGAAAGATACCTAGTAGCATCTCGGCTACAATAAGTGGAACCCCCATTGATGAAATACCTGTAATTGCTCCGAGTGAGTGCCGAGGTCAAATGGGTAATGCCGGAAGCGCGAGTGGCCTATAAGTAGCCAAGAACACACCGCTTTATGTCATTGAGCTACGTGGTACCGCCATGCAAGTTTAGCGTCAAACAACGTAGTGGCAATGTAATTTCACGACGTGAACAAAAATCGTGCGTATTGGGAACTTTAATCATCGCACTGCTACAGGAAAAACTAAAATAGGTATCGTAAATAGTCGTACCCCAATTACCTAAAGGGCCTATTATAAAATTGTTAAAATAAGCCAACCAATAATGAATACACCAAACGACAACGGGACCGTAACTACTAACCACGCTAATCGCTTGTGAAACTTTGCCAACTTGCTAATACCGTATGGCATCGCATGAATGAAAAAGGTTACAGACCACGTCGTAAGTACCAGCTGACCGACGGGGTTTTTCGTGTCCTTTAACAAAATACCAACGGCTACTAAGTACCGCAACTTAATCACGCACTTCCTAAAAAACCTTGGTGCCAAGTATGAGTAATAAGTTAAGTTATAGACAGAAGAAAAACGAACCAGAATTCAGATAACTCAGAACGGTACCATTTTCTGCGCTCATCTGCGTATCCAAGTCTTACTAAGTATAGGTATTAGAGTCGTTCCAAATAGGATAAGCGGTTCCGCATGCATGGCAAGAACTATTCTAATTAAATTGGTAACTGGTTCCAGTTTTTTATCCCTAAAATCCTGCGTTACCAAGACCCTTCAGCTGGAACTAAGCAGAGTAATCACCGCGGCTTGTCGGTTCAAGTCCTTTTTATGTGGCCCCATACTCACAAAGTACCGGAGAGCGAAAACCACTACGTAAAGTTCTGTTAGTTTGTCCTGAGCTAACAGAAGCAAAATATACGTCTTAAATACCATAATTCTTTGTTGAGTACTAGCTGTTTTAGCTTAAACATTTACTAAAACGGCTCGACCCATAGATAAAAGTACTCGGGTAATTTAGGATAAGTAGACCTTACGCTCGCGCAAACTCAAAGCGGTAAAGTTACCGGCACCTCAAACTAACAAAGAATTAACTACTTCACTAACGACATCCGCTACTGGCTAAAGTGTTTTTCACAATACTTCTTAATAAACTTTTTTCTTTTCTGGCACGCGAACATTAACACAGAGTACTAGGTTGAATATATTTTTGTGTAACACTTAGTCGTCGACAGGAGTCGTTTCCGGCTGAGATAAGGAAGCTATTTTATTTACTACGTATGCTAAAAATAGTTAGTTGTGCTTAGTTACGGGGTTGGTCTCTCGTACAGTAACGACGAATAGCAAAATATGAGCCTGCGCTCGGGCTTTTACTTAAACGCTAGGTTAAAGTTGTTAGCCGGACACTGTGGCATCTTTTTAATTCTTTTACGAATAAAAGAAGGCTCCTTAAATTTTTAGTTAATAAAGTGCTATTCAAGCTACACAAAAGTCTGTGCGAAGCAAGATAATGCGGGGTCCTTCTCCTATAATGAGAACGTAAATTGGAGTAAGAACGAGCGCTAGGACTTGGCTTACTCGACTTTTTTTACTTTTTTAGTATACCAAGTAAACTCGCTAATGCTCGAGCAGAGGACCTTAGGTTTCTTAAAGTCGAGTTCAAATTTGCCGACGAGAAAATTCTTCGGCGATACCACCAACGTATATTTTTACCTAAGTCACCACGACATCGACAGCGATTATGAGGTTCCTTAAAAACGTCAAGGCGTTGGCCTCGTAACCTATGTATTTCTTATAGTACTAGGAATTAGCCCTTTGAAACTCGGTGTTTTTTTGATGCACCTAAAAAATTTAGGTCGGATATTTATTGGCCATGAAAAGGTAGGCCTCACTATTTAGGTCCAAAAGCACCGGTTACTTAGCGACTTCGGACAAGTTTTGCTTTTTGCTTGTGGGGTGATTACAGGCGAGCCACTAGGACTTCTGGCGGGCTAGCAGGATTTCGAACTCGATTTAATTAAGGAACTCGAAGTTTTAATTAAAGAAGTGAAAAGGGTCAACGTGGGTTATGTCATTTCGAAAATCTAACTTTATTCCGCCATTAATGTAGCGGTCGGACGTTATGTTATAAAACAAACCCTAGTGCTTACTATTATAGGTCACCATTCCTCATATGAAAGACAGGGGCCCAATGAACTTAGTACCAAAATAAGTGACCCCCAAAATGTGGAAAACGCCGTCGATTACGTAGGTCGTTAGCGAGAAATGACCCTCAATTACCGTTCGCGTTTGAGCTTTGTTGGAGGGGATGTTATCAGTGGCGGCTCCATCATAAAAATCGCTCTGCTTGATTGTGAACCCCAAATAAACGGAACGGAACATTACGAGCAGAATAAAATAGGACTTAAACAACATGTAATTCGGGCCGTTGTACTTAGAACGGCCGTTTTCCTTTTGACTAACAGGGGAGGACTCTTTAGTGAACACTACCGTTACTCAAGTATCCTAAACTACAGAAGGGTCTTTCTGGTTGTTAACATCCTCATCATTTGTTACAACGTCCCCCCTAAAGGGTCTAACTTTTTAGGTCGTGTAGAGGTCCGGGGTGTGATATCGCTAAACTCGCTAAGACAAATTTACGTAGTCTTTTATTTATTGAAAATAACAAATAACGATTAACTACGCGTTACAGGCCCCAATATAGTTCGTTGACTTGTAGCGATAAATGACCAAGTCGACGAACGAACTGATGAGAACGTGATCCGGGTGAGCTGTAGTACCATGTTGGGCTTCTCTAATAACTCTCTTGTTGATTGCGGTTCATTCTACCAAATTAGAATATAAATAGTTATGACGTTACGTATGTGAGTATTAGGATTGTTAATTTAAATAAGGTCTACGAGAAATTGTAAACGTTAGTCTTCCCTATATTGAGGGGTTCATTATTCCGGGTTCTACTTATGGCTTTTTTATAAGGACTATGCTATTCCAAGTTTACTTAATAGTCCGAGTAATCCTACTCGTTAGTAGAGATTTATATTAACGAACGCAACACGAAGCTAAACGCGAAAAAAATTACACCTATTTCGTTTATGTTCGACAAATATCCGTTTAAAAAATAGATTTTGGTTAGCAAGTATAGCAGCGTTAAATAAGCATTCGCTTCAGTCTAAAGGTCATTGGAACGAAAAAAGTCATAACTAACTCTTGGCATCGCAAACTTATAAAAACGCGTCGCTTCTTTATACCCCCAATACGCCACGGTTTGAGACTTAAACGCGATTAACTGGAAAACGACGTTAGTTAAGCCGGAGGTAGAAACTATGTACGACTTCGGAGTAGCGTCTGAGTGCTAATCCTAGTTTTTGTGGAAAGTTTGGAGCTATCAGGCTGTTTCGTTCTGACCGAAGAAATCGAAAAACTTAGCGGTTTAGGTGGAGACGAAAACGTTTTAGTTGTATTAGAAAAGAACTAACTTATAATTTGGCTAATTATTTAACAAGCCGGTTAAGGTCGTTTAAAACTAACTAAACTATACGTAGGAACCGTCATTTTCGTGCGTGAACGTTCCAGCTTTACCTTCTCCTTCTTAGTTACTGTTATACCTAAGCTAAAAATATTATTGCTATTTCACTAAGTTTTGACCTTAGGTTAGGCTCATTACGTTTTGCTACTTTGTTTAGTTATAAAGGCAGCGATATTTCTCAAAAGTTTAATTCAGCAAACAAGTCAAGTCTGTTGCGTAGTGCTCTGTTATATATTAGTACTTATGATATTAGTCGTAGAAGACGGAACCTTTCTCCTCATCTTCGGTTATTTCGTCTATTTGGTCTTAAATGACCTCCAACGGGACGAGACGCGTGTTATTTTGCGCTGAGTCTGTGTATGTGTAGACTTCGTTCCTTCGGTTTTATTTTCTATCGGTTATTGCATCCTTATTACTGACACTCATGCTTATTGAATAAATAAAACCAATTTTTTTCTCTTCGCGAAACTTATCTACTAAAGGTCCCATTACGTAACTGTCTATTATTAGCTAATTTAACGAAGTTTGATTGAGGAAAATCAATCCGAGCTAAGGTCTATTTTTGACAAATTTAATATTAACCCTGTAAGATGACAGGAACCGATTTTTATTGTTACTGTCCGGTTAATTTACGTTCGGTTTGATCGAGACGAATAATAGTTGAAAATTTTTTTTACGTAATATAAAAACTTGTTAGTTAGGTCGTTTACTACAGAGGAAAAATTTGAAAAATATTTTCGACGGTAAATTAACCCAAAACCATTAATATTTTAATTCTTTAAAAAACATATTTAGCGCTAGGTGTCGGCATACGCTACGACTATAGGTTTTTAGTAGTTCACATGGAACTATCCATTCGGGACCTTATAACATTTTTGTTAGTGGTGTGTGTTTCCATCCATGTAATACCACATTGCGTCTTTACGGTTGACTTGATAATTATTGATGCTGAGGTTCACGTAAGAGCTCATTACTTCCATTCACGACTAGTACTTACATGTAGTGAGCAAGAAAATAAACACGAAATTAACGGTTTGCGGACTAATGTAGCCACATTAAATGTATAGGAGACAGGTATCCTACTACAAATTTATGCTCTTTCCATAGCAAGTAACTAGGGACCCGTTTTCTTAGCTACTATTCGAGATATTTAACAAGTTGAAGAAACTTGGGGCTCACTCGCCAATGGACCATTAGTCTTTTGTGAACGTTGCCTTGATTTTTTATCGCGAATGCATTATGGGGGTTATTGACAACAAGTTATAGGCGAAGAGCGGTAAATATGGTTATGAAAGAGGTGCGTCTTGCGTCGGTGTGGGGGCGGAGATTTTAACATTCACCAGATACCACTTGTAATAAAAATTTTTCTTTGAAAGGATAGGGGGGATGTCATTTTATCGTCTTCGGTATGGTCTGGTAGACGGTTATACGCGCAGGATAAACAACAAGGACTATAACTTTGAGAACCATAACGAGGAGTCAACCTACTTTTACCCATTAGCGTACTCTCAAACGTAAGTGGGGGTATATGAGGTTTCATTGTTTTAATCCAGATTATATTGGGAGAAGTTTTTGACGATGAAGATAGGGCACAGCACGTCGCTAAAGACAGCGCTATGCTACTTATCCCGCTGTTAGAGGTATAACTTTTTATTATAGCTATAGTTTTGCAACATTTTTTAGAAGGTCGGTATTTCCGGTAAGAAGCTATGAAACGGATATCCAGTGACGAGGTTTGTTCTTTTTTTTCGTTAGTGGTCGTAACTTTAATTAAAATATATGAGCCCGAGGAACTCGAAAGTTCGAACGCCGGTTTACTCGTTTTTTTCCAGGATGACCAGGAACTTCATTATTATACAAGAATGGAACTTTTTATCTCAATGTTGACAAGAATATGTATAAACCAAAAGGGATTATGTTCGTGCATTATATGTCTTTTTTGAGTTCATTATTGTTGATTTTGTACTGGACTTGGATTGAGTATGAGACCTTATTTGAATTGCTTTGGATTAGTATTTATAACGTAGCGCCTTAGAAGGAGAACTATAAGCAAGTACTATATTTACGGTAATTAACGTCCTATGTCTCGTCGTGGTTACCTAGTGTAACGAGTTAACCGTAACCTACAGTAACGTTAGTTTCGTGTTCGTTAAAGGAGTAATTCGTTAGAGAATAAAGAAATCGGAATTAACTAGGTAATCCACAATAAAGGTAAGTGGTAAACGTTCGACCTTAATAGATCATACCAATTTTGTGTACAGAATAAGCGAAATATAACTGCAATGAGCAAATTAAGCTTCTGTCGAAGTTGTTGATTTTGGTTGACCTTAACTAGCCCACTACGACCGGATAAATTTTGTAATAGTCCTAAGACGAGCACCTCAATAAATAATAAAACCCGCTGAAACCTAAAATAGACTTGTTGTTAGTTTTATAGAAAAGGTAAGCAACAATCGACCGTTAAATTCAGCATAATCGGACATACGGAAATAATGAGCTCAACGTTAAGTAGTAAGAGAACTCTTTTTTGTACTACCGTAAAATGAAGAAAATCCTGTATCGCTAAATCTTGCTTGGGCAATACGGCTTCTCTAATTTTCTTATGCTAACTGCGGATAAAAAAAGTAAGTACTAAATTAAGGTTATTCGGTAGGACTCATAACGGCGCGTCCACTTTTCCTTTTTGTATGAGCTGCTTACTAAGTACGTGACTGGAACCCCTTTCCGTAATAACATTTGAGATTTCTATGTATATTACGAAATAAATTCAAACGCGAGAGGGACCTTTTTTTTAACGGACGGCATACGTAGCGCGGTGAACCTCACCTAAACGGTGTTAGTGCAAACATAAGAGCTTGCTACCTAAGTGGGATAAAACAACACTAACCATGCTAACTTGGGGCATTTTTAGTATAATACAATGAAATACATACCGTTTTGAATTAATTTGTTGACCCATCATTCCGTGGGTTTGACTAATAATAACCTGCCTCTCCTACCCTCACACTCGTATAATGAGCATACGAGCTAGCAACGAGTTTTGACGCACCGAAACAGAAACTTACCTTAGCTACAAGGCTACTCCTCAATAGCAGAACGAACGTTGTACGAGTTCGCGAGAATAAAGGAAGTAAACAACTTCCTATACCGAATGGTAACTAACTTCGAAATTTACGGCCACAAGGCCAATAACGGTCGTGTTGTGGACGAGATCATCTCTAACCGCTGTTATAAGGGCTCATACAACTGGGGGATCTATGACACGTTACCTATTTGTAGTAATGCTTAATACGTGTTGGTCTGTCGTCCAATTCTGTTCGTGTTTTTTTTGCTAATTGACTGATATTTCGTGGTTCGACCTCCTTCGTAAAAAACTAAAGTCTTGTAGAATATGTTAGATAACGCTTGGTCTTGTAGCATGGGAGATATGGATTATTAACAAGGCGAAAACGATAAAGATGCCCAGGGTTCCTGTAGGTATCGTCGTCCGTTTTAGAGTGAGTAAGTTACTAAATACGAACCGCGTACGGTATAACCTTTTCTGGTTAATAAGCTGCTAAAGATCGTCGAGTATGGCAGGCGAAACAAGCCTCTTGTGCGAGGTAATTTGGACCCTCGCAGGAAAACGAAACCCCCAGCGCGGGTTGAGGTGGATTCGATGCTCCCCTACAAAGTCAACGAGCTGACCTTCTACCGAAAGATGCGAGCCAACCGGATCCACGGCGAGACTGTGCGGGAAATAGCACCCAATAACTATGGGTTCCTTAGATAATATTACCTTGGTTTTGGAGACTAAATCTTTTATAAAATGTTATGAGGTGCAAGTGTCTCGGTAATAACCTTGCGCGTCGAAGAAAAGTAGTTGCATATCAGCGTGTACCCCATTGTTTTATATTAGATTTCCCTGTTCGTACCTTTGGTGGACGATTACTTTTTGCATAGTAAGACCAAGGTCCGGTTCAACTTTGTCTACGAAGTTAACGTAAACCTTGACCTCAATAATTTTGTTTATATCTTAACGAAGCTCGGCATGCACGTTTCTTAGGACTGCGTACCTATTATATATTTGGGGTAGGTCTGTAACAACGCCCAGACGCTCGTTTTCCTTAACTACTCGTATTTTGCGTAGTTATAACACTGCTTATAGAACTACTACATAGCTATCTTGTAGATAATTTTATGTAGCTACTTCATGTACAGTACTGGAGGAACCGACCTAAACTTCGCGAAGAATCTCCATTTCGGCAATGTACAATACCTAACGGGAAAATACGTCCGACCCCTAATTGTTGTCTGTACTACTCATGCGGAGCTGCGTGAGCTTTTGATTTCGATCTGCTTAATTAACGGCCCCGAAATAACGAAATAGGTTACATGTAATCAACCCTATTTCCTTGTGCTCAACGAGGACTTCTCCGGAACCTCCTCAATTAGAGCCCTTTTGTTGATTATTTTTGTCCTTTTCAAGTATGTAATAAGTCTCAACGAATAGCTTGTCATGCATTCAACTGCGCAAAGATATTAATTAAAATAGGAATCATAACCTTATAATAGCCACGAGTCTTTTGGATCTTATTCTAATAAATCTAACTACGTTATTTGCTAAACGGTTTTAGTTTTTCAGTAGAAATATACATCGATAGGCCGCAAGCCGTAGCAAAGGATAGGATGTAAGCGAGTCCAAATTTCCTAATTTTGAGATAGTTTTTATTATTACTTGAATGGATAATTGGGTAGCAGTTAAACGAGAGTAGGACTGACGATAAAAATTCAAAGCATATATTTTCTAGTCGGAATAGTACGTTAACGAACAGCCGAACACTTCCTCGAACATTTCTTCGGCAAAAGAAAACTTGGCGTCTTTCTTGGCTACACTCGAATAGTTGTTGTTGGCCTAATAAGGCTTGCGGTTATCTTTTTACTAGAACGTTCCCTACAAGAAGATTTTGTAGCTACTACGCTGACTATCTAAACCGTAGTTTTACTCCTGCAAGGTTATTGCGAAGTTATCGTTTCGAATTACGACATCAACTCATTCTCATCGTTAACCTCGCTATGTACAACGTGTAGACAACAACTAATTACTCAACTAGACGTCTTAGTTCTTTAAATAATTAAAGAACGACCGATTTTCTTTGAGGACAACCTATCGGTTGTTTCAATATAGGGAATGAATTCATAAAAAAAAGTAATAGAAAAACCCATACTTTACAATGAGGTAAAGCGTTGGTGACACTCTTTAGGGTGCCTGAAACCGCAGGTATATATCTTTTTCTTGGTAGGAATGACAAAAAATTTCGTTATCGTCTTACCGACTAGCCGTACATTCCTTCGCCATCGGGCCCAAACCAGCGTTTGTAATTAAGTTTCCATAGCGGAAATCTACTTAGTAGGTTACTCGCGTAAAATAGCCCGAGATACCTAAGTCCCGCATTACTTTAACAAAAAAGACGTACTCGGGGAAGTAGAAATCAGTTATTAAAACCTCTAAATAAAGAGTAGACTTTGTATCGTATGGCCGAGGTACGTCTAGGTAAGAAGCATATAAGAACTCCTGAATAATAGAAACGATTGAAACGTGCGTATTAAGGTTGAGGTAAATTACGGTTAAGTTGTGTCTCACATGAAATAAATCATAGAAATTGTGTCATTAGTCAATAGCAGTTGTCGTGCGTTACGTTTTAATTTAAGGTACCACTAGATATTATTATGTTTCGTAGTAATTTTTACCTAATAACGCCTCTATTAATACAAACCTGATTATTCAGCTGTAAGACCGTTTAATTAGCCGAGTCGACCTCGACCATGAGAAAAAGAACGTATACTACGTATGTTCATATTTGTTAATGTCCTTCTGTACTGCCGTAACGTTTGATACTAGTTACTATGAAGACTATAACAGCTACGTCTAGTTTTTTTAACCGAGTATAATCCATCCGTTTCAGGGCCAATGCAAGCTCTATGACTTTTTTGGGGGTTCCTCGTAGATGTCGTGTTTTATGTAAGCTCGAGATAGACCAAATTCAGTAATCCTTGGGTCGATCTATTGCTCTTTGTAAAACTAAACAAACGACCGTCACTAAAACATCATCTTTACAAACGTTTTTTTCCCGTTTGCGGGTTTCATGCACAAGTTGGTCTTTTCTACGAGTCACTACTGAATCTATGCTAATTGCTACTACTTGACAAACTTCACCCAAAACGTGCATTTGTCCCAAAACGTCTATAGTGTGTTTTTAGAGGAAAAAAAGTGAGTAGATAGCGTAATTCTTTTTAATTATTTCTCCTACAACGAGTAAGTCTTAAACACCATTAAGCCCCCGTCCTTTATTTTCTCCAGTATCGCTCCTGTTTATTTCGCTAAACACTACTCGTTAGCACATTAGAAAAAGCGAGGTTAACGATAAGTCGGAGCTAGATACGGCCGCCCCTTGAGTAGTTTCAGTAGCGACTTGCTCCAAGTTTTTGTCTTCTATGTTTTCTTAGGTACGTCCGCTAATAACCAGATTAAAGTCATGCTCGTAAGCTATTAAAACGAGCTCCACAATCGTTATTAAGTCACCATAATCTTGTCAACTGATGACGTCATGGAGTTCATAATCTTGTTATGCCCGACCCTTTTTGTTTGTAAGGGCGTTTGCGTCTTCCTGGGTTCAATATTTCTTGAAGCGTATTTAAAACTAAATTGTGTAATTCGTATGGATATATCCTCCATCTTATTACTTTAGGCGTTTATACAAATGTCAGCTACTCCTATACAACTTTTCGGAACCTCGGCCATGAAACTTTCATTAATCCCGGTTTCCTTAGGTCTACCTTCGTCTTTAGCGGCGTTTTAACCTCCTTAATCTCAGTAACCAACAACTTCCGAGAAGGTCATTACCTGAACGATTTCGTTTCCACTTACCATGAGTGGTTTAATATCTTGAAAGGAACCTAGGGCGGATAAGTCTTAACCTATTATTTTGTTTTTGTACACCCGACTACTGTCTCCGTTAATTACTACGCTAGATATTTCAATTAAATTGTTATCTTTTACTTTATAGATTGTATTTTATATCTATATGTCCCCTTCAATAATTTTCGAATAGGATTTTGAGTAAATGGCACGTAAAATTAACACAAGTAAACGGGGGATTTACTTCTAACGAGGACCTAGGTTGTTATTAGATTTAATTACGTATATTAATTAAGTATACTTTGACGTTGTTCCTACAAAAATACATACTGCTAGAGTCGTGAGGAATAGTTTGTGGATTTTCATAGCGTAGGAATGTTTACCCTCCATAAGAACAAGTTCTATTTAATAATTTTCTATGGGGGCAATTAGAGCATGAGTTTAGTAAATTAGCGGTACCTAATTAACGACCTCGATGTCCATCACCCTTTTGGTTTTGGTACGTTCACGAAAGACTCGTTAACAGAAACCGACCCCAAGGAACAGACCAGTACCTATAATTTCCCCTATAAAGGCCAAACCGTTACGGTCCGCTCCAGTTAAGTCCATAACTATTTGCTACGTTTAGCGAAGTTAATAGCAAATTAGGTGCGCCTATAGGGCATCTTAATAAATGGGATTCGTCCCAGAGACCTTAAGGAAATGCACGTTAACAAAGACTAAAACCACGTGATGAAAAAAGTTCCTACAATCCTTAGTTACTTTGGGTCCGCCCTCAACAGTGATAAGAAAAACTTATACGATTTCTGTTACCGTACGGTGAATAACTAGACGTTCTAAAATTTCGGAATAACGTTATACATGTTTCATTTCTTCCATTAAGTCTTTATCTTAGAGCGATACCATCACAGCGATGTCGGAGATATCCGAGGTAATACGCATTTTAACAACTTAATCTTAGGGTTCCACCGCGTCTAAAGAAACCACTTGGGCGCAAATTTTAACTACTAAATAATGTTACGCTGCTTTTACCGGTCCCTTAATAGAGGTAACAAGCAAATTACCTGTACGTTCTAGCCGGTGTTGACAAAAGTTGTAAATACGAGTTTAATGAATGACTATAAATGGCAGTTGATGGGCTCAACCCACTAGGACTATTCGGGTTTAATCAAAATAAATAACTACTCCGCGTGGAATAAAAGTTTTTACGGTCATTTCGGAATAATTTATGTAATCTGTGCTAACAATTTAATTAAGCGAGATTTCCACAGCCGAATTAAAAAACGTGAGTTTGAGGTTTGCTATAGGGCCTCCGACAAAACCCCGTCGAGCCTAATTTTTAAGTTGTACGTGATGCTCGTAAATGTCGTTTTCTAGCCGTTCGTTACTTTAATCAACGGGTTTTGAAAGGCGGTAGTTGAGTAATACTATGTCTCTTGTACAATTGATGTGACCCATAACCACTCCGCGAAAATTCACGGGAACTACGTCTTCCTGTCGGTTGGGGTGATTAAGTTACAAACTAAGCTGGTGGTCTTAGTTCTTACCCACAGAACTGACTCCTACTTCGTGTCGTGTATGATTCGTTTAGAGTAAACATAGTTGCGATACGAGCACGTCTTTTAGGCGTAAGCCGTAGTCTTTACGACCGTCTTTTCTTTGTTTTGGGTCGATACCTAAGGAGTAGACGTGGACCCGTTCTCTTTTGTCGTTCGAGTCTTAGAAGATATAACCATTGTTAGTCATTCTTATGAGAACAATCTGTTCAACAAGCCCTAAAAAAAGCAACCTATAATTTTTTAAACTGGTTCTCACCTGCGATCGTATTAATGTAAAAGTCATTACTGTTTTCTAAGACCGATAACTTTACTCTTCTGGAATATACAAGTATAGTTTGCTATGTGTAGCAACTTACTGAATCTTTAATACAGGACTAATGTGGATTCTAAGTAGTATAACCAAACTACCTTTAAGCTAGCTGGGGTTCGTTGGTAAATACTTCCTGCTTTTCGTTGCGTAGCACACTCTCTACTTGAGTTTGCCAAATTCAAACCGTGGATTTGAAAGTTTATAACCTTAATTTTATACGAGGAATTGAAAAATTTGCTTAGGCATTATAGAATAATAAATTTCGCATAGCCGCCAGAGAACGAATAAAACGAACCATAGAAGCCTAAGTATAATTGGAGGGGGTAAAGAGAAAATCCTCCTTAAAAGCCGAACAATTTCCCTTAATAACTATCTTTTCTGGGTGACCTTAGTCCAAAACTTCCTTATTCTTATCGGAGGAAACCAAGATATTTATATTAAGAAGAGCCTTATCTTAATCATGCAAAGTCTGGGTTACAAGATCTCAGACCGCTTGTTTTCTTTGGCAACCATTTTTCGTTTGGGTGACTTAATGTACAGCTCCTATTGCGAGGTTAACAGTAGAGTTTTCGGTGCCTTCTTTGGTTTCTGTGCTCAGGTTGCGAGTTTGGTTCGTGACAAAGGCTAGCGAAAAAAAGGGCTTGGCTCAATTTTTATTTTCGTCCCTATGGAGTTCGATGAAGTAGGGTACTCCGGTTACTAAGACGCTTTTAAGTCGATAAGGATCAATTTCAATTAGTTAAATATCGAGTTCTACTCCGTGTTCGAGGTTAATTTTCTCTTCTACTAAGGAGATTTCATTTTCTTGAGATATAGCTTTGTGATCAATGGAATTAGTTTTTAGGTCGGAGACGTTTTTTACTAAAGACCCTAGCGAACCTTGTCTACTCGTTGTTCCTGTAATTTAATAAACATTCATTTGAGTCACGGTTGTTTTTTTTGCCGTTCAAACCAAGTTGACTTGACCTAATAAATACCGCAGTTAAATTGCCTAAACTTAAACTTCAGAGTTTTTCTCTTTTATTTCGTTCGTTTAAACGTTATTACGAGCTTCGAGAAAGACTCCTTGTTAATTTTCGTAGCAAACTGAGTGGGCTGAAGAATTTGCATAATTTATTCCTGCGGAAACGACTATCACGTCACTTATGTAAGTGCGCATTCGTTAACCTCAACAAACGTCGGTTATCGTGTGCCGTACTTTGCGATTTGAGTTACTAGTTCTTTGAGTTTGGGCCGGGTATGAATAATCCATTTGAACAAAGTTAATACGGAATACGATGTCCCTCGTAGTCTTACAGCGAGTAGCTAGTCTATTCGGTATACCGCGTAGGTGGTAGGAAATTCGAGCTTGACTGTTTTAACCAGCTGGTAATGTAAGTTCAATTAAAAGTTTGCGTACTTTTTGTCGTACTTCGGAGCGTTAGTTTGTGTAGCGTATCGTATGGTTGTGGGGTAGGACGTTCTTTTACCCGAGGTCACGGCTGCCGATGGTTCGGTCAGATGCGCTCGTCGCGACAAGTTTCTTTCTTAACCTCACTACTCCGAAAACTACGTAAGTATGCGCTAAATTTACGGGGTTGTAAATACAATTTACGTCTTTCTTATTAACGTCTAAATCTATCGAACGGGCTAATAGCTTAATTTTACGAACATCTTGTTCGGCGTAGACGTCGTTCTATATGTGTAGACGATTTGGTGTAAACCAATGAGCTACGCTTTTGTAATTTGTCATTTAGTTTATATCTAACATCTCTTTTATCCGATTTCTAATAAAATCTCTTATATTGATTTAGCGTTAATCTTTCACGAGACTTTCTTTTATTTAAAACCCTTTAAAAATCTTTATGAGTTCTTGGTAAAACACTTTACCGGCGGGCCCAAGATAGAGGTCTTGTTAAACGTTGCTAATAAACGGTACGGGGTGAACTTGCTGTACGTCTAAAACGTTATTAGTAGCGAGTCTAATTCTTTCTATCGGGGTAGCTTTTCCTTTCTGACGTTTTTTAGAATTTTCGTTAATAAGGTGTACGATGAGGAACCCAACGAAACCATGACCTCGACGTGCATTGTTTAAATAATTGTAAACTATTCGTAGATAAACTCGTAAATGTGTTGCTCAATTTTTACAGTGATTGAGTTAGTAACCGTTCTGGCCTGCAACTAATATTAATATTATCTCTAGTGTCGAATCTATTCGTCCGGTAAAGAATAGATTAACGCGGAGTAAGTGTGTGAATATCACGGTGTCGCCGAGAAATTCTTTTATTTCCACTCATTTTACGTCGTATTGGGCCCAATGCTGAACGCGGGAGTGGGTCAGTTGTTGTGCATGAGCCACAATTTTAGTTGAGTTTACCCCAGTGCTATCGACCAGGGTACTTGCCCGATTTTTCCACATGTTTGGGTGCTACTTATCTATTTTCTTTTTAGGAAGGACTTTGTTTATAAATATAAAAAATTGATAATATATAAGATCCATAATATAAATTTATATTCCTACCTAGACACTTAATAATTTTCCTCAATTTTATTACGGTTAATTTTGGAAAAATTACCGCGAGCCAGAAGAATAGAGAAGTTACCCAATACGGTGATAATTATAACCTTGAGAATATAAATTTGGTGGAATGTAAAAGAGAGGTTTTTTACCTAAACTATAACTAAACCGTGTTAACGATACGGTCGCGAATTTTCTTGTTACATTGAAATAAGGTTACCCTTATTTACTCGAGATGTTTTTTGATGTTCTCCCATTTCAACTGAACCGTTACCCTCCATAAGGCTATAGAATACTGGATTTTTGATTAAAGTAAAAGTCGAACGGAATATACAATTCATTCCCCGTCAAAGAGCAAAACTTTTTATCAGTTTAACTAAGTTAATTGCCTAATGTTCCTTTTTGACAGCCATAAAACGTTTTGGGCGAGTTACCCCCCCACAAAATACTTATAAATGATCTTGTAATAGGTTTTGATAAAGTTTAATTTGAGATACTTCTACAACTTCTACAGAACCGTCTATATGTGTTATTTTGGTATAGCCGACGGAAAGAGTTAGCGAGTAGTCATTTAATAACCTGAGTACTTCCCCCATTAGTTAAATCCGGTAATCCGCTACATCTACTTCAACCTCTACCGTATCATTAAGACCGTAGTGGGTTCTTAGTTCGTAATTAGCTAGCATAATTACTACATAATTTTCGTTATCTTTTTCTATTATGTATGTATTTTAATATATTATGAATAAAAAGTCTACTTATTTAAGCATTTCTCTTTAGAGACTGTTTTTTGTTCCATGTAAAAATCTTTAGTTGCTCGTAGAATTAACTAATACCTGTGATAACCGAGAGATAATCCTGAAATTAATCCACGTCATGCACATCGAGCGTTGGTCCTAAAGGGTCACTAAAAATCGGCAGTTTTAGGCCTTAATAAAACGCGGAATGAAAGTAATTAATAGAAAAATTCCTGTCTAACCTTAGTATGGAGTCCTTAAGCATTTATTAAGTAATATAACAAGAAGTAATTTTGGGTTCCGTTAACAAAACGGTAAAAGCTGATTTTGTCCAGAGAATTACTCGCTACGTAAAAGCTATTATTTTAGATAAAAAAGGCTGTATGAGTTACGAAGTATTACCAGAAATATAAAAGCCATGCAGCAAGGAAAAAATAACTACCCTTCAAGCGGGTTCATTAGTCGGGTACGAAAATAAACACGACGAAAGCCCCCTAAAAAAAACTTTAGCTATTTGAGTATTAGTTACAATAAAAAGAGGTCCTTGCAAGCACGAAAAAAATGTCATAGTGTTAACCCCTAACGTTTGTAACTTTAGTAAAAACGAGTGTCTTAAGCCGCTGACTGTAGTGATGTAAAATATTACAACGTGAGTAAAGAAGGTCCTTTTATCACGTTGGTTTGATATAGGAACTTAGTTTCCTTTAGGAATTGGATTTGATCCTAAACCCCCCCTTATATGTACGTTCGTAGTATTAAAAGGTATAATTGATTAACGGAAAATGAATTTATGAGAAGTTTGAATTTTTTCGTTTCGAGAGTCTTCCATAAAAACGACTAAACAAAGCGAGTATAAGTCGAACCTAAAATATAATCAATGAAGAAAGGCCATTGTAAAAAATTGTATAGTGATCTGAGGAGATTGCGTAGTAATTAAAAACTATGGTGTAGCATAAAACTTACTTTTTTAAATACAGCAGGCCAGAAACGTTGTCCAAATCGATTTCATTAACGAAGAAGAAAACTCTCAAGGCGACGAAATTATATTCAGAATTAACTAACAGCATCTCAGAATAGATTAACTCTATACCAAAGTATTATTAATGAACTAAGCAGTTAACCGCAATATTTTAGAGATCACTCAACAAGGCACCGCGAGAAATAGACCAAATAAAACAAAACCTATTAGACTATAAAAAGTAATGAAAGCGGTATAAAAAGAAGATCAAATAACGCATAACATTATTCTCGGGAGAGATTTAAATGACGACGGAGTTGTTAGTAAACGACAAAAAAAACTTTTTCTAGTTTTTGGAGGTATTACACAAGAACTCATAATATAAAAGACTACATCAGCCATAATATTAAAGCTTAGTCCGGTTTTCATACAAACCTTCCTAATTTTAGAAGATGTACTAATCATATACATAGATTTTGGAGCAGTATCCAGACTATCATTAAAAATCAAGCTCGGTCTATAAGCCTCCGTCCTATATGTAGTAGCCTGGTTCCTAGCGTTTATATTCGTAGAAATGGGGTTCAGAGACCAAATGCGCCTAGTGAGGGAAAAACAGAAGGTTGATGTTCATGGTGTACTAAAGGCGGGTAATTAACTTTTTGAAGGCGCAAATGTACTCCTCGTATTACTCGTTATATTAGGTTTCGATTAAGGCTCTCGAGTAATGTTAAAGGTTAACTTATAAAGAATGACGTAAGTTGGCTAACTATTTTAAGCATTTATATTATCAGTTTGAGATTGGTACTCAAATGCCAAAAAACTCTAACAAGAGAATGTAGAAAATGACGTAGTGATTCTGAAAAAAAGAATAGTTATCCTATTCATAATAACTATTCAACTCAAGGCGGGAGATAATATTTAAGAGAACGTATAAATAAGCGTTCTTCTCGTCGTAGGAATAAACTTATTCCTTGTTACCGGAAACCGTTGAAGTATTTTTTGGTTTAATTAATTGAAATTTAGTTTAATATCAAGTCTATAACAGAAATATGACTCTAATAAATTAGTTGATTTACGAGTTCGCAAGTTCGTAGAACGGAGTTGGAAATACCGTTATTAGACCATGAGGTCCAACGTCCGATTCGAAGTGGATTTAAATTTTGTGTACTCTAGCAAAAGAAGTTGCGTCGGATTCTTCTACCGGCCAACATATAGTTTTCATCGTAATCTTCATAATCAATAGTATGGTTAGTGGCAAACCAAACGGACAAAGAGTTGGAATTATTTTTCACAGGGACCGGCTCAGTGATTTCATCCAAAAAGTCGCGGTAGTCGCTATTAGTCGACATGTAGATTCCTGTATAACAACAGTAATTGTTTTACTCTATTTCGTGAAACGTACGATAGTATTGTTTAAAGTTACGGGTCAAAGTCAGGTCTTTTTAGGAATTGGTTTCATAGCAAGTAAGGACTAAACTTTTTTAAAGCTGCGTTCAGGTCCATCATTCAAGTGAGCTTTTCTTTGGCGAAACAAAGCAACATAAAAATTCGTACAGCCATTATAGAACTACCGCGTATGTAGTTGGAAACTGCTATTTTTACTACTCCCTAACCAAATTTAAATTGAGTTCAACCGAGTTAATATTGTTAAATTAGCGTAAAAATGGTTACGAGATTGGTCCGATGTGAACCTAACTAAGTGAAGACGTAGAGTAGATACAAGTAGTAGAAACTACTGCTCAGTTATCAGGATATATTAGAACAATGTATTATTACCGACCATTTCCTATGGTTACAAAGTTAGTCGCAATTATTAACGTGATTACTGAAAATCGTAGTAGCGAGTTCGTTGGGAAGGACGACTAGGCTAAGTCGCGACGAATCTACAATCTTCTGAGCGCCTGAAATGGTGTTCTGTCTTTTACCGACGATTTCTTGGGCCACACAACGCGAAATTTAAAGTATTTTAAAGCCGTAGTCTCGATGGCAATCGATTGGGACACCCATTATACCTACTTCACTAATTTCGTAATTTATTAGTCTAACTTTTGACGTTATTTTCGGCGCCACTTAAAGTCTGGTACTGATAGCGCCCAGTATTTAAGTTTGCGGTCCTTACCACGGTATTATAGTTGTTTTTTTACGAGCGAGAACGATTTCGACGGGCACCACTAAAAGTTTTTATAAATAGTTCGTAGTTTTGACTTAAACTGACCATATTTTCGCTTCCTACCGGACTTTTAGTACGGCCTAAATTTTTCCCACTTAAAGTTAAATGACGGATAATACGTGGTCGGGGACAACTTCGCGCGTGATTTGCACCGCTGCCTAAAAATATAGGATACATGTCATTAGGTCCACAACATTTACATCGAAGTCTTACGTTTTTTAAATTAAACTTTCGTGGAGAAACGCCTCAGCTGGGTGACTGATTTTACCGTGCACCTAAAACAGACTTTTTGCGGCTACCGTGTATGAGACATCACGGCCTGTCTCTTCTCTAACTCGTACCTCGAAATTTAGGTTTTATATATTAACCGATGCAATTTCTAGGTTTACTGGGTCGTAAAAATTACGAACTTCCGAGACCGAGTAATTAAGAACTACCGTTTAATAAGGTATAGTTAATGCTACCGCGGTTGCCGTCCGGGGCATGATACGATCCAGCGTATCAGGTTACGCGTGTTCTGGGTTGGACGCCGCCGTTGGACCTATGTTATCTTGCAACACGATTTCTAGGATTTACAGTACTACTTCGTTTCAACGCGACGTTACACAGATTTCGTTAATCTGTTTCACGACGTAGTCTTTTCGATTAAGCGGTTATAAACCTATTGGGAGAATTGGCACTATTTCGGCGGCTGAACGCTTTAGCGCTAGTTTCGATACATAAAAAACGATTTCTTCTACCACCGGGAATACCAAGTCTTTTATAAAGAGAATGCGGTGTACGAAGTACACGTTGTCTAGTGTTCCATTAGGGACAACCTTACTCAAAATAGATATTAACGTTTTTTAGCTGAAGTACCACACAGCGAGTTCTGTGGCCACCGCGATAATACCCTCGAGTACACCTGCAGATATTCCCCCTCCCTCTAGTTCGACCACACCTTCGTTTAGTTGATTTAGTGAGTCCGAGTAATAAATATCGTGATGGTTTCGCACCTATTTTGAGTCTTTTGACGTAGATTTTGCCTTTACATCGGACCAACAAGCGTCGGTCCAACGTTGGCTTCGCAGTGTTATTAGATTCGGATTTAACATAGCAACTTTATGGGTAAAGAATTTAGTAGAAGTTTTAGTCAACCGGTTTATCAACGTATTGGCCATAACATGCAAAAACAATATAGACACCGAAATGTAGCTTACGATTGAAAAGGTTACTACTCTATTCCTAGAACTCGTATTAGTCAAAGTAGAAAGAGTCAGTTTAGCTTTAGTAAGAGTAGTATGGGTACAGCCCTTTCTTATAGAAATATTAGTAGATTTTCCAGTTGAAGGTATTAGAATGGAGGACTTTAATTTAATATCATGCATAGTTGACTAACAAACGTTTAATGAGAATACGTGGAGCGTTACTGTTGAGTATTAGTGTCGTTGTCGTCTCTTAACTGATAAATAACAAAACGCTTAGTATCGTCAATGGTTTACTTACCCTATTCGGCTCAACACTGAATAAAAACCATGAGGGATATAGGCCCGTTTAGGGCCCGCTCATAAAAAAGAAGTAAGTCCTATGCCCGTTAATCTTACCTATTCTTCTGCCCTTGGTTGTCGTCACAGGTGGTACTAGGTTCGCGTTCGCCACACGGCTATTTTTCTTTTTATCGTGGTTTTATGTAGCCCACTGCCTGCTGAGGTATGTCTGGGCGGCATTAATGAAAAACGGGGAGAAGTTGCGCTTATAACCGCCGCCGTATCCATAAATGAAAGCTATGTTCTATCTTTTGCATCTTACTTTTACGTTGGTTGTACAGTGGGTCCTAGCTTTATATGGTTCCATGATTGCTGGTCGGTTTTGCATGTAGTTCACCACCGTCTTGCTGTTCATGTTCTGTCCATTGTATTTCTCTTTTCTATTACTAAAAGACTCGCCCAAGGAAAAGTATGCTATACGGATGAAGCCATGCTGCGAATTCTTCTCGTCCTAGTACAAAACGATCTATATGTGACATACGTCGCCTAAGTTATGGTCAGTGGTGGTATATTTAGGTCGGAACGGTTATCAGGTCCCACGGGCGTCCTTATTTTTCCTCACGGTCATACTGTTCGCAGGGATGTCAACTTCTAGCTTAGTCAGCAAATACTTCTCACAAGTATAGATGAAAAAAAGCAGCATCAATAGAAAGTTAATATCTTGATTAGAGTAGAATGTAAATAGGGGAAAAGTTAAGGTGCAGAGCTTGACAGATGTAAAATGCCAGATCTACAAGGTAAAAAAAATTCTTATAGGTCATTTTATGCAAGCGGAAGTTTTGCTAGCTGTCGTAAATTACATTGAAATGTTATTTGAGGTAAAATACTAGATAAGAAGGTTGATATCTTTTCCATAATCTACCACAACCTATCATCAATTTGTCCTTTTCCATTGTTTTATTAGTAAGTCAATAATTATTATCCGATATAAATTTCAATGTATCTAGTTTTCCTTGACTATACCTTTTACATTGATTGTCACGTGAAGTAGGGCTGTGTTTTTAGTACGTCGTTGTATCTCCTACCAAAAATCCAAAACCTTAAGACGAGAACCAGAACCCACAATAACCAAATCCTTACCTATAGAAGAATTGGTATCAGTCGTACATAAAAAAGCGACGTAATGAGTACTAAAGTCCTAACAGCGTGAAACGACTACGCAAATTTGTATTTCTTACCTTTCCATGCCAAACCGTTTAAGAGTAACGTTATGAGATGGAATAACCGCGGCCGTAGCAGAATATACTAGGAAATAATCGCAGTTGATAGTAATGACGTAATGAGCGTACCTGCGAATAGCAATAGCCATAACAAGCGTAATCGTACAGGTATAGGAATGCCGTGTGGTTCCCCACCCCAACCTAGAATAAACGCCCCTATACGTGAAATTATGAACCATAGTACTAAAATAGTGTGACCGGTTACTCACCTAATACCCAGTAGCCTAACAAATAACGCTAACTATACTAATAGTCACCAACCTGAATGTATAAGTATCGTTAACGAAATGCGTTGTTCCGCATCAGATCAGTGAACGTTGGTCCTTATATGGATGAGAGTAAGAGGCGTTTTAATCAATCCAACTCAGTGCTGGGTTGGATTGAAATACTTGTGCGAGTTAGTATTCTTATTTGACATATGTTAATCTTTATTCTGAACACGGCGTCACTGTCAATCAGGCAAAACATAGTAACGAAACTGTAAAAGCGAAGGTCGTTTCGGGTAGCGTCGTTTGTATAACCGTGGTCCTATCCGTATTAATCAGTGTGCCCAGCGCTTCTAGTACGTGTTTCGCTTGCTATAGTACCCGTTAACGTAGACTTCCTGTGATCCTCTTTTTTCGACTACGTCGTAAAATTACCAACGAAGGCGTCGTGGGCCGTACGGTTTTCGTGGACACTTAGGTTAATTGTAGCTATTATACCCAAACGGGGGATTTAATTAATTCCCCCAATTATTAAGACAATTACGTTATTTAGGAGGGCGGACTACTTAATTTTGGTATTTTCCTAGTTTGTTTTATTTGTTTTTCTTCTCTACATCCGAAAAAACGTAGGGGAGTTGTTTGTTAAATTTTTGAACCTAATTTGAATTAACTGAGCGGTTAGGGCATTAGTCGCGATCTTTATTGTACTGTTTTTACTGTATCCACCAAAAACGGACTCGGTTATTTGGTATCTGCTGTGTGCGGTATTTTCTTTAATTCTTCTCGTTTCATCGGGCGAAAACAACAAATGACCCGCGTTTACCGAGACTTCATAGGAGTAGAAGTGTTCTAAGTAAGCGTATGAAAGCAACATTAGCCAATCGGTAGTGGGTGCATCATTAATTTCATTGGTTCCGGTGACCTTCTCTACGTATTTCTTCGTGGCAGTGTATTAAATCAGGACATTGTGGGTCATTGCGGTGCTGACCTCCTCGTTTTCCAGGTTCTTAATTTCGGAGAAGCCGACTTCGGACGTAATTGTGTCGGTTTGACCCCGCACTATCAGGTTGTCTTGGACGTTATCCCGCATTTGACCCTCGATTTTATCGATTGGGAGGACGGTTTCACGGTTCGTTTGGATGTTACTATTTTCTACTTTCATGTTACGGTTAAAATCGCGCAGCGACTCATAATTAGGGTTAGGGTATTTGTTGAACCACGTGGTTCCATACTGACTGGACTCATACGCAATTCTAGAGTGGATTCGGTACTGGGTCGTACTATTATTTTGGTTGATTCCGGTACTTACTCGGATTGCGTAATCGGTATCTCAAAGGCTACAGTTAACCCGACGAATCTAAGGTGTTTATCGGGTCAGGTTGTGTCTAACGCCAGCGCTAATTGCGTAGTTGTAACGCTTTATCGTAATGTCGTATTTCTTGTTATTATGGATTTGACCGATTGACTTACATTTTTCTGTAATTACCTAGTGAGGTTAGACTAAATTAGGGACCTTTTATGGAAGTTAAGGGTTTGGTCCAAACAGACTATTTTACTAAAATCGCGGTTCCGCAACGCGGGGTGGTTCATGTATTAACAGTGCTTAGTTTATTTATCCTAGTTCCAGACGTATCTTCTATAGGCCGAATGAATTTCGTTTTGACCGCTATCGTCGTTAAGGTTACCCACTAAGGTCGTACGTAGGTTGGTACTAAAAGTACACACGACTAAATCGTTATAATATCTAGCGAACGCGTAAGAGTTACGGTGGGCTAAAGTAATCGAATTATAACTGGGGTAGTGTGCGTAATTAAAAACGTTATAAGTCTCATAGAAGTCCCCTTTTTGTGCGGAGTAGCCGTTATTAGTCTGTCAGATGGACAAGCGATTATCGGAAATTCACGTCGTCTAGAACTCGTGCTTATCCAACAAGCTGGTTTCGTTATAAGTTTACGACAACGAAGTTACTGAGTTATTGGAAGTTCCGTAGCAGTATTCTGGTAGGGACTAAGCGTAGTTGTTCATTGCATTATCTTAGTGGATGGCGAACTGCTTAGCGTACCTGCGCGAACTACAGAAGTTAACCTAAATTAGGGTTAAAATAAAAATATCAAACCACGGGAACTAACTGCTCCAGTTGGCGTAGGACGTGGTAGCGTAGTTAGAGAAATTGCGAATAGCATTATGTGCTCGATTACGACAAGCATAATGGCGGGTCGTTAAATATTTCTCCATTCGGTGTTACAACCCGTTTATTTAGTACGTTACGCTATAGTTACCGGCGAAAACGGCTCCATAAGGAACGATACCGGACCAATAAGTAAACCTCATTATTTAAGTTAAGACTTTATGAAGCAGGTTAATTAACGCCTGGTTCTTACCAAAATTAACGTTTCTATTATCTAAGGCATGACAGAGGTCACTACCGTCCTCAACTTCGTCGACTTGGTATGGGGGTTAACGGTGATAGGCAAAATTAGTAATGGTGGTGTAGGAGTTGCGTAAGTCATGCAGAATGGCGTCAATATTTACCCGCTTAATTACCTTATCAATTAACGCGTTATACTTAGAGGTATTAGAAGTAGATTCGTGGAATAAATTTTTAAATAACGCAGAGTTTTATGTAAGAGAAAAAATCTAATTATCCCTATAAAATTACTATTAACTGGTTATATGGAACAAATTTTGACTTCTTTGTTCGTTGGTCTTAGATGTTAGAGTTTGAACTACTTACTCATATAAGAAATATTTAGTCCTGAATGCTTTTTAGGGTTCCAGCTCCGTTTTTTACAAAAATTACTCCCTCAAATCTATCTGATTTACTGGCTTAATTTTTGTAAAAAATTGTTTCTCTAACCCCAAAAAGCATTCAGGACATTTACACACAACGCCATACAAATACGCCTAAATCTACCTACGAAGGTTTTGGGAAACACGTGAAACTATCGGAGAAGAAGTATCTTCTCGTAGAATTAATTAGATTAGTACCTCCGGTTTGATTTTTTGAACTCCAAGTTCAAATTTTATTAGATTATAGTCGCTCAATGAGTTGTTACAGGACAACATCTCAGTTAGTCAATTCCTCGTAGTACTAACAATAGAAGCAGGTACCAACCTCACAGTGTGTATGGTTATGAATACCCCTCGAAGGGGTTACCGAACGTTCAGTCTCGTTTTTGCCATGCGACCTATAGGCCCAACCGTTATAAATAGAGCCCGTGATGTAGTCGAAACTGCTATGCTATTGCCAACTGCTATATCGGGCACGTAACCTACTCCGTAATGCACTACTTTAACGACTATTCGACGCTCTACCCCTCGCAAAACGAACATAATGCGTGAGATGGCCACCGGGGTAACATGCTTTTACCTACCTAAATATGAAATTCTTATTAGAACGCTTTACAGGGAACTCGGTAGAATAGTACGACCGGGGATGGTTGGTGCCGAGACGAGAACGTGTTGAACCATTTAGAGCCGATCCGGCATATTTCTCAAAAAAACTTCCACAACTTGGACCCGTTGCACATGAACTAACCGAACTCGAGCCTTCGCTATACTCGACCGTTGAATTACTTTCAACCGAACTAATGCTAACGTGTCGAATACCATAGATAAGGAAACATGAATGGCCGGTCTTTTAACTAGCGGTTGAAATACTACGTGAATTGAGGATGTGCCCCCTTCGACCCAGACTACCTCACCATGCGCACCGCCGATGGTTATACTTAATATCAGACAACTTTGATGTAGTCCTCCCTTTATTGCCACTTTTAGAACGTAAGAGGGTTTACTATGCCAGTTTTGGTTACCGTAAACCCCAAGAAGGACCCGAAAGCGTAAGGCCATTTTTATAGCCTTAGTAGGCATCACAATGATACCGGTTACGGCGGTGAGTAGGGTGCCGTTATACCCAAGACGCTACGGACGTTCATTTTTTAGGACGGAGAATATTATGTAATCATGTTCTCGAGCTATTCTAATGATTTCTTTGAGTCTTGTTACTCGTATTTCTTAGTCACTTGTGCGAATAGAAATTCGCGCTTATATAGTGGTTAGCGATGAGGTACTAATAAAAGGCCGAATAACTACTGGCCCCGTTAGTAGAACAGCTAATACTAGAGATAAATTGACGACCAGGGTTTATATCGCTCGTCCGTGAAGGATGTCCCAAGAAGCATCTAGCGGTTTTTTTGAACTTATTAGCTCCTTTTGAGTGAATAAAAGAATTGATGCTGTAGTACCTCCGTCCCTAATTATGCGGGTTTTACTTTCCATTAGACCCTAATGCATAATTCCGTATGGGACTCAGTTCATTGGTTCGGGAGCGGATAATATCCAACGAACTAAAAGTAAGGAGCGAATGGCTGTACTTGTTTTAATAAGTAGGTTTACTTTGTCATTACCAACTTTAGTGCGAAGTCGCGGCTCATCTATTCCGTCAGAGCGCCTAGTGATTATTGGAATGGGGGCGTTTTTAGTCACGTTTTGGCTGACCGTTTTTCCATCTAACTGTAATAAAGACAAACTCATAAGCATATAGTTTTTTCGCTTCGGACCAACGAACGTTGGACCGATACCTGACGAATTAGATAATGACTTTTTCCGGGTTTATGAGGAGAAGTCATTTCCGAAAATTGCCGAGTAAACGTAGTCTGAGTACCTTATAACTAACTCGAGCACCTCGTTGGTAAAAGCAAACGAGTACTCAACAATCTCTTGAAACAGAGGGCCATTATTTCCCTATACCGTCACCGAGTCCGAAACCTTGTTGCCAGAAAAGGAAGTATTCTTAACGTCCTATGCCATCGCCAAGTCCAAACCCTTGTTAGCACAAAAGTGATAACTTACTTCTACGCGTGCTTCCAAAAACTATCCCAGGTCAACCTTAGGTAACGCCGCCCTTCTTGTGACCTCGACAAGACGAAACAACGAAATTTTCTATTCAGACTAAGGAATTAACTTGAAAACGTAGGGTAAGTCGTATCTAAAATAGATGTCGTCAACGAGCAACAACGCGGACAAATAGTCGTTCTGGAGCGGAATGGTTTAGTAACTGATCTCTCTGTACTTAACCGAATGGTATGTAAACAAGATTTATTAAGGGACTTCGGTTATTTTATCCGGGGAGTGTGTGGTCTCATTACACAAGTGATAATTAATGGTTGCCACAAAGAAAAACAAAGGAAAAAAGCAGTAGAGATTAAAAACGAAGGTCGTAAAATCGTTAGAATACTAAGCATGTAGGTATCCGTCATTTGTATCGTACGGGAACTACTCCGAACCGTCCATTGGTTTCATGTAATTTTAATAGTGGTCCATTCTTATCAGGTAATTTTAATATCCGACGAAAATAAACTCGTGAGGGGAATAAGGAAAATCATATACTTCATCGTGGGTCCATAAGAAGGCTTTTTAGTTAATTGAGACTGAGGAGTTAAACAAGTCCACTATATGCGAATTAACAATCACTTAGAAATGACCATAAATGATATTAATTTGCCCGTGCACTTAATAGTAGAACGGGGTAGAAACTGAACATATATATCTTGCTAAATAAAGGCTTAAACAGAAGGCCTACTTGGAGGACTTGAAAGGGCAGTTTTATAGAAAGATTTTTGAAGTAACTACGTTGTTGTATTTAAGGTACACAAAGATCTATTATAAGGCTACTATTCCTAAGAACGAGAAGATATAGGTTGAGGTATCCTATCAGGTAGAACTTACGACTGAAATATAAAAGGTCGTAGACCAATCGGAGAAGACCGCATTACGTAAGTATTTGTGTGTCTATTAGTAGGAGTAGCTTACCTCTAGACCTAAGTGAATGCGAGGTAAAACAATAAAGTTCCAAATATGGTTACTGGTTGTAGTCAAAGTACATAATAGGAGAATAATAAACCTAAAATTAAGCATCAATTGGAGATTTTGATCAGAATTCTCCCGATTTTACTTAACCAATCTTGTAGTTGACGGTTTTCTGAATGTAAACTTGTGGTTTCGGAGTTTATATAGTCTATTTTATTAAATACCTGTTGTATTAATCCGAACCTATCGTTAGTCCCTTACGAACGATTTTTAATTACTTAAATATTTCATCTAATATTATGAACTGGAACGGCGTTGCAATTGGGAATAACACAGAGAACACCGAATTCTCCTTATGGTATACTTCATGTGTTAATTTGTTTATCGCTTCGAAAGACCATATTCGTGGGCCTGAAACGCGAAAATACTACTTTAACCAAATAATTTCGGACGTAAGATACCACTATTAGTTATAGCAATAATAGTCCTTCTCGTCAATGAAAATGAAGTTGTTTAAGACAAAAAAGCACTTGAACTCAAAGGAGAATTGCTGTAATTCCTTTAAAACTCGACGTTACTAAAGCTATTTTATTTTAGCAATGTCGTTGTTTTTAGGAGTAACGTCAGATTACAACTCGCTTGTGTTTGTGAGTATGTCTGCTAACTATTTTGGTAAAGGGTAAATTCTCCTGTTATATTTTACTTATAGCTTCTTTACAAACTCCCTAAACTGGGGTAGTTTGTTGTTCTTGTACTTTTTATAGACCAACTTCGCCCGCATTACAGTGTCGTTGTTTAACTACTGTCAACCCGTTTTCAAAGAGTAACCTTTTTTGGACTAACCCTCTGTAAATTTCGAAGACCTCTCGTTAATTTAGAACGTGAACGATTACGTCAATTTGTTCCGGAATTATATCTTAGTTTCCTTCATGTCCTGGAATAAGTTGTCGTGATACTGACCCAGTTTTTAACAACCTGCGGTTGGTTTCTATGAATAAATCCCGAACCCGTTTGAATAGAGTTGGTAGGACTAAAAGCACTAAAGAAATTAGCAATAGTAGGACTAAACCAGCTCAAAAACTGACGCCGCTACCTTCACAAACGTTTTGCGTTAAACAGAATTTAACCTAACGGATGGTGTTCCATCCGTTAGAAATTCCATTTTAGTCGTAGCTACGTCACCCAATATAAAATTCTAGTTCCTTTTTGTCTCATGAAAATTAAAAAGCCTCTCTTTGGTAAAGGACAAAAAAGTCAACCTAGCAAGGGTTTTGTAAAGACGTTGTTACTTTCTTTTATAAGTTCCTTGTATTTTACAAGTTTTTTCCTACCGAAAACATGTTAGAATTTTCTACAGCACGTTAGGACGAAGTAGAAAAGTGGTTTCTGAAATTCATATAATACGTTTAGGGGTAGAACTATTTAACCCGCCGGTAGTTCTTATGGAACGTTTAGAAAATATTGTGCGAGGTACGAAGAAAGTAGTGCTCAATTCGCTGTTGAGAATACTGATTATGAACCTCGTTTTTATGAAGAACTAAGTGGTTTTATTTTTAACCGCTGCAGGAACGGCATTCATAATTTACTAACCGCACGTATTGCGAAGTTGTTTATGTCTCGTAAGAGTATTAATAATGGTTTGGGACGTAGGACGGTTCGAACAGCGGTTATTCGATTCGGAAATGGTGAGTATAATTTGTTTAACAGGTTTATCATAATACCAACATAATATAACCTTAATATTTATCTAACAGTTTTGAGCTAAAACACGAACATCTTAAAATATCGGTAATAGTGACCGCTCTTACCGACGGTTCAACTACATCAAGGTAAAATTGATACGTCAACAAGATTAAAGACGTGTAGCAAAACGAACAGTACCTACCTAAAGTCTTAAAGAGATTAAAATCCTAGGACGGATGTAAAATCATTCATGCTGCAGTAAACGTACGTAGGTTCTATATGACCCAACTTATAATCCAGTACGAGAATTAACCCGCTTTTTGCAGAATGTAGTATACAGTCATTAGATTTTATTAGCATACTGTATATTTTGAGAGGTAATAAGGGGTACAATGAGGGGGTTCTCAATGCATCCCAATTATTAGGCCACACAAAGAATGGCATTAATAGTTGTCGTTGGCGTAATAGTAGCATTGGTCATTACTAGTAAGGTACCCGGCGAACATATAAACTATTTGGGTAATTGTGTAGACTCCACTAATTGGTTCATAGCAAGAACCAAAATATTAAAGGTTGTCGTGGTTGTTGTGGATACAGTTCTGCGCCATCGTACTAGCGTTTTTGTCTAGCCAGCGGGCTCGCTTCGCGAAGAAAATGAAGTAAATTACAGGTCCTTCTTGACTAAGAGGTTATCTATAAACTGGTTAAGTGATAGAATGGCTTCTAATCGAGTAAGTAACACGACATAAGAAACCCTAGATATTTTCAGAGTCCAAAGAATAAGCTTACTAACCCCATGAGTCAGTTTGGTGGTGTAGGATGTCAACAAACAAAAAGAAACAAGTGTTGAGGTATGACAAGTTAGACTAAATAATGACGTTATCCTATTAACGGTAGGGTTGGCGAGTCTCGTATAGGTATAAAAAGATTCATTAACGGATCGACATTTACTGTTTCAACTGATTACATTAGGGGAACAGGTTAGTGCCGCAGTTCGCGCGGTCAATACCGTTTACACTACGTACAAGGTACACCGGGAACTAGGTCTTGTCCTTGTACTAAGTATCGGTTAACTTGGTAAAATCCTCAAAGCCGTAGATCGTTACTTTCACTTCAGACTCTTACTAGACACCGCTATAGAAAATACGCAGAGTGGTCGTCAAAAAATCGGAGCAGTCTATTGAGTTAAAATTCGTCAACTTACTGGAAACATAATAAATCAGGTGACATTAAACTTCTTCTAAGCCGCCATCCAACATAACATACAAAATAACTCGGTTATTGTACGTGTAGTGGTCTTTACCGGGGAAATTAATAGTTTTTTCAATTTTATCGGTGAACATAATCCCTATAATATTAAGAGCGACCGAAGTATTATTAGCTGAGAAACTTTGTTTTAATCCTCGGCTAATAAAAGAAAATAATTAGTTAAACGTTGTATACAAATTTTACGGAACTTTATGTATAAAAACTCACCTAAAAACACAACCCAGTTTTACGTAGTTGGAACATAGAGGTGAAACAATACGCCGATATTGTAGTATCTATCAGGATGGGTATGTTGATAGTCAATTATTAAACCGATGTTGTAATTATTTATTATGTGTGTAAGACACAATTCGAACTGAATATATACTTTTTTGCTCAAACCAGTACTATTTTTAACCCGTTAAATTATTTAACTTTTACCATGCCCTTCGAGGAAAACCTCATATAGAAGTTCCTCCTCTCACCCCCCTTTAAAATAATGGGTTATTTAGCCAGGGATTTCCGCGAAACCAACCACTACATGACCTACAAAAACAGATAAAACTAAGTCTGCTGTTTTAATATCGTTGTTGGTCCGTAGGAGAACGGTTTGATCCGTCGACACGTAAAAATTTTCATTAACTACATTTAGGACATCCTCGAAAAGAACTAACCCCTAATCTATTCCTAAATAACCACGGGTTTGGTCTTGTTGTGGCCGGGTACCTTTAACCATTTAGAATAGAACAAATAAATTTCGTTCTATTAGTCCCTGCGTAATAACGTTCGAGTTTTTAGCTAATAAAAAACCTATTCTGTTGTCGATTGAAATTCGGTCCACTCCTTCAATCAAATGAATAACGTCTCTCATGTGGCGAACCTTCTTTTCATTAATAGTTGCTGTCAGTGACCCCTAATTAGGTACGTCCACTATAAAAAGTTTGTAATTAAATACCGGTTTTTTACTTTCCCATGTAATTTTTCCATGCACTACTACCGTTTTAACTATAATGAAACTCTGTTTATCCCGTTTTGTGATAATTACTTAATCGCGTCGCGTAATATAGGTTCTAACTTGTTAGGCCACCAAAAAACCGAAATGTACTATTTTCGAGAGGACGTCTTTAAGTCGTCCGTAAACGGCTCTCATTTTTTTTAAAATTTTCACGTAACCCTGTTGAAATATTTGCGCCAAACTAACTATAACTTCTCTTGCCTTAAGCAAATGTCTGTTATCTTTTCTTCGCAATTATTTTTTAGAAATAATTAAAAAAAACATTATTTTAGTCGATCCCCGACAACGTTAAGTAGAGCGCCCTACATCCGTCACTCTACGTCGAACTCAAGGGAATCGGCTAGTAACTTCGTTAACTTATATAAAAGAACGTACCAATAGAGGAGCTTCGTTATATAACTTTGGAAAACATCCTTTAGAGGATAAAATCTATTCTAAATAACTCAAATAATTTTAAATTAGATATATATTTTCATTCTATAGTTCTAGATCGGATATCTTAAATCTCAGATAAGCTTGACCGAGCTATAATGTAACCTCTCATTCGTACCTACGTAGATTTAAAACATTCGTAACACCTTTATTGGATTGTGTTCTACGGGTCAAAACATCATTTACGCCGCGTAGATATCTTCGTCTAAGAAGAAAGAGAGTCTGTGTTTTCGGTATGTGGCCGTTTCTTTCAAGAGTCTTTAGGGGGTAAGAACATGAGTAAAATCCAAATAAAAATCCTCAAAATCCCTAAGTAGCTTAAATACATCCTTTTTATTGATGGCCGAATAATTACGAGGAATGTCATCCTCCTGAACCGTATACCATAAATTAGCTAAATGAAGAAAATCAATGATTGTTTAAACTTCTATTTTTACCGTTGAACTAAGTTGATTGTTTTTTAGGTAGAGGTAATTTTTTTCGTTACTACTATTAACCCTAATAACCGCGGACCAAAAATGAGAAACAACCATGCCATAAACGCTAACATAACAAAGAATGTTCACCGAACTAAATGAGGTAACTAGTAGTCGAATCACGTAATTTTAGACCATTACAACTTTTTCGTATGAGGATATGAAGTTTTCTGAAGGTTTTTCGCTGGAGAGAAAGACTAAAATTTTTTAAATATTTAGTCATAGGAAGTAATTGCTTATTACTCTCGCGTAAAAAATTACTTGCTTAGTAACTTTTATTATATCCTAAACAATTTCCTTGGGACTGCCGTTTTCTACCGCGTTTCTGTGGTTAACTTATAGCGAATTATACCCTTCTACCTCGTACCTTCTAAAATTTATAATTCCATTCAATATGACCCCGTCCTTATCTATATCTAGTATTTTTTAAGTGAGGTGGTTTGAATAGCTGTAGACTCCTTAAATGTACCCACTTAAAGCTATTATTTTTGTCATCTATGAGGGATTTTATAGGATCATTGACCCTTATATAATTTGGTCCTTTTCCTTGACAAGTGAAATTTCCATTTTTTCCGTGACTAAGAATGTTGTGTTGTTAATGGTAGGTCTGCGACAACTGGTTTTTTTTATTTCCTTGTATGAGTTGGTAAGTTCTTAATTTTCTACTAAATTTTAGAGTCTAAAAACGCTTATGGTTTCTGGGATTCAATAATGTTGTTCCTCTCTATTTAGACGGGGTTTTAGGATTCTCTAAAGTACCTCTTAAGAACCAAAAATGAATGTTTATATTTTTATTTCTTAAATTCGTTTACATATATTAGAAGAATTCCCTACTACCTAATCGAAAAATATGGACCTCGATACGAAGTGGTTATTTTGTTATACTTTTTCTAGAGAGATGGCGGTTCCCCTACAAACTCAGTACCTAATAATTGATTCTTTCCAATTTTCCTTATCGTTATTCTTATTTTTTCGACGAAAGAGTCCAGTGATAAGGAAAAGATATAACACATTTTGAGTACGATTTATCTCGCAAAGAACGATTAGTGGTGTCGGAACTTGTGTTGATAGAGCACATAGTCTCGTCAAATTATACGTTAGCCATAAGGGTAGCGTAGGAAACCATGTTGAAAATCTCAACTGAAGCGTAAAACGAAACGTACGTAGTAGTCGTTGACGGTTTAATGATTTCGGTTATCATTAATGACGAGGGTCGTTCTACCATGTTTAAAATAAGGTACTGAATAGGTATTGTACGAGGAAGTGATAAAAAAGCACAGTTAAATTTTAAATCCGATTTAAAATTAAAAAATAAGTAACGACGCAATTACGTAGCGTAACTCTGTTGGAACTGTCGTCCGAAACTAAACGAGAAAATCCCAACGTAGTGAGCGACAGCTCCACTGAGGATCTGGTGTTGGTCGTTCCGTAACTTCTTATAGAAATGAGTTGGGAGCGCATCATAGGAAGCTTTGCGTTAATAGTTGTGTCGGAAATAAAGGAAATGTTCGACGGTATGTAACACTGTCCACCAGTTGTAAATGGCTACGTCGGACTCGAAGACATTTTTACTTCGTACTTCTTTAATTTTCACAATTATGATAGCTGGTTTACAAGAAAAATACGTAAAGATAAGGAGGAACTTCAAATTGGTAGTACCAATTTATATCTTGTAAAATCGCTAAAAACTGAAAATTGCGTAAATCCGTGTGAACGAGTGCGGTGAATATAACGTGAAGAAAAATATTCCAAAACTCAGGAAGGAGTTACTATCTTTCAGGTTAAAGGTTTAGAAAATAGAGACAGCTTTCTCCGTATTCCTCCGCTTAATGTAAAGGTATAGGAGGCGTCGATTCTTAATGGTCAGGTGCGAGATTTGTTTTAGAACAATTAGACAGGCGGTAAAGAAATAAACCATGGAAGCATGAGAATAGAAGGTGGTCAAGCTCGCGGACGTATTGTGGATTTGGTGCTTGTAGTGGATGATAAAATATAAAAAGAAATTTAGGTCTTTCGGACCTTACTTCATGAAAACTTTCTGAGCGTTGTACTGCGTTTTCGGGAAGGAGAAGTTTCTAAAACTTATGAAGTTCTCGACGACGTGTTGAGTCACCTAAAGGCGGTTTCCAAGGTGGGTTGGGTGGGTGGTAACGTCGTAGGTAGTAAAGTCGAAAAGGACAATGTGGTCGTTAGTGACAAGGTGGTGGGTTGGGGAAACGACAGTCGCATTCTAGTCCGAGGTGCGGGTAACAAAAGTAACGTTTATCTAAAGGACATGCTGGTTTTGGACTAACTTAAAGTAGCCGCTACTTTTGTTAAAACAAACGTCTTGTTTTGAGCGCTTCGAAAACATTTTTACCTTGACCCTTAACATACTTAGGGGGAAGGGGATTGTGCCCAAGATTTTAGTGACGTCGCCATAAAAGTTGTGGGTGTGCGTTTAATTGCTCAAGTCTTTTTAGCAACTTTGTAAGAAGCTGTGTTAAAAAAGGGACGGTTGCTATGAGTATACCTTACCCTCGTGCTATTTGGAGACTTTCTTTACCTGGTTTAGGTACGAATATCCCAAATAAGAAACGCCATTCACGGTATCGGTACATTCATGCTGGTACCATTCGTACTAGTTTTGTTTAGTGCCGAACGAAAGGTCATATCCGTGCTCGTTGAAATTAGCGTAAAAGATGTCGGAGTCGAGGGCTTAAGTTATCCTAACTAAAAAAAAGCTTTGTTGGCCCTCACACTATTAAATTAAAAAGTGTGTGGAACTATATCGGAAGTATTCCTTCTTATAATTTTGAGCACACGTACTTAAATAGTTGGACACGGAACTGACGTAACTGGTCGCATAGCCCTGTCACGGGACATAAGTGGTGTGGTTAAGGTCTACTCTTTAGGTTCTTATGTAAAGGTAGATGTAGGAGATGTTTACTTGGAAAACGAGCAAGGTGTTTCTACCCTCATCGCACTTTACCTGGAGCGCGTTGTACAAATATTGCGACGAGGTAATTAAAAACACTAAAACCAGGGCCATAAACACAAAATTATAATTAAACTAAGTAATTATGGTGGGTTAACCAAGTAGTAGATCTAATTATAAGTGGACGAACTAAAGTTCTATCGAAAGCTAAGGTATGTTTGGATTGAGTGCAGGACTAGGTGAAACAAACATAGGCGGGGTTCCGTAAAGTAATACTCAACCTACCATCACCAAATGGGTTTCTTAAGGCCGTGCTTAAACTCTCCAGTGCGCTACTCGTGCTCATTCTAGGAATCAGGTGTGTCGACGACGGTTTGGTATTAGCCATAGCAAACGTTAAACTTAACGAAGAAGAAGGCATAGTTTTCCCTACTGACGCTCATGGCCTGGTTTTTAAAGAAGAGCTCGCTATGCGTAACATCCGAAGTGGAGTAGTTTTTATCAACCGAGTTTTTTTAAAGGAAAAAGTTTTTGCAGTGGACATCCTGCGAAGGGCGGTGTTTAGTTAAAACGTGGAAGTAGTTAGGGATAGAACTACATGACAAGATGAAAAAGTGCCACTCGTGGACTTTGGTCACTCGGGTAAAACTGTGGTGTTAGATTTGGTACCGGTTCGAACTATAAACCTTAAAAAAAGTTGTAGGGAAGGTGGTAAAAGAACACTTATCTTGCGAGTTGCTAATTTGCTCTAGGTCTCCTTGTTTGAAGTGGAACTAACCGTTTTCGCGGCTTTTCTCGTGGTAGTTAACGGTAGAGTTCTAGTGTCAGACGTTTATGTTATAAACCTAAAAAAGGTGGGTCGAGGTTCCTATAAAAGAAGTTTAAAGGACATCGCCGGACGTAATAAAAAAACGGTCATTGACAGGGTGGACACTTACGTTGAAATAGGTGGTAACCTAAGTAACGATTAAGAAGTGGGTGAAGGTGCGGCCCCGGTCATTGTTCTAAGTGATGTGGTCGACCTTTAGGCGTAACTAGTTATTCAAACTTATTGAGTTCACGTCAATAGCCACAGTTAAGACTTCCAAAATTATAATACCATAAAGGACGACGTTCACGACCTCGTTAGAAGGTCCGTCGGTATTGCTCACCCTTTAAGGTCCCTTATTAAACAGGCGTATGGGGATATCCGAGGGCATATTGTATTGATTTTCTCAAACGACCTTGGCTGTACCAAAGCGGTACTTAAAATCATCACTCGGGTCGTATTTTAAGTTTCGTTAACCGACGTAGCTAGTGTAGTATAAGACGGAGATTGTTTCCAAAAGGTGTTAAAGCACAAAGTTCGAGGCGATTGTAAAAACGTAATCGTGCTTAGTTTAGTCGTTGGAACTTGTTATCAAATGAAGCTAGTTCGCGACTACAAAAAGAGGTTGGTGGAAGTAGCTTTCGGAATGCACGTCGGAACTACCGCTCGTTTTGTAGAAGAAACCGTGAAAGACCTTGAAAACGTTCGTTAACCGGTAATGGCCCTAGTTATTACAGCGCTCACAAGGGCGAATACCGATTTCATTTAAAAGGTAGTTATATGTAAAGTATTAAAAAGTAAATAACTCAGGGAAAAATAACTCGCGCTATTCAAGGAAATGGTGAACTCAAACCAAGACAGCGTCTTATCAAATGTCAGATGTTCCTTTCAGTTGAGCCGCTTTAAATTTGACATTTAGACATCTAGGCAAGCCTAATATTTTAATTAAAAAGGAACACTCCTTTTTAGTGGCGGCTTAGTCTTTTTGGATGTAAGTGGTTAATCACCTGGATTAGTCGTATAGTAAAGTGATACGGCGTAGTTTATCAATTTTAAAATCTTAATCTAATAGAAACACTCGATTTGAATTTTATACTACCAATTCATTTAACTAAACCAATTTGTGAGACCTTTGGAGAAAAAAGTATTAATATCTACAAAGATAAACCCCCTTAATACCTATTTAAACTCTGAGTTTATCGTAAATTTTTATTTTAAGACTAAGAACCTAAGCCTTCATAACCGGTTCGTTATAACGGTGAGAATAAAGTTACAGAATTTAATCTAGGTAGCGTTTAAATGTAGGAGAGTTTTGTATTAGAACCGCGTCTACATCGTTTTTTAATATTGCAAAGTAAGGTTTTTTAACGACAACTTCTTGTCTTAATGGTTCTTGAAAACAGGAGATAAGAATTTGGACCACTAAAAAACAATTTAAATAGGCATCCCCATAGCTGATAACTAAATTATTTTATAACGGTCAATTTATTTTATAACATAAACCTACGACGGCGACTTAGAACCCTCTTTTCCATATCGCTAAGCTTAGTTGATGAAAGATTAATACGAGACGCTCTACGCTGTAATGTTGTATTTTTCGTCCCGGGATGGCGTCAAAATTGGGTACCTCGATTAGGACCCGACCAGAGAGTGAAAGAATTTGTTCGCAATACCTTACAGCGATTGCTATTGTTCACCGTCCCATTAGATGGTGTTTTTGGACACCTTACCCGAGTTAATCGGGTACTAGAACTATATTTTTGCTAGGTATAAAGACTTGTACTATGAGTTTAAAGGAGAGTTTGATTTTTTTGTCTACTTAAATATTTATGTACCAGGCAGCTACGGAATTAAAGACTTCGCGAAGCTGGACGGCTTGACCCGACCCCTTCGGTACTTGCAGTAACCGGCGTACTACGTTTAGTAGTGCTGAAACCGAGTTTAACGCCGTATATAGAATCAGTCGGTCCTCGGCTCTGAGATCAGGCATGGACCTGGGGTTTGAGACCGGGATAATTACCAAAAAATTAATGAGTGCGACTCAGAAATAGATAACGTCTTATAAATTGAAACTTTTTTCTATTATTTCATATAATGTCTGGGTGTCAAGTAATACGAATAGTAGGGACGGGACTACGATAAAATAGAAATTTTCTTGAGCACGTTTCTTTTATGTCTGGTGTTTTTCTTTTTGCTTAATAAAATTTTCTCTAACAACTACCGTGACTACTTGAGCCTCACAATAATTACCCTTTATTTTTACCTCGAATAACCATACCGAGAATAGATAGATATGTACTTCGGTCTTTTAATCAATTAGTATTATTACGATGTTCGAATGTTCAACGTCGACCTCAAAATAGCCCAAACTAAACCCGATAATTTTTGGGTCTCGCACCTTAATATCTCGGACTTCTATACCTGGTACTCATATAAAACTCAGAGCGGGAGGGAATAGAACCATTTCAGCCCCCAATAATATGTTTAACCTTAGGGGATGTCCTGGCCTCGTTAAGTTTATTATTTCTATGCCTGGTTTCGCTGGGAACCGTCAAATAATTATAAGCTTAAATTACTGCGCTCTATCTCCTAGAATCGTTTAATTTCGGTAGTATAAAATACTCATTTAATTCGTTCATAAAACCTGATAACTTTATAATCAAATAAGATTATATTACATCCTTACTATTGTAATTGATTATTAGCGGAACTTCAGTACTTTTTATTACGAAGATTCCGTCGTTTTTACGAATTTGAGAACCGTTTGAGGTTCTCCGAAGAATAAAATACGGTAAATAACTTTTTACTCGCATGACAATCACTTGAAGTCCTTAACTATCCTAATAGGGTCAGACGTGATAGAGTTGTAGACCGTTTTTACTTTTTTCTACCGAAAAATAGGCAATGTTTCGTTCCCTTCATACAAGTAATGGTGTAGTTGTTCGGACTTCACCTTCGCTAAAATAGTTGAAACATAAATTAAATAACGTTTCTAATTTAAAATTGGTTATATAATCATTTTAGATTATATTACTGGTTCCTATAAATTACAACGAGTCAACAGTATATTATTTTTTTACGTAGTATAAGTAACAATAGCGTACGAGAGAAAGCTGGTGTGAGACCCGTGTATGTCTTGTTGGATAAAGGATGGGATTACGCCATTCCGCCCGGAATTTAGTATTAGGTAGGTATGTCTCGAGATTCTGAAGTTAACTTCGTCGAATACCACGAAACTTTGTTCGTTTATCGTACGCAACCGGAGTCGAACCCAATCTTAAGTTACCTCGCGCCTCGTTATTAGGAGACAGACATAAACCCATATTTAATTCAGTTCCCTTACGTAGTAAACGACTAAAACCACGGCTAGTTATATGTCCCGGTTCATGGAATAAATGCTCTGGATTACGCAATTTAGTAGGACCAATAATGTCGTTAAATCTATGGCGCAAATTTAACTGAGATGGGTAAATAAGTCCACCTTTTTATTTTCGTGTTGTTCTTTTATGAGCGCGTAATGACTATAGGCGAGTCGTACCCTTAGTTGTTCGTGTTTTGGTTAATCGGATAGTCGAAATATACAGAATACTTCCAAAAAATTGTCGGTTAGTTAATTAGGTACAACGGGTTGTTGTTCAATGAGCGCGTGTTCTTAAAAATCGTTGGTGGTTTCGCAATTCTTTCGTTAGTTATTGAAATCTATCGCTACATAACTACCGACTTCGAATAAATTTATCGAGGAGAGAACCCAATAGTTCGCGGGCTAATGTTCGTCTTTTACTCGACCTATTGAAGTCTTGCGAATACCCGTTAGGATTATCAAGAGAATAAGGCTCAGTCGTATGAGGCAACTCCTTTTCTTTGTCACCTAATTTGAGAGATTATAGTTTCCGCGACCTTCTTTTACGGAGCGAATTTCGCGAAGCAAGAGTATATTTTCGGCTTTTCCGTTTATAAGAACGAAGCGTTAGAAATATATTTGGTGTTCATTTAGAAGTTGATTCTGTACTAACCTTACCGATGTGGGAGCCAAGTCCTAATGGGAGTCTATGTTAGCGAAATCCACGATTAACCTGTGAGAAATCACGTCCTCTTGCACGTCCTCGACAAGTTAGCCGATGTCGGTTCCGCTTTTTCCGTGTTAAACTTAACCTACTTGTTGCATTAGTTGAGTTTGATGAAGAATCTGTTAATTGTGCATTACTCTACGTTAAATTGATACTTAACGTTAATTCGGCAGTTTACCGAGTTTTTCTTCTTCTCCGGTAGTTTTTTAATTCGTTTGCTAAACCGGCTCCGAATTATGGTAATTCACGTAATAATCTTTCGGTTTACTTTAACTGAGTTTCGTTTCGCGTTCTTGAAGTTCGGAATGTAGTTAATTCTGAGTGAGTTCGTGTATAAAACTACGATTGCTTAGTTAATTAAGGGTTCCGTTGGTGCTTTCGGACTAATTGACTATGGAGATTCCCTCTGCATAACACTTAATATAAGGAATAAGTTTCCTATTTAATTTATTTCGTCCCGTTGACCGTTCTTGCAAATAAGTCAGTTTCGAATGAGAAGACAATTAGTAATCATAAAACAATAAACCACGGGACCGAAATCTCGCGTGTGGTTCTTGGATATTGGGACTTTAATAACAGGGTCACCATTGGTAAAGCCACTCGTCCGGACCGTCACTGTGGGTCCTTTATGAATTAGTTTAGCAAGCGGGGAATCTTCCCGACTACCGAAGATAGGGGCCTCACCTTGTATGGATGCCTTACCGATATCTACTGTCGCGAAACCATTGCCATGCGAAATTTCATTTACTTTTACTTCTCTCATCAGACCAATTCCAAATATTGGTCTAATTGTCATTGTACCTGTTTTACGGAGGCCCGTGCAACTACGGGAATTAGGCAAGTCAATCAAACATACTACAAGGTAACCATTGTCAATGGAACGTACGGTTTCCACTTTTAGGTGAGTTCGAAGCGTGTGAGCGTTTATTTCACAATCTCGTTAATGCACGTCATGGAGTCCATCCTTTTTCAACCCATTACCCGCGTAGCGGGTTTCGGTAAGCGCATACCGAATTAGGGGTTTTTTACCGTCTCGTACCGTAAAGTTAACGGTTATAGGTTGTTCGCAATAGGTAATTGTTGTAGTCGGAACTACGCCCATGAGACCTCGTAGCTAAGTCACTTTGGGGAAATGCGTAACTCCCGAGTAACTAAAGGTTGTTCCTAAATCGGTTGTAGTAGTAACCGTGACTACCACGTTTTGGGTAAGACAATTTCCTTTAACGGCGATAACTCCTTCCAGGACTTGTTCTTAGGTAACGAAGAATAAAAAGAATACCTAGTGTACACTTCGTTTTGTTGGGACTAAATCTTGGACGACATTGGTAACGCAATCGTGCAGTTTTTCCTTCATTACCCCATCTACACCGAGTTCGTTAGGATTTTTTTGAACTTGACTACGTTGTACTATTTAACTAAGGTCTCTGGTAACCCCAGAGTTAGTGGGCATTGATACCACTACTTCGTTTACTACGTCAGTTATGGGACCAGCTCGTAAATCCATAACGCTAACGGTCACAACAACAAAATGAGTACGATAAAAATCCAACCGCTCTTCGTAGGTAGCATTAAAAAAGGTAGGGTGAGTAAAATACAAATCAAGAACCCTAACCGACCAACAGCCCTGTTTGCTAATTAGCATAATGGAACAAACGGGACTAAGATAGGAACCCGAATAATCAACTACTGTCATAACACCACTAACTTTTGTAAGTAGCGGTGTATTACTTTCCTCATGTTGCCTTAAAATGGGCAAATCATTAAATACGGCGGTTACTTTAACCGTTTGGTTGTTAATAACGGTGGAAATGCCACTACAACCGAAACGATGGATACCGAAAACAACCACCTTACTACCCGGGAAAATACCGGGGATAAGGCAAATTACGCGGAAATCGCTACTATCAGAGCGAAAAATAACGGATGTCACAGCGCGGGATAGACCGTATAGCGACCGAGTCTTTTTTTCGTGTATCGGTTTAATTAGTTCTTGTAGTACGCGTATGTTGCGATAACGTCGCGTAAATAGAAATAAATAAGTTCCCTAATGAGCAGAGTAGATTTTTCGCTGTAAATAAAATAGATTCATAGCACTAAGAAAACCCACAGCACAATAACGTCGGAAATACCGTTAAATAAGCAGGACGCCCGCGCTTACCGGGTAATTCAGGAGAGCCGCAACTTTAATTTTACGATGGGCTACTATTGCAGTTATGTAAAAATTAAAGGCAACTACGACCCGGATTACGGTGAAATCTTTTTTGTTGGCGACATCATTTTCGCTACTCGGTTTATTAATTTGTTTTAGGAATACAGACACTGATACTCGACATAAATCCCCTTTGTCGTGGACTCCTAAAACGGCGGTACCACGCACCTCTATCAGACAATGCTCCTTTAGTCATGTCAGTCTAAGCATAATTAAACGAATTATTTGTACTGGCATCGCATCCGAGAGTACTTTATCGGCTTCGCCATATAGTTTCGGAATACGGCTAATTTTTCGTTATGGGACTTTCATGATAATTTGAAAAACTTTCAGGAGGTCCGGGAGGACAAGCGAGTGTTTACCTTCGACCAGAAATACCAGGATTAATATTACTGAATTCTTATTAACGATTATTTTAGTGAGTTAACCATATAGGAGCTTAGATGCCGTACTAATTATAACTATTAAGGCAGTACAGTCTACGTTTGGTTATGGCATAACTTTAGTTAGTGTTGCGTCGTTACGAGCGACCTGATGGCGGTGTTTGTCATCGCGTTCTTCAACGTAGAAAAAAGTTTCCTCAAATACATCCATTACCCGTACTCAGTTTGCGGTCTCTCGGTCTTGTATAATAGAACTCTAACGGTGCACTTCGGGCCCTTCTACGAGTACAGAATTTAGTAGAGATAGAATTTTTGGTGGTCGTTGTTGATTAAGGCGACCGTGTTTAACGGTCCAATGTAGAACCATTTCTCGTTTTTGGATAAGAATGATTTCTAGTTTGAGGATAACAAATACACTGTCCACTTCAAAATCCAAGGTCAGGACGCATACGTCAGTGAAGACGCTGTGTTTACGAATTTTTGGGTGGTAAGAGCGAGCTCTATCCATTAAATCCGAAAGTACTTCTCGTTGGTGTTTTGAACTGGTTCTTAGTTAATAATACCGAACCTCTTTACGCAAATTGGGAACTACATAAAGCACTAGAGCCGAGCCGGAAATAACACCGATAACATAATTAAATGTAAAATGACTGACGAAAAATAGTTAGAAAAAAATAAGGAGAATAATAATACCCCCGGTAAGGAGACTGCTAATAACCACATAAGGGTCCGGTAACCGAGTACGTGGTTGGCAAATGTCGTTGCAGGTACTAACCGCATTAACGAAATCGTCCCTAACATCAAGCATTAAGGGATAATAACTAACTAAAATAAAACCTCGTAGTTGTAGCTCCTATAAGCTAACTTGTCAGTCACTAACTTAGTCCTCAACTCGCAGAGAACGGATAATAAAACTGACGAAATCGTTAATAAAATCCGAGGCGGCAGTACAATAGCCTAGGTCATAAACCACCCGAACGGTATAGGAATTACAAACCAAGAAAACGGAGTTGACAAGAATGGAATAAGAATTAAGGAAATTAAATAAATTCAACCACCTTTTCTTACGTATTCTGCTCTGTTACTGATCCTCTTTTTATACTCATAACTTGCGTAATAAGCTTAACAACGTCCAAAAAAGTAAAACTAAAGCGATTCAGAACCTCAAGGACGATCGGGTCAGATGTAGTCAAGATTCAAAAATACCAAATGGCGAAAACAGCCACGTTTAAACAACGTTTCACCTAAATGAGTTAAAACGGGTGAACTTTACTAAAATTTTTTTAAGTAATTTATTTAAGCTATATTTAATCCCAGACAACTGTTAACGAAAAAATCGGATGCAAGGTAAGGAATACGCGCTTTAGGTCATTTCCGCGTAATTTTTTTCCATGTAAATACACACGAGACATATTTCTGGTGCGCCTTTGATCCGCCTTAATTTAATTACAGTTGTTGGAGATTAATTTTATCCATGGCAAGTTCAACTTAATTAATAAAAGGATAAAAATGATACACCGCAAAAAGAAGTCAAATACTCGGGTGGTATTATTACGATACCATTATTGACGTAATTAACGATAACAGGTTATTAATTTTCAACGTCAATTAACGTACTTAAAGTATAGCTATCCGTTACAATATTTCATACCGTTATTTTATACCGATTACCATACTTTCTTGAGACGAGGACGTTTTCTCTAGTGATATAGAGACTCTGATGTGTAATCTTAGAGGAGTATTTAACGTTGGGGTAATAAATTTAATATTATATTTACTAAGTTTTTACAAGTACTTGAATAGCTAACTTTAATTCTTCATTTCGTCACCCCGTCCGGTACGGGAGAAATCACTATTCACAATTATGGCGAAGCTGGCGAAACGTAGAATTATTAAGATTAAGAAAAGCGCTTTCGGAAGACAATGAGTAGACTTATCACCACGAAAAATTTTCGATCAGTGTTTTATATAATTGAGTTTGTTTTGTTCGGCATTGTTTTATTTTTACTTTCTAATCACGTGTAAATCAAATTGAATTCATTACAAAAACACTAATAAATGATATTATTTTCATTAAGTATTAGTTGACCTGAAAATATTTACTTTCATTTCACGAGTAGAGATTACGAATCGTATAACAATCGGTTAAGTCGAGTTCGTCCATACAATTAAACACCATTTGTTGAACCACAAATCAGAACATGTCGACCGGTTCTTGCGAATTACGAGTTTCCACATCGGAAAGTCGGCGTTCTTTTACAACTAGGTGAGTCGCTACTAGTTAATTCAATACATGTTTTATGAAATTAAGGTTGCGATTTTTGATAGCCACAATTATCGTAAGCACAGATAGTTCATACGGGTCCACCGTGAACGCGAAGGGTGGCATTTCAATACTTAAATAATTCACGATTATTATAAAGACAAAATCATCCTAATCGACTAATATTTTTCACTTGTTGCACATGACACTTATCTCTATGTCCACTAATAGGTAGTTGTAATATATTTACGATGTGTCGAATTTAGCTACTTAAATCGGTTATAGGATTACACAATCCCAAAAGACAACCGTTACTTCATACCAATGTTGGCTCATTTCATCTACTTTTAATAAATTCTGGGAGTGGATGCTACTTCCGTAATTAGTCTCTATACTTCCGAATATAATTTCGCTCAAGATTAGAATTTATATTCGAAGGTCATCCATAACACGAATCTCTATGGGGTCTACAGTGGTAAGGAAATCGCATGATAATGCGGACGGTAAATGGTCTCCTTCGTGTTCTATGTAGTCGTCTAAAATAACCGATGTTACAGATAGCAACCCCTCGTCCGAGACTGGGCCCAAGGATGGGGAGAAATAATTTTTGAATATAGCCTATATTTGGGCAGAATGGACCCCCGTTACCGCTATCAGTTTCGTTACCCAAACGACCATAATTGCATGGGCAGTAAAACTGTCTTAAACCGTCTTATCTGAGCGGAGCAAACAAACGAGTTCATCTAACCTACAAATTATTGCCTCGCTTCCACCACTCACCGCCATACCAAAAAGCAAATTAAGTCGCTGGATTACTCCCATTAAAACCGAATATATGCCTAGTTTGTAATGTTTGTGGGTGTTGGTTACCTCCAAATAGATTAAATTAGCGCCTTAAATTACCTTGAGGGGTCAACTCAAATCTACGGCTACGTTAGCGTCATTTTTTTTTAGTGAACACTAGGCCGCGTTAAAGGTCCCTACCTAGTTAAAGTTAATCTAGGATTAGTCGAAGGCGGAAGTGGAAGTTTTGGAAGCCCCCTTTACTGTAACGTTAAATTACATCTACTAAATTTTGAAGGGAATGTCCTATAAAGTAATTTATGAGTTCTATTTCCATTATTAACCTGTAGTCGATTCTGTCATTTGCTAGGTTGGTCATGCTTAATATGTCAAGTTTATCGATTGGGGTTTTTGTTAAACGTTCGGTAACCTTAATTAATATTGCCATTTTTACCACGAACGTAGTAATCCGGACGCTTGGAGTAAACATGTTTATTATTAACACTATTTAATATAGGACAGCGACGTTTTACCAGGGGATTGCCGGTTCCAGGTACATGCTATTAATTCTTAATTAGTTTATTTATTAAACTCGTAGTCACCCCAGTCCGGGACTGGGGCATTTATACCGGGGTATTCATCTTCACATTCCTCCGAGTTGTCCTCTAAAACTAAGTGTAGCGCTACGGAAATATTGACGGTGTTTAACGCGAGAATCCTATAAATTCGGGCTTAGTTAAACTTTTTATATCATAAAAAAATTGTGAACCCTTATTTTAAAACGAAGGGGTGTAATCTGACTAATCTCTAGAGTCTATTAACAAAGACTCCGTAAAATAGTTTTTTTCGATGACCAAATAGAACGGGTAGTTGATTCATTCTTAATAGTCGTTGTTGCAAATTGTTGGATAGGAACATGCGAAAAACACTTTATCTTAAGACGCATAGCACAACGTGTAATCATCTAAATTTGTTCGCATACTGAAGACGTCGGAGATGCAATAAGGATCTATTACGATATAGGTTACGCCACCATGGTAGCAGATAAACTATCAAATGTAAACGTGGTCATAATTAATTACGTTGATGATAGAGTCCCAACGGCTATTTACGTCGTTACTTATCCCCACTCTTAACTAGGAATAGTTCTTGTAATTGTAGTCGAGGTAAAAAATTATTTGAATTTTGTCTGAAAAGAAATAACAACTTTTAGCGCGAATAATTACCCCATAATTTTAATTTCAGAAGAAGAAGTTCTAGATTTAGATTACTTTAATTTATAAGATATTCGAGTCTTACCGGGTAGTGACGACGTGTTACCTCATACCTAAGTGGGGAGAGTAATGTTACTAAATATAGACGCGGCAATGATTAATTTTTAAAATGGCGAAGTTATACCGGAAGGACATGGCGCTAGCTATTACCTCAAAGTGGTAGTATAGCGAGGAGTAGTTATAGCAAATAAAAACCTTCGTCATGGAAGTAACGAAGTTATAGTGGTCTAACCCGTCGTTCTTTTTTTTAGCTATGTACTAGAAGTAAACGAGATACATTCTAGAAAAATAGTTATCCCTCTCCCGTTCATCTCAATTCAGCCATACAGTCGCAACCCAGTTTGAGATTTGGTTTTGTCGAGTATGATTTTTGTCACTTAAGTCTCCCGAACATGAGGCGAAAGAGAAGGAGTAGTTAAAGCTAGACTCCCAATTTACGAACTATGTTGCGGAGTCGATTGAGTTATGATAAATCAAGAACCACTATTTTAGGTCATTAAAGTCTGGATTAGTTTAATAGGCGTAAATTATTAAGGGTATGCAGTACAAGAACTAACATCGAATTTCGTTAGCGTACAAGTAGTCTAAGATCTTATTTCGGTTGGTGAACAAGTGTACTAACCTCATCGCTAAAATTAAGAAGTTTTATTTATCATTCAAGTAGAAATAAAAATCGTACTATTCTCGCTACGTTTTCAAACCCCCGACGTAAGAGATTAACAAACCCCCGGCTTTGAAATACCAAACGTCGCATCAAAACGTAATGTACAACTAGTATTTAAAGTCCTATTTTTAGTCCCACTTCGACATTCTATTACGAAAGTTTTTTTCCTGCTTAAAGTTCCGTACGTTTAAGAAGTACCCAATCTTGACCTAATAGAAACTAACTAACAAATTAAAATAGTATACGGTAAACTTATAAAACATTATTGAGTAGACCCAAAAGAACCATAGCAAGTTAATCAAGCTTGGCCGATATCTCTCATCGAGATAGCAATGTTTTATTGCGTAGATTTATAAATGTACTCTCTGGTATTGTATGAGGAAATGAAAAGGGAAAAAACCCCAAGTATTTATTAGGTAATTATCGTTGATTTACAAGTACTAATTCGTATCTTCTGATGTTCCAATTCCGTTATCTATTAACGGTGCGGTTGCTGTATACGTATTATGTGTTACTAATAATTAATTGATAATTCACAAAATATGGAGGTCAAAAAAAAGAATGCTTAATAATCCCACACAAACATGTGCTGGTATAAAGAAGTAGAACGTATCTTGGTTTAACACCCGCTTTCTTCTCATAAAAAAGCTCACATTGGGGTGAGTAATCTGTTCGCCTAGCGTAACTTAGTTTGGAAAAACTTATAACTTAAGAAACATTAGACGCAGTGAGGTATTACGTAATACCTTTTTACCTAACTAAGTTATGAGTGTAGATATGAAGGTTATACCTCCCGTTTTCTTTTATAGTACCAAAATTTTCTCTTATATTTATCTAACGAAAGACTAAATAGGTTTTATTTAGTTCGTTTAGTCCTTTTTTATAAATTTCTGTTCTCTAACAGTCTTGAGACGAATAGAAATTTTTTGACAAATCTCGCCTACTTGCTTTGACCACTTCTATTAGATTTAGTGCTCGATAATTTAAGAGAGCTTGTTTTGGAGTAATACAATAGTCATGTGACCGTTTTGTTAATAGAATTTAGTTGTTTTAATAGTGGGAACAAAGTATCAAAATATAGCGTAAGCCGATTCAAGGACCAAAATACGTTGGGATTAGGCAGATATCTTCTCGACCAACTAGTTCAGAGTAGCTTATGATATTCATGTCTTTTCTTTTATTCGTGGTCTGTCGAGTATTTATTTAGAGACAATTCTCTAGCTCTAAGACTTCTTGTTAACTAAAATGAGGCGTTTGACTTCAAACGGGTTCATAAGGAACCTTAAGGAGCACCTGTTGACGGAATACTGGAATAAAACAGGTATTTGCTTAGGAATAGTCTGTCTGAATTTTCTTGTTGTCTTCATTTTTTGAAATGAGTTATGTAACTAGAAAACTTATTAAGACTAACGAATATAGAGTGATTAGGGTTAAACGTTAGGACCATATGTTTTGTTTACGGACTACTTAACTTTCCTTTTTTTTAACATGGGAATCCTAGATGTGTTCTACTTGAGTGAGCAAATCTCTCGCGATTGGTACACCACATAACGAACCTCGCATAATGGTTAACACAACGAAATTAACAATATTGGCTACTAGACGACAAACAAAGGGTACAAATGAGATCTCTGTCGACACTACCTTTTTGTTACTTACTCAAATCTAGTTTCTAATACCTTGTAGAACCATTAGGTCTTTTGGAAGTTCAAACGTAACAACCTATAGTCTATTACAAGGGTTTAGTAAAATGTGAATCTCGGCTAGTTTTTTGGGAAGTTTAATTACTCAAATTCAGCCAACTAGTGGCTCCACTATACCTACAAATAAAGCTACGCCTTTTATTGGTCTATCAACAATTGAGTTTTAAACTACTGTTTACCGTACATATATTTCCACACAAGAATTGGGGTCTTGTTTACTTTAATCTTGTTTTACAGCTTGTCGTTCTAAAATCTGTGGTTATTCATAGTTATTGCAGGTCTGGGTACTTCTTGTTAGATTGGCGTGAATACTCTAGTAATTACGGAATGTGTTGATTACAAGAACGAATGTCTGGTATAGTTAATATTCTATAAATTTTTAATGTGGAGCACTAAAAGATATGTCCTTTTATTAAAAAAAAGAGTTTCAAATCCCTATTTATATACTTAGTTAAAAATTTTCATTCAACACCAAACCCCTATTACTGGCGAAATTATCCACGATGACGAGTTCGTCCTTGTTACCCAGGACACGTTCATTTAGTACGCCAATATGGGAAACAGTCACGACTTCGAAGAACCTGACGTAAACTAAACCTAAAAAATGTAAGATGGCAATGACGGTAAAGAAGTTTATTTCTACGAACCCCACCAGCACACCGACCACCAAATTAAATAAGGATGAACTTATTAAAATCAAAATGTCGTCTTTGGCCAACCAGAATAAATCCATTCTTCTTACTCAGATTTTTGTTACCAAGTTCGTGGCCCAGAGAAAGAAATCTACCGCGTCTGGAAAATAACCCCCAAAATATATTTGGATGGGTAAAACCACACAAAGAGTTTCCGCCTTGCAAAAAACTTTTACGTGCCATGTTTAAGCGATTATCATTTCATTCATGTAATAGTTATTCGCCAAGTTTACAACAATATTTGTCACCTAAATGGCCGTTAAATTTAGTTTCGATATAAAATGGACTTCACTTCCATCCGCGCCAAATACTATACGTCGCAACCCCTCATAGTCATCGAATATGGGTACGAAAACCATAGTGCTTAGGTGTTAAACTAAAATTGCAACTAAGAGGTCGATTATTGCAATAGTTGTAATTGCGCCACGGATTAAATTTTCCACATGTTCAATTAAGACAAGAAAAACCACGAATAATATTTAAACGTATTACAAGAAGATTCTTGTAAATTTAAATAGACACTTTAGAGTTTCTTATTTTATTCACTCAATAAGGCGAAGAATCTTTATAATAAGAATCCGTACTAATTAGTTTTAGTACGGAAGCGAGATTAATTTCTGCTTGAGGAAGGTTGTTAAGTAATCAACTCTATTATTCAGCAAATAAAAGAGCTAGGTGACGTTTTATTTTAATCAATAGACTAACCCTCGACATTAGTCTTAAATACATGGGTTTATTTATCCTTTAATCATATTAAACATGAATCCGGCCGTTACAACGGAGTAAAAAATAAGTTAAAAACTATTATATTTACTTTAAAACTCGTTTAGTTTTGTCCTCTCCTTTACGATGTTAAAAAATTTTGTTTTTTTGTGGTAAGAGTTCCATCTTTAATGCTCCCTCTTTTTGTGGACTTATGGATACGTCTGATAGAACTATTCCAATATTTTCTGGGTTGAGGTCTTTTATAATTTGTTGATTTTCTATGACCATTATTAAAATAACGACGTTAACTACGACTTAGAGCGCTCTGAGTCAGGAACTGTACATGTAATTTTATTATAAACAGTTTTCAACAGTAAGTAAATACTGATAAGGGTAAAAAGACCGTCAAGTTTCTATATACCTCATCTAAAAAGATGTCAACAATTAAATATCTCTATCCGCGTAAGGAAAAGTTATGTCCTACTTAAAGAAAATATCTAATAACACATGGACTTTTCTTTGTTTGACGTGAATCACGTCAAACGTTTTCCTAACAAAAAGAAATGAGTTCTCTCCCCTATACCCATAACATGACAAGCCAAAGAAAACCGAGGCTACCGACGAATTTTTTATGGGGGTCCATAAAACAAAAAAGAAAATTGAACCGGACGCAAAATAGGTCCAAACATGGTTGAAGGAGCTGTTCACGGAAGAAAAAGTAACAAGAAAGAACATGAAGGACTTCGGAAAGTAATTAGGGTAAATATAGTGACGAATCAAAAAACTGGACCAGAAGTGTTACTTTATAACGTGGTAGTTGCGATGGATAAAACCGGTAAAGGGCTATAGGTCCGCTGAGCTACGACAGCGACCATAAAAAGTTTACGAGAAATTGGAGTTTTAAGGACACGCGAAGTAATCACTACAATGATACTTATATTAATCAATTATTAAAAACTTGTATTGAAAAAAGAGGAAGTAGCTCAAGTGCTTGGTGACACGATTAGAGCACGTCGCGAAAGAGCATTATAAGAAAAACAAAGCGTTACCGAAGATTAAAACAATTATAAACTAATTGTCGACGTTGTAGAGGAGGTACAACATTTTCCCGAACTAGTATTGCGAAGACCTCGAGCAACTGAAGTCTTTTGTTAAAAAGGTTGAGAAATTCGAAGAGCATTTACTTATATAACCGATGTTAATAGTCATTTCGTTAATCATATATAAAACTAAATGTTCTATAACAACGTATGTAAAGGCCACATTGAAGAGAAAGAAAAAATCGTTTTTGTATTCGTCGTTATTCTGCAAGATTGGTTCCTAAACGAAACCTCGCCTTGTAACCAAGCTCGTCTAAATGACGTTGACGTTTCGACGGTCGAAAGAGCGCCTGTAGTATTTTGTAAACCAGGTTATTATTAAACGTCCGACGCGAATATCGCTCTAACAGAGAACCTAACCGACCGGCAGAAGATCCTCGTCAACTACAACGCAGTCTTAGCCATCTCAACAATGAAACGCTTGGTCATCTTAATCATGAGACGCTTAGTCATCTTAATCATGAGACGCTT
>NZ_QHJG01000025.1:0-2160 GCF_003184185.1 Legionella qingyii | reverse complement strand
AGAATTAGTACTTTGCGAATCAGTAGAATTAGTACTTTGCGAATCAGCAGAATTAGTACTTTGCGAAGTAGAATTAGTACTTTGCGAATCCGCTGTCTGTCCGCTGGAATAAGAAGCACCATTCTGTACTGTCTGGCCTGAGTTTGAAGAATCTACACTTGTTGTACTGTAGTTTAAATTATTCTGATCGAACTCATGCGCCATACGATCAAGGCGTCTATCTGCCTCTCTCGTTGCTTCAAAAATTTCTTTTAGTTCTTCGTATCCTTCCTTATAAAGTTCTGCCACTAATTTTTGCTCGTCTGATAATCGCTCTTTCAATCCACGTGTCTGTATTAAAGGTCGTGATGGTGTTTTAGTTGGACGTTTATAACCACCAAAAAATTGCCTATAGTCCTTTCTCGTATACATAAATCACCTCATAAAAGAATATCTAACCTAATAGACTTAATAAAATTGGTGATTGCGAGAAATACTAAAAGCCAGGTTTGCTGAGCCAGGCTTAATGAGTATGTAACGAATACACTTTCCTTCATTAAGTCTTATCAGCGACGAACCCGTTTAGTGATTAAAACTAGGTAGTACCAGTCCTCCTTAAATCCTTTGGGAGAAGATAGGCCGCTATAACTGAAGTTTTAATTACAATCAGTTATTGTTCAATAATTATACCACTGGACATTTTATTATGCAATACAAAATTTATAAATAGCAGGGAGAATATAAATGATTCAAAATTTCCGTGAAGAGATGCTTTAGAAACTGCAATTAGAAAAGCTAGAGATGTTTAGGTTTCTTTACCATTTTAAGCGACCTAATAAACTATCATTTTTATCCTATACTAATAAAAACACTGGAATTTATAGGCCGTATTATGAATTCAGATCCTCTTAATCCTGATTCTGAAGAGTCTCAGACATTACCATTAGACTCACAAACAGGTCCAAGAATGGAAAAGAAACCTGTTCCGGCTCCTGATTCAGATCTGATCGATTACAGTGTTGATCCTGAGCAAGAATGGCGAGTTTTTCAAAATAACTCAAAAAGTCTTAGTAATGCATGGAATAGCGATCAGGAACATTACGCCCAGCTTTGTCATGCTGCGGTTGAACAATCGCTGCAAAAGCTAAATACTGAACCCATGACTGTTAAATCGTTATATGAGTTTTTAGCCGAGCAAAGACATGCGATTGCGCTACAATTGAACCAACCCTCAAAGAAGAGAGTTGGGATCATGAGATCCTATGATGAACCGGGCAATCCAACTACTCCAGTTTATCCAAATGGCAAGTATCAAGATTTCTTTCCAGAAGTTAAAGAACGAATCCGGTCGTTATACAATAAAGTGCCACAGGCACAGGGTGGATATGTAATTCAGAAAGATACTAACAAGGGAAATTTCAGGCGAGGTGACTGGGTAGTCATAACCGATGGCGATTTGCCCTTGACAGGAATTACCTATCCCAAAGAACCGCTGCCACATATGATGGGGTTCGATCCGAGTTTTAATTTTCTTCACACCGAAGCCCAACATATTCCCAAAGTTTATGAAAAAATTAATAAGCTGTTTCATGCAGTTCTTGAACATCCGGAGCCAACAAAAGAAAACATGCAAAAAATAGGTGAAATGGTATGGTATTTGGCTCATGCCATGCCTTGTGATCGCGGTAGTGCTGCAACGACAGAATTGTTTGCCAGAACGATGATGAAAAAAATTGGTTTACCGGTTATACCCTATGAGCATCCAATCCCCTTGGACTTTGAGGCTTTAATTGAACCAGATAAAACAAAATTTATTGAACGTTTTACCACAGATTTCTATCCCAAACTTAATCAATATTATGCACTGACTGCTGAGAAAGAAACATCACAAGATATTAAACAAAGCACCGATCTTTCTTTATCTAACTCTTCTATTTTTAAAAATTTTAAGCAGGAATTAAACAAAATTGTCCAAACAGCAGGTGAAATTTTGGAAAATTGGAGTTCGCCAAAAAATCGATAACAGTTATTCAGCATAGCTTGCACTTATGGGGTCAGGCCCCTTCCCCACTAAAGTCTGTTGACATTTCATTTAATTACGCCTATTTCCAGCGCTTTATGCCTGAGAGATGGTCACAAAAAGTGACCATTATTTTTAAAAAAAGAATAATTTTTTTTGAA
>NZ_QHJG01000024.1:132-75900 GCF_003184185.1 Legionella qingyii | reverse complement strand
CTCAGCAAAAAAAGACTCGTCAACCAACTAACCCAAAATCGTAAAAGAGGACAACGTAGAGTTAATTGAGTAAAACTCGAAAAAAACGAAGCCGAAGAAGGCGCTCGTCGGTTACTTTATCTTTTGGAGAAGAAGCAAGGACGTAGCACTAAAGAAGAACATAAACGTCGACGGCAAGAAGAAGTTACCGAGCGAGTTCTCGATTGAGTCATGGTTAAAGTACCCAGTGACAAAGGGGACGTCCCCTATTATTCTTCTAGAAATACAGAAGTCCTAATACATTCGGTTTAACCGAGTCTAGCTAACATCTTCCTAATCCTAGACGAACTAAAAGTCCACTTCTTTTTGGTTCACGAGGCGACAGATAAAAACTAACATACCGTCGTAGTTCAGAAAATAAATATTCCCGCTTGAGTAGTCTCCATTCTATAAGACAATCCAAGAGAAAACTTTAACTGTATCTAGACATAGGAGAATGTGGTATAATTTTAATATATGCTATAACAAGTTATTTAGTGGTCTTTGTTCACCGAATGTTTCTCGTGCAATTTATGATATCGACTAACAAAGGAAAACGTTTCCCCGAAAACTCAATGAAAAGCTTAAAAAATGGCGATTATACCCTCGTACTACTCTTTAGCCGAGTACTAAAAAAAGAAAATTTATCCCAAGTGACGCAAACAGGTCCTCTCAAACATTTTCTGTCACTGAAAGTCTCACACCCTAATTAAGTATTGCAGATCCCAGTGATCTTATTATAAGGCGTAGTAGGTTTCATCGCACATTAAAATCTAGAAGAAAACGTTTACGGGTTATTATATTTACTGGTGCAACTGAAAGATATTTGCTATTGTTTCAAACAAAATTACATGACCGAACCAATAGCTAGGTCAACGTTTACCTTCACTAAGGAAAACGTGAACAACATTTGTTTTTTGGTTTACTTACTAGGGTATGGAGCGGTTATCACGTCTATTATGACGGATTATGTATCCGTTCTTATGCATAATGTCCTAGATTTTACCATTCCCGATACGCGTGTCTCTTTCTTTATTTTAGGTTTTATCCGTTTTATTTCTCTAAAAAGTAATTAACATTATCACCTTCCGTGTTCCGTGCTTGGCATAATTATGTCTCTAACTCGTTACCTAATAGTCTTTTCACAGGCTTACCGGTCCATTTTGGTATTTCACCACTATTAGATTTTAACCGCTAATTTAATAGACTACCACCAGAACAACGTTTCTTCTCATTATTAAGAGGATATCGTGACTATAACGGTCCTTATCGTTCGTAAAATCACTCATCTAAACATTACGGTGCCTTACCATGTACTTATTTATCCCGTGATTGAAGCTGTTTACCTTACCACTCATCCCGATCTCATTTTAGTCGTCTACGACGTTATTAAACAAACGACTTTGAGAATTTTTCCTCAGGCGAAAAAAAGGTTGGCAATTCTTTTGGGAGTACTTTAGGTATTACTATAGGAAGTTTTTTACCGCGTTATGTGTTGAAAGGATTTCACTGTTGCGAAAACGTTTTGGTAAATGTCCATGGTTCTTTGGTTAGTAGTGGTCCTACGTATTACCATAGTATTTAGCGGCGCGGTGGAAAAGGTGGATTTCGCCGTATTAACCACATTCCTTTTAGGGGGTAAAGTACCGGATTACTACCTTAATGAAATCAATTAGGTATTGGGTCCGATTCACGATTACTTCGTTATTAACGTTAGAGGCGACCTAGAAGAAACTCCCATAATTTGCGAAGTTGTTTTTTAAATAGGTCTAAAGGTGGCCGATGCTGTGAAACGGTCATCCAGTAACTACGTCTTTAGCGAAGTCTCTAACAGGGTACTGAGTAGGTCACTCGATTAAAAACACACCCAAGTTAAGGACGTTAATTTGGTACATTCACATTAAACCAATTTTAACTAAATTCTTTGAGACCTCGTTCATGACGTGGTGGCGGCATTCATATACGACGGTAACGATTTCATGGCTAGTTACCTAAAACGAGTGAATGTAGCTACTTTTTCGACCGCTATACAGCATAATAAAGATTCTTGGCTACTGTGCCTAATAGTATTCGTCCCACCGAACCACCTACTAACCCAGCTCGTTACTATATTCCCGACTACGATTAGACGAGAAATTACTTAAGAAGGTTTCAAACCGGTAATCGATTTTCTGGAAATAAAAGGTTTCGATTAGAATCACTTAAGGAATGAAACGACAAAAACGAAACAACAAGAAATTCGAGTAGCCTAAAACCTTACACACACAGTACTTATACTAACTTTTTTAGTAGTGCATCTAGTACCTATTATTTCACCGCGTATGAAAACATCTTAAATACTTTTTTGGACCCCTATGCACTTTATTTGCGTAGTTCAGACTCTGATTGAGCGAGACCATTCATCTCTACTGCAAATGACTAAACAGGATTTCATATATTTAGGACTGGAAGACCGTTTCCCATCTTCTCGGGTAGTACTTGTTTTATCGCATTAGAGTAATAAAACAAAAGGACGGACTAATCCTATTCGAGAAGTAGTCGTTATTAATAGCTTGATGGTACACCATCAGATGACTAGTAAAATAGGCGAAAAAAACCCAAAACTCGTTCATATCCAAACGACCACGACAACTACGCAAACGACTAATCCCAAACATTTAGCCTCATTGGAAAAACACCTTTAGGAACATCGAATATCATCCCACACTAAAAGCAATATCAGTCTGGCAGATTAGCAACATGATGAAGACAAAACACAAGGCCAAAGCATAGATAACGATCTATTAACTAGGTTAGTACCGGTAGAGCGGTATTAAATAATTTTTTACGGCGATCAACACGTTTAGCTAAACGTCCCTATAACGAGTCCAAACGACGTCCTCTATTAAACATTATCAGTGATTAGCGAGAATTACGTAGTAGGTTTAGAAACGACGATACGGGATATACTTCGAGCGATAGGGTGTGGTCCGTACCAACAAAAAGAAGTACTAAAAAATGTTGTACCGATTTCAGGTAAACTAGAACAGCGCTGTGTCTTATCTGTGCTAATTTTCTTATTACAACACGGTAAAATACTCGAAGTATTTCATACAAAGGGTTCCACGGAAGCCTATAGTCACCACTTCAACGATTGTTCGCCAAAACTAGCCTTGTTATCGGCTATTAAAACTAGTGAACAAAAGAGTCACGAAGTACCGGAAGCACTAGGACTGACCAATTAGAGGCGAGAGAAAAATCGTTAAAAAAATTTCTTAGTTACGTAAGTAATCGTTCGTCGTCAAAAACAAGAACACGTCTTCACTCACCGACCGACATTGAACGACGTGCATACGCCATCGCTACTTAAAATGATTATTGTAAACGATGATTACTTCTTCTCGCTAGAGGACCTTCGTCAACTTAATGGAGACGGAACATCCATTTATTGTAGTCGACGTGACAAAAAAATAGTACTAACCGCTAATTCGCGTCGGATAGAGGGGGACCTTCCTCCATAAGGTATAATATTACTGGCATATGATGACAAGGACGAAGCGACGATTTACCTGAAGGACAATACCATCCGTCACGAACTACCGATCTCCCACATTACCGATTCCCTTGCTATTCAACTCACACCGGAAAGCTACAATGTTTTATTCTGTAACCTTGATAGGAAACAAGTGTATGACGTGTCCTATGAACCAAAAAACCACTTTATAGTTCATCTTTGTGATGTTTAGACCTATAAAATATCACAGTGACTATTTTACAAAATTTTTATTTGTCCTTATATAAAATTACTAATCAATAACACCAATATAGCGAAATCAACCGTCCGGATTACATCCATTTAGTTGTGAAGAATTAACGTAATACGTCGTTTTTCATTCATAATGGAGTTCTTTCGGTGTTTGTTGAGCCGTGTCATAAAACCCCTATGCATGACTTCCACTAATAGTTAAACAAATACATCTATGGGGACCTTAAGTGGTCCCTTGATTTTTTCGTTACTTAGCGTACTACTTATTTTGACGCTAATCGCAGAACGCACTACAACTACATTAACGAAAAAATCAACTACCTTGCGTAACCGTTCTTCTTCTACTTATGCAAAACTTAAATCATTTTGTTCGGTTTCATGGAACATAAGATCAGCACTTATTTCACCTATTTTAACTACTATTTCGAGTCAACAATGGGACCTATCTCGTTTATTCAGTTTTTGTACTTAAACGTCGTTAATAAGGTTATAGTCGTTTTTGTCCCCATGTCCAGCTACTTAACGTTCTTTTTAACGTCTTAATAAACGGACTCCCCGGAGTAAATAAAGGTCTACTAGTTAACTGGCTAGCCGGGTATTTTAAGAATACACGCCTTAATGACGCACTTTTTTAAAAGGCGAAAACGCCTGTTCTTAATGGAATAAGACAATGACATCTGTAACTTAGTATATTCCTACTTCCGCGCGAGCATGCATAAGTGCGTGACTAAGAGCAGCTATTTCTGTTAGTGTTTGCTTACTAGTAACCACTATTCCCTGTTTTTAATTTCCTTTACCGTTGCTTACGCGCTCACCTATACCTTTTTGACAATCCATTCTTTCATAAGAATGTCACGACCACATTCCATTTTAGTCCGACCAGCCTACTGCTCGCATATAATTTTGTTAATCCAATACTGTTGATCCTGTTATCGTCGAACCAAAAATGTGTTTGTTACCAGACCCCTATGGTCACGGGTTCAGTCAAAAAAATGTGCACTCGATCCTCAATATGTTACGGAAATGTTCCCGCCCGCATGGGGATTTTTCGTTCGGGAAAACGTTGGAAAATGAGGCAATACCTAGTTAGAACAGCTCGCGGCACTCGCTATAATACGTGTTTGACAACTTTCATGGAGCGGTAGTGAAGTTGATAGTCCGCCGAGTGAAAAGCGTCCAAATATATATTTGCTTTAAGAAATAATACGCGATTCAGCGTTAATAAGACTGAGCTGTAATAAACTACGAATAAACAAATGAAATTTACCGGAATGCAACCGTTTCCTTGCTAATCAATAACTTCGGAATAATTCCGCAAAACTCACCCGAAATGAAGTACGTACACCAATAAGGAAAAGTAATTGTGTCCTTCGCTCTTGTCGTTTAAACTAACAGGGACTAAGCACAATGGTTAAACAGCGTCCGCTTCCAAAATAAGGACCGTCGTTCCCTTAAGGCCCCCTCGTATAAGAACGAAACCGTGTTTTATTGAATTTACTCCAGGAGATAGAATTTAGTCGTTTTTACTAATACGCAGTTCGCTATCTAGTAGAAGACCCACCTGCTCTCTAATTCTGTTCCCGAAACATAGAACGGCTTCACTTTATTTCTCAACCTCCGTCCTCAAACTAACGTACCTAAAAATGACGTAAATTGACTAGATTGCTTATAAATACAAAAGTTCGTTGAACTCAAATCCGGTCTTACCTGAAATATGAGAAATAAAATACACATTCCACATCTTACTTCTTCGGTTATGATAACCCACAGTTATAACTAGTATATCGATGACACGCTGTCCGTGCACCATGGGCAATAGGACTAGGACAGGTTCGTCGATACCTACGCCTCCTTCGTCCACGACTACCATAATGAGACGTATACTCTCTTCTAGATTCTGTATAAGTTCGAGCACTACACGCAAACTAATTTGTTCAGAACGTTTGTGCTTACTTAGAACTTAACCGTCAATGGCTACGGTACGAACTAAAACGTCTTCTTTAAAGTGGGCTCGTATGAACAAACCAAGGTCTTTTTGCACTCCTTAATTGGTGTCTTCCCCCCGACCTACATTATTGCGTGGTCTTTAGTCATCTTGTACGTCACGCTGCGAACGTTAGGTACCCATCACTCCATAGAAATAAATAACTGGGTCTAGTACACGTCTAATTTCGACGTCGTCTATAACCACGGGGACACTAACTTAACGTATGACCAACAATACGACTACGATGACTACAACTCGTCGTCGTCATACTTAATCGCGCTTAATTTTTGCGACGCCTCATACGTCGGTCAAATTTAAACTAACAATTACGTCCAGTACCAGAATTAATAGTATTACATGTTGGATATCGCAGATATTTTCTTAATGTACTTGAATTGTATCCGGTACGTTAATAACGGGCTCGAAATAAAACACCATACTTTCTCCGTCATTCTGTGTACGCAGTTGATTACGTCCTTCGTTCTGAAATACAGTTGTAGACTGCAGTAACAATAAGCATAATGACCCCTAAGTCCGCTACCACACGTTAATCACCCCCTTGTTGAGTGGTAATCACGCCGTGAATGGCCAGCACTACACGCCTGAAATGGACTAAAAGGACGTCTTTAAGCCCGGGGGCGTCCATGACATCCCCCTCAAAGACCAAAAGTTGACCGCTACCGGCTCGTACGATAAAAATGGCGCCCACTTAGCGAACTACACGAACAACGTAATTTAGGTCGGCGTAATTTTTTAAGGGACGTTGTAGACTTAGTTCCGCCAAATGACTAATAGTTACTTCTGTCAATAGTCCTTTTTCTAACCGTTTTTCGCCCTTACCTATTCTCAAAAGAGCTATTAACACGGCTTGTAATAGTTTAACAAAGTAAAGGAAATTAGTGGGTTTGGAACGTTCGGCATAGAAGCGAACTAAACTGATTTGGAGTTCGATGTTTTTGGTTTTTGAAAATACAAAACCCAAACCAAAATACCAATAAACTAAACGGTTGACGACGTACGCTTCGCAAATAACGATTTTTTAAGTTTCGCTTACGACAACAACGATTTCGGTTAGTTAACCGAAATAATCGGCCTATGTTAATACGTTACTGAAATCTCAATTGAGCGGCTCTAATATACGATCCACTTCAATTAGCTCCACGCCCTCTTATAGCCGTTTAATGTCCACAACTTCGTCATCCAAATCGTGAACGATGGGACCGATGAAGGTGTGTTCATGGTTACAATCAAAGCCCCATAGGCTAATGCGGAAGAAGTCGTTAGGAGGTACTTACACGTGCTAATAGACTAAAACCTCACGTTGAAGAAGTTCGGCTTCTACTTTAACGACGCTAGACACGAACATAACCTCGACGTATACCACCCTCTAACCGAAATTGATGTTGAAGTCCTGGACCTAATCTAGATTTTTCACTTTCAAATCCAGACCGGCATCACCGACTTAATGGAAATCAGAACGAACTACAAGTTGCGCGTCCGCGAAGATGGCCAAATGGTTGCTTTTGTTCAGTTTCACTAAATGCTGTCCGTGAAATACCTGCAGTACCACTTCGTGGGAACGGCCATAATCGGCGCGTTAGACGGCGTCTAACAAAATTATGCCAAAATCTTCGTAAAATAAATCGCTAATTCATATACTGAGGTCATTAACATAATAACCTACGAATAGACCGTTTACGACGACTCGGAACCTTTTAAGGACTCCATAGAAGAAATTTTAATGGCGTTTAACTTAAATTGGCAAAAGGTTTTGGTAAATGAGCCCTACTCAAAAATTCAGCTTCAACCTTATTCGGTCCCTGAGGCCCCATGTAAGTAGTTAACCCCCCGAACCTTTTTGTTCCACTTCTACCGGCACAGTCGATACTACGCCTTTTAGTGGTTTTTTACCATGTAAATGCAGTCGTCTTTTAGTTACCTTAACGCGTCCTCATATGCGGGAACTGGCAACTTCCCCTACGATTACGTGGTTAGTAAAATTAACCGACCCCGTCATGCATACCGTCAAATTTCAGTCGTCAAAACGTTACAAACCTTGTTCCCCACCGCTAGCGAATGCACGTAAATGCAGTAGACTTAGGTAACGGATTACTAAATCCGGGATAAAACTTTTTTATGCTATTCCATAAACAGCGGCTTAATTTGAGACCTGTTAATACGGTTCAATAAGCGCGATGAATAAACCAACTACGTGTTCATTAATCAGTTAGCTTACCGGTCGGAAAATGACAGTCAGTAGACCACTTGTAATATTTTCGCCTTCGATTGATACTTGTTGTTGATATTTGCGCTTCTAAAACGATTACGTTTACTTCAAGCGACCACAGGTCCGACACCACTAATACGTTAAAACTACCGGAACGTTTTTTACAACGGACTAAACCCCAATGGTGGTCTTGTCGTACAGAAATAAAGGCCTTATCCAACACGTCCGGCTAACGGAATAATGTACTTGTGAATACCGAAAGTATGGTAAGTACCAGCTCGTTGACGCCAACGTTGTCCTAATTTTCGCGACTCCCTACTAGACACACACACCCATTAATGACCTCTACCCCTACGAAATTCATAACCACCATTAGTAGACTAGGTATAAAATGCGGCATTACATTTGCACTTATAAAATAATAAATTATTAGTCCATATACCTAATTGATTTCCTGTTAAAAGTGGATGAAGTGTCTTTCCGGTTCACTGATTTTGGAGCGGTTCTCCCCACCGATTACTTGGTCACTTAGGTGAATGAAACCGAAATCGACGCCCACGATCAAAATATCGAGCTCGTCATCTGTTTCTGGGGTAAGTAAACCCTTGGTATAATTTCTTTCGCGTCCTTGTGGTTCCGACAAGAAAACACCTTTAAATAGTCCTAACATTATAAAAGTTAGTACCACGAAAACTGCTCAAACGCGAATTTTCGTTAGCGCGGCTCTTGTGCCACTATAACCTTCTTCCTGTTGGAAACGAAATACCACGCGTTTTTCTCTTTCGTAACGTACATTTCCCTCTTCTCAAGTGGTCGCAAAGACGTCTTCTACAGCCATAAATAGCTGTACTAGGTTCATTGAAACGACACCGCTACGCTGAACGAAGAAATAGAAAAGGACTAATAGGTCAAGGAAACCCACACATAATAGTTTTTTGAGCCCTAAACAAATGAGATGGAGTTCTTCATTTTTTCTGACGTTTACTGAATGGACTAGATAAGTCCCGTTTTCGGTGAACCGTTGTCTCAATTCGAGTATCGAACCTACTTCCGTGTTCTGCATGGGGCCCTTAAATAATGCCTTAGAAGATGCGTAGAGACTTTTGGTCAGATAAAGATAAGTTTGCAGGGCACCAAACTAGGACTCTCTACCAGTGAAAAAACCTGGTAGAAAGTCCGTATTTCGCGCTTTGCATCTGATTACTTCGTTAACAGTTGTCTAGAATTATAGTACTCGTCAATAAAATTATTGTCGGTTGTGAGACATTCGTCGAGACAAAGTCGGTGAAGTACCAGTTTCAACATTATCGTTTTATATGTCCCATTCAGTGGATTGACAAGTGGGCTTAATCCATTGGTCAGTGCTATATTTGATATCTGTCACAGGGGTTACCGTAGAGCACTTGGGAATACATGACGGTGTCGTATTGCAGGACGTCCCTCTATGAAAAGTTACTATACGGGAAGTTAAAAATAAACGAGACCATGTCATTAAGGATTCAGTTTTGCTTTTAGACGTCCTAACCAATGAAAGCCCAGCAGTATTCGTTTAGGTTTGCGAAGGGGACGAAAACCAAAATCCAAATAACTAACTCTAAAACGGGTTACTTAATTGAATAACTGTGAGAGCGGGTTACAACGTCCACTTGGAGCTACAAGTTTATGGCGGTTTGCAAAGCGACCATATAGAAACTAATTATGTAAGTACAACTATAATGGAACAAAGCCGTTTTTTATGCCACCTAAAAGGGTTCTTGGGGTTAAACTTACGTTAGATTTAAGTGAACCCGAGTCTGGTGTTCGAACAAATTTGTGTGCTCATTTCCGAAGTACCCTAAGCTTAGGGCGTAAATAACGTTAAAGTTCTTACCAAAATAGGAATAATTGTTAATTAACTACCCGACGGGCAAAATCCGCTTCGGTTGCTTATATGACAACATCACTATCTGGACATATTCGTCATTTATTTGCTACTTTTACTATAAATCTTTTCGTCCGTTAGAACGAATTAACGTGGTTTAGTTCGAAAAGTAGTTCTACAAACGGTTATTTGAGTTAATGAAAAAGATTAACCATGAATATTAAGTATGAAAAGAGTTGAAATTCAGTAGTTAAATAAATGTGTTCATTACGATAGCATAAAACCTTTCTTACGAAACTGGTAAAAACGATTGAACTTGTTTGTTCTTTAACCACTGTCCTTGCGAGCCCAATGTAAGGAAAAGTGGGTGCAAATATAACTTCGTCAAACGCTAAAGCCTGAATTGGATCGGTGATTTTTTTTAGGGCCGTTTTTGAATTGGCCCTAAGTCCATCTCCTCTTGCTATTGATCAGCGCCGGACTTTTACGTGAATCATATAACTCGTTCGACTGCTTGTTCAATATTTAACTATGTTTTTCCGGATGACATCGGCTTTACATTAAGCAAAGTGGAAGTACTTATTAACGTGAGCAAACGTACTCTTAATTAGGACTTCTTTATTCATATTTTTATCGACTTTACTGATTAACATTCCGCCCGTAGACTTACTTTTAAGGACGATAGTAACGATTATTTCGTTGGTAATGTGGTTGTTTTTCTTTAGGTGGATTCTTTGATTTCAGAAAAAATCAGCAATTACGCATTGGCCTATTACGTTTCTTTTACTAGGGACATGGTGGATTCCGTCAACGTTAATAAACACCCGGCAATCATTTCACCGACTATATTTTTAATTCGTGTCCTGGATTCCATATTGGGTCCTTAGGTCACTTCCGTTTTTGTGACTGATCAGGGGTTTGCGATAAAGCATTACGAACTCAGTTTTTGTAATTTGGTATTTGCGGCTGATAGTAGTCTTATCCCAAGTATCCCGCACGCGGTGAACATTCTCTATTTTGACGGTATGGACGTGACTTGTTCTTACAGTCTGAATCATTATCTATCCACAATGCGTCATGAAATAACGAGCTTTCGCGTCTAAGTACCGAAGCGCATTCATATCACTGTAATAAAGCCAAGTAACAAATCTCGAGGAGATAAAAATATAATTCAGATCGTATAGATACCCCGTCAAAGGGTATAAAGTTCAAATTTTGCTTAATAAAAACAAAACTCCAAGATGTCATGATATCATCATAATATTTATTTAAAACTATCTTGTTCATCTCACCAATAACGGCAAGACTAATAGCATTTGTCCTTCTCAAGCATCCGTAGGCCCAATTGGCTAAGTATAGTGATTAGTCCCAAACCGCCACGCGGTATATGAGTCCAATACCTTTTTAAAGCTGTAAAAACTACAGGATTTAAAATCCTAAATAATACCGTGCCCGTCGTAATCATGTTTACCAAAGAAGTCGTCTACAGCGACTGTTGAACGTTGTTCATCTTTTTAATTACTAGGTGCGAGCACTTCTCGTTCGACTCGATCATCATAACGGACTTTTAAAACGCAAGTACCCTAAAGTACTTTGTCTATTTAATGTCTAACCGCTTCACATACCTCTGCCAGGGTAGGTTGTTTTTTACTCAGTTAACCGTTTTTTTAATCCAAACACCCATTAACGGCCCTGATATGGAGAATTTTCAAGTCCAAGGTTTCATGCGCGGTCAACGGACCATATACTACGTGTTCCGTTCACACATCGAGCAATACTATTCTAAGTAAATAAACTACACTTGCAGAGTAGTTTACTTCGTATGGTTCTCAGTTACAGGTAACTTGCGCCCGTACTCGACCGAGAACAACTGTGAGGTCAACCTTTTTATCCTAATTGCCAAACAATACTACATGCAAAGGGTCTCGACATAGTTGTCAACTACAACGTTCCTCGCGTCAATAAATGCCAAGGAAGACGTAAATGCTGGTAGTGTCCACACCGCGTGACCCTCCATAATAATGATCGTTCTCGGTATCTTTTAAATACAATGCAGAACCGTCGTTTAGTTCCCCCCTCTGTACTTTTACCTGCTTCATGAAAACCAGTATCGTACTAACAACTAGGAACCCCTTTTCATGAAAGAGTTTTTCTTTACCCATGACCTCATCACTGTCGTCTATAACTAAATCTTTTAGTTTCCCTTTATGCGGCTTTTAAGGGGACATATCTTGTAGTACATAATTTGAATATTTCATCTATGATAAAAAACTATTGTTTTTGGTTATCTGTGATAAAAATAAATAAATTCCATTAATTTACTGTCTTCGGGAATGATGTCGTTTTTTCTAAAATGATCGAGGACGTCGTGACCTACTTTGCCCATATCTTTTTAATAAATTTTGCTACTACGTAGTAGTATAACTACTACGTCTAGAAATAAAAGTTTCAACGTCAATACTTAGAACCATAAACCTTCTAAGCCATCACTTTTCGCCCTCGATAAGGGATCTATCTCCTCATCCCTAAGCGCGCCAATCACCACTATTTTGTCCTAAACGAATAACACTACTGTAAAATAATGGAAGTTACAACGCTCGACGGCTACGTCGTGCAAGATAACGTGACTGACCGAGGTTTGGTTGAGTTAGGTAGGTCCATTTTCCTCGCCGACATTCAGCGATGGTTCCAAATTTAGGTTAACTCCCGTACTCGTTCGTTCTTTTTTAACGAAATAATCTTCGTTAACTATTTCTTCGAGCAGCTTAACTAGGAGCACATTAAGTCCAATTACGAAGTAATTCGCCGACGATACTTCAACACTACCAACGACCTTACGTGCCTGTCTACTAGCGACTACAATCTGGCGACCACTCATAGTTGCATTCGCAATAGCATCTTCTGTTTTTACCTTCTTCCCTTAGACGTGCGAGACCACCGCCACCGTCCCATGGAATAAGAATGAAAGTACTTTTTCTTTTACGGAATTCAATACGAGCACTTCGCCATGCACTCCGAAACTAATTAGACCTTCGTGTTGGACGTGGTCGTCCTTGTTACGGACACCAAAACCCAGGCCCCACCGGCCCACAAAATAACGTACTTCGACATCCTGTACCAAACCTTCCTCTAAAATTAGCGTTTCCTAATAGACGTAAAAGACCGGCATAACCAGTTGTTCAGCGTCGTGGTCCTCAATGACATCAACTACTACCATGAAACTTTCTGTCTGCACCAAGGTATTGGTATCTACTACTCCCTTGAGGTAGAGTCACGTGGTGGAACTAACTCTTACCACAAAACCACTTAATGTACGTTCTGTTTGATTTGCGGTTTAACTACCCATACTTTAGATGCCCATTGACAGCAGCACTCAGAATACGTGTACATGGATACGGGTCCTACTGATTATGGATATACAACCGTCCTGTCGTACTGGGACTTCTTTAATAAGCAAGACATGTTGCACCAAATATGCGTCAATTAAAACCACCACCAGTTCAACTATAATGGAGTCCGGTTAAACATAAAAGACGTTCGCTTCGTATAGAGTAACTCTTACCTTTTTAATGACGTGGTCAGTTTCCCCGGTGTGACTAACCGTTACCTGGCCTACACTACTTTTTTTAGTCGTACTAACCTTTACTAAACCCTAACCTAGCCCCTTATCCACAAACGCCATTTCTGCCTGTTAGGCAAGGTCAGCCTCACCCTGTTGGATGAAACTTTTAGCTACGTAACTGTCATCCACCTTGTTCAATTTAGCCCAGAAATCGTCGGACCCACTTCACTTTCGCCTTGGGCCCAAAACGGTTCTCTTTAAGAGGGACCCAAGCCGAAACGGAAGTGCGGGATAAGTGACTTACCGAAATAAACCATGGAGAACGCGCGCTTATTATTTCGGACTGTATGACTACATACGATGTAAATTGGAGAGTTTGGTCGTCCTTATACTTGTGACTACCTCAACAACCTAACCCGAACGTGTCACGGAGGGTATGGTAATCAATGTCACATTCGATGCCATTTAGAACCTAGATGTCCTAATAACGAAACTATTGATGTTTACTACAAAGGGCTGCGTGACAATATTCATTGACTTAGTAATTGCATCAAATAATTTAATCGCCCTTGTAGAACTTGGCTCGGCCAACTTGCTTTCATATGAACGTCACAAACCCTATTATGCATAAGATGCGGTATCGGTGGATATATCAAAGGTTTTACTCAATGTCGCAAACCAGGAACTCATCGTCCCGTTATTTGTAATTATAGTATACGTCACCCTAGGCGGTAACGTTAAGGTCCTTGCTTTGAACTTTCGTTATTGTTACTCGAATTTCTTTTTAAGAATTAGTATTATCAAGGAAGATATAATTAATTTTTTACTACTGAACATAATATAACTGGTTAATCTAACAGTTAATTAACTAAACCCGACAGTTACTTTTGCTAGATCCCCAAATGGACTAACAGAATGTTTTTACCTTGTAGGTTAAAGAACGTCAATAAGTTGTTCCAGAGTTTTTAGTAAAGAGCGGTAAGGAACCGTGCAGTGATCCATAAAAAGAGAGGTAAATTAAACAATTCATTTCTCGACTAAAGTTTTTATGCGAGAAGACTTCTTCATGACAGGTCCAATTTTGCATTCGCGACACCAGGAAGGTAAACTATAGAAAACCGTACATGAACTTAATTTACTTAGTTTTGCGGTCCTAGTTATCTTCCAAAAAGTGATTTAAGGTCAAACGGAACGACACGAGGCCGTGAATAAAAAACTTATGGGTAAACAAGGCGAAAATTAAAATTAAGCCATTAGTTATTATCTACAAACTGAACAACACCATTATTTGGTTTAGCCAGTTAGTAGAGTTAAACATTTAGTACGTCGACAAGAAATGAAAAACGCAAGCGTTAAGCAAACATGTACTATTCAGCTAACACTTATAGCCCTTACATAAGAAGTCCTTATTACCGCGACTAAGCATTTAGCTAGAGTCCAGGAACCACGTAACCACGGCTATTAAGACCACAAAAAGGAAGAAAATTTAGTACGTGACGAAATAGTTCGTCAAGGTATTTATTTAATTTAGGTTAACGGACGTACAAGGGCGAAACAAGAAGAGGATTTTCAAGTGGACGGGGCGCTTAAAGGTATAGTACCCAACGGTCACACTTAGGGCGTGGGTCTAGAAGGTCACTATGTTAACGAAGGTTTGCAAACTGACGTAGCCGTCAATTATGAAAAAGTACCCCTCATTCGTTCATCCGTATACGGACCACTACTCTCGCTGGTTGCGCAGGTGCATTGACTACGTTAACCCGATTAGGTTTAAATAGGCGCGCTAGTTATTATTAACACAACCGACATCCTTATAGATATGGACAAAGTTACTAGCAACACGTCTGATTGTGTAATTTTGCCACCACTATTTTTAGTCTGTAATGGGCAAGATTGAGCGCAAGTGCGTAAACAGGTACCCGTGACGCCTAAAAACGAAGACCTTGATCACAAACGTTTAGGACTGTATAAGCAAGTTAACAAAGATGTAATAATACGTTCTTTTTTTGGACTGGCGGAGATTCTTAAAGAGAATCTTACCGGAGTGCCTACCACCACAGAAAGAAGAGAACGGTTTTCCAAAATTAACGGTCTGCAAACCGTCCTCCACATCAGTATTCCCTTTATAGGGACTAAGGTCGGTATCGGTATAAGTCACAAGAGCCCTAACCCCATCGTCAGTACCTATTTTATAGCTGTACTCAGGCGTCGCGAAACTATACAAGAAAAACAAACTGTGGTTTCGCTACAAGAAGTAGTTATTACTCTTCGGGATTTAAAAATTTTCGTTATAATGAGACCTTATTAAATACACAAGGATACTGATATAGTTGACAAGGACTAAAGTTCCGTCATTCTTGGCGGAGCCAAAGAAACAAACTTGCTTTCGCTCTTTCGTTGAGTTACAACTACCCCTTCAGTCGTTTGGCCAGAGCTTTACTAAGTTTTACAACAGGTCGGTTATCCCACCACCCACGGTCTTACGTCTGAACGAATAACGAAACGTGGCGTTATTTGCGTCGTGCGTAACGCTGAAGTCAAAACGGTTTTGGATGTAGGGGTGTTTAATTTGCTAGGTATCCAGAACCCCTGAAGTACAGGCAATACTAAACTAGCTAACGCACATTAACTAGCCCTCAGAGACATTTTCCCTTGCGCGACCGTTTAAATTGTATAAGTAACAATAGATAAACTATAACTATAGGACCAACGCGAAGAGCAAACCGCATCTCTAGGTCATTAAGCTAACGATGTAGTACTTAAAAAAGTTGCCGGAAGAAGAAAAGAAAAACGGTAACTAGTCTTGGCTCAAATACGTTACCTCGTACGAGTGATAGGTAGGGTCACATAGCCGATTATTCTACCTCACTCCAGTGTCCCTGTATATAAAATAGGAGTGGGCGTATCCATTCTTGATTTTTAAGTGACCTTTTCGGCGACCTAAGCTATACAACGTTAGGGACTATTGCAGGCTGTGGTTTGACATTTACCTGATGGCCTAGCGGTTGTGCATCGAGCCGGTATAGCGCCTATTAATTTAGCCCTAGTTAGCAGAAAACACAGGGAGCAGAAACTCCACACGAAACAAGAGGTTTATTAACTCTGAGTTGCTACTAACGCTATACTGAAACGAAATTAAGTGTAGGTATTTATTCCAGAGGTCACGACTACAACTCGCCTCGTCATAGTAATTATTTTAGCATGGTACTTCTAACATGAAATCGCCTTTACGGTGAACCAAACTCATTTAGTTCATTGTGAAGTGCAGCAGGTCGTGAAAGCTGGTGTTAATTTATCGCCGCACACCTTAGTCGTGTTATAAGTGCTTCAACTGAGTTTCCAAGGACCCAAAAGGACAGATATCCGTTGACCCCCGGTCCATTTTATAGTTTTAATTGATGTCGTGGAAAAAATAGACTTCCTAAAACCTTGTTCGCTTCAACAAGCATACATAAGCGAAACCAATTATTAAGTTAACCTAATTACTTTGTACGAAGTCCTCTATTTTATCCGGACGACTATAGTATAGCAGAAACAAGTTTCGCGAGTAAGTTGAGAACGGTCTTAACAAGACGTAATAAAACTTATAAAAGTTAGTTCGTTTGGAACCGTAAAAGACCATTTATCAGTTTTTTTCATTGCCAAAAAAGTTTTTTATTTCCATTTATTATAAGCTAGGGGCTTCCTTTGACTGGAAGTGACTAACGAAGTATTTATCCCGTGACCGATCCTAAAGGACCTTTATTAAGAGATTTTCGTGCAGCTTTCTCGTCAACCGAAACAAGTAAATTTCCTTTAAGAGCACGTCCATTGTGTAACTAAAGAAAATAAAAAAGATAACATGCAACGCAAAGCCATAGTTTGAGGGACTCTGAAAGTTAAAGTAGTAGTTTCTCAAGTTATGCTTTACCATTTGGTCTTGGGTACCCTATTTGTAGCTATTAACTTGGCGCATTCCGTTTGAGAGGTACAAGTTCATGAAATAATTGTGTTACTATTGGCCTAACAACATTGACTAATGCTTTTCGTCAATTTAGCTCGAAAACAGGAAGAAATTCGTAGTTTCGTATAACTAAGTTTTTAAGTCCGCCTGTATCGGATACGTAATCACATGAACGACTTCACTATTGTTAACGTAGTCAATGAACAACTTATGCTGAATTACATATATTGGCAAGTCTTTACTACAGGACTACACCGCTCTTAACTAGTATTCCTTCACAAAGGGTTAGTCCTTTTTTGTTATTAAGAACCCCCCATAACCCCAACTCTTTCTTTAAATTAAGGCGAACGTTGACTAAACGTGACTCTAACAGAACCCGTTAGTTATTGAATTAAGGTCCGCAAACAACCGTTATAAGTCGGTCCCGGTCACGATTCGACGAAGGTACCTCAACAGGGGTATAAACAAACCGGACACAGCCAAACATCTCATTCCACAACTACCCGTACCGAATTCGTTAGCCTAAATTTTTCACAGCTAATATGGAATACACAACAGAACCAAGTAGAATTTTAACGTCTAATAACTACTAACTAACCTATTTTTTAGTTAAAATTGTATTAGCGACGTGGTCCGAAGTTATTTATGACTTCCCTTCCTCTTTTCAAACAAGAGAAGTTTCCCTAATAAGCTTTTCGTACGTAAGACCAACTTTATTTAAATTAAGACAAAAAATTAATTGTACACAAAAATTTTGAAAGTTGAGCTCAGGAAAGAAAAAGGAGTAGAGGATAGGGTTCGGAAAGCGCTCAACGAACTTAAACTCGAAAGTACAGTCGTTTAAATGACCGATCTGCAGGACATCAAGGTAAATTAACAAGTAAAAGAAAACTTATAGAACAATGCTAACTTAGCTCCGTGAGTTCGCTACGAAGTTATAGACAGTAGCTGCTCCTCGGTAAGTAAAATAGGTAACGCATATGTTCAAGTAGTACCTTGCGAACTCGTTAGCGTCTGAACCGAACTCAATTCAGTAAAAACTTATGTAGAGATTTGTTAAAACAAAATCATGATAATTCTATAAGTAGTTCTCTTAACTATAATGAATAGTATTCACGAAATTGAACTACGTGTTATAGCTCACGTCCTTGAAGTACGGTATCTACGAATAGGGGGCGATTTACTTGAAAAAAACTATTTTCAGGTCTACGAAATGGCCCACGAGAAGCATTTATGTGAAACCAAAGACTTTATAGATGCGGTGCTAGTGAATTTATAAGATTTTTTGCACGGTGTCTTATGTTACTTCCGAATATTACAGGTGATATTCATAATTATGATTAATTAAATGGTAAAAAATAGAGGTAGAGAGGGCGACGATTATGTCCTCGTGGACGTAAGTAACTACTTACACGATCAAAAGATGCAACAAATAGGAGAACATGTGGATTTACAAGTTTACGTCTTTCGAGTGGTAAGCGCAAATTTCATTTGCGCTGTTTAGGACCAAACAACACCCGTTAATTAAGCCTCCTTAGTTTTTGGGCCGGAAAAAATACTTCATCCGGTAATACCTAAAGTTAGGCTATGAGACGAGAAACAAGACCACAATTTATCCATCATGGGGTCCTAGATAGTTAAACAAATCTCGGAACCAACTGTAGCTCATCAAGAGGGCGTAGTTTTCGAAAAACTTATAGACGCACACGTCTTTGAAATCTTTATCCACATCGGACATTCTGAGATAGCGAAAGTTTAACTATATAAGGTAAACTATCGTACCCTTACATCAAACCTAACAAAACAAAAAATGAAAGAGAAAGTAGGTAATTTAAAAAATCCTCGACCAATTCAGGTAAAAACAATCACCTTTTAAAGCATTATAGTTTTTGTATTTAGTATTTTAGCTCTCGAAATTCAGCTCGTAAAAATCTATTTTTAACTAATAATATTAGTCGGGTTCGGTCTAGCTCAGCAAAACGATCACAAGGAGAAGATGAACTTTTTATAAAGAATCCGTAAATCTCGGGAATTTTTATTTGATATATTAATTAATATCAAGCTTAACGGATCTAATAATACTCCACCTCCTGATTCTCGGGTGATGTATAGTCAGCAAAAGTCCGGTTAGTAATTAAAATTATAGCTTTACCAAATTATTTCGCTACTGAAGGCCCTTCCTTTTCGCACGAACAAACTAAGATAAAAGTAATCCTAACTAACATATCAACTACCGTAAACATTTTAGTCGTTTTAAATTTAAGCACACGTCTTTATCCGACAAATCGTCCAGCCTTAGGTGTTTCGAACGTACCGAATTTAACCGAAGGGACTTTAGTTATAGTACACGGAATGTAAGAAGGTGTTAGGTTAACCTTGCGGGGTCAGGTATTAATTAAGTCACTTACAAACTAATTATATTAAAAAAAGGCATTTACCACTTCAGTATATAAAAGAGATATATTCACTCCTCATATAAGTCAAAAGACATGGGTACAATGCTTTGAAAATCTAGAGTAAATACGTAGTAAACAACATAGGCAAAGTTACTCAAGGTTGAGTAGATTAAGCTACAGATGACTGAGTTAAAAAACCTTCGCGCTACATTAAAAAAATCGTCTTCATAAATGAAGTGACTGTAGAACTACACGGTTTAATTATACAAACCTCTCGAATAGGTAAGAAAAAAGTTTGGCAACCTTTAGTAGACGGTTTCGGACATCTACAAAAACATATTACACTTGAACAAACGCTCATCGTAGTAGAAACTCATGGCGAAATCGCCATCATTCATGACGGTAATTACATGAACCCCTTTGTTCGGTATGAAAATTAGAAACTCTATCGCTTTAATTCAGACCTATTAACCGTACCTAAAGACGTTTTTACCTAAGACGACCTTATTTGTAGTACCGCGGTAGTCATCAAAGTAACCCTTACTACATAAAAAGACGATACAGAAATTATACAAAAACTTATAGGACTGCTTTAACGACAACGTTGCTAAAGAAAAGCTGACTTGGACGTAGACATGATTAGTCAGCAACCATCCAAAGGTTTCCTTTAAATCGTAGTTATTGTTGTAATGGACATCCAAGTCCGTTTTTATTTTACGTTAGCCGTGCAAAGACTAACGAATTACATATGACGTAACGTTTTACTAACCCTCCTTAGTATAATGATTATTCACAACGGTCAACATGAAGTGGTTTTCGAGGAGCGCGAAAAAATAGCTGATTATGTAGAACGTTTGATTGATGTACTAAGCTATTAAGTCACTAAAAGAAAACGCGAAGTAGTTACTAGCAATTGGCAAAGTGATGTAGCTATTTCCATCTTCTTCAAAAAAGTTTCGGAAGTCAATTAAATACTAATTGAACAACCCAATTTGGTACCTCTACTAACGCTTAAAGAAGCCATTCGTCGACATTTACCCTCCAGTCCCTCGATCGTACAACAAACTTTGATACTGAGTAAACGAGGGCTTGTAGCCAGTAAACGAAAACCTGGCATAGTACCTAATCAACAACGCAGTAATTAACAGGAACCCGTTAAAACAGTGAATGTAGGTTCACGTGAACCACGTCAACGTACCATTTCCGGAGTTCTCAGAAAAGTAAATTGACAGATGAGTCAAAAAAAACGACTGAAACCAAATTGTTTTCGGTTTAATTCTAATTTTTAACTTCCCGATTTTGTGTACGATGCGGGAGTTCATTCCATTAACTTCTATTTTTAACGTAAGTAATCAGGTTTTCAACTGACTCAAATTAGCCAACTAGTATAACTATGTGACCAAAATTAACGGGTATTAGTCAGTCCACGTTTATTGGTTGTCTCTCGTCTAGGAGACGATTTACACGTCTTAACAGTTTTGATTTAAATTAATAAACGAAAGGACCAAGCTCGGTAACCCGTGAGACCCGACAAAGTTATCCTTATAAGAGAGGGAAACTCAAAAAGAACATATTTTGCGAAACATTTCGTATGGATGAACGACATCGTTGGAGATGGCATCGTCGATCTCAATTTCCTCGCCTACTTTAAAAGAACTACGATTGATCTGACCGTCTACCTTAACGTATCCTTTTTCGCCGCGCAGGTCACGCTACATACTCCGATAACAGTGATTCAAGCGTGTTATGTAGTTGTAGCTATATGGTTAAATGAGGTCCTCGTGAGAGTAGTCTCCTATTTTCCCGCGACCGGACCTTAACCAACGCGAAATGAAAAAAATTAAATTCTCCCTAACAGACCAATAGTCCCGGATAATTCCTTCGTAACTATAGTAGACGTCCTATCCTACAATATAATAGGAAATTACATTACTCACGCAATTTAACTAGAGGTATAACTATAACGTTACGTCTGCCGAGCTAAACATTTATTTAGTTTCTCATAAAAAGTTTTTGTATTTAATCTATTAATAGACGAAGTAAACGTCTTAGACAACACAACGAAAACTAATACTTTAATGGTCGAGGATTAAGACCAAACTAAACGTCGTACCGGACTACACTAGGCTAAGAGTCGCTAAGTAGATACCGAAGTAGAACTGATATATCTCTTCTACGGAGAAAATTTGAGTACTTTAATGGTCTCCGTGAAAAATCAAGATTAAGTCCATACCTAAATAAAAAAACGTTTCCTTATTACGCATAGTGTCGAAGACCACGAACTTATCCATTCTATTGTGGAAAAACATTAACCCGTCGTCATTGCGAAACAAGTATTGACATTGAAAAAACTTACAACGAAAAAGAAAATAAGTTCCTTCAACGACGATACGAGGTCACTAGGACATCCAACAGTACTCTATTTCATAGCGTTTAAAGTGTTAGTATTCTAAATTGACCTAAAACGCCATTTCACTTGCGCAATTGAACGCGCGTTGTTTTATTTCTGTCTTTTCATTCTCACCAAGAGTATCACGTCGAGGAAGACTTAGATTACGTCTTTAGTCATAAAATAGGTCGGGTTTCGTACTCACTGCTGAAACCAATACTGAGTCACAACAAACTAGTAGTCAAAAAAGAAATAGCATTTTGGTTTGGCTAGGACGTCGTCAAACCCTTGACGTTAAATTTTTTGGTAGGCGTGTTCTTAGGTTTATCTAAAATCGTTCGGAATTTGATGACAACTCATTTATTGGCAATGTCATTGACCGACTTCTATTTCCACTACTCTACTGTAGTCATGGATAGTGACTTAATTTTCCATACCCATTCCTCCCCGCTAAAAATCACGGTTTATTCTCGAGAAGCAACATCTATACGTACAGTGGGTGTGCAACAACGAAATGTCGTAGAGGACATATAGGATTATTGGTTGAGTTCGACCGAAGTTTTTACGGCGGCAATTCCTCGTATAGTCGCTCTCCCCAAGGAAGTGAACTTCCTCGATTACGCTGTTAAAAGAATTAAAACGAAAAATTTACGTACATAGCAAACAGTATCCAACCCAAGCTCTCTTAGGTCGCGTAATGTAAAGGCGGTAACCTTACGCATATCTCTTAGTCCCTCAGTTAAAAAAATACTAAATATTTTAGATTATTGACTAAACGTCATGTTGGGCGGCGTAGAAGTAGGGTGTATATAAACGACATTAGTGTTACCTGATGTATCATTAAAAGTCCTAATCCTTCACGAACTCGTTATAAAACCTACTTTAGTCAAAAGGTTATTAGTGGGAGCCGTAGAAGAGCCACTAGTAAACAAGGTACTTGTTTTCGTTATGGATTTAACGGTATAGGTACTCTGACACTTTCCCGTATTCAATTACATCGCCTACGTTCATTTTTATGACGCTGATTCTATGCAAATTTTAGGTAAAAATAGTGCGGAGCCAAGGTCAACTTAGCTATACATAGATATCGTATAAAAAATTACTATTTGATTACAAAATCCTAGTAACGATTGATGGACATTCCAATATTTAACTACGTATTGACTCACTTCTGTGTCTTAGAACCTCTGTTACTGAAGAACCAAACTTAATACCTACCTTTACTTACTCATAACTACTCTATTTTCCTGTTTAACGACTTGACTTCCTATTTTATTCCTTCATACTAATAGTGATAATACAGGACCTACTCGGTAATCAAGGACTACGGCTTATGCTATCTACAAAAGCACGTAATGTGCTAAATCTTCACTTCATGGGACTTAATAATTGCCGCCTAAGTGGATGAGTTGCTCAACCTCCATGAGGACATCTACGTAAATACGGTCATTGAGTAGCCGTTGGGTACAACAGAAATAGCTTGCATAAATGACTTCTTCTCGACGTTCGTAAATAATTTGCTCAATGGCTTTTCAACCTACTTGGTTAGGTCGTTAACCAAAAATGAACACTTGGATTCAATCTACCTAATCGGCAATTAGAGTGGATGCTTTTACCTTGAAATCAAAGACGACGTTGTGCACCCCTACCCTGATGTCCACTTTTGTAATGACGGTTATAATTTTGTTAGCGACGCCAAGGAAACTAAAATTCTCATGGCTTAGGTGGTGCGGAATAGCTTTAGGCACCGCTTCACATATACGGTTTTCGTCCAAAACTGCTCATGTTATTTTTTCGATTTCTTCGCCCCCTTTTTCAAAAACGATTAGGAGCATTACGGCGTCGACCCTCAAATGCCGTTAATTTAGGACGTCACTGCCGTTCATCTGGAAACCGATAAATGACGATACCCTATCCCCGAACGCTTCCCATGTCAAATGGTTTGTGAGTAACCCTCGTTAACGTTAATGAGTTTCTTAAACCAAAGTCCCAGAGAAATCTATGGGTTTTTCTCCAACCGTAATTTCCCACAAACCTTATAATGGTACTATAAAATCGGTTCGCACGAGTTGAAGGGAAGCTTTAACTACCTCAACAAATATTCCAACTGTCATAAAGAAACGTTGTTGTTGACCCAAAATAGAGTTCCCGTGGAGCGAAACGAACACGGGTATTTAAAGGACGATGTCTTCTTTACTGACTTGAAAATCGACAACTAAAAGTTCATCCTTCTTGCCCGCGAAATTGAGGTCACCGTGCAAACCGTGGCCAATTACAACGGCCGCAATGACATTCATTACGCTGCAACGTATTATACCTACTTTAGTAATCTTTCCTGTAAGCATAGCCACTATAACAGTAATAAGCTGCACGACCACTACAATAAGGTCTTCATCAAAGACAACAAGAGCTTGCTGCAGGACGTGTATGGTCCCTCTAAGTAAATGGATTTTGTACAGGACAAACACCTAGACTTCATCACGCACTCCTTCCACTTCGTCAACGAGCAACACAACCACCAAATAAAACGTTCCGGGTTAATTTTTCTTACTACACCGTGAAACGAAGAGCATTCCGGTACATATATCTCCCTAATCCCAGACACGAATAACTTGTCAACCAACTACTCCCTTAACAGGCAGTAAACGGACTAGACATATCCGAACTACAACGATGAAACCGTTTAGAAGGCGCCTACCCTCTTTTCAGTCGTTTTTTGAATAACCTGCGAAATCTTGTTTCATTCTTTTGTTGCAAATCAGCAAAAGAAATACGCGAACCTTAAGCACTCTAACCACTCAGCTCACGTGCCTACAACCGTCTCGTAATACCTCTATAACTGAGCTAGAGATTTCGTTGTCTTCTTCTCGACTACCCAAACGTTCTATACCCTGGACATCCACGAAAATTACACCAGGTAAAAAAGCGGGTTCTAGTATTGACGTTTCAATAACTCCTAAATAATCGTGAACCTTAAGTAACCGGTTTCCAACTCTTTTTCTTTCAATTATTTCTTGTAGAAAATAAGCCTTTTTGAGATCACAATTGGCCCTGAAACTCATCATACCCCGCGCTTCTTCGGTTTTGTTTTAACAATCGAAATCCGCGATTTCATTCACCGTCGCAGAGTAGCTTTTGTCTAATACACCAACGACCTTCACTTCGACCGAGGTTTGACCTATTTCGTTTACTAGACCCCTAGCGACACAACCTACTTCCTGTTAAAGACCTTGACAACCCATCAATCATTCCCGGACTTTAAAGAGAAAAGGGTACCTCTTCCAAGGCGATAACAGTAAAATTATTTCGTATCCGACTTCGGAAAAAGATTATTTCTCTTCCCTATCCCAACTCCAATCTAAGGGCAGACGCGCCCTTACTGTTTAATAAATTGAATTACCGCCAATTTTTCAGTAAACCAAAACCTACTCCCGTAACTAATACTGCGAGTAAAGTGAGAGAGTATAATTCTCTTCTAAAAAAACCATGATTAACCAGCAAGGAACTCCGCCGAAATCTATTCCTATAAAAAAACTTAGCATATGTCGCTTATCAAGACTAACAAGACGAAAATTTTTTAAAATCGAAGCGAATACGAACCAGGACCCAAAATTTATTAGGTATAGGAGTTCTCGTTAGCTTTCTTTTATAAATAATAAGTAGTAAAAGACTCGTTGGATTTTGAGACCTAGGTCGCGAGAGAATAAGTAGTTTACTCAGATAAAAACAACGAGTTTATATACTTGGAAACAACGTCATACTAATAAATGTTTCCGGTATAGTTAATTAAGGTAATTATCGGTGTGTTTACGGGGTCAATTCTATGGAACTACGTGTTCCTTTAGGTAATAGACTTTTGTCAGTCGTTTGTGGACGAAAATCGCAAATATGTCATTTATAATTTTTTCCTTAAATAATGGTTGGAGTAGGCCGCAAACGATTCCTGTTATTTCCACGCATGGAAATAGTAGTACATTGAGGACTTATAAATCTACTGCTTCCATAATTAGTTAATAGTCTAAAATTCGTATGACCGTGTGCTCTTAACTAACAACTACTAATATAAATGGTTTATTTCGCGAACCGGTTAGGAGTTAATTCAAGGGGATAAATACCAAATTACTTACTGATATAACATCCAAAACGACTTATACCTGTCTGTAATGGATTTCTATTATTTATGTAACTAGACGCATTTATAGGAGATTTTCCAGAATTTTTTTATCTACTAATAAGCAAACTCTAGTGTAATTTCCCTCTTATGTGGGTTAAAGATAAAACCAACCGATACTCAAAAAAAAGTGGTCAAGGTACCCTTCGACTAAAAAAAATAAGAGTTGGCCCGTACAACCTGTTATTGTAATGAAATTCAACCAAAGGCCATCCATGACCAGGAAAATACAATTAATTTTTGTTAGGGTTAGCTTCGTACCATAATGTTTTTTTAGGTTTAAAAGCGCTTCTCATAATAGGTTCATATCCAAGACTACTTCTATCCTTTAATCCTATAAACCTATTACGTCCGTTTGCAAATGGAAATTAACTTTTTCGTCAAAAATGAGAACTTTTTCTTAGATAAGGAGCTACCTTATTTAAGAACGTTCCAATGATACTATTAAGCCATCACCCACGCCTGTCAAAACTAGTCCGATAGGTATGCTTAGCTATACCTTTACGACTTGATAGTGGGCTCTACGTTTTTTTTGTATACATAGAGTGCCTTCTTAATGTTGGATGATGTATGATATACCCGAAATTATACGATCTGTTTCATCATCCACCTAGGTCACTCGCACGCGCGTTCAATTCTTCTCGTTAAAGTTAGCGCCATTTGATACTACTTTTATATCGTTAAAAAGTGTTACCGGCTCCATAACGACGAGTTCCTGGCTAAGGAGGGCCTTAAAAACCGATATTCCTGCCATTTCTACCTTAATTAGGAATACAAATACTTACCTTCTTACCTCTCCATCTTGCTGCGGGGTATTCGCTGCGGTTTTTTGAATACCAACTTCGACCGATAGGACTACCTCAACTAGGCCGATGACCTTTAGTAAATTAAAATGTAATACTACACTGCTGTAGTCCACGGGGAGTCCTGTTTAGTAATAAACTAACCTACGCATTTGTTAAACGGGTCTATCCGTAACTAAACTTACATGCACGTTGGAATATATTAGCAAAAGTCCTTTTTTACGCGTGACCGCTATGTGTTTAGAAATCAACCCCCACCCACCGTCTAATAGGTCTAGGACTTTTGAAAAATAAAGTTAACATACCACGGTTACCGTTCCACTTCAAATCACCACTTTTACGACGTTTAATAGTTTTAGGACTTAAACTAGCGGAGAAATTAAATTACTTTTTATCCTTTTTACTACTTGTTTCTGTCGTCTAATAACTACTCTACGAAGTCTAACAAGCTTCACTACGTGGTACCTAAACCCCCTATGTAGGACTTCTCGAACAAAATAGGGTCCTGACCCAAAGTGTGCAATTTGGGTTATGATACGAAAGACGTTGAAATTTTATATAACGACAGTTACACGGCCTTGCGTTATTTAACTCTAATTAGACCTTGGTTGGACATAAAACCGGTAACCCATACAACAAACACGAATTAGATTAGGATCAAGAAGGAAACCATCAACGTATAATGTTCTTTCTCTCTTTTGGTCGTCTTTCCTTCGAATATAGTACTAGTTTATAAATAAGGCAGCTAACCGAATAAGCTAAGGATAAGAAGAACCTTAATTAGAGTAATGGAAATAAAATAAAAAATACCACTTATGTGGACTACTGTAACGCGCCTACGTAAATCCCGTCTTTGTACAGCTCGTCGTTCACTAGCTACTAACCTTTTGTCGTGTACCAATATTAAATGGGAATAAAATATTACTTGTTTTTTGTCCCTAGGTGTTTTATGTTCGCTGTAACAAAAAAGTTTTTAGTTACTTTGAGAAATGAAAACTGAAACCACAGAGACTAAGACCTGCTCTATAGTCACTCCTATAATGGATATCTTACACCGGGTCAGAAAGTTAACGTAAGGGTCAAAATAATGACCTATAACAACGATTATAATAACACCGATACCGGTACCGAAAAAAATCTCCTTGAATGGAACTAAATTGACCGCACCACGACACATAATAAAATTACAGCTATAGGTCAAATAAAATATAATAACCACCGGTTATAGAAAAACCCTTTAATAACGCAGAACACGGGTAAAGTCCCATGCTGCCACCAAAACTTCGTAACTTCAAACAATAAAACGGTTAATGGCAACGTCAAGAATCGCCAAATCCTCGGCCACCAGCAACCATAGCGTGCAACAAAAACCTCCTTTACGTGTTTCTGATACAATTTTGCCGGTCTCGATTCCCCGATAGACTCGTTTTTCACTACAAATTTGTACATAACTTTTTACGTTACGAAGGTTATAATTGGCCGTAGCATCACGAGTAAGGAAGTAATAAATACCCGTCAAATTAGGACCTCAGGAAGAAACCCCACGGTCCGAACCCATCAATATGCTAACTACGCTAAGTTGTTGTTCTAAAACGATAACACTCCCGATACCACAAGAACCCAAGTTAAGAAATGTAACAACCGAACCATAATTGACTATAGAGAATGTACCACCGGCTAGGGGCTCACTCCAATAGAATTTTTTACAGACCCATCCCCGCCTCAAGCCTAACTCGTTAAATAAGTTTAGGTATTTAGGGCGTAAAGTGACACAACGTGGGTCCAATGCTTTAACTACTCTAATCAACTCTTCTTTTTTACTGAAAACTCAAAGATACCTGACTATTTACGAAAGAGTGGAATAACCGGAATTCGTATAACCAATAAAATAGTTCGAACGCATTCGTCGTATATTCTGCAAGGAAAAGGTATTAAAACGTATTTGGGTATCGACAATCACGTCCGTAATAGAATAATAAAAAATAATAATAACCCCAAAACCTAAGCTAAGTACAATGGAGACATGCATTACTTAGTCTTGGCCGTTGATGACACAACCTGGCCTAAAACCGAGGTTAGCTAGTCTAAAGGCTTTTTTGGATAAGCCGGGGTAATCGGAATTGCGTCAAATAGTCACTTAGGTGGAATCACTTACCACAACAATTTGTTTGAATAGGTAGTAATTAAATAGGACGCGTTACCCATTTTTGGCTTCGTCTTTTTTTATTCCAATATTTCTCATGTTAACCTTGACGTAACTTTACGTCATATAATTGTCGTGAAAAATAACCTTACCGCGACTAAAAATAAGCAAAATCGTCCGCTAATTTTGGAGTAAAACGAAATTCACGATGTTCGAATTCATGGTATTAATGACAACGACAGGAATGTAAAAAACAACACGAACCTATACTCGAAAGCTCTCATAAAGTACATAACCCATGTCCTGTTTAACCCGTTCTATAAAAAATGAAATGTTAATTTTCATAGGCGTGCCCAAACCAGTAACCAGAAAATTGGTGGAATAAATACAACGGAAACCGAAATAAAAACCCCCAACAACGCCCCATAAAACCACCAAAACGTCTACTAGACTAGGTCATACGAATGTGATGAAATTCAAGCTATGGGCCGCAAAATAATTAATGGCGGAGTCAAAATAGAAACGTTCACATATAGCGGTTAGTGGGGCTCGTCAAATGCTGAAACCGAGTCTCGCGTCTACGTGCAAACAATCGCGAAACAAAGTAAAATCCCCACTGCTCAACCTGATCGAATACAGCCGAAAACGCACGTCTCTGAAACTTCAACGCACTTCACCTAATACACGTTCGCCGTGCACGGAATCCCAGATTAACCAAATGGTAATAAGCGTTTGTAAATAATGGTTTACACTACGTATAACACCATTAATGGGACCAAAACCTAAAATCAAAAGATCAGTACCGACTCCGTAATGAAAGAATACATCCCCATCCGCAAAGAGGGTACTGGTAATCAACCCCTTTGTACTAATTGTCACGTGCAAAACTCAATCGTGCGTTAGGGCACTAAACCACCGGATACGACCGCCGCAAACAAAAATACAAAAACAATCAAAATCGTTAATTGAATAAGCGTCTACGCCAGTCCCTACGAAAACTGGGTGTAGTTAGTGTATAAACTATATTTTTCATCGGCCCATAGGTTACAATATCCGAGAACAAATAGCACTACTACGTCCATACGTTTTGAGAACTAAATCCAATTTCAAGTAGTTAATTCGAATTACTCAATTAAAGGAATACGTTGTTGCAAAACAGGTAAATGCACAAGTGTGACTTAAAAGAAACCAACTACCAAACCAAGCCCAATTCGGTAATTACTTCCGAAACGGAAGAGCTCCTTACACACGGCAACGCTATTGACTAGTAACGTTAAACAAACGTCGTCACTTCGTAATATTTTCACGTCAACTACGCCCTTAATTCGGATAATAACCTTCACTAAATGGCACAGTACTGGGACTTGTCGGTCTCGCTCAAAGAAGATATCAAGAAGATACGGAATTAAGCCTTCCCATATTTTTAAATTGGACAGAACAAAGATTTCGCATGGTCCTTCCCGTCATAGTTCCCGTTGGATCTCATGTTTTATTCACCTAAGTTCTTATAAGTCGCCCCGAATAACGAAATAGTCCACCTGCAAAACCACTATAACCTGTCCGAAATAATCGGTTACTACTACGAAACCGGTTTTCGGCTCGTAATATAACCGTTAGTGACAAAGGGTTAGCAAAAATAAACCTTTAAGTTGCATGTCCTGCTGGGCTACTTAGGGCAATATTACTTTTTAATTAAAGTAATCGCCTACTCAACTTTAATGGCAATCAGCGATGGTTACTACATGCAAAAGAACTAGTTCTTCTAAAACTTCGTGTACTTCGAGCACAAACGTAAGTACTTCCGATAAGTAATCGTCTAGGGTCTTCTTGCGTTTTCATATCACGTGTTGTCATGAATGCGAGTCGACTACTTTACCAGCGAAATAAAAGACTAAATGGGAGACGTTATCTTTTATGACAACTTTAGTCATTCGCGACGTGTCATTTTGACTTGAACCCATTATTAATAGATGGATTAAAGGGATATGGCCTACCTAGATGACAACTCCTCATAAATAGAGTAAATAGTGTTCACCCAAACCTTCTCGCAAATGACGTTTATAAATTTTTGTTTAGTGGACTTCTCGACGTCCGTAGAGCTCTTCGTATACTATTTGCGAACGTTTAGCTCAATTTGCAATAATTATTGTACCCCAAACGACCAATGAAGGAATAGCACCGACTAAAATAAGTTACCCGGTTTTTATTACCGCACGGACAACCTGGACCTGCTCCTAGCCCTCGGCCTAGTGACCAACGGATACGCGATTTTTAATGACTAAACCTAGGGAATCTCATACTTAATGAAAAGCTTGCAAAAAACTTAGGTCTTGCCCATAGGTACGGACTGAAACTATAGCTAAAAACATACCTCCCAGCGCTAGCTCAGTAACTAATACACCGCCTCTTTATGCCCTCTGTTTCACAAAGTGTTTAATAATGGAAACCGTGGTACCGACGTTTTCGCCACCATGCACTACACCCAGCACAGAATCCTGTAGGAATACCTAAACATCTGTTTGATCGATTTAATTAAGGAAAACTTTAACCTTAGTGTAATTCGTTCCGAAATCTTGTCCTTCTTCTCGAGTTTGCAGCAATATGGCTCCTTCTTCTTCAGTTTCTTGACTAACTAAATCGGAATTTCGAGCTCCCTTAATGGGCATTACGTCCTTTTGTACGACCTCCCCATCACTAACGTGGTAGTGTCGAATGTCTAAAATGACGATAAATAACACTTCTCCCGAGGTTAGTTTAACAATCGGTTAAACTATTTCTACTGCAACTCCGTCGTCCAAACCAGTTTAAACTGAAGAACCCTGACGCGTGGGATTGCTAATAACTAACCCGTAATCGGTGTCATTTATTCTTTTACCGACGCCTTCCCGATGGTGGTCAACTATAGTCAGTTTATGGGTGTCTACTACTTCGTTGAAAACTAAATAATTTTCGCACATTCTGTTGTCGCCACAAAGTCGACCTTAGGGCGCCATACTTCCTCAATTAACCAGCGAATGTTGGTCTAACGAAACTTCTGTAATAGCGAAACCACCGAAATAAGTCTGGTCCTGGAAATGTTAGACCTTACCACCTACTAAAATAACTAGCATTCGTACCCGCACGACGTCAACTGATAGGTGTAGGACTAAACCTTGGATAAAATTTTGGTTGAATACCGCAATAGAACATGGTTCTCGTCCACTACGTTTAACGAGTCCATAACCGTTTGATATGAAATCCCCGACGACTAAATAATGCAGCGCGGTACCCTTTCTTTTTCGGTCTTCTTTACCGTTTTGTTGCTCTTTAAAAATGACTCCCTCGTTGACGGGCTCCGCAACTACTTTTTCAACGTTGAGTATAAAAGCTAAATTACCTTTTTAAACGGCCGATACCAAAATTATTTAGCGTAAGCCGTCGAATACGGAACCAGCGAATAGTTTGACGAACCAATTTCCGTGTAATGGGCCGCCGTAAATACCGTCGTCATTACAGTAGTCTATACCTATTATGTCTATTTCATCAGTGGAAATAACTACTTACACGCGTATACTTTAACTTCCACGACGGAGGAAGTTAGTTAGTGAGGTACATAGTAAAATGATGGCGGCTACTACGATGGTAATAAATACCAGAACCACGCTATTTTCCGCACCCTCTTAGGCGTTAACTAACGTAATGGCTTCTCGCCTCACGGTTTCCTTATATATGACTGAATAAATCAAAAACGGTTGCAGAGCTAGACGCATTTCAGTTAGCTGCACATAACCTTCGTTGGTAATTTTCACCACGAAAACTACTAACCTTACACCTTGCGCGGTATAACTGACGAAGAAACCTTTTTCGCAATTTTCACCGCCTTTTCCTCGTAGTTTTAGTTAGGTCACCGGTCAAACTAAACAAAAGTAATAACCTTCTGCTCTCGTTACTACTATTTATACATGGTACGTTTGGTACCAGACTCCGAGTTGCGGACCTTCCCCTCGCCCTTCATAATCCAAAAATAGATTGGCCTGTAGGTCGTCTAGTTATAGCAGCACTCAAACCACTAAAATAGCAAAGTTAGTCAGTCGATTTAGGAAGATACGTGTTTTTTCGGTATTATACACGCGTTTATCATCCTTAAGCATTCTAACACTGGTTCGCACCATTCTTCAACCATTAAGACCCATACCTACTAAGATGCCGCGCTGAACTACAACAACATAAACCTCTCGAAAAACTCAGAAGACGACGCTTGAACCGCTGACCTCTATACGAGCACTAGCTTCCGCTTCATCGCGTACTACTAATATTACCGCCGCACTTTTACTGACGTTTGAGAGAGATGCTACAGGGATGTCGCGCGTGATTTAAACGAGCTACAGACCTCAACGCGAACGTACGGCCCTCGGTTCCCTAAAATCGAAGCTAATTCAGGGACAATTCGCGAGTACAACCAGTAACGAGCCACGTCAAAAGTATGTCGTTACTAATACGTTTTCGCGTCAACTCAGACCGTGGCGTTACCGTTCATTACGGGTCACTACTTAATGAACTCGAAAACTCGTTAGAGAACCCACTACTCGTTCACCACTACTTCATAATCATAAAGCGTCGTTCCTCGAACCCCCCCATACACTCTCTCGTTCGGGCCCAAGGCGAAAAAACGGCAAGGGCCCTATAAGTAAAAAATCAGGCGATTGTTAAATAGGTAAAAACGGCGTGTTTATTTTAGTAATACTGAATTCGGTAATTCACGTACCCAGTACTTTGAGTGCACTGTTATTAATATTGGATGGAGATTTAGTCCTACTACTAAAAGTTATAAACGATAGGTACGGTCTCGTAACTGTTTCCGGTAACAAAGTATTTTTAACAATTTTCTATTTGATGCGAATTACTGAGCCAATAGACGCGACTGAAGGGTTAAAAATAAATTAACTCCGTAATTTAAAAATTAAACAAGACGTAAATTACGTCGGGGATACGGAAGTGTACGAAGCGTTACAAACGACGAATTCAGTGATCAGTAAAATAAAGGAATGAGTGAATGAAGTAAATACGACGCAAAGCCACGAGATTTTAGGGTGGTAAAACCGAGTTAGATCGCTTAACAGTTATCTGAGACTATTAATGAGTTACATAGATCTTTGGCCGACAAGACGAGGAACCAAGGATATGACTGAGCATCCATTAACAAGTAGAATATACCTACGTCACCAGATTGCTACTATGGAGATAGCTCATCTATCAATATCTCGCTGTACGGCAGAAGGAACGTCAGTTATCAGTCTTTTAACGTACGCCTCCCATCCATTAACTATAGGTTAACTAAATTGCGAAGAAAGTAAACGTCGTAAGGGAGCCGTAATCAGGCATTTGAATTAACTTATTTAAGTAGTAGTAGGTCTCGGCGTACCCGCCATCACTCCCGATGAACTAACTGCCATTTACCATCAACATATGCGGCGTACTCAAGTTACTAACTCCCTACTCGGTAGCGTATTGGATCGGCATGCGGTCGATTAGGTATATAAAAACTTTTCCACGCACACTAATGATTTAACCCTACTACCCGCTCGGTAGGTTACGAAAAAAGCAAATTAACCCTGCGTCGTATAAGTATTATTCGAAGTAGTTGATGGTTATTCCACGAAAGACCTTATAAAAGATTGTCCGCAAAATAAAGAAAGCCCGATTATTCATACGGACATCCTAATAAGCCTAAGCGATCTTTTTAATATCGACAAACCCCCCATGTACGAACTTAGTTAAATAGATGCAACTGTACGGTTAAACTTAGTTGGGGTTACCATACTTGGCCCTATAAATTTCATAAACGAACTTAGCGTATCCACGATTTACGTATAAGCACCCACTACTACACAAACAGTAATACATTACGCTTTGTCAAATTATCTTAGCACATATATATTAGACTTGGTAATGAATGTTTTTCGACTAGGCATAGCTAAAGCTCAAATACGCGGTCAAATCCTTAATCCCCTACTAAGTACCCTCTCCCTATGCAACGGTCTCATACTCTCCTGTAAAGAAAATTTCGCCGGTTTCGATTTCCTGATGTCGGATTTCCTAAAAGCAACGACCGGTAAAACTATTATAGCACCAGTGATTAGGAAAAAAGGGCTCGATTAAGAAGATACCTAAACGGACCAAATATTCCCTAATTTCTAACATACGGACCTACTCCATTAACGACTTTCAATTGGCAGTATTAAAAGGGATTGATTTTTAAAAATAGTATAATAGGTTCGAAATCGTAAGACAGTGCTCGGATAATCCAATTTTTAGTAAATTAATTAGTGGCCTACTACTTGTAGGCCATACTCTAATAAAAAATCTTTTTAAGTAAACCCTACGGTTCAGTAGTTTCCGTGCTAACCCCTAATTTAGCCTAAGACAATCTATGACCGCTAGTTACCCTGTACTTACCAAAACCGCATGGGTTTTAGCTTATGGAAACCGAGGTTAAGGAACTAGTAGTAATTTACATACTGGTACTCCTAGTTATTGACATCCGCAAGGTAAATGAGGATCTACAAGCTTACACTACCCTAGGTTTTCAAGTAATAAACTAGGTCTTAGAAAAAGAAAGAATCGTCTTCTACGAACAGGAAAATTACCCGGTTTTTATTCAACACGGGTACTTCACGCGAATATTACAAGATGAACTAGTTCTTTAAGTAGACTTACTTGACGAAATAGACCATGCGTTGTCAGGCTGGCTACAGGTCCCCGTGGCTGTCCTCGAAGGGGACTAAAACGTATTTGTTCACGTTGCGGGAATTTATAGCATAAAGACGGATCAAGTTAATTCAGCCATGTAGATAAATCATTTATCCGACCGTATATCTCATCACGAGGTTATCGGGTCGGACGGTCCGGTGGTTCAAGTCTTGGCTACATTCGTTATCCCCGTCTATTCCCATTTTTTCCATGCTTTTTAAGTTCACGAAAACGTCGTTATATTCCCTACCGTCAATTACGGTACGGATATCATCGATGCGGTTCTAAGGTACGAAAAACTCTTATTGACGAACCATGAAGTATTTGTAACTCCAAAAGCTTTTTTCAACAAAACGGTTATTTATGTCGTTTGAGTAGTTCACTTAGTATGTCGAAGCAAAATTCTTTTTCTTTAGGAGCCTTATCATTTAGTCCTTTTTTATTACGTCATGGTTATTACCGAGGCTGTCCCCGTGGTTAACGTTACGGTTTATATAGTGGATAGGTTGGTTTTTTTGGCGCGTAGTGCGGTACCTCTGCACACGGTAGGAGCATAAGATATATACGCGATAAACATAGGGTTATTCTCCATATTAGTCCCTCGGTCTTGTTTCGTTTATATTCTAGTTCTTAATAGGGCCCTTATGAACATTAAAGAGAATTTTGGGCTGCCCAATTATTAACTGGATGTCAACGTGGAAATCGCTTTATTCGTATGTAGCAAACAGGGGAAACTAAAGGATTAATAAAACAAACATAAAGAAGATCTGAACATAGGCCGCAGTAAAATTCGTGTAATTTCTAATTATTGTTAGATTACCCTATCTATATCTAGTAAAACCAGGCGAATCTCTGAAAATATCAAACATACGTCACTACGTCTAGAACTTAAAAATAAAGGTCCCGCGATTGGACACGGACGTTTGGTTGGTGTCCTATTACCTTATACTTAACAGTTTTCCCTAAAAGGGAATGACTTCATGACCATAGAAATCATGACGATTGATGAAACTGAGATCGAAATAATGTCGTTGTCAGCGTCTCGTTTGTTAATAATTTAGTTGACCAAAAAGCTTGTGTTCCGAGAGTTAAAGAACTGGTTTAACTCCTTTGCAACCATCGGTCTCAAAGTTTTGAAGGAGGTTAAGGGCGAAGTATAGTAAACCTTTATGTTGTTTTTGTAGTGGTCCATGACTAAGTAGAACGTACCAAACTTGTTGATCCTTGGTATTGAGCATTTGCGTTAGGGTATCCAGTATAATCTACTTTTTTGTCTACCCCGAGTCAAACTGGCTCCATAATTATTCAGAAAAAAACCGTTCGCACTAATACTGACTTAATTAGGTTGAAATAAATCTTTCATTCGTAGTTATAGAACTCTGTCTTTTTTAAAATCGTTACGCAAAACTAAACGTTACCCACTCACTAAACGACTCACTATCATAATCTGCTCGTCCAAAATGCGGTACAAATCCCAACCTAGCGGACGTTTGATAACTAGCTGCTTTAGTAGTGTTGTTCTAAGCACGTAACTTATAATCATTAATAGGCTTAGTTAAGTAAGTTTATTTAGCGTACTTACTTGTAAAACGTTTTTATCAATTTTAAGTTTTAAGTTGTCCTTATAACCATGTCTTAAGCCACTATAAAGTATTTTCCGCAGGTTATGACTAACGTCTAACACTTGTACGACTCTATGTTCTTTATAAGCTATAGCTTGGTGTTTCACTCGTAAATGAATAATGAGAGTTGTTCGGAGACATAAAAAGGATATTGTGGAGTGGAATACAACCACTCATAGAACTCCTCTTTACCAAGTAATTCTTGTTACGTTTAGTACTCCTATGCAATGTAATAGTCAACCAGGTATGTCTTCTTTATTGAGGCAATTAAGTAAAGTACGTATGGGCTTTAGCTGCGCATTTTCTCTTCGTCAAAGAGCTTTAATCATACCCGAACCTACTCTTGTTTTGCGTACTCGAATCCCAAAACCACGCGCCTAGTACTCAGCATGCTACCTTTGTTTATTTCCAAAATAAAATAATCATTGGAACGAATAATAACCACACTAGTCAAATGACCATAACTGAAGTTACGTCGTACATAACGAGATAATATTCCGTTAATTATTTGTTCTTTACAATGTAGTCTTGAAAATAGTTAATCTCCTACATTGAAACGTTAATTACGTAGTTGTAGTTCGTAAGTTAGTCCTAACAAACCAAGTGAGTCTAAGACGTTTAGTCCGCTATGTAGTAAACGAAGTAGTTTTTCCCACAAGAAACTACTCACCCAATTGGGTCATGTGCATAATGTAACTCCTAAACCCCCTCAAAGGTACAAACCATCAAGCCATATTTCCTGCTTTTAGACGTTGTGTAGTAGTTGCTTAATGCCATCATGGGTACCTTCTACCCCGAGGACGGAGCGATAACGTTCATGCGAAATAGTCACGCCCTTCTCACTAGGGAACAGAACGTTTCCTCGCGTGTTAAAGAAATCCTCACTCATCAACCGCCATAAATGGTAGATAAATAATTTTAAAAAAATATAACTTATAAATACCTTAAAAAAACAAACACTCAAGGTATTTATAATAAATTTTAGTTAAAGAATAATTATCTTAAAAAACGAACGGTTATCAAAAGTTATTCTTGAATTACCAATTTAAGACGATATGAAACAACGTTTTATAAGGTATTGCACATTTTTAACAGGCGATACTTTTGCTTTTAATAGAGATAATGTGAAAAAAATCGGAACTAACGGAATTCATCAAACCGTACCACCAAAACCGGCCGTTTTGTCGGGAGTTTCTACAAGTCTGTCCGACTAAAACTTGCAAACGGACCAACCTTTAGTCGTCTAAATTTGTTTAGGAATGACTGAAAAGTCTGTAGTACGGCACGAAAATAGTTCGTTTTGGGCCTCCGTCAACAGCCCTGCCTAGTATATCTAAATGTTCATTTCCTAACCGTTGGCCGAACATTTCGACGAAATTTTTAAAGAGGATGTAGTCTTGTCCTTTATTTTGTTAAAAAACTTTTTACCAAATGAGGCCATCTCAAGTGACTATAACCCCTTTTTGGACCTAATAAATGGCCAATAATACAGGGATGTTAATTTCCTTCAATATTTTTTAGGTTTCTTAAAGTACAAGGAGACATACTTTGTGGTCTACTAGAACACTGAAGACTAAACCCAGATAAAAAATTGCTGGATTTTTCAGCGGCATAACATCCGGCCAATCTCCCATTTTTCGACCAAGGAATAATATGAGCACTTCTTTAATTATTACCTCGTGAATTTCCATTTCGTGCACAAAACCATACCTAATTATCGGGATATCTAGCAAACAAAAACCTTTAAGTTCCGAGCCCTCACTAACTTGAACTTCTACCGTCGTTAGAAATATATCCAATACTGAGGGTTTTACCTTTTGGAATATGACGTTAACGGCCTCATAACTAATTTTTTCCCCACTACTGATTTCTATTACGGAGGTACGTCCGTTATTTCGCAATAAACCTTCGAGTAGGGTTCGTCTACCTATTTTATTAATTAGTTTTATTTAGGAAACAAAAAAAGGTATTCTACAGAATACCCCAACGAAATCCAAGTGTTCCACACCGTAATTGAGGACCAATAAGCGAACGATAACTATTTGTTACCCATGGATACCCTCGAGGAGAAACCAATTGATGATGTGCGGGACTATCGTTGTTGGGTTTGCTTTTATTCGGGTACGTTGCGAACTACTAGCGAGTTCTATGTCCACCTCGTTATGCGCCATTTCATGCGCCCCTACAGAAAACCCCCCCCCCGCTATTTCGTTGAAATTAGCGGCCTGTATACTTCTTAGTACCGGTAATGACCTAAGAGGACGGGTTCGTTCGCTATAGAGCAAATCTTTTTTTATTCAACTAAAGACCTATTAATGGGAGTGGGGATCGGGAGAGGGCTATTACCCTCTCCCCTTATGAAAAGAACTCTTTGAATTCATAAAGGAAAGAGAAACAACCCTCTCCCCCACCTCGCATAAAAGAAATATTGAATGCATAAAGGGAAGAGGGGACACCCCTCTTCCACAGGTATTCCCGCCTACGCCCTACGCTATTCTAATTGACAATACCAATAAAAAATAGACGACATCTAACAAGGTTTAAAGGAACGTTGCCACCATATTGTGATAAATTGCGAAGTCATAACGATAAGTTACCGACTTGGCGTAGCAGAGAATTTCGTAGTCGGTTCGAATACTTAAACATAGGTAAAAAAGATATATTAAGTTATTATAGAAGATTTGTATTTGACAATTCTTCCAAACGCACCTAATTATTCTAAACAAAATGCCCAACCGGTAGTTGAAAAAAACGAGAAGCGAGACGCTCATTACAAACAAAGGTCTACATTCGGTCCATCGCAAAAAATTTACGACCTTCTGAAACTCGAGAAAAAGATATTCCTTAAAACATCTTTGCTCGTAATTTGAGTATTAGAAATGACAGCTAACAATGCCCTCGCTATCATATAACTACCCGTCGGTCCATCAGTATGTGAAAAACAAAGAAAACGGGTCAGGGAAGTCGCTCCATACCCATCGCTTTTATAAATCCAAGACAGTAATGTCCCCGATTTTGGCATAGTCGTACTAGCTATAGTCGTTACATAAATAGACGCGAGTATGATAAGTTCGAAAATACTCATATTCATACTAAAGGATCTCGTTTTGGAACTAACGCCTTACAAAGGTCTTCTAGGGTAAGTGAAAAGCCTTACCGTGGAGGTTAACGTTTAGGTCATCGCCCCTGAACTAACAGTTGTTCACGAAACTGATATCGGTATTTAGCCCGAACCCAAGAAAAGTTCGAACGGCCACAACGTCGTGGTCTCGGTTGTTTCCCATTTAGTAGTTAACATTAGCGTTAAAGAAAAAGAAGACGTTTTGTACCTCTTAAGTCATACGTTTTGTTTTCCCAATGTCGCGAGGTAGCTTCATTGTACTATAGGGGATTAAATAAAAATAATAAATTTTTATTGATATCATCTGTTAATAATTTTTTCATATTAAAAAATTATTAAAGAATAAATAGTTCTCTTAACAATCACTATTTGACTTTTTAAAAAATTAGTTTCGTGGTCCCGTCTTAATTTACTTTACAAGTGTCTGAGATCTTAATGTTGTGATTTTAGGAATAGGTCAGGCTCAACTAACAATAAGATTAAAAACAAAACAAAAAGCATTAGGAAGTTTATAACTGAGCCTTTACACTGAGCCTTTAACCCTACCATTAACGAAACGTTGAAGGACTTATTGTCTTAGGCAAGCAAGGTTGTAAAGTAACTCTTACTCAAGTCGAGCAAGGCTTCTTATTAAGCGTAGAAAACGTCACAGATATTTTACAGCTGCAACGTTTCATACGGTTACCATTACTAATAAAAAAGGAAAATTTCGGTACCGGTAAAAATAAAAGACCTAAACATTAACCAACAAGAAATAATCACCTATCCGCCTGTACTACAGCATATTTCCACACTCAGATATAAAAGGAAGACCAAGTTATTTTTCTGACTTTAAAAATCGTACAGGTAGTTAAGGCCGTTATTCGGTCTTCTTATGGACCCGCGCTATTTTGTATAGTGCTAGTCGTTAGCTTAAGCGACTTGGCTCGTTATTGAAGTATTATAGAAATTATGGTCCTGGAGGTAGACTAACTATAAACTATAACATTCTTTGCGGATTACGAACTGTACATAGAAGAACTCCATTAGCGTATTCGGTCGAAAATAGTGCTCTGTTAGCCGCTAGTTTTGCAAGATGACTATTTTGAAAATATAGAAGTTTAACTTCTTAAAGTGTTAGCCGACACCCGTCAGGTATCGAAAAACGCTCATCGCTCGTGTTGGTAAGTAAAAGTGTTGATAGAGCATTTAGGTAAACAACCACACGTTAGTACGGTTATCCATTAAATTTTTACACACACCACCCACAGAGAACTTCACCAAGTGTGGTAACTAAGACTACTATATCTTTTCGTCAAAAAAGAACACGTGGTCGTTATCTTTAGGCCTTTAGGAGTAGAAGAACTGAGTACGGATTACCTAAATAAACTATTAAAGCATTTTATCTCCGTTAAAAAACAAGACAATTACCAAATTTAAATTAACAAAAAAGTTTAAGTCAATTACCGGGGCAGTACTCAACTTACCGAGGGTGCGTTAGAGACGGTTAGGGACGTTCATTTAGTTTCCCGACCGAGCAACGATAAACTTTTGCCCGAACCTAAGCACGTGCTTAAACAACCAATAGTCCCTCGTTTAATAGTTTTTTTAATATATGGTGTAGTGGTCATATCCAAACGAGTTATTCACCATTTCTATTACTTTACCCCGCTCGAGGACGAACTAAATTGGTCAGAACTACTATTCATTTAAAGTTAGGGGGGACTCTGTAAAAGAGTTCGTAAGGGTGGTTTTACGGTAAGTAATTCTGTATTTCTTAAACTAAAAAAAAATGGTAAGTAGCAAGGTAACTAACCAACAACATAACCTAAATGAAAAACAACTACAAAAATTTAGGTTTAGGTCTCGCCTATTATAGGATTTATTTCATGAATTGGAGTATAAAAGACCCAATAAAAGCTAACGTCTTTATCAAAAAACGAAATTTGGGTGATTTAGCCGTTGAAGTCGAACCGAGTCCAAATCAAAAAAAGCAACTAAAAAATAGTTGTCCCGGTCGAGGTCTCCACTCACTTAGTCGTATTTGCGAGGACTATTTAACTATGGAATAACCCCTATAAAAATTAAGATATGGGATTTTACCTATTAAAGTTAAAATAGGAAAATTCCCATATTTTTACCGAACGCTTTTGGGGTTCCAGCTCCGTTTTTTACAAAAATGACTCCCTCAAATCTATCTGATTTACTGGCTTAATTTTTGTAAAAAATTGCTTCTCTAACCCCAAAAAAGCATTCAGGACTATTTAAACTTAGCTATGGAATGGCCCCTATCTAAGTAACTCATTGCTGCAAGATTTTGCGAGTTAACCAAATTCATTAGATATGATTATGTTAAGCGAACTGTGCCTTACAAAAACAAAAAGGATCTCATACAACTATAAAGTAAATTAAGGCGGATGAAAGGCGAAATACAAGACCTAGCTATGTCTCTGTGTGATTTAAACCTAAGACGCGTATTTCGTGCCTTACATCCACCGTGTATTGTTTTAAACTCCCAATTCCTGAATTTAGCTCGGATTTAAGAAGACTTAGACTTAGTAGAAGAAGCAGTATTGAGGTTAAGAGGGTTCCTAGCGGTTATCTTTTACGATGACGATTAAAAAGTATAACAAGAGCTTGATTTCTTACACGCATTAGTTTTATAAACGTTAAATTACAAGATAGTGATAGTCTAACTAGGGTAAAGTAACGCTCGTGTAATAGTACCTTAAGAAACTCCCTCAATACATCTAAGTGACGATTAAATATCAGAAGTTATAGTTTAAATGTTAGTAACTTATTTTATACAACATCGTATTTAAAACAAAAATTAACGTCTTATAAATGGACATTGACTATTTATAAAAACTCATTTGTAACTGATAGAAAATATTTTCTTGGTCATTTCAATCTTTCTTCTAATAATTAAAATAAAACATAAAGAAGTAAAAGAAAATTATTTAGTTTTAACAAAAACAATAGCGCCTCTTAAAGTAATATTCGACTAAGCTATACATTGTTTAGAAAGAATTTAAGAAATGATTAGCTAAATATCTATGGATAGTAAAAAGGTTATCTACCCAACTATTTTTTTGCGAAACTTATTTGGTACTTGTGTGGTTTTGTTGTTCTATTTTTTGTCAGTATAATATGTTTTTATTATAATTCACTCATAATTCACTAGGTACCACCCCGAACATTTTACCAAGTTAATAAAAGAGTTTTACAAAATATATATACTTATACCACAGATAAATAAAAGTTCATTAGGGAAACAAAAAGACCCATCAGAAAAAAAAGATTTTAACTAAAATTTTGAGAATTAAGTCTAAATTTTTGTCCTTATTTAAAAAATAGACAGTATACGTATATTTATATCGAAAAAAAATTTAAATAGAAACATTATATTTATGTTTGAACTATAAGTATACACGATACATGGGTAAATATCTAATACGTCCGGCAACTGAGTAGCTAAAAGAACTAAAATCATAGATTTGATATTGCTCTGGAACTCGCTTAAAGTATTATTGGTACAAAACAACGTTAATATCTAACTACCGTTCAGGTATCTCCGTACAAAAAAACAACCCGATGTTTTAAATGGTTAGATCTGTAACCAAACACTTAAAGATATGGCTGAAGGTAACCGTGGAGATTTAGCGGAAAAAATATGATAGACGTTCAGAAAAGTACAAAACAAGTCATTTCAGGAGAAGAAGCCAACGTCTTAAGCCACAGGAAAGATAATTAAGCTATTTTATAGGTCGTATTAAAAAACATTATTTTTTAACAAAATTTGGTGAATAGCCTAGTTCTTATTAGAGTGACCTTCAGCAGAGATAAAATACCAAATGTGTTTTCAGGGTGAGTCTAACATATAGCAATTGAAATTTACGATATACTACTTAAGGCCCTGGTATAAAAAAATTTATAAATACTTTATGACACAGGAGTAAGTAGGGGACACAGTGTTGTGTTTTATAAAAAAATAACACTCCATCGTCGTCCTATGTTAATCAGTATAGTATTAGACCTCGTTGTTGACACGGCCATAATTATTCAAAAAGTATAAACATGAATTTCGGGTTCATTAAATGTACTTTTAGTCGGTGAAAAAAACGTAGAAGTTGATAATTCCACATCACTAGGTATAAAGGATCACATTCTGTTGAAACAAATAAAGACGGGTATGTTAGAGGAGCAAATTTAGATAATTATTTAACTTTTAGGATCTCTTATTTATAATAAGCCTAGTTTACAAAAAAAATCGAAATTCTTAAGAAGGGTCGTTCTTGGTATTACTAAACCGGTTGAATTCCAAAAATTTCTTAGTGTTCCTATTGCTGTACGAGGTTCACGTTCGCGAAAAAATATCTTTAGGTACTAGTCTATTCTTTTAACGAACGAACGTTCACATAAGTATAAAGCTCTATTTTATGGATTATTTTTTGTTATTCAACTAACTCCGAAATATTTTTTCCCCGAAAAATAATGGCTCGAAAAGTCTCCTTATTTATCCTATCATGGTTTAGGATTAACGAGTATCGAATCAACTAATTCGTTTCATATTTTGTTCAGATCCGTAAAAACTAATATCCCTTTATCATCTCATCGAAGTCATACTCATCTTAGAACAAAAAGATTTGGTCCTAGATTTTACCCACCTTAAGATATTTCTATTAGAAATTATCTTTTCCTAAGAAATTCCGTTAGAAATTTATATCCCCCCCTACTTAAACTACGTCTTTTAAGACATTGGAGATTTTACCGATCGGTAAATCTCGCTCTTTTCAGAAACACCATTTAAAAAAATATTAGTGAGGGATCAGCGGCAAATTAATTAAGTGAGAACAATGTGAGTTTCACGCGTTAATAACGTAGTTGAGACCAAAAGAGATATTCGAGTTTTGATAGAAATTTTTTACACAGTTTTAACCACATTTAAACAAATATGTGGCATGTTAAACATCCCGAAAAAGAATTCCAGTAAAGTTGCGATCAATATTAGGGTTTAACCGGATTGGGACGCGCACGACGCAATTTGTTAAGTCTCACTACCCAGAACAGGTAAGATATTACGACAGGTTTAAAACATTGTTATCTGCGAAATTGTTCTATTAGTCTAACTTAAGGTATTGCCTTTCTCCGTGAGGGTTATGGAGGGTATCTATAACAAGGCGGCTCACTATTCAGGTTGGTTAGACATTTATGTATCCCGTAATCAGGTATTAAATTTGTCATCAATTAATTAAAAGCGGTTGAATGGGGTCTTAGTCGTAAATACGTCATTTACAGTAAAAATCAGAAAAAATTTGACACTTATGCTAAATTAAAAAAATATAACTAATTTTAAGGAAATAATCAAAGTACGACCAATGGACAACTTACTGGTTTCGGAAAATGCCGATATCCGTAAAATATACACAAACGTTCAAAATGTTAAAATTCTTATAGTAAGGACGAAAGTCCAAGCTGTTATTCCCAACCTCCCAATTTTCCCGGAGGTATTAATGTCCTTATGCTTTAATCAACGGAACCGAGTCATTACGTAAAATAAAAAACTAAGACATTTAGGAATTCCTACCCGTTGTATTGAAAGCGAGGAAATGCCATTTAAATCAAATATATCTCTATAAGAAGTTTAAAAAAATAGAGATGTACAATTCTTCGCCGGTCAAAAGTGAAGTCCAACCGGTAAGAGAAATATTTCCGCCTGGAATAGGGTTAATACGCGAGGAGATTAGTCAGTCCTGAATGCTTTTTGGGGTTAGAGAAACAATTTTTTACAAAAATTAAGCCAGTAAATCAGATAGATTTGAGGGAGTAATTTTTGTAAAAAACGGAGCTGGAACTCTAAAAAGCATTCAGGACAGTCACAAATGAGCGCTTAACTTGTGAGAATCTCGTAAAGGCCGTAGAGATATAGGACGTAGATAAGAGGAAGGCTCTCACAGCCTTCTTTTTAGTTTCCCCCGCAAATGTAAGAGCCCTAGAAACAAAAGTTATATTTCCTATAAAACTTACATAAATATCAAATAATCTGCAACTATGGGACCGTTAACGAACTATCCTGATAGTTACCCCTGTTAGACAAGTTAAAGTAACTAATGAAGCTATATAAGTAATTAAAAAAGGCAATTAAGAAATAATTTCGCCTAGAATAATCTTTTAACTTAAAGTTTTTAGGACAGTTTTTGTAGTTAGTATAAAAACCCATAAACCGGAAACGAACCCTTTTCTAATTAATGTTATTAAACGAAAAGATGCGATCCTAGTCCTAATTCCGAGAGATTTTGTCCCCTCTCGCCACACAAAAGTTTATTCGGCGGTAGGGTTATTGTCCACAAAAAATAGCACCAGTATCCCTTTGGTCCTCCATTTGACGGCGAACGATTTTGTACGTCACCTCATTAAAGACAAGCTAGTAATGGAACTAAGCTTTTCCAAAACTGAAAAGGACAACGTTATAGCCAACGCCATTCTTAATCTGCGTATCTGCTCAATAAATGAAAAAATTTTAGTTACATAAAAAGATTATCAACAACGTTTCCAAACCACTCCATTTTCGTTCAGGTTAGCCGATTTAAGGTTATCAGTCACGCGCCCATCTTTTTCCTGCCTAAAGGCTTATTCCGATTTATTCTTCGCTCAAATAGTAAGTCTTTTCCCCTTCTTTTTTCTCGTTTAAGCAAGGTATAACGAAGTTCTCAACGTTATCCGAGTAGAAACCGAGGTTGATTCCGATAACGTAATTATCGTGGATATCTTTGGGGACTTTGTTATAGATCACTTTTAACTCCGAGAAGTATCTCTGCAAAATTCCGCGGTTTGAGTATTCGAGGATCACGTGGCGGAGGAACGTCGTGGTAGGGACAAACAAAGTACTATAGGTAAGAATTATAGCTAACTTAGATTAGGAATTCATATCTAATAAAAGTAATTGAGCTTTAACGTCGTTCAAGTATCACATTTAATACAAAGATTAATCTCTAGGTGTACCCCTTAGAAAGCTAAGAAGTATAGTGGCTAGTGATATTGGCGACCAAAACGTAGTCAGACTCATAACCACGGTAGGTATGGATCTTTTAGTAGTATCCTTTTTCGCATCCTTAAATTTATTGATCAAACACCTACTAGATATAAAAATAGCTTTGAGTTGCGTACGTACCGGAGTCTTATGTGTAACTACGTCCCACGTAGAAAACATCGTGGTGTAACTAACTATTACATTAGGTGGCTTAAAAGTTGTAACAATTTCATCATAAACTCATCAACAACGTAAACAACAAATAAAAACTTTTGGCCCAATGGATCACTTAGTTTCTTTAGGAATGGTTACTTCCGTCTAAGAAACGCGTAGTTGTACGGGCTTTGTTATCGTCTCCAGTCTAGCGCGCGTTACCAACTTAGATGTCGCAAAGCTAATATTTTTCCACGAACACGAGGGTAATTATAACTTAACGACCGAACACCACTTGAATCTAATATTCTGTTGCTAAGTCTCGAACTCGGGGGTAGGCCACTTTTCTGATTACAAACTCACAAGCCAAGTTTTCATGGACTGGTCTATGGAAATAAGTTAAGCGAATTTAGTTAAAATTACCTTGCTAACTATCGCCTTCTTATCATAAATGATTCGAGTAACTATATCAAACATTTTATAGGTAATTTAGCTAATGGTTTAGAAGGTCCTCGTAGTTGAGCGTAATTATGTAAACGACTTAATATATGGTGGTCTGACCTGGTAAGTCTTAACAAGGTAGCATCTCGCGTAAGCCCTCTCAAATAACAAAGTGGACGTCGTGCTGTTTGTTACCAAAAGTATAAAAATTACTGTGGTAGATCCGGCGGGCGTACAGGTATGAGCACTGGGCGAACAACTTAGCATATCCCCTATCGTTATTTTAGTTGAGGACAACCCAATTATTGGCAAAGTAGTGACCACGACATTAATTTGAGTTGGAATAGTTTTTCGCAAGGTAAACATCAGCAAAGCCCTAATAAATGTAGTCCAACAAAACCTCAGTCCCATAAGAAAAGACATCCGTATAGGTTCCGTAAAGGTTTTCTTTATATTTGAGATGGTCTTCATTCTACACCTTACGTCCGAACTCGATAAGGAGGACTTGACCCTTAATTAAGACTGTTACTTTATGGCATCAGAAAGGGTAAGTATAACCGTAGTAATTATAGTTGTTCACACGGGTGAACTAAAGGTAGTAATTTAAAGTGCATTCGTACAAACAAACAACATCCTAGTTATGGGTTTTGATGCTATATGCATAAGAATAAAAGTTACGAACATAACAAGCAAAAACTATTCAGTTTCGCTTGGCTGTAAGGCGGCGGGAATGTACTCAAAACACGCTTTCGTGTCAATGAATATCGGTTATTTGGTCAGTTTGGCTTGTAATTTCGCAAGTAAGACAAGTAAAACCTATAAAAGTAACATATGGAATAAATAAACCTTTATAAATTACGTATTACGCGTAATTAATCAAACTTTAAAATAAAATGTGCAGAAAAACGTCATTAACATGAGTCATTTAGTTTAATTACTCGTATTCCATATATCGTATAATAAGAATTTATGCTTTTAGGGACCTTCATTCGTTCCAATTTATTTGAGATTCTAATGCGACAATAACAAACTGTCATTCCTATGAAGCACTTTTTTTATACCTCCTCTATTCAGGTTAAGAAGCCACCATTACGCCGATAGTATAATGAGTACTAAGTAGATATAAATATCTACCCTCAGCTTTTACTTTAATTCATTTTTTGACACAAAATACGACCGAATAAACAACCACTATAACGGAAAATAACCAAAAATAAAACCATTAAAAATATGAAAGGAGGGTAAAAAATATAATAAATGGTACCAAGGAACCTACCTACAAACCAATCAACTAGGGTCGTTAGGACTATCGTGAGTTCTTGTGCATAATGATTTTCTGTTTATAAAGTTTGAAGAATGAACCTATATACAGGGAAACGTTACGACGAAACATTAAATACGGCGAATAAACCAACGTGTACAAGGAAATTGTCGTTATCTCAAATAACCCAAATCGAATAGTTATCCCGAGAATTGGCCACCTTAACCTTAATGAGAACGAGTACTCGAGTACGTATTTTTGAGGTACTATCTGGTTGAGAATTCATTTTAAAATAATCAGTGACATACAATACCAGTAAAAAAATAACTTGTACAGGCGCCAGTAGTACAAGTGCACCGGTGTGGGTTTCTAGGACGCTGTAGAGCTAATCCTCTTTCAAACATAGTGAAAAATGGTTCTTGTTAATAGCCGAGCAAAGCAAGACGAGACTTGGATCTCGCATTCGCAAATTTAGCAGATCCCATAGGTACCATGGTAAATTGGTTAGTTAAGACCACCTAATAGTCATACGGCTAATAAGACCGTTGACGAGAAAAAATAAAACCGCCTACCTACCAGGAAGAAAAGAAATAATAAGTCAGAAACTGGCGGAAATAAAACGACCTTTAGTAGTTGATATAGCTTGTAATACCAGACCTTGCATTTTTTGAGCGGTTACCTCGGATACTCTTGCAAAGTTAAGTTGTGAGAACCTTACGCTCAGTAACCGAATCGTTATACGAAGATAAAGTGGACGTTTCTGTAAGACTAGTAGTACAAGTGCCTCGTGCAGGAATAGTCAATAATTCCGTATAGCTCTGTTCAGGGGTTGAAGGAAGTCCAATAAATCCTTACTATTAGGATCGAGAAAAGGGAAGTGAGACCGCCTTCCATTACCTATTCGCTCATGAGCGAGTAGCGAGCTTTTTAATCACTTAAAATAGAATACCCCAAATAGTTCTTATTGCGGACTCGGAATCCGAGTTTGAGACCTTAAATATTATTAATTAAACTTATTTGCGCTTTGTTTAAAACCTAGTTACCTCATAAGTAATCTATCTCTAAGTATTTTGAGGTTTAAGAAAAAAAGAACGAGCTCTAGCTATTAAACAAAGGGAAGAAAAGAATAATTACACGGGTAAAAAAATGTATCTAGGACTGCTTCTCGCTATATAGATTATTACAGTACTAGATACAAAACTTAAACGAGAGAATTAACAAGCTAACAACTGTATACAGCGAGATTCAAGGCATAGTGAGTCAGGTTACTGCCTAATTTATCGGTACAAGGTTAACTAACTGGAGAACATATAATCGTCGTTAAGCTTGTTGTACTGGTGATGGACCCCGTGCTAACTAACTTATAGGGAGCCACGAAAGTTACCGAAGTTCAGATTTTTACTCTAATGGTAAACCTTCGTACTAAAGTTCTCATAGTGGTTCTCGTTTAACTAAAAAATGATTATGAAGTTCGTCAACAAATGACGACAGTATTAATTCATTAAGTGGATGTTGGACGACAAATTATGGGCAAAGTAACGCTAGAAATATTGAAACTATAAGAAGGCCTTGTACTGCTGCCATTTTAGGAAGACACATTGGAGACTCACTATCAGGAAGGTTACATAGGTACTCTAAGGTTAGTTTCCCCAATGGTCGTTGGCGTAGTAGCTACCGAAAAGCTATGTTAACTCAGTGCGCTCGGTGTATTTTCAGACTAAATCATGCTGGAAGATAAAAATTTGTTAGTTATGGGTAAACACGTTCACAAAGTTGTACAACTTAACGGGCATTTAGAAAACTCAATTTATCTATTCATGGTACAAGCAGAAGAAGCTACTCTAAGTAAAGAGGAAGTGCGACTCCGCTAACAAGTTTATCTTTTCATAACCCAAGATGTACACATAATGGGGTAAGTAGAAGACACGGAAGAAATTATAATATAAAGGTGGCTGTACTTAACCACGTACGAGGAACTAAGCCCAGCGCCACTAATTTTATCGGCCTATTCTCTGTTGCAGGGCTTACCCGGTATGTATTGCGCGGTACGTGTTTATGAAGATTAAGTTATAGACCTGTTAAAAGAGCTTAACGGACCTAAAGAAAGTTTCTGTTGAGAGCTCTATTTTATTAAGCGAGTTCTGGTTATCTAACGGTTTTAAAATGCCGCCGTCTCAAGTAGTGTAATCTAACATGACTGTTTACTTAGCCGACTAACCCGGTAAAAAGAGATTGGTAGTATTACTCCGGGCCCAGACAGTACTAATTTCGTAGACCTGGCCGAAGTTAGTGACCTCGTTCTAGTAGTTCCATTCACAAATAAAATAACAACCCTCGTTACTATAATGAACGCTGTTTTTTATCAAACGGAACCCGCACTCGAAGTGATTACGGGTTGTGGTTAAATAGTACCCTCTTAAGCAATAAAGACCGAGCATCTGATATTGCTCCAACAGGACGCATCTGTCGTAGACGAGGTATCCGTTTGCGAGCAGCGTATGCGAAATTTCTTGGACGTCCTCTATTATTAAGACCTCTAAAGTATAATTGACAAATTGGGAATATTTTTATTTAGTTACTTGTAAAACAAACCATTCACCGGTTCTTCGCAGAATTCTTCTATTAAGGTAGAACAAACTGAAAGACCGGTATTTTCTTGTCGTCCCTAATGTAACGGTAGTACAAGTACAGGTAGAAAAGTATATTTAATATGTAATAGGTGTATCATGGATAATGGTTATGGTTGTGGTGTTGATTCCACTTCTCTTTTGAATTATTTAAGGTTGAACAAAAACTTAAACATAAATTTACCTCTTTTTTGTGTTCAACGTGTTTTTCAACATAATATCGTTCTTGGGGATGACGATACATATTCTAAAAACCTCCGTCCCGTCTTCTCCGTTGGTTTATTTTGCTCTTGTCGCAGTTTTCTTCACTCCGTTGTTTTGGTTATCATATCCTAACTATACACGGTATCCTGCGCGGACATAGACGTAGATTTTATTCAAGTACAAAACTGTAAAATTTAACGAGGGTAGTTTATCTGCTGACTTTTTTGTTTTTAGGTTTGTTATAGGTCTTTTACGGTTTTGTTTGGCTCTGTTCATTTAAAACAGAACCACTACCCCCATTATGGTACGTGTAATTAAACTTAATATTACCGATTGTAGGTCTATTCAGGATGCCACTGTACATTAGGTACCCACCGTTGATTTCATTTTTTACTACTATTTTTACGTGAAAATCAGGTACATACCGGAAGATTTATATTTACGGCTTTGAGTATTGAAAGGTAACGTTATTTTGTTTCTGGGTTTTGTTCTCAATGGGTGTAGGTAGCCCAGTGAAAGAGACTCCTCGATGAGAGCGCTCGCTCGTAGCGTTCTGGTATTCATTTCGACGACCAATTATCATCATTGCAAAGTCAATTCTGTTTCCCGTCTGATTTTTCAAGGAACCGTACGCCGGGTGGCTTTCATACCCATACTTCTTGCCGTATATGACGTTTATTCCTCCGTTTATTATACGTTAGGCAGTATTACATATAGGTTTTCGGCTTATGTAAAAATCTCGGTAGTTTTACTAATAGTAGCTATACTCACAGAGCAAGACGGCGCACTGACGCTTCGACCCTTACAAACAGCGATGACCTAGGACAATTGTACAGTGCTCATCACCAGCCTTAACGCCAGCTCCGGACTTATAGAAAATAATCGCATAATGAGTAGTAATCGAAGGATGTTATCTAGCAACTATAAATTAAAGTAAGCGAAGGTGAAGTAAACGTCACTATACTATTAGGCACAGCATTAATTTTCTAGAGTAATAGTCTCTATCCTGTTACGACGGTTCCGGATTATCCTGCTCGGTGGTTTATACGGTATGGTACCGTTTTGATTTTTACTTGCGTTTCTATGGATATTATTTAGGGTGACTGCACAAGAATCCGTATACCTATAGGACCATCCAATTTTAGAGAAATAACCAAAATAGATTAGATAAATAAAGAAAGACAAAAACAAGGGTTTTTAATAGTTATAGTGATTGTTGCCCCTATACACGCTTCAATATTCCTCGTCCCCCTCTCCGACATAAGGTAAGATTCCACGCTGGTAGGGTACCTAGAGGTCTTTATAGTGCTATGAAGAGAAACAAAAATTACGAGTGATACTAGACATTATGGACTTTCTATTGAGGGTTACGTTACTAAGGACGTGGTTACCGGCGATGTTAATTTATTCCAACTTTTGGACACCTTCGTAGTATTACTATGTTTGCTGCTCAGTAAGGGTAGGGTGGGTCCTATATCTCCCCCCATTTACGCTGTTTTTTCGGTTGCTCGGTTGTGGTTTTTCGCGTAAATGGGTCACTAAGTAAATCCCACTTTGGTTTGTAAAACCCCTTGGTCATGCGGTTCGGTCGTTTTATTGGTTTGTGTTGCGGTGGTTACTAACACAATACTTTTACTGGCTGATTTTTTCATGACAACACTTGAACTTTTAGTTACGGACCTTGTCGTTCGTACTGCGGTCAGTAAGGTGGTTAGCATTTCCAATGTTTTTTAGGGTAATCGGTCATGTAACCCCATCATTTAGATTAGGCAGGAGCTATGTAACACTTGTCGGTTAATTTCTGAAAGTGTGGCCATCCCTGCCTCTATTAGTAACATTCCTAAGGTTTTTGTCGTAAGTGCAAACGTGGACGTGGGTAGCATTTTTTCACTACTCGGGTTTGTTACTTCCGGTTTTTTCATTAGTGACGTCATCGGGTCTGGTAGCAAAATATTGGTTTATTACGAAAAGCTCTTTTGCAACGTTGTTAGAGACTTATTTGTGGTTTACGCCCATTTTGATTATGTATCTGAAGACCTACTGGGGTTTAGGTATGATTTAACTGTATATCGTAAACTAGGGGTGGTCGAGGTCACCATTTCTTTACGTATAGTTCCATAGACAGATTTGGTTCATTACGGTTACGTTGTCAGTCATGTCCCTTTTATTCGTACTGATCTTAACTTCTTGTTTTTCGTCAGGTACATTTTTAGCCATAAAAGTAATTCCTGTAAGGTCCCGTTGCGTAAAATTCCTAACAGTGCTTTTTTAAATAAGGGCTGTATTCCGATGGCTACGGCCTTTAAACCTATCGGGTTTACATTATTAGGTAAGGTTGACAACCTGACATACGTTCAAGTCTTTTCCCTCCTATACGATCGGTTGGCCGTACTCGCTTTAGTGGCTAGTTATTCCTGTGTAACTGATTATCTCGTGAGTGACGTTTTTCGGTTTTTGATTCACTCAAATTTTTTCCTTTACGTTGCAGTGCTCGGGGTTAAACATCACCATAATGCTTCAATTTATTGCTTTTGTATTCACCGTAACGGTGCTTCTTATAGTAATATCAGGGTACTCGTCATTTATAAACTAGTTTTACGAGCCCTTACTCTATCGGTATCCTTAGTGGTCTTCGGTATCGAACGACTCGGGAGTAGTATTGGCGTAGCTATTTAGGAGATTGTTCGTAATGATCGCGTTGTTTTTCTATGTAAAAGGGATACGCAAATACTAGATGACACTAATGGGTAAGTACGGTTTCTATTGAGGTAAAAAACTTTATTCACTAAGGAGGATTGTGCCGTTGTGGCTGTTATTACTACTTGCAGTCGTAACTTTTATATTATTAAACGACCGACTACCCAAGTATTTCTATTCCCTTTTGGAGAACCTCTAATGATTCAAAAGGATTATTACAAACATCGTACTGCTAAAGGAAAAACATAATTGAACCCATGTATTTGAATGCCTCTTAAACGAGATACGAAAAAATACTAGAAACAAACCGTAGTACATTACGTATTAATACGACAGTTTATTAGGTCGTAGATGTGATGGCTTTATGGACCGCCCTAGTAATTACCTAAAACCATGGTCGACGAGGGTTTTATGACTACTCCAGTTAACCAGTACACTGACAAACTAACTTAGTTGGGTGAACCATTTTAGGAGAACTCTTCATTGAAGCCACAATTTCAAGTAAAGACGTTTTGGCTATGGGCACATCAAACAACGTTCGGGAGCTATTAAAGGACCTCATAGACGTTATTCTACGTTGACACATCAGTAAGGACAGTAACGTATTTAAACAGGGGGTTCGACACCTTACTGCTTCCTTAAGTATCCACTACGTCGACATTAAAATTTTAACTGTCCCCATAGTCATCCTTAAAATTCTATTAATTCCCACCGATAAACTATGAGGCCCATTTATTTGTTGGTGAAGGTTAGTTCACTCTGTTGGAGTTGATTCTGACCGAAAAAAACACTTAGTTAACCGAATATCCCTAGATTTGATACTCACCAAAAGGTTCAATGACATGGATTCTAATTCTATTATTACGTACCTTAACAGGTGGTCTGATAAAGGTTTTATCATGACACCAAGGTAAGCCCACATATAAAGGATAATGAAGGGAGCGCTATGGCGGTAGGTTTGGTCGTACGGTACTTTTATTGGCCTTAATGCTGTTAGTCGTACTCAAATTAACTTTTCTAGTAATCTAAATTAAGTCAACGACGTTAAACGGGAAATCCACGATTACGAGGCCTTAACGTTGGCAAATTTTATTCATTTTAGTAATATTCATCTTGTTGTGAATGTCCGGAGTAATAGGTAAATGGACCTTTAGGTATGAGCCGAAATACTTAACCAACATAGTATGAAAATTAAGAGGATAAAAATCTAAGCGTCCGCCAAAAAAATATAAAGATCCCAAGATTATTCTATAAATGACATAATAAAACTACACACCTTTTAGGAGCTAATACGCCGGAGGAATTTCCAGTAGGTGTTAAACAAAAGTTTTAGTATATTAAACGTCAAGAACTTTTATAGATTATGTATTGCGTTGAATTTTAATATAAGTACTTTCATAAGCGGTATAAATCAAAAATCACGGAATACTCGAACGCCATTCAATATTTTTCCTTAAGAACCTAGATTTACCACTCCATATACATGGTAATATAACACATTATTATGAGAACTCTAAAAACTCCATACCTATTGTCATGACGTTATATTTCGTGGTTGTCTTACTCTGGTAAGTCGAAAATCTAGTTTCTTTCCCTGTAGCCCTACACATACTACGTTTATATATTATTAACTTTATTTTATTAATTTCTGTTACTTGCCATTTTAATGCCGATATCGATATGGTTGTTATGGAGGGCGTTTTTATATACGGTTCTGTCTGTAGTAATCGGGTATTTTGTCGTGATATTCAAATGGTAAGGCTATTATAGCCAAAACAACAAATAGAAATGGTCCTAATTTTGTATCGTAAACGAGGGTGGTCTAAGCCGCATTTATTACCTTTCGTGTTCACTTTTTCGTAGCGAGATAGGCTATTTCATGCGCAACTTTTTACCTCTCACTAACTATAAGTCATGCTCAGTCACCTGCGGTATAGGTTAGTTAACCTCTTTTTCTCCGTTTGGGTACCACTTGGAATAATACCGGCATCCTGGTGTAAGCTATGTATAAATTACTCCCATTGTAGCGTTACCAAGGTTCGTGAAGCCTTTAAAATCACGGAAACTTGTTACGGGGTACACGGCGTAGTACACGGGTTTGTTTATTGTAACGACATCGATGTGGACTTTAGTGTGGCGGCTAATCGACATTAAGGTCTACTCTTAATTTTTTCTGGTTCCTGTCAGGTTTGTTTTTGTCACAGTTTAGTTTTTTTATGGTCTTATTGCAGAACTGGACACTAACGAATATTGTGAGTCATCCATACTACCTAGCCCGATTACTACTAAAATAAGGGAAATGAACAAAGGTACTAAATAGACTTACTCGCAAAAAGTATTCTATGATGGAAATATCTTAAGGCTGATTTTAACTGCCTTAAAGGTTCAACTATTTTGGTATTTAACTTGAAGAATGAATTTCTAGGTCTCTTAGTCTGGAATAGCACTTGTTAAAAATCATTTTATCAATATCTAAACGTAATTTTTTTATCACTAGTCTTTTAGGCTATTAACGGCCATATTTCGGCTTACTACGTCGGATATTAGAAAAAAATCCATAAAATTAATTTAAAAAAATCTACTGTAACTAGATGTAGTACCTTTTCATTTATTGACAATGTATAACTCACATTTATCACACTAAAGTTTAACTTAACTATAATAAGCAGTATAAAACTTCGCTGGCAGCAAGTATAGCCGTTATTCGACATTAACAAGGTTAACATCTTTAACTTAAAAGAATACTAGCTAGCGTTATTAAAATAAAAGAAATTTCACCCTCTCTTCCGCCGAATACCAAAGACGACACTCGGAATTTATTAATGGCTACAGAACTGCTCTGTACCCGTCATCTTTCCAACGAACGTAAAGACTACCCGAATTAGCCATCCTGTTTAGTTATTCTTTTCGCCGTTCGGCAACGAGACGGCACTAACTTTTATTTATTCTAGGATGTAAATCAACGACTGAGTAATTTATGTTTTATACAAAAACGTCTCCCCCCGAATTTACGTCATTAAGGTCCTTTAATAGTATTCCTTAAAGTGTTTATTGTGATAGTCTATTACGATGACGACTTTTTTCCATTACAGCACACATTTAACGAAGTTTTGGTTCCTGAAGTGGTCTTTTTATTTTAGGAGCTTAATTAAGTAAAGGTAGGCGTAGATGAACTATACAAAAATTTAAAGGTGCGACTTAGCGTATATACAAAGCTTTCCATAAAACTCCTTCTATATTCCGAAGTAAAAAAAAATCTACCATCACGACAAAATGACGTGCTAATTAAACTAAGTAGGTAGCACTTAAAAAAAGAAGCCACTACGTTTTTCCTCTCTTCCACGTTACAAGTGTACAACCTACCAATAACAGCTTCAAATAGTATAGCCTTGATAGTATGTCTGTTCGTTCCAGATTTAAGGTATAATATTTAGCGTTTACGTAAAATATTATGTTTAAAAAAGGTACTACATCTAGTTCCGCTATTTAAAGTAGCCGAGTATTTTAGGGTTATTTCGTTATGAATCCTATTGTTCTCGATAGTACTGAAAAATAGTCCTGAATGCTTTTTGGGGGTAGAGAAGCAATTTTTACAAAAATTAAACCAGTAAATCAGATAGATTTGAGGGAGTAAGTTTTGTAATAAACGGAACTGGAACCCCAAAAAGCATTCAGGACAAATAATTATTTTTAACCGAACTAACGTTTTATATTTATTTCTTATAGCGTTATAAGACTGTAGTCCTACTAATTTTACAATCATTATGGGGTTAAATCGAAGGGACTTAATTGTTTTATAGTTTTCAGGTTTAAGAACGCGATACGGGTTGTCCAAGAACTTCGCGTTGTTGTTTACCAATGAGGACTTCCCGCTTTACAGTAAGTAATATGGAACCTATTATTATCAGCGGTAGTTGTATACCTCGTAATGGGTTTCCCTCTAGCCTAACTAATGCTATGCCCACGAGTTATAAAAATAGTAACAGTAGCACTCTTAAAACTTTGTCTTCTTGTACCTGTAAAAGTAACAAAAAACGCAATATTTATATAAAGCTTTTTTTAATCTGGTTGTGAAAATGGACTAACCTTATTTTTGTAGCTGTTAGGCTACTGTGTGTAACAACGATAACGTTACTTAGCAATACCGCTTGGGTAAGCAAATAAGTCGTAGTTAGCTACCTATAGGTTACTCCAAACCATACTACGCTTCGTATGCAACTCAAAATAATTTTTTAAATTTTACTTCTTTTTACTATCAACAATAACCGTTCATGACCTAGCGACCCATCTTCCCTACGAAGTAAATAAACGGGGTGTTTAAGTCACCTATTTATTACATGCCCTATACTGATAGAGCGTAATATTCTGTTAGATACGACTATCATTACAAATACTTCTAGGAGCTAACCTAAACAATAGACTTTAAGGTTAATTAAATTTGTTTGTTTAATCTACCCAGGACCTGGAACTAAGCTGACCTTTCGTCTTGTTACATTCTTGATCTAGTTGAGGTCTCCTCTTTTACTACCGTATTTTTTATCTCGCATCGGTTCCCGCAAAAAACTCATTTTTTAAAATCGTATAGTTACAAAAAACGAGCGTATTGCGGAGACTACTACGACTTAATTACAGATAAAGCCCTCGCTGTACTAAAGTAGGAACCCTCGCTAAAGAGGCAATCGTCTCCATCATTGAACTCTTGGTATATAGTAAGATCTGTACCCTAAGGTCTTCTTTCTTTTGCAAGAACTTTCTTGCGACGAACAGAGATATAAATGAAAAAGTCTAAGAAATAAAACAAGGAAGGACGCTAGTTGATACGGTTTTACGAATTGCCGCACAACGAGATGGTTGAAGTACTTAAGACTAAGATGATATCCCCCTTCACTGACGCCGGACAGAAATATTTTTGCAAGACGTCGACAACGTTAATTAGGTAACTGAACGAAATCGTTCATGTCAAGCAGATCAAGTTAAAATAGCAAACCATGGTATATTGCGTATCGTCGGTTCAGTATCTCTTCTCAGACTTAAACAACTATTTCGAAACGTTTTAGAAGTTATCATAATCGTTTAACGAGAAGTATCGACAACCATTCAACGAGCTATAACATAAAAAGGTCTGGAAAAGGTAGGTCAAAAAATATCTATACTCAATAAAACTAACGACTACCTACCAATCCATTATAAAATATAAGGAGCCTTAAATATTAAAGTAGGTCTTATTGCCTCCCTGATAAAAGTAAGACTAAATGAACGTAATTATTTCGTGATTTTTTTACACAATTTGCTTATAGATATCTGAGAACGTTCGTTAATTTTAGGAAAAGATTAGGGACCCTAACCTCGTAGTCACATACCAAATACGCCCACTTTGAATTCAATTCTTCAAGAAGGTGTTTGAAAAATTAGCACTGTAAAAGACTATGTCTATCAAGAAATTTAAATCAATTTTATAGTTCTTAGGGAACTACATCGTAAAGAAAAAGAAAAACAAAAAGTTATCTTCAGGTTAGTAGTCAATTTTTAACGACCGATTGGACAACTTAGTGATACGGTTTCCAAAGGTTGTGACAAAACGCTCAATGGAGCCTTAGGTCTTATCTACCAAGAAATAACCGGTAAAAAAATTACAAAAGAAGGTCCTGACTCGAACGTCACCGTTAGTATAGTCGTTCTAAAAAAGAAAATCATAGATCCGGTTTTTAAAATTTCTTTACACGAACGTAATTATTCCGTACGAGAAGTAATTGTATCGGTCTTATACAGCTTTTCTACAGTAACTTCTTAGGTATTTGTACGGGAAATTCGTTACAAGATGCAACGAACCACTCAGGGTATATGCTTATCACACAACTCAATATACGTAGTATGGGATAAACTAAAAACCGTTAGCGCCGTATTTCAAAGGAATTTTATCGTCCTTTTAGCTCAAGTCGGTGTAATTAACTAAAACCAAGCAATAACAAACGGTTTATAAAAGACGGATTTCGTCATATAACTACTTTCTAGACCTACGGTAGTAATTTGTGATGTAGGACGAATGAATTCTTTGATTAATTGAATATATAGTAATTAAAAACTTGTACCCAACAAAATATTGGTAGTCCTCTTTGTTAATAAGGAACGACTCTTGGTAGTAAAGGTAAACTCGGTCACGGCACTACAGGCCCGTACCTTATAGCTTGCTTTAAAACAAAAAGGAACCGCTGATGAAGTCCTTTTTAACCTCATTTAGGGGTCAGTCTTGCAAGTAAACGTATTATTTAATTAAGTTATAAAAAATCTTAAAGCCCATTACACTTTTTAGCAAGCAGTATGGTCCATTAACCTTTTGTTAGAGGACCCTGCCCCAGATATGGTTTTTTTAAATAACTACGTAATCCGTCTATACAAAAATTGACTAATTTGGTAACGAGAACGAGAAGAAATCCATAGTCTAATTAAACCCTAAAATTACCGAGTTATTATAGACCACATAATAAACAGCCCCATGGAAAAACAGAAAACTGAACGACAAGACTATTGACAAAATTGTGAAGAAGTTTTCACCGTCTACTACATTATTAACAAACATAGCGAAGATCAAGTACCCGATAATTTTAGCTGAGTTGTCGCGGAGATGATACTCGTTATTACAACTAATCATAAACGGGTGCTCGATAACGAAAATCTTACCGGCGATCTGGCTTCGGTTAAAAAAGAGGATGTAATCGTGGCAGGCAAAAACCCGGTAATTAATGACAGTCAAGTAGTCGGACTTTCCCTATTCCCAGAAACGGTAGATCAAAACTGCAAAATCGTCCATGAAAACAAAATTAATTTCTTCTCTAATGTGAATTACAGAGAGGAAATCCCATTAGAAAATGAAACCGAGGGAAACATATGCCTCATCCAAACCCATAAACGAAATTAAGTCCCCATTTTAGTCATTCACAGGGATTGTAACACTCACACTTACCAAAAAAAAGTTAAAATGACAGGTATCATAGACGGGGTATAACACTGTATTACTGAGTAATATCTCAGGCTTGTTATTTTTTTATTTGTTCAATGCAAGTAAAAAACGTAAGCGGACTAAATTTAAACGTTTCTTACCAAAAACTGGGGGCGGTTATTTCTTATACTGTAAGGTCACCTACTAAATCTAAACATCAGAATATACGCGGTTTTCCCTACTAAAAGGGTTAATTTTCTTACTCTGCTTAAGAAATGATATTATAGTTTCTCGACATTGAATTTTGGTTTGATATAGTTACTTTAAACTACGTCTTTTTAAGATAGAAAGTGGATATACCTCCATCACTACCTTGTACTTTTTGTTGTTAATCCACTTGTCACGTACCGACCAAAGCTCTTAGGAGGTGAGGGATTTTGTGGTAGGCTTAAGTAGTGGCATGACCGAGTAATAGTAGCTCGGCTCTAGCGAGCTTACCGGCCTACCTCTCTGGCGTAACTAGCTTGCTGGTTGACCCGTTAATGGCGACGCCGACGTTACGAAAGCGACAGGAATAGCTGAGGTAGACGAGTAGTGCCACACTATAACAAACGTTACGACGAACAAGACGACGAAGAAGAGTATCTCAGCTCCGCTATAGCAAAGAAACTGCAGATATCTCGTGCACACGCATACTAACTTGCTATAATAAAACGCGGATACAAGTACCGTTGGTTTTGTTACCTTCTCGGAACCCGAGCTCAAGAACCTGTTCTGAACGAACTCGGTGTAAAAGACTACTCGAAGCCCCGCCGTTAAAGTGCTTCCAATGCCTCTTTAATACACACCTACAAGGAGGAAAATGACTACCGTACCTAGAACTTTTATAGAAGGAGTTTCGATGTTGAGCAACCCCCCGCAGTCCTTTACTGTTACAGAAAGGACTCTCAACATCTTTTACGCCGTAACCCCGGTCAAGGACCTACCCAACAATACAAGACGCAACGGGACAAGAAATATACCTAGCGAATACGGACAGACGTAAGTGGTCTTATATGACCGCTTAACAATATACCACTACAAGTACAAACTATTATCCGTACGCATAAATCTCGACTTTAGATTATCTATGTCGTTCCAACCTAAATTGTCGGAATCCATAGCAGTGAAAAAACATGGAAAAAATCCAATTAATTATCTATTTCACAAATATATAGCGCAGTAAGGGCGCGTCCGCCCTTAGATACGTAGTTAAACCAAATAATGAAACAAACACTCCACCTAAGGGCGAACGCGCCTTTACTGTAATTAAATCTCGTTATACTTAATAATTATAACTCCAATTAATAATTTTTAAGAACACAATTTATTTTCTGCTATGGAGTCCAAATTGTCGGGTTGTGTTCTATCTCTAATTTGATTAGAGATAGAGAAATCGATAAGACACTAAAAATGCTTAGGAAGAACTTGCTCAAGCTAATTGGAACGGTATCGCAGCCACCACTGAAACTAAGGCCCCTCGTTTAGTCACAAAGGGGTTAATACTCGGAATCGACATCGCGGTGTATCAAGCTGAACGTGTGGTACGAAGCAATTTAGCCGTTACTCAAGAAATATTCCTAACGGACATCGCTATAAAGCAAGCCACAATATGTAAAGTAGCAAATCGTGGTGCACGGGACGTAAGCACACTTTTTGTTGTTAGTGAAGTCTAAACCGTGGGGTTAGTCTCTACAGTAAAAAATACTCGACTTACACCTTTTAACTACGTCCATTTAGCGGAAGCTTATGCTCCCTTGGTTGTGACTTATGTCGAAAATCGAGAAACTCAAAGTGGCCATGTAGCTATACTTCGCCAAAGAAACTTTATCTGTAAATACTAAGGAAAGTTCTCGGCTGCAAACCCCAACAGTTATTTCAGCCGTCCAATTTTATATTGCAAAGACACGAAATATTGATATTTTTCATATCTAATTCGCAATCGCTACATGTTATAACTAAGTTCAAATAGACAAACTTTAGTTCACCTTGATAGAACTTGATCCTTGCGGGATTTGAGTCTCTAGCGTACCTTTGGCTCGGTTTAACTTAAAGGAGTTTAAGTTTCGCATCATTCAGTAATCATAGTCTTCGAGGATTTCGTATGTTATTTCCCTTTATTACCAGGCCTCGTCCTTGTGAATTGGCTGGTCGGAGACATTTTCCATTAAGAAGCTCGTCTCCAAATATTAGAGCAACCTATTATGTAACAAAATGAACGAGTAGTTTAAGTTATCGGGTACCTATCCCAAAGCGTATAACTAATAGGGTTTACTAGTAAAACAGTAACACTTGTTATAAAGGTGATGGGTGCTACTCATAAGGTACTAATGCGTCAACAAATTCCGCTGACGGGTTGAGTTTTACTATAAGACGACCGAGACGGTATAACTATGATTCAACTTATTATCCATATAGCCGTAGTCCTATGTATACCTATTTTTATGAGGTTTACGGCACTAGTTTAGGGGTTACCAGTAGTTCAACTTATACACCGCAACCTTAACGACGAAACTAAAAAAGACGATTGAGACCTCGTGGAGACCGGCCTATCAAGTGACATTTATTTAGCCTTCCGGGAAACACTTTTAGTACATAACAACATCCGCATCCTCACACCGATTAGGTACATGCACGTCAATCGGTTACTCGTCTTTATGTTTCTTAACGGAGACCTGCTCCATTAAGAAAACGATTAACGCATTCACAAAAACACTTACCTAACAGTAGTTAACGTAACTGTCCTGAAGGTACGGGCTATTTATTTTGCCCGTAGGATATCAACAAGTATTAGAGAGGTAAACAACACTTATTCGGTGATATTGATATTAAAATCTTATTTTTTATTCTCTCGTATACTCTTTGCGCTTGTACTTTAAAACTTAACAAGACCTGAGATTCAGCACCCACTATACATAAGCATTAACCCTTGCTAGGTCTTACTAAATCGACAATTTTAGTTATAGTCTCGTCGTCGTTTAGTATTATAATAACACTGCTTACAAGGACTAATATCATGGCTGTCACAACGCGTTGTACACGACCGAAATAATGAATGAGTATGGTTGGTGCAACTCCGAGTATTAGTTAGGTAGGTTCTACCACTTACCGTTTGGGTTGGAATAAAAAGCATAACCAATTTAGGGTATTGTCTTAATCGACCTTATTGAAATCCTAATTACCCGATACCGTCTCACCGGGGTTTTCAACGAGAACGTCGATTACGAAATCCTTACTTTCAATAACGGGTGTTCGGCTACGGAAAAGTGCTATTCAATCGTTGCGCCCACTCAAAACGACTAGAAAACTTTGTTTCGCTACATAATTCAAACGTATCAGGTGACTGGCTCAGATGTTTTTTATAGTAGTTGTCGCTATGTGACTTTGTTTACTTCCGCTGGCGATAAGAGTAATTATGACCGGCGCCACCAAACTAATTACTCAGTCGAAACCGCGGATACGCAATTTTTGTTTTGTTTAATCACGGCGTATAGAACTACAAGATTCAGTTCTTGGAGGCCCATAACTATTAGGAAATTAACCAAATAGGTTAACGTGGTAGTGTGGGGTATAACGAACCCGGAGCAAACGTCGTGCTTTTGCGAACAATTTATGTCATACACTTTTGTAACGATTAAAAGAGTTACCCGTTGGGTGATTACATTATACATGAAGTATTACTCTCCTTATACGTGATACCGGTGAAACTTTTAATAACAAGATAGTAAGATAAAAATATCATGAATCCAATCATCATAGATAATTGTTAGCTAACTTCATTCGGCCGGCTCAAAAGCTAACACAGATCAGTTATTTTTTATGGCGCCGTTCGGCGCCATAAATCTAATTGTTCGTTTTATTAAAGTCGTATTAGAAACTATTCCAATGGACAAGCTGGAAGATTGTTTTGTCTCCGTATTCTTACTTGAAGAAACGACTCGGAGAGTTCTCGTGTTTAATTGAAGCACTCCAGCAAGGTTTATAATGGGGTTTAATCTTATAAAAGTCAAAAAACTTCGTGAAATTAAGAGATTTTCTATACTAGATAAATCATATTTTTTTCGTGTTTTAGGAATACCTTAATAATCCGTATAGATTGAACCTAATGAACTTTCACAGACTAAACGGGGATGTATACTTTATGAGAAAAGTTTATTATATTTCAATTTCTCATGAAAATTTTAATCCCACTACTGATAAACTAGTATTAACGAATAGGTTTTTTGAAGTTAAAAACTATAGGATTTAAATATTTCCTCTAAATCTACTTTTTCTTTGATGAAGGATAAAATTAGAGACAATGAGAATAGAGATACTATAGTCGTCCTCGATACCGTGAACTCCGCTTTGTTTTATTAGTTCACGTTTTCTCATTAGTCGTTCATTGAAACCTAGGAAAACTATTACTAGGGAAAAAAGTTAGCGGACTACTATAAAACTTCGTTTACCAAGTTTACGTTGCTCGTTACCTAGTTAAATACTTTTCAGTTAAAAGTGTTTACGTCGTATTGAACCGCTTAGTTAGGTTAGTTTATGGTAAACCATCATGTTTATTATAACTTTAATTTCTTTCATTTTTACTCTAATAGATATTTTATTTTAATGGTTTTCCACGACTATCATTTCAACTACAGAGACAATTTCTCCCTGTTAATTATCAATCGAGTTTATAATGCGTTTTTTAATGTGCACTTGACCTATTATCATTTTCACATTCGATGAGAGTGTCGTTGATGTCGGTTCGTAAAGTTTATGGGGTCCCAATACTAGGCTCGAGATACTGGTGTTTTTGCTTTCTAAGTTTAAACTAACAATGAAAGTTTTTTAATTAAGGGGGTAGAAGTTATGAAATCCTTTAATACTCAAGTTCGAAAAGTGTCATTGCGGTTTAAAACCGCAATGAGATACCTGTACGACGATTATAACCAAATTTTGAAACTGATAAACATGCACGATTACTAGACTACCAAATACCCTCGTGTTACTCAAAAAAGTTTAAAAACAAGTAATGTTACAATAAAATATATTAATTAATGAACAACTCATAACTCCCACTTAATTCACGTATTTGATCAGGTACAAGATTATAGTCCACCTCCATATAGCCCAAATTGGGACCGATTAAATAATCAAGCACACTCATCTTTACATTTTAAAGTGCAGTGTTATAAGCTGAGAGCTGGATTAAATTCATTATTGGTTCCGTCATAGCCACCCCCATAACCAGAAACCGGAGGTTCAGTCTACCATAATTTCTTATATGGTTTGATAGTTTTAAAACAAGTTGTTATGCCAATAGGATACGGTAAAGGGTCAATGGCCCTAAGCTTACCTTCCTATAACCGTTCTCGTTCACTACTAAAACCATTGGCTAAAGGACAAGTTACAAATTTAGCTCTACTAAATTAGTTGGACGACAATCTTCCAAATTTTTTATCTCTACTACAACTTTAATAATGTAGTGTCTTTTAGTTACCTATATTTTCTCTGTTTCTACTTTAACACCAATGAGAACTACCCTTATTTAGTATAGCTCCTCTAAATAATTAGCGAACACTACCTTAAGTAAGTTTCTAGTCTTTAACAGACTACAGACTCAATCCTGATGGTGGTCAGGTACTCTGGCTAGAACCAATATGAATAAAAGCACGTTTACAAGTCGAGGGACTTCTATGGGTTGTATTTACCACCAGTAGTAGTAAACTTTGTACCCCGTGCATGGTTAGATTTTTCATACCGTTGGTACTTCAAGCCAAACCAATACAAGGCAATTTTGGTGGTTTACGGAAAACCAAGTAGCGACAATTTTGTGTTCTTTTAGTGTTTATAGATAGCGGTTAATTGCCTCAAGCCAATCAACTGCTCCTATGATTTTTTAAAGACTTGCTAAACCATTCTCTTACCTTTGGATAAGCCTGTCTGAGACCACTACAACGTCAACTAATACTTCTTAATTAGTTAAACTGATTATTTTATCAGTCTTGTCTATAACGATTTTAACTTCCCCAACTTGTTAAAGGTACCTGTAGTGCGCTGTTAGCTCAGCACAACTACCCCCTGAGTCGAGTACGATGTCGCGGCTTATAACGAGTCCCTCGTCCGAACACATAGCTTCTACGCCGCACGAACCGTAGATTTAACTGAGCTCAACTGAAAAATTTCCCATATAGACTTATGCTTGTTCTTGCTTTTGGTGCACGATTTTGTCAAGTTTTACAACGTCTAAACCAACGGAGTCATCCTGTTCAAGTTTTAGGTAATGACTCTTACAATTCTTTGCCGCGGTACGCTTGACGCTGAGTGAAAAAAGGTAGTGAAGTTGCTCCATATAAACTTATAAATCATAGCAAATCAAATCCACCTAGTTGTTTCAGTTGTATGACCGTCCGAGGAGGTAATAGCTATTGACTATTAGTCGGTAGGAGAAATAAACGATCCCGAAAAGGACTACGGGTAAATGAACTATTGGTCCATTTTCTAAAATTTTGGAGTTCGTAACCTCCTTCACCAAATCCACGACAATGTCATCTTTTCGGAAGTAGAGATCGTTTTTATTAACCTATAAAACGTCCAAAAGGGTCACTATACTTCGTCTTCGGTAAAATGCGACTCCATTAGTTAAATAGATTTTTACACGTTGCAACCTTGTCTCATAAACCGATATTGTGCGGCGTTGTCTTTTGTATAAGTTGGTGTGTAAGCGACATGTGGCCTAAATTAGCTGTTTACGTAAATTCACTTCCGTAACCTCCCCAAGACCTGTTCCGCTAAGCAAAATAAATGTCGTATGTTGAAGTTGGTCTATCAAGCAATTTTATACTTAGGGTTCCATATTGTAAAAAACTAAGTAAGTTTTATGGTAATGGATGCAAAAATAATGGTTTTAGTCTCACCTGGCTTTTTGGTTGTCGGGTTCCCACCTTTAAACTGCCGTTTTAGAGAAAAGGATACTAACCGTGGAATAACGTAATGATACCAGTAAAAGTTCACTTATTTTGGCTACAACACTTCTTATTTTCTCATTAGTATCGTCCACCAAGACCCTACTAGCCTTTTCTCCAAACAGACCTCAAATAGTTTTTTCCCATACTGCATATAACGAATTCGGCGAGAAGCCTATGTGTTTATTTATAACTTCCGCAGTTTCAGTCTGTTTAACTACTTCTAACCAGTCTTGATTAACTATTGTTATGTTAGTATAATTTGAACTCACCGCTTTTAGGTCCTCGATTTTCTACCTGGAGAAGTCATTTTAGCCTATATCGTCTTAGTGCGCAAGCACATTAACTATGTTATTAAGCGTTGTAACTATTTCGAGTGCTTTTTGGTAATTTCATAGACGTTCGAAGTCGACAACCCTAAATACCTTTACGACCCCTATGGTAAAACTGACTTCTTTCACTTAGTCAGCACCCATCACTAGGACCTTGTTTTAAGTCTCACCTACAGACATTCCTATAACTTTTATCTCGTTTATTCCGCTTAACGTTGCACCAATTAAATTCTGACCCTGTACAAGATAGCTTATGACCACCTGAAAACGGAATAATATCTATGCGCCCTAAAAAACCACGTCCATTTAACCCAAGACCATTAGTTAAACAAGGAATACACGTACAATTCCTACAACGCTTTCGGTAACTTAAATAACGATTGTTGCTGTTATAATAACTACCTCGTCATTTGTATTGGCGAGGCGTTGGTAGATGATTAAGACTTCAAAACTTTCTCAATGCTAACCAATTTAGTCCCGGTCCTTATGGCGACGGTCTGAATCAAAATTTTAATGATTAACCGCTTAGTAGACAATATAATTGACTGAGACTCGCGCAGTGTGGCTTTTCTAATGAGCTCTTACCTAAACTTAAACTGATGTTGTGGTATTGACTTAGGAATGTACCTAATGTTATTATTTTACCAAGATCGGACTAAAAATATGAGTTCCGCGATAACTGTTAACGAAGTAATCGGTCATTTACGGCGATTTTATCCATTAAAATTACACAGAGACATATTTCGCGTATTTCGCGCTCTTTAGCTTTAATTTACTTTAAAATGTCTGAGATTGGTGAGAGTTATTTTCCTCCAAACAACTCTAGAGTACCATGAAAAATGATAGTCCGAATAAATACAATACCCGTATTTGCTTAACTAGTATTAGGTGAGTCTTAGTTTAACCACTAAAAAAAACATATGATCCACGATAATTTTTATTCCACAATTTATCAACTTTTTATTAAACTCAGTTCTGACAAAAAAATTAAAAATTAACATATTCTATCGGAAGGAAATCAAGAGAAAACATATAGGGACCAGACACCTATAAATAAAGTTAGTTATTAATTAGTTATTTGTTGTTCTAATTTATTCAGGAACGAAATATTCGAAATAAGATTTAAAAATATGGATAAACTACTAATTTCAATAAGTGTAAAAGACACCTATTCAGACAAACATAAGTCAAATTTATGAACACCCATAAATTTCAATTAGCCTACTAAGTAGGAAAAGGTTACACAAGAAGATTAATCTTCCTCCCATTTTAATTTTTAACTATTAGCTCTTTAATTAAAATTTTACCGACTTAGTATCTATGGATAGTTATACTATGTAGTGTTGTAGATGGATACTGCTTTGAATCGAACCTGTATATACGGACCGTATCCACAACGCCGTTTAGTCCATTGTTCAATAAGAGTCGGAGGGGTAAAGGCCTTGATGATACTACCTCACTGCAATACCAAAATCAAGACGTTGTCGCTGTGTTAAACGTCCGAGTAAACGACGTCCTGAACTAATAACCGATTAGCTGTTCTCAGTCTAATCAGTACCCCATACTTAATCGTACAATACCTATTCGGTCTTGACCAATATCGCTCCAGAGAATCTAGTCTTAGCAGATCCCTTATTAATATTACGATTACGTCAACGAAATTGCCCGCGTAAAAAGAAATTGATCGTGTGTTACCGAAAAACCTCAACCAATTCGAAGTAACAACATTAATAAAATTCCTATCCAAACACTGTATGATATATGCAATAAAATAAAAATGGTAGAGTTAAAAAAATAGCTATTGACCGATACGTCAACTAGGGTAATAAACGTTATCGCGTTTATTACCCTGAGGACGATTGTGAGTTCTACCGGTCTGAATAAGTTTACAAATATTCACAAGATTATGCATGGGTCGAAGAAAAGGTAGATAAGTCAGACGGGCCTAATGGACCGGTCCTATATTGTCACGATACCGTGTTCATCTATTATGACTTTTACCAAAACCATCAAAGTGGCGATTACGGTGTCTGTCAAGGTTAGTAGGACAATGGATACATATACTTTATTAAAGTCCTGGTCCTTGCCACTTACCTTGAGTTTGTCCCAGTAAGTGAAATTGACCCCGTTTACCAAGGTGTCATCATTCTTATTGACGATGTCGTCTACTACGACGAGGACATCAACCTTGTGGTTAATGACAAGTTCATAGTTTCCATGGATAATTTCATGAGCGAAAAATGTTATTATGAAGTCTCTGATAGATAGGACAATAGCTCCGCGGTTGTAGACCTCAGCATGGCGGGCATCGCAATGGGTCTCTAGGAACCTACGTCCCTGATAAACGTCACTGGCTACATTTATGTAAATCTAAAGTTCGATGTTTTAATGTAGCTCAGATACAATTACCTTGGTTACCCTATCGAGGATTCGTTTGTCGTAACCATAGCCATGGTAAAATGTCGGTAAACGAAGGGCTCGGTAGTCCGCCTCTACATCGACTAGTTATGCAGCTAACCACCAGAAGTTACGCACATATAGAGATACTACACGTTAGGTTGGATTATGTTTGAGTTTCGCTCGGTCCGCACTCGGGTCAATGCAACATGAGAGGGCCGGGCTGGACATAATCGCCAACAAGCGTTTGTCTCCATAAGTCACGTTGTCCTTAGAACGGTTGGTTACTAGGTGTCGTTGAGTGTCTTATATGTAAACGACTGCAGTATTGCCGACGGAGTCGAGGAATAGGTTAGTTAGAATCATATCACTTAATACTAATAAGTCGACATCTAGTTCACATGAACGGTCACCGTTACCTCGGGAAACCAAGTTTGGATCAACCAATATGACCCTGACAAGACCTAAATTGCTCGAAATCTTTATCAAACTCATGGAAAAATCGACTTTGTAGTACCGGACAAATGCGTCCCGAGGGAATGGGAGCTTAAGGACCTCGGATATTACACCACCATCTTTTGAGTGTCGATTGAGGATGTCCAGGAGTTTGATGACGCGAATGTTTATTAACCTTACTGACAAATCGTTTACAAAGCTTAGGTTTGGTACATTTAACGGACTGTCATTTATTCAATAAACACCAATTTTTGATAGTTTTACGAACACCATTAAACCCAAGTGGTTGCTGCCGTGTTGAATAAGTTGTGTAAATACCGATACAAAGCAAGACACGATGAGGAAATGGTTCATCGCCTAGGCTAAAACTACGAATATGTCGGGACGTTATATTGGAAAATCCAATACGAGTTCTAAAATTAGGGATATGAGTCGACTATGTATCTCGTAACGCCTACTTACATATACGTATAAGATATCTACTACGTCACCCGAAATAATCCAGCTATCCTTTACCTGAACATCAATGTCAGCCTCCTCTATGTCCAAATTGGTTAGGAGTTGTTATACTATCCTTTTTTCATTAGTGTCACTCAGGACCGTGTGGCGGTGGACCAGGAGAAGGATAGAAATGCGTAATACCGCATACGAGATTCTGCCGTAGTAGTCCAGTTGAACCTTCCCCTCTCAGTAAGAGTAAGGTTGATGGCTTATCAAGCAAAGGAACACTTTATTGGAATCTCCTAAGTTTATTTTATGACATGGTGAAGTCCAACTTTCGCGGACGCGGTAATTGTAGATGGCGACGTCTGTAGCTGACATGACGCCGTCTATTAGGAACCACATCATCACAAGTCCAATGAAGCCGTGTTCCCTAATCATGATATCGAGGATTATGTATCAAACAGACACTAGCCCCTCAGTATCCGGTTATATGAGCCACCGGTTACTGAGGGCTAGAATAGATGGCCGTGTTTTAAATTTTATAAGAAACGTAGCTTATTTAATCGAATAGAAGTTATTTCAAGAAAACTCCGAGGGGACGATTAGACGACTATACAGTGCTAAACCGAATATTGGAATTCTACCAAAAAGTAATTGAGCCAATTAAAAAAAACACGTGTTAGCAATAGGACAACGGGCTAAACACGGATTTTATATATTCCGGTTATAACATTTACTCACACGAATTCAAGTAGGTCATAGACATTTAAAAAGACGGGCAGTTAAAGTTTTTGTTAAACTCTACCTTTTAAAATAATTCTAGTACAATCTCTTTAAAAGAAACGTCGGATCGAAGGAGCTTTACCTTCATTGACTTAGTGTTTACTACTCACTAGGATTTGCGTCGTACCTCCACGACAGTAGTGAAGTCTTTGAACCACAAGTTTAGAGATAACTACTAAAACCACAACCTATATCGAGTAAACTTATAAACTTCTTCAAGGCTGGGTGTCTTATTTTTATCTATTTAGTAAATAACTACCCAATGGACAGCTGGTACTTTTACGCCCGTAACACTCTCGGTAATAACGTAATACATTTTCGAATTTATATTCCCATTAACGACTTCCGCAACTTGTACGTCTAGTTAATGCCAAAAATTAGTTACTTTTTACGCTACTTTAAGTCCCTAAAATAAAAAGTTTTGGTAATGGAGAGATACTCCAGTCTCTAGATTAGCTATCTTTTTACTTTGACCGTAATGGATCAGCTTAACTTACTCTTATTGCAAAGCCCTTTTTATCGTATCGGAACCAGTTAAAACTAACTAATTAAAACCTACTTTAAAAATGATATGTTAAAATCATACCGACGCTTTAATCGGACATTGCTCTAACGTTACTAATTATTTCAGAGTCTGTATATTTTTTAAGATCGTTTTTCACGATAGACGAGTTCAGTACTATACGTACTATTAGATGAGAACCCTAAGTATAGATAAAATGAATCATCAAGGAACTATGTTTCATAACTCTCGTTTAGTGAGATAAAATAGCGAGTCTATATTTTATGGATTCTACTTTTATTTTTAATGAGATATTATTTCAAATCCTCTGTTAATATGTAGTTCCTTTTATAACACGGAACAGTTTTTACACTAAATCGCCGGAGAATAGTTAATAGTCCTTGAATAGTAAACGAGTAGAGTCGGGGGTCTCCGGTAAGAATAAGTTTCGATAATTTAATAGATTGAGTCTTATTAATACTACAGTTTTATTTTTTTTCACGTCAAGAGCTCAATTAGAAAAGGCGACTCCTTCGTGTCCCGTATCCGGTACAGGAGCTCGCTACAAAAAGCGTTCGCCTTGAACTCCTGTCGTTTCGACAAAACGACGGTTAACTATAGCTCCTATCTTCGTATCTCTTGCAAGATTTAATATGTGTAAGTGATTTCCTCTAACATCCCAACACAAATAGTGTTACCGATCAACCTGAGTAACTTTTAGTCCCTGACAGTTGCAAAACGGTTAGCTATCATCTATCATTATGTGAAGTTGGGATACCAAAACTCACGGACGATTCTCCTTGGGTCCCATTATGATAGTATGGACGTAATCTATATAACCCGCGCCGTTTTAGGTCACCGTACGATAAAAAAAATCTATTTTTCCGCGCATATACGGTATAACTTTTATACTTATTTTAACTATAAAGACTATTTTTTTAAAAGTAATTAAAATTAGGTTGTCGCTAAATACTAGGAGTAAAAACGAATTGCTGTTGTTTAGTTCGGGATTTTTTTTGGAGATAGTTCGGAAGTGTTTAACATAAACTTCAGTGACTTTCACTACTCCAATTTCTATTTTTCGTGAACAATTTTTATTACCTAATAATGTCTCTCGTTCCTATGTCACAACGAGAACTGCTAAACCCGAGGCCAATATCGAGAAACTTGAATGAATGTCTCAATGTTGGACTAATACAATTCGAACTAGTTCTTAATCACTCAGTTTAGGTGAGTTTACTTAAATTCGTTTAGTATAACCTCTTTTATACACTCTACCGATGTTTCAATTTTTATTTTTATTAGACACTTCCCTAACTTTGTTTTCTCGTTGACGTCTAATAATTTTTAATACTGTAACTAAAAATAGTTCCAAAAAATAAACTATTTGGATACGGTATGCTTTATTATGGACTTATATAGTTTAGTTTTCTATTTATTGCACCGATTTTCTCTAATATACTTATCGTTTTTAGTTTAATTAACTAGTTTAGTCACTACGAGAGTAATATTGGTTCCGCTAGTGAACTACGTGGATTACCGTGTTTTCATCATATCTTTTAAAATAAAAAGTCAATCAATCAACTTTTTATTAATCTCAGACAACTGCGAAGTAAATCAAGGCGGATGAAGGGCGCGAAATACGGACTCTCTAGGAGTGTTTTAAATCGGTATCACTCCTGAGAGAACAACTCAGACTTATCGTGTGACTATGTCGTACGAATTTTCAAAGAGTTTTTTAAGAACTCTCTATCATTAACGAAAAAAGTTTCGAGAAGAAGGCTCCTTTTGCTACCTATTTTGTCTCCATACAAATCGTCTGACCCGA
>NZ_QHJG01000024.1:0-122 GCF_003184185.1 Legionella qingyii | reverse complement strand
AAAGCTCTTCTTCCGAGGAAAACGATGGATAAAACAGAGGTATGTTTAGCAGACTGGGCAAATGTGTATTCCGGAGCGAAATGATCACCAATTCCGGCCGCATTTGATCGCAGATTCCGGAA
>NZ_QHJG01000023.1 GCF_003184185.1 Legionella qingyii | reverse complement strand
TAGGTTAAGGGTTAAAGTTTTGTGTTCTTGATTAGTGCCCCCTGATTTGGGGAAGAGCCAAATGATTGAATTATCATTGATGTGGCGTCCCCAAGGGGGTTCGAACCCCTGTTACCGCCGTGAAAGGGCAGTGTCCTAGGCCGCTAGACGATGGGGACCTTGAACGTTTTCTCCATCAACATCAAAGATGTTGATGGTGGAGCTAGGCGGGATCGAACCGCCGACCTCTTGCATGCCATGCAAGCGCTCTCCCAGCTGAGCTATAACCCCAAAATTAGGTTCGCAGTTTAATGAGCTGCCCAAGATCTGTCAAGTAAATTTTTCACTTTTGTTAAATAAGTTTATTTTATAATCGAAAATAATGAGAAATTAATTTTTTAAGCTACTTAATTTACAGAAAGTTAATACGCGCAGTTCTTAAAGAACGAATAAAAAAGGGATCTTTAGATTTTGTTTTAGTGCAAGTTATCTTTGTTTCGAAGAATGGAGCTTTTGTGAAGTAAATGAGCACCACATATATGGAGTTAATGCAGGATAAAGGAAAATGCAGATGATGAAAAAGATCCAATGAATAACTTATTTACACACCGCATTGTATACATTCATTTTCTCTCATTATAATACGCTTCACCATTTGTGAAATAAAAAATATTCATTGCATCTTTAATGCTTAATCTCCTGTTAATAATAAAGATGTATTCTTTTATTTATTTGCTTTGATTCTAGGAGTTTTGCTGTGCGACAATATTCACAAAATAAATACATTCAATCCTTACTAGAAAATCTCATTGCTGCATACGAAACTGAAATAAACTACACTCCCTTAGAAATTGAGCTTGATTCAAAACAATTCGCTGAACATGATATTGATAGCCTGATCAACTTTATTAACGATGATCGTAAGCGCCTCTTTATTTTTAAAATTCCAGAAAACCAACAAGCATCAAATAGACTCGCACTTCATGCGCGTCGAACAGCATTAAATAAAACAGCAGAAACCTTACTTAAAAATACATCCAGCGAACCGAAAATTAACCCATTAAAGTATGCGTTAAGTTCTAAATCCCCTGCTGTCCGTGCGCGCATCCAAATTCAAAAAAGCATCCTTCTCCCCCCCCCTCCAAGTGTCCAGGAAGCGATTCATCCCGATCAGATTGAACATGTGGGAAGCCCTGATCTCATCACGATACCGATTGAGTCTACAGAGCTACTTGAATTAATCAAACAACTCAAGGCATTAGGGATTGACAACCTGCAAGAATCGGCGCTTCCCTTAATAAAAGAACATAGTTATGCCTTTCGTGATGGTATTATCCCAGGCAATCTTCCTAAAGGATTTTATATTAACAAAGACAAAAAAGCGCTTTGTTATACTGATGCACCAAGAAAACTCCCCTCTGCTTTAGCTCCTGTACTCAAAACACAAGAATCGTTTACGTTACCTTCAGTTGAGGAAGTAACGGCGCTATTACCTCATCTTCCACAACATACTCTTTCTATGCTTTTGGAAACCAAGTATTCACCTGATCAAAAAAACACGCTGCTTCGCCTCGTCCCTGCATATGAAAATGAAATCAAAACGTTTTTACTTCAATTGTATAAATCAAATGGATCGCTCTCCCCTACGCAACATGATGAATTCATTATTCCATTACTTTGTAAGCAATATGTACTTGGAGGTGAAGCACACACTAATTTATTGGTCAGACTGCTTAATGCCTGTTTGAATAAAAAAATTGACCTTGAGTTTCTTAAAAATCCTGAGGTACAAAATTCACTTTTGAGTACGCGAGGGATTAAAAATCTGCAAAAACTGACCCAACTCCCCTCAGAACAAAAAGAATGGTGGAATACGCTGGTTAATGCGCATCTAGAGTACGACAGGAACAGTTTTGATTTTAATACCTTTTTTGATGCCTATACTCAAATCCTTCTCCCACGCATTGCAGAAAAAAGTCTTACGCTGCCTAATCCATGTCCGATTCGTCACAAGGGACATTTTCTCATTACATTAAATCGGGTATTGGATGTAATAGAACATGCTAAGAATCCACAAGAACAGTGCCTCTCTCTATCGGAACTTAATTGGGGGGCAACAGGCGTACATTATGCCATGTTGCAAAAACCAGCTTCAGAGCAATTTAATCAAGTTGCCGCCTGTATGCAGATTGAAAAGCCAGAGGATACCATAACGGATCCCGAACTCATTTATCAGCAAATCGACAAAGAACCCTATGAACTAAAACCCTGGCTATTTAGATATATGGGCCAACATTGGAAGTCAGAAATAAGATTAACTGACATCCAGGATCAACTTCGTGAAATTGAAAAACTTGCTTCCTGGACTTCAGTTCAGAAAAATCAATTAACGTTCATTTTAACATGTTCTTTTGCAAATAATGCTGCCCTGAGTGCTGCACAATGGAAAGAAACTTTAAATCACTGTATTCATTCATTACAAGGGCTGGATTCAAACGATCGTACTGATTTACTGCAGGCCTTCTCACGGTGTTTTAAATTCAAACCCAGCCCTTCATTGATGCAAATTAATACATTAATAAGGCAATGTATTGATTTTAAAAAAGAATTTCCTAATAAAAACCTCAAAGATGATTTCATTGCTCCACTGGTAGCGTGTTTGGAAAATGAAGGGTTTGAATTACTCAATACACTGCAAGAGCGTATTCAAAAAACTGCTCCACCCGAAATAGAGCAATTCACTCTGGAAGTTACTGCATCCTTTACTGCGATGCTGCAAAAGAATCGTCAGGACTTATCCCCAGAGATCATCAAATTATTCGCAAAACTCGATGAGGCTGATTTAAGCCAAGATCAAATTGGTCAATTGTTACTCAGATTTCAAAGGATAAAAGATAGAAAGGGAGAGCCCTTTCAGAGCACCGTATTAAGTATTTTAAGTCAAATCAATATCTCAAAGTCACAAGCACTACCTAAAGCAGAACAAATTCAAGCACTGCTGGAGGTACTTGCGAATTCAGAAGATAACATCCCTCCTGAGTGTAAAACTTTAGAAAAACAGGAAACATGGTTAAAAGCACTTATCATTGAAAATAATCCTTTTCCTGGCTGTGTCCTCGGTAATGGAGATATTTCCAAGCTCGATGATTTAATTGTTGATGCTTTAGTTGATGCAATTAAAAAAAGAAGTGCTGTATTTAAAATAGATATACTCAAAGCCGCATTACAGCAAAACCTACAAAATTTCATTGTTCCTCAGCAATTACGCGATCAACTGAATCGAGAACTCATACCACTTTTTGATGCAGTTGAAGAGTTAGTTAACCTGCTACAAGGGCCCAATCCTCAGTTTCCAGAGGTAATTGAAAAACTTCGATTTTTTGAAGAAAAAAAACCTGCATTACTCGAAGGGATGTATAGTCTCTTCCTTGGAGGGACAAAAGGGGAATATATTTTAAGTTTCCTGCTCACAGGAAAAAGAAAAGCTACAGATCAAACCACAAATAAAGCGTTTGCCGCTGTTTTAGGCCCCGTACATAATCTGTTTTTGTCTCAAATGAAATCTTTCTTTGACAATCCCCTGAATAAAAAGATTGTCAACGACTTGGATTTGGATACCTGTCTATCCTGGATGGATTCTTTTAATGAGACGCATTCTTTAACGTTCTTCTTCAAAGAGGAACTAATCCAGAAAAAAGTATTACCTGCTTTGAAAAAAACATTACAGCAGTTAAATACCCAAGATCCTGAATTTGAAAAAAGCATCCTTGATGAAGCGGCTTTAATCGATGAAAATGCTCCCGCTGACCAAGCACTGCAAAGTTATAAAAACAAAATTGAGTCGATAGCAAATTATCTCAACTTACTGATTGAGATCAATGATCGGCTGCCTCAACAATTCATTAAAATCTACAAACAACTTAGCACGGGGACTCTTGCTCGCTTAGATTATAAACAAAAGCATACTCTAGTTAATAAGCTAATTAAAAGCGATTCAGAGAAACTGGATCTTTATTTAAAACTGACAACCGAAACTTTAGAGGAACATCCTGGTGCGGATGGTGTTGCAATTGAACGGGCAATCGATGGCTTGGTTGAGCTTTTTAATTTACAGGATCTTGAGCCAGAAACTCAAATTATGTTCTTCAAAATGAGCATGGCCCATAATTTGAAAAGCACTTCGCCGTTCCCACTTGCGGTATTAAATAAATTCAAAAAATCAGATCTTCCGGAACAGATCAAATCATTAATTATCAAGCAAATTATTCAAATTTTAGCAGGACTATCCACGACCAATTCAGGACTCATTCAAGAAATGGTTGAAAAGACCCAATTATTCTTGACTAATAATATAGATCAACCTGAACTTTGTATTGCATTACTCAATAGAATCTCACAGGATAACAACCAAAATCTGAGTACTTACCCTCATATCCTCGAACAATTGGCTGAAATCAATCCAGCAGAGAAGAGAGCAAAAGTAGCTACGATTTTGACCGGCTTAGCTAAAAGCAAAAAAGATTCTACCGTAAATTTACCTGCATTATTGGAAATCACCAAAGGATTAAAACGGCGTTTACCTGCTGATGTAGATCAAGTCCTGAAATTATTTACTACTCCTCCCTACCCTAATGCACAAAGCCTCAACTCGGCTCTAATCGCACATGATTCCGAAAAAATTAATGCCTATTATCTAAGCTTTGACACGAACCCTTTTGCTAAAACCGGTGAAAAAAGGGATTTGGCTAAACAATTTGCAACAGATCGAATAAAAGATGCCTTAATTAATTTGCAAGATTTGCTTCATGAAGAAGATTTACCTCACTCATTACAAATGAAGCTTGCAAGACAATTAACATATATAGAAACATTAGGCTATACCGATCCGCTAAATCCTGGTGATTTTACCGGTTTAAAAGGATTAACCGCTTGCTCGCGTCATGATTTAAAAGAAAAAGCCAGCACCTTACTGCAACAATTGCGTTCGCAAAAACTAAGCCCAGAACAACGAGAAGTAACTCATTTGGAACTCTTAGCGCATTTAAGAGAAATCTATTTCCGAACTACGGGTTTATTTCCAAATACAACACAAATACTTGTTCTATTGCTCGCCCTAGAAGATCCATCATCTAATTTATTAATGCGCATCAAAACAGGCGAAGGAAAAAGTATCAATACGCCTATGCTTTCTGTTCTACAATGGGCACAAGGTGGTACAGTGGTTCAATGGACGGCCAACCCAACCCTACTGATTCGAGATTATGAAAACAGCTGTGAGCCATTTTTTAATTTTCTGGGAATTAAATCCGCGCTAATCCAAAGTAATAGCCCCATCGAATCATTCATACCGAATGGAATTAACTGCTCTACAGTTGAGGATATGGCCAGTTTCCACTTGGCAGCAAAGATAGCGCAAGTGGAAAAACAACTTGAAACTGATGGTCCAGTCCATATTGTTTTGGATGAATGTGACGATGCACTGTTAGATCAAGTAACGCTTTATAAACTCGTTGCAGAAGTCGAAGCTGCTAATACGAACAATCCTGCACAGTGGATTTATCCACTTGCATATCAATTCATTAATCTTCCAGGATTTCGTAACCTTAACCCCGCCTGGGATGAAGATGAAGATTTGGACCAATTCCGACTATTTCTCAACAAGCAAATCAATGAGCAATTTAATGGTGATGTTGAAAAACAAAATTATTTGATGGCATCGAGTAATACTCAGCTGAAACAATGGATTCATGCGAGCTGTATCGCCGCAACTCTAGTTGAAAACAAGCATTTCATAATGCAGCCTATTAATGAGAAAAATGAAGCTGGTCAAGAAATTACCAAGAAAATCGCCTGTGTCCCTCTAATTCGTAGTACTCCTAAGACAGGCTCAATTTTTACTGAATCTGTGCAACAGGCATTACAAGCTCGCTTAAAAGCAGAGCGTAAAGATCAAGCTCAGTATATTTGCATTGACACAGTTCCCTCAGTGCTTGGTAGCCAATCTGCACGAGGATTAATCAAGTTTTTCCAACAAACATTAGGACGTCTGCTTGGAATCTCAGCTACTCCGGGAGATAAAGCCGAGCTGGAAAGTTTAGCTACCTCACTGGGAACTCAGGCAATCAGTGTAGCGCCTTATGCAGGCGACAAACGCATAAACCATCCGCCTATTTTTACCTTTGATCGGAGTGAAACCATCAAGGCAATACATGAAACGTTTAAAAAGATTAAGCGCCCTGTCACCAAGCCGACGATGGAAATCAATCCTGATGAAACAATTCTCCCCTATGATGAAACGCTCATTGTGCAAAGAAAAAACGCCATTGAAAAGTGGAGTCACACGCAAACTCAACCCATTCTTATCGTTAATGAAGATTTTGATGAAGCACAGGCCATTGGTAACAGCTTAAAAATCTATGAAGAGCAAGGGTTCAAAATCCAGATTATTACTGGCAAGGAATCTTCTGCTGAGTTGGATAAAATCATTAAGCAAGCAGGCCAAGCCAATACCATTACTGTAGGTACTGCAATGCTTGCAAAAGGGATAGACATCAATACAGGAGATCATCCTAAAGGTTTATTTGTGATTCAAACTTATCCTGATACCGAAAGAATGACTACCCAAATTGCTGGTCGCGCTGCTCGTAATGGAAAACCTGGTGAATGGTTACCAATTTATCAAGTAAAACCACCAGAGGATTTACTCAATAAGTTTTTTTACTATGTGTTCCCTTGGACTCGTCAACGTATTAATGAACATACAATAGAGGCGGTACGAGATAAAATCAAGTTACAAGCTACTGTCGACAGAACATACACTCAAGCTATTGACGAAGCACAACAAATTTTGATGCTTCAAATTGAATCGTGGGAAAGCCTGCTCCTCGAGCTCTATCCTGATGATCCTAAAATGCTATATGAGCTCTATCAATGGCGTGAAATGCTTTTGAGTGAATTGACTCGTTCGCAGGATGCAAGTGTATCTGAGGCTTCTCTATATGAAAGTATTGCTCAGTTTAAAAAATCAGCGAGCAAAATTTGGGAGTCTGCTCGCGAAGAAAAATGGGCAGCAAAAGCCGCAAAAGCTCATATGAGTAGCGAGCAATCTCTAAGATTTAAGTATTTAAAAGAATTAGATTTCCTCCAGGAATTAAATATTCAAACGAAGCTGCACCAAAATAGCAAAGAATTTACTGCGGGAAAAAAGGCGTTAATGCACCAAAACCTTGAAACTGTGATTGCTGATAAAGCAGGGGCAGTTCTTGAGTATACCAACCCCTCAGATGAAGCGAGAAAACAACTACAATTAGCACAAAGCAAACAAATATTGCCCAATTTGATTGGGGAGTTTTGTGCTGTTTGTCCAAATGCGATAAAAGTATTTTTCCCTAAGAATACATCACAAAATTCATACTTTGTACCCGAAATAGTCAGAAATGTAATTGACAAACTCATCGAACAAAAAAATAAAGTACTGCACGGAGATGAGCAACAAGAAGTTGCTGCAAGCATCATTAACTTTTATCAAAATAAATTAAAAGACGCCGATAGTGATCAAATTCAGGGATTATTGGCCAATATGAAACCTTTAATTCTAAGCCATTGCTCTGATTTTAAGAAATTTTCGCTGGTTGAACAATTTAAAATGCAGGGCTTAATCCTTAGTTTTTCGACTCTTTATCGAAATTTAGGTTTACCAGAAGATGCCAATTTAGATGAGCTGCAAACGGGATACGATGCAGAAATTATGAAAAAATTAGCCGAATATTTAGTCAATGAATTTGCTTGGGTAATAGAAAATCCAGTTCCGCTCCATGCAATTTTTGAACGAACTGAAGCCAAGAATGCAGCATTGGAGATTTATAACTTGGCTCATAACTTAATCGATTCGCCTCAGGATCAAAATATAATTCGTGATCTTTATACTGCGCTTCAACAACATAAAGTCATTTTAAAAGATAAATATTTATTCTCAATAAGTCACTCATCACCTCGAAAGGTAATTAATGATGCACTTGATGCTATTGACTCATTAAATAATGCCCCACATTGTGATCTTGATTTTAGACAAAATTGTCACGATAAAGTGGTTTCAGAACATCAGATTGCCGCCTTTCGTAAACAGTTGACAAGAACCTCGCCTTATTTTTTTAAAACCAATGATCCTACTTGGGAACACCTGAAAAAGGAGTTACTAAGAATAAGTAATCAAAGCAAGGATAATCCAAGTCATATTATTCATGAATTATATGAAGCAACTGAACGCTTTAGCACATATAAAGCGTATCAGCCCTATTTAAATCAAATTAATGCATTACAAAAACAACTTGCACGCTCCATAGAAGAATTGGGTAAAGATGATGGGCTTATTCAAGATGTTCAGGAAAGCCTATTTTCGCAAAAGAAGTCCCAATTTGCTGCTTTACTAAAAGTAGACCCCAAAAAAATTCGTATTCAAAATGGCACGGATGGGATTCAATCTTATATAGAACTGCAAGTTGAAGATGCTCCTTTACAAGAGGGATTTACTGGATATCAATCCTCATTTCTAGCACGAGTAGAGTCAGAACGAAAAAAACTCAAAACGGCTCAATCTACCCTTGATGAGAATAAGGACGCTCTTCTCAAGTTAGCTGATGAAACAGCTATTGAAGCTCTTCCAGAACGAAAACAAGCCGATTTTAAAAAGCTATTCAGATTAAAAGCACTTTCAACTCTTGATTGGAATGAGTCGAATATTGATCGCCGCGAACTACCTGATTTAATTCGACAAAAAATGGAATATGTTGATGAAATGAAAGGATGGGATTGGAAAAAAAATCCTGTGGACCTAAATCGATTGCAAGTGATTTTTGGCAAAATACCTGATGGCCCCTTATTTTCTCTTCTCCAGCAGCAAACAATTAAAAATCAAGAGCTTAAGGAAACTCAAGATAGTATCAATAAAATTAAAGAACAAATCAGTGCAAAGGAAAGGGAAATTGAAAATGGGGGTGTAAAAAACTACTCCAATTTGGAAAAGTTGAAATTGTGGTTTCTTAACGAAACAAATGAAAGCTCAATTGACGGAATTAATGAGAAAATCGAGAAGTTAGAAAAATCTCTGGTTCCTATTCGCAAGAAAGAAACTGAGTATCTTGATGCTTTAAAAGATCATAAAGAAAAGCTGGATGTAACCAGAATACATCTCATAACACAATTTATTGAACAGACTAAGCTCGATCTTGCATCCTACCTGGATAAAACGTCAAGAGAACAAGTTGCTTTAACGGAACAGGAGTTCCGCGAAACTGAACCTGTTATTGAGCGGATTGAAAAAGAAGAACGTCAAAAGACTTGTTATCAATCGCGTCGATTCTTTAAAACAAGTGAGTTGTTACGTTATGAGGCAAGCTTGGCTCAAGAAGAAGCCAAGATACTGCGCTCGGAACAAGAGAGCGCAATTCCAAACGCAGAGCCTCTTGTTTATTAATTGCCTCTTTAAACAACACATTAAAAATAATTTCAAATCCTGGTTGTGAATACAGCCAGGATTATCTAAAAATGGTGTTTAATCAAATCGTTCGTCAATAACCGCTCTCAAAGGAGCTGCTAAAATATCACTGGATTTGTATCCTTCTTTTTTGCCATAATGCAACCAATATAAGGTCACTATGATTTTTCATAGTTCAATTTGATTATTTCCATTTACAAGTAGAGGACAATGAGTAATCTAGGTCAAATTACTTCAGATTTGATTAATGCAATTGCTGAGGATTTAAAAGATAAACCACCTAAGACATCTGATAATGCAGCTTTGTTAATTCAGATCGAAAAACACGTTGATAAGGCATTTAGTTCGGTCGAAAAAGAAGAGCAAAAGGCTTTATTTAAAAAATTAGCTTTAGTCTTTCATCCTGATAAGATAGAACAATCCCAGCCCAAACTGCACGAACGTCTAAAGAAGCATAATATAACAGATGAGATTTTTAAAATAATATCCAATCGTTATAAGGAAGATAATTTACTTGGCAATTTTGAAGCGGATCCTTTTGAAGCAGGCGAAGCTTTATGGAAGAAAATTAATGAACTATTTTTGTATCATTTTTTACTTTACCAACGTTATTATCAGCCTTTTCGCTCGCTGGCTAATACCGCATCATGGATAATTAATATCGGTTTAATTCTCGCAGAAGTCAGCTTGATAATCACTGGCTTTTTAATCCTTAAGCTTACTTCTTTAGCTGATGGTATTAATAATTGGTTATTCAATCTTTTTGCTGGAGAACAGTTTGCAAAAGAAATTGAGAATTATAAAAGAAATACTGAGCAAACGAGAACCAATGATGAAAACTACCCCGGTGTTTTTACTAAGATGCAATTACAGGCTAAGGCTATTGTAAAGAGCATCATTAGCCCATTGCCAGAAGGCTTTTTCAATAAACTGGGCGCAATTTTTATCACACGTCCACTGACTGTTCTTTTGGTACCCGTATTTTTGATAGTATCTCCAGCCGCTAAATTGGTAATAATTACCGATGTACTCCTTTTCCTTGCAGCTTCATTCACTCTCCTGGGTATTAAATTAGCTACCCTAGCCATTATCAATGCACCCATATATGGATTAGACCTTATTAGACTTGGAGTAAGTGAATTAAAAGCTTACTTCCAGAAAGAAAAACCTGTTCAGGAAAAAGAACCTAATTCCAGTTCTCGATTACTGATAGGATACTTGCCTCCATCACAGGAGGTACATGCTGAGCGTTCGTCTGTACCTCCTGTGCAAAGTAGAAATAGGCTTTTTCCTCGCGAGATTCCTTCGACAGGGTTGGAGCATAAATATGAGCTTCCCTCACAAATATGTATATCGAATAGGGATACGGAAAGCCTACTGAATTTACCCAATCTATGATTAATCAATGAATCTGAATATGTGCTTGGTTAAAGTAATCTAGCCAAGCATGGGTTAGGCTGTATCATAGCCATTATTTTGCTAATAATTGGTATTTTTTTTGGGCCACTTATAAAAAAATAGGTTTATGTAAATTACCTGGTGATATCATCATTAAGAAATGCAACTTTACCTTTTATTTTCCTATTACTGCATGCATTTTAATTAGTCTAATCATTACGCTTATTTTCTGGTTTTTCAATAAATAGTAACTTTTTAAACCATTGACAACACTTCAATAACGATGATAAAAACATCTCACCCAAACTGATAGGCATAATAAATGATAAAATTCTATACTTTTCTTTTAATGGGTTTAGTAGCTGGTGCGTGTTTTGCCAAGCCATGCATCAGTACACATAGAAGCTGTTTAAAGCTCAAAAATCAACACGCTCAATCGGCTAAAATCGAGTGTAACTGGTTGAATGAAGTAGCTTCTGCAGGTAAGTCACAGGGATCTACTCAATTGGATTTAAGTTATGGTGACGGTCTTGGAGCTCCTGAACCTCGGCAAGTTTCTTGCAAGCTCACAACAGGACAAACAAAACAAGGCTTTGAATTTCATAATCCTTATTGGGGTTCATTAATCGAGTTTAATCTGATCTCTGAACGACAGCTCGAAGTTCACATTACTGATGGATGGAGCTCGAGAGAGACACGATATACATTCAGTTGGTAATTATCAAAACTGGGTGAAACGAAGTGGGATCCGGGAGTGGTTGTTAAATCTCCAGTTGCAGCTTCGCCCTTCACCCAGGCTAAAAACCATCCGTTCCAAGTGGATCTTGACGATAAAATTGAGTGAGTAAATCATAAATGTCAGGATAGTATTGTCTGATTACTTGCGGATTTTCAAAAAATAATTCAGAAAATACTGCAAAAAATTCGGCTGGTGATGTAGCCGCATAGGGATCAATTGGAATGGGATCATTTTTTTGGATACGGCTTATCAAATCGTCATATCCATTGTTAAACGCTTCAGACCAATGTTTTGCTGACATTCCTTTATGAAGTGGGGGAAATCCATTCGCCCTGCCATTTTGCATATCCAATTTATGAGCAAATTCATGAACTATTACATTACGCCCATTCGCTCCACCATGATGTAATGCATCATTCCAAGAAATAATGACGGGGCCGTGCTGCCACGACTCTCCACTTAAGTTGGACCTGCCTAAATGTTCTATACCAAACTCATCGATTGTCTTGCTTACATGCGAGTAGGCATCGGGATATATCACAACTGAAACCCAATCATCATACCAATCGAGACCAAGATTCAAAATTAGAAGACATGCTTGTAGCGCAATATTTAATTGCATCGCAGTCGTTATTTGCAGACCTCCACCCCCTTCCAGTGACTTATAGTAAAGAAACAAAATGGCTAATCGCTTAAGCTTTATTTTTTCCTCTTCGCTCAAGCGTTTTAGCAAATGCAAATTTTGAAACACGCCATTCCATTGGTCATCGGTTATAGGTGAATGACGTATGATGCGTTGGTACCACCATTCTTTTAGCCACTGAAACATGAGATGTACCCTGTTGTGACGAAACAAATGAAAATAGCCGTTACAAAAAGAATATTTATGAGTCGTTCGCCTTCATGGTAATGGATATCTGTTTTATTTTTTTCCTTTGATTTTTTTAGCATACTGTCCCTGATTGTTTTTATAACTACTACCTGATTGATTGGCTATCTGCACGCTCATAAAAGAGCGCATAGCAATCTAAATTAACAGTGCATATCCATCTTCTCCAGGCGAATGTTCCGCGAGTTGAATAAGATTTACGTTCTTATCTTGACTATTAAAATGTGCTGGATCATTTCGGCCCAAAACATAAGTAGTCAAATCCGAGTATTCAATTGGTTTATCATCAAATTGTAGTAGCTCTTTAATTGCAATAAATTTGCGTTGATTTAATGCATTGACCAATGCGAGTCCAGAAGTGGTTGTGCTGTAAAAACTATAGCTATATCGATCACGTTGTAATGCAACTGCGAGAATATCTCTAAGAATAAAACTCAAACGCTCGTCAGTAAAGAAATCATCGTTTTCAACATCAATACCATCTTTAATCTTAGTTAATAACTTGCCTTTTGAACTTTGTCTACTTACATTAGTCATTTTACTGTGGATAAATTCAATCAAATCCAGCAATACATTTTTTGTTAGTGGCGCTTTCTTCTTTTCCAAATAATTTCTCTCTGGCTCTACTTTTAAGCAAAGTTCCTCTGGATCCTGAGAGTCCTTATCAATCAGCTCACGATGTGTCTTATTTAGATATTTTGCTGAATTCGAGACCGTAATCCTAGACTGATCCTGAGAATGCAATAATCTACTTTTAGGGATAATACTGGCGATAATTTCAGCTAAAATACGCTTCCATTGCGCTCCTTCACGTTGAAATTCATTGATGATCTCAGATTGCTCTACATTCTCTCCTGCTCCTACCAAGCTACCTACCCTTTCCAGGAACTGATACATAATTGCTTTACTCAGCTTCCTGATTATAGGAATTACATCAACCCCATAGCGTAAATGAACAGCATCATTCTCCTTATTAACATCCTGGAACGCTTTTAAATGTGCTCCTAAAATAACCTCCTCTCTAACCTGACAATGTTGCGGATAAGTAGGTCTGATTGGTATATGGAATTTTGCGAGAACGCGATCCACCCATTCTTCAGTATCATCACCAACTTCAAGATAAGGATAGAGCGTCTCAACGTAATTTAAATTTTTAGAGCTAGATAAATTAATTGCATTATTGGTCAAGGTATAATTGAAGAAATCTAAAAAAGGAACATAAAATAAATTACCCGGTACAGGATCTAAAAGAAGTAAATTTGTTTCCAAGTGAAAACCATCAACGTGGGCTAACTTTATAGCTGCCATGATTGCCGCAATCCCACCTCGACTTAAACCAATACAATTTAACTTTACCTTATAGCCTTCTTTAATTAACTTTTTAACCACCGCTACAAGTTGATCGCTTTGCTGTTTTACACCTGCTCCGAATAAAAGTCCTTTTACACCATAGTCAACACCACATCCATTAAAACCCATTTTAAAATGAGTAGCATCTTTATTTAGGTCAACCTGCTCAGCTGAGTTAATACGCACCCCCTTACAATCTTTAAATAAAACCTGGTGCAAATGCGTATTAGGTTGTTCAATACTGTAGATTGTTCCTTCAAATATTGCAGTTAGAGTAATCTCTTTCATTAAGTAAAACCTTTTATAAATACAGATTGTAAGTACGCGAATTCTAACAACATCAACTATGATGAGCAATTAACAATCAGACCAATAACCTTTTTCATCCAGTTGTATTAATTTTTTAAGTTTGATTTAATCAGCATTTGTATTTTAAATGAATTCTATGAAAAAAAAGTAATCTTCAGTTTATTAATACAAGCGGAATATACGAACGTATGAACAGGACTTACGAAAAATCTCAAGGTCGAGGCAAAAAATGTTTTTAATGAGGGAGTTTAGATAGACTAAATGACCGAATTAAAAACATTTTTTAACAAAGAGATTGGGGTTTTTCGTAAGTCCTGATGAAATTAATCGAAATTGAACTATAAGCTCATAATGAATCAGTCACTAACTTCCCTAATAGATAAATTAAACAGGCAACTCCTTGAGCTGGACTTGAATTTATATACAACGCAATGTAAGAATCAAGAGCTCAAACAGCAAATTCAACAAATTGAAGAGCACATTAATCAAACGAGCACGAATTCTCTTAACATTAATCCAGTAGCTGAAATCAATTGGCTTAACTTTATTACCCAACAGCAAGAAAAAAGGGAAGCGATAACTCGGGATCTTAAAAACCATCGAGATATAGAAAATAAATTAAAAGATAAAATCAAACGCATTAAAATGGAATTAAAAATGTTAGCGAATTATTTGGAACGACAACAAACCAATCAGATGAAAAGCTCCTTAGGGTGACCTTTTATTTAATCAATAAAAATAGAATGCGCTGGCCTCAGACAGTTTTTATCTAAATGCATCGGAAAACACACTCCTCTGTATTGGCATCCGCTTCAGCAGCATCGTATACTGCTGGTGCATCAATAGCTTTACCTGAAATTAATGCATTGATTGAAGCAGCAGAACGAGTAACAACAGAGACTAGGCTGTGAGGAAAACTAATGATCGCTAATAAAGCGCCCACAGCCGCTGTAAGAAGAGCAACTCCCGCAAAACATAACATAAAACCGGCAAATTGCAGTGCGTCATCACTGAGTTTTGGAGCTCTAAATAATGCACTGCCAGCGGCAACAAGCAAAGCTCCAATACAAATAACTGCTGCAAGAGCTGCAGCATATACAGAAAATCCAGCAGTAACTATGCCTGCGAATGGGTATATGCCCGGAGCAATTAACTCGCCTATAAATTCATACCTATTTTTATATGGAGTGAAAAAACCTGGGCGGTCTCTGTATGTGTTAATTGCTCGACGAGTGAGTTCCTCAAAAGTCTGTCCATCCAGAATGAAATTTACTTCTTTTTCGCCAATTAAATAAAGCATAAAATTATCCGCATTTCAGTGCCCCATCATTCTTTAAATATAAAATGGAATTTTTATTTCAACATACTTGTTTGAACTTCCGTAGTAGTCTCCATATTATTCATACATTCAAGTACGTTAGCACCGACAGAAGCAAAACCACGAGTACCAAGAGTAACTAAAGCGCATGGAATGCTAAGAGCAGCAAGTAAAAGACTCGCCGCGGCGACTACAAGCGAATAGCCGGTTAAATACAAAAATGTGGATGCAGCCTCAAGAGATGAATCATAAAGCTTTGTATTTCCAAACGCAGCAGCCCCCAGCCCAACAATCAAGCCTCCAACGCTTACCAGTGGAGAAATTACACCTACAACCACTCCCAGTATACCCAAAGAAGCAAACGCCAAGGGATGCACAACCGGTGCTAGCGCACCACCAAGAACCTCTTTACCGTCTTGGTAGGGTTGAAAAAATCCAGGACGTTTTTTATACAGCTCAATAAATCGCGCTCTTTTATAAGAAAAAAATGAAGAATCATCCGGATCATTCTCATCATTTAATACGTACCAGATATCCTCTAAACTTATCAATCCCAACATATATCCCTCATTGCGCTTAGTTTTTGCCCATGCTAAAGAGATGATGTATCGATGTCAATCTATTTAACATCTGAAAATTTCCAGTTTAACTCGAGATTAACTTTTACGCTTGGGTGGTAGATGGGCAACCCAACCCCCACCTAATGCTTTAACCAAACCAACAGCAGAAGTCATTTGTAGGCCGTCTATTTGTGTTGCCGCCTGTTCCGTTGTAAGCGCACTGATTTGCGCCAAAAGTACATTAGAATAAGGAACTGTGCCCGCTTTATATTGATTCTTAACAATTTTGAGTGCAAAAAGCGCATCTGTTGCTTCCTTATCCTGGACTATACTTTGCTTTTCCAGAAGACGTAACGAAACCAGATTATCCTCAACATCCTGAAATGCAGTTAGGACTACTTGACGATAATTGGCAACTTGGGCCATATATTGTTCTTTTGAAGCCCTTACCCCTGCCGCACGATATCCTCCATCAAAAATTGTTTCTGCCAATTGCATACCTGTAGACCAACTGATCGAGGGTTTATGAATTAATTGATGAAAACTATGTCCCGCTGCACTGACCGTTCCATTTAAGGTCAAGTTGGGAAAATACGCAGCGATAGCCACCCCAATTAAAGCACTCGCTTGTTGCACGAGCCGTTCAGCTTGGGCAATATCCGGTCTTCGTTCCAGCCAAGTTGAGGGTACCTCCAAGGGAATCACTGGTGGTTTCAACTTTATAATTGCAGGTTTTAATGAAAAATAGGCAGGCGGACGCCCCATTAATACAGCAATCGCATGCTCATATTGACCGCGTAAAATTCCATTATTAATTGCTGATGCCTGAGCTGATTCAAGTTGGATTTGTGCCTGAACTACATCAGCGCGCGATACAACACCTGATGCATATTGATTTCGTGTGAATTGTAATACCTTTCTGTAAGCAGTTACGATGTCATCCAAATATTTTTGAACTTTATCCAGTGTGCGTAATTCAAAATAATATTGCGCCAAAGCACCTTGAGCTGATAAACGAGTCACCCCAATCAACGCCTCATTGGATTGTGCTAAAGCGAGATCTGACTCGATGGTTCGACGAACAAGCCCCCAAAGGTCAGGCTCCCAACTGGCATTCAAAAATGAAGTATAAATTGTAGTTGTTGTTGCTGTAGGTACAATACCTGTCGTAGCAGTGCCCGTCGTACCAGAAGAACTGATAATTGATGTAGTTCCTCCAGCCTGTCGTTGTCGGAACAAACTAAAGGCACCTACTACTGTTGGATATAAATTAGCCCGTGCCTGGTCTACAATTGCTAATGACTGCCTGAAATTTGCCTCTGAATTCGCAATATTTTGGTTGAAATGATTCAACTGATCTTCCAAATCATTCAATACTGGATCATTGAAAATCTTCCACCACTCGCCACGATCTATGTCATCTTGGGGCTGGATGGGTTTCCAATTTTTACGCTCAGACCCTATTACTTCTTTACCTTTGGCTTCTTTGAATTGCGTTGGAACTACAAGTTTTGGAGGCACATAATTGGGTCCAACCATACAGGAACACAGTGAAAGAGAAGATAAAATTAAAAATTTAAGCCTCGGTGCAGCGAAGCGAAAACTGGGAGTATTATAACCCTTAGGTACTAGATTTCGCTTCGCTTCACCAAGGTTAGATACTGCTTTTAATCGATTATGAGTGACCATAGGCACCTTGTAACTTAAATCGTTTCATAAAATTACGGAAACGCGTTCCAGCATTGTCCATTGCCAAATAAATAACTGGTGTGGTGTATAGTGTGAGTAACTGACTCATAATCAGCCCACCAACAATAGTAATACCTAATGGGCGACGCAATTCTGAACCCACTCCAAAACCAATAACCAAAGGCATGGCACCTAATATAGCGGCCATTGTAGTCATCATAATTGGGCGAAAGCGTAATAATGCAGCCTCATAAATTGCTTCACGTGGGGATTTATTTTCTAACCGCTCAACTTCCAAGGCAAAATCAATCATCATAATGGCATTTTTTTTCACAATACCAATCAGAAGAATCATTCCAATCAAAGCGATAATGCTCAAATCTGCCTTAAATAACAACAAAGCCAATAATGCACCGACTCCAGCCGACGGTAAAGTGGACAAAATAGTTATTGGATGAATCAAGCTTTCATAAAGCATTCCCAACACAATATAGACCGCTAAAATAGCGGTCATTATCAAATATCTTTCATTTGCAAATGATTCTTGAAACGCTTGTGCCGTTCCCTGAAACGTACCTCGCATGGTTGGTGGCAGATTCATTTTTTTGATTGCAGCAGTAATTTGTTTCACGACACCACCTAACGATACTCCCGGACTCAAATTAAATGAAAAAGTTGCCGCAGGAGCCTGGCCTAGATGATTTACTGATAATAAGGTAGAACCTGTCTTAAAACTGGCAAACGAAGATAAAGGCACTTCATCTCCAACCGATGATTTGACGTAAATTTCATCCAACACAGCAGGATATTGCCAATATTTCTGAGCAACATTCATGACTACATAATATTGATTCATTGGCATATACATAACCGAGATCTGACTTTGGCCAAAAGCATGGTATAACACTTGATCAATCTGTTCTGGAGTAATCCCAAAACGCATTGCAGTGTCATGATCAACATTCACATAAGTTTGCAAGCCATGATTGAGCTGGTCATTATTTAAATCGGTAATCCCATGAATCTTTGTCAGTTGCTCCATAATTCGTGGCGTCCAAGTAGCTAGATCATTTAAATTATCAGAAGTTATCGTATATTGAAATTGCGCTGCCGTTTGTCGACCACCTATGGTCAGATCTTGGGCTGCCTGCATATACAATGTAGCACCAGTTATTAAAGATAATTTGCTACGCAATCTCTGTATAACCTGAGGGGTGGTTGGACTATTATTTTGGGTAGGCTTCAACGTAATGAACATAGAGCCTGCATTGGCTGTATTATTGCCCGGGCCACTACCAATAAACGCTCCAACATTAGCAACGGCTGGGTCATTGCGAATTTCCGAAACAAATTGAATTAATTTCTTTTTCATCGCTTGAAACGAGATATTTTGATCTGCCCGTAAAGAACCTGCGATCCGATCCGTATTCTGTAGTGGAAAAAATCCTCTAGGTATAACCACAAACAAACTTGTAGTAAGTAACACAGTTGCAAAAGTAAGAATTAACATGACCCGTGGGTGAAACAATGCCCAATGCAAGCCTTTTGCATAACGCGAACGTACCTTTTCCATAAAGCGCATAAAATAATTGCTTTTTTCTCCTTCATTCTCATGCAACATTTGAGAGCACATCATCGGTGTCAGTGTTAGGGAGACAACGAGTGAAATCAGAATTGCGACAGAAAGTGTCACCACAAATTCACGAAATAGACGCCCTACGATGCCACTCATAAGAAAAATTGGAATAAATACCGCGATTAATGAAATGCTAATCGATAGCACCGTAAAACCTATTTCTTTTGAACCATCAAAAGCAGCCTGAAGTGGTTTTTTCCCCATGGCAATATGACGAGAAATATTTTCTAATACAACAACTGCATCATCGACCACAAAACCTGTAGAAATGGTTAAAGCCATAAGCGATAAATTATCCAGACTGTAATTTAGTAATTTCATTACCGCAAAAGTCCCAAGCAAAGATAATGGAACTGCAATGCCCGGAATTATCATTGCCCTAAAACTTCCAAGAAAAAGATAAGTAACAAAAATTACCAAACACATGGCGATAAGCAGAGTAAGCTCCACATCATGTAATGAGGTACGAATTGAGGTTGTTCTATCCAGCAAAATATTTAATTTAATATCCTTGGATATAGATGCCCCCAGTTGGGGTAAGATTTGTTTTACATGATCCACTGTTTTTATTACATTGGCTCCGGGTTGCTTAAATAAAACCAAAAGCACAGCTGGTTTCCCGTTTGCTAAGCCCGCAGTATGAACGTCGGCAACTGAATCGAATACATGAGCGACATCAGAAAGACGTACTGGCTGATTATTGAAATAGCTAATAATAAGTGGGGCATATTCACTTGCTTTATGCATCTGATCATTATTACTGATTTCTGAAACGCTATCATCATGAATCAACTGCCCCTTAGCCCCTTTCACATTGGCATTGTTAATAGTTGCAGCAAGCTGGTTTAATCCAATTCCATATTTATTTAAAGCTGTAGGATTAATTTCAACACGAACTGCGGGTAATGAGCCCCCACCAACACCCACCTGCCCTACACCTTCAATACGCAAAATCTTTTGTTGCAATATAGTTGAAGCGACATCATACATCTGTCCTGGAGTATATTTATCCGAAGTCAATGCAATAATCATAATCGGCGCGTCAGCAGGATTTACTTTGCGATAAGTAGGATTATTAGTTAAGTTAGTGGGCAATTGACTTAATGACGCATTAATTGCTGCCTGGATGTCTCGCGCAGCTCCATCAATATTACGCGATAAATCAAATTGTACGGTGATACTGGCTTGCCCTAAAGTACTTGTTGAAGTAAGTTGAGTGACACCCGCAATTCGCCCTATCTGTCGTTCCAAAGGCGCTGCAACTGAGGTTGCCATAACTTCTGGGCTACCTCCTGGTAACTGAGCTTGAACCATAATGGTTGGGAAATCAATCTGAGGCAACGGTGCTACAGGTAATAAATCAAATGCAAGAATTCCTGCACAACTTAATCCAAACGCTAACAGAATTGTGGCAATAGGTTTCTTAATAAATAAGGAGGATAAATTCACAATCCAGTCTCCACAGCACCTGAATTGCGCTTGCCATAATTCATTATCTTACGCGATATACGATCAAAGGTCAGATAAATAATAGGGGTCGTATATAAAGTCACCAACTGACTCACGATCAGTCCCCCAATAATCGCAATACCTAATGGACGTCGTAATTCACCACCGATACCATTACTGAATGCCAAAGGAATTGCACCAAGCATGGAGGCCATAGTAGTCATCAAAATCGGCCTAAAACGTAATAAAGCAGCTTCATAAATTGCATTTTGAGGCTTGAGTTTGTATTCACGCTCTTGTTCAAGAGCAAAATCGATCATCATAATGGCATTTTTTAATACAATGCCAATCAATAAAATAATCGCAATTAAAGCAATGATACTCAGTTCATTCTTTGTTATATACAATGCAAACAATGCCCCCATTGAGGCTGAGGGTAAGGTAGATAAAATAGTAAGCGGATGTATATAACTTTCATAAAGCACACCTAAGATGATGTAAACAACAACCACTGCAGCAACAACCAACCACCCTTCATTAGCGAGTGATTTTTGAAAATTTTCTGTTGTTCCTTGAAAACCAGCTTCTATATTGAAAGGCATATCGAGACTATTTTTCACGGCTTCAATCTGAGTCACTGCATCACCTAAGGATGCATTATTTGCAAGATTGAACGAAAGCGTAGCAGAGGGAAATTGATCCTTATGAGTGATAACCAAGGGGCCAACCGACTGCTTCAAACGAGAAAACGTTTTAATGGGTACAGAACCGCTTGAGATCATCCCGGATGAAGAATTAAGGGTTTGTGAATTGCCTGTCAATGAATTACTCGACAAGTAATTTATCCCATTATTATTTGTTCCCGAAGAATTCATTGAAGAATTTGTAGAAGAATTAATTACAGAGGAATTAATATAAATATTGTCAAAAGCAATCGATTCTCTTTGCAATGGAGGCAATACTTCCAATACAACTCGGTATTGGTTTCGTTGCGTAAACATAATGGATATTTGCCGCTGACCGAACGAATCATATAAAGTATCATCAATCATCTGCATGGTAATACCCAATCGGTATGCTGTATCGCGATCAATATCCACTGAGGTAACCAAACCCATATTTTGTTGATCAGTATTAACGTCTTTCAAAATGGATAATTGGCGCATTTTCTCTAACATGAGCTGCGACCATTTAGTAACCTCCTCCCGATCAGGAGCACTAATGCTGTATTGATATTGTGTGCGACTGGTTAATGTATCAATCGTTAAATCTTGTACAGGTTGCATGTATAAAGAAGCCCCAGCAACCTGATTGATTTTGGATTGCAAACGATTCATCACCTCGATAACACCAGAACGTTGTTCCAAAGGTTTTAAGTTGATCAAAATACGCCCGCTATTGAGTGTTATATTCGTACCATCAATACCGATAAATGACGATACATTGTCAACGGCGGGATCAGAAAGTACTGCACGTACTAAAGCTTGCTGTCGATTAGCCATTTCTTTAAACGAAACCGATTCAGAAGCTACTGATATTCCTTGAATAATTCCAGTATCCTGGATGGGGAAAAAACCTTTAGGAATGAGATATAATAAAAGGCCTGTGATTAATACGGTAATCAAGAAAATCAGTAATATAAAAGGTTGTCGGGAAAGAACCCAATGCAGGGAGTTCTTATATCGCTCAATAAGATAATCTAATTGACGCTCCAGAAAACGCTCTAAATCAGTCACTTCACGTTCACTTTGCGGCTTTAGAAGCCGAGAACAAAGCATGGGCGTTAGCGTTAACGAAACGAATGCAGAAATGGCTATGGTTATGGTTATGGTCAATGCAAATTCACGAAATAATCGACCGACTATATCCCCCATAAACAATAAAGGAATCAATACTGCAATAAGAGAAATAGACAAAGAAACAATAGTAAATCCAATTTGAGCGGCTCCTTTGTGAGCGGCTTCCAAAGGTTTTTCACCCATCTCGATATAGCGCATGATGTTTTCAATCATCACGATCGCATCATCAACCACAAAACCTGCAGCAATAGTTAATCCCATCAACGTAAGATTATTAAGGCTAAACCCGAGCAAATACATTAGGCCTAATGTGCCTACAAGTGCCAATGGTACTGAAATACTAGGAATTATTGTTGCGGATAATTTACGTAAAAATAGAAAAATCACCATTACGACTAATGCTACTGACAAAAGTAATTCAAATTGGACATTTTCTACAGAAGAACGAATACTAATCGTACGATCTGTAAGTACTTTGATATGCATTCCTGCAGGAATTGCCAATTCCATTTGCTTCAATAAGTTTTTAACTCGCTCTGCTACCTCAATAACATTCGCTCCAGGTTGACGTTGGATATTGAGAATAATCGCTGGCTCTGAATCCATCCACGCTGCTTGCATCGTATTTTCTGCTCCATCAATGACATGGGCCACATCAGATAAACGCACTGGAGCTCCATTCTGATATGAAACAATTAATGGACGATAATCTGCAGCAGACAAGAGCTGATCATTTGAATTAATCGTATAAGCCAGGCGTGGGCCATCAAAATTTCCTTTAGCAGCATTCACATTTGAAGCCATAACGATGGAACGTACGTCTTCCATAGTTAATCCATATGCAGATAATGCATTAGGATTAGCCTGAATACGTACTGCAGGTCGATGTCCACCGCCGATACTTACCAAGCCAACACCCGATAATTGAGAGATTTTCGGAACAAGACGTGTCTCTGCATAATCCTCTACTTGAGTTAAAGGCAATGTACTTGTAGTCAAAGCCAATGTTAGAATTGGTGTATCTGCTGGATTGACTTTACTGTAGACAGGAGGATTGGGAAGATTAATTGGCAAATAATTACTTGCAGCGTTAATTGCTTGTTGAACTTGTTGCTCTGCCACATCCAAACTCATATCCAAATTAAATTGCAAGGTAATAATGGATGAACCACTTGAGCTGTTTGAAGTCATTTGATCCAAACCCGGCATTTGTCCAAATTGACGTTCAAGTGGAGCCGTAACTGTAGTACTCATTACATCCGGACTTGCTCCAGGATAAAAAGTTGATACTTGAATTGTGGGATATTCCACATCTGGCAGCGCTGAAACAGGTAATAGCCTGTAGGAAAGGACCCCACTCAGAAAAATCGCAAACATCAATAACGAAGTAGCTATGGCTCTTGCGATAAATGGACCTGAAATACTCATGTGAAACTGTTCACCTTTAAGCCTTTTTGGCTTTTTTGGACTGGAACACTCGATGCGTGCTCATTTTGGACAAGTACTTTGGAACCATTCATTAATTTATCAGCACCGTTTACTACTACTTTTTGCCCGGGTAATAAACCTCTTTTGATTACGGTATCATCACCGCTGGCGGGTCCCATAACTACCGTTTGAATTTTTACTGTATTATCTTCATTAAGAACGTAAATAAAATCTTCTGTTGTTGTATGCTGTAGAGCAGCTGTTGGCACAACCGTTGCCTGGTGCAATGTTTCAACTAATATCTTCACATTCACAAATTGATTGGGAAATAATTTGTTCTTTTTATTATTAAAGATTGCTCTGAGTTTTACGGTTCCTGTAGAAGTACTAATTTGGTTATCTAAAGCGAGTAATGTTCCTTTTGCAAGTAAATGGTCTTGTTGTCGATCATAAACGTTCACTTCCATCTCTTTACCAGCATAAGCTTGCGGTGCAATAAGCGGCACATAATCCTCTGCTACAGGGAAAATTACAGTAATGGGATCATGGGTAGTAATCACTGCAATACCTTGGGTGTTTGAGGTTTGCACAAAATTGCCTGGATCAACCAAACGCAAACCAATTCGTCCATCAATAGGCGAAATAATATTACAATAAATAAGATTGACTTTGGTACTCTGAATGAGACCCAGATCAGCTTTAACATTACCTTCATATTGTTCTACAAGTGATTGCTGCGTTGCTAAGGTTTGTTGGGAAATAGAATCTTCTTTCCATAGCTTTTGATAACGGTTTAAATCAATCTTTGCATTCGCTAACAGAGCTGAATCCCGTTTTAGATCCCCTTCATATTGAGTAAGTAATGCTTCATAAGGACGCTTATCAATTTGTGCCAGTAACTGACCTTTTTTAACCAATTGCCCTTCCTTGAACAGAACATTCATTAACAAACCATTTATTTGAGTTTGCACTGTAACGGTATACACCGGAGTTACTGTGCCCAGTGCCGCAACATAAATAGGTACATCACGAGTTGTAGAAATACCCGCAACAACGGGGATAGGTTTAGGACTCACATTATGCGTTTTCTTATTGGAGATATAGAACCATAATACAGCGACTAGAGTAACTAAAATTATGATTACGCCTAACGAATTTTCTGCAGGGAAATGTTCTCGCCAACGATCAGAAATCACCATTTTTTTATTCTTGGCTGGTGATTTTTCTCCTTCCATAAAAACTAGGTCCCTTAAGAAAAATATTGAAATTTATCATAACGAATTTTCGTTTGGGTAGCAAAAAAATCTAGATTAAAAAGGATTAGCCTTGCTTTTGACCGCAAAATAAATTAATTGCCCAAGTAAATACCAAAAATTAACACTATACTAATAAAAAATCATTTTTTTCAGCATCAAACTTAAATGAGTTACACAGGAGAGATATATGGAAATAAAGACCTTTCAATTCCTTAAAAATAAAGGATGGAGTTTGAAAGAATTTCCTGATCTTGACTCAGAGAACACATTAGTTCTAATTTTTGCAGCACCAGAGTTCAAGGATTTTCAAGATCCAATAATACAATTGGCTAACTTTTATTCCAACTCAAACATCATCGGTTGCTCCACTGCTGGAGAAATTTTTGGCAATAATCTTTTTGACCGTAGTATTACAGTTGCTGTAATCAAATTTGCTAAAACATCATTAAAAATTGCAAAAGCTGAGGTAAATAACAGCAAAGACTCAGAAAATGCTGGCAAGGTAATTGCCGAACAATTAAAAGCAGACGATCTACACAGTATTTTTATTTTATCTGACGGACTTAATGTAAATGGTTCGGAACTCGTGCAAGGATTAAATACGGTCAAGGCCAACCAAAATATCATTATTACAGGTGGATTAGCAGGTGATGGCAGCCAATTCGGAAAAACTTGGGCTATTTTAAATAATAAAATTCTTGATCATTATGCCGTTGCGGTAGGTTTTTATGGTTCTGATATTCATATTGGCCATGCTTCTATGGGAGGATGGGATATTTTTGGTCCAGTTCGTCGAATTACCCGCTCGGAATCCAATATTTTATATGAGCTTGATTATCAACCGGCTTTACAACTTTATAAAGAATATTTAGGTGAAAAAGCCTCTGAATTACCTTCTTCAGGATTACTTTATCCATTGGCTATTAATAATCCTCAGATACATGATGAGACCCAATTGGTTCGTACTATTCTTGCTATTAATGAGAAAGAACAATCCCTGACATTTGCAGGAGATATTCCAATGGGATGGCATGCGCAATTAATGAGAGCAAATTTTGATCGATTAATTGATAGTGCTCATGAAGCAGGTCTGCTCGCAAATAAATTGATGCTCAATGATAACCTGGAAAAATTAGGACCTGTTTTGGCTATTGATATCAGTTGTGTAGGCAGGAGACTACTTTTGGGCGAACGAACAGAAGAAGAAATTGAATCTACTATGTCTGCTCTGCCAAAAGGCTCAACTCAAGTGGGTTTTTATTCATATGGAGAATTATCGCCTTTTTCAGTGGGGAATTGTGAATTACATAACCAAACCATGACAATTACAACGATTTATGAGACATGAAAACATAAGGTTAAACTAAGACAATATGGAAATTCATAAATTATTAAAACGACAACTCGAACACTCAAACATTGGTCTAAATAAAAAACCAGAAACTGATGAGCAATGGGAAATTTTTATCCAGCGCATCAATAATACGTATATCGAAGCAGATCAAGAGCGTTATTTACATGAACGTTCGATGAAAATTTCTTCTCGTGAAATGATGAGTTTGAATGAAAAGCTTGAGTTTGCCCAACACATTGCAGGATTAGGATATTGGTCTTTTGACGGCAACACAGGGCACACCATCTGGTCCAATGAGTTATTCAATCTCTTTCATTTAAATCCGATCAATAAACCTCCTTCGCCGCAAGAATTTCTAGAGTTAGTTCATGAGCAAGATCGGTTTGAGTTTGTCCAAAAAATAGAGAGTGCTTTAAACGATAAAATTGATTATGAGTGTGAAATACGTGTAAGAAATCCTAATGGAAATTACCACTGGTACAGAGCGATTGGCCAATGCCAAAAGGGAAATAAGCAGCTTGCTGGCATTGTTATTGATATTCATAAAAGCAAAATTGCCGAAGAAAAAATCAAAGAATTAAATCAAAAAATATCAACTACCGCTCGTCGTGCGGGAATGGCAGAGGTAGCAACGACTATTTTGCACAACATTGGAAATATTTTAAATAGCTCCAATGTTTCCATCACATTATTAAAAAATAGTTTCCAACAAGATTATGATAAAAAATTATTAAAAATTATGGAGATGATGGAGGAAAATCAACACGATTTATCTGATTATTTATCCCATGATCCCAAAGGTAAAATTATTCCCAAATATCTATTAACCCTTGCCAAAATTATTTTGGAAGAAAATAAAAAAAATAATATTGAAGTGAATAATCTTCAGAATGATTTACAGCATATTAATCAAATCGTAGATACGCAAAAATCGATTAGTGGTTTATCGAGTGTAAATGAAAAAGTCTATCTTCCAGAATTGATTGATACCGCCATAAACATCACTATGAGTACCTCAAAAAATAGTAATATTAAGATAATTAAAGAGTTTCAGTCAGCACCATTAGTCATCGCAGATAAATCCAAGTTACTGCAAATATTGATCAATTTAATTCAAAATGCCAAAGAATCTTTACTAGAAAACACTGCTATTCACATTAAAGAAATCAAACTAATAGTACAAAAATCAGAGAAAAATTCAGTACAAGTCATTGTCGAAGATACTGGAGTTGGAATAAATGCGGATAATTTGCAACGTATCTTTGCTTTTGGTTTTACTACAAAAAAAAATGGCCATGGCTTTGGTTTACACAGTTCTGCCCTATCAGCCCGTGAAATGGGTGGATCTCTTTTGGCTGATAGCAAGGGTGAAGGTTGTGGTGCTCAATTTACATTGACTTTACCGATTATCGACAGATTAGATAAATTAGGGGGAACCTGATGAGTGATATACCACTAAATATTATGATTATTGATGATAATCCCTCGATACATCAGGATTTTATCAAGGTTTTGACTGCTTCGAATACAAAGTCAGAACTGAATCATTTAGACAAACAATTATTTGATGATGATCCATTTTTAAATGACTCAGGCGATCCTGATATAGAGTGTTTTTTACCTAAATTTATTTTTACTACAGCAAGTCAAGGCCAAGAGGCAATTATAAAAATTAAGGAAAACTTGGAAAGAGGGATACATTATGCCCTTGCATTTGTAGATATAAGAATGCCTCCTGGTTGGGACGGAATTGAAACAATTAAGCACATGTGGGAGGTAGATCCTGATATTCAAGTAGTGATTTGTACTGCTTACTCTGATTACAGTTGGGAAGAAACAGTTAAAGAATTAGGCATTGGAGATAATTATCTCATCTTGAAAAAGCCTTTTGATGTAGTTGCAGTAAGGCAACTTGCCTGCGCGTTAACAAGAAAATGGATTTTGGCCAATGATGCCAAACATCATGAGAAAATATTGCAGCAGACAGTTAAGGAACGTACCGAATCCTTACAACAATCCTTGTCACTCTTAAGATCCACATTTGAATCATCCGCGGATGGAATTTTAGTTATCGATTTAAACAACAAGTTAATCGATTGTAATTCAAAATTTATCTCCATGTGGAAGATCCCTCAATCCATGTTGGAAACTGATGATGGAAACATCTTTTTGTATTATATGCTGAATCAGCTCATTACCCCCAGAGAGTATTTAACAGATGTCGTTCGTCTAAGAAAAAACACTGATGAGGCTGGTAGGAGTATTGTGACTTTTAAGAGCGGCAAAATACTTGAATGCTATACTCTTCCACATCGGCTGAATAAGAAAACCATTGGTCGTGTATGGAGTTTTCGCGATATAACGGAACAAGCAAATCTTGAGAAACAACTTAAATATCAAGCACTGCATGATCCATTGACCCAATTACCTAATCGAGCGCTATTAATCCAAAGGATACTAGGCAGTATTGAATACGCACAGAAACACGAGTGTAAATTTGCCATCCTGTATTTTGATTTAGATCGATTTAAATTAATCAATGACAGTTTATCGCATGAAGTTGGTGATCAATTATTGCGTATGGTTGGGCAACGATGGTCCTCTCTAATTCGTAAAGAAGATACTTTAGCTCGGCTTGGTGGTGATGAGTTTGTCATGATTTGTCATGTAGTTAAAAATGAGGATACTAGTACAATTGCCAACAAAATTTTAGATTCAATGAAAAAACCATTCAAAATTGCAAATCGGGATATAACAATTACTCCTGCAGTTGGAATATGTATCTACCCAAAAGATGGGGAAACACCTGGAGATTTGTTAAAAAATGCCGATTTAGCGATGTATCAGGCTAAAGAGCGAGGGGGAAATCAATACTATTTTTATGCTACCCAATTACATGAGTATTCTAACCAATGTTTTAAACTCGAATCTGATTTACGGAATGCCCTTAAAAATCAAGAGTTTTTTTTATTATATCAACCGCAGTTTAATCTTGATAAAGAAAATTTATTATCCGTAGAAGCCTTAATTCGGTGGAATCATCCCGAAAGAGGATTATTGCTACCGATGGATTTTATTCCTCTTGCAGAAGAAACAGGTTTAATTATACCTATGGGTGAGTGGATTATCAGCGAAGCGTGCCAACAAATAAAAACCTGGCACAAAAAAGGCTTACCTTATATGCGAGTCGCGATTAATATTACCACCCGTCAATTACAACAATCGAATTTTATTTATTTTGTAGAAAAAACACTTAAAGAGTATCTACTTGATCCTCAATATATAGAATTTGAAATTTCCGAAAACGTGATTATAACGCACAGAGATATTGTAAAAACGCTCAATCAACTCAAGCAACTCGGCATTCAAATTGCATTAGATGATTTTGGAACCGGAAACTCCAGTATCAATTATCTGAAACAACTTCATATTGACTGCCTAAAAATCGATCAGTCTTTTATACAAAATATATCTGCTTCACGTAGTGATGAAGTAATCATTGAAGCAATCATTTCTATGGCGCGTAGTTTTAACTTTAAAGTTATTGCTGAAGGAGTAGAAAGTCAAAACCAACTGGATTTTTTAAAACAACAAAATTGTGACGAAGTACAGGGATTTTTTTTCAGCAAACCCCTGACATCCAGTGAGCTTGAACAGTTTTTAAAGTATCGTGGCTAGGCTTTCCTAATCGCTTATTTGTAGCGTGAACTACTACGCATTCACTCAAGCTACAACGGATCAGCTATATAGGTTCAAAGAACTCAGCTCGGGCCTAATTTTCTGCCATTGATTTAAGGGAGAGCAATCTGGTGTTGTCATCTTATCAACCGGCAGATAAAACGTTTGCTCTAACAAATGCTGCCCGCTTAGCGCTGCATGCGACACATGATCAGTAAAAACTATCCAGGTACTTTTAGCAGGAAAATCAATTCGCACTTTTTCAACATTTGCCTGATAAGTATCATCCAATTTCATCGTATCATGTAGATGCAGCATGTAATGATCATAGGCAGGTCTTAAAGTTTTTGTTGCTTTGACCCATTTCAGCATTTTTGCTTTCATTTTACTGTAAGGAGCAATTTTAGGTGCAAATCGATTAAGAACATCCTCAAATGGCTCACCAAGATTCCAAACTCGTGGTTCAGTAGGATTGATATTACAAAAAACTCGTAAAATTCTTAAACCATGGACAGGGCTTGCTGAAAAGGAATCCACATGCAAACGCGTATCATCTTTACGTTTTGAAGAAACACGGCCATTAATTTGCGCGGGCCGGAAACTGGTTCTTCCCCATTGCAAATGAGGCGCGTAAGAAGGAAGAGCAGTTTGAATTAATTGATGTGCAAATTCTGCATAACCATGCATCATATTTCTAAGTTTAGCATCCAAATTATTTATATCTTTTTTATAAGCGCTTAACTTTTTATTACGAATATCGTAACTTACATTTTTACGGCTGCCATCCAGGACATTCTCAGATAATAAAATCGAGTCTACAGGAGCATAAAAATATTCTGGAAAAAACAAAACTTTGCCAGCTTCTAATAGATTAACACTTTTTTGGTGATCGATTTGTTCTATGTTTTGCGTAAATAAATAGGAATTCATTATTTTACCTTAAATAATGTGTAATTTAGTAAAAATTTAATGCTACATCGAATATAATTCAAAAATCCAATTTTGACTTTTAGCTGGATCATACCATGTCATTTTGCCCTTGTGGATCACAAAATAAATATGAACTGTGTTGTGGTTTATATCTTGAGAAAAAACAACAACCAGAAACTCCAGAGCAATTGATGCGTTCTCGATATACTGCTTACAGTATGGGTAAAATTGATTACATCAAAAATACAATGAAAGGCAAAGCCTTAATGGGTTTTAATGAATTGGAGGCAGAGCAGTGGGCTAAAAGTGTAACCTGGATTAGTTTAGACGTTTTGAATTCAAATACACCGGATCCTGATAAAGGTTTTGTGGAGTTTGCTGCACGTTATTTCGAGGATAACCGAGTAAAAATTATTCATGAGCTAAGTGAATTTCACAAAGAAAATGGTCGTTGGTTTTATGTCAGCGGAGTTCACAAACAAAGATTAGAAAAAACTAATAAACCCAAAGTTGCACGTAATGCGCCCTGCCCTTGTGGTAGTGGCAAAAAATTTAAAAATTGTCATGCAAAATAACAATCAGAGTTAAAATTATGAATGGTCACTTGATGCTTAATATTTTCATCTTTCTTGCCGCAGCCAGCATTATGGTTCCTATTGCCAGCCGATTCAAATTAGGCTCCGTTCTCGGCTATCTTACCGTTGGTATTCTTATTGGCCCTTTTGGATTAAAACTAATAGGAAACTCACAACAAATTATGAATTTTGGCGAATTTGGTGTGATTATGATGTTGTTTCTTATTGGTTTGGAGCTGGAACCAGCCATGTTATGGAAATTACGAAAACTCATTGTGGGTTTGGGTGGTTTACAAGTACTCTTAACTACAAGCATCTTAACAGCTGTTGGGCTCCTCATTGGTTTTGATTGGCGAGCAACTTTAGCCGTAAGTATGGCTTTATCCCTTTCATCAACCGCTCTTGTTTTGCAGATGCTTCAAGAAAAAAATTTGCTCAAAACAGCCGAAGGTGAAACCTCATTCGCTGTATTATTATTTCAAGATATTGCAGTAATCCCTATCTTAATCATTATTCCATTACTCGAACAACATGCAAATATAAAAATCAACATCCACGAAACAGCATTTATCATGAATCTTCCTCGATGGTTACATGCAGTTTTGGTAACTGGAGTGATCGGTGCAGTTATTTTAGTGGGCCATTACTTATCCAGGCACTTGTTTTCAATTATTGCCAGAACCAATTTACGCGAAGTATTTACCGCCTTTTCTCTTGCTTTAGTAGTTGGTGTTACTTTATTAATGGAATCTATAGGCGTCTCTCCTGCATTAGGTGCTTTTATTGCTGGTGTTGTATTAGCTAACTCTCAATACAAACATGCAGTAGATGCTGATATTCAACCTTTTAAAGGAATTTTGCTTGGATTGTTCTTTATCTCTGTCGGAATGGGGATGAATTTCTCTCTCTTTTCCAATAAAGCACTGCTGATTATTGTTGCTGTACTTTCCTTAATTACCTTCAAAGCCATTATTTTGTACCTGTTAGGACGTTTCTTTGATTTAACTAAATTGCAAAGTTTAGGTTTTGCATTTGCGCTAGCGCAAGGGAGTGAATTTGCCTTCGTACTCTTCGAATATGCGGGTGTTACCAAAGTAATCAATCAGGAAAGTGCAGCCTTTTTTACTCTTGTTGTTGCATTATCCATGCTTGCAACTCCCTTTTTAATGCTTTTCTATCATCGATTTGTCCTACCCAAATTTATGAGTTTTTTACCGGAACGAGAATACGATTCGTTTAATGAAAAAAATGGGATTATTCTGGCAGGTTATGGTCGTTTTGGCCAAATTATAGGGCGCTTACTTAACGGTGAACATATAAAAATTACAGTATTGGAAAAAAATCCAGAACAAATCGAGTTGCTCAGAAAATTCGGTTATATCGGATATTTCGGAGATGCAAGCCGATTGGATATGTTAAAAAGTGCTGGTGCCGAACACGCGAAATTGCTCATAGTCGCCGTGGGAAATGTAGAAGCTAATTTAAAGATTGTGAAGTTAGCCAAACAACATTTTCCCCATTTAAAAATTTATGCCAGAGCTCGTAATCGTCGGCATGCATATGAATTATATCGAGCAGGTGTGGATTATTTCATTAGAGAATTATTTGATTCCTCTTTGAGCATGACTAAAGAGGTTATGAGATTTCTAGGATACGCGCATGAGGACATTCAGAGAAAAGCAACAGCCTTCAAAAAACACGATGAGACAACATTAATTCAATCCTTTGATTTTTTTGAAAAAGAAAGTGATTTAATCAATTTCTCACGACAAGCAAAAGGTGAATTAGAACGCATTCTTCAATCAAATTAAAAATGCATCCTGGTTCAGTTGCACTGAGCCAGGCTAACAATAAATTACACGGCTACGAGGAGTTTTAACTAGGCATGATTAATCTTCAGCAAATTTCTTTAGAAACTTTTCTCAGTGAATATTGGCAAAAAAAGCCTCTAGTAATTCGCAATGCATTGCCAGACTTTATTAATCCATTATCTCCCGATGAGTTGGCTGGTCTTGCTCTTGAAGAGGATGTAGAAAGCCGGCTTGTCTTTGAAACACCCCATGAAAAACCCCATTGGCATTTAAAGCGCGGCCCATTTTCTGAGCATGACTTTAATACCCTGCCCTCAACACATTGGACCCTTCTTGTCCAAGGAGTGGATAGATTAATTCCTGAAGTTTATGCGTTGCTTGAACATTTTAATTTTATTCCCCAATGGCGAATCGACGATATCATGATTAGTTATGCAGCACTTCATGGTAGTGTTGGACCTCATTACGATAATTATGATGTTTTTTTATATCAGGGTTTGGGGCGACGGGAATGGTCTCTTACCACTAAGAGGTGCAATAATGAAAATTACATCAACTCTCTCGAACTTCGTATCATGGAACAATTTGAAGTTGAAGAACGCATAATTCTCGAAGAAGGAGATATGTTGTATCTTCCACCACATGTAGGACACCATGGCATTTCTCTTACACAGGACTGTATGACTTATTCTTTTGGTTACCGCAGTTATCAAGGGCAAGAATTATTGGATAGTCTTGGTGAGTATTTAGCTGAAAAAGATACATTCAAAACATTATATCAAGATCCAGACTGGTCCCATTTGCGTAATACCTCTGAAATCACTCAGCCAGCCTGGCAAAACGCGCAAAAACTGTTACAGCAATTAATCAGTGATGAAAAAATAATTAAATCCTGGTTTGGATGCTTTGCAACACAGCTCGATCAACAAGCAGAACATCAATTACCATTGCCATTAGAAGACGATGAGTTAATTGATTTATCAAGTTTTATTAAAGAAATAAAAACAGGATTAAATTTCACCAGAGATGCATCATGTCGTTTTGCTTATCAAAGTCAGGATGAACAATCCGAATACCAACTTTATATTAACGGCTGTGAATGGGACATAGCTGGTGTGTCTCATGATTTACTAAGCTATGTGGCCAATAATCGTTACATATCTCATCAATTTCTTGCTAGTTATTTAAATACTACACAAAATCAAATATTTATTTATAATTTATGGAAATTGCAATGGCTACAAATTGCAGAAAATTAAAGTTTATTCATTTACTATTTTCTCAATTTAGAGTAGATAGGAAGTCGGAAAACTTGGATATAAATTGGTTAAACTCAAAATCGTAGAGTATAGTTAATATACATACTATAACAAGGATAGGTAATGAAAAAAATAATACTGGCTGTAATCCTAGTGTGTTCAACTGCTTTCTTAGTCAACTGTTCTAACGGCAATCCATGTTGCGGGACTTGTGCGAGTGATTGTGGTGGCTGTGGCGGTTGCAATGGAAGTTGGTATTAAAAATATCCGATCACTGCTGTATATGCTGTAACTTGGGGATCCCCCGGGTTATGGCGTAAGCCTTCACCCAGCTACAACTCATATGTCCTTGATGAGAAGGAATAAAATACTCCTGCACCACCCTATTAGCCAACATCTTCACTGCGTCGCATAAACTGAAACTTCAATTGGCCAAGATTGATTTTATGACTGAATAAAGTGATCAGCGCACCAGCTAATACCAACACAATTCCCACAACGCCCCACAGACTCACTTCTTCACCCAAGAGGAATACTCCAAAAATGACCACAAATACTGGTTCTAAAACAGATAAAATAGAAGCTTTTTCTGAGCTGATGTATTTCAAGCTGTATAACAACAAAATAATTGGAATTACGGTTGCAATAATTGAAATTCCCAAAAGATGATACCAAACATCCACTGAAGAAGGGGTTGAAAACGAGTGATTAAAAAGAGAAACAAATAAACTGGTTACCATGCATCCCAAACAAACCATAAAAGTAGACATATTTGGAGAAAGCTCATTTCTTTTACTGCCAATCACGTAACATGCATAAAAAAATGCAGAAGCAATGCCTAACAAAATACCCCATAAGTCAAAAGACAATGCATCGAAGTCCACCATAAGCACCATACCAATTAAAATAACCAGAATAGCGAAATAATAAATATGCGGAATAGACTGCCCATAAAGGAAATAATTGATCAACATAATCAGTACTGGATACGTAAAAAAGATAACCATCGCCAATCCAGAACCTATATATAGAGATGCTAAAAAATATAGCCAGGTAGATATACCATAAAAAAAGACCCCTGTTAAAAAGGCAATAGCCATATTTTTATAAGAATCGTTCGTTTTTTTTATTTTTGGCAGCATAATAATTAAAATAATCATGCTGGAAATTAAAAAGCGCCAAAACAACATTGTGCTCGCGGATAGATTGCCATTAATCGCATTCAAACCAAAATAACCAATAAAACCGTAAAGGAATCCGGATAAAATGGCGTAAATAGAACCGCGATACTCTTGATTTATCATTATGATACTGCCTGAAAAACTGACTTAAATAAAAGCAGGTTAGATTTTTAATCCAACCAGAACACATGAAAGCACTCTAAACCTACATAAAAATATAAAAAAATAGTGTATCATTTTTTCCACATAATACCATATTGAAAATAAAAAATACATAATGTATCATTTGCCTACTTTTTTATTGAGATTTCAACTATGCTTCGTTTTTTGCTCTTTATCTCCTGCCTTTTTGTAATAGGTAATAATGTTTATGCTGATTCGGCCGCGTGTTCTGAGCATGAATGCATTGCCGTTGTTGATGCAGGGAGTACTGGCTCTAGGCTTCATATTTTTGCTTATGATCTTGATGAAACCAACACTCCATCTCATATTGCTGAAATATGGTCTAAAAAGATCAAACCTGGATTTGCAATGATTGAAGCAAATCAAAATACTATCGATGCATATCTGACTACCCTTTTCTCTGGAGCTCCTGCACAAAACATCCCTGTTTATTTTTATGCAACAGCAGGCATGCGTCTTGTACCACAAACCAAACAAAAAATTTATTATCAGGAAGTACAAAAATGGTTTAGTCAGCAATCTGCATGGCAACTTATGGAAGCCAAAACCATTACAGGACATGATGAAGCATTATACGACTGGCTTGCAGTAAATTATCATATAGACGCACTCAAATCATCTTCTAGTAACCCCGTAGGAGTCATGGATATTGGTGGAGCGTCAGTGCAAATTGTTTTCCCAATACAAAAAAATACTGAAGAGAAAGGTACGCAAGTTGCATTAGATCTTTATGGCCAACATATTAATTTATCGGTCCACAGTTTCTTGGGACTTGGACAAAACGAAATGGCGCATCAACTTCTAGATACCGCTTCCTGCTTTTCAGATGGATATCCACTTTCTGATGGACGTTCTGGACAAGGTGATGCCTTAATCTGTGAGCGAGAAGTATCGCCCTTAATTAAAATGCATAAGGTCAAAAAAGAAGTACAACCTATTCTTTCTGCGAGTCATATTAACTCATGGTATGCGATCGGCGGTTTCCCAAATCTTGCAGAAAGCAAACCATTCCAATTTCAAAACAATCAATTGACTATTCAAGATTTGTTGCAACAAGCAAATAATCTGATTTGCCATCAACAATGGGAAACACTTAGTAATCAATTCCCTAACAATGAATACATTGAGTCATATTGTCTCTTACCGGCTTTTTATTATGCATTGATGGTGGAAGGTTATGGTTTAACAGCAAATCAACAGATAAATTATGTTTCTTCAGCACAAAATCTGGATTGGACTTTGGGTGTAGTATTACATCATTGATGATGTGTAGCCTGGTTGCGCTGTAACCAGGCTACATGCGTTCTAAATGAGGCTCACAATTCTTCTAAAGAAAAATCTTCAGCCTTTAAAAGAGTTGATTGACCATAAAAAGAACTTAAAGCATCACGAAATCTCTTTGCACGTGGTGATAATCCATACTGACAATAATGAACTACTTGTTCATAAACCGCCTTCTTAAAAGCAACAGTATCTGATTCTGAGCCATTTAAATTATCAATACTGATGTGAAATTTATGCCTGGCCGCTTTGGAAAGAATCCATTCTAATGCTTGCGGCTTTACCTCAACATGTTGAAATAAAGCTTGTTGTTCTGCAGTACGCCCATCAGGCATATACCAATACCCAAAATCTACTTGCTTTCTGCGCTCTTCCCCTGCAATGAGCCAATGAGCGCACTCATGTAACGCACTGCTATAAAAGCCATGAGCAAAATATATCGCGTTATAAGAATGCTCTTCATTAGCAGGTAAATAGATTGGCTCATCATCACCTTTAATGAGTCTGGTATTAAATTCTTTGCCAAAGCAATGATCAAAAAGAGTTATTAAATCCTGATAATGATGCATAAATAGCTTTTCACTCATTAATTTACACATAATGTCTAATTTATACTAATATAATAAAAGAGTCATTATTTTTTATGAGTTTACGGAATTTGGAGTTTCGACGATAATATGAAAAAAAAAGCACTGTCGTACCGATTGGGAAGATTTATAAATAAACTTCGATGGCCAATTATAGTTTTATGGTTGCTTGCCATTTTACTCTGCATCCCCTTTTTGCCACACATCATTTCTCCATTTAAAACAACTGGATTTATTGATGAGACTTCTGCGAGTGCGCGCGCCGAAGAGTATATGAATAAGCAATTAGGATATAATGATAACAATAAATTTCTTATCATGTATCACAGCAAACAGCTTTTGGCAACGAAAGATAAATTTAAAGAAAAAATTAAAAAATCATTGTCTGATTTAAAAGATTTTCCGATTAAACACACAATCATTTACCCTGATGATACGCATCAAATCTCCAAGGATAAACATACAGCTTATGTTGCAGTGATCATCAAGAGCAATAAGCCGCTTAGCAATGACTTATTAAACCAGTTTAAACAATCCATAAAAACACCGAGCCAGATGACGATGTGGATTGGAGGCGAGCCGCTCTTCGTAGAAAATGTGAACCAACAAACACAAACCGACCTTTATAAGGCCGATATTGTCGCCACACCCATAGCGATTATCACCTTGATTCTTGTATTTGGATCAGTAGTCGCGGCCACCCTTCCAATTATTCTGGGTGGCGGATGTGCCATAATCATCCTGACAACACTTTATTTCTTTGGACATCTGTTCACCCTTTCTATTTTCACCATTAACATCGCTTTATTGCTCGGCCTGTGTCTTTGTCTTGATTATTCATTGTTTTTTATTAATCGATTTAGAGATGAATTAAAGAACGGATTAAATATTGAGGAAGCGATAGCAACAACTCAAGAAACCGCTGGAAAAGCAATTTTTTTCAGTGGATTAGCCGTTTTTGTAAGCCTCAGTGCTTTATTTTTATTCCCGGTCAACATTCTTTTTTCAGTTGCAGTTGGTGGTTTGGCTGCTGTATTTTTTGCGGTATTAATCTCTACTATATTCCTACCTGCGATTCTTGCCGTATTGAAATCAAAAATTAATTTTCTTTCAGTACACATAATATTTAAGAACAAAAATCGTTCCAGTTCCTGGCGTTGGCTCGCAGAACGAGTTGTTCATCATCCCTATCTTTTTTTCCTTCCTATTCTCATTTTTTTATTAGTGCTTGGATATCCATTTTTAGAGGCGAAATTTGGCATATCCGATTATCGTATTTTCCCGGAGAAATCAGTAAACCGTGCTTTTTATGACACCTATGCAAAGAAATTTGACCTTGAACAATTAAGCCCTATAGTCCTGGTGATTGAATCGCCGTCTTCATCAATCTTATCACGTCATAACCTGTCCAAAATATATAATTTGGTCGAAAAATTGAAAGATAATCCAAGGGTCAAAGAGGTCAATGGCATTATCAGTAGCACTTCCGACTTAAAAAAGAATCAATATTACACTCTTTATCATTTGAATAAAAAATTGCTTGATCCACAGGTTAAACAATTATTGGATACGACAACAACCAAACATATGGCAATCCTTAATGTCATTAGCAAGTATCCCGTTAATTCAGAGGAAACCAAGACACTGGTAAATGAATTACAAAATATAAAATTAGGCTCAGGATTAAAAGTACAACTTACCGGAGTAACGGTGAGTAACTTTGATGTGCTACACAGTATTTATCATTATCTGCCTTATGCCATCATATGGATTATTGTATTTTCCTATCTAATTTTGCTTCTCTTATTAAGATCACTGTTCTTGCCTTTGAAAGCAATTATAATGACCTTAATAAGTCTATGTGCCTCATATGGTGCACTGGTTTTTGTATTTCAAGAGGGATACTTCTCCAGCATCCTTAACTTTCAACCACAAGAAATGCTCGACATCAGTTTATTGGTAATTATATTTTGTGCTCTGTTTGGTTTTTCGATGGACTATGAAGTATTTTTGCTCTCTCGAATCAAAGAAGCGCATCAATTAACTAAAGATAACAATAGCAGCATTATTTTTGGCATTGAAAAAAGCAGTCGTATTATTACTAGTGCTGCACTTATTGTTATTGTGATTAGCTGCTCCTTTTTGATCGCTGATGTCTTAATGGTCAAAGCATTTGGATTAGGCATTGCAGTTGCTATTTTTGTTGATGCCTTTTTAATCCGAAGCTTTTTAGTACCAGCAACAATGGCCATTTTTAAAAATTGGGTATGGTATCTACCCAAATGGCTGGATCGAATTCTGCCTAAGCTGTAGTACCAAGTGCAAATTTGAATATACCCAAACCGTCTAGTATACTGAATTTAAAGGTTTTTTAATTATTTTTTATAGTAGACGAAAAAAATCAAGAATATTGAAATCGTGAATACTTCATAAAAAATAACTACAAGACTTTTAAATTCTGCATAAGTTTTTAGTTTTACGCTACTCCTTAACTGCCGGATTTAGGATAAAAAATGGCGAATAAAAAAATAATACAAGCCTTATTTGAAGAGCATGCGCATCATTTCCCTAATCATGTTGCCGCTCTAAAAGGGAATGAAAAACTGACTTACAGTGAGCTCAATCGAAGAGCAAATCAACTCGCTCATTACCTACAAAGCTCAGGTTTAAAACCGGATACCCCTGTTGCGGTCTGTTTGGAGCGCTCCTTTGATTTTCTAATTACACTTATAGCCATTTTAAAAGCGGGCGGTGCTTATTTACCTATAGATGCATCCCAACCTGAAGAACGTTTACTATTTTTACTTCGTGATAGCCGAGCATCGATTTTAATTACTAAATCTACATTCAAAGATAAATTTAAACCATATCAGGGAACACTAATAGTATTGGACATAGATGATAAGGATATCAAAAAGCAGGTGACTGACAATCCATCTCCAACAAATAATCCAGAGCATTTAGCCTATATAATCTATACATCCGGCTCTACTGGAACTCCGAAAGGTGTGCTTATTGAGCACCGTTCGGTCATCAATTACTGCCACTGGTTTGCTAACTATACCCAATGCAAAGCGCAACAGCGTATCGATTTTTCTGCAAACCCTATTTTTGATATGTCAGTAACTACTACCCTCGTTCCTTTAATGCTTGGGTTAACTGTTGTTCTTTGCGAAGAAATTACCAAAAAAGAAGTTCGCTCGTATTTGCATTATTTAGCGAAATCACGCATCAACATCATAAAGTTAACTCCAAGTTACTTTAAAGTGCTTTTGCACGAAGCAAAAAATAATTTCATTATATTACCGCAGCTGCATTCCATTATTCTCGGCGGGGAAAATTTATCCTCTGCTGAATGCCAATCCTGGCTTGCATCGTATCCTAAACATGTTCTATTTAACGAATATGGACCAACTGAAGCAACGGTTGCAGTCTCCACTTATAAAGTAACTAATTTAAACTGTAACCATCTGGATACTAATGTTCCTATTGGCATAGCAGGAACTAATATGAGTTGCGTTATTCTCGATGCCAATAATCAACCTGTCCCTGAAGGGGAAGCAGGTGAGCTATTTATTGGTGGAACATGTCTGGCTCGCGGTTACTTAAATCAACCTCAATTAACACAAGAACGGTTTATTACACAGAGTAAAACTCGTTTATATAAAACTGGTGATTTATGCAAAAAACGTCCTGATGGAACAATTGAATATCTGGGAAGAATTGACGAGCAAGTCAAAATACGTGGATACCGTATTGAGCCAAGCGAAATAGCAAAATACATGATGAGTCATCACAGTATTAAAGAAGTTGCGCTTCTGGCTCAAAAAGACACTTTTGGAGAACAACGACTAGTAGCCTATTACATTCTAAAAGACCATGATGCCACATTAAATACAAATCAAATTCGCCAGTATTTGCAAAAATATTTACCGGAATATATGGTCCCTACAGTTTTTGTAAAAGTGGATGCCTTTCCTCTGACCATGAATGGTAAGTTGGATAAGTCAGCATTACCCGTACCTTTATTAACTGCTAGCCATAATTATGTTGAGCCTGTTACTGCTTTGGAAAAAAAGCTTGCGCAAATTTGGTCAGATGAATTAGGAGTTCAGCTCATCGGCGTTCATGATGATTTTTTTGATTTAGGGGGACACTCTTTATCAGCAGCACGAATCATTTCAAAAATAAATGATGAATTAAATAGAAACGTAAGCCTGCATGACTTTTATAAAGCCACGAACATTGCAACATTAGTCCCCATCATTAAGAATATTAAGAAGAACAAGAAAAAACGCACGCTTAGAGTCCCTAATTATCATAAGGTAGTTAATCTTCCTCTTAGTGATTTCCAGTTTTTATTGTGGATGTCGCACACATTTGAACCCAGAGCCCAAAAACTAAATATTGTCGCTAGAAAACGTCTCAGCGGTCGTTTAAATGAAAAGGCTTTAGATTTTGCTTTTCAAGCAATTTTAAAAAAGCATGAAACATTAACTTATCAAATATTCAAATTAAAACCCGCCCAAAAAAAACAGAAAAATTGGTCGTTCAAACTAGAGACTATTGATTTTACGATGCTTTCTTCACAAAAAAGCGAAAAAGAATTGCAAGACTCCATGACTCAATTAATTGATTTTTATCCATGGCCGAAAAACACTCCCTTGATTATTGGCAAATTATTTTACTTAAATGAGAATGAGTCGGAACTACAAATTTGTATACCGCATCTAATTTCTGATGATCATTGTACAGATATTTTATTCTCTGAATTATCCCAATTTTATGATCAATACTCTCGCTTAACCCTTGATCAAATTGAACCGGATTCGCACTTTAAAGAACATATTTTTAGTGAGCGAACCGCAATGAAAATGCACATGGATGAAGACATTCAATTTTGGGAAAAGTATCTCAGTGATACTCATTTATTTACTTTTCCCGAAGAACATATAGTCCCTGATATGCAAGCAGAACATGTTCCTTATTCAACTTATTCCATCATACCAGAAGACTCATTAAATCATCTCAAGCTTTTTTGCGAACTAAATCATATCAGTATTAATAGCGCATTATGTGGGGTAATTGCATTGGCTTTACGAAATTGCTGTGGAATCTATAAAAGCGAAGTACCTTATACTTATATAAATATTATTCAATCAACGCGCGACAACCCAATTTATGATAATACAATTGGTTGTTTTCTAAGAGTCGAGCCCGCTAAAATTATTCTTGATGACAAAGCGACTTTGACTGGTCTATCCCAACAAATACGCAATGGGATTATTGACACAAGTAGTTATCAACACTGCTCCAATTTAATAAAACTTTGCTCCATAGGTTCCTTTAAACCCAATATGATTGAAAATCTGTTTAACCATTTAATTACTCCACTTTATGTAAAGCTGCTCAAAATCCCTTCCATTTATCGCAAGATCTTAAAACGATGTGGCAGTCGGATGATTTCATTTAAACGTAATACTAAATTTGTCATTAACCTCAACATCAGAAGTAATTTTATTGACTGCTCTAATAAAAATTTAGAATTATTTGGTTTGAATACTAAACAGATTAAAAACAATAAAGATGATTTACTGGCAATAGATTATATTTTTGAAGCCAGTTTTATTCGAGATGACAATCAAAATGCTCACTACTTGGTCATTTCAGCAAACTTAAAACCCGAGTTTCGCAAACAAATTGCTTTGGAAGCAATTCGGATTATAAACTCAGTAGCATTTGAAAAAAGTTCATATGAGGCCGGTCAAAAATATGAACATGAGGAGCAACTGCTTTAGTAATTGCTGTTAGAATACTTTATTGTTTTCGTTCTTCACATATTAAAATCACAATATTAATACCGATGCCTTTTGCAGCCTGATTAATTTTCTGATAGAGTAACTTAGATAAATTTTCGAGCTAACTAGAGGATGTTAAAATGATACGAGGATTTTTTGCAGGTTTAATGTGCTTACTCAGTTTCTCTGCTTTTTCATACGGTAGTTCTTGCGGTAATGCTGTACCAACTAATGATGTAAATTTTTGTTCCTCATTTAAAAAAGTTGCAACCTGCTATTGTACCTCTTCAGGCTTGCCTTCTGGTATGTGCCAAGATATGAATATGCTTTATGCACGTATGGTAAGTGTCTATGGCTCATTGGATAAAGCATGTGCGGCTCAACCTTATACTACAAAACAAGATTGCCTTGATAACTGGAATTGTTATCGTCAGGGAGGAGTTGACTCTCGCGGCAGAATATGTAGTTCTACCAAAAAGCCCTGTCAGTAAATTATAGTAAATTAAAGTCAAAAAAATGGATTAAGGTTGGGCTTCGGCCCAACAAAATGCTAATGGTCAAAGCAATCTTGATAGAGTAATTATTGTGCATAATAAAAAATCGAAATTATTCTTATTATCATTCTTATTTCTTTCAACGCCTTATTGTTTGGCAGAGACAAAGAATCAACCACACCATCCTTTTTACGTAGGTGCAATTGGAGGGTTTGGTTCAACTACATGGAAAGGTTTGGTCCCCACTAAAGAAAATCAAAACGTTGCCTTGATGTTATCTACACCTACCAGTGTTGAGGAAGGCGGAAGTGTTTGGGGTATAATGGCGGGATATGAGTTTACTCGTTTTTTTGCAATTGAAGTAAACTACACCCACTTTCCTGAAGCAAATGTCCTTTTCGATTCCATAAGTTTATTCAGTTTTGAGCATGATGGCTTAGAATCTTTATCATCTCAAACGGAGACGCTAACTTTGATGGGAAAACTTATGGTCCCTATTCCTCATTCTCAAATGAAAATTTTTTCTGGCGCGGGAGTGGCTGGTGTACATCGTAAAGATATTGTTGTTGATGATTGGCGTCCGGGACCTGCTTTTAGCGTTGGTGTAAATTATGACTTTACTGAGCACATCATGGGTGAAATTGCCGGTAGTTTTACTGCTGGTTATGGAGAGTCGCAACTTAACCCGGCAGACACGTATTATCCGTTTCTTTATTCGGTAGCTGCGCATCTGATTTTTCGTTTTTGATGAGTTTTTATCACGAATAATGAACGTATTTCATTCTCGATCGTAGTTACCTCATCCCGAACATAGTGAGGCTTGCACTGACTTTAAGTTAAGTTTTTTTGTCATTCCCGCGAAGGCGGGAATCTATTCTTAAATAAACAAAATGCTTTGCTAAAAATGGGTTCTCGTCTTCCCGGGAACGACAGCTTTTCTTAACTTAATGCCAATAAATCAAATGATACGGCACTATGAAAATGATCAAACTAGAGAGAGCATTCTCCATAATCTCTGATGACATGGTCGCATGTAAAGATAGTCTATAGCGTTATAGCACAGATACTTACTAAAATAATTACTGCTTGCCTAAACGATATGTTTCATAATGTTTCTCTAAGATAGATTTTAGTTTCTCTTTATTATCCAAACCCAATTGACGGACCAAAGTTAAAGTATGTAGTACATGTGACGCCTTAGCCTTGGTTGCTTTAAAAGAGACCTGTAAATGAGCATTCTGAAAATCGTCACTTTCTCGCAATAAGGTTTCTTTTGTCATTCCTGGAGTGTGTTTGCTTTCCTGATCTGTTCCAGGTAAAAAATCTTTACCCTTTATCAGACAGCGTGTTATTTGATAATAAGTATTTATTTGTTGGTAGGTAAGGTCGATTTCAACGGTATTGTTCTCATGATACATATCCATTGACGGAATTTCGAAGAAGATAAGGATGATGTATTTTAGCTAATCCAGTAACGTTCTGAGATGCTGGGCTCCCAGTACTTTGAGGAAGCAATTTATTCAACACATAATATCCAAATGGACGAACTGCATATGTATAAGGAACTAATACGTAATAATAAATAAAGGATCTCACAGCCGCATTAAATAAAAGATGGTGCGTTTTTCGTTGTGAATTATCATCTTCTGCAGAAATATATCTAAACTCCGTATCTGCAAATCCAGCATAATTCAAGCAATGATCGCAAAAAGCGTTGGGGCCTTGCTTGTCTTGTGGGGGTATAACCTGAAGAATATCCCAACCTTTTTTCCAAATTCCAAAAGCAGAAACTGGATCATTACCTTGTTTTTGCACTACAACTTTGGGCTTGTCTTTTAATTCATCCCAATAATCAAAGCCACTTTTAAATAGAGGATCATAAAGTCCAGGAGGATTCAAAGCATCAACACGTGATAGCTTATAATTTCCTTTATCGATAGCAAGCAATAGACTTAAAGCACCACCCAAACTTAGCCCACATACATGAATTGTATTCTTCTGTTGGCTTAGCCAGTCTCTTATTCTCTCTCGACCGCTACGATACAAAGACAAACCAATCGATTCAAATCCCTTAGAGTCAGTCTTTATTTGAGTGAGAAAACCCTGGCCTGCAGGATAAGTAGTTCCCATAAAGATTAAATGAGATTCTGCTTTCTCATGAAAAATTGGCTTAAGTCCATAAGCAAAAACACGATCATTATCATAGGAAAAAAAACTCTTCCACCAATGCCGTTCTGTTAATTCAATCGGAGTAACCTGGTATTCAACCAACTCCCAATGCCCATCAATACATTGAGGGATAGTAACGGACTCATAAGGAGTTAAATCACCATAAGGAAGTATAGACAAACAATTACTCAAATAAAGTTGTACCTGTTCCCCCTCATCTGAGCTTAAGTCTTTGCCTTGCAATTGCTTAAAGAGCTCCAAAAATCCTTGCTGCATGGCAAAACGAACTTCTCTTAATAAATCCGTGTCGCGTTGTAGAAAAAAAGAATATAAAACAGTCGGGGTTAAAAATTGAGTCCAGGATCCTGTCCATCCCATAGTGAAAAAGCGCAATATATTACGCGCTAAAATAGGGGCTTGTTCAGACACATCAGCACCATCAAGAGATTCAAACTCTTGTTGTTCAAAAAATTTTAGTTCTAATCCCCCTTTAAAAACAGTTCCTCCAGACAAAATTTATCTCCCTATTTCCAATTATCATTGAATGATATCCCTAGAGCCTGCTGACATTTCATTTAGTTTGGCCTACTTCCCGCGCATAAAGTGCGGGGAGTAGACTAATGAAGCAATTATCAACAGACCCTAGTTAAAGAAGTCTAAATCCAGAACGAATTCAATTATTTATGCTTGCCAATGCAATATTCAGTGTAGCATTTTTCTAAATTTGGCTTTAAATTTTCATTCTCAATTCCCAATTGCTGCACCAAAGTTAAAGTATGTCGTATGTGAGCTGCTTTGGCTGGGGTAACTCTGAACGGCACTACAAGATCGCGCTTCTGAGGCTCAGAGCATTCTTGGAGTAAGGATTTTTTGCTCACTCCATCAATATGTTTGCTTTTAATTTCTTCGCCGGGCAAAGGATGCTTATCTTTTACAAGACGACGCATTACATCATAATAAGTTTGTATTTGTTGATAAGTCAAATCTACTTTTACAGCATTATGATTATTATAAATATCCATAGTTGGATTACGAGCAAGAGATGGATCATGCAATTGAGCAAGTTCTTCTTTTTCTATGAACTCAGCTTGGGCAGAAGCCGCTTTTGAAACTTTATTTTTAGGAAAGCAATAGGAGGATATAAAAATACTGGCAAATAAACCGCCAACAATGCCCAAAAAAGCAAGTAGTGGTAAAACCCCAGCAACTGTAAGGGATGCACTAACTAAAATTCCCAAGATGGGTACTGTAACTCTCCAGTTTTGTGCAAGAAAAGAAAAAAGTGGACGAACTGCATAAGTATAGGGAAGCAGGAAAAGACCATAAATTAGGCTTCTACCGAGTGTATAAAGCCAAAAATTACGTGCTTTTCGTTTGACATTATCCTCTTCTGCCTCAATGTAATCGAACTTTGTATCAGCAAAACCGGCGTAATTTAAAAAATGATCACAAAAACAATTGGGGCCTTGTTTGTCATTTGGCGGAGTTACTTGAATAATATACCAATCATCCTTCCAGATCCCAAAAGCTGAAACCGGATCATTCCCTTGCTTTTGCACGACAACTTGTGGTTTATCGGTCAACTCATCCCAATAATCATACGTTCTTTTGGAATCATGAAGCCCTGCGGGATTTAATGCATCAACACGTGAGAGTGTATAATCCCCTTGATCGATGGCGAGCAATAAACTTAAAGAACCTCCTAAGCTTACCCCACATACGTGTATCTTATTGTTCTGTGTACTCAGCCATTCGTGAATTCTTTTTCGACCCATTCGATAAAGAGATTCGCCAACTGTTTCAAAACCATTCGAGTCTGTATTTACCTGAGGTAAAAATCCTTGCCCTGCCGGGTAAGTTGTTCCCATAAAAATTAAATGCGATTCAGCCCTTTTTTGAAAAAGAGGTTCAAGACCATAAGCAAAAACCCGATCTGTATCTTGGATAACAAAACGTTTCCATCCTGAGCGTTCTGTTAATTCAATTGGTTTAATCTGATATTCGACGAGCTCCCAATTTCCATCAATACATTGAGGGATTTTGATAGACTCATAAGGAGTTAAATCACCATAAGGGAGTAACGATAAACAATTACTCAAATATAGATGAACTTGTTCTTCTTGTTCCGCAGTTAACTGTTTAGTTCTTAATTGCTCAAAAAGCTCTAAAAAACCTTGTTGAAAAGCAAACCGTAATTCTCTTAATAATTCATGATCACGTTTTACAAAAATGGCATGCGCCACTGCCGGGGTTAAAAATTCAGTCCACTGTTCCGTCCATCCCATCATTAAAAATCGTACTGCATTGCGGGCAATAATGGGAGCCTGGTTTTCTTGTGCAACTCCTTCAAGGGTTTCAAATTTACTTTGTGAGTAAAAATTAAGATCTATTCCACCCTGAAATGTAGGCTTTATAGGCATATTTATCTTCCAAAATAATTACAGTGAGTAATTATCTTACCCCCGAAGCAAAATAATCGAAGAACGATCGGATTTAAATACAGATGAAATGAACAATAAAAAATACGAACGTTCTTAATATAGGATAAATACTTATTATAATTTTTCCTGTTGCAACGAGGTTACAACAGCTGGACGTTCTGCAACAACCTTCATGAATTGTTCCAGATTTTTATATGCAGAAAGATCCATTTTAAAATAATGAGCCCAGCGTAGTATGACAAACAAATAAGCATCTGGCAATGTAAAATCCTTGCCCATTAAATAAGGTCCTGTCGCAAGATGCTCGTTAACATACTTGAACCTCGTATTAATTACCGACATAAAAATGCTTTTTGTTTCTTCATTAAGATTAGGATTAAAAAACATACCTAAGGTCTTATGCAATTCCGTAGCAACATAATTGACCCATTCCAGAGTATGGTATCTTCTTAAATCACCAACTGAGGGTAGAACCTTTTGACCCGGTGTGATATCCGCCAAATATTGTAAGATGACCTGATTTTCAGTCAGTAAATCTCCATTATCAAGATGTAGTGCAGGTACTGCACCTTTAGGATTAATGGATAGATAATTTTCGTCTGTGCTCGTTTTCTTTGCTTTTAAATCAACCTCTTCATCTTGAAAATCAAGACCTAATTCATTGAGAACAATACGTACTGCCAATGAGCATGCTGATTTAGTATAATAAAGTTTCATATCCACTCCGTTGATTAATCGTCAATTATCCTGGTTTGTAATTGAGCATTAGGGTTTTAGCAGGAGAACCCCTGTAATTATCTATGATATGCTTTTTGGAATCACAATAGAACACCCAGAGATTATATGCTCTAGGAATCTAGTTCCACTTTTCTTTGAAGCTCTTCTTCTACTTCGGAAATTAGTTTCATCGTAGAGGATTGTCTTTTGATAAAAGAAAAAGTATCCCAAAAGTATGTTTTCCTTAAAGTTTCTAAAGTAGTCTTACTTTCAGTTTTCCAGTTCTGAATACTGGTCAGCAATTCATCAAGCGAAAAATTTTTGCTTGGACCAATTATGTCTAAATACAACTCTTTCAACTTCAAAAACTTCTTCTGAGTATATGAAGAGTTAGGCTCAAGGAGTAACATGTTCTCCATTCGCTGATATAGCTTTGTAATTATGTTCTTCTTTGTCTTATCTGATTCAAAGAATGCTGCTGGGGGTGGTGGAAGCACATAGAATGGAATGGATTCACTTGGCTTGCCAAATTCCAACTGCGTTTCATAAGGTAATTCCATAAAAAAGGTGGAGGAAACCAAAGAAGATACTGGTGCATGCTGGGTTGCCTCAATAAGTGCTATTGCTGAATGCCTGCATGTATTGCCAACGTGCAACTCACTAACACTCGCTTTTATCTTATTTACATCGATACTATTTACGTCGAGAGGAGGTAAAATGTTCTTTCCACCAAATCTTAATGTGACTTCCTCATCGTCTGTTTTATAAGGTTTGTAACATTCAAATTGGTTATAAAGTGACTGCGTGGCTTCTAATACTCTCAAAAACTCCACATATTGATCATATGTGATGTCGTAGGCTTGATAAGAAATTTTACTCCATTGCCTTTCATTCCGAGAGATTCCTTCATCCATCAACTTGCCCTTATTGGCAAAAAAAAGAGCATTGCAGAGAAACTCCGTTTGCATGAAATAATCTGACTCTATATCCTGATCATAACCGCCATTTAAGGAAATCATTTCATAAAATTGAGAACCACTTAGATGCAACCTGGGAGCCTTTTGTGGATTAATTTCATTTATATTTTTATCAAGTTTATCGAAATCAGCTATTTTTACTTCTTCAGATATCCCCAGGCTATGGCCTCCGTTTGCTGTGATGCAGGAGCTAACTTGCTCGGTAGTAAGATGCCATAGGTTAGCTTTTTGTCTCTTAATCTTTCTAAGATTTTCATCAATTTTTTTAAAATCATTAATTATTACTTCTTCGGATGTCCCATCTGACTTAATGTAATATAGGTTTTTACAGCCATTATTATCACAATAGATATAGCTTTCTTTATATTTTTTAAGATTAGCAGGTAATTCAGAACGCAGATGAAGGTTACATCCATTTTTAATACGATACAATTTTCTCTCTGCAACGTCGTTGCAATAGATATAGCTCCCTTTATATTTTGTAAGGTCGTGAGGTAGATGCCCCATTAAATGTAGGTCAGATCCTACAGCACCAGTATTGCCAAACTTGCCTACGCGACAAAGTAAATGACGAACTTTATTTTGGTCATAAACTCCCAGCATTACAAAAGAATGTGGACCTTGTTTGTTAATCGAAATAAAAAAATGATCCGTTTTTTTGTTAACGATTAGATCAGGGAGTGGCATATCTTTTGACATAAGCGCTCATGTTTTGAACTTAGAGCGCAAATTGTACCACATGAAATATATAGATACTACAATCGCCTATCATCTAATCCATAATTGAAGTTAATGTGTTTTTATAGGGGTAGATAGCCCCTTCTCCATGAAGCAGGAGAAGGGTAAAGAACGGGATTTAAGACATACATTGTAATTCAGGGTAATTTTTCAAAATTACTTTATATAAATTTTGGTTTGCTTTAATAATCTCATCACCCAATTTAGATTGAGGATTTCCTTCTCCACCCTTACCATTTAAAGCGACCACGGTAGTCACATTATTACAAGGTTGCCAAAAATACATTACACGAAATCCTAATGTACTACCTTTATATACCCAAAAGCGCTGCTTAAGTTCATTATCGTAAATAGATACAACACCCAATCCAAATCCATGGGGATCTTCTTCCGTCACTGTAGGAATAGCCAGTCCTGTTTTCAACGATACAACTGACTCTAATTCAGCTAAAATTCGCTCTCTGAAAGTTGGCTTAATTAATGTGCCATGATAAAGCAATTGAACCCAGCGTACGACATCTTCAGTTGTTCCCACGATGGCTCCAGCAGCTCCACCCCAAGATAAATCATTGCTTAAGGTATCAATTAATTTATTCTTTTCTTCATCATAAAAATATCCATGAACCCTTCGATCCTCAATCATTTTTTCTAGAGATTGACCATCAGGACCTGCCAGATAAAACATATCGTTTAAACCATTTTCAGCATTTATGATTCGCAATTTTAACTGGTTGGCAAACGTATCATTGGTAGCTTTTTCTATAACCATGGCAGCCAGGATATAATTAGAATTCGAGTACTCATAAAGATTCCCCTTTCTCTTTTCGAGCGGTTTTTCAGGATGAGCATACTTGAGTAACTCTTCATCAGTCCAAACAGTATCCAAATGAGAATCCATTTTCTTAGAGAACTCATCATCTGCGGAATAATTTGGAATTCCGCTGGTCATATTCAGTAACTGTCTTAAAGTAACATTTTTCCAATTAGGATATTGCGGTAACCATTTACCCAAAGGATCGTCCAGAGACAATTTATCTTCTGTTTGCAATTGCAGAATAATTAATGCAGTAAAAGATTTAGTAATACTGCCAATATCAAATAAATTGCTAGGGGTAATCTTTTGGGATAATGGAGGATATCCCATGGTACCATGCACCACAGTCTTAATTTCTTTTTGGTAATTTGCCTGATTCTGCGGAATCAGGACTGAGGCGGCAATAGCAGTGAATTTTTCCTTTTTATTGTACTTCATATAATACTTATCAATCTCTTTCTGCAATTGACTTGTAACATTAGAAGAGGTCTCTGAAGCAGCAGACAATATTGGCGAAATCAAAGAAGTGATTAAGGCTAATCCCAGGAATTTTGATTTTAATTTCATAAGATACCATCCTTGTTGCATTAAAATTGTTTGTCATATCAATTAGAACAGAGATATAACACGGGTTTACATCTGCAGGTTGCTATTCTAAATCAACCTGCAATTCATTAAGGGAATATCAGCTACTTGCTTGAGCTCTGATTTTTAACTGTTCCAAAGCATTTTTAAGGCGAGTTAATACCCTGTCGCGGCCTAATAAGGTTAATGTCATATCAATAGATGGAGACATACTTGATCCCGTAACAGCGACCCGCAAAGGTTGTGCGATCTTCCCCATATTGATATCAAATTGAGCACTGATATCATTTATGCATTCTTGCAAATGATCTTTTTCCCAAGAAATTACTTTTTGCAACTGTTCATAAAGTGCAGTCAATGGCTCCAAAATCACGGGGCGTAAATGTTTTTTGACTGCAGCTTCATCGTACTCAATCGAGTCCGTGAAAAAGTATAAACTCATTTGACACATTTCAACCAAGGTTTTGCACCGTTCAGCCTGAATAGAAACCAGATCAGTTAACTTGGGTCCATTGGATAAATCAATGCCAGCCTGCTCAAAGTACCAACGTAAGGATTCAGCAACCTCCTCCACAGGATCATTTTTCTGATAATGTTGATTTAACCAATACAATTTCTCATAGTTAAAACTTGAAACACCTCGACTTACATTCTTTAAATCGAAGCGTTCAATCATTTCATTAATACTGAAGATTTCCTGATCCCCATAAGACCAGCCCAAACGCACTAAATAATTTAATAAAGCATGAGGCAAAACACCTAGCTCTTTAAATTGCAAAACGCTCACTGCACCATGTCTTTTAGACAAACGTTTACCATCCTCTCCTAAAATCATAGGCAAATGAGCAAATACTGGAATAGAAGCATTCAGCGCCTTAAACAAATTAATTTGCCGTGGTGTGTTATTAATGTGATCATCCCCACGTATTACATGGGTAATATTCATGTCTACATCATCGATAACTACGGCAAAATTATAGGTTGGGTGGCCATCAGAGCGCACCAAAATCAAGTCATCCAATTCGCTATTTGCTACATGGATTTCTCCATACACTTCATCGTGAAACGATACTGTCCCTTGAGCGGGATTTTTGAAGCGGATTACAAAAGGCTTATCCGATAAAGGCAGGTTTTTATCTCGGCAATGACCATCATAACGGGGCTTTTCTTTGGCAGCCAATTGTTCAGTCCGTAACGCTTCTAAGCGCTCTTTACTGCATTCACAACGATAAGCTTTTCCTTCATCCAAAAATTGTTGCGCCACCTGATTGTAGCGTTCATAACGTTGGGTTTGATAAAAAGGACCTTCAGCATAATCCATACCTAGCCAAGCCATACCATCCAGAATAGCTTGTACTGATTCTTTGGTAGAACGTTCCTGATCTGTGTCCTCTATACGCAAAATAAACTCACCTTGATGACGTTTTGCATAAAGCCATGAAAATAAAGCAGTTCTCACGCCACCCACATGTAAAAATCCAGTTGGGCTTGGTGCAAATCGGGTTCTAACTGTCATAATCTGTTCCACATTGTAAGGAATAAAATAATCGGGCTATAATAACTGACTTTGCAGCCTGGGTGAAGCAAGTCACTTGAGATATTGTGCAAATCATTTCAGGTTACACTGTACTCTACTCCGGCTAAAATAAAAGTTTTCCGAACTATTTGGTGAGTTATCTTGAAAAGCATTGGTATTAAGTATCAACTGAGAATTACCACCCTGATTCCAGCCTTTCTAGTCGCCCTGCTTCTCGCTATTTTTTATAACGGACTGTTTGGTAATGACTTAAAACAACATATGTCCCGCTTGGGAGAAGCATATATCCGCCAATTACTCCCCGCAGCGCAGTATGCGATGCTCCGGCGTGATGATCGTACCTTACAGGGTTTAATTAATGCATCCACAATTAATCCGGAAGTAATTGCCCTTGCCTTTTATGGTAGTGATGGACAATTACTTGCCTATCGCGGTGGAAAGCACTCTTTGAGTAAACCATTTGATCCACCTAAATTTACGGGGGATTACATTGAAAGCAAGCAAATTAATCCTTTTACGATCAATTTCATCGCACCAATCACTATTCCCAAATTTAATCTTTATTCCAATTCAGCATTCAAGAAGCTCCTAAGCCCCATGGCCACGCGGGCGGATGATATTTTAGGGTGGTTATCTATTGATATTGATACGCGCTCGATGATAATAAAACGCTATCAAATGCTCATTGTAACCATTTTTATTACTTTATTTGGTTTGCTGATGGGATTAACCATTCATTATTTTCTCTCCAAGCGTATTTATTTACCTATTTCCCGCTTGCGTCGAAGCATGAAGCAAATTTTGCGCAATGAATTTGAAACAGAAATAAAAACAAGCAGTCCGGGTGAATTAGGCATTATTGAGCAAGGCTGTTCGCATTTGCAAAAAAAATACCTCGAAACAATTCGTGATTTAAATCAACATATTGAAGTAGCTACTGAAGATCTACAACAAAGTCTCGAGTTACTCGAAGAAAAAAATATCGAACTCTCCCTTGAGAAGAAAAAAATAGAAGAAAAAAGCCGACAAAAATCTGAATTTATTGCCAATATGAGCCATGAAATCCGTACCCCGATGAATGGAGTGATTGGTTTCACGAATGTGTTATTGGAAAGCAAACTGGATCCATTGCAATTGGATTATGTCAAAACGATCAAAGCTTCTGCGCAAGATTTATTAGGAATAATTAACGACATTCTCGATTTTTCCAAAATCGATGCGGGAAAACTTCACCTAGATTGCATCCCGTTAAATATTCGTCATTGTATTGATGAAGTTCTTACCCTTGCAGCACCCAATGCCCATAAAAAAGGAATTGATTTAATTCCTATAACCGATGTCAATGTACCCAAGATTGTGTTGGGCGACCCCTTCAGAATAAAACAATTTATCACCAATCTGGTGACTAATGCCGTTAAATTTACCGATCATGGTTATGTATTAGTCCGCACTAAAGTAGAGCAGGAAACGGATAAAGATTACACTTTATGCATCACGATTTCGGATACCGGCCTGGGTATTTCTACTGAAGATCAAAGTAAATTATTTACAGCGTTTAACCAGGCCGATACAAGCATTACTCGTCGTTATGGCGGCTCGGGCCTTGGTTTGGTTATTTGTAAAAAACTGTGTGAAGAAATGCATGGCCGTATTTCCTTTACCAGTGAACTCAATAAAGGCTCAAGCTTTACCGCTCATATCAAAGTTGAAAAGCTGGCAGCCTATGAAATCGAAAAAAATCAAATACACCCCTTCGCGCATTTTAAAATGTTGTGCTTCGATGATAATTCACTGCACTTGGAAGCACTATGCAACGGCTTGGGTTATTGGGGAATACACTGTGTCCCAGTAAACTCATTTAACCACCTAGAGAAGGCTTTGGAGAATAACAAAGACTGTCAAATTGCGTTCCTCAACATCAATAAGGGTTATGAGCAAAAAATCAGCAAACTCATCTCAGAACACAATTATTTCCCTTATGTATTGATTTCCAAATGGCTCATTAATGATTATACCGCGCTTGGTGCCCAAGGCTTTTTATATAAACCAATTAGCATCCAAAAACTTCAAGACGTTATTGAATCACTTACCAGCCAGGAACAGGTTGAAAAACCAGCAAATCATGAGTTGGATAACTTAAGGGAACAATTGCGTTTTATGCGACCTGATTTGCTTATAGCCGAAGACAATCCAGTGAACAAGATGCTGCTTAACTCTTTATTAGGTACTCATGCAAACATGACTGCGGTTGATGACGGTGAAATGGCAGTATCTGCTTGTAATGACAAAAAGTATGACCTCATTTTACTTGACTTACAGATGCCTAAAATAAATGGATTAGAAGCATCCCGTCTCATTCGTCAAAAATCACAACTTAACCGCCATACGCCCATCGTTTTAATAAGTGCGAATGGTAATGATGTGAATAGTATTGATCTGAAAAAATCCGGAGTCGATTTTTGCTTACAAAAACCTATAGATGAAAAACAATTACTGACTCACATCATCCGCATTGCCGATAAAGCAAAACATGCTGCAATTGATTGGCAATTGTGTGTACAAAAAGTATCAGGAAATCAAGCGCTTGCAGAAGAGTTTCTTGCCCGATTTGTCGAAGAGTTACACAAGAACCGTGAAGAATTCATCCAGTTAATGCATGATAAAAATATTAAAAAGCTAGGGGAAGTGGCGCATAAGCTTCATGGCGCATGTTGTTTTTCCGGAGTACCCACATTACAGAAAAAAGTAGTCCATGTAGAAAAACTAGCCGCACAAGCCGCCTCAATCGAAGAATTAGCGACTCCTTTTGCAGAATTAATTCAAAGCATTGATGCTGTAATTAGTGAGTACGAAAATCAAAAAATAAGAATTTAAATGTTTGTTTATCCCCATTTCTTCCAACTCCCGCGGGAGTTCGATGGCGATGAGCAATGACCTTTAACCAGGAGAAAGAATGACTATAAAAAATGCGATATATGCTCAATCAGGTGGTGTCACCGCCGTAATTAATGCTTCTGCGTGTGGCGTGCTGCAAACCGCCAGGTTATATCCGCAACACATTGGCAAACTATATGCAGCCAAAAATGGAATTATTGGTGCATTACACGAAGAGCTTATTGATACCTCACTGGAAAGTGATGCCGATATTGCCAAATTATTGCAAACTCCTTCTGGGGCATTCGGTTCATGTCGCTACAAACTCAAGGATGATGGCGCAGAATATGAACGTCTGATTGAAGTGTTTAAAGCTCATAATATAGGTTACTTTTTCTATAATGGTGGTGGCGATTCACAAGATACAGCGCATAAGATATCGCAATTAGGGACTAAAATGGGATACCCAATCACGTGTATTGGAATACCCAAAACTGTAGATAATGATCTTCCCTTTACAGATGCCTGCCCAGGGTTTGGTTCGGTCGCTAAATATGTAGCGGTATCAACCAAAGAAGCAGGTTTTGATGTTGCGTCTATGGCTGCATCCTCAACAAAAGTCTTTATTCTTGAAGTAATGGGACGTCATGCAGGATGGATTGCAGCAGCAAGCGGATTGGCCAGCCAACATCCTGATGAGCCTCCCCACATTATTTTATTGCCTGAAGTCCCTTTTCAACAGGATAAATTCCTGAGTAAGGTTGATGAATGTGTTAAAACCTATGGTTACTGTGTGATTGTCGTTTCAGAAGGAATTCGTAATACAGAAGGCAAATTCTTAAGTGATGCAGGACTTCGTGATGCATTTGGTCATGCTCAATTAGGCGGTGTTGCACCAGTCATTGCCCAGCTCATCAAAAGCGAACTGAATTATAAATACCACTGGGCTGTCGCAGATTATTTACAGCGTGCTGCGCGCCACATCGCCTCCAAAGTGGATCTGGAACAAGCTTATGCTCTTGGTAAAGCAGCAGTAGAATATGCCATAAAAGGTCAAAATGCCATCATGCCCATCATCATTCGCGAGCAAGATGAACCGTATCAATGGTCTATTGGCCATGTTCCATTAGCCGATGTTGCCAATCAGGAAAAAGCGATGCCTGCGGAATATATCGGTGCCGATGGAATGAGCATTACCGCTGCATGCAGAAGATACTTGTCGCCACTGATTCAAGGCGAAGCCTATCCAGACTACATTAATGGATTACCTGATTATGTGCGTTTAAAGAATCAATTAGTTCCCAAAGTCCTTAAATAGGATTCAATTTGTAGCCTGGATGAAGCGCAGTCATCCACGCTACAGTGCACAATTTATTGAAAATAATCCCATTTATAAATTAAGCAACCCATCACTTCATCTGCTACAATTACAACAAAGGCAAGTAAAGAGGACTTCCTTTTTTAGCCAAGGCAGGTTGTATTTGGCCTATTTGAGTTGTAAATTATTGATAAATGGCACTTTATTTGCATGTTTATCGTTGTACCAATCATTAGGAGCAGATAATGAAACAAAAAGGCTTTACTTTAATTGAATTAATGATCGTGGTGGCAATCGTTGGTATTCTTGCCGCAATTGCTATTCCTGCGTATCAGGATTATGTGATTAGAGCACGTGTTACCGAAGGGCTAAGTATCGCCTCTTCAGCAAAAACTACTGTTTCTGAAAACGCGTCAACTGGGGCTGCCGATTTAAGCTTGGGTTGGAGTTTTACAAATCCAACAACTAATGTACAAAGCGTAGATGTTGCTGGAGCTACTGGGATAATAACCATTACTTATCGTGCGACAGCAAACAATATAGTCTTAACGTTAACTCCACAAGCGAATGGTGCAGCGCTGGTTCCTGGAACACCACCAACAGATCCAATTGAATGGACGTGTAGAGTAGATTTACAGGCCAATGACCGATACGTCCCCGCAAACTGCAGAATTTAATCGTATCTTTTTTAAAAAGCCGCTTTTGGGCGGCTTTTTTATTGTAAATTTAAATTAACCAAGAGTTGAATATGTCACGTAAAGATCGTATTGAAGAATTAGTAAATCAAGAACTGGTTCCTTTTTATTTAAATGTTGAAGATGAATCAGGCAATCATCATGTTCCTGAAGGGGCACAAACTCACTTCAAGCTCACCATTGTTTCGTCACGATTTACCGAGTTATCGAAAATTGCACGACATAGACTGTTAAATCAATTACTGAAAGAAGAATTTGAGCTTGGATTACATGCTTTAAGCATGCATTTATTTACTCCTGATGAATGGGAACGCAGCGGCAACAGTGTTTTAAATTCTCCAGCCTGCAAAGGCGGTTTTAATAAAGAACGCAGAAATACGTAGTTTTAATCATTAGTAAGTTGTACGACCGCATATACTTCACCCAGGCGGTCCTCTTAATTCAAATCAACAAGAAACGGCATGCTTTTTGCTTTTTATTCATGAGGTTAGGACACCTCTTTTTATAATTTGAAAAGGATTCATAATGAAAATAGAAGAATACAAAGCTCAATTTCTCGAATTTACCGAACAAGCGATGAAACTCAGCAACAATTTCAAATCAAAAAATGATTTACAGCAAAAAGTAATGAGACTCAGCAGCCAGGCAGTTGAATTTTATAACAAGAACAGCGATCCCAAAGAATCTGATTATCAATTAAAAATTGAAATTTTTCTCGATTTCGATAACTTTTTAAAAACCATTAAACGAGATGTATTATTTCAATCACAAGATAAAAGAAAATCTATTTTTGCGAGTCCGAAACAAATAAAACCGTCTGATTCCTATGAGACGGTATCCAGTTTGGATTGCTCAATAACTCTATGATTTTAAAAGATTATTGACAGGTATTTTTAGCTATCAAATCACTCTTGAATTTGATTCAAAAACCTGTCAATAGCAATACAAAAAAGTATGTAGCTTGTAACTTGAAGAGATTATTGGTGCGCTAGAGCCGCTTGATTTTCATAAAAGTAACAAAGGTTATTGCTTTATGATAAAATAAACAGTAACGCCCTTCACCAACTTCCTATATAATGCCTTGCATTTTTAATGAGTCGTTTTAATTAATGAACAATTGGTCTTCTGAAAAAATATCTGTATTCGCTTTGGTCTTACTGATTACCGGTGCAATCGATAGCATTAGAAATCTCCCCGGTACCGCCCTATTCGGTTCCTCGTTGATTTTTTTCTTTATCTTTTCCGCAATTGTTTTCTTAATCCCTGTTGCTTTAGTAGCAGCCGAATTATCCTCCACCTGGTCTGATGAAGAAGGTGGAATTTATAGTTGGGTTAAACATGCGTATGGCGAAAATTTAGCCTTTTTTACTATTTGGCTGCAATGGATCAATACATTAGTCTGGTATCCAACCATTTTATCCTTCATTGCAGGCGTGATGGCCTATTTAATCAATCCTGAACTAGCCCAAAATAAATATTATTTGATCTCAGTAATCCTGGTTATATTTTGGTCATTAACACTCGTCGCCTTATCTGGATTACGCGCTTCAGCACACTTTGCAGGTCTTTGCGCCATATTGGGAATGATACTCCCCATGGGATTTATTATTCTGCTTGCGCTAATTTGGGTTATTAAAGGTAATCCTATAGCAATTGATATGAGCTTGTCTCATTTAATACCACACTGGAAAGACAGTCAATCCTGGGTATCACTCACGGCGATAATGACTTCATTTTTGGGTATGGAGCTCGCCGCAGTACATGTTCGTAACGTACATAAACCACAAACAAATTTTCCTCGGGCAATGTATTTTTCAGTATTGCTTATCTTAACCACCATGATTTTTGGTTCTTTAGCCATCGCGTTTGTACTGCCAAAAGAGAAAATCAGTCTAATTGATGGAGTACCTCAGGCTTTTAATAACTTTTTCCAGGCATATAATCTGGAATGGCTTTTACCTATCCTAATCGCATTACTTCTATTAGGGAGTTTAGGTAGTATGATCAACTGGATAATTTCACCAGCTAAAGGCCTGCTCATGGCAGCCAATCATAACTTCCTTCCAAAATTTATGTGCCAATTAAACAAACGCGGCATGCCTTCTCGAATATTAATCACCCAAGCAATTTTAGTGACGCTTTTATGCAGTGGTTTTCTGTTATTTCCTAGTGTGAATGCCATCTATTGGTTATTTACCGCCCTAAGCACCGAGCTCTACATCATGATGTATGTACTGATGTTTATCGCAGCCTGGAAATTAAAAAGCAAGTATGCACACCTTGAGAGACCTTTTGCGATACCTGGGAAAAAATTCGGTTACTATTTGACCTGTATTTTGGGCTTGTGTGGATGTACTATGACCTTAATTGTAGGTTTCATCCCGCCAGTTGAATTTATGAACTTTGGTAGTGCCGCACATTTTCGCCTGGTTTTTTCTATAGGAATCGCGCTCATGATGATGCCCGCATTTTTACTGTACTGGCGTAAGAAATATATTACAAAATCATAATCAGTGTAGCCTGGGTGTCCAGGCTACAAATTCCAGCTCAATCTTGTTATAACTCATCCTTTTCTTCTAATGAAATAACTCGAGCTTCATGTTCCAACATAACCGGAATATCATCATGAATCGGAAATGCCAAACGATCGAATTTACAAATAAGTTCTTGTTTATTTAGCAATAATTTTCCCTTACATAAAGGACATACTAATATTTCCAATAGTTTTTTATCCACAAAATTCTCCTATGAGACTAAGTCACTTTATTTCGTACATATACGGGTTGCGCTTGAGCAGCAGAAACAGGTTTTTGCGCAGAACACTGAGCAAACTGAATCATGGCTGCCGCAGAAGGATTCATTATTATTTTATCACTTATTTGTGATTTAATTTCGGGAGTAAAATCATTCCAATATAAATCTATTCCCGCTCCGGCAAGAATTACAGGGTGCTTCTCAGGGAGGCTAAGTTCATGCACTGGATTAACGTTCTCCTCTGCTTCCCACTGATTCTCGGCAAAATAAGCCCAATACATCTCATGCATACGCGCATCTAACACCGCCAATACGGGTGCAAGGTTCATTTTATTTTGCTGACGAACTGACCAAGCAATTGCAACGAGGCTACTCACTGGAATCAACTGCAAATCATGAGCATAAGCCAGGCCTTTTGCAATACTGCATGCAATACGTAAGCCGGTAAAGCTACCAGGTCCTCGACCAAATACTATGGCATCCAGCTGGTTCATTTGTAAACCGGCAGTCACCATCAACTTATCGATCATCGGTAAAATAAATTGCGCATGTGTTTTTTGATTACTTTGTTCCTCACAAAGTAATTCTTCTCCAGTTAACAAAGCCACACTGGCTGTTTCTGTAGATGTATCAATCGCTAACAGTTTCATAATCCAGCTCTAATTCTTTAATAAAGTTAAGCACTTTTTGTTCATCACGCGTTTTCGGTAATTGCGGCAAGCTGGCCAGGATACGCCCGCCGTAATCTCTGCTGGTCAGACGAGGATCTGCAATCATTAAAACACCTCTATCGGTATTATCGCGAATTAAACGCCCTACCCCTTGCTTTAAAGCAATTACAGCCCCAGGTAAAGATAACTCATCAAAACCCGACAGACCTTTTTCCTTCAAATAAGCCATCCTCCCACGAACCACCGGATCAACCGGGCTAGAAAACGGTAATTTATCAATAATAACACAAGAAAGAGCTTCACCTTTCACATCCACTCCTTCCCAAAAAGTTGCTGTACCCAATAAAACAGCATTACCTAATTGCCTAAAACGTTCCAATAAAATGGGTTTTGCCTCGGTTCCCTGAATTAATAAGGGATAGTTTAAAATATTGCCCATCATTTGAGCAACTTGTTTTAACGCTTTATGACTGGTAAATAGAATAAAGCAACGACCGCCCAAAGCTTCAATGAGAGGAATGGCTCGAGATACTAATAATTCATAATAGGTTGAGTCCTTAGGATCGGGTAATCCCCTAGGCAAATACAACAACGCTTGTTGTCGATAATCAAAAGGACTCGGCAATAATAAAGTCTTGGCTTCAAACAATCCTAATGGTTTACAAAAACAATCAAAAGAGTCTGCTATCGTTAAAGTGGCTGAGGTAAACACATACGTATTATCTTGGCGCTTGAGTAAATTACTGAATGGCTCAGCAACATCATATGGAGTAACATGAAAAACTAAAGTATGTTTAAAACGCTCGAGCCAACGTATTCTATTATTACTTTCTTGGGTAAAAAATAATAAGACTCGAGTCAACTCCATCAAGCGCTCTTTACAGCGCGCAAGACCAGGATATTCAGCAAGTGAGAGGTCGCTGAAACATTCCATCACCTCGTCTTTTAATGCCAACCACTCAGTCCAGGCATTCATAAAGGATTTGTTGTGTTTTATTTCTTCCCAACTGATTCGCTCATCCATCCTGGGTAAACTACTCAATAACTCATCCATTAATTTGTCTGCTTTATGACTTAATGCTTTCAAAGGTTGATTTGCAAGATCTACAACAGGCCATTCTTTAATAAGATCATCTAATAAATCTCGAAATTGACGTGTTCCAACGCGCTCGCCATTAAAATGAGTGGCTATTTCAGCAAGTTGATGCGCCTCATCAAAAATAACTACATCAACACCAGGTAATAACTCTCCAAATCCTTCTTCTTTCAAGCGTGAATCAGCGAAAAAGAGATGATGATTAATCACGACTACATCAGCATCCAGTGCACGTTTACGAGCCTTGAGTAAAAAGCATGTTTCATGATTAGGGCATTCAATACCCAAGCAATTATCCACTGTTGAAGTCACATAATGCCAAACTGGAGAATCTTCACTCAACTCAGGCAATTCAGATCGATCGCCATTTTTCATTTGTGATAATTTACTGCGTACATGTGCGACTTCATGGGCACATTGTGGGGTTTGAAATTGCCCCTCTTCGGAGTGCAATTCAACGCGATATTGACAGATATAATTAGATCGGCCTTTGAGGTTTTGGATCCGCGCGGACAGCCCCATGGCTCTTACTAAAGTGGGTAAATCTTTTTGATAGAGTTGATCTTGCAAGGTTTTGGTTGCTGTAGAAATCAGCGCTTTTTTTCCACTTAACAAACAAGGGAGCAAATAGGCAAACGTCTTGCCGGTTCCTGTGCCCGCTTCAGCAATTAAAATTGATTTCTCTTCAATTGCCGTTGCAATTGCCACAGCCAAATCGGACTGTGGCTTACGCGCCACAAAGCCCGGAATAGCAGTGGAAAGTCGTCCTTTCTCACTAAAAATTCGCTGACATGATTCAGCAAGCGAACTGATTTCTACCACTCTTTTTGTAAATACTGAAGTTTATCCTTAACCTCATCCCAATCTTTGGCATCAGACAGCGCATCTTTTTTGGCTGTAATATTAGGCCATGTTTTAGCAAGCTCTGCATTTAATTCTTTAAATTGCTGCTGTTCGGAAGTTAAATCATCTTCAGAAACAATCGCATTGACCGGGCATTCCGGTTCGCACAAGGCACAATCGATGCATTCATCGGGATGAATTACCAAAAAGTTCGGTCCCTCATAAAAACAATCAACAGGACATACTTCAACACAATCAGTGTACTTACACTTAATACAACTTTCTGTTACTACAAAAGTCATGATAAACCTTTCTTATACTGGAAATAGTAAATATTAAATCATAAAACAGACTACTTAAGATAGTAGTTTTCTTAGTAATTACATCATCTAAAGTGGACCTAATAAACTAAAATGTCTTAATGGCTTTATTATAAATTTTTAAAAATCAATATGATACAATTATCCACCTTCTGATCACTTTTAATCCTTGAAACATAAAGAGGACTATGCTGTAATTTTACGCAATTTTTAAAATTACTGATGCGAGTGATATTTGAAATCTCACTAATTCTTTCTTAACTTGTCACACGGAAATGAAATCTCATAGTGAATATAAATATTAACTCCATTTTTTTTGATTTTTGACATTGGAGTACCCGTGAGATTAAAAATAGAACCAATTAGTGCGAAACACCGAAAGCTAAGAAAGCTAATACAGGAATTTAATAAAATACCCGCCGAAGATGAAGTCCAACGTTTATTCCAGTTACAAAAAATCAATTATTACATCAATGCAACCCCCATATCTGAGGGAGAATATAAGTGGCTTGCAGCAAAAGATAATGAAAGTTGGCAAGCTCATCTGGAAGCTCATGGAATAAATCCTGACGGTTCGTTCCTTTTCAAAGGGTTCCAATTTGCAAATGCTGTAGCAAAACACATAGCAAAGCCTGAATTAAAAATACAGGAAGACGAAGACATCTACCAGCTCATGCAAAAACGTGATGCATTATTAAAAAGCAATGCGCCTTTTGACAACCATGTAAAAGAACAATTTTTGGACACAAGTTATCGTCTTAACCTACTGGCAGAGCGCGATGCCGTTCTCAAAGCCAATCTGGATGAACATGCGCAAATTTTACACCTGGCCAAAGAAAAAATCAGTGCAATTAAGGGTGATAGCGACCTAAGAAGTTCTGAGTATATGACAGAACCTCTAAGCAAAAAACAGGTCAATAATTTCAACTATAAATTCAAAATGAAACGCTGGGAAAAATATCTTGTTTTTCGCGTAGAAGATCGAAATGATTTGAGTTTTGAACAAGATCTTCACTCGTTTCCAGTAGCAAAATATTTCGTTAATGATGCTGCTCTATTTATGATGCAATTCAAAACTGAAGATCATCAAGAAATTGAATACAAACCAGTGGTAATAAGCCAATTTGCTGAGCAGGGAAGTTTAATTCACGTCGCAAAAAAACTAAACGGGGCCTCCCAACAAACAATCGCGGCAACAGCAAAATATTATTTTAATCAGATTAATGATTTTTGCCTCAAACTCAAAGAAGCAGGTGCCTATCATCCTGATATTAAATTAAGTAATTTTTTGGTACACAAAAATAAACTACTAGTCAGTGATCGCAAAGCTTTTGTCCGTTCCCCTAACCCACTTGCCAATAACCTACGCTGTTCTCCGCGTTATGCCCCACCGCAATATCTGGCTTGTCTCGATGAGGAATGTGAGAATTACTCGCGTAAAGCACGCACGACTCTCATCGACATAGAACAACTGATGTCATATCAAATGGGTAAAGCCCTCAAAGAATTTCTGATCGTGGCCCAACTTGGTAAAAAACCCAAAAAGACAAGTGAGGAACAAGGTAGTGTACTCGCTCATTTTCATAAGCCCAATCGTGCCATTACCAACTTGTCCATACTTATTGACGAACTAACACGTTATGAAGAAGGAAATAGGCTTACAATAGAACAGTTCACGAGATTGCTACCCTTTCTTAATCATAAGACCGACGATTTCTATGAACATCTTGAACGGGAGTTATCTTCAGAAACCTTGGGTATTGATCGTGAATTAAAAGAGGTTAAAAAACTCCTGGACTCCAATGTGTTTAAAGATACAAACTATTTAGAGCGAGCAAACGTAGTTTTTTCTGCCATTTCAGATCGCAATCCTACAGAACCTCGTCTAAACCATATCGCTGAAAAGTTAGCAACAAAATGTTATCAAAATTATTCAAAAAAATATTTTTCCGGAATTTCTCAAGATATTGAAGCGGCCCTTTTACTCAATGATTGGAATTCTGCAAGCTGGTGGAGAAAAATGGTACATAGTCTCTCCTTTGGCTTTTTCAGAGTTGCAAGAGTAACCACAGCAGACATGATAAAGATTCCACTAGATTATAATGATCAAAACTTTCGAACTCATTTTATTCAATTTGAATTCTTGCCACCAGAAGAACTCGATAGTTTGGGCATTACTCAAGCAAATAACTTTAAAGAGTACTTTAAAGTACATTTTGATGAGATAAGAGCATTAAACAACAGTGAGTCAATCCCTGAGGATGAACAAAGAGTTGATACGCCAAAAGCCGCCAAGGAAGCCCAAGACACGCCTCTAATCTCCTCAAAAGAAAAGGATGAAGAATTAGATGAGGAGCTTCTACCTTCTGAAACGATGGTTGTAAAGAAAAATACTAAAAAATCAGAAAACAAACTTCCTTCTTTGAAAAACTCGGCTGATGTACCTGCCACCGAGCCCCAAAAATTCACGTCTCAAACCGAAGAGAAACCGCAACATATGAGAAAAACATCTCTTACTCTTACAGAAAACTATAGATTTTTTACAGCGCTTGCAAATGGTTTTAAGGACGTAGATGATCCACAGATTAAAAGAAGGTCTATTCATCGAGTCGGCTCCACCCTCTTCCGTGGGGAGATAAGATCACGACATCCACGAGTTGAAGAGATTTTTCAGCAGCCGTTGTCCCAAGCAGAAAATCACCAAGAAAGCGTGGGTGTCAGTATATAACAATAAAAAATATAAAAAACGCAGGGAAGCGCGCTCATTATCCAGTACTTGTTTTTTCGACTTAAACTTAATAAAAAAATCAAATCACTCTAGAGTCTGTTGACATTTCATTTGGTCCGCCTACTTTATGCGCGGGTTCGATACAAAGACACACTAAAATGTACCTGTTTTTAATGCCGCCTTTACTGGGTTCCGCGCAAAGCGCGGAACCCAGGCTAATGAAGCAATTGTAAACAGTCCCTAGTTTTCATCTGTATTTGTATTGATTATTATACGGAAATCCCTAATGTACTTTTTGACCAAAAAGGTAAAAGTTGTCTATATTTATAAATAGGTCAAGTTGGTTTAATAAGGATATAACCAATGGAGTTGGAGCAAAAAAACAGGATTATTAAACGTTTTTTAGAAGAAGAAAGTGAAAATCCTGTTACAGTGGAGCTGCAAGATCTAGATCTGGCTCTTTATACCGATCTGGACAAGTTATTAGATCATATTGATCTTCATAATAGTGGCTTATTTAACCTGCAAACTCTGGAAACAGACCAGGATCAGTGGCGGGAGTTTTGTGGTGTCATTAAATATTCGGCTACTTTTGAAAAAGAAGGCTCCCCTCCTCTATTAAAAAGCGTTGATCTCAAAAAGGCAGAGGAAGGTATACGCTACACCCTGAACGCACATGACATTATTCGATTACCCAAAGATAATTACTACGAACGCCCAACCAGTATACCTCAAGATGTTGATAGCGAGTTAGATGATTTAGTAGTCAATAGTAGAGCAAAGCTTTATACCCTGATACAAACCTTTCCAGAAACCAAACCGTTTGATGCATCCGACTCATTGCAAATCACAGCATTAATTCAACGCTATGAAGAGGAAATAGCACGGCTATCTGATAATAACTCAGAAAGAGAAAAAGCAGAAAAAAAATTAAATATCTTAGTCGATCTCAATAAATTAAATGAATTAAAACGAATTATTATTCCACAAGACAATGGAGCGGACCTCTGTTATTGCACCTTGCAAGAAAACGCAGGTGGTGTAACAGAAAAAATCTCGTTAATCAGTCTTGATAGTGTAAAACGGCAGTTACGTCATCTATGTGATAGAGCGGAAGATTTAAATATTGAAGACTATAATACTGAGAGAGAGCACTATAAACTGAGTACTCAAGCCATTATAAAATTACCCAAACATGGTGATATTAAAGAAGTACAACATGAAGCCATGGCACTCAATATTTCCCGATTACTGGAATTAGATACGACTGCTGCGACCACAATTTCCCATAATGGACATCCTGCATTATTTATTCCTTTCGAAGATATTCGTTTACTTAGTGAGTTTTCTTTAGGAAAAACATTTTATGCATGGTTAGCAGGAAAAACTTATACTCATTACTCAACCATTAAAGCCTTGGGTGAAGGCTTTCAAGCTGATTGCTTTATTAATGATTTTGGTAATGTGCTCGGTTTGCTTTATCTATGTAGTGATACCGATACAATAGGCGGCAATTGTCAAAACAAAGCATTAAGACAGGCGAAATCACTTTTTATTTTTGATCAATCGATTATGGATACCCACAAATTTATTCTTGATTCACGCTTGTGTCTTATACCTGGAGAATTTCTTATAAAACATACACGCCATGGTTTGGGACGCAATCGAACCATTATTGAAGATTCATCCATGGATTCCAAATTTCAAAGTATCGTGCAGTTGCGCTCAATAGGCGATAAAATAATTCAATATATCAGCCATATCGCATGGCAGCATCACAAGCAACAAATCCGAATTAAACGACAATTTAAAAAGCCACTAAGCATCGAAAAACAAAGTGAATTAACTACTTATTTAAGCGACTTGATCGTTCTTGAGAAAGATGCAGAAACACTACGAACAAAAATAATGGAACGCCTTAAGTCTATCGACGATATGCTGCCACAAACAACAGAAAATGCCGGGTTTCTTGAGATAAAACAAGCCTTAATTTTTGAAAAATTACTGCATAATCCCATATTATTTAGTGACGATGGCCGACCATTTAAATATCCATGGACACACAGACAACAGAATAAAATTAAGAAAATAGATGAGCTCGGTGATGACATAATACAATTGACTTTTAGTGACAAAGTCTCTGTGGCCATGCTGGATTTTATTAAGCGACGTGGTGGAGGTGATTCGATTACCACTACCTCTGCCAAAACAATAACCCTAAGTAAAGTTCATTTGGCAGCCTTAAGAGAAGACTTGCTCCATCCCGAGCATCAATTAGTCTTCGAGCCGTCTACAAACTATTTGGACCCTGCAGATTTGGCGATAATCAAGGAAGCTTATAATGCCGGAAACAGAAATTATATTATGAACACGATTAGAACCTATCGTGAAAAAATGAACTCCATGAGTTCCACTGATGAAAAATTGAAATGCATTATTGAGACTGAGAAACAACTCAAAGAACTCATTGATACAGCCTACGATAAAGGTTTTGGCATGCACGTCATTAAAAAATTCTTTTTTGACGCACAACAACAATTACAAAAGCTGATGCCTCCTTTAAAAACCTCAATAAATCTAAATGCAGCATTTAATGCTGCTTTGAAGCTGGATAGAGTATCTGAATTTAATGCGGTAGTATTAGAAGCGGTAAAACAAGATAAAATTACAAATCAACTATTCACCGGCTTTCTCGACGAATGCGTCCTCAGAGCAGGAATAGCAACAAATTACACTCAAGCACAACATGAAAGTCGAATGCTCTCGAGTTCTGCAAAAAAAGTGATACTTCAACTAGAAGCACTTTTAATGCCCTGGATGCGCGTTTTAACAACAAGTTTGCAACAAAATGAATTGAATTACACTGAATCAATAGATGTCACTGAAACAAAGCAAGAGAAAAAAGAACCATCAACATTGGATAAGATACAAGAAGAACAAATAAGAATGTCATGTAATTGATAAGTCAAGGAGACTTGTTTACTAAAATGCAGTTAATGGAGCTACTATGCCTATACATGAGAGACGTCAACATTTTCGAGTAGAAGATCACATTTATTTTAACTACCGAATTATGGAACCAGGGGAACTGTGTCCTGATCGCACAGTTGTGGATCAACTTTTGGGAAAAAATGGACAACGATACCTTGAGGCAGCGCATTATTTTCAAGAAATTGATTATGAGTTGGCTGAACTAACCCAAGTCATTGCACTAAAAGAACCAACCATAGCCCATTACCTTAACCTGCTCAATGCCAAAATAGACTATTTATCACGACAAATGCTGATGACAAATACCATTCAGCTACGCAAGGTCAATATCAGTCTAGGTGGGATGGCATTTAAAACACCTGATCTCATTAAAGAGAAAACGCTGTTAAAATTGGTAATCTATACTAAACCGAAAATGATACCCATAATCGTTGAAGGGACTGTAGTCTATAGCCAATACCAAAACGAAAATACGTACCGTACAGCAGTATCGTTTAACGGATTAACTAACGAGCAGGAGCAAATTCTATCTCAACATATTTTATTGGCACAGGCAAAACATCGTTCAGATTAAAAATAAATATTTTTAAGTACACAATTGCCGAATAACACGTAAACTATACAAGTTTATATGTTGGAAATATGAGGCAAAACATGACCAGAACAGTATATTGCTGTAAGTTAAAACAAGAAGCCGAAGGCTTATTAACCCCTCCCTTCCCTGGAGCATTAGGAGAACGGATTTATAATGAAGTATCAAAACAAGCTTGGAATATGTGGCTATCCCATCAAACCATGATCATCAACGAATACCGTCTGAATTTAATGGAAGCTAAAGCCCGTGAGTTTTTAAAAGAAGAGATGCAAAAATATTTTTTTGGTGAGGGCTCTCAAAAACCTGCAGGGTACACTCCTGAATAAATCAATATATTAGACAATGGTTTCTCTCTGCTGAAAAATCAATGTACTTATGGGACTAGCACTAAAATTGGTGCAGCTCATCCCATAAGATTGAAAAAGAAGTGAAACTCCTCCTGAGTCGGAGGAGTTTGTGTAATTAAGATTTAACATAGGACATGAGAATATTGGATTTAAACACATCAGAGGTTACTTGCTGCAACGCATGAAGTGTTCTTTGAGAATTCCCAGTAATCAGTTTGTTATTAAACGCCATAATCGTTCTTAAAGCATCAACCCGCATTAACTCGAGATCATCATTCTTTGTGATAAGCTTCATATCCTCAATAAACTTATTAATGGTGTCACTGTGTTTGCCCTTAAAAAATGAAAAGAAAGCACGACAATGTAAATTCTTATTGCTTTCGATGCTTTTTATAAGTGCTGTAAGTTTACTCTTTAACTCACCGCTATCTTCATCTGCCAGATTTTTCATATTTTTGAGGACAATATCCTTAAAATTGTGTTGTTTAACAGAATTCACAAGGGCAGCACCCTTTAGGATTTTATCGATTCGAGAAATATGAGGAGCTATATCGTCTTCCTTCTTTAAATTATTCTCATAATCAAGAACGTGCATATTGCGTATATGCAGTAATTGTTTCTCAGGAATGTTTGAAAAATCTTTGTTGAGCAACCGAGGTAATATTGCATTTAAGAAGCCAACATTATTTGTTTTTAACAATTGTACTACTGCAACGCGCTGATCGATGCCCTTAAATTGCTCCGCTTTTAACTTCAAATGAACATGTTTATTATAAAGATCTATAATTTCTTCAAACAAATCTGGTTGTTTAAACGCTTCTAATTCTTGACTATGAAGAGCATTTAAATAACGACCAACTTTTGCCTTGTTTTCTTCTATAATGTCTCTGGAAAAGGCCATGAACAACTCTTTGCGGAACGCATCTAGAGCTGCATTTTTATCATTTCCAGTTAATTTCATATAAGTGGCTTCTAATGTAGAAGCATGAATGCCTTTATAAACACCCCTAGGATCTTTCTTATAAGCCAATTCCAGCAGTTCTTTAAAAGACGTTCGTCCATAAACCTCTGCATAGAGTTCATTTTGTAAAAATCCAGTAACAAAACCACTACCGGTCTGATAGTGCGGCAGATAGCGACTATCACCGTGATGAAAAATAGTTATATTTTGAACATCAGAGCTAATGGTAGTAATGACTGTCCCTTTCTCACCTCGAGGGGTTCGGAATCTTGAGCGCAAATGAGGATTAACCGGTAATTCATTAATTGGTAAATTAGGAAAGACTAAACTGGCTATCTTACGAGTATATTGGGTTATCTGCTCTTCATACTCTTTTATAGGTGCATTTTTTTCATCCATCATTTTTGCTGGAATTTCAGCGCCAATATATAGAATATCATTGGCATAAAATACACGGATGCGAGGTGGACGAACGAGGTTCCAACCAAACTCTTTTAATGCAGATTGCCAACTAGTAAGATCCAATGAACGTTGATTATCTCTTAAATCATCACAAGTTACTTTTCCAGTGATAACAAATGTAGTGGTGCCATGGCATGGTACCTCAGTCATCCCTTTAACATCTTCTGTAGCCTCAGGCATAAGGAGTTGCGTTTTTTCTGGATAAATAATTTGTTGTTTTTTCTTATCGTCTCTTAAAGCACCAGTCGCCACATGAATTTGAATATCCTGGTTTTCAGTATTTAAACCCTTTATAAGCTCAGCAACTCCTTTTTGTATTGATGCATCGTTAGTTACATCGACATTCTGATTTATCAATACAGGCTTTTTCCCCTTGGAAAATAATGTCTTTAGGAAGGCAAGTTGTAAATCGCGAATTTGAATTTGAGAAAAACGCTTGTTCGAGAAAACTTTATCATCGCCGTGCTGAAATCCTTGAACCACGGAAAAATCACGCTCATGAATTAAGCCATCCAAATTCACTCCATCAGCAATTAATTTTTGGGTGACATCTTCATTTTCAAAACGAAAAATATTGGCACGTGCTTCATCTCTGTCAATATCTAGGGTCTCTGGTCTTAAGCGATTATCAATCAAAATAATTTGAGCATCAGGGTCAAGATTTTTGATTTTGATTGCACGATGAAGATTAGCTGGTCCACTGCCTATAAATACATGAATAGTCATCACTTCTCTCTTAAAAATTATTGAGCAAGAGCGAGTCCATTCACTAAACATCATAATGACAGAATATTTGATTCGTTTTAGCTAGGCGTGAATAATACACTATAAAACCTTAACGATTTGTTAAGAGTGATCACTAATTGTAAGAATTTGATTCTTTATAAAAATTAAGGGATAGATTTCTTGTAATATGAGTATTCCAAAATGTTTCGATGTGTTTCTAAATCCAGTAAACCCGAGATAGATACTGTATAACCCTAGACATACTGAGCGAAAATTTTCACAAGGGACGAATCGAGAGTTATTTAGTTAAAAAAATTAATAAGAGACAAATCCACTCAAAAGGTTTTGCCCCTCGTTCCATCTCTACATGATGAAACATACTCAAAATCGAAATTAATCTTCCATTTTGATCTTGAATTGATCATAAAGAGATAAAATTAATAAATAAATTCTAATAAATTATGCGTAAAAGCAATTTGATGCAAAAAAACAAATGAAATAAATAGTTAGAAATAAATCCTCTTGTAATAACAATAATTATTTTTTCAAAAAAATTTGCATTCAACACTTGACTCAAAACGTTTATCGGAGTTTAATAGCAACCCTCGGGGCCAGATAGCTCAGTCGGTAGAGCAGAGGACTGAAAATCCTCGTGTCGGCAGTTCGATTCTGCCTCTGGCCACCATGAGAACCCGAGTATAACGATTTATTGCCTCTTTCCCAATTACAGGGGCACTCACATTTAACAGCAAAGCACCCTAACACGCACTCTCTAATTTTCTAAATTTCTAAAACCATAAGCCCTTCGCTGAATGAGTTTCATTTTGCGATGAAAGCCTTCAGTTATTCCATTAGATTTGCTAAACCGCCACATTCTAGCCACCTCATCTTTCCAGGCATTTAGAGTTTTGCCTAAAGAGGCTAAGGCTTTAAATGCGCTTTGTTTTAATTCAGACAACATATCCAGGAATGTTGGGATTACTTTACGACATGCTTTTTGGGTTAATGCTCTCTTCATCAAGAGCGAATGCAGCTGTTGCTGGAATTGATAGATAGCCTCAATTGCTGGGTTTTGAGTTAAAAAAGCATCTCGTTTGGTTTTCTTCTCGTAACTTAAGTTATCGGGTCTTGTTCTTAGTAACGCCAGGATACCTCTATTGCTTTTTATCTTGTTCGATAGCTCTCGATAAGTCATCATACATTGATGCTGTATTAATCGAATTACATGGAATCTATCGGCTACTATCATTGCATTAGGAAAGTACTTTTTTACCAGAGAACGATAAGTGCTACTTAAGTCCATACAAATCACTTTAACTCGTTCTTTCCCAGGAAGCGGCATTAGGTACTCTTTCAAATCACCTTCACTTCTCCCTTTCACTACATCAAACACTTTATGTTTTCTTAGGTCACATAAGGTAGTTGCGAATCCTTCTTTCTTACTAAAAAAATGTTCATCAATACCCAAGACTATCGGACAGGGTTTATTTATTAACTCTCTATGTTGTTCTTTATAATGACGCTGATACCAGCGTTCTATCGTCGCTTTGCCTTTCTTATAACGCGCCGATAAGTCTTTTTGAGATACTCCTCGACTATGCTCATGAAAAACTGCTGCCTGCGCTCGCCAAGTCGCGCGTTGATGTTTATTGATGCCGGGGAATTGTTGATTACTATAGCGGCTACACGCATAACAATACAACTTATACGCTTTAAACCTTAATATACTTCGCCTATGGCCTATTAACTCATGATCAACCTTTCGTATATACGAGGCTTTCTTCCGTACTTTCTTACTTTGACAGTGACTACAACGCGCTAATCGGTTGTATCTTACATCTAATAATAATGGTTGATATCCGCTCACTTTTACTATGGAAAATCCAGGTAAATTTAGGATAAGATTGTACTTCGGCACTTTAATCTCCTTTTGATCGCTAAATCAAGGACTTAGTCTAGACTAATTTGATTAAAGTGCCTCCTCAAATGGTGTAGAGCCCATTATTTATAGGTTGCTGACTGGTTTGATTATTCGATTGATTAGAGTTATTTTGATTGGATTGTTCAATATCTGTTTTGGTACCCTTTACATGAGAACCTGCTTGCGCAAATTCATTTAGTTAGCATTAGTATCCTATTTAATTTAAACATAATCTAAATTTTGTAACATGCAGTGAAAAAAGCAGAGAAAGGCTCAGGCCTTGAATTTTGAATTAGCCATAATGCAAAATTCGAGGCCTTTACAAGGCTATCCTATTTTGTTTCAGATATTAAAGAAGATAGTGATGAAATTAAAGCCCCTATAAAAGAAGCGACATTTAATTGCAATCAATTTAGCGGAGCGAATTAAATATTTAGCGATTTATTCGCTCTGCTTAGCAACTATTCCTTAGAAGGAAATTTTTCAATATGACATTCGCCTTTGCGACCATAGTATGATGCAAACTGTCCATCAATCCAGACCACATAACTCACACAACCTCCTGCAATAATTCGTCGTAAAAACTCAGAATAATCTATTTGCTTTTGTTGAATACTACGTATTGCAGCATTAATGGTTTCCACATCAAATTGCTCGGTCAAACATGGGCAGTCTGAAAATGATAACCGTTCAATATATGTTTCCCCATTTTTAGCATAAAAAACTTTTTCTAGACGAACAAGATCTGCATAATATCGTTCAATATCAATACCTATGAGTTTTTTCACGGTCTCAGGAAATGAAACTCTGCCTTCAAGAGCTCCTATCGTACATTCATGAATTATTTTGCTGTTCATTATTCCCCCTATTCAATTGGATGTTTGAGCATCTGGTGATGCTTGGCAAGTTTTTTTAAAACGGTAAGGAGCATTTGTCGCTCAGATTCTGTCAAAACAGAAAAAAAATTTTCATCATTCTCATCAGCAAGAGCAACTAGCTCAGGAATTAGAGAAATTGATTTAGTAGTCATAGTGATGTCCTGATATCGACGATCCCCTATTGCTTCTTTACGAGTAACCAAACCCTTATGAAGTAAACGATCAATAAGCTTTGATATAGCACCGCGAGATAACCCTGTTAATTCTGCAACTTTACTTGGTGATGTTGTATCATTATCACTATACATTTCTCTCAAGATAACCCATTCTGCGACTGTAATATTGCTTGAGTCGAGTTTTCGAGCAAAGGATTGCGAGACATTGTTTGAAACAAGCCGCATCCAATAGCCAATGTGAGAAGTTAACTCACTCACCTTAATTTTAGATATTTTATTCATTATTAAAGCCTCCAATTGCAATATAGTTTACTAGGAAACTATTGTCAAGGAAACAAATAACATAAAGTACATCTAGTTAAGTGTATTCAGATCTATAATTTTTATGGAAGAGGAAAAGTTGGCTGGGGAAAATTTGCATATTTGAATACGACACTGTTATTCATCGCAAGATATTTGAAGTGGTTTTCTGCGAAAAAATTTATCATAAAATCAATTAGGATCTGTTGATCATTGCTTCATTAGCCTACCATGAGTAAACGGCATTCAAAAGCTGCTAAAGAGCCATGGGTTCTTGTGACCTCCCTACCTCAAGCACAAGATAATCCAAATCACATAGTCAATATCTATTTAGGAAGAGAAGTCATAAAAGAACAATGCCATTTTCTCTATTTCTGAATTAATGCTTGCAGAGGAGTTATTGCGCCAGATGATTGTAAATACACAACTGGAGCAAGCGATGAATAATTTCGTGTGGATCTCTCAGGCATAAAGCCTGAGAGATGGTCACAAAAAGTGACCATTATTTTTAAAAAAAGAATAATTTTTTTTGAAG
>NZ_QHJG01000022.1 GCF_003184185.1 Legionella qingyii | reverse complement strand
TAGGTTAAGGGTTAAAGTTTTGTGTTCTTGATTAGTGCCCCCTGATTTGGGGAAGAGCCAAAAATCCGCCAAAATCTTTCAGATTGGCAGCATTCGGAAATGCCTATTCAATACCGCGATACGAAGCAGAAGCTTATACGTGAGATAGAAAAACGCGTTAATGAATTGGAAGTGCCGATATCAGATAAAAGTAGTGATCATATTCATCAGTCGCTTTTAGATGTGCATAAAAATACTAACAAAGCCCAATTGCTCAGTAAAGCTGTAATTATGACTTATAATCAAACTAAAGATGAAAAGATTGATCCTAAAGCAGTACTAAACACAGCTACAGATTCCATTAGAATAGCATGGAATTTGGCTACTGGATTTGCTTTTGATGACTCCAAGTCGTTGAAAGAAAAAGCAATAGGCTTTGCAAAGGCATGCATTCAAGGAACTATGGGCATGTGTCAAGGAGCATTAAAGGGATATGAAGAAGGCAAAGGTTTTTTTGACACGGTCACCAAAATGGTAGCAGGAAGCTTTGACCAAGGTATGAAGGGATATAACCGATCACTTGCCACGAGTAGTTTGGATGATAGGAATAGAGCTGAGCAAATTATATCGGATATTAGAGCAGAACATGCAAAAGTTCGGAATGATCCCGATCAGAGTTCTATAACAGAAGCGCGAAAAATGATCAACGAGGAAGAAGAAAACTATATAAAAGAACTGGAGGGAAAATTAACACCCACCATCTCTAAAGAAGAACTTTCAAAAACAGTACGTTCCTTAGAATTACTACAATTGAGTAATGCTGCTACTTCCTTACAAAGCACCGGTTTATCATTCATGCATCGCGCACTTCTTGGAGAACAAAAAAATGTTTCCTCTCAAGTTTTAGAACAATTAGGAAAAGATACTTTAAATGTCACCAAAAATTTGAATCAACTACTTGATGATGACAAACAAAATCTACCATCAAAATTATGGACCATGACCAAAGCTTATGCTGATGCGGCACAAGAAGGTATAAAATCATTCTTTCAAGGCTTCAAAGGGGGTGATTTAAAAGAAAAAACGGTCAATGCTTTGGTCAGTGGCTTTTCCAGTTTTATGAGTAAATTTTCTGAAGCTCTTGAGAATAGTAATGCCAAAAAAGAATCACTTGAGAAAAGTAATACAGAAACGAAATCGTTCCCATTGGAGGATGATGAAAATATAGCGTTGACTACCCTGTCTCCGACCAATGGAAGTCAGCTCCAAAAGATACCAGAATTTTCAAGTGACCCAAAACCTTCATCGGGTGAAAATGGTGTAAAAGAAGATAATCTAAGTCCGAGTACCCCTCATAACTAGAACCATCCTATGACTTAGGGAGTTACTGAGCGCATGATGGGATTTTGTAATGAGATCAATGTCTCTGTTGATTGTATTTCCTCAATAAGCTGAATTTTATTGACTAATAGTTGCTGTAATGTGTCTATTGATTGACACATTACTTTAATAAAGATATTAAAATGATGGCCAATAGTATAATAAGCTTCAATCACTTCTTCTAAGTTTTCCAGTTTTTTTAAGACTGCCTGATAATCTTTTGCATGATTCAGCGTAATTCCAATGAAACAACAGACATCATATCCTAATCGTTTCGGGTTAATATGCACATGCACCCCTTCAATAATCCCTGCCTGGCGCATCTTTTCTACACGTACATGAATCGTAGCAGGACTTACAGCATACGTTTTAGCTAATTCTGCATAAGCGGTACGTGCATTTTTTATTAAAGAATTAAGTATTTTTTTGTCAAGATCATCGATTTGATAATTTTCAAGGTCTTTCATTGATTTTATTTAAATATAATCTAATAAGAATTATATTTTACTGAATATAATTTATCTTATCTATTTTTATTTTAAATTTGTGATAAAAATATTCAAAAAAAGAAATATAATGTCAACTTAAATTATTTTTGAGGTAAAATTATGAAGCAGGCATTCATTGAAAAACAAAAGCAAATAAGTTCTGTCAAGGCTTTTTTTTCGCGCGAATTGGAACAAAAATTAAGTCTTATTGAGGTGCAAGGGCCATTATTGACTAGTGTAGGGGATGGCGTACAAGATAACTTGTCAGGTACCGAACAAGCGGTCTCGGTTAAGGTTAAAGCCATACCAGAACGTACTTTTGAGATTGTTCATTCTTTAGCGAAATGGAAAAGAAAGTTACTCGCAGAATTTGCTTTTCAAGCAGAAGAAGGTATTTATACTCATATGAGTGCTTTAAGACCTGATGAGGAAGTTTTAAGTGCCACTCATTCAGTTTTTGTAGATCAATGGGATTGGGAGCGGGTCATCGATGATAAAGATCGCTCTTTAAGCTATTTGAAAAAAACAGTTATTGAACTTTATGACGCAATAAAGAAAACGGAAAAAATGGTTAGTGATCTATATAGTTTAAAACCATTTCTACCAGAGTATATTCATTTTATTTATTCTGAAGAATTACTTGCCCTATATCCTCATCTATCGCCAAAAGACCGAGAGCGGGCTATTACCAAAAAATATGGAGCCGTTTTTTTAATTGGAATTGGTGGCGCACTATCCGATGGAAAACCTCATGATTTGCGCGCCCCTGATTATGACGATTGGAGCACCGTCAATGAAGTGGGATTAACCGGGCTAAATGGTGATATTTTGGTTTGGAACCCGGTACTTTCTGATGTTTTTGAAATTTCTTCGATGGGTATTCGAGTAAATGAAGCCATATTAAAATACCAACTGGCATTGACAGGTTGCCAGCATCGTTTGAATTTTGATTGGCACCAGAAATTAATATCCGGATTTTTACCGCAAACGATTGGGGGCGGAATTGGCCAGTCTCGTTTAGCAATGCTTTTGTTACAGAAAAAACATATTGGGCAAGTTCAATGTGGTGTTTGGCCCGAAGCTACAGAAATTTGATAACAATGAAGAGCAATCACCATAATCCAAGGTACTACGGTACACTTGGATTACGATATAAGTCTTATCAGGGAAACACAATTTATTTCGCAAAATATACTTATTTGTGATGTTGGCGTTCGTTTAATCAACTATAATTTTTAATCATAAAGCTCGCATTTTAATGGATAAGCAAATGCAAAAAGAATGGATTTCATTTTCATTCGGCAGTGTTGGCAGGATTATATTCATACTTCTTAATCTTGCTCAGACATCATTTGCACAAGAACCCTCAACGAGCAGTCAACCATCCATTAAGATCGGAAGTAGTACGGCCTTAGAGGGACCAGCACAAACTCTGGGACAACGTATGACCCTGGGTGAACAGATATATTTTGATAAAATAAACGCTTCCGGGGGTATCAATGGTAAAAAAGTAACATTGATTGTACATAATGATTCATATGAACCTTCGCTTACTGCGCCTAACATGCGCAAATTAATTACGCAGGAGCAGGTACTTGCTGTCATAGGTAATGTAGGATCTCCTACTGCTGCAGTTTCAGTCCCAATTGCCCAAGAATTGAAGACATTGCTCTACGGTTGCTATGCTGGGGCACAAGTACTCCATAAAAAGCCACCTGATCGATACATTTTTAATTTTCGTGCAAGCTATGCAGAGGAAACGGCTGCTATGGTAAAAGGTTTGTTGAGGGCGGGAGTTAAACCTGATGAGATAGCCTTTTTTACCCAAAATGATTTATTTGGAGACTCTGGGTATATGGGGGCTATAGCCGCATTAAAAAAAGCAGGTTATCAAGATCCAGAAAAATTAGCTCATGGTCGATTCACCAGAAATACATTAAATGTTGAAGAAGGGCTGTCAGAAATTCTGGATGCAAAAAAATTACCAAAAGCAATCATTATCGTTGCTCCTTATCAGCCCGCTGCTCAATTCATTAAGTTGGCAACTAAAGAGTTGCCTAATACCTTGTTTCTCAATGTTTCTTTTGTAGGAAGTGAAACCTTAGCAAAGGAACTTGAGTCAGTAGGAGAAAATCATGTGATAGTGACTCAGGTTGTTCCGAGTTATGATTCGGAGCTCCCCGCTGTTAAGGAGTATCGGGAAAGTCTAAAAAAATATGCAAAGGATGCCCAGCCTGGCTACGTTTCATTAGAAGGTTATCTCGCGACGAAGTTATTTACTCTGGGATTACAACGGGCTGCAGACGCGAAAAAATTGACCCGAGAAGGGATTGTTCAGGTCATGGAAAACATGCACGATGTGGATATCGGTATCGGCATTCCTATCAGTTATGATAAAAACAATCACCAGGCACTGCATATGGTTTGGCCTACTATATTAAGAAATGGGAAATTTACCTCTTTTGATTGGACTGAATTGAGTCCATTAGTCAAGGATAAATGGAAGGATCATTAATGTACAGGAAACTAAAATTATCATTGGTAAATGTGTTTCTGTTATTTTTTATTCTTACTATCATTTTTACGCTGATTCTTAGCTCGGCGGCGCTTTATTTTAACCATCAACTAATCCAAAATCAGAATCTCTTATTAACTGTTTTTTCAATCGAAAACGCGCGATTTAAAATGAGTAATGCACGAGCTTTATTTTTAGTGAGGCAACAAAGCATTTTAACAGCTCGAGAAGAAGATGAATTATCCAAATTGGAGTCTCGTGTACCTATAGAGTCGCGTTTTATTGAAGGCCAGGAAAAATTAGCCTCTGTTACCAGTGAAGTTCCCCCTGTCTCGCAAGCACTTCAAAAACTTAAAGTGACCTATCAGGACTTTTTAAAAATTGATGACAGATTATTGAGATTGACCCAAGCTTTTTTGAAAACGAAAAAAGAATTGGCCGATCAAAAACAGCTCATTGATAAAGAAGTTAAAACAATTCACAACCAGTCAGAAAATATCAGTGGTGTTTTAACTTATCAATATAAAAAAAACATACGCCAACTACGTGGTTATCTCCATGAGGGGAAACTTACGCAAAGCGACCAGCTTAAAACAACTTTAGATGATCTGATTTTTAATAATATTTCTGATGCATTCCGCGTTGATGAAAAAATTAATACTGAGCTGGCATTTCTCATGGGATTAATCGAGCAACTCGCGGAAGAAGAGAATTCAGATGAATTGAATAATTTAGAGAAGAATCAACTTCTACCGCTCATACCGTTAACACACTCTAAATTGCAACAACTAAACAATTTATTACAGGATAACCCACAACTGCATCAATCTGCACTGGATTTGAGTCGTCAATTTGATTTGGTTGCTAACCAATTAACTAAAGGCTCAGGAAGTATCATTTCTCTACGTAAAGAACTCAATAATCTCAAATTGCAATTACAAAAAAATCATATCGAGGTACAAAACAATCTAGTGAGTCTCTCGAAACAATTTGACAACTTGGATGCAATAACAAGAAAACTAAAGGGGCAATCATTACTGACTTTTCAACAACTTATTTCAACCAATCGTATGATTATGATCAGTTTGCCTATTGGGATACTGTCGTTAACTATCATTGTAGCGTACATTTTTTTACATGCTATTTCCAAATCATTGAATGCATTAACTATGGCAATGCAAAGGATTACCAAAAATAAGGTCAGCTTAAAACATCGTTTAGAGATGACTCCCTACAATGATTTGAACGAGGTCGTGACAAGTTTTAATACCATGTCTCAAAGTCTGCACTATACACAAGAGCATTTACACGAATTGGTTGAATCAAGAACCATGGAGCTGAAAAATGTAAATCAAAATCTGGAAAAGCTGGTGGTTCAATTAAACGAAGCCAAGAAAGATTCTGAAGTGGCAAATAAAGCCAAATCTGAATTTATTGCTAATACCAGCCACGAATTACGTACCCCACTTAATGCCATCATAGGGTACTGCGAATTATTGGAAGAAGAAATGGAAGATGCCGGCCATGAGAGTTATCTGGATGATCTCAAAAAAATAGAGTCTTCAGCAAAACATTTGTTGTCTCTTATCAACGATATATTGGATTTATCGAAGATGGAAGCGGGCAAGATGGATATTTTTCTGGAAGATGTCAATGTCCCCAATATGATTAAGGATCTGGAGGCTATAATTGTTCCCTTGGTAAATAAGAATATGAATTCATTCAAATACGAGATCGACCCCCAAGTGAGTATCATGCACACAGATCTCGTAAAAGTAAGGCAATGCCTGTTAAATTTAATCAGCAATGCGGCTAAATTTACTAAAGAAGGTACGATTATTTTATCTGTGAAGCCGATAATGAGTAACGATAAATCGTACATACAATTTGCAGTGAGTGATACAGGGATCGGCCTAACACGTGAGCAATTAGGTACATTGTTCAAAGCGTTTTCTCAGGCGGAGTCGTCAACAACACGTCGATTCGGTGGTACTGGATTGGGTCTTTATTTGACCAAAAGCTTTTCTAAAATACTGGGAGGAGATGTCACTATTGAGAGTGAATATGGTAAAGGTTCCACGTTCACCATCATGTTACCAATGATTAGCACCGTGGGTGTTGAGAAAATATCTCCGGAAAAACTACCACAACTGAATGCCAAAGAAAAAGCAGCAGTTAAAACAGTTCTCGTGGTTGATGATGATCCTGAAATTCATAAAATAATGGAGAAAAGCCTGAATGAATCAGGTATCCGAGTATTGCACGCGTTCCATGGGGAAGAATGCCTTTCTTTGGCAAGAAAATACCAACCTGACTTGATTACTCTTGATGTTATTATGCCCATGATGGATGGATGGGCCACTTTGTCGGCATTAAAAGCTGATGCCAATCTTGTGAATATTCCCGTGATTTTAGTTTCGATGCTGCTGGAAAAAGACCTGGGTTTTGCTTTAGGTGCTGTTGATTATCTCAATAAACCGATTGAGCCTAGGGCACTAATGGATAAAATTGAGCACATATTACCTAAGGATGCACTCAAGTCTGTATTAATTGTGGATGATGAAGCGGATTCACGGCAGATCATGGGAAGAGCCATCAAAAAATCCAAGTGGAACGTGCTGGAAGCTAAAAATGGCCGTGATGCGTTAGCTGTTTTAGCGGAGCAAACCCCTTCTCTTATCCTCCTGGATTTATTAATGCCAGAGATGGATGGTTTTGATGTTATACGCGAATTACAAAAGCATGAGAAGTGGGCTCAAATTCCCGTAATTATTGTAACTGCAAAAGAATTGACTCAGGAAGAACGCGATTTTCTAATGAATTCGAGCAAAGTTGTTTTACAAAAAAATTCTTATAATCGCCAACAACTTATTGCAACGATAACGGATCAGATTGGACAAATAATTAAAAATCGTTAGGAGATACTGCTATGGCGGTAAAAATCTTGATTGTGGAAGATAATGAATTGAATCTTGATATGTTATCAAGACGTTTGCAACGTAAAGGATATGGAGTGAGCTGCGCAGTGGATGGAGAAAAAGGAGTTATCATGGCAAGAGATGAACATCCTGATCTTATTTTAATGGACTTAAGCCTGCCTGTTTTAGATGGCTATGAAGCGACGCGACAACTCAAATCAGATCCAAATACCCAATCCATCCCTATTATTGCTTTAACAGCACATGCGATGGTGGGCGATCGGGAAAAAGCGGTAGCAGCAGGTTGCGATGAATACGAAGTGAAGCCTATTGAGCTTCCCCGCCTTCTTGAGAAGATCGAACGGTTAGTAAAAAAAGCTGCAGAGTAAAAGAGTATTTCACTCGATAAGGGAACAGAATTAATGAATCTCAATAAAAAAGCAAAGCCGAATCGTAACGTAACTCTAACACGTGAACGAGAAGCTTTATTTGCCAGCTTACGGAGTGAGTTTTCCACACCTCTTGATGTAATTGTTGGCTATGCTGAGATTTTACTTGATGAGCTTGCATTCTATCACCTTGACAGGTACGAGGATGATCTTGAAAAGATTTTACAATCAGGAAAACTCTTGCAACGCCGTGTCGATGAAGTTTTAAGCTTTGGCTCGATTGAGAGAAAACCAAAAGCGTTTAATTTGAAAACATTTAGTAGTGATTTGCAATTTAATTTACTTACACCACTCAATTCAGTGATTGGCTATTGTGAGTTGCTTTTGGATGAAGAATTCTCAATGGAGCAAGAACAGTTTATTTATGATATTGAAAAGATTCTTTTGGCTGCAAAATTGTTTATTGGATACATTGACGAAATCAATAAATTGGCCCAAGTGCAATGGAAGGGCTCTGATTTATTAGCGCAATTTAAAAAGTCGAACCTGGTAATTCGTGATGTGATTATCTCCATTCCTCCGCTTGACAAGAAAATTATATTTCAACCTAAAGCGTACAGAGGTTCTATTCTCGTTGTTGAAGATAATGAAATGGCAAGAGATTTAGTAATACGTCGACTCAAGCATTATGGGTTTAATGCAACACCTTGCGGAGATGCTTCCAAAGTGCTTGACGAAATAGACAGAGGCAATTTCGATTTAATACTTTTATCAATTATCACATCAGGGATAAGTGGTTTTGACGTTTTAAAAAGAATTAGGGGCCACAGCCTTTATTATTACCTTCCTGTGATTGTCATTTCTCCGCTCAAAGAAATTGATGCAGTTGTACGTTGTCTCGAAATGGGGGCTGATGATTATCTTCTTAAACCATTTAATCCTGTTATTTTTAAAGCACGCATCGAATCTTCCATAGAGAAAAAAATGCTGAGGGATAAAGAAAAACTCTATCTTGCCCAATTAAAAGAAGCAAAGAAAAAATCGGATGATCTATTGTTGAGTATTGTGCCAAGTGCTATTGCAGAACGTTTGAAACAGGGCGAACAAACAATTGTTGAGCGATTTTCTTCTGTCACAGCCATATTTATCGATATTGTCAATTTTTCGAAATTAGCAGACAAACTGACTCCAAGTGAGTTAATTGAGATGTTGAATATCATATTTTCGGCTATGGATGAACTTACAGATCAATTCGGTCTTGAAAAAATTAAAACGATAGGTGATTGCTATATGGCGGTGGCTGGTGCACCAATCAAAAATCGATCTCACGCTGAATGTGTTGCTGACTTTGCATGTAGTGTCCTTGAAAAGATAAAGATGGTGAATGAACAGTTTCTTTTTCCCATTCATCTTCGCATAGGGATTCATACTGGAGCTGTAGTGGGTGGTGTCATAGGAAAGAAAAAATTTGCTTATGATCTGTGGGGAAAAACGATCAATATCGCGAGCCGTATGGAGTCTCACGGTGAGCCGGATCGAATTCATGTGAGTGAAGAAACTTATCAACTGCTGAAAGCTCTTTTTGTATTTGAAAAAAGAGGGACTATTTTGGTTAAAGGAATAGGCAACATGCCAACCTATTTTTTAGTAAAGCGACTGGTTAAGTCCTGAATCCGTTATTTTTATAATTTCATGTAATTATAAATTAAAGTACTAAAATTAATTTATGCATATAAAATACTACTAATTATATGGACATAAATTACAAGCTCGCAAGAAGTTCAATTATTTTAAAAGAGTATGTGAACAAGTATGCTTATATAGGATTAAGCATTGCGATTTGTAGTATATTAATCGCTTCACTGGTTGTGTCTTATCAAATAACCGGTTTTGTCAATCTGAATGGCTTTATTAAAGCACAAACAACAAATCCCGCTATTTGGATTCTCGATCTAACCCCTTTTCTCTTTGCTTATTGGGGACAATCATTTTTTCATGGATTGGTGAATACTGCAGAATCACTGGTTGCAGATAAAACCGAGGCACTTCGATACAAAAGTAGCGATCTCGAATCAAAACTAAAATATAAAAGTGAGCATGATTATTTTACACAGCTGCCCAATGCTTTTCTGTTTAGCGAACAAATCAAACAAGCCATTAATAAAATTGAGGAATCGAATGAATTGGCGGTCATTATATTAAAGTTAAATGATTTTAAAGTCATTCACGACAATTTCGGTAATTTTAATGCCAACAGTGTTTTAATTCAGTTTGTTAAAAAATTAAAAGATATGTTAGTTAATCCTTTTATGTTACAGGCTACCATGGGAATAAATACTATTGCTCGCGTTGAAAGCGATGAATTTGCTTTATTATTACCAAGATTGAATGAACAAATTAATTACAATACCTTGTTGGAGGCCATTATTGATGCAACTAATCTTGATCTTATAGTAGATGGAATTCATGTAAATATCGGTACCACTGCTGGGGCTGTGATTTATCCTCGTGATGGAGAGGATGATGTTTCATTAATAAGTCATGCACGAACGGCAGTCTTTCATGCAAGGAAGAACAAAATACCTTTTGCTATTTATAATTCAAACATGGAAGAGGACTTTACTACCAATCGAATTGTGATGAATGCATTAAAGAAATCCATAGAAAATCAGGAGATGAAGCTCTATTATCAACCTTGTGTGGAGCTGAAAACCGGTAGAATTATTGGGGCTGAGGTCATGGTTCGTTTTGTACATGAACAGTATGGATTAATCAGTCTGGAAAAATTTATGCCGCTTATCGAGAGATCAAGTTTAACCCAGCAATTAACATCGTTCATGTTAATAAATGTTACAAAACAATTAGCGCTTTGGCACCAGGCTGGACATAAGATTTTTGCATCAGTCAATTTATCGGTTCAGGATGCAATTGATAAAAAATTACCTGAATTTGTAGAGAAATTACTTAATGAACATAAAATTGCCCCCGAGTATTTAACATTGGAATTCAATGAGCGCGCTTGTTTATCGGATCAGGAAAAATCAATAGAGGTGTTAAATCAATTGAGCCGTTTAGGTGTAAAGATATCAATACATGATTTTTGCAGTGGCTATTCTTCTTTTCTGTATTTGGAAAATCTCCCAATCAATGAAATAAAAATTGAGAAATCTCTTATTTTGAACATGACTAAAGACAAGAAGAAATCGAAAATGGTTGAAGCTATTGTTAAATTGGCACAAACCTTGGATTTAGAGGTTTTGGCTGATGGAGTAAAAAATAAGGAAATTAAAGATCAACTCAAACAATATGGTTGTAAATATGGACAAGGAACGTATTTCTCAAACCAACTAAGTCCTTATGAATTTATGGCTTTGTTGGATTCAGGTATAAGATGATAAGCGATTTGAACAGGACTTGCGAAAAACTCTAAGGTTGAGGCAAAAAATGTTTTTACTGAGGGAGTTAAGATATACTAAATGACCGAATTAAAAACATTTTTTAACGAAGAGATTGGAGTTTTTCGTAAGTTCTGTTGAAATGAAAGAGGAGGCTCTTTTACTCCTCCTCTAAGAGTTTTCATTCATTTAATTTAGTCGTAAATCCTGGCTTCTGGGGCTCATTTGTTGACGTTGTACTGGGTTCAGTACTTGGAGTATTAAAAATTCCAACTTTCCCTATGGCATTGCTTAAAGTATGAACGTCTTCATTAATACTGAGTTGAGCAAGTGCACTTGTTTCTGGTATTGGAACCGATACCTCTGCCTTGCTATTATTGTCATCTGAGGGTGGGTAAGTTTTAGATAGTGTTTCTTTGATTCCTGATTTGGTTTGCAAAATGACACCGGTCATTTCTATTTTATCTGCGAACTTTATCGCACTTTCTACATATTCGACATTGCCCGACTCTAAAATTAGCTGAACTTCTTTTCCAGCGAAAAATTTATTTAACGTCCCATCAAATAAAAAGGGCGCTAAATCATCCTTTTTGTGAGTGCATAGATTTAAATCGCCTCTATAGGTTACTTTATCAAAATCCCCACTATTCTTAATGGTTGTTAATAATTCAATGAGTTTCTTTTTTACATCGTTATTATCGTATTGTTCAGGAAGATCTCCTTCTAGTTTTTTTAAATCTCCTTGTTTTAAGCCGTCCTTTTTAATTAACGTAAAACCATTAAACGTGGATTGGAATTTCTCATGATAACTTGAAATCACGAGTTCTTTGTTTGGTGTGATTGCGTAAGAGATATAAATTTTTGGGGACATAATCATAACCTTCCGTATTGAATTAAATAAGGCTCACTATAATTATTTATAATATAGACTATTTGTTCTATTATGGTGCTAAAATTAGTCTGGCTGAGTCGGAATCCAGGGATGCTGCAATTGGCTGAGGTCATAGCTCGTTTTGTACATGCCCTAAGATTTCTCATTCATTTATTTTAGTGGTAAATCCTGCTCTCGGGGTCTCATTTGTCGACGTTGTACTGGGTTCAGTACTTGGAGTATTAAAAATTCCCACTTTACTCAAGGCATCACTTAAAGCGAGAGGGTCATTAATATTCACAGTAGATTGAGCAAGTTCACCAGTCTCTGGTGCTGGAACAGGTGTCTCAGACGAACTCTTATTGGCATTTGATGGTGGGTAAGTTTTAGATAGTACATCTTGGGATCCTGATTTGGTTTGCAAAATGACACCAGTCATTTCAATGTTATCCGCGAACTTTATAGCACCTTCTACATATTCGGTATTCGCTGACTCTAAAATTAACTGAACTTCTTTTCCAGCGAAAAATTTATTTAACGTCCCATCAAATAAAAAAGGTGCTAAATCATCCTTTTTGTGAGTGCATAAATTTAAATCGCCTCTATAAGTTACTTTATCAAAATCCCCACTATTCTTAATGGTTGTTAATAATTCAATCAGCTTCTTTTTTACATCGTCATTGTCGTATTGTTCAGGAAGCTCCCCCTCTAGTTTTTTTAAGTCTCCTGGTTTTAAACCATCTTTTTTAATTAAAGCAAAACCATTAATCATGGATTGGACTTTTTCATGATAACTTGAGATCACGAGTTCTTTGTTTGGGGTGATTGCGTAAGAGATATAAATTTTGGGGGACATAATCATAACCTCTCATATTTAATAAAATAAGGCTCAATGTAATTATTTATAATATAGACTATTTGTTCCATTAAAGTACGGAAATCAGTCTGGAGGAGTTGGAATCTTGGGGTGCTGGAATTGATTTCTTATAATATGCAATAAAAAAATCTTTAGCCTGCGATGGTGCTTCAAACCCCTTAGAATTACTACATTTAAGACCCACTCCGATACTTGCATTTTGTATGCTGTATTTGCTTTCGTTTAAAATTAATTCTGCGTAATCTAATGATTCTAAAACATGCTTATATTCAGCCTGGGCTTCTTCAAATTTGAAATTATTGAGTAACCACAAACAATAATGAGATAGCGCATCGGCCAAAACCATATAACCATAACTGCCATAATACGGAAGCATAAGTTTGCTATTGGCGATAAGTTCTTGGTAAAGGCTATAGGAATCTTCAGCACTAGCTTGTTGTAATTTATAGTAAATGTATTCGTTATAACGTTGAATCGCATGAACGGAACCGTGTCGAATTGCAATTTTGATTGATTCCATTTCAGAAAATCCAAAATCAGTTTTTATGTTTTTTCTTATTTCTTGCGAGAGATGAAAAAAATAAGCTCCTCGTACTAAATCAAATTGATTTAATTGTGGTTGTGAAAAAAACATTATTAAAGGTAGATTTTTTTGCTGGGCTAAAGCGACACCATAGGCACACCATATTTTCCCCCAATATTCTTTCAATTCTGAATGATTACAAAATATTTCAATGGATGGGTCGTGATAAGCAATTCGAGCAATTGTTTCAATTTTCAGGTTTTTAATTAGTTCAAGTTTTTTTTTATGATTTGCTTGATTAAATATATAGATAAATATCCTATCTTGTATTGTTAATTTTAACGACGTATTCAATGTCTTAAAATCAAAAAAACCATGCATATTTATTACCTTATTATCTACTTGCTAAGTTTTAGGGAATCGAAAATGCGTTCATCTCATGTCCCGTTTCCTCTATTGGACTCAATGGAGATAATATCATTTAAACTACATGGATCAAAACGGCGTTTTAATATGGCCATCTTATGACGCCATAAACACATTTTGGTATGAGATACGATGATGGGTGTAATTAGAGTCTCGAGATTATTTTTTTATATTATAAACCGGTAAATCAAACGGGGATTCAAAGATATTTTTACACGGCTCATAAACTCTTTGAAAATTATAATTTGCTGGGGCTCGGAGCATTTGCTCCGAGCAAACAATACTATTTTGCGGCAATTTCTTTCCACCAATTTGTTTTGGTTTCTGTTGCCCAGTGTCCTTCACGCATACGAGCAACAAAAGCCTCTGCTTTTTCAGGAGTTGATGATTTTTGATCTAATTTGATGCACCAATCCCATTCGCCTGTTGTAGTCCACATTTTTTCTACGCCATCCCATTTTGCCATTGCATTCATATCAGATATTGATTTGTTACTTTTTACAAAAATTACACTATTCCATGTATTCATTATTACGATCCTTATAAAAATTTGTTTAAGTAATCTACCAGAGTCGATGACTCAAGCTTATTAAGAATAGAATAATTCTAAAGTTCTTTCCAGGAATCCAGAAAATTTTTATTGCTTGATTTTTGTAGTTATTTTTCAAAACTTTTATAGATGTAAAAAAATCTGTATCGTGGGTACAGTAAAGAGAAATTCGCTATACTGCACCCAGATTGCATATTGAACATTTAAGTCAATTATATCCATCGTTTGTACAATTGGTTTTTTTTGTATCCATGCGCATTCTTTGTTATCATTCAGTCAAATTTTAATTTTGTCTAAAAAAGAATGCCTGATAAAAAATCTGAAATCCTCTCTTGTACCATCGAACAAGATCAAGTTGCTGTTGCTCAGCAATGGGCAAATACCTTTATCTATAATTCGAAGGATGATATAGCGGTTAATATGACGCAGTTATTGCTGTCCTGTTTAGCTTCTTGTGACTTCAAAGTGCGTCCTTATTTATCCAAATCGCCTGAATTACAAGCTCCTTCGGATCAATTAAGTATTGCTGATTATTTATCCCATGCCAGCCGTATTATTCTTGACTATCAAGGGTTAAGCGGAGACAGTAGAGAAGAATTATTAAGTTATTTTCCTGATCCGGATGAAAAAAAGAATAAGGTTTTTTCCCGCTCAGCCACTCATAATGTACGTCGCGATATGGAAGGGAACGTTGTCGAAGGGAAGGGATTTCTGTTGGGTTTAATAGGGCAATTACCCGGACTTATTAAGACTCCTCAAGATTTTGGTATTAATATCGCTATGGGGGGGGATGGGCAAGATAATTTTTATGGGAAAAAAATATCAGCCAATGGTTGCAGTGGCCATTTTTACTTTCACCGCAATGACAGTGATTGCTTGCTCATGCTTGGGCTTGAGCAAACAGCGCCAGCGGCTTCTGCATTTGAATTTTTGATGGGAGCCCAAAGGGATGCCAATAATGTACAACAAGATCATGATCAATTCGGTCAAGGGCATTCATTAAAAGGGGCTTCTGACACATATACAGCTGCCGGGTCTTTATATTTTAGTGATCCAGTGTATCAAGCAAAACTTTTATTGGAAAAAGGAGTTTTTCCACCGGATAAATATGGAGCAATGCAAGTCACGATTACCGATAAAAATTGGCCATATGTCAAAGAAACTTTAGAAAAACTGAGATCGCTCGCTGATGAAGAGCATAAAGAGGATCTATTAGCATTGCTGCTCACCAAACCAGCAACTGCTGTAGCGTTTAAAGATACTCCCTTAAGTTATATTGCACTTGATTTCGATAGTTATTTGAAACGTATCTATCAAGTGTTTATTATTGAGAGTCAAGTGGATGTTGAGAGTCAACGCCACCTCTCCAATTTACAGACTAATCTATTAATAACTATCAAAAAATTACAACAAGGCCACATTGATAGTTATGGGATGTTGGAACATCAAATTGCAGAAATTATTCAATTAAAAAATATTCCAGTTGCGTACCAGAAAGCTATTGTTCGTATTCAAGAGTTGTTTAAGTTACAGCTTGAGATTGATCCGAAATTGAATCAAACTCATCAGGAGCTTTTGCTAAAAAATCAATACGATGATTTACAGGAAGAAAGTAAAGTTATCCTGGAAAAATTATTGAGTATTCAAAAGCATTTTCAACATCAGTCTGTTACCAACGAGCAAGAAACGCTGCAATTCTTTCTTCAGCAGCTCGAGATCCAAATTCGAGCCCTGCAAAATCCATTCTCATCCTCTTTAGAAGAGAAGGCTGATTTAGGTACAAGCTGGGTATTGTGCGATTATCCGCTTTCAATCAGTATGGATTCTGTCGACAAGTTAAGACAAACAATAGAGCGGGCTAAAGTATTTACTCAGACTATCTCTTTGACACAGAGTGATGAAATCTCATTCCCTGAATTCATATTAGGATTACAAAAAAATTTCTTACCCTTTGCTCAAATCAATCTTATTGATTATACGAAACTAGACTTAAACGATCTGGCTAAGCAATTTAATCAGTATGTGGATATTTTAGCGCAAAACGCAGAAACTCTTAATCTTTGGGAACACACTTCTTCACAGATAACAAATATTCTCGTTGACTGCTCGAATAATAATGCCGAGCTTAGTCTTGGACATGCTTTTGTACCGCAGTATCGTGAAAGTACAATCCTAAGACGTTTGTTTACTGTTGATCTTAACGATCTTGGTACTTTGCGTTTTAAACCCTATGAAGGGCCTGCTGAGAAATATGCAAATAAGCATCCTGATTCTTATTGGTGCAACATCAGTAGACTTCTTACAGCGGGTTCTGATGTGATTTCCATGCTCCGAACTTTAAAAAAGCAACAGAATAATAACGCCTCATGGGAAGATTTGAGTGGTACAGTAAGTTTGTTTCAAGATGCTGTAGAACGATTTAAAGACGCGAGTGCAGTAATAACAAAAAAGCATCTTGATGCTATAGAAAAACCTTCTGATGAAGTTTTTGAAAGTCCTTTTTTCTATTTCATCAGTGATAAAGCACTAAAAGACATGAATGGCGTACAACTTGCTACTGTATGTTTGGAAGAGTTAAATGCAGAAAAGCCTAGTGCTTTGGTAAAACGCATCACGAATAGCAAAGAATTATGGCAACGTATGGATGAAGCACTTCATATTGAAGAGACTGAGTTCAAAAGGCGTAAAGATAATGTTGAGCAGAAAATTATTCAATTACGCACAATCCACCATTTTGGAGAGTTAGTCCGCCAGTTTAAAGAACATGCCGATCTGATAGACAAAGAGAAGTTTTTTTCCGAACTGCAAAAGTTATCGCAAGAATTTCCCTTCATTTTTGAAGCCAGTAAAGCCGTTGAAAATGCTCAGATTGAGCTCACAAAACTACGTGAGTTCCTAGGGCTTCTGCATGATTTTGCAAACACGAAAGATCAAGCTGTCACACTTAAGCTATTTAAGCTATTGGAACAAAAATATCTAATGCTTCCAGAACAAGAACAAATACACTATGCCTCTCAAATGAGAGAGTCCACAGCTCTTGTTTATAAGACGTATCTTGAAAAAATCAATGAATCGCAAATAATTGAAGAGAGAAGAATAAATTTTTGTGTTTTAAATCAATTAATTGGAACATTACCAGAAGAATCATTTCAGGTTGAACATAAAGTTAAACAAACAGAGGATAGTTTGTATCAATTATATTTTGACGTAAAAAATGCAACTTCTGTAAATGCCAAAAAGCGTATATTTGATAATCCATTATTTGCTTCGACGATAAAGAATTATGAGCAATTAAGTAGCGAGCTTACCTCTGAGTGCGCCAAAAAAATTCATAAGCAATTAACACGGACCAAAGTTATTTATGAAAAGCTTCTTCAGGCCAAAGTTATTTCACTTGAGTCTTCAAACAAATCCATAGATGCACTTTTAAATCAACTAGCACCAATACTTGATAGTATTAAAGAGCCTCTGCAAAGCCAATTAACAAAGGCAGTGTTACAGGATGAAGTTCTTAAGCGAACAATTCTAAGAAAAGGAACTGATAAAAAGTTCACCTCAGTTTTGCTCGAGGATCTGTTAACTCTAAAAGAGTTTCGAGAGCAAAAAATTGCTCTAAGCAAAGAGAAAAACTATGGCAGCGAATACGATCAATCAATCGATCGATTTTATGAAAGAGCCTTGGATATCCGTTTGTCAGATCTTCCCATAAAACAACAGGCTGATGACATAATTAGTGCTGCCCGCACTGAGTTTAAACATCGTCACGATGCTCGCCGCTTAATTGCCGATATAGCCATGATAGTTAGTGTCACTTTTTTTGGCTTAGGAATTTTTATAGGAATAGGGCGTTTAGCTGCAGGAAAAACTCTATTTTTCAGCCGGTTTCTCAATGAGGTTGAAACTGATAGAGAGGCAGATTTAAAAAATCATTGGCTTGCTAAGGAATTACCGAAAGAAGGAAGTGAAACTCGTTTACTGAACGCTCCTGCAGCTTGAGAAGCGGTCAGAGTAAACAAGGCAAGCACATTATAAATAGTAATTAAGTGCAAGAGCACCAGTTACGAATTTAGCTGCGTGTGGTCCTGTTACAGAAAACCAAACACCACCGATAATGCCGAAATTGGAGTTAAAATTATATTCGATGGCAGGAGCTAGCGATACTTGTTCGTTTGCTCTTCCCCCTATACCTGCAGTCCCGCCTGGAGTAAATCCTGGATTACCTTCAAAATTACTGCTAGGGTTATGCACATACAAAACTTCAAAAACAGGAACCCATTTTTGTGTTAACGTATATTCGAATGCCAAGTCAACGGAATAACTGTTATCAAGTTTTACCCTGCCTTCAGTCGTTGAAGTACCGCCAAAAACGTTTACTCCTTGTACTTTGACATCACTAAATTTGGCTCCAACCAGGCTCAAACGTGTACGTAAATAATGGTCATTCTTCAACTCGAACAATCTTTGGAAGTTAAAGCCAAGATATGTTTGATAAGAGCCTAAGCCCGTTTGATCGGTGCCCAATTTTTTTGGGTCCAGGTTATCAAAGCGTCCTGTAGGAAAGACCTCTTGTACTACCACGCGAAGATCAGGGAGCCATGAATCTTCTGTTTGTCGCAATACTTGAAATCCTGCAGCCAAGCTGTAATCTCCAACCCCATTTCCATGCTGCCCTTTATCCCAACTGTAATCATAAGGAAGAGAGGTTTGTAAATCTAAAAAACTAAAAACTCCAATGCTTAGGATGGGAACAACTTCGAAGTTTCTAAATCCCTGTGGATAACTGCTATAAAATGCATATGGTTCAAAATTTAGATGGCCTCTCGCTATTGTTTTTCCAGCCGGAGCAAGTAATGGTCCTGTGAACCATGGACTTGCAATCGCGGCATTAGCAAAGAAAAATAAAAATAGTAGTCTTAAACGCATGGTGAAGTAGTTCTTAATATTATTAGATGAAAGGTAGAATTTAAAACTTTTTTCATCTTAATGGAATCTATTTTTACTTACTTTCGCTACTTTTTCGTGAAAACCCTGTTGGCACTGACTTAGTCGTTAAAAATATTTCACAATTTGCATTTTTGAGTTCAGAGCATTCATTTCAGAAGATGGCAAATCAGCGGAAAAAGTAACACATTTAAGAGACCCGCTAAAATCATAACCAAGCAAGCAATTGCTCCTTCAGCATGTCCTATTTTATGAGCTTGTGCAGTCCCTGCTGCATGTGCTGCAGCACCGAATAGTGCGCCCCGAGCCAGGGTCGAGCGAAATGATAAATGTTTGAGAATGAGGTCGCCAATAATAGCGCCTGATATGCCTGTAATAATTACGAATATGGCCGTCAATTCAGGGATACCCCCAATGCCATGTGATGCTTCAAGCGCGAATGGCGTGCTGATAGACCGAGGTAGAAGACTTAACAGGATACTTTTATCAAGGCCAACAAGCATCGCTAATGCCCAGCTCGATGATATTGCGGTAAAACTGCCGACAAATACACCAATTAAAAGTACCAGCCAATGTTGACGAATAAGTGCGCGTTTCTCATAAATGGGAATTGCAAAAGCAACAGTCACCGGGCCTATTAATTGAATTAGCCATTTTGTTCCACGAAAATAATCTTGATAGCTCTGATGGAGTAAAAAAACAAAGCCGGCAATAAGTAAAGGTGTTAAAACCAGTGGCATTAACCACCAAAATGCCCACCGCCTATGTAATTTTTTGGCAATAAAATACATGCCAATCGTTATAAGTGACCAGAATAGTGTTTGCGTTATTGGATCAGAGGGAATGTGACTTGCCACGGTCACTTCTCCAATGATAACAAAAATCCACAACAGTTGCAGTGACTAACATCACACATAGCGTACTAAGTAAAATAACAAAAAGAATTTTAAGACCTAAGATGCCAATAAACTCATGATGCTTAAGTAGTGAAAGCACAGCTGGAATAAAAAAAAGGAGCATATCTGCAAGGATTAATTCAGCTCCATGTTTAATAAGGTTGAGCGTTAAGCGTTTTGTAGCTAAAAGCAATAAAACAACCCCCAGGCCAAAGATTCCGCCCGAAAAAGGGAGTTTGAAAAAGTGAACAATAAGTTCGCTAGCAAGCCAAAATAGGCATACTAGGCCAACTTGGAGCAGGGAGCATTGCTGAATTTTTGATGTTATATATCTGATCATTGTGACTATTCCTCTTTCAATGGATTTTACACTTTTATTCAATATGAATAAAATGAATTTATCGAATATAAATCATTCTAAAATGGAATAATTATGGAATTAAAACTGCTTCGTGCTTTCATTGAGGTAGTTCGTCAAGGTAGTTTTTCTAACGCTGCACAAACTCTTTTTGCTACTCAGTCGACAGTGAGTAAAGCAATAAAGCAGCTTGAGGAAGAGCTTGGTATTCCACTTATTGAACGATTTAAGAAGCGTAGTGTGCCAACTGCAGCGGGTGAAATTGTTTATCGCCGAGGTATTAAGCTCCTCGCAGATCGCGATGATCTCTTTAAGGAACTGGATGACATTCGTGGTTTGAAACAAGGACGATTACGTCTTGGAATAGCTCCAGTGGGTGCCAGCACTCTATTTGCTCCTCTTTTTGCTCGTTATAATCAACGCTATCCTGGTATTGAAGTAGAACTTATGGAACATGGAGGGGTTAAACTTGCGGAATGTTTACGAGCAGGTGAAATCGATTTTGCTGGAACATTATTAACTATTTCAGAAGAGTTCGATAGTCAATTAATCCGTAGTGAACCGTTAGTTGCTCTTTTGGCATCGAGTCATCCTTTGGCAAAACGACCTTCAATTTCTTTATTAGAGCTTAAAGATACACCATTTATTTTATTTGGCAGTGGTTTTGCCTTGCATCGAATAATACTGGATGCGAGTCATCGGGCAGGTTTCGAGCCCAAGGTAGTTGCCCAAAGCAGTCAGATTGATTTTATGTTGGAACTTGTTGCTGCGGGCCTGGGTGTTGCTTTTTTGCCAAGAATGATTGCTCGTGAAAAATCAAATCCTCAGATTTTCTTTCCTTTACTGGAAGGAGATGAGTTTCAGTGGAATATGGCGATGACCTGGAGACGTGATTCTTATCTCTCTGATGCTGCAAAGGCATGGTTAGCTCTAATACGCGAAGTAGATAGTACCCATTAGTTTTCTGCAAATTTTGTAATTAGTTAGTTCCATCTACATTAAAATAAATTTTAGGCGCCTAAAATTCTTATTCGTAAATAAATCCAGGTTGAATCTGAAATGACCCAACCTCATTGTTGGATTATTATGGAGTATACGCATGTGACAGTTCTGATAAAGATTGATCGAGTGTTTCAAGTATGAAATTGACTTGCTCTCGATTAATTGTCAAAGGTGGTGCTATTCGGAAGACATTACCATACTGTCCTCCTTTTCCAACTAATAGTCCTTTGTCCTTGCACAGATCCATTAATTGAAGTGCCTCATCTGATGCAGGTACTTTTGTTTGAGGATCTTTGACTAATTCAATTCCCAAAAGCAAACCGCGACCACGAACATCTCCAATGAGAGGGTGCTTCTTTTGTAATTCACAGAAACCGTCTTTTAGCAGGTCCCCCATGGCACGAGCATTTTCAACAAGCTGTTCTTCTTTAATAATTTCCAATGTAAGCTTGGATTGGATCATTTGAAGTGGGTCACCTGCAAACGTATTAAAATATGTTTTGCCAGTCATTGTTTCAGCAACGTCACTTTTCATAAGTATAGCGCCAACTGGAGCGCCATTTCCCAAGCCTTTAGCCATGGTTATCATATCTGCATCAATATCCAAGGTTTTTGTAAGTAAGAGATCACCGCCACCGCGGCCTGCTCCGGTCTGTACCTCATCACTGATGTATTTACCACCATAATTATGAACAATATGGGCAACCTCTCTAAAATAGTCATCGGGAGGGGTAATAAATCCACCTACACCCATCACCGGTTCAAGTATAAAAGCGGCTATCTTTCCATGCGTTGAATTCTGGATGGTTGTTTCAACATTTTTTGCACATGATAGATCGCAACTATCTGGTTTTTGTTTAAACGGACAGCGATAGCAGTAGGGCTCAAGCGCAGAGGTTACACCAGTGACTGGCTGCCCTTTGAATCGCCATATTGAATGACCACATGAAGCAAGTGCAGCAGAAGTTCCACCATGATATGAATGACGGACATTCACTACCATAGTTTCTCCCGTCGCATGGCGTGCTGCCATAATTGCCAATTCATTGGCTTCTGAACCGGAATTAGTAAACGATACTCTGTCCATGCCATAAGGTGCTTCTTCAAGCAAGCGCTCTGCAGTTTCGATGGGGGCCTGATTTAAGTACAAAAGGCTTGTGTGTTGAATCGCATCACTTTCAATTGCTTCAATCAGTGCTTTTTTGATTTTAGGATGATTATGTCCGGCTGAGATACAAACAATTCCGCCTATGGCATCAAGATAACGTTTTCCTTCAGAGTCCCATACATAAGTATCTTGTGCTTTGACGAGCTGAATTGGTTCTTTATGGTAAAATCCTGCAGTAGGTAAAAAATGTTTTTTTCTAAAATTAGTTAATTCTTCATTTGAGCGTAGTTGTATTGAATCGTTATGTCCATTCATGAGGGTTGCTTCCTTTTATGTTTATAAAGACTTGAACTTGTAAATAAAGAATTTTTGCAGACTCCTTTAACTTCAAATTCCTGTTGAGTTATTTTGAGATTTACATCTTTTCCCAATGTTTTTTGAACACTATATTCTCCTAAATCCATATCTTTATCCTTCTCCTAGGTCAATTTTCGCTTTAAAAAAATGAATATAAATTGGCTTGATTTATCTAAGAGATAGCGCAAAGCCGTTGGTTTTTAACTTGCATAAATGTCAAACAGTTGATAAGCGTTTGATATCATCTTGAATATGTAAGATAAATAGATGACATATTTCTTCAGGAATTAAAAGTGGTTTTGAGCAATTTAATTTTGGTTGTCCGAAAAGTGAGGTAATAAAGTAAAAATGAATAAAAAATATGCCCTATTTAATAAATGAAAAAAAAGGTGGTAGACATTAAGATTTCTTTGTCAAAAAGATGAAGATATTTCAGAAGATTAACCCAGAGAGAACTATCATCATAGTTGGATTATATTGGAATTCAATTTTTAGTTATCTTGCGATTTATACAGTAGAAAATCCACCGTCAGCTAAAATTATTTCTCCATTGATGTAATTTGACTTAATGATTGCTAGAACCAGTTCAGCAATATCTTCTGGTTTACCTACTCGTTTTATTGGTGTGTGGTTTTTAAATTTATTAACCGCTTCGCTAAAGTTTTCTGCACGAGGAGTCATGATTAACCCAGGGGCTATTGCATTGGCTCTTATTTCAGGGCCACAGTGTTTTGCTAAAAACTTGGTTAAATGATTAATTGCAGCTTTAGCAATGGAGTAGGGGATAGCGCTCGATGCTGATGCAGGATCAATTCCGGCACAAGAAGTTATATTAATAATATTTCCATCACCGGACTCTTTAAGATAGGGTAGGGCTTCACGGATGAGGCACCAGGTACCGACGACGTTGGTATTCAGGATTTGACTAAAATCATCATTGCTTATATCGAGTATGTCTCCATTATTACGCAGGGATTGTCCTGCATTATTGATTAATATATCAATTTGACCAAAATGACATGCTGTTTCAGTGATAATCCGCTTGCAATCTTCTTCGAGGGCTATATTCCCTTGAATGTATCGTGCATTACCTAATTCTTGTGCTAGTTTTTCCCCTTTTTCAATTGAGTTAACAGAGTTAATCACTGTTTTTGCGCCTGCAGCAGAGAGCATTTTAGCAATACCCTCTCCTATTCCGCTGGTAGAGCCAGTTATAATAGCAACTTTGTTTTTTAAATTGGACATGGAATTTTTTGCATGTGAAAAATTAGAAAGAGTACAAAACAAAATTTGTAAAATCAATTGGAGATGAGTTTTGTGTAAATTCAGGTTTTTAAAATTCATGCATTGATTTAATATTATTTTATTCTCTTTATGTAACCTTTGAGTTTCCAGAACTACATAATGCTTCTTCTGCAGAGGTGGGTTCATCGTGCTTATCAAAAAAAGTATGCTTTAAAAACGAAAGCATCGTGTTTGACGATGTCCTTGTTGTAGAGACCCGCGCAGGGGATGCATCAGAAGTGAATTGATGGGACGTTTTTAAACTATAAGATGCCAGCACATTCAGTGCTGCCTGATTATCGTGATTTTCTGCAATCTCATAAGCGGTTTCTCCATTGAGGTTCGTGAGCGCGATATTGGCTCCAGCGTCTAAAAGCAACCTAAATAGTGCAGGATTTTTTTGGGTATAATAAGATTTACAGGCCAGCATTAAGGGTGTCATTTCTTTGGTGTCCTTGATATTCACCTTAATATTTTTATCGCGTAGCAATAATTGCACCACGCTTTCATTTCCATACTCACAGGCAATACCAAGAGGCGAGCGACCCTTATTACAAGGAATGTTGATATCTATTTTTGGAATATTTCTCAGTTGATTCATAATATTCGAACGATTGCATGCTGCGGCATAAAAGAATGCATGCTCTAATTCGGATTGGCTGATTACAGGGGATTTATTATGTAATCTCAGTATTTTGGAGACCGTATTCCAGTCATCATTTTGAACTCCAATGGACAGTGCACCATAACCACGACAATTACTAATTTGAGTACACTCTAAATTGACCGGGTACAATTCATCAAGAGATTGTATTTTCTGGGTTAATTTTCTTTGCCCAGGTTTTGCAATGAAGGCGCAGTGAATTACTAATTGTTTACTGGTCTCAAAAAGAGAGTGATATAGAGCTGGGCAAAGTTCTTCGCTTGTTAAAAGTTGATAAGGATACTCCTCACTTTGTTCATATAATTGGTTGATATTCATGAATAGCCATACATTGTTTTTATGCTTTTTAAAGCCTACTGTATGCTCTTCGCTACTACATACTATTACGACATCATTTTTAATGAGGAGGATTTCATTGAGATTATTCAAAAATTTGTTGACGCCTTCAGGGGATGCAAAACTCATTGTTTTGCCAAATAATTTTTTAACTACATTTTGAGTTCTACAAAAATGAAGTTGGATCATTTTGTAGATCGCATCGATATTAGATTGTTGGAGTGATTGAGCATAGAATTCATAATAATCATCAGGAGACTGAGCCAGGCATATGGCTTCAAAAAAAGGTCTTATTTCATTTCGTTTTTGTTCCTTTTTAGAGAGAGTTTGACTTGATTTTATTTTTTCAGTAATGGCGTACAGGCTATTGGGTAAAGTCTGTTTTTCCCTTTTAATCAGATTTAGGCGATTATAAAATTGATGGTCTAATCCTAGCGCTGCTTCTTGAGCCCAGGTTAATGTAAAACCATGACATACACCATCATCGTGTTGATAATTAAATTTATCAAAAAGAGCCAACAAATCTTCGTGCTCCAAAGCATTATGTTTTGATGCATAAGAAGATAAAATCGGGATTATTCGATTCAATGATATAAAATGCTGATCCACTACAATTAGTAGAAAGATTAAAATAAGCACAGCGAGGGCGTAAATCATTTTACTAATTAGTTAATTCCTTTCTCAAATCAAATCATATTCTCTAAATGAAAGCAACTTGGATATAGGGGCATAAAAGCCTCAAAATGTATTCATAAGTTCTATAAAAATAAAAAAATATGGACAAAATGGAACATGGAACTACACTTAATGTATCTAAAGTCTCATGTTTAAATGGCGGAATAATGATGGAAGGACTCATTTCTTCCTTATAAAGAAAATTCCAAATAAGCTAAAAGTCACGGAGGACACTATGAGAATTTGGCAATCAAGTGTAGTTGGAATTTTACTGCTGCTTTCCTTAAGTCAGGCCGACGCTCAAACGAACACTATTCCTCTTACCCCTACTAACAATATCACTGATTTTCCGCAATTGGTGGCCGCGGTTGAGAGTGGTAATGATGTCCGAGCTATTGTTCATTTCGATAACTGTCAAGTGACAGGCTCCAAACTTCAGGAGCAATTAAGAAGTAAATTAGATGGAGCCACAACACGATTTAATTTTACCCAGTATTTTCATGGCAAAGAGAATGTTAATGATCGTTTAATCGATACTGTAACCACCTCCATGAAAATTTTTATAGAGAGTTCTTCGGGGGAGGTCTTAACGCTTTCTGGTCGATTAAGTGTTTTTGAGGACAATACTGCGATACTACATGTGGATTTCTTCGATCCCATTCTCCATCAACAAAAATTAGTGGTTGATTGGTCTTGCACTATCAGTAATGGTGAAGACAATAATGGCTTGGTGTTATTCAATTTCTCTTAGTGCATGAACACGTCAGACTCCATAAATGAATAGGTGATTGATAGAATTTTAAGATGGAAAACCTTCCTTTAAAAGAAGCACTCCATGAGGTTTGCAGTATGGCCTTAAGCAAATACTGCAAATTTTCTGCTGAATTAAACCTTATAAGCAATACGCCCATCCTCTTCGTCAAGCTGATATACCTCGGCCTTTTTTGCAAAACGTGTAATCTCTTTAATTAGTGTCTGGGTACGACTGGTCCCAATACTTGCAAAAATATCTTCGGAAGAATATTTTTGCATAATCATGTTGAGCTGTTCTTTATCAAAATAATTTTCGTTGAACAAATTTAATATATCTTTTAACACCCCCAATTTTTGCATCCGGGCATGAGCACGATAAAAACGAAATGGGCTATGCAAATCGCGGTCTAATTTAGCAATATGTTTTGTGATTAGCTGTTTTAGTTTACCTAGCTCTTGCGGTAGAATTATTTTTAGATGCCCTTGTTTTTTTCGAATAATCTCTTCTCTTGAGTGAATAGCCTCTTGCCCTTCTTTTAACCAGGATAAGTCATTACATTTACCTATAGTACCCTCATTTTGAAGCGCATTTACAGTTTTTAAACTTGATGCAAATGGAATGTAGTTTTTAGAAATAAAACGCTTCTCCAAACCGTAATGAGAAAAAGCAAAAGTATTTATTTTATCCTGTTTAATTGTATTACTATCAGAAAGTAAATATTGACTGAGCAACCCGTTTAATAATGCACCTGGTCCTGTGGTATAAACAACGCTACTTTTTAAAAGTTGCAGGCGTTGATTTTGACGTACTTTAGAGACTAATTCTTCATCATTTTTAATAGCGGCTAATTTTTTTAACTCCTGATAAATAGCCTTAGGGGTAATAAGCCAAACCAGCCAACTTGCCGCACTTTTTCTAATTTCCTGAGCACAGTCCACAACGTTGGTGCTTTTTTTCCTACAGAATGATTGATTATCCTTATATTGCTGTTCAATTTTAAATCTAAGCTCAGGCATGGAGTTAGTTGATGCTCTTAATTGGTCAAGTTCTTCACTTATCTGCAATTCATTTCCGGCTGACAGACTTAAGAACAGGCCCCCTACCTCATCACCCAATACACTATTGTAAAGCCTTCTTACTTGATCAAAATAGCTAGAAAATAAACGATGCTTGGTGGTTAAATTTTTAAGAATAGTGTCCTGGACCTTTTTTACATAAGGTAGGGCATCATTTGGGTCAACCACAGCAATAATATCATTATTGATTACCAGGCTTTCTGAAGAGGCGATTTTTATGCTACCCATGCTTAATAATAAAGGGTGCTCGACTTCGATTAGAGCCGGAAGACCTCGCGTATCTATCCGTGTATCAAAATCCGCATAAGTTCCAAGCTTATAAATATCCTCTATCCATCGCAAAATATCACTTGCAACTGCCAAATTTCCCCCCCGCCCCAAGCACTTAATTTCGTTTGAATAATGCTCCAACAATTGGTGCTCAGTTTCATTGTTCCCCTTTAAAGTGGCAACATCCATAGGAGTAATATGATGTTTATTACAAAACTGCTTTAGGTCTTCCTGAGCCTTGGGATTTAGCAAACGGGAGTCATATACAAAATGAATTTCATCATCAGGATTTAAATAACGCATTTTAATGAGGCGTTTTTGATTTTCTAAGTTTAAAAAACTATTTCTATCTTGACTAAGCCAAATTTTGACATGGCGATGGGGGTTAAATTGATATCGCATTAACTTCTCTCATTCAAATGAAAAATCACGGGATTTTATCTGAGAATGCTTAAGAAATTATTAATATGCTCATTTATTGATTTTTCCAAGCACAAATTTTTTTTTGTAAAAAATTTATTTGTTAATCAAGCCTTAAGCTTAAGTGTTTTACACTGATAAAAAGTCAAGAGGAGATTAACATGTCAAACAAAAAACTCACTGAACGTTTGAACTATGAGCTTGATGAGCTAGGTGTTCCAGCCTTAATGACCGAACGTGTTCAAGTATGTTCTAAACTATTTGAATTACCTAAATTTAAAATAGAGGCACTATTATATGGTGTTGCTCTGGATGCTCCTTCTATGCAGAAAATTGCTGATGAGCTTGAGGTGAGTTTTGATTGGCTATTAGGTCAAGCAATGGAAAAAACACGACACTAATCCCAGAACTCCCGTGTTAACAAAACTAATACGGGAGTTATTTCTTTCTCAATATTTTTATTAAAATTGGCTGTCTAAGTGAGCCTCTGGGCAGTTCCTGTTTGACCGATATGTTTTGTCATACTAATCTGTAATTATCTATTTTATTCAAGGGATACCATGGCATGGAATCGTTTCTTTAGCAGAGCGTGTTACTCTAGCAATGAATCATTCTTTAGCTCTGGAGTTTCTCGAAATAAATGTGTTCTAATTGTTCTTATCGGACTCTTGTTAACTTATACCACCATGGCGAGTGCCCTGAATGTAGAACTGAGCGAGACAAGCCCTGCATCACCTGCAGTATTGCATCAAGACGAATCGCTATATGTTCTTATTCATTATCAAAGCGAGGAGCCATTACGTTTCCAGGCAATAGGAAAATATCTTGGACAGGAAATCAAGACTAATATCCGTATGAATCCCTCCCAAGCCTACCCTGTAGGTGACGGTCAAGCTATTGCTTGGGTGTCTTATTTCAGGGAAACAAAGATCGATTCAATAATGGTCACTGTTTATAATGCCAATTGGCAGCCTCTGGAAACTCAGTCCATCTCGATTTCGGCTAAATGGGAGGAGGATAAGGATACAATATCGAATCCCAAGGCTTCTTGGGTCAATGAGTTGAATCAACAGCAGCAAGCTAGTGTGAAAATACCTCAAGAACCTCTTTCAACTTGGGATATTCTATTCGTGCAATTACTTTATTTTTCTATCCCCATATACTGGATTTTACAGCTTAGATTGTTATGGAAATGGTCGGGTAGCTGGCGGAAGCTTGCTTGCATTCCTTTATTAATTAGTCTTCCTTTACTGGTTTATACTGTTTTCGCATTGTTTGCAGGATCTAATTTGTGGCCATTGATGATGCTCTTTATTACACCTGTTACTTTATTAATGTTGTTAATCATTATGGGGTATAAAAAAATGAGGGCAAATAGTTGATGGTAGCATCTGCCCATTTACCTTAATTTTTATAAGTAAAACCCGCAATTGTATAAATAACATCTGAAAATTAAAATTACCCTTGATTTATAGTCGTTGGAATGTGCTATTTTTCAACAAAAAAGCTTTGCTTTGAATTGTTAATAATAAAGGAATATGACAATGTCAGAAAAAATAAAAGGAACAGTGAAATGGTTCAATGAACGCAAAGGTTTTGGATTTATTCAAAGCAATGGCCAGGAGTATTTTGTACATTTTAGCTCCATTCTAGGGAATGGTTTTAAAACACTTCGGGAAGGTGATGCGGTTTTTTTTAAACAAGGCAAAGGACAGAAAGGTCTTTTAGCGGAGGAAGTGCAAGTAGTTTAGTTTTTTTATGGCCATCTAAATATTGGCGAGCCAATTGATAATTGTTAGGACGTTGTAGATTTAAATAAGTTAATGAAACCCAATATTGAATTTCGCGGGCCCTGGCCCGCAATCCTTCCAGTAAAATCCATATTAATTCTGTTTCGATATTAATACATTGAAACAGAACAATGTATTATCACATGAATTGGTGCTTACGCCTCAATTTCTTCTGGCAAATCAGCATCAATCTTTGATGAGAATTCATTTTTCATTGCATATTTTTTCAAAAGATAAACCACGATTCCATCGATTTGATTGTCTATTTCTTCAAACGTCTCTATGTTTTTATTGTCCATAATGACTCCATTCTTTAGGTTACTCTAATGTATTAATCGAGCTACAGCGCAACTAAGCTTTTACATATGAAACATTGATATTAATACTGGCAAATCAGTAAGCCTGTTTGATGCTTGAATCGCCAAATAAAATTCGATTGAAAATCATTCTAGTCTATTCGTTTTCTGGAATAAAGTGTTTGTGAACTTCTTAATCAGCAATTGCTGCTATTTTAATTTCCATATACTTTTTTTAACAATCGTGGATCGTGCTTATAAAATTAAGGGAAACAGGTATGCATTGCATTCCTCTGGAAGGCAGCGTTGACTTGGTTACGATTAAGTTCAACGCTACAACGGCAGAATAATTTATCTTAAGCTTTTGTGACGTTCGTTTTCATATACATACCGGCTTCAAAATGACCCGGGATATTACAGGCGATGACAACGTCATGTTTCGAATTGGCTTTAAATTTCCAGGTCAATCTTTTGGTTTCGCCAGGGTTAACAGTAATTGTATTGCCATCTTCATGAACCATTCCTGGCATAGCACGCATCATTTTTTGGTGTGCTTTTTGTTCGTCTTCATCACCTATAGAAAACTCATGTGCTACCTTTCCCATATTTGTAACTTCAAATGTGATAATTTCGCCATCATGAAATTCGGGTTTTTGTGAAAAAGTAAAGCGCATATCATCCGATGCGGTCACTTTTATTATTTTGGTAGTTTTTGTTGCATGCGCGGGACTTCCAATTGAGCTTGTTTCATGGTGAGAATGGGCAAATGATGAATTAATAGAAATTCCTGAAAAGAAACCAGCTAAAATAATTATTCTTGAAAATGCTGTAGTCATATTTGAAATCCTGTAAACAATATTATGAATGATTCTAAAACCTCTTAGTGTATCATTTTCTTTCAAAAATAGATGCTCTATTATCCGAGCCCTTAAGGCTTTGGCAAAAATTGATTCCTATGCGACTATTTAGTATTTAGGGGATTTTGTAATTGAAAGCTAGGGTAAACCCTTAAGTCACCGAATGTATTTCATAATGGTTTCATTTTAAAAGAACTCATACAGTTTAATTTGAAAAAAGCAGTTGCAGTTATCAATAATGTACTGAATTGACAGTTTTTTTCAGATTTATACTTAGCCTTTACCTCGTTATCAATTACTCTATAAAACTTTATGCGACTTGTTTGTGCACTTGAAAAAAATCAAACAAGCCGCTAAAGCCCTCAAGAAAATGGAACAATAAGGGATGAATTTTGTCTAATAAAAATTTTGCTACAGGTGCTGTGGTGCCAAATAATATTATAGATTGCATGCCTTGAATCGAGTTTGGGTTTATTGAGTCAGTTATGGTAATTAAATGGTATAAAACTTAAGTAAATCAGGTTACACTGAAATAGTATTAGGGAATAAATAATTAAAGGTAAGGAATGCGCTACATTGGTTTTACCGTTATTTTAGTGATGAGCTTCACATGTTTTGAAGCGTTAGCGGTGGCTCCCCTTACATTCAAAGAAGCTTTAGAGATTGCCTATCGTAATAATCCTGAATTGCAAGCAGAAATGGATAAAGCACAGGCGATGCGAGGTTATTTTATCCAAAGCGGCCTTTATCCCAATCCTCAACTGACGTTAACTGCAGAAAATTTTGGTGGTTCAGGCAGCTATTCGGGTTATGAAGCAGCAGAAACTACGGCATCTGTGACCCAGCCCATTCCTTTGGGGCATCGCCTTGATTATCTTAAAAAAGCAACTTATGCAGATTATCTCGCATCTTTGGCTCAGATTAAGGTTCAGAAAGCGGCACTTTATATCCTTGTCGGCGTGACCTATGTTGACGCTTTGTATGCAGGACAATGGCATCAAGTAACTAAAAAGCTAATTCACTTGAATGAGCGGATTGTGGCTGCAATTGAGCGACGCGTTCAAGCTGGAGTAGGTACCGAATTGGATTTGCGATTAGCGCAAAGACGTTTAGGTGAGGCCCGCATCCAGGAAAAAAAAGCGATGCGTGATGCACTTTCTCAACGAGCAAAGCTTGCTCGTTTATTAGGGGATGGATTAAAAATTGACAAACCCTTGGTGGATAAAGGCTTGCCTGACGTAGTATTAGATTGGGCAGCTCTCTTAAAAAAATTGCCTCAAAGTCCGCAATTAATCCAAATGCAACTGCAACTTCGCGCTAAACGCGCAACCATTACCGCAGTTAAAAAATCAGTTTGGCCTAATTTAAATATACAATTAGGAGGTCGTCATTTTTCTGATGATGGGAGTAATGCCGCAGTAATTTCCGCGTTTGCAGAAGTGCCCGTTTTTGATCGAAATCAAGGAAAAATTCTGACGGCAGAAGCGCAATATACGCAAACTGCACATGCCTATCAAGGAACACGACTTGATGTGCGACAAAATATTTATAATGTTTTTTTGCAAGCGCAGCAGAGTCAGTACGAAGTGAATTTGGTCACTGAATCTCTATTGCCATTAGCTCATAAATCGATCAAACTGGCCAGAGATGGGTATCAAATGGGACGATATACCTATATCGAATTATCTACTGCATTAAATACGTTATACGAAGAGGAACGACATTATCAACAAGCCCATGCCGATTATCATAAAACATTAATTCAGCTTACGGGACTTTTAGGGCTCAATCCGACTAAGGAGAGTAAATGAAATTTCCAAAATCAGGAGGTTCTTATCTGTTATTGCTTGTTCTTTTACTAGGGTTAAGTTTGATTTTGTGGGGAGGTAAGAATACTCATGCAACGGATGAAGGAAGTCAACAAGAAACCTGGGAAAGGGGGCCACAGGGCGGTCGCTTATTTAAAGCAGGTGATTTGGCGTTGGAGCTTTTAATATTTGAACGCGGGATGCCGCCCCATTTTCGAGCATACATTTATAAGAATGGGAAAGTTATTGCCCCGGATAAAGTGCATTTAACTCTTTTATTAACCCGATTTAATGGTAAAAAAGGGAAGGTTTCCTTTATTCAGGCAAATCATTTTTTAGAAAGTAACGAAGTGATTCGCGAACCCCACTCTTTTGATGTCACGGTTCAATTAGAGTATTTAGGAACTAAGATGAATTGGAGTTATGCATCTTATGAAGGACGTGTAGCGATAGGAGCCGTAGTTCTTAAGGCAGCCGAGATCCAGACTGCGGTAGCGCAAAGTCATGAAATCAAAACTCAATTGAATGTAGTAGGAAAAATTCTCCCCAATCGTGATACATTGGCACCGATATATGCGCGCTATCCAGGGATTATTAAATCAATGGCTAAAAATCTTGGTGAGGAGGTCACAAAAGGGGACGTATTAGCCACTGTTGAAAGTAATGAAAGTTTACAAAACTACACTATTACAGCACCAATTACCGGTACTGTTGTGCAAAAAAATGCTACAAATGGGGAGTTAACTCAAAATACCAAACCGATTTATGAGGTAGCGAATTTAGCGAATGTATGGGCTGATTTCACTTTATATCGTAAAGATGCTCCTCTTGTGAAGCAAGGAATGGATGTTATTGTCACTGGAGATGAAGGAAAACCTAAAGCCTTGAGCACAATTTCCTATATCTCACCTTTAGGAATTGAAGACAGTCAAACGAATTTAGCGCGTGCTATTCTTCCCAATGAGGAGCGTGTCTGGTTGCCAGGAATGTACATTAATGGTGCGATTATCATCAATAAAAAAACAGTTCCAGTGGCTGTTCCTCTCTCTGCAATCCAGAAAATGAATGAAAAAGATGTGGTTTTTGTTCAGCAAGGAGATTATTTTGAGGCAACTCCTGTTCTTTTAGGAGAGGAAGATGGGCAATGGGCAGAGGTTCTTTCAGGTCTTGATGCTGGTCAACGCTATGTCAGTAAAAACAGTTTCTATATTAAAGCGGAATTAGGCAAGGAAGGTGCCAGTCATGAAGATTAAGGATACAAGATGCTTGAAAAAATTATACACTTCTCACTAAGACATCGTTGGTTCGTCCTTTTATTTACAATAATTATTGCGATTCTTGGTGTCTATAATTTCCAACGCCTTCCAATTGATGCCGTACCTGATATTACTAACGTCCAAGTACAAATTAATACCCAAGCCTCGGGTTATTCCCCGTTTGAAGTAGAGCAACGCATCACATTTCCTATTGAATTGGCGATGAGTGGTCTGCCTAATTTAGATTACACGCGTTCTTTATCGCGTTATGGGTTATCCCAAGTTACTGTGGTATTTAAAGATGGGACGAATATTTATTTTGCACGTCAGTTGATCAATGAACGTTTGCAAGAGGTTAAAGATAAACTTCCCGCAGAAGCAGAAACGACATTAGGTCCTATCTCTACAGGTTTGGGTGAGATATTTATGTACATTGTGAGGAATAAGTCTAATGTGCCTGAAGCCCAACGTTATAATTCTACAGAGCTTCGTACGATTCAAGATTGGCTCATTAAACCGCAGTTACGTAATGTGGAAGGCGTTGCAGAGGTTAATACAATTGGAGGTTATGAAAAGCAATTTCACATTACACCTGAACCGAGCAAACTGGTTCGTTATGGTTTGAGTTTAAATAGTGTGGTTGATGCGTTACAGCGTAATAATGCGAATGTAGGGGCAGGATATTTTGAGCGCAACGGTGAGCAGAATCTCATTCGAATTCCAGGGCAGGTGAAAAATATAGCTGATATTGAAAATATTGTAATCGCCAGTTTTGAGGGAACTCCTGTCCGCATCCGCGATGTGGCAAATGTCATTTTAGGGAAAGAGCTACGCACAGGTGCTGCAACCGAAAACAGCAAGGAAGTGGTGTTAGGCACGGTATTTATGTTGATGGGTGAAAACAGCCGCACAGTGTCGGAACGCGTGGCTGCCAAGATGAAGGAAATTAATAAATCACTTCCCGATGGAGTTGAGGCAGTTACTGTTTATAACCGAACCTCACTGGTTAACGCGACAATTAACACGGTCAAGAAAAATTTACTTGAAGGCGCTTTGCTGGTTTGTGTCATTTTATTTTTATTTTTGGGAAATATTCGCGCCGCATTGATCACTGCTATGGTTATTCCCTTATCGATGCTACTGACGATTACGGGGATGGTAAGCAATCAAATTAGTGCCAATCTGATGAGTTTAGGAGCCCTTGATTTTGGACTAATCGTTGATGGTGCCGTAATTATTGTTGAAAATTGCATGAAACATTTGGGGGAACAACAGCATCGACTTCAGCGTACTTTAAACCTTGAAGAGCGCCTAAAAGTGATCGCCTATGCGACTACTGAAGTCATCAGGCCCAGTATTTTTGGTGTATTTATTATTACTGTAGTTTATCTTCCTATCTTAACCCTAACGGGCGTTGAGGGAAAAATGTTTTTGCCTATGGCGGAAACAGTGATTATCGCATTAATGGCGTCGATGTTATTCGCCTTAACCTTTGTGCCAGCCGCGGTGGCTGTATTTCTAAAGGGACGCATTCAAGAGAAAGAAAATTGGTTGGTACACCGCATTTCATTAGGGTATGCACGAGTTTTGCGATATTGTTTTCATGCACGATATTGGCTAATTAGCGCGGCTGTCGTTTTGGTTGCCATTAGTCTTCTGATTGCTTTTCGCTTAGGTGGTGAATTTATTCCAAGCCTTGATGAAGGGGATATTGCCATGCATGCGATGCGTATTCCAGGTACGAGTTTAACCCAAGCTATTGCGATGCAAGATTTAGTCGAACAAAGGATCAAGCAGTTTCCCGAAGTACAGATTGTTTTTTCCAAATTGGGTACAGCCGAAGTCGCTACAGATCCAATGCCGCCTAACGTGGCTGATACGTTTATTATGCTAAAACCTCGTAAAGAATGGCCTGATCCAAAAAAAGCAAAACAAGATTTAGTGCAAGAAATTGAAGAGGCTCTGCAACGAATTCCAGGGAATAATTATGAATTTACCCAGCCGATTCAAATGCGCTTTAACGAACTAATTTCAGGTGTGCGAAGTGATGTAGCGGTGAAAGTATTTGGAGATGATATGAGTACTTTACGCGAAATTGCTGAATCAATTAGTTCGCAGCTTAAGAAAATACCCGGCGCTGCTGATGTGAAAGTAGAGCAGGTAAGTGGTTTACCGCTTCTCACTATTGAAATAAATCGAGATATACTGGCTCGTTATGGATTGCAGGCAGGTACAGTTCAAGATGCTATTGTCATTGCAACAGGTGGTAAGAAAGGGGGCGAGCTTTTTGAAGGAGATAAACGTTTTGATTTAATCGTACGCTTACCAGAACCCTTGCGTACAAGTTCTGAGGTATTAAGGCAAATTTTTGTTCCATTGCCACCAGCAAAAGATGGCGAGCTTCATTTTATACCTTTGAGTGAATTAGCTAAAACAGTACGTAGTGAAAGCCCTAATCAAATTAGCCGGGAGAGTGGTAAGCGGCGAGTGGTGGTTACGGCGAATGTCAGAAATCGCGATTTAAGTTCGTTTGTAAATGAAGCCAAACAACGTATTGAACGTAATGTCCAATTACCTAGTGGCTATTGGATTAATTGGGGAGGGCAGTTTGAACAATTGCAATCCGCGTCTCAACGTTTAAAGCTTGTGGTACCCGTTACATTATTAGGTATTTTTTTATTACTGTTTATGAGTTTCGGTAATGTCCGGAATGCACTATTAGTTTTTTCTGGTATTCCCCTTGCTCTAACTGGTGGAGTATTTGCTTTGTGTTTACGAGGTATTCCTTTGTCCATTTCTGCAGGGGTAGGGTTTATTGCCTTATCTGGGGTGGCTGTTTTAAATGGTCTTGTGATGATTACTTTTATTAACAAGTTGCGTGAGCAGAACAAATTCTATTTAAAAGATGCGGTATTGCAGGGTTCATTGGCAAGGCTTAGGCCAGTACTGATGACAGCACTGGTTGCTTCTTTGGGATTTGTACCCATGGCATTAGCAACAGGTACCGGTTCAGAAGTACAAAGGCCTTTAGCGACCGTGGTTATTGGCGGAATTATTTCTTCTACCTTTTTAACACTACTGGTTTTGCCTGGTTTATATTATGTGTTTCATCAACGCCATAAAAAGAATAAATGAATTTCGCTATTAAAAGTCAATCGCATTCTTTTTAGCGTGAATTGTGTTTGCAGTTCCTTTAAGGTAATTTATATTTATATACAAAATATTACCCATGGAAGGTACTATGGCCAATATGATTATTTTGGCAGCACGCAATCCTACATTGACTTTTTTTATTTTAGGTTTGTTATTTTCTCTTGCAGAATGGTTGATCCAATTCAAACTTATGGAAAAAGCCAAAATTATTGAAATTATATTTTCCTGGTTTTTGCTGTTTAATATTGGTCTGGCTTTTGTATTCAACTTTATAATGCATGTCTTCTTTGGCGATTTTACCGCACAGTTTATTGGCTGGCCACAAAGCCCGTTTCAAATGGAATTGGGATTTGTTAGTTTGGGAATTGGTGTAAATGGGATAATCAGCTTTAGAAGTAAAGTTGCGTTTCGTGCTGCAACAATTATAGTTCCTGCCGTATTCTTATGGGGAGCTGCTGGTGTGCATCTTTTTCAAATGTTTACTGCCCATAATTTCGAACCAGGTAATGCGGGTACTGTATTTTGGACTGATATTATAATGCCAGCTCTCGCTTTTCTATTACTCGGGCTGCAATATCGAAATCCGCTTATTCGATAAGCGGAGCCTCGAGCCTGAATCTTCTTCACATTGCTGAAAAACTAATTCTTCTCTGCATATGCTCTATTTTTAGTGTATTAGGTGCATTTGACAAAACTGATATATGTACCAGAATTTTATAAATGTCATAGATAATATGGAGGTGTGTCATGAGCAAGGTAACACAATTTAAAAAAGGGACCCCAAGCAAAGGTTCATCCAGCAAAGGATCCTCCATTCAAATTAATCGTTCACAAAATCCATTTTTAAGTCTTCAAAATGAAGTAGATCGATTATTTAGCGATTTTAACGATTTTTTTTCCCCATCTAGATTTAATTGGGGCCAATTTGAAAAAATGGATCTCGCTCCTTCAATGGACATTGTTGAAGATAAAGAGCATTTTTGTGTTCAATTAGAAATGCCTGGTATGGATGAAAAAGATATTAAAGTAGCTATATCTGATAATCTACTCACTATTAGTGGCGAAAAATCCAGTTCGAAAAAAAATGAGGGTAAAAAATATATTTCCCGAGAAATTAGCTATGGAAGATATGAGCGCTCTATCTCTTTACCTTCAAGCATTGATGTAGCTAAAGCGAAAGCAACCTTTAAAAAGGGAATGCTTTGGGTTGATTTACCTAAAAAATTAGAATCTAAAACAGGTTCTCGAGATATAAAGATTGAACAAGCCGAATAGTTTAATAATGCCCTATGGCTTAGCTATAGGGCGATACCTTAATTATTAAGATCCTCAGGCTTTTATCCAAAAAATACGAACTAAAACGTACAAGATCGTCATGCCTAGAATAGGGATAACGAGAAAGGCAAGGAAATTATAAAATCCTATTCTATTTTCCGCTGAGGCATTATAAAACTCTTTAAATTTTTTCCATAAAGACATTACAAAGTAGCTCCAATTCTTGATTAAATCTTATTTTCAGGACTTACGAAAAAAAACAATCTCACCGTTAAAAAATGTTTTTAATTCGCTCATTTAGTATATCTAAAATCCCTCATTAAAAGCATTTCGAAAGTCCTGATTTTATAAGATTATAGCTCCAGCATAAACCAATGACACTAAGTTAAGCTTATTCTCTCAGAGCCTACGTTGCGCTTAACCCAGGTTAGAATGATTAAAAATTATCATTTAACAAGTTGTGATTGACAGTTCAAAAAGTCAAAATCACCGAGGGCAGCGCCAAATTTTGCACTTGCTTGAACCAGAGTATCTGTAATCACTGCTTCAATAATGTCTGTAAGCGGTGTTTCTTTATAGCGTCTCATGGATTTAAGGCGTTTTTCCAAATTTTGTCCAGCAATTGTCTGCGGGTTGGTATGATTCAATTGAAATTGTCCTAGACCAATTTCACTGGTTATCTTATTCAATGCATCTTGATATGAAGCAGTCATACTGGATTTAATCGTTTGTACTAAAGATACAACAGTAGAACCTTGTTTTAGTAACTGAGCACATATATTTGCTAATTCATTGATCTCATTGAGATAACCTTGTTGGTTGCGTAACATTAATATCTTCATGGAAGAAATTGCTTTAGAACCAACCAGGTGTATATCTACAGTTTCTGCAGTTACCTCAAAAAGTTTTTCTAACGAGAATATGGATTGATTTGCTTCAGTTTTTCCTTGCACAGTAGACTCCAAAAAATAGGATTAAGATAAATGGATTGTTCGGTTGAAATAATAATGGGAAAACAAATAATTGCACATTATGTGGTGTATTTTGCGCATCTGCAAAGAATTTTTTTAAAGTCTAAATGCGCTATAATATGTATCTTTATTTTGACCTGTTTTTCATAGCGAGTAATTAAATTGATTACCAATCGTATGGAGCTTCGTTCCTATCATACTGAAAGTTGTAGTCATTCCCATGATTTTGCTCAATGGGTTCTACCTCTTTCTGGCTCTATGGAGTTAGAAGCAGGTTATTATTCGGGGGTTGTAGATAATCATGTTGGTGTATTTATTGCGCCTAATGAACGACATTGTTTTGCTGGGAGTCAGGAAAATCTTTTTTTAGTGATTGATGTGACTTCTCACCATCAGCTTTTTGAGGAGCGCAGGTCGCATGCGTTTAATTTAACAGCGAGCATTAAAAAACTTCTCTATTTTACACATCATTATTTGGCCGCTCATGAAGGAGATTTTTTTGCTGACTCTCTGATTAATCAATTACTCATTCATTTTGCTGCCAAATCTTTTTCACCTGAGTTGGACCAAATGGCGATCAAGGCAAAAAACTGGATTGATTTTCATTTCGTAGAGCCAGTTGATGTAAGTAAAGTGGCGCAGCACTGTCATCTGAGCGTAAGCCAATTGCAACGCCGATTCAAACTCGCTCTAGGTTGTAGTATGGCAGAGTATTGGCGATTTAAAAAATTGCACCATGCTCAGAAATTACTATCTTCTAAATGTTGTTCTATTGAAGCCATAGCATTTGCAGTAGGTTATGAAAATTTGTCTGCGTTTAGTCGACGATTCAGTAAAGTATTCGGTGAATCTCCTTCTCAATGGAGAATAAAGGCGTTATCAGCAAATAAAACGCGTGAAATGGATAATTCAAACTAAGTTTAAAATTGATAAGCTATGAATTCGTTTTCATGCTTTATTCAATCATCTAATTATTATGAACAAATCCAATGCTTCTTTTTTCCAGGGTATGCTTTTTCTTATCTTGGCTCAAATTATGGTAGGCATAAATATTGTATTTTCCAAATACGTGCTCTCTTCGATTCCAGTCTTGGTTATATTAACACTTCGTTTTACTTTGGCGGCCATCATTTTATTGCCTTTGCACTGGTTTACAGCGGCTAAAAATAAACCGATTAGTTATTATTTTTCACGTTTGAAGCACAGAGACTGGTTTTTTATTGGCGCTCAGGCCGTCTCTGCAGGAGTGTTGTTTAATTTCCTTATTTTATCGGGATTAAATTACACGGATGCTAATGTGGCCGGTATTATTACCAGCGTCTTGCCTGCAATCATTGCGATTATGTCTTGGATCATTCTTGGTGAAAAAATTTCAGGTAAGAACGCCATTTGTGTAGGGTTTGCCACACTTGGATTAATTGTTATTGCATGTGATAAGCTTGCTGGAATCCAAGTGAACCATTCTTTTTTGGGGGATGCACTTGTTTTAATTTCTCTCTTGCCCGAAGCAACCTATTATATTTTAAGTAAAATGCATGCTAATTCGCTGCCAGTATTTCTAATTTCTTCGTTACTCAATGCAATCAATGCTATTTTATTATTGCTTTGCTTGAGTTTTAGTTCTTGGGGCGATTTAACTATTCATCCATTAGATTGGCTTATTTTGATCATTTTAGGTTTAAGCTCAGGTCTTTTTTATGTTTTTTGGAATTTTGGGTGTCAGAAAGTAGATGGAGTAATGGCTTCATTATCTACTGCGGTGATGCCATTAGCTACAGTACTTATTGCCTGGATGCTGCTTGGTGAACGTTTGACTTTTGGACAGTCTATAGGAATGGGAATGGTTATTCTGTCTATTGCTGTATATGCAAAACGCTAAGGCAGATAATAGCGCTCTAATGGTGCAAAGAGTGGCTTTTAGGCAAGAGTAAGTCGATTTTATTTTGCAACATCTCCTCAAGCCACGTTATGATTTACAATGCCCTAAATTTTTTAGTTTTGATTACTATGCCTCATTTGATTTTGGAATTAAGCAATAATATTGATTCTCAGCATTTAAATCAGTTATTTGATAAGTTACACCAGATGCTTGCAGAAAAACTTCCTACTCAATTATCAAATTGCAGGAGCAGATGTGTCGTTCATCCCTTGTTTTATATCGGGGATCAGAGTCCAGCAAATGCTTTTGTACATTTAACTCTGAAAATGCTTCCTGGAAGAGATGATGCGAAGAAAAAAAGCATAGGTAAGGAGCTTTTTGATTTATTGGATAATTTTTTCAGAACAGGCCAAAATGAATTAAATATCATGTTATCTGTAGAAGTTTTAGATTTGGATAATCATTATTTTAAAGGCTAAAGTATTGTTTTCCTGAACTGGATTTCTAATTCAGGCTATTCTCAAATGATAAGAGCGGGATTCTAATGATTGCGCAAAAAAAATGGGAGCATTTCTCTCATGAATCAGATATAGGGGTGAGGGGGTATGGCTCTACTTTATCTGAAGCCTTTGCCATGGGGGCTTTAGCTCTGACCAATGTTATTACTAATTCACAATCAGTCCAACCTTCCAAGACATTGCATGTAAGGTGTGAGGCACCGAATCAGGAGATTTTATTTGTCGATTGGTTAAATGCCATTATTTATAACATGGCAGTTCACAACATGCTCTTTAGTCAGTTCGATGTTTCCATTAAAGATTTGCGGTTAACTGCTATAATTGCAGGAGAGCAAGTAGATATAAAGCGGCATCAACCCGCCGTAGAAGTCAAAGGTGCTACGTTCACAGAATTAAAGGTGTATCACAGCAATAACATTTGGGTGGCACAATGTGTTGTAGACGTGTAAGGCGTAAATTCATTCAATATGCTCTTGGGACTTAAGGTAGAAAATCAATGGACTTGAACCTGTTGGAAAAAATAAGTGACTTTGAATGGCGAATTCCCAAACATGGGAAAATGCGTGTGCCTGGGATTATTTTTGCCTCAGAAGAATTGATCCTCAATATGGATATGAAAGTCTATGAACAAGTCACTAATGTAGCAACTTTGCCAGGTATTGTTCAGGGATCCTATGCGATGCCTGATGCACATTGGGGATATGGATTCCCTATCGGTGGTGTTGCGGCATTTGATCCAGACAATGAAGGTGTTGTCTCTGCTGGTGGTGTTGGTTTTGATATTTCTTGTGGAGTAAGACTATTATCTACTGGGCTTAAACGTGAAGAATTTGAACCTTATAAGGAACAACTGGCAGACGCGCTTTTTGCGCATATTCCTGCGGGTGTAGGAAGTAAAAGTCGCATTAATCTAACGATGAAACAAATGGATGATATGTTGCATGGCGGTGCTGTTTGGGCTGTCAAGCAAGGATATGGTGAATGGGACGATTTGGAGCGAATTGAAGATAATGGTCGAGTAGAAGGCGCATTACCTGAGCATGTTTCTGAACATGCCAAAAAGCGACAAAAAAATGAAATGGGTACTTTAGGCTCTGGCAATCATTATTTGGAAATTCAAGAAGTACATACAGTATATTGTGAAAAAACCGCTGCCGCATTTGGTTTGGCTCAGGGGGATGTGGTTGTAAGTATCCATTGTGGTTCTCGGGGTTTAGGCCATCAAATAGGAACTGATTTCCTGCGTTCGATGTTAATTTATGCACAGCAGCATGGTATTCAACTTATTGATCGCGAATTAGCATGTGCGCCAATTCGCTCACCAATGGGGGAGCGTTATTTAGGTGCGATGCGTTCAGGAATTAATTGTGCTCTGGCAAATCGAGAAATCATTACTCATTTTATGCGTGACGTTTTTCAAAATGAGATGCCAGGAACCCAAATAAAACTCATCTATGATGTATCCCATAATACCTGCAAGGAAGAAACACATCAGGTAGAGGGCAAGACGATGCGTTTATATGTTCATCGCAAAGGAGCAACTCGAGCTTTTGGCCCGGGGCACCCTCAATTAACAAAAGCTTTTAGCCATGTAGGTCAACCGGTCATTATTGGCGGCAGCATGGGAACAGCGTCTTATGTTCTTGTAGGAGCAGCAAGTGCTGAAGATAAATCTTTTGGTTCTGCTTGTCATGGTGCAGGACGTGCGATGAGTCGACATCAAGCAACTAAACTATGGCGAGGTAGCGAAATCGTTGAGCGATTAGCACAACAAGGCATTTTAATTCGCAGTAGCTCCTATCGTGGTGTTGCAGAAGAAGCTCCCGAGGCCTATAAGAATGTTGATTTCGTTGTTGACTCGGCGCAAGCATCCGGGTTAACCCAAAAAGTCGCAAAGCTTAAGCCCATTGTATGTGTCAAAGGATAATCTAGCTATCCCATGGCAATTTGCATCGTGTATTAAAAGGATTAAGTACTATTTTCAATGAAAGAGCAGGTTAATGTGACATGAGCACCTCTGTTATCTTACATCCGGTTGCGCCATTTAAGTTGGATTATACTGTTTTTGCTTTGCGCAGGAGAAGTAAAAATAATGTTGATCTTTGGGATGGGCAACATTACACAAGACTATTGGTTATAGACAATGTGCCTGTCAAAGTGGTTCTTGAACAAAAAAAAGGAATTGATGAGCCCGAACTTTTGCTCTCTATAGAAAGCGAGCCTCATGAGTTATCTGCAACCCGAATCATTGATGAACTGGAGATGCTCCTGGGATTAAAGCGCAATCTGCATGATTTTTATCAAATCACACAACAAGACCCTCAACTAAATCCCCTTGTTTGCCAATTTATGGGCCTTAAACCACCACGATTTCCCTCTATTTTTGAAGCACTGGTTAATGCGATTTCCTGTCAGCAAATATCGCTGGATGCTGGATTGCAAATTCAAAATCGCTTGACTGAATTTCTAAGCATAAGACTAAAGGAAAAAGAGCAAGTGTTCTATGCATTTCCGCAAGCGGATGCAGTTGCCAATTGCACTGTTTCTGAATTGAAAAAAATAGGCTATAGCACCCATAAAAGTGAAACGCTGATCCGACTTGCGGCAGCGATCGTTGATGATAAATCAAGTTTTAGTTCTTTGGAAAATAAATCAAATGAGGAGGTAATTAGCTTTTTATGTCGCTTTAAAGGAATAGGGCGTTGGACTGCGGAGTATGTTTTATTACGCGGCTTGGGGCGAATCGATATTTTTCCAGGCGATGATATTGGCGCACAGAACAATTTACATCAATTACTCCATCTTGATAAGAAACCCGATTATAAAAAAATAGGGGAAATTACTGCAAAATGGCACCCCTATGCAGGACTAGTTTATTTCCATTTATTATTAAAAAAGTTACATGAAAAAAGAGCACTAAAATAATTGTTCAAGCTCAAAAATCAATTCGATAAAAGGCTTTGTTTTGTGATAATTCTTGTATAAAATTATGAGCTTAGTTTGTGAAACCTTTCACATAAGGAATGTGTCGAATGGATCATCTATCCTCAAATTCAAGTGCTGAACCTATAGCCTCGGATAAAGTCTCTAATGTATTAAAATGGATTCTGTTAATTACTGCAATCATCTGTTTTATGATCTTAATTTGGGGGACCTATAAAACCTATCAGCTTGTTCCTCCTTTACCGCAGCAATTTCAATCTGCTTCGGGACAGATCGTGATGACCGCCGATGATATAGTCGCAGGCAAAGCAGGGTTTCAACGTGCAGACCTCATGGATTATGGAAGTCTTTATGGTATGGGTTCTTATTTTGGAGAGGATTATACGGCAAAATATTTAGTAAGCCTTGGTCGAATTATAGAGGATAAAATAGCACAACAACGTTTCGGCAAAACTTTCCTGAATCTGGCAGAAGGAGAGCAATACGTTGTGCGCCAGGCAATGCAGCGAGATCTACAACAAACGGATCTGAGTCAACAAACCAGTATGTTGTCGCAACCAGTTGCTGATGCAATATTGCAACTGCGGAATCAAATTTCACAAACCCTGCTTAATCATGATGCCGAAGCAGGTTGGACCAAAGCGTACAGTTTGAATGAGCAAACTGCCTTACAAACCGCTGACTTTCTTATTTATTCTTCGCTCACTACGATTGCTCATAGACCAGGACAAAATAGTTCATATACCAATAATTGGCCCTATGAACCTACTATGGGTAATACGCCTACAGCGCATACTTTTTATTGGACTTGGGTATCGTTTTGTTTTGTATTTTTGGGTTTTGGCGCGGTACTTTATATTTATCATCGATATTTGAGTACTCCTGATGATTCATTTAAAACACCAGTGTTTTTGGGGTTTGAGCCACTGACACCAAGTCAGCGCAAGGTAGGGCAATATTTTGTTGTCGTTGCACTGGTTTTGCTAATTCAAATCGCTGTAGGTGCCATTATGGCGCATTATTACACAGAGCGTACTGGTTTTTATGGAATAAATATTAATGATTATTTACCCTTTAATTTCTTACGTGATGTACACATCCAAACACCTATAGTCTGGATCGCTCTTTCATGGGTGAGTGCTGCTGTTTTTATGGCACCGCTTATTAGTAAAAAAGAAGCGAAACGACAAGGTTTTTTTGTCGATCTGCTGTTTTGGGTCACTTTATTTATTGTTGGTGGAGCCATTGTCGGTAATTATTTGGGGATTATGGGGTATGTGAATGAATCCTGGTTTTGGATTGGCAATCAAGGTTTGTCTTACCTACAGCTTGGCCGATTATGGCAAATTGGATTTTGTGTAGGCCTTTTCCTTTGGAGCTTTATTGTTTTTCGTGGTATGTGGCCTACCTGGAGTGGCTTAAAAACGGCAACCATTGAGTTTTGGACTGGACGTATTCGTTTAGAGCATCTTTTTTGGGCAAGTACAATAAACGTTGCTGTACTGTATTGCTTTGGAATGATCCCATTAACCGGGATTGAAAAATCGTTCACAATCACAGATTTTTGGCGGTGGTGGGTAGTTCATCTTTGGGTAGAGCAGTCATTTGAGTTTTTTGCTGCATGCGCCACTGCTTATCTCTTAATGGGAACAGGATTAATTTCGCGTTCTTTGGCAGAACGAACCATGTATTTTGAAACAATTCTGGTATTTTTGGGAGGTATCATCGGTACAGGTCATCACTGGTATTGGACAGGCACTCCGGATTTATGGGTGCCCTTAGGATCTATGTTTTCATTTATTGAAGTATTGCCTTTAGTGCTCCTCATTATTGATGCTATTGAACATCATCAATTGATTAAGCGACAACGGGCGTTTACTTATAATCTGGCTTATCTCTATATCTTGGGCGCCTCCTTTTGGAATTTTGTTGGTGCAGGAGTTTTCGGTGGAGGCACACTCAATGCGCCACTTGTAAATTATTATGAGCATGGGACATTTCTTACTTTAAACCATGCACATACGGCATTATTTGGTGCATTTGGTTTGCTTGGCCTTGGTTTGATTTATTTTTGCCTACGCTATGCCGCCGGAGATCGTCACCCATGGAGTGATCGTTTAGGAATTTGGGCCTTTTGGTTATATAACCTGGGGCTTGTCTTATGGATCGTGTTGAATTTCTTTCCTGTTGGTTGGGCGCAGTTGATGGATGTGTATGAGCATGGTTTTGCTCATTCAAGAAGCCTTGAATTTTATAATACAACAGTACTCTGGCAATGGTTACGATTACCTGGAGATGTAATATTTGCTCTAGGTGCATTATTTATGGCCTATGATTTTATTAAAAAACTAGGTCCTTTTTTTCCACGTTGGGCTGGCGCGAAGAATTTAGAACAACAGCCTGTTCGTGATATTTAAGGAGTAATTTAATTTAGGGGGATGCCTGAGTTTTTACAATTGGTCATTCAACTTATCCTTTGCACGAGTTTCTTGAAATAGTTCAGGCACATCAAATGACTCATGATTTTGATGTGCGAACAATATCCTTTTGTGATGCGTCTTGATATCAAGTATTAAATGAGCTGGTAATACACTCCTTGCTCAAGTGACTCTCTAAGTCCAGCAAGGGCATTTGTTTTTTCTCCACATAATTTTTCAAGACGGTCCGGCAAGCAGCCCACCACCGGGTACCCCCGCGCGATCGCCCTCGCTGGGCGCGCTTCCCCGCCCACGCCATAATAACTATAACAAGCAAAATCGAAACCAAGACCAGAATCAATTTGTAAGGGGAACAATTTCTTTTCATTTAACAACTCAAACGTCCTGCTGAATGAACTCTCGTTATCTAATACGCTCTCTACACCCGAACAATGAATTTGGGCGTCATAACCGGTCATCTGCCGCTGCACATAACCAATCACTTTTTGCCAAAATAAGTCACGGTTGTCCCAATTATCCAAAGTATCAAAGTTATCGATGTAGGCCTGATACGCTGCGATTAAGTGCTGCAGATTAAAATGCTTGCCTTGCGTAATTTCCTTTTGGCAGGTTATTTCTTTTCTAAATCCTTCAATCACGGAGACACCATGGTCTTCATCATTGATAATGGCTAATGCAATGGCATTGTAATAGGCTTGTAGCTCTTCTGCAGAAACTTCATCCTCAATTCCCTTGGGAAACTGCTCATTAAACTGTCTTAAGGCTTCTCCTTGTTTTAAGTTCTCACAATAAGGAAGTATCATCTCCCACATGGGTTTGTCTCCGGCACCAAGTGCCGCTCGAAATGCTGTTCCTATAATGGTTCTTCCGGAGTAATCTACGGCTTTTGATTGAATCAAGAGCAATGATGGATTCGCTTTTATCATGACTTCTGCTTTATTTTGCTCACCCATAAGCACATAAGTTAAGAGTTGTTTTGCTGCTCGCTGAGTCAGCTCAGCTGATGCTACTTCGTTGAGTGTTTTTGAAGTTAATGAAAGAGTTGATAAATCTTTTTCCGTAAAAAAGGCGGGTTTAAATCCTTCTGAATAGATTTGCAAGCGAGCAAATACTTGTTCTGCTACAGAAAGCTCATTAATGCTTTCAATATCATCGACATAATCCTTGTTCGAATCGTTTTTTACTATTTGCTCTTCTTTTGAATGCATCATTTCACCTTGCGTGACTATTAAAGGTGGCATAGCATATCACAAAAGAATCGAAGTGGGCATTAATTGTACTTGGAAATGGCTATTTCGCGCCAGCGACTAAATAAAGGAATTGCAATTCCTTCATAACAAATAGACAACATAAACACGTTGATCTTAGCTATATCATATAGGCTCCTTTTTAGTCGAAGCAGATCATATAAAATATATTGTAAATCAGTGAGTTATCTCTAATTATTCTTGTTTGCATTCGTTTTTTGTCCGGCACAAAGTAATGAAAATTACAAAATCACTTATTTAATAAAATATTAAGGTTGATTATTTATAATTGATTTCAATTTTATTAAGCGGTTGTTAAAATGAACATTGCAAAAATATTTCAGTATATAAAGAATAATCTCGATAATCGTTTAAAAATTCCATATGTCTCACAAAGTTACACTGATGCTGCGAAAGAAGAGCTCTTTGCTGGAATCCTAATTGCTTTGCAAAATGCTGAAAAGGTACTAACAACAGCCCAAATTATTGATGTTTTCAATGCGATGAATCCAGCAAAACGCGCCAATATGAAATTCCCTACTCGAAAAGGTTCAGTCGCATTTCTTACAGATGATAGTAATATTAGTGAGCAGGGAATACTTGAGCTGCTTGAATGGGCTGAAAAAAACCATTCGGGTTATGGACCTCGATTTGAATTGGTTGATGTTAATACCCCTCCTAGACATTTCAAAACAGTTCAGGAAATGAGAGATAGTTTTAAATGTCAATCAAATAGTGATATGGCCAGGAGACTGTTTAATGAATTAAAAAATGCAAGATATAGACTTAGATATATTCCACCTTTTGATAGTATTAATCCATTTATTGATGCAGTAAAGCTTACTGAAAATGAACTTTCGGAACTTATTAGAATACAATACATCCTTGCTAGATATGAAGATTTTGATGCTATTCAGCCAAAATTCGAACACTTGGTGGCTGAATTTAATCAAATAAAGTCCCCCTCATTAGTCGATATTGCACGTTTTATCAAGTCAATGATTTTATTACATCCCTTTCCCGATGGTAATGGGAGAACCTTTACTTTAGGTATTCTTAATCAGCTGCTCTTGAAGAATAAATTGGGCATTTGTTTGGATTTAGATCCGCGGATTACTCTGTTGTCCTGTGAAGAGATCGCCAAAAAGATAAAAACGAATTTAATCAAGCTGAAACAATTTGAGCTGGAAGAATCATTAGACCCTAACAATGCAGAACTGAAGTCAGACATAGTAATAGATAACTTTAATCCACAGGAATTTGAAGATAAATTACTCAAGGAACGAGGTAGCAACAATCAAAAAGAGTGGCAAGCACTTCAAAAGTCCCTGGTGAACTATGTCAAAGAAAGTGAATCATTGTCAGACTTTCTAGCACGAGTAAAGCAATTAAAAAAAACGTTACAACTTCATTTTTATGTAACAACCAACTCCATAGGAGAAGAGATTTATGGCTCAGAAATGTATCGCTTCTTCCACTATTTTGATTCTTATAAATTTCCAAATTCCTGGGAAACACTCAGAAAATTTGGGCAAGATACTTATGGCATAGACATTAATACACAAGACGAGCAAAACGATGCGCTTCAACTTGTATAGGTAATAGGCTTTGTTGATTCAATATTAAGGATGTTGGGAGCCCTGAGTTCAATACTTTAAGCAAACTACTTAGTGACTTAAATATCAAGACTCCCCGGTACAAAAAGACAGGAAAAACCTTTAGTGGGTGTGCATGTACTAACCATGGATTTTACTGGAATCAATTTATTAAGACTAGGCTATACAGTGGATTCGTGAGTTATAAGCCAATATCACAATTCTAGCTTCCGCTGCGCTGCATCCTAAAGCTAAAATCTTATAATATTTGCGGACTCAATCATGTTATTATTGATTATATTATTAACTGAATCACGAACCAGCTTAGGAACATTGTCACTATAGACCGGATGTATGTCCTCTTTATTTTCTCCTGATACAGCTAATTGAATCATTTGTGGGGTACTGCCTAAAATATTTTTTTGATAGAGATATGAAGGACACCCTTCCACTTCTCCAAATCCTACTCCTTCATGAGTAAGCTGAAACCCTGCTTTTTTAAGAAAATATTCAATTTTTTCAAATTTCATTATTGGTACTCTTGTTAAAGTAAAGAGCAACATTATGGGTAATAACTATAAAAATTTCAATTTAATCATATTATTAGCATCATAATTTAAAGCTATAGCATAGCCCATTATGTTTTAGACAAAGCGCAAGCGAATGAGGCGAAGGAGTGTACATAATAGTACATACCAAACTATAAAAGGAGATTACCATCCACCTTGATAAGGTCTATGTTTCTTCATTTGGCTTTCATTTTCACCACGATGATAATGCAATTTCCAAACAGATTGATTGGTTTTTTTATCCCAAAAAGGATGATAGTCAATGGCAAAACAGCGTTTTAATTTGCCATTTTCCTGTTCCTTATAAATATTGAAACCAACGCCACCGCTTTTCTGATACAAAAGAAAAGCAGCTCTGTAATTGCCTTTGCGAAGCAAAGCATAAAGTGCTAAAGAACTGGTTACAAATCCCACCGTTTTATTTATTGTCTTTTGATTTTCCGGGGGTATTTTTTCATTTTTATTCATCATTTCGTATATTGTGCTCCAGTTGCAGAGACATTATTGGCTTGATTTTATACTATTTTCGACGCCCTTGCTCAAAATTTTAAAAAAACAAAAAAAATCAATAGGTTAGTTTAAATATTTCACAGGTCTAATGTTTTGGTATACTTTTTAATTAACCCCATATTAAATTGTTTCAAAATGTACATTAAATCCAGTCAATTAGTTTTTTCGCCATCGGATCTCACTCAGTTTATGGAAAGTCCTTTTGTATCCTGGATAGAACATCTTGCAGTGGTTCGCCCTGATTTATTACCCCCATCTGATAAAAAAGATGAATTAAATGATGTATTGCAGCATTTGGGCCATCAACATGAATTAGAACTTTTAGAATTTTTTGAAAAACAAGGATTATCCGTTGCAAATTTGCATCAACAAGCCAATTCATACGAGGCAACGTTAACGGCTATGAATAATGGCGTCGATGTGATTTATCAGGCTCATTTGCAATCGCCTCCATTTCAGGGGTATGCCGATTTTTTAATAAAAACAGCAGGCCAAAGTCGATTTGGTGAATACATTTATGAGGTTTGGGATACCAAACTTGCTCGTTCTGTGAAACCTGGTTTTCTGCTGCAATTATGTTGCTACGCGGAAATGCTCGAAGACATGCAGGGCTGTAGAACAGAATACATCACCGTCGTTTTAGGAAATAAGGAGCAAAGACGTTTTCGCACTGCAGATTATTTTTATTTTTATCAGAATTTGAAACAACAGTTTTTATTGGCGCAACAGAATTTTGATCCTGCTGCATGCCCTGATCCTGCGGCATCTAAAAGCTGGGGAAGATGGAGTACTTATGCTGAGGAGTTATTAGTCAATGCAGATCATTTGATTCAGGTTGCAACCATTACGACAGGACAAATCAAAAAGCTGTATCAGGCAGGTATTAAGACAATGACTGCATTAGCTCATGCAGATTGTTCCTGGGTCAAAGGAATTAAACCGGAGCGTTTTGCGCGTTTGCAAGCACAAGCTAAAATTCAAAAAAAAAGTAGCGGCAAGGATATTCCTTTATATCAAATGACAGCTCACGTCCCAGGACAAAAGCACGGTTTGGCGCTTTTACCTGCCGGATCATCACAGGATGTATTTTTTGATATTGAAGGTTTTCCCCTTGAAGAAGGGGGGTTGGAGTATCTTTGGGGGATTGCTTATTTTGATGAAAAAGGTCAACGCCAGTATAAAGATTTTTGGGCTCATAATTCGGCGCAAGAGAAAGAAAGTTTTCAAGCTTTTATAAAGTGGGTTTATCAGCGTTGGCAAGAAGATCCGAAAATGCATATTTATCATTATGCCAACTATGAAGTTTCTGCATGTCGACGACTCATGGGGCGATACGGCGTGTGCGAAGATGAGGTGGATCAGCTTTTACGTAATGAAGTATTTGTTGATTTATATAAAATCGTTAAAGCCTCTTTAATTATTGGCGAGCCGCGTTACTCCATTAAAAATATAGAGCATTTATATAGAGCTAAACGTGATACTGAAGTAGGATCTGGAGGTGATTCAGTCGTCGTTTACGAACATTGGCGAGAAAATCCAGACGGAGAAAATTGGCAAATGTCAAAAATATTAAATGATATTCGCGCTTATAATATTGATGATTGTAATTCCACTCAGGAACTGGTTGATTGGTTGAGAGTGCGGCAAAAAGAACAAGGTATTAGTTATTTAGGTAAAAAGGAACCTGTTGAACTTGAGGTAAAGGAAGAATTAAGTGAGCGTATTCAATTACGAGATCGATTACTGGCAAACGCCGAATGTTTAAAAGCAGAAGGTAACTTACAATTAGCCAAAATAAATTTGATTTTGGCATGGTCAATTGAGTTCCATAGACGTGAAGCCAAACCGGTGTTTTGGCGTATGTTTGAACGTCTGGGTTTAACTGGAGAAGAACTACTTGATGATATTGATTGTTTGGCCTATTGCCGACGAACCCCTAAGCCACCATATAAGCTTTCACCCAAGTCACGTAATATGGCTTATGAGTATTTTTTTGATCCGGAGCAGGAATTTAAAGGAGGAGCCAAGCAATATTTCATTTTAGGTCAGGAAACAGAAGAGGGTAAGACGCTCACCGCCAATTATTATGAAAAAGACAGTAATCTGGAACATGGGATTATTGTCTTGCAAATGAAAAATGAACCCGATGAGCCTATTACTTTGATTCCTAATGAATATGTCGATCCTCATTCGATTCCTGATGCAATTGCCAAGCAAGCTGCTTTATTTGAGCAAGGCTTACTAGAACATACTGCGATATTGGATTTTCTAAACAAGTCTTATCCGCGAATTAAAGATCATCCTCAAGGATTAGCTATAGCACCAAGTCATAATCCCCAAGAGCGATTAACTGAAATTATTCGTGCTGTTATCAATTTAAATAATAGTTATCTAACACTTCAAGGTCCTCCTGGTGCTGGAAAAACCTACACTGGGAAACATCTGATCGCCGAGCTCATTCAAAGAGGAAAAAAAATAGGCATCTCATCAAATAGTCATAAAGCAATCAATAACTTGTTATTGAGTACTGCGGATTACTGCCTTGAAAAAGGAATAAAAGGGCATTTTGCTTGCACACGTAATACAGATGAGGAAGTTGACACTTTAAATATTGCGGTTCTGGAGAATAAAGAAATTGTTGATTTTATTCAACCTGGGTGTGTTGTCGGTACTACGGCTTGGGGGTTTAGCAGAGAAGAATTAGCCGATGCTTTTGATTATCTTTTTATTGATGAGGCAGGACAGGTTAGTGTTGCAAATTTAATTGCCATGAGTCATGCAACTCACAATATTATATTAATGGGCGATCAAATGCAGTTGGGACAACCTTCCCAGGGAAGCCATCCTGAAGAAAGTGGTTTATCCATATTAGAGTACTTGTTACACACAACCCCAACAATTCCAGATTCTATGGGAGTTTTTCTGGGTACTACCTATAGAATGCATCCTGCGGTAAATCAATTTATCAGTGAAGCTATTTATGAGGGAAAATTGGAAACTGCCTCTGAAAATGAGCATCGATTAATAAGCATTCCCCAAGGATATCAGGGCGTGCTAAATAAGGAGGCGGGAATTATTCCTGTACCTGTCATTCATGAGGGAAATACCCAAGCCAGTGATGAGGAGGTCCAGCAGATTGTATTATTGACCAAGGAACTTTTGGGCAGAACATTTAAGGAAAAAAATGGTTCGCAAAAAGTAATCAGTTGGGAGGATATCCTGTTTGTTGCTCCATACAATCATCAGGTGAATAAATTGAAGATAGCACTCGGTGAACAGGCTAAAGTAGGAAGCGTTGATAAATTTCAAGGGCAGGAAGCACCAATTGTTTTTTTGAGCATGTGTGCGAGTAATGCGGATGAATCTCCTCGAGGACTTAATTTTCTTTTTGATAAAAACAGAATAAACGTTGCCATCTCGCGGGCTCAGTGTTTGGCAATTGTTGTCTATTCGCCTTTCTTGCTTGATGCGATTCCAACGAACATCGAGCAAATTGCGATGATGAATGTATTTTGTCAATTGGTAAGAAAATAGTAGGCGGTGGGAATGAATTGTAAACACGCCCTAATCAAATACAACTTCCGTCAATATTGCGACAAAGAAGTATACTTGTTCTGTTTTTTTGTTCTATTGAAACTTTTGTGCTATTAAATAAGTATGAATCAGGACTTCTAAATAACTTCAACTACCAAAAATCAATGGGTTAGGTTGAAGTTATTTAGAAGTCCTGTGAGCGTTATGATGCTCATTTTAAAGGCACTCTGTGAATAAATTTTTGAGCCAGGACGTTATTGTTTTCAGATGAAATAAAGATAGTGGGGATATGTTGAATCAGCATATAAAAGAAACTGATATTCATTAATAAACAAAATCAAAGTGTGTTTATCCTATCATGCAAAAATTCAGTGTCTTGTTATAAGTCCTTATTATTGCTATTTTTTATTTTTATTTTGTGTACTGCCCCTGGTGGTCATTGCCATTAAACTTAATGGTATTGTCTCTGGTGGTATGGGAGTATTTTAAAGTGGTGAAAAATAACCAGGAACATAATCTAATAGACATTCTTAATGAACCTCTTGCAATCATTGGAATGAATTGCCAATTTCCTGGTGTTGATTCGGATGTAGAAGATGTTGAGGCATTTTATGCGATGCTGCTCAAGGGGCTTTCGCCTATTAAAGAAATGCCAAGAGATCGTTGGGATGTTGATGAGTATTATGATCCTGATCGTGAGAAAGCCGATAAAATAATTGGTCGTAAAGGAGGTTTTCTTAATAATCCTCAGTTATTCGATGCATCTTTTTTTAAAATATCTGCAATCGAAGCCAAACAAATGGATCCCCAACATCGACTTTTTTTAGAAGTAGCGATTCGTGCTTTAAATCATGCCAACATTCCACTGGATTCATTAAATAATTCAAATGCAGCTGTATTCTGTGGTTGTTCAACTCAGGATTACAGCCAACTCAATTATAAAGACAATATTGAATTTAATGCGTATACCCAGATTGGTGCAGCCAGCAGTGCTGCAGCAGGAAGACTTTCGCACTTTCTCAATTTGAAAGGACCCAGCATCGCAGTGGATACAGCCTGTTCTTCTTCATTTTCTGCTCTTTACCTCGCGGCAAACTCATTGAGAATGAAGCAATGTTCTATAGCAATTGTCGGTGGAGTTCATCTTAATCTTTGCCCTGAAAATTTTATAGGTTTGACTAAAGCAAATATGTTATCTGCGCAGGATCAATGCCGCAGTTTTGATAAGAATGCGGATGGGTTTGTCCGAAGCGAAGGGTGTGGCGTTGTTATTGTAAAACGCTTAAGTGATGCGCGCAAAGATCAAGATACAATCCATGCGGTACTCAAAAGTATTGTCATGAATCAGGATGGTGATGATGGGACGATTCTGGTTGCTCCAAATATTAAGTCACAAATTGCCCTTCACCACGAAGTGATGGCACAAGCTCATTTAACTCCAAGTGATATTGATTATATTGAAGCGCATGGAACCGGTACAATCGTTGGTGATTCAGTTGAGTTTAATGCAATCCAACAGATCCATAAAGGGCATCATACTCAAGATAATCCTCTGATTGTTGGTGCAGTAAAAAGTAATATAGGTCACAGTATTGCATCATCAGGGGTTGCATCACTGATTAAGGCAATTGGCGCATTAAACCATGAAACAATTCCAGCCAATTTACATTACACGAAACCGAACAAAACCATAGATCCTGAGGGTATACCTGCACTTTTACCCGTAGAACCAATTGCTTTTAAGAAGCAAAAAAATAAAAAGAGGCATGTGCAGATCTCTAACTTCGGATTTAGTGGAACCAATGTCAGTGCCATCATTGAAGAAGCAACTCATGATTCCTTGCCATCCGCATCATTAGATGATGGGCAAGCAAAATGTTTTGTTGTGTCAGCAAAGAGTGAGTATTCATTAAGGCAAATGTTGGCACGTTATGCATTATATCTTCGAGAGACGCCGACGAGTTTGCACGATATTTGTTTTACACTCATCAACTGTCGCGATCATTTTAAATATCGTTGTGCCATTGTTACTCGAGATAAAGAAACCTTGATCCAAAAGATTGAGTCTGACAATTATGAATTACACAAGATCACTGTAAAAAAAGAGATACAAAAAATAGCTTCTGATGCATTTCAGATTCATGAGGCGTTTCTTGCAGGATTTAATATAAAAATCGATCCAGATAATGTTCCATTTAATAAAGCAGATTTACCGCTTTATTATTTTGATAGAAAGCCCTATTGGCATGAGCCCAGAAACAAGAATGGGTTAAATACTTTATGCCTGCAACCCAAAGAACTACAAATAGAAACGATTAAAGAGAAACTTGCCGCTCAAATACAATCTCTTTTAAAAAAAGAACACATTGAGGAACATCAGGATTTCGGCTTTTTAGGGTTCAACCAGGAGTCATTAACCGAACTCGAGCAGAGTGTTTATGAGCTTTTCTCCTATAAAATGTCAATTCCCGCTTTTCTAACTTTGGATAAGTTGGCCAGACACATACAACAAATCCGGATGCCAGAGCCAGTTTATCGACAACCCACTGTCAATGTACTCAGTAATGAACCTATTGCGATCATTGGAATGAGTTGCCGTTTTCCCAAAGCAGAAACTATCGATGCATTTTTAACCTTATTAGAGCGCGGCGAAAGTGGTATGGCTGATATTCCTTTAGAGCGATGGGATAATGAGAAATATTATGATCCGGATGTTAATGCTTTAGGTCGACTCTATATCAAACAACTGGGCTTAATTGAAAATATAAAAAATTTTGATGCGGATTTCTTTAATATCAGCCCACGTGAAGCCAAGCTCATGTCACCACAATTACGGGTGTTTCTGGAGACGAGCTATCATGCTTTGGAAGATGCAAACTTATCTCTAGCTGCGATTAAAGACAGTAAAACCGGAGTTTTTGTTGGTTGTGGTACGAATGAGTATCCACGATTATTAGCCGGTCTTGGTGTAGGTTTGGACGATCTAAACATTTATTTTGCAACTGGAAATGTTTTAAATGCGATACCTGGCCGGGTGGCTTATGCATTTGATTTCCATGGACCAATACAGGCAATTGATACCGCCTGTTCTTCATCGATGACCGCCATTCATGATGCATGTTTGAGTTTGCAAAATGGTGATTGTGATATGGCGCTTGCAGGTGGAGTGAATATCTTACTGGCTCCCGATTCCAATATTACCCTTTCAAAGGCCAGAATGTTATCCCCCGAAAGCCGCTGCAAGACATTCAGTGAGGATGCGGATGGTTATGCGCGTAGTGAGGGATGCGGTGTCATCGTTTTAAAACGGTTAAGCAACGCTCTTAAAGACAATGATAATATTCTTGCGGTAATCAAAGGAACTTCCATTAATAGTGATGGTAAGAGCGGGGGATTTACTGTTCCTAATGGTATTGCTCAAGAAGAGGTAATTCGCAGCGCCCTTGCGAAATCACAATTATCACCAAAAGATATTGATTACATTGAAGCACATGGTACGGGTACGCCATTGGCCGATCCAATCGAAGTGAATACCCTGACTAAAATTTTTAGTGAATTCCATAGCACAGAAAATCCCCTTTATATCAGCTCGGTAAAAACGAATATAGGCCATTCTGAAAGCGCTTCTGGAGTAGCTGGAGTGATTAAGGCTGTTTTAAGTCTACACGCTCATAAAATATTCAAACACCTCAACTTTAAAAAATTAAATCCTGAAATTGAGTTAAAAAATACTGTCATTCCATTGAATACAATGGATTGGGTTAAGGAAGATGGGTTGCGATGTGCCGGCGTGAGTTCATTTGGATTTAGCGGTGCGAACGCACATATCGTACTGCAAGAACCGCCTGTAAAAATAATAGAGGCACGTACACTGCCGCAAGAGTCCTTATTAGTGATTTCTGCTAAAAGTAAAACCGCGCTTGAATTACTTTTAGCAAGCTATCAAAAGTATTTGGCAAATACGCAAGAAGAGTTTGCGGATATATGCTTTACCGCAGCAATGTGTCGAAGTCATTTCTTATTTCGAGTCGCTATTAAAGCACGCACGGCGAAAGAAGCGGCTGCAATTATTGGAAAGAATGAATACACACTCTCTCAAATAAAAAAAGAAAAAAGCAATCCAGTATCCTTGCAACATCCAATCTCATTGGCGCAATTACAGGCTGCTTATCAAGCAGGTTATATTATTCATTGGGCCGATTTTTATCGGTCACTAAATATGCAGTTTATAAAAGTTAAACTCCCTTTATACGAATTTGCTCGAGAAGAACATTGGTTTGAAACAAAAGATAAACTAAAAGATACGCTTTTGCCTCAAGACTGGTGTTTTCAACTGCAATGGCAGCCTCAACCCTGTGCTCGGACTAATCGTAAAATGCAGGGGAATAATTGGCTTCTAATTGGCGCACAACAGCTGGCTCCACGTCTCATTGCTCAGGGTTTAGATATTCTGCTGGAGGAGGAGAATCCTCCATTGGAACAATTGGATGGGATTATTTTTGCCGTAGGTCTGGACGCTCCTTCAACAGCAGATATCGAGTCCAGTATCGATTTTCAAAAAAATACCATCAAAAAGCTCTTGGCGCTCGTTAAAGAGCTTGATAAAAAAGCCCTTAAATTGCAATTAATTGTGCTTACTACGAATGCAATTACCGAACTCGCAGCAGGCCCGCTGAATCTGGGGGATAGCCCACTGATTGGATTTTGCCGAACACTGGTGTTAGAGCTGCCACAATTAAATACTGTTTTGATTGATACGGAAAAAACAGAAGATGAAAATTACGCTGGGCAAATTGTAGATGAAATCAAGCATAATTTTGAAGAATGCTATGAACATATTGTCGCTTATCGCGAAGGGAAACGTTTTATAGCGCGATTGCAAAAAGCCAAATTGTTGGATAAGAAAAGATCGCTCTATGGAAAGGGGCGTTATCTAATTACCGGAGGTTGTGGCGGTTTAGGTCTGGTCACAGCGCAAGCTTTGCTTTCAGCAGGTGCAAGAGAGGTTATCCTTACTTCGCGAAATGTCGATAAACCTGCAGTAAAAGAAGCAATTAAAAAAATTCAATATAATTATACCAGTCGAATTATTCGTCCTGTAAGTTTGGATGTTAGTGACAAAGAACAAGTACGTCATTTACTTCTTGAGTTGAATGCAGATGGATTGTTAAAAGGTATTATTCATGCAGCAGGCGTAGCGGTTAAAGCTCCCTTATTGGAACATAATAGTGAGGATGTAGATTATTTATTTTCTGCCAAGGTGCAAGGCGGATGGTATTTGCATGAGTTAACTAAAAACTTCGATCTGGATTTCTTTGTTGTCTATTCTTCGATTTCCTCAGTATTTGGCAGCAATAAAGAGTCAGTTTACAGTGGTACTAATAGTTTCGTAGATGCTTTGATTGCAGAACGTCGGCGTTTGGGATTGGTAGGAACTGCAATTGATTGGGGGCCTTGGGGCGAGGTCGGTATGGCCCAAAAACGATCTCAAGACCAAGGGTTAAAACAGTCTTTGATAAGTAATGAGCAAGGACATACCTTTATTAAAACTTTGATTAATGATCAGTTAAGCCATGCAGTAATTATATCCCCTGATTATCTCAAATTTATGCTTGAGTTTGTTCCTAAGCCTGCGCCTGTTTTCCACAAACATTTAGCTGATACTCTGCATGCGGCAGAGCAATTTGCCAATAAGAATTTATCTTTATGGCTTAATGATTATTTGAAAATTAATGCAGAGAATCGATTCAAGACCTGTAAAGATTTGGTGTGTTCTATTTGTAAAGAAATCCTTGAGCTAACCGAAGTGGACGAGTTGGATGAAGATGAGGGATATTTTGAACTTGGTTTTGACTCATTGATGATTACTGAACTGGCAACCAAGCTTAAAGAAAAGCTAGCTCCTACCCTTAAAATAACTGCGACAATAGGTTTTGATTATCCATCAATTAATAAGCTGGCTCAGTTTATAGAGTCGGAATTGGGGAAACAATTAGTTATTAAACAAGCTCCCCAACCAGTGGTAGAAAAAACCGATGATGCAATTGCTATTATAGGCATGAGTTGTACCTTTCCTAGTGCTCCTGATCTTGATGCCTTTGAAACGTTACTTGAAGAAGGTAAAAGTGGGATAAATGATATACCCATGGAGCGTTGGGATAACCGAAAATATTATGATCCTGATATGGATGCACCAGGGAAATCTTATGTCAATAAACTAGGGTTAATTGAAAACATTAAATGTTTTGACGCAAATTTCTTTGGTATTAGTCCTCGTGAGGCAAAATTGATGGAGCCTCAACAACGAATCTTTTTAGAGTGCTCCTATAAGGCTATAGAAAATGCAAATTATTTGCCTGGGGCATTACGTGGCAGTTTAACGGGGGTTTTTGCAGGTGTCGGTCCAAATGAATACTATGCGCAACTGGAGAAGTCGGGTTTTTCTAACGAGGAACTTAGTGTTTATTCGATAACGGGCAATGTATCGAATCTGATTCCAGGACGCGTAGCATATACGTTTGATTTGAAAGGCCCATCAATCAGTGTGGATACGGCCTGTTCTTCATCATTAGTAGCGATTCATTATGCATGTCAAAGTTTAAAAAACAGGGAAATTGATTATGCGCTTGCTGGTGGTGTCAATGTGTTGCTATTGCCTGAAGCAAACATTACTTTATGCAAAGCCAAAGCTTTAGCTCCTGATGGTCAATGTAAAACTTTTGATGAACGTGCAGATGGATATGCAAGAGCAGAAGGCTGTGGCGTACTGTTATTGAAAAGGTTACCTGATGCGTTACGCGATAAAGATACCATTTTAGCGGTTATTAAAGCTTCAGCAGTAAATAGTGACGGACGCTCTGCCGGATTGACTGTTCCTAATGGCAAAAGCCAGGAAGAAGTCATGATAAAAGCTTTAAGTCAAACGGATTTATCCAGTGGTGACATCAGTTATATTGAAGCACATGGGACGGGCACCCCATTAGGAGATCCCATAGAAGTACATGCAATCAACCAGGTTTATGGAAAAGGACATACTCAGAATAATCCCTTATACCTTGGTGCAGTTAAAACGAATATTGGTCACCTTGAAAGTGCTGCTGGCGTGGCGAGTGTTATTAAAACAGTGATCAGTTTGCAAAAGAAGAAAATTTATAAGTTGCTTCATTTTAAAAAATTAAATCCACATATTCATCTTGGGGATATTCGTCTCCCTTTGCAACACATCGAATGGGAGGCGGACTCAAAGTTAAGAAGCGCAGGGGTCAGTGCATTTGGTTTTAGTGGAACTAATGCTCATCTTATTTTACAAGAGTTTCCTAAAACTGCAGAGCAGGGAGTACCTCAATCTGTTAAAACCGCTAAAGCCCAATTACTGGTCTTCTCGGCGAATTCGCAAACTGCTCTAAAGCATTTAGCCCGAAGTTATCAACGGTATTTAGCAAAAACATCAGATGATTTTAGCGATATTTGTTTTACAGCTGCGACCTGTCGTGAGCATTATACTTATCGATTGGCTTTAGTTGCTCATACAACTCAAGAGGCGAGCCAATTGTTGGAATTAGGTCAGTATGTTATGTCTCATGAAACAAGTAATGTTCTTGATGTGCAAAATGAGGCTGCACTCAATTCTGTTGTGACCAGTTACATGCAAGGGAAACAACTCGACTGGAATCTATACTATAAAAACAGTGGTCATGAGTTTAACAAAGTTAATTTACCTCATTATGTATTTGATGCGACTGAATTTTGGGTTGATAAAAAAATCTCGACTCAATCCCCCGCGGATGTTGTGCATCCTCTTTTAGGTCAAATGTTTTCGCTGCCTGGTAATGAGTTTTTATTTAGTAATAAGCTGGACTTAGAACATTTGACATACATCAATCAGAATTTTATTTTTGATAAAGTTGTTTTTCCCGCAACCGCTTTTATTGAGTCAGGTTTGGCAGCCGCCAAACTAGTATTGCAACGCAATGCTTTTTCTATTGAACAATTTCATATTGAACGTCCATTATACCCAAAGCAGGCTCAAGAGTTTCAGTTGCAAGTCAAGCCAAAAAGCGACGAACAATACAAAATCAATATTTTTGCGAAGCAAGATGATAATTGGCAACTGTTTTCTGAAATGGAAATCAATTCGCGAGCGCCGTCGCTTTCTGAATCGGTTGATATCAATGAGTTAAAATCATCTTTTGAGCGTCGCTTAGATTTATCGCAAATTTATGAGAATTTTAAAAAACATGCTTTGTCTTATCGAGATGAATTCCAGGTTCTGCACGAGAGTTACCTGCATCATGACAGCATTTTTTCCAAAATACTCCTGACCAAAAGCAGCCAAGGCTTTAACTATTATTATCCACCTATTTTGCTTGATGGGGTGATGCAAAGTATTTTATTACTCAGAATGAATGAATTTGAGCATTCCACTTATGTGCCTTATACGTTTGCGCGAATGACTACAACTCAGGAAGTACCTCGAAGTGTGTGGACCCGATTAACGCAAAGAGCTGCTGAGCATGATAATGAGCTTTGTTTTGATGTCAAATTTTATGATAATTCAGGTTTTCTGATTGGTGAAATTGAGAAGTTTAAACTAAGAAGAGTGACGCAAAGTCATTTTATTCCTTATGATTCTTATCTTCAGAATCTGTATCAAACTCGATGGAGTCCCTTCAAGTTCAATTTGCCGACCCAAAAGCAGACTTCCAGGTTGTTTGTGATATCAAATGAGCCGGAGAAGGCAAAAAAGCTATTGGGTGATCTGGATTATCAATTAATACATGGTCTAAATGAATTGGGGCCTATTGAGAATAAAGATATAGTGTTCTTATATAATCAAAGCCAATTCAATGATCTATTTCATTGTTGTCAAAAAATGTTTAAGTTGCGGCCTCATCGCTTCATATTGGTCACAGAAAATGCATATGCGATTCATGATACAGATAAGGTAAATCCCTACCATACTATGGCATGTGCTTTTTGGAAAACCTTTAGTAACGAACTTGAGCTTGTTAAAAATTATTCAATCGACTTGGATACCAAGAGTACCTTGCCAGAGATATTAAAGTATCTATTAGCTACCAACAGCGTTGAAAATCAGTTTGCAATCCGAGATACATTTTATATTCCCAGATTAAAGAAAGCGCAGATCTCAGCAAATCTTGTCCAACAAGAGTTTAAAAGTGATGCAACCTATCTGATTACGGGTGGGACTGGAGGCTTGGCAAAAACATTAATTGAGTACCTTATTCGCAGAGGGGCGCATTATATTGTCATTACCAGTAGATCGGAGTGTTCTGAGGATACCAAAACGCTGATCGAGCGTGCGCGCAAAAAGCAAGTATTTATTAAGCATTATCAGGCAGATGCCAGTAATTATCAGCAAATGGAACAGATCATTACTGATATTGAACAAAGTTCCAAACCCCTGCAAGGCGTATTTCATCTCGCCGGCATTGTGCAAGATGGCTTATTGGTTAATTTAAGTGACGATGAGATGCAAAATGTATTAAGTGCGAAAATGGATAGTGCGTTGATATTGCATCAGTTAACCAAAGATATTCCATTGGATCTATTTGTTTTGTTTTCCTCCTTAGCCTCTGTATTAGGTGCCAGAGGACAAGCAAATTATGTAGCGGCTAATGGATTTCTCGATGGATTGGCTTATTTACGGCAACAACAAGGATTACCTGCACTCTCGATTAATTGGGGGCCTTTTCACGCAACCGGAATGACTGCAAACCTGAGCCAGGCTATCCAACAACGTGGCTTTACCCTTATGGATAAGGACAGTATCGATGTTCTTGATGTTTTATTAAGTGCTCAATTGGCGCAAATTGCTGTATGTCCTATCAACTGGGATATTTATTTTAAATATTCACCGAAACAAGCATGGTTGGCTGAGCTTATGAAACATACTCATCCAGCCGATCGAAATTTCTTAAATTCTCTTCGCCAACATACCAAGGAAGAGTCGATTGCCATACTGAGTCAAGTTTTGCGCGAAATTACGGTGGATGTGTTAGGGTTAGACAATATCGAACAAATTGAAGTAGATGATGGTTTGTTCTCATTAGGTTTAGACTCGCTAATGGCTATAGAAATTCGCAATCGTATTCATGACAAATTGCAAAGTCCAACCCTGAACTTATCTATTGAATACTTTATTAATGAGCCAAGTATTAGCAAGATTGCTAAAAATATTGCGAATGAATTACAAAGTTTATTTAACTTTGATAATAGAGCGGCAGACCATACCGCTATAAACATCATTGGCGAAGAAGTACCGTTATGTGATTTTCAATACGTTTTTTGGGTACTTAACAGGCAAGGCTATTCTTATAATGTTGGAACGCAATTACAGATTCAAGGCAGGCTGAATAAGGATTATGTCGCTCAAGCATTTGATGCTGTTGTGAAACAAAATAGTAGTTTTTGGCTGAATTTCAATACTGAAGTGCCAATCCAGGTGTTAAATAAGAAAGGACAATTTGAATTAATCTACAAAGACATCTCTCTAGACAATGAGGAGACGTTACTCGATCAAGAATTCCAAAATAATATGAGGAGTGATATTCCGCTAACCCATCAACCGCTGATTCGAGTATTTCTTTATAAGATAAATAGTGATCTGCATGAATTACACATGGTGATCCCTCATATCATCGTTGATGGTCCTTCATGTGATCTTGTATTGGGTCAATTTAAAAAATACTATGAAATGTTGGTACAAGGACAGACGTTGATTCTGGAACCAGAAAAGGAGTCGTTTCTTAATTTCGTCAAAAAAAATAATCATCTTTATGAGACGAATTTAAAACATAAAATTAATTTTTGGCAGAATTATAATAAAGGGTTCAAAATGCTGTATCTTGGACATAAATACTTTATGCCTATAAGCAGCCAGAAAAAGTATTTATTCCATTATCCTATTGATTCGCATCAGGCAGAACAATTTATAGAGTGGCACCGAACTAAAAATATGAATGTCAGCACGGGATTAATTGCTGCATGCCATCTTGTTTTTTACAAGTTAAGTCGGCAAAAGAAAATTCCATTTATCCAGATTCATAGCGGCAGGGAAGGCAGTCAATATAATTCTGTTGTCGGTTTGTTTTCAGAATATAAACGATTAAATATCGCGGTACACGATCAATATACGTTCATTGATTTTATTAAGTCGATTGAGGATCAACAATTAAAAACTGCTTCTTTTCAAAAATGCTCGCATGTGATTAAAAACAGTGAATTTAAAGATTCTGGGTTAACAATAAGCCATTATTTATTTTATAGATGGAACAAACTCTGGTTAACCAAGCAATTTAAGAACAGTAAACTTCATTCGATGATTGTTGATTTTTATCTTAAGTATTTAAGTTGGGCCGAAGTAATTGGTTTTAATGCATCACTTAAAAGAAAAGTTAATAAATTATTTAAATTAAATATAACCCTGCAAAAACCAGAGCGATTAAGGATCCTGGTGAATATTACTCCTTCGTTTTTTAGCAAAGCAGCTCCAGAATCGAGTCATACAATTCTTAAATATCAATATGCGAACCATTTTGGAAGTGAGGATCGCCCTGTAACTAATCGGTCTTTGTGGGTTTTATTCTCAAAAAATCAGGAAGGTGAGTACTTAATTTCACTTAATGGGCCCATAACTACTCAATGTAAAGAGTTAATTGCCCATGAATTTAATCAGGTGATTGCTAAGGTAGTAGAAAGTGATGGGTATACAGTTGACGATTTAATTCGATGATACAGTAGTTGAAACCAATGCAATCAATCTGTATAATAATTATACATAAGATCTTTGTTTGAGTTAATTATTATGCCTAATTTTCTTATCAAAACAGCCGATACTTTATTACTTGATGTTCCTCGAGGTAAACGTTATGTAGGTGAGCCTGATATACTTAGAGCTCAACCTGCTCAAAAAGGAGGTACTTGTGCGCTCTATGCACTAAATCCGTTGCGCTTTCGTTTTGGGAAAAATGATAGGGATCCAGAGCATGGAAAAGAACGATTTATTGAGTTAGTTTTCTCAGAATATCGTCGGGGATTAAATAAAATTGAATTCGATAAAAACACTGCCAAATTGTTATCAGAAGAATTTGATGACTTTATTGCAGAACAAAAAGATAAGAATATTACCCAAGAGGTGATAAAAAACTTCATTAAAAAGTTGGAAGCGGATATGGAGGACCTTAAGTTCCTATCTATGGATACTTCTAAAATAAAACAACAGATAGAAACCTATATTGAATTTTGTAATGATTATATCAAAAAGTATAATCAATATGATGATTTTGAAGAATACCTCAATAAACGGGAATACGTTGATTGTGTCGCATTAGCAGAAAAAACGCTTGACCGTTTAAAACATATAACGGGTTTTGATGCCGAAATTGCAATACAAAATCATTTAGAGTTATGTATTAAATCAGTGGTAAAATCTCATGAAAATTATTGTGATAATATACAATTAAATAAAGATAACCCTGAGCTCATGGCTCCTTTCTACCATCAGGCAGTGGTTCGTCTGGCTGCATCATGCTATCAATTAGAGGGTTCAGAGTGGGATCCTTCAAAACCGATTGATGGACTCATGGAGATACTTCAAGAGTACGGTCCTATGGTAATTTATACAGCCCCTAGTGTCGTATTTATTCCTGGAATATGTACCATTGAGAGCAGTACTGATAAATATCAAATTCATACTAAGAAACAAGGCCCTCAAAAAACAATTGAAGGCAGCCATTCGCTTTTAATTGTTGGGGCAGAGCGCGGAAAAGAAACGGATTATGTCTATTTGATGGACCCTAATGTTCCAGCTCCATTAACTGGCCCATGCCAATTCTATAAAATTACTTACAAGGAACTTTTAGATAATCTTGTTAATATTTATGGGGTATCTATCAAAGAAGATGCTGATAAAATTATAGGACCTTTCGCTTTTCAAGCGAAGAAAGGGAATTTTGATAGAATATTTCAGTTTGTCGAGGGTTCAGTAAAGTATGAAAAATTAGCCAACACCAAGAAAACCTCTATTGATCTTTTTTTAGAGGAGATTGTTCAGCAAACGGAAGAAAAATTGGCTAAAAAAACATGATTGATTGAAGTGATGTATTGAGTTTCACCTAACAAAAATAGGGATAAGTCAATGATGCAACATGGACATTGTGATCACACACATCATCAAAAAAAAACATCAGAACCAATGAATGCACATCAGGGCTGTCACCGACATCATCAGATGCAAAGACAGCCAGATTATCCGGATAGTTATCGGACTGTGACCGGAATTTACACTTGTCCTATGCATCCAGAAATTCGTCAATCCGCGCCCGGAAATTGTCCCATTTGTGGCATGGCCCTAGAACCGGAAAGCGTTTCCGCAGAACAAGAAAATCCAGAATACAAGAGCATGAAGCATCGGTTTTGGTTAGCACTTATTCTGAGTATACCTGTATTTGTATTAGAAATGGGTGGACATGTGTTTCATGATTTTATCTTGGCAAATAGTTCTGCCTGGATTCAATTTGTATTCGCAACCCCCGTAGTTTTATGGTGTGGTTTTCCTTTTATCCAACGCGCGTTCATTTCACTGAAAACACGTCAACTGAACATGTTCACCCTTATTGCTATGGGGATAGGTGTTGCATGGGTTTACAGTACCATCGCCTTAGTATTACCCGGTTTATTTCCTGCTGCCTTACAGAATCAAGGTATGATCAACGTTTATTTTGAAGCAGCTGCAGTCATCACCACTTTGGTTCTGCTAGGTCAAGTGCTGGAATTAAAAGCACGAGAACAAACAGGAGGTGCTATTCGCGCTTTATTGAACCTGGTTCCTGAAAGTGCGCGTCGAATTGATCCAAAAGGTAATGAGGAGGAAGTAACCTTGGATCAAGTCCAGGTTGGGGATAAGCTCCGTGTTCGACCTGGAGAAAAAATACCCGTAGATGGTGAGGTGTTTGAAGGACGCAGCACTGTCGATGAGTCTATGGTTACTGGGGAATCGATGCCAATCAGTAAAAATGTGGGCTCAAAAGTGATTGGAGCCACAATAAACCAGAATGGCAGTTTTATAATGAAGGCAGAGCATGTTGGCAGCGATACCATGCTAGCACACATTGTACATATGGTCAGTGAAGCGCAACGCAGCCGAGCTCCTATTCAACGACTGGCCGATACAGTTTCTGGTTGGTTTGTGCCTGCGGTAATTTTGATTGCTGTAGTTGCTTTCATCGCTTGGTTCTTCCTGGGCCCGCAACCTGCGTTCAGCTATGGTTTACTTGCAGCGGTTTCAGTGCTGATTATTGCCTGTCCTTGTGCTCTAGGATTAGCCACCCCCATGTCCATTATGGTTGCTGTCGGCAAAGGTGCGCAGAATGGTGTATTAGTTAAAAATGCAGTGGCATTGGAACAAATGGAGCAAGTGAAAATTCTTGTTGTTGATAAAACGGGTACTCTGACCCTTGGTCACCCTAAATTAACCCAAATTATCACAGAAAAAGAGTTTGAAGCTGATGAAATACTCGCTCTAGCGGCTGCACTAGAACAGCAAAGTGAACATCCTCTTGCCAATGCAATTATGACTGCAGCAAAAGAGAAACAATTATCACTTGCAGCAGTATCAGATTTTGAAGCAGTTTCGGGAAAAGGAGTTATTGGCAAGATCGATGGTTTAAAAATTGCGCTTGGGAATCTGCAATTGATGCGAGAATATGGGACAAATAATCCCTCACTTATTGAGCGTGCAGATGAGTTACGTGCCGAAGGAGCAACCGTGATGTTTCTGGCTATCGCAGGTGAAACGGTGGCGCTTCTGTCAGTTGAGGATCCTATTAAATCGAGCACACCTGAAGCCATACTTGAGTTGCAAAAAAATGGGATTGAGGTCTATATGCTCACTGGAGACAGTCAAAAAACCGCAGAGTCAGTGGCGAGTCGGTTGGGTATCAATAATGTGATTGCTGAAATTATGCCCGAGGATAAGCGTCGCGTAGTTAGTGAGCTCAAAGAGAAAGGCTTTATTGTGGCAATGGCAGGGGATGGGGTGAATGATGCTCCAGCTTTGGCAATAGCGGATATTGGTATTGCAATGGGTACAGGTACTGATGTAGCAATTGAGAGTGCGGGTATTACTCTACTCCATGGTGATTTGAATGGAATCGTTAAAGCCTACCACCTGTCTCGGGCAACAATGAGTAACATACGCCAGAATTTATTCTTTGCCTTTATTTATAACGGATTAGGAGTTCCGCTGGCTGCAGGAGTATTGTATCCAGTAACCGGATTGCTGCTCAATCCTATTATCGCTGCAACTGCAATGGCATTAAGCTCTGTTTCGGTGATTATTAATGCCCTCAGATTACGAAGAGCCATGCTTTAAAATAGCCTTGTTTCAATACATTCTATAAACTATAGTCTGGTTATTGATGTGATTTAATTGATACAAAAATTTTTATGCCTAAAGTACTCATGAGCGCTTGTCTTCTTGGTCAAAAAGTTCGTTATGATGGGGGAGATTGCTTGCAAAGCCATCCACTTTTGCAGCAATGGTTTAAGGAAGGAAACATAATTACCATTTGTCCGGAAATGGCTGGTGGGCTACCTACACCAAGACCTCCTGCTGAGATTCAGGGTAAAAAATCGGGTGCTGATGTATTAAAGAAAAATGCTTTAGTCAAAACAAATAGCAATCAGGATGTGACTGATTTTTTTCTTCAAGGGGCGCAAAAAGCACTTGAGCTTGTAAAAAAATATCACATACGTGTTGCTATTTTAAAGGCGAGAAGCCCTTCTTGTGGGTTAAGTGAGATTTATGATGGAACTTTTACTCGCACATTAATAAAAGGTGCAGGTGTTACTGCCGCGCTATTAATGGAACACGGTGTTCAGGTATTTGATGAAAATCATATTGATGAGGCATTTCGTGTCGCAACTGCATTAGGGTAAACCTCAGGAATACAAGTTCATAATTTGTGTCTATATTGAAAGAAATTTATTTTCAAGGAGGAGTTGTAATGGAATACAAATGTCATAAATGTGGAATGGGCGTGAAAAACTTAACGTGCAGCAAATGTAATTCACCATTGGTTAACGATGTTGTCAAGACGAACGATGGTATGGTTCAAGTAGCGAAATGTCCTAATAGATGTGGGCAAATTAAATCACCAACATGTTGTGGTCACGATATGGTATGTTCTGATTAATTATTGGCTATGAATTGTGGCTGGGTGGGGCGTAGCAAAAACCGGGTTTATTCATACTTATATAGAAAATTTCTGAGTTCTGCTACCTTCTATTAAGTTATTAATCTTAGCCTACGCCCCGTGTTCTGACCCTGAGAGGGAGGCGCTTTTGGTGACCATCTCTCAGACCTAAAGCGCAATACGTAGAACATCTATTATTAAATAATAAGCTGCCTTTTATAGTTCAGGACTTACGAAAAACCCAATCTCTTCGTTAAAAACATTTTTTGCCTCGACCTTGGGGTTTTCGTAAGTCCTGTAGTTGTGTTATCTCAGTGATAACACAAGCAAGAAGGTATGGGATGTAGCAAGACACATGTTCATTAACTTATTTACGGCAAGCTTGCAAATAGATGGATTTGTAAATTAAGAATAAATCCATATTTCATACAATATTCTGCTGCATATTCGTGATTACGTTGATTTTTTTCCAGATCTAAAAGACCTGGCTCCCAAAAGCTGACCACTTCATTGATTTCAGAACGTTCTGCCAAAGTCAAATCCTGTCCTTTATCTCGAATGGCGCGAACACGTTGCGGTTCTTTTTGGTATCTATTCATGGGACTCACAAACACCTGTTTATTCGTTTTTTCAGCCCATTCATGTGCCCATGCCGGTACTTCGCTATAGGGTTTGTATTGATCTTCTTCGGGGGCTGACATGACAAACTTCAAATAATCAGCTCGTTCCAACATTTTTGCATTGGGTTCCAAGTATCGAATCGTTCGCCCATTTTTTTCCAGGCATTTGGGACTAACTACTAATATCGTGCTTTTTGGAAGGTCAGATAAAATAGAAATACCGTTCGATTCAATTTGAGTATATTGGAAATACGGTTGGGCTTCCTCTAAAAAGGCAGATAAATTTTGTTGTAATGAGGGTTCCCCACCAGTAATGACTAAAATTATTTTTTTTGCCAGACCCTGGGCCCAGGAGGGGGTAGAGAGACTCCGATTCTGAAAAAAAGCATCAATTAGGTTATCTGCTTCCTCCAATAAAGAGGAAAAACTTCTCCATTCACCAACGTCAAAGTAAGTATCACAAAAAGAACATGCTAAATTACATTTGGCTAGACGAATAAAATAGGCAGGATGACCACGAAAAGGCCCTTCTCCCTGTATGGTAAAAAAACGACTGGTAACAAAAAGTTCACCTGGATTTGCTGTTTTAAAAAAGGATTTTCCTACTTTTTCGTTCAGGCCGAACATTGATTTACCCTGGCGTGTATAAAATTTTTACATATTATACTCCATTGCATTTAAAATGTTAGCACTTGCTATTTATTTTTATTTTATAGTTGTATTGCGTGGTTACTTTTGGCTAGCTACTGATTGGATCAAGGAAAATCGTTTGATTAAATTGATGTTTTCTGAGGCCAATTGATAAATTCTTTCAATTGTTTGCTGGCTTATTTGATTGAAAGTGAGTCTTATTTCATTTTGTTGGGACTGTGGTATTGGTAAATATTCATGCGAGTGAAGAATTTTTTTCATTGAATTCAAATCAATAGCATCAAAAGCATAAAAATTATTGCGAGTATAAATTTCAAGGGGAAATGATGCCTTCTTTATTTCAGGATTAAAATTCAATTTACTAAAAGGTAGTTTATTATAGTTGGAGCAATTCAGATCTTTATATCGTTTTATGAAGTTTATTCGATTTAAATAGAAAAAATCTTGCGAAATGCCGCTTAGTTTTCTGTTTATAAAAGAGCAGTTAATTAAGGGGAGGCCCAGGCCTACATAATTGATAAAAAGCAATTCAAATACTCGTTCAATGTAGATTTCTATTTTATGTTCATGATGATTTATTAATGCTTCGTGAATAAATTGAAAGTCGAGTCCTTTCCATGGTGTTGTATCGAAATGTAAATACCAAAGAAGGTAGTAAACTCCATCCCATGGTTGTGCGTAATACTGCTCTGCTATTTTATTTTGCAACTTACGAATCTCATGAACGAGAGATGGGGTAATAATATAAGGAATTTTGGGCTTTAAACAAACCGCCATGCCATTTGTTTTATGATCACGAATGGCGAGTAACTCGATATTATGCACAGCAATCCTGATTAAAATAAAAAAAACAATATAAATAAGGGAAGAACATATAGAAGTGTAGTAAAGAAATCTGGATTTTTCAAAAAAACGCTTTTTTTATTGTTTATGGGCGTTAGAAACCAGTCGTACATCTATTATACTTGAAATGTGTCTTAATTGTTCACAAAGTTGGGTTAATGATTCTTTAGGTCCCGATATATCAATCAGGTTCACAGCAATTGCCCCACGTGATTTATTTTCCATTTGTTCAATGTTGTAGTTTAGTTTTGATATATTTTGGGTGATTTTCCCCATCGCTCCTGGGGCATTTTTGTTGATAATTAATATACGGTAACAATTCGGTACTTGAGTTGCTGAGAGGGATATATTAGGAAAATTAACAGAATATTCGATGATGCCATGTTCTAAATAATTACAAATATTGCGAATGACCATTTCTGCAGCGCTTTGTTCTGCTTCCTGAGTACTTGCTCCCAAATGGGGGAAGGACAAAACATTGGGATGACCGGCCAAATTAACTGTTGGGAAATCTGTAATATATCCCATGATTTGCTGGTTATTTAATTGTTGCAAAATCGCAGCTTCACTGACTATTTGTTCGCGCGAAAAATTGAGTAACAGCATATGGGGTTTAACCAAGGTAATATTTTCTTCATTAATTAAATGAGTTGTAGCTGAATTTAAAGGGATATGTAGGGTAATAATATCTGCATGAGCAAGTAATACATTCATTTCCATAACTTTTTCAACTCCAGGCATCAAAGCCAGAGCATTAGTCAAAGTCATATTCGTATCAAAACCCAATACCTTCATTCCTAAAGCCAGCCCAGCATTAGCTACTTTGACGCCTATATTACCTAAGCCTATGACCCCCAAAGTTTTACCTGAAATTTCATGGCCAATAAATTTCTTTTTTTTAGTTTCGATTTCTTGATTGAATAAATGCTCCTCCTCTTTTGACAGTTCAGTAATAAAGGAGCGGGTTTCATCTAAATGTCTATAACCCATTATCATGGCAGCCATCACCAATTCTTTTACTGCATTGGCATTTGCTCCGGGAGCATAAAATACCGGAATACCCATATTCGTAAGTACATCAACAGGGATATTATCAATACCGGTTCCGGCTCGTGCTACCGCCTTTAATCTTTTTGAAAATTGATGATTATGTAATTTATGGGAGCGCACAAGAATGGCATCAGGCTCAACTGGGTTAAGGCCTAGTTGATAAATGTCAGGATGAAACAAACTCAAGCCCTGTGGCGATATATTATCAAGAACTTGAATGATAAACATGGTCATCTCCCTTGATCAGAACAACAGAGTTATAAATTTCAGCAAGCCCCTGTTCATAATAAGCATAATATTGTGAAGGCAATTTTTTCAACTCATTCTGAGTTAGCCCTAAAGGGATTATCGGGTAAAAACTTGAATTGCTGATATAAAAATCAGAGTGATTTTTCACCCATTCCTTAGGATTTAGGCCTGCAAAACCAATAAATCGTGTTACTATTTCTCGAGCTTCCCAGTCACTTACGCCATCACCTATCAATAAAGAGCGTTCATCGGGTTTGAGTACTGAGGCAATTTCTATCGTTTTACCATTGCCTTGGGTCATATTGCTTTGTTCATCAAATCCTTGATAATTACCTTGCTCATCAAAATACACATCTACTGCGAGCACATTAGTTGCAGGAATTCCTAAAGTTTGGGCAAACTGAACCACTGCCAGTTTAATCCCAGCAGAAATAATATAGATTTTTTTATTCAAACTGTGTAATAGCTGAATGAGTTCTTGTGCTCCGGGAGCAATATGTTGTCTGTAGCATTCCGATAACTCTTCTATTTGTTTTCGAGTGGGTTGGACATAATCCAAGCGCTGGCGATAATCACTGGTAGTCATACCCGTTTTGCCCATACAGCGTGCAGTAATCTGATGTACTTGCTCTGCGACCCCGTTTATCGTTGCTAATTCATTAATGCCCTCAATAAGGGATAGGGTACCATCACAATCAAAGAAAAAAGTATTAATGGGGGTATTTATAGCCCAGGGATTCTGATGATGCATGTAATTGCCCCTATTTTTAAATTGAGATTCACAGAACTGGTGTTTCTGAGCTATGGTTATACGCCTCTTTGGCCATTAACCGGTGCAATTGTTCGGCAATTGTGTGCCAATAGTTTTTATCATAAATTATTCCTTGCCGTGGTTTATATTCATGGCGTTCTAACAGACGATTGAATTGTTCAAATAAATAAGTGGCAAAAGAGTGGTTTTCATAGCGGGTAGAAGGGTCCTCAAAAAATTGCTCCATCTGCTTCATAATTATATCAGTATTATCGCTAGCTTCTGCTTCATTGTTGATCTTTTCCGCTCTTATTTGTCCATCCTCGGTATGGCGCCACCAACTAAACCATCCATTAGGTTGGCGGGTGTTGATACCCAGTTTATAGTAATTACTATAAGCAATCCATGCACCCGATATGGTATTTTTCAACTCTTTAAGCCAGTCTACAGTTAAGTTTATATCTGTTGCACAACCTGTTATTTGCTCATTTTTTTTTAAAAAATCGTGCGATGATGCATTGAGTTTGCGCCGTGTCCGTGAAGGATTTTTATGCTTTATTTGGGGTCTTGATTTGGTAAGATGACTAAGTGGTTTCGTATGAGTATTATTTGTATCCGGATCAATGAATGTCACTGATGTTAATCTAGATTGTTCTCTGGCGGCAATTAATTGCGCCCTTCTTTGAGCAACTAATCCTGGAGGAATATCAAAATTGTTTTTTCCTGCAAATGAAGTTGACTGCTTATTCTTTTTGCCCATTATAATTCCTTATCCCTAAGTTATTCATTAGAGCTTCTGCATGTGCATTTTTTCATTTATTGCTGCGTTATCTCTGTTTCTGCACTGCTCATTTACTTCATGTAAAATCGGCTCCTCGAAACAAAAATGCCTTGTACTGAGGCAAAACCTACAGTTATGCAAGATCTCTATTTATTACATCAAATTGATATGATTCTAAGGCAACTTAATCATATAGGCTCTTTTTTTACTATGCAATAATCCTGATCCTAAATTCATCTTGCTTCAATTGTTAGAATAAGTTAAGGCTTAACGTCGTACCTCAAGAATAGGTCTATACTTGGAATATAATCGGTTCAGGAAAAGGAATGCCTATGAACGCTTATACTGTAGATATCCAACATCCAGTAACCATTCCCAGTAAAAATGTTTATCTCAACGGGTTTTTATTCATCCCTGAGGAGGCGAAGGGTATGGTGATTTTTGTACATGGAAGTGGAAGCAGTCGATTCAGCAATCGCAACCAATATGTAGCAAGCACCTTGAATGAAGGAAAATATGCAACGTTGCTTTTTGATCTACTTACCTCACAAGAAGATGTCATTGATAATGTCACTCGTGAATTTCGTTTTGATATTCATTTATTGGCCTCTCGACTTCTTGATGTAATTCATTGGTGTACCAAAGAATTTGCAGCATATCATTTTCCAATTGGTTTGTTTGGGGCTAGCACAGGAGGTGGTGCGGCACTTGTAGCAGCAGCACAGGGCCCTGATTTAGTCAAAGCGATTGTATCACGTGGTGGTAGACCAGATTTAGCCCGAAACTATTTACCTCAAGTCAAGAGCCCTACGTTACTTATTGTTGGTGGAGATGATGAGGTAGTTATTGGGCTTAATCAGCAGGCGATGTCTCAAATGAGCTGCATCACACAATTGGAACTGGTTCCCGGAGCAACTCATTTGTTTGAGGAGCCTGGAAAATTGGAGGAGGTTTCAAACTTAGCCAAAAAATGGTTTGACCAATATTGTATTGGATAAAGTTTGTGTCCGAGGAGGCTTTTATGAATAAGGATGCTTTGCAAAAGCTGGTCGATGAACTGAATGATACAATTGTCCCTTTGGGCGCCCAAGATGAAGATTATGATGCAGTGCTTGAGCAAATAGGCGATGCTCGTTTTGTAATGATTGGTGAAGCGTCCCATGGAACCCATGAGTTCTATCAGGCTCGTATTCAAATATCCCAACGTCTTATTAAAGAGTGCGGATTTATGGCAATTGCAATTGAAGGAGATTGGCCTGATGCTTATCGTGTCCATCGTTATTTACAGGGAGAAGGAACTATAGCTCATAGTGAGCAATCTTTGGATGCTTTTGAGCGATTTCCAACTTGGATGTGGCGTAATACGACGCTTCCTCCATTTCTTAATTGGTTACGTCTATATAATGACAGTTTGCCTGCAGCAAAAAAAATTGGATTTTATGGTCTTGATTTATATAGCTTAAATTCATCGATGCAAGCAGTAATTGATTTTCTAAATAAAATCGATCCTGAAGCGGCACTACGTGCCAAACAGCGATATGCGTGTTTTGATCATCTTAATCAAGATCCTCAAATGTACGGCTATCTAATTAGTGCCGGAATTAAAAAATCCTGTATTAATGAAGCAGTGGCTCAATTAGTTGAATTGCAACACCGTGCTTTTGAATACCTGCATCGTGATGGAATTGCTGTTGAAGATGAATATTTCTTTGCAACTCAAAATGCTCGATTGGTAAAAAATGCAGAAAATTATTATCGCTCCATGCTGGAAGGCAGGGTTTCAACATGGAATATCCGAGATACTCATATGGCAGAAACACTTAATGTCTTGGCTGATCATTTGGAAACACGCTTCAATAAGCCGGCTAAAATCATTATTTGGGCGCATAATTCACATGTTGGGGATTCGCGTGCGACTGAAATGGGTGAACGTGATGAATTTAATCTGGGGCAGTTGGTACGCGAGCAATATGGCATAAATTCTTATTCTCTTGGTTTCTCAACTTATGAGGGCACTGTTATGGCTGCATCTGATTGGGGAAGAGCAGGAGAGAAAAAGCACATAAGACCTGGTTTGCCAGGAAGCTATGAAGAACTCTTTCATCAGCTAAAATACAAGAATTTTTTCTTAAATTTACTCAATAATGAGAAATTGGAATACTATTTAAATATTCCTCGCTTGCAGCGGGCTATAGGAGTGGTCTATCTTCCAGAAAGCGAACGCTTCAGCCATTATTTTTTTACGCGACTTCCTTATCAATTCGATGGGTTAATTCATTTTGATAAAACGAGCGCTTTAAAGCCATTAAGTCAAAAACAGCTTATGACCAATCAATGATAACAAAAAAGGATACCTTTTGATGTATGTAAACTGGATGTAGCAGAGTGGAACTCGCGATTCTGGAATACTTCAATTACCCGGGTTTTGCTGTGAGTCCCCAGGCTACGATTATTATTTGATATGTAATGTGGCTAAATCTTCTTCATTCAGAGTTTCTTTTTTCAATAATAAAGTCGCGCCTTTTTCTAAAATTTTAATATGCTTTTTTATAATATTTACGGCATCATCAAATGCGGTTTGGATAATTTTGCGGACTGCTGCATCAATCTCACAAGCAGTTTCTTCACTAAACTCACGATCGTGAGGCGTCATAGGAGACTCCAGGAATGGTGAGTGTTCTTTCTGGTAGGTTACAGGTCCGAGTTCTTTGTCCATGCCGTAACGCATGACCATACTTCGTGCAATATCTGTTGCCTTGGCAAGATCATCGGCTGCTCCCGTTGAAAATCGACCAAATACAACAAATTCTGCTGCTCTTCCTCCGAGCAATACCATCATTTTATTTTTTAATTCTTCCTCAGTCATCAGATAGCGGTCTTCAGTGGGGCGTTGAATGGTATACCCCAAACTCCCTATGCCGCGTGGAATAATAGAAACTTTGTGCACCTGATCTACATTAGGTAAAGAAAGCGCGATCAAAGTGTGCCCCATTTCGTGATATGCCACTGCTTTTCGCTCTTCAGGATTGAGTAAGCGATTCTTTTTCTCCAAACCCGCTACAATTCGTTCAACAGCGTTGGTAAAGTCATCCATGCTTACAGATTCAGCATCATGACGCGTGGCAAGCAAAGCTGCCTCGTTGACGAGATTTGCCAAATCTGCACCAGAAAAACCCGGCGTTAAGGCTGCAATTGTTTCAGGATCAATATCGGAGGCTTTTTTTATTTTTTTCAGATGAACATTTAGAATTTCTACTCGGCCTTTTTTATCAGGTCGATCGACGAGTACATGGCGATCAAAACGTCCAGCACGCAATAATGCCGGATCAAGAATTTCTGGTCGATTCGTCGCGGCGAGTAAGATTAATCCCTCACTGGGGTCAAAGCCATCCATTTCAGAAAGTAACTGATTTAAAGTCTGTTCCTTCTCATCATGTCCACCGCCAAGAGGATATGCACCACGTGCTCTCCCCAAAGCATCAAGCTCATCAATAAAAATAATTGCCGGAGCTGTTTCCCGTGCATGGATAAAGAGATCTCGTACGCGTGCAGCCCCAACACCAACAAACATTTCTACGAATTCTGAACCATTAATTGAAAAAAATGGTACTCCTGCCTCTCCTGCCACCGCTCGTGCGAGTAATGTTTTACCTGTTCCAGGAGGACCAACTAAAAGTACTCCTTTAGGTATATGGGCTCCGATACGAGTATAATGCTGCGGATTCTTGAGGAACTCGACGACTTCCATAAGCTCAGCTTTTGCTTCATCTACTCCTGCAACATCTTGAAATGATACATGTGTTTCTTTTTCCATGTAGATTTTAGCTTTACTTTTCCCAACATCCAAAACTCCGCCAGCAGCTGAACCCATGCGCCTTATCAAAAAACTCCACAAAGCAAAAAAAAGTAATGCAGGAATAATCCAAGACAGTATCATGGTTAGCCATTTGTTTTCAGCTTGTCCATTAAATTGTACTTTTGCTGCTTCCAGAGTGGATACAAGAGAGGGATCATTAATACGGACTGTAGTAATCTGGGGTTCTTTGCCACCGTATTCTTTTATTTCTTTGAGTTTATCTTCTGGGAGTAATTCTGTTAAACCTTCAGGTTTTAAGTTTGCGGTAATATAGTCTTGAGTAAGTAAGACGTTATCTAACTTATCTGCTTTCAAAAGTTTTATAAAATCGCTATAAGCAATATCTACAGGATGTGATGCGAAAAAATAGTTCTGGAATAAGAGGATAATCCAGAAAATCATCAAAATATACCAGAGCGAAAACTGCCATTGTTTATTTTCCACCACTCCCCCTGATTTAAGATTTTTATCTTACTTAGTAGAGAAAACGAACTGGTTTTATACAGTATATACCAAACGATGAATGATCATGTCATCAGTATTAGCCAAATTTGATATTTTTTACGTGTAGATGTCATGCCATGATGCCTAATTGAGCAATACTAGCGCTCATTTTTTAAGTCGCAAATCGATAAATTTGGGTGTGCTAACTATTCCAGAAGATAATAAGAAAAGAAAAAGTGAGATATCTGAATCTGAATTATTTGAGGGGGGCGCAATATACCGCCAAAAAATCATCTTTGAATTAATATAGGGAACGAATATAAAAAATCATCAAAATACCAGCAAACTGCTGTTGGTTTCTACTACACTTTCAATTTAAGACTATTATTTTTTTAGTAGAAAAAATGAGCTGATTTTATCACTCCATGTTATAGGATAAATCATCATGTCCTCAGCCTTACTTCCATTCCATATTTTTTTATGCGGCGATGTCATGACTGGGAGAGGAATTGATCAAATTTTAACGCATCCTTGTGAACCACAACTCTATGAATCTTATGTTACAGATGCCCGTATTTATGTTTCCCTTGCCGAAAGAGCTAATGGTACGATTCCTCTTGGCAACAAAGGAGCATATGTGTGGGGGGATGGCTTAAATGAATTAAAGCTAAGGAAACCAGATTTTCGTTTAATTAATTTGGAAACAAGCATTACCAGCAGCAATACTCCATGGCCATCGAAGGGGATCAATTATCGCATGCATCCTGAGAATATAGATGCTATTACTTCAGCACATATTGATGTTTGTGCTTTGGCAAATAATCATGTATTGGATTGGGGTAGAGAAGGTTTTTTAGAAACACTATTGACTCTGGATAAGGCACGAATAGGTTATACTGGTGCTGGAAAAAACATTCAGGAAGCAACTGCACCAGCAATTCATTTTATTCCGGGTTTCAAGGGTAGAGTTCTCGTGTTCTCTATGGGGCTTAGTTCCAGTGGTATTTTCAAAGAATGGGGTGCTACCCAGGAACAGCCAGGAGTATGGTTGCTACCTGATCTGCAAGAAGATTCCATCAAGCAACTCTTCCGATCTTTCATGGTCACTCATCACATCATCCCATTGGTATTGAATGGTACCATCAAGGTTTAATTTTTTATGGTTGTGGCGATTTGATTAATGATTATGAGGGCATAAGTGGCTGGGAAGAGTTCAAAAGTGATTTGTCGGTGATGTATTTTCTCTCTTTTGATGCCCATTTACAGTTGTCACAATTGGAGTTGGTTCCAATGCTAAGAAAAAATTTCAAATTGCAGTATCCAAGTAACGATGCCTGTCAATGGATGGTGAAAAATCTTGCGAAATCTTCACAAGATTTTCAGACATCCTTTGAATTGAAAGACCATATCATTTATTGTTATAAATAGATTAGGGCAATTACTTAGGTTTCTAGTAATGATAAAACCAAATCACTGCAACCAGCTTCTTTAGGACTTTTTGCCTCGAATTAGAAGAATCGGCATCGACGCGTTGCGAATAACACCTTCTGCGACACTACCAAGCAATAAATGCTGATAGCCACGACGACCATGAGTTCCTAGGACAATCAAATCAGCAGGCCAATTTTTTGCTGCTTCAATGATTTTTTCAGCAACTTTTTCGGTAGAGGGATTCATTTCAAGAAGTTGTGCTTCACAGTCGGCATGCTGTTGAAGTGCTATGGTTTGCATCTTATTCAAAAATTGTTGACCATATTCTTTGAATGAAGCCTCAAGCTTCTCATAATCAACCCCGGTTCCAAGATAAGGAGCATAAAACTCATTTGTAATGTGCACAATTCGTAATTTTGCCTGATGCACTTTACTGAGCTTAATCGCTTCCTGGAAGGCTTGCATTGATGTATCGCTATCATCAATCGCAACTAAAATATTCTGATACATTTCTATTTCCTTATGAAAGTAATGGGTTCCACTGTTCAGCAATATCTTACCCTATAATCTAGAATGAAACATAGATAGAATGTTTTAATTAATTTTAGAAGAAATAAATGAATTAATTTTGAGTATGAATAACTGCATGAGGCAACTATGACTACGAACCATGAAATTTTATTTAGTCCTTTTAATTTAAGAGAGCTCACGCTAAAAAATCGCATTGTCATGGCTCCATTAACGCGAAATCGTTCAATCCATGGAATTGATACTCCTTCAGAACTTAACGCAGAATATTATGCGCAACGCGCGGATGCAGGCTTAATTATCGCCGAAGCAACGCAAATTTCGCCGACCGGAAAAGGATATGCTTGGACCCCCGGAATCTATTCCTCAGAACAAATTGCTGGATGGAAATTGGTAACGGATGCTGTTCACGCAAAAGGAGGGGCTATATATTTGCAACTTTGGCATGTAGGGCGAATTTCACATCCTTCTCTGCAACCAGGAGGCATTGCTCCTGTTGCTCCCTCAGCCATTGCGGCATCAGGACAGCGCACATTTATTGAAAATGGTACTTTTGTCGAAGTTGGAGTGCCACGTGCATTAAAGCTCAGTGAAATTCCCCGCCTTATTGAAGATTATCGAATTGCTGCAAGAAATGCTATTTTAGCGGGGTTTGATGGCGTTGAAATTCATGCAGCCAATGGATATCTCATTCATCAATTTTTGTGTGATGGGACAAATCATCGAACGGATCAATATGGCGGTTCAATTGCAAACCGATTACGTTTTGCACTGGAAGTGACTGCTACCATTGTTGATGAAATTGGCGCACATCGAACAGGAATCCGTCTCGCTCCAGTAAGTCATGCCAATGGAGTCACAGATACTGCACCTGCTGCTGTTTTTTTTCCACTTGTACGAGAACTGAGTCGATTTGAGTTGGCTTATGTTCATGTTATTGAAGGAGAAACTCAAGGGGCACGCGAATATTATGGTTTTGATTTCAACGCATTACGCAAAGAATTTAATGGCCCCTGGATGGTAAATAACGGTTATACATTGGAAATGGCCGACGAAGCAGTCACCAGTGGTTATGCCGATCTCGTGGCTTTTGGACGATATTTTATTTCCAACCCCGATCTGGTCATGCGGTTTAGAAAAAACGCGCCATTGAATGAATTAGATCGTGCAACTTTATACGGGGGCAGTGCAAAAGGATATACAGATTACCCATTTTTACAATCAAAACAATGGATGTAGATGAAATAAAATGATGCAAAAGCAATGGTTACTGGTTCTCTTTCTTTTTATTTTATTTGCTACCGTGGCGTATTTTTGGCAACGTTATTTCATTTATTTCCCATCTTCTGAACAACCTAATTTGCAAGATTTTCAGGCTGAAGACATGCAAATTATTAAAATCCCTGTTGCGAATGGATTGACTTTAAGTTCTTGGTATAAACCCTCCGTGGATAAGAAACCAGTAATTCTCTATTTGCATGGAAATGCAGGGCATATTGGCTATCGTATGCCTCTTGTTCGTCAACTTCTCTCAGAAGGGTTTGGTGTGTTATTACTGGAATATCGTGGGTATGGAGGAAATCCGGGAAGGCCAACTGAATCAGGATTATATCAGGATGCGCGAGCGGCAATACAATTTTTACAACAACAGGGGGTTGAAGAAAATCATATCGTGCTCTATGGAGAATCATTAGGAACTGGAGTTGCAACACAAATGGCGACAGAATTTCCTGTGTGCGCTTTAGTGCTGCAATCGCCATATACCTCATTAACGGCTCTGGCACGTTTTCATTATTCCTGGTTACCAATGCCCATGATTGATAAGTATGATTCTTTATCACGCATTCAAAAAATTCATGTTCCCATCTTGATGTTGCATGGGAAACTGGATGATGTTGTTCCTTACAATCAAGGTTTGGTTCTGTTTAATCAAGCCAACCAGCCTAAGGAATGGATTGAGTTTTCTGATAAAGGGCATCAGAACTTATGGAATGCTCATTTTGCGCAAGCAGTTATTGATTTTATTAATGTATATTGTGGCACTCACTCCAAGCAACTATTTGATAAATAATCCTCATTTAGCCTGCCGAGCCGAAAAGGTACATCTGCAGATTAATTGATAATAAATCTGATAAATTTTGAACCAATGGTCTTGCAGTAGAAAAAAATATTAACATAGAATGGTTTATGTTTCTTGTTAAGGGGTTATGGATGACCTATTTGAAGCACATTACCGTTATTTCTAATGCTCTCTTGTTAGTTCAGGGATTAAGTTTCGCAAAAACAAATACAGAAACAAGGATATGCGATGCCAGTATCCATAATCCCTGTATTGTGCAAGACAGTGAGCGTTCATCTTCTCCATTAAAATGGTTACGTGATGCCTCTATGATTGCCAATGCGTATGAAGGGAATACATTGGGCATTAACGAATTGACCATGTCTGGCAGTGAAGAGCCGAGTGAAAAGGGATGGAAAGATATTTCTGATTATATTGCCATGCATGGATATTTACGTGATAAGCCAGTACTGGTGTTGGATTTACGCCAGGAAAGCCATGGCTATCTTAATGGCAGAGCGATTACATTAGTAAGTGAATATGATTGGATAAATCGCGGAAAAACAAATGCCCAAAGTCTTGCAGATCAGGAAAATTGGCTCGGTTCATTAAAAACTCAGAAAAAAATAAGCGGAATTCTATCTTCGCAACAGTTCGCTGCCAAGGAGTTTTCCAGCGGCAAAAGCATCCCGGTAAAAAAGATAAAAAATGAAGCGGACATAGTTTCAAGATTAGGTTTTGAATATCATCGATTATACGTTACCGATCATTGTGCACCGTCTGATTCAGAAGTCGATGCCTTTTTAGCCATAATAAAAAATGCGCCTAAAGATACTTGGTTTCACATACATTGTAGAGGAGGAAAAGGGCGGACAACGAGTTTTTTTGTGATGTACGACATGTTAAAAAATGCAGATAAAGTGAGTTTTGAAGAAATTATTGCACGACACGCATCAATACCTCCCTATTATAATTTGTTTGAAGTCAATCGAGCAGAGCCTTACCTAACTCCTTATTATGAGCAGAGAATTTTGTTCCTTGCCCATTTTTATCAGTTTGCGCAACAGCGTTTAAAGGGATATCAAGGAACGTGGGGGCAATGGAATATGAGTAATTCTGAAAGGTTTGATAAGGTCAGGACTTGCGAAAAATCTCAAGGTCGAGGCAAAAAATGTTTTTAATGAGGGAGTTTAGATAGACTAAATG
>NZ_QHJG01000021.1 GCF_003184185.1 Legionella qingyii | reverse complement strand
GAAACGAGCCCGCGCCAATGATAGTGTGAGGTCTCCTCATGTGAAAGTAGGTCATCGCCAGGGTTTTATTCTTGAAAAGCGGCTTTACGGTCGCTTTTTTTTTAATTATGACTTATTAAATATTCTTCCGAATTCTGCTTTTTTATCATCTAATTCGCTATTTCAACCAATTTGCTATGATTTCTAGCGATTTAACTCTAACTACTTAATTCGTTTCCAAAATTTTTTATTCTCTATTAGTTTTTCAGATACTTGGACCTCGATAAATGACAATTCTCGAGATACACTGGATAAAAATATATTCAGGCATCTTATGACAAAGAAAAATTTCCTAATTTATGGCTCTTATGGATATACCGGTAACTTGATCGCTCAATTAAGTGTACAGCAAGGATTAAAGCCGATATTAGCAGGTAGAGATGAAGAAAAATTAAAGGTACAAGCCAATGCTTTGAATTTGGAATACAGAGTATTTGATGTGAATGATCTGGAACAAACTAAAAAAGCGCTGCGCGATCTCATTGCAGTAATTCATTGTGCTGGTCCATTCAAGTATACCTATAAAAACATGGCCTTGGCTTGTCTTGCAGTAAAAACACATTATTTGGATATTACTGGCGAGGTCATGGTAATAGAAGGGCTCATGGCAATGAATGAACGTGCACTCATGGAAGGGATTATGTTGCTTCCTGGTTCTGGATTTGATGTGGTTCCTAGTGATTGTTTGGCTGCTTATTTGAAATGTTGTTTGCCTGACGCAAGCCGACTATTACTTGCTATCGCAACATTTAATGAAAATTCAGGTTTAAGTATCTCTCATGGCACTGCTAAAACAATGATAGAAGATATTCCTGAAGGAACTCTAATTCGAGATAATGGTGCTTTAAAAAAAGTTTCTTTTAGCTGGAAGACCCATTCTTTTGATTTTGGTACTACAAAGAATTTGTTATGTGCCACGATTTCATGGGGAGATTTGGCGTCAGCATGGTGGTCTACACAAATCCCACATATTGAAACTTATATGGCTTTACCAAGAAAAGTAATGAAATTTAAAAACGTTATTAATTCATTTAAATGGCTTTTAAGTTGGCCTCTAATTAAAAAGTATATAACACATAAAATCAATCAGTTGCCTGCTGGGCCTACTGAGGAACAAAGAACGAATTCAGTTGTAAAAATTTATGGCGAAGTAGTTAATGATTCAGGAGAAAAAATTGCAGCTTTAATGACTACGCCAAATGGTTATACACTGACTGCTTTATCTACAGTAATGATTATCCAAAATGTTCTATCAGGAAATGCTCCAATTGGTTTTCAAACCCCCTCAAGTGCATATACAGAAAATTTAGTCATGAAAATTTCTGGAGTAACTCGAGTTATGGTTAATTAATTGTTATTATTCACCGGCCTTTAGATAGGATACTAAGTCCATGAATAGTTTAATAATTAAAAATGATTTGTAGGGAATATAAATGAAAATTAAAGAACGACTCATTGCTCTAGAAAATGGAATTGCAGATGTTAAGTCAATACAATCAGAATTGGCGGAGCAAAATGCTCGCTTGCAGTTTCTTATACAAAAAATGGAACAAGAACTGGAACAAGCTGAGCAGGCTATCGATTTAAAAGAGTCAACAAAAGTGAATAATGGAATATTGCTTAGTACACATGGCCTCATGAATCAACCAAAGCAAGTAGTATCTGAACACCCTATGCCACCGACGCCTCCTACTCCATGAATTTGAATTAAACCGCGCTATTAATTTTAGGAAGATAGGACGAATATCAATGAATAGATCTGACTATTTTCCTAAATTATGTGTGAAAATTTATATAACACCTCTGAGTATAATAAACTGATTAAGGAGTCCATTTTGCATTATCAAGTTACAATACTATAATGATGCCAAATGCTTATCCTTGAGACGCACATAATGTTGTGCTGAATACTCTAACATCTCAAGTTCTTGATCGGTTAATTTTCTAATTGCTTTAGCTGGATTTCCAAGATATAGGTAACCACTTTCCAGTACCTTTCCAGGAGCGACTAAAGATCCTGCTCCGACCATTACATGATGGGATATGTGTACAGCATCCAAAATTAATGCTCCCATACCAATGAGACAAAAATCATCAATAATACAACCATGTAATACTGCTTGATGTCCAATTGTAATTCCCTGGCCTAAAATTAATGGCTGTCCCCCTGATGTATAGGGGCCATCATGGGTAACATGCAAAATAGCCCCATCTTGAATACTGCATGCTTTGCCTATTTTAATCGAGTTCACATCCCCACGTAAAACAGCCATGGGCCAAACGGATACATCGTCACCCAGGGATACATCGCCAATGACTACTGATTTAGGATCGATGTATACTCTTTGGCCTAATGAAGGCGATTTACCTTGAAAACTGCGAATAGCATCATTCATATTATTAAACCATCGTTACAAATTCTTCTGCACTTGTAGGGTGAATAGCAACTGTATTATCAAAATCTTTTTTACAGGCACCCATCTTTATTGCCACACCAAAGCCTTGCAGCATTTCATCAGCGGCCATTCCAATAACATGCAAACCAATAATTTTTTCTTCTTTGCCCAGGGTAACTAATTTCATCACGGTAGGTGTTTTTTCTTCAGCGAATGCTTCAAACATTGGATTAAAACGAGTTTGATAGATTTTAATTTGCTCTTTACCGTATTGTTCAATAGCCTCCTGTTCACTGAGACCAACTGTTCCTATTGGGGGGTGACTAAAGATTACAGTGCTTATATTCTCATAATTTAGACACGCTTCGGGTTGTTTTCCAAACAAACGATCTGCTAAACGACGGCCTGCAGCTATTGCTACAGGAGTAAGAGCTGGTGCATTGGTTACATCACCTAAGGCATAGATCCCTTGAGTACTGGTGTTTTGAAAAGCATCGACCAAAACCAAACCTTGCTCATCAATGGCAACTTTTACTTTCTCCAGGTTCAACCCAGACGTTCGGGGTTTTCTTCCTACAGCGGCAATAATGACGTCTATATCCTGAATAATTGAACCGCTGGCACATACTATAGATTTTCTGCCATCACTATGTAAGTTTATTTCTTTTGCTTTATGATTTGTGTGGAGATGAATACCTTGTTGTTGCATGACTTCCATCAAGGTATCACCTAGGACATGATCAAATCGGGATAAAGGTCGTGTGCCTCTCATTAAGAGATGTGTTTCACTTCCTAGATTGTTTAATACTCCTGCCAGCTCCACTCCGATGTACCCACTACCAATGATTGCTACTTTTTCAGGTTGTTTGGTCAAGGCAAAGAAACCATCCGAATCGATTGCATGTTGAATTCCATGAATCATTGGTAGAGATGGTTTGCCGCCTGTCGCAATGATGATATGATGTGCCTGGTACAGCACGTCATTTACCTGGATTGAGTGTGCGTCATGAAAAGCACCAGCACCCTGAATTAAAGTGATGTTAAATTGGGTAAAACGTTTTGCATAGTTTTCCCTGAGTCGTTTTATATAGGCATTACGTTTATTAACCAGACTGTTCCAATCAAGAGATGTTGTTGTAAGAGTAAAACCATATTCAGGTGCATGATGTATCATTTCATTAATCATGGACGCATTGAACATAATTTTTTTGGGGACACAACCTAAATTGACACAGGTACCACCCAAATAGCTTGGTTCTACTACAGCTACCTTGGCACCATATTTGGCGGCTCGCACCGCACTCGCGATACCGCCACTGCCCCCACCGAGTACGATAAGATCAAATTGTTTGTTTTTCATAGAGAATTTTTAACAAATAAGTTTATATTATCAGGAACCGTCCAACCAACCAATATAAAATTTCCAAACTCATAATATAACGGTTCTGATAGCTAGTATAGAATGACTTTGCAATGTTTCGATTTATGCTCAATGACGAGCTTTGGTCAAAGCTGAGGGAGATCATGCAACGGCATAGCATTTATGACAAGCCCAATCTTTGCATGATAGTGGAGGTCATGCTATATCGCATGCGGGTTGGTTGCCCTTGGCAAGATCTCTAGTGTCATAAGCATCCTGCAATATGATTAAACTATAAATTTTGGCCCGGGCACGCACAACGAAACCCGGGTTTTAGGACTTGTATAATCTTAAATCGCTGTTAAGCTTTGCTTCATCCAGGCATGATGCTTTATTCTGTGCTGATCTTAAATTCCACATCAATATTGCCACGAATTGCATTAGAATAAGGACAAATTTCATGAGCTTTAGCTACTAATTCTTCTGCCTCTTTTTGGTTTAAACCTGTAATGTGAGTATGCATTTCAACTCCAAGCTTGTATCCTTTTTCTGGTGTGGGGTACAAAGAGACCTGAGAAAGAATTGAGACATCTTGCAGAGAAATTTTCTGTAAACTGGCAACATGGCGCAAGGCACTTTCAAAGCATGCGCCATAACCTGCAGCAAATAATTCTTCTGGATTTGTGCCACCGCCTTGGCCTCCTAATTCCTTGGGTTTGGCGAGATCCAGTCTTAGTAATCCGTCTGAGGTTTCTATATGACCATTTCGGCCACCGTGCGTACGTGCTGTTGCTGTATAAAGTGCTTTCATAATTTAGTCCTTTAATGATCACGGGTTAAACTTAGAGTTGATTTATGAATTTGTCAATTAGGAAACTTTATATATTTTATTGCATTCATGATTGGGTACCTTCGGACTTTTTACTCCATAAAACAAACCATTATCTAAATAATTGCATACTTGTTCGGTATTTAACTTATTGAGACATTGAGATAGTGTTTGGTGACAATGTGGAAAAATAGCACCAGGGGAGTTTAGCGCCTGATATTGCTCGTTTTTCCAACTGATTAGGTCACTTGTATAATAAGTAGTAAAATTTTTTATTTTTAGATTATTGCTCATGCTAAATATTTTCATACTTGGGTAATTATGATGGATGCGGCTGATAGACGGGGTAGAATAAGCATATATATTACTGCCGCCCTTTAGATGGATTTTTCTGAGCTCATCCATGTGGGTGTGGGATGTGATCAGGGTAATTTCTCCATATGATTTTTTGTTGTTGTTTAATATTTTTATAAATTCCTGCATGTAGGGTTTATGCCAAATGGGTTCTCCGCGATATGAGTTTCCGGGTGGTTCATGCATGGCAATTAACAATTGTTTGGCATGATGATTTTTTAATTGTTGATTCAGCCAAGAAAGTTGGATTAACGCATCATGTTCCTGATTAGGATACTGTGAAAGGATAGGAGTTTTTGTCCATTGAGTTGCATTTAAGGCAATCAAAATAATATTTTTGTTCCCGGGTATTACATAACTGGAATAATATCCATCTTGATACATGTGACTGTCATCAATAATTAAGCCTTTACAATGAGCACAAGCTCCATCCCAATCCGTAGCAAAATTTAACGGGGATACGCCATTTGATTCGAAAGGTTGGTAATTGCCAAGTAACGAATCATTGTTGCCTGCAATATAAAAAATAGGTTTCAGTTTCTTATCGTTTTTATATAATTCGTCAAATACAGTTTTTTCAAACTCTCCCTTTTTAGTTGTATTAAATAAAGAATGAGTGGGTAAATCACCCAAGCAAAGAATGAAATCTACTTTATTGCTCAGTTTTGCATATTCCCTCATAGTAATTTTCAAGAATTCTGTGCCAGTATCTTCTCCGTCACGAGATAGATTATTACTGCCGTAATGAATATCACTAAGGGTTAAAAAGGTGGGTGCAGCGTATACAGAATGAAAGAAACAAAAAAACAGTAGAATAATTTGAACTAGTGCGTTCAATTGAGTCTCCATTGTAATTTATTCAGGGATATGGGGTATATTAAATCATTTATGTTGGGTGAGGGTAACGAAACTCAGAAATTTTGTACTCTTTCCAAGTTTCGTTGCCTGTGGCAATGACGTATTCCTAGGCTGCTTCGCGAATACTCCATATTCTTTGGGTTTGATTGGATGTATCGGGTGCCTGTATCCAGAGTAGGGCAGGGCTTCCAGAAGGATTAATCGGTAGCGTCTTGGAGGACAGCATTACTGCAAAAGGATATTTTTTTACTACGGATTGCAATGATGACCATACTTTTCCAGGATCCGCTTGGTTATCATGTACGATAAGCTCATTGCCTCGATATATTATGTTAACAGATTGTCCACTCAGCGCAGTTCGTATTGCAGACTCCAAACGTCTCCATCGAGCTTGATGTACTTTTTGTTTTTCAGCTTGAGTAGGATTCAATTGGAAACTAATGCGTTGATGGGGTGAGAAAACTCGACTTAAACGACTGCTTTCTGGGTTTTTCTGTAGAAAATAAGTAATAATTGCATCCAGTACTGGGCGTCCGGGTCCAGAGGCTTTTCCTGGTTGTCTGTTGACATACATTGCGAAAGCCAATGTATGGCCATTGGCCGTATATAAATATCCTGAAAGACTGTTTATCCCGGTCATAGTACCGGTTTTAGCACGCACAAAACCTTGTTGTATTGGAATACGGAATCTTTTTTGCAAGGTTCCATCACGTCCGGAAATAGGTAGTGCGGCTATATATTCATAAGATAATGGAAAACGTTGATATAAAAATTTTAATAGTGATATGGTTTGCTCAGGGGTTACCAAGCTGTAGCGTGACAGGCCTGACCCATCAGTAAAAATCGCATTAGAAAAATCGATTCCTGTTTGTGATTGTAAAAAGTTTTTGATCAAGGGCTCAGCACTTCGCCAGTTGACGGGAGCTCCCTTGAGTTTTTCAGCAGCATGTAAATAAAGGCTGTCTGCGTAGAGATTATCAGAGGGTTTTAACGTATCTGCCATCAATTGCGATACAGGTTTAGAGTATTGGGTCGCAATTAATAAAGAACCCGCTGGAGTTTTACCTAATTGTACTTGACCATTGAGTTGGATATTGGCTTTTATCAATTGGTTTTTGATCATCGCTTGAGCATACATTAAAGGGTTTTTTATAGCCAAACGTTGTTGTACTGCCCACTGTCCTACTCCAACGCAACCTCGAACAGTTAAATGATTGTTTTGATCTAAACTAAAACCTACACCACACCCTTTGGCGTTGGCTTTAGTTGTAGCCAGGTTATTTAATGTGATGGCGCCACCACCATCGTCTGCTTCAACGATTGCAGGATCTCCAGCCTGAGCACCAGGGTTTACGGTAACAGTCAAACGATTAGAATCAACCATAACTGGGGCATTGGGGGCACCATAGCTGTAGGATAAATCCGTTGTTAGCCAACCTGGTGGATAGGGATCGACTCCAGCAAAACTGCTATCGATGTATACATTACCCTGGATGGTATTGATATTCCATTCTTTCAAGGAAGAAAGTAGCGTGTTTAAATCATTGCGGCTAAATGAAGGGTCTCCGCTTAGTTGCACATAAACGTTTCCTTGGAGCACGCCCTGTTGTACGTTACCAGCACTCACATTTAATTGATTTTTAAAACGATAATCTGGCCCAAGCACCATTAAAGCGGCTGCTTCCGAAAAAAGTTTCATGTTACTTGCAGGGATATACAACCGTTCTGCATTGCGGCGATATAGAGTTTGACCAGAGGTTAGGTCAAGAACGACAATTCCGAGGTTAACATTCGGATTAATGCGGTTAATTAACTTATCTACTTCGCTTTGGATACTGGCACCATGTGATAGTGCTGATAATGCCAATAAAAACGTGCCAGTTAAGATCCTTTTCATCGAGGTCGTTCCTTTTGCTTTGCCATATGCTGATGCGAGGGTTGATAAACATGGTCTAATCATATCTCAAGCCCAATCGCTCCAAAAGTCCTGCAAGGGTGTCATTATCAAAAAATTTAACTTGTAACCATCCTCCATCACCATTGTCGTTTATTATTTGTACAGGTGCGCCCACTTGCTCTGCCAATACCGTTTGCAATCGCTCAATGTCTCGATCTTTTTTAGCATTTTGGAGAGGAGAAGATTCTTTGTTTTTTTGCGTTTTAACCGCATGTTCTAACTGCCTCACTGACCATTGTTGCTCTATAGTTTGCTGGGCTAAATATTCTTGTTGCGCAGGACTTAGCCCTACAAGGACTCGCGCATGCCCCAAAGATAACGTTTTATCCCTAATTAAATTTTTTATTTTTTCACTTAAACCAAGTAGACGAATAATATTGGCAATATGACTACGTGACTTTCCAACTAAAGTAGCTATTTCATCTTGGTGATAATTAAATTCATCAATCAATCGCCGATAAGCGCTTGCTTCTTCAATCAAATTTAAATCTTCTCGTTGGATATTTTCAATTAGAGTGAGAGCGCATGCTTGTTTGTCACTATAATTTCCTATTAGGCAAGGCACTGTTTGCAAGCCAGCTATTTTTGCAGCACGCCATCGCCTCTCTCCAGCAATAATTTCATAACGTTGTTTTGCTATTGATCTTACGATTAAGGGTTCAATCAAACCCTGGGAGACAATCGATTGGGCGAGTTCTTTTAATGCGATGTCATTAAAATCTTGTCTAGGCTGATATTGTCCCGCCTGAATGTTTTCTATAGGTACGTGGTGAAATTCAACGTGCATCGAAAATGGTATTGAATGAGATTGATATAAATTGTTTCATATTTTCGTAGGAATGAAAATAGGAGCTGTGCGCAACGTAGCCTTTGTTCTATTAAGTTGCACGCAGACTACGAACCATTTTATAGCAAGCCATATACTATGGCTGAAATAGAGATGATGCCCATGATTGTTGTAAATGCATTGCTTGCAACATGTGTACGATATTTTTCCATTGCTGGAATTTTGGCAGTTGCATACATAGGCATAATAAAGAGCAGCATAGCAATAACTGGTCCACCCAAAGTTTCTATCATTTTTAAGATGTTGGGATTGATTGTAGCTACAATCCAGCAGGTCAGTACCATAAAAATTTCTATGATGCGTTGCAACTTGCATGAGCTTATTTTTTTTCCAGTTGGTTTGAGCAAATTGACAATAATACTGCTAAGACCTTCTTTAGCCCCTAAATAATGACCAAGAAACGATTTGGAAATTGCAATAAAGGCAATAATAGGAGCGATGGTCGCAATCAGCGGCGTTTTAAAATGATTTGCAAGATAAGATAAAATCGAAATGTTTTGTTGTTTCGCTTGTAAAAGATCCTGCGGTGAGAGGCTAAAAACACAACTAAATACAAAGAACATCACTGAAAAAACCATAAGCAAATGGCTATAGCGCATGATCGCGGTACTATGGCTATCTGCATCAATACCATGTTGTTTTTTTTGATTCACTGCGAAAGATGAAATAATTGGCGAATGATTAAAGGAAAATACCATGACTGGAATGACTAGCCATAGAGTCATTAACAATCCATGACCACCGTTGGCATGTAACGAGTTGTCTTGTTGTAAAATGGCGTTATTCCAGTTGGGAATCAAATAAATAGACAAAAATAATAATATAGTTGCAAAAGGATAAACCATTACGGACATTGATTTGACAATTATTTCCTGACCGAAGCGGACAATCGCCATAAGAGCAAGAATTAGTATTATGGCTAAAAGTGCTCTTGGAGGAGCAGATATACCTAACTGATTCACAAGAAAACTTTCAGTGGTATTGGTAATAGCCACACTATACATTAATAAAATGGGATAAATCGCAAAAAAATACAAACCAGTCAGTATTCTTCCTGCAAAAGTACCGAAGTGCTCTTCAACCACCTCGGTAATGTCATTTTGAGTAGAAGAGCCTGATAAAACAAAACGACATAGTGCACGATGTGAGAAGTAAGTCATGGGAAAGGCAAGTATGGTCATTATTATTAAGGGCCAGATCCCATTAAGTCCGGCATCAATTGGAAGGAACAGAGTTCCAGCACCTACAGCGGTACCGTAAAGACTTAGCATCCAGACGGTATCCTGTTTTGTCCATGAATACTTTTTACTTGTAGCTAAAGGTGAAAGTATTCCTGCAGTTTCATTTGATGACATTAAAACATCCTTTATGTAATACCGAGCACGGTGTTCAATATTAACACTTCGAAGCCAAAATTTCAACAATGGCCTCTTATGTTGACAGAATGTTCCATAAATATTTACTTGGTTTTAGGGACTAATATTCCAATTTGGTACCATAAAGTCGATCCCCGGCATCCCCTAATCCTGGAATAATATATCCTTTTTCATTGAGTTGTTGATCTATTGCGGCCGTGTAAATGGGAATTTCTGGATGTTCTTCATGAAATGCTGCAATTCCTTCTGGCGAGGCAAGCAGACAGAGAAATTTAATTGATTTGGGACTGATGGCTTTAATTTCCTTAACTGCGGCAATTGCTGAATTTCCAGTTGCTAACATAGGATCAACTACAATGACATCGCGATCTCGAGTATGCTCTGGAAGTTTAATATAATATTCAATAGCTTCTAGTGTTTTAGGATCACGATACAAACCGATGTGACCAATTCGTGCTGTAGGTACAAGTTGCAACATGCCATCGACTAAACCATTACCTGCTCGCAAAATTGAAACAAAAACCAATTTTTTACCTTTTAAAACAGGTGATTGCATCATGGCTAGGGGTGTTTCGATTTCTTCATATTCGATTTCTAAATCACGAGTGATTTCATAAGCGAGTAACATGCTAATTTCATGCATCAAATTACGAAATTTGACAGTACTGGTATCTTTTCGGCGCATAATTGTTAATTTATGCTGAATTAATGGGTGGTTCACTACAACAACATGTTGATTGTTCATTTTAACTCCAAACTGCGGTTTTAGGTGAAAAATTGTAGCTTGGTAGCGACGCGGAACCCGGGACATCTTTACTAGGAAACCGGGCTACGGCATGCGCCTTCACTTTGGCTGCAATATATCCAAGCGAAAATTGTCTTAATTTAAAAAACGGTACCATCACTAATAATCTGGACAGGTGGGGTGCCTTGGGGGCGTTTTTGTTTCGCAATTCGTCGTCCGGCCTCCCAGGTGCCTCCTTGCAAAATTTTAGCCAAAGGGAGTTCAATGGCATTTTTTTGCAATTTTTTTCTGATCAATGCAGCTAATTCATCCAAGAGTGTAATGGTCAATGCACGCCACTCCACAATCATTTCTGCATCAGGTGGCAGGGCTTTTTCCAGAGCTTCCTTATTTTTAATTTTCAGTACACCACAATCGATGAGTAAACCACCATTTCGATACTCTGGTAAACCCGTGAGTTCTTCTAAATGAGTTACTGTAATTCCCGCTTGTTCTAATGGCTCAATCAAGGAGTATGTAAGCCACTGGGATAATTTATGAAAGGGAATGTATTCCGATCCAGGATCATTTGTTTTTAGAGCATTATATTGCCACACATCTCCAAGAGGAACTCCATGAAATGAAAGTCTGGCTGGCCATATTTCATTAAATGTATTGAGTACTTCATGAAAAATCTGCGGTGCTGTAAGTCTGTTATTTGCTGCCAAGGAGCTTATATAAGTATAAAAGTTACCTAAGCGGTTTTCTTTTCCAAAATGATGTTCATCGTGTTGTATTAATGCGCCAAGTCGATTGAGCAGAGCAACTCTCCCGGAAAGGCCATCTAGTGGATTCTCGGTAGTTACTTGGAATCCATGACGTAACTCATCTTCATTAAAAGTCAATAAACGCTCGGCATCTACTCTCAACGGTTCAGTTGGGATGGCACTGAAAACACCTTTTTGATAAAGAGATAAACTTGCTAAGGCAAGACCTTCTGATCGGGAATATTCTGCCCCTGTCTCAGGCTCCTTGTAGTGCCAATATTGCCCGGCACCGGCATCTAGAAATACACTGATGATAACCAGTTCATAAAGGATTTTTCCCTGTTCCGCTGCAGAAAAGGTATTCAATTGTGCCTGCATTTTTTTAATTCGATCAATACCTCCGGCTTCAAAATGACGCCAACGACTGTGATAAGGAATATCAAGATTTGGATAATTATCCTGAATGACTTCAATAACAAAAGAAGCAGTGCTGGTCATTTTTTCCGGATCTAGGGAGAAATAAGCTGACTTATCTTGTTTAACTCGTTCTAAAATAGCTTGTGAGCGCACACGTATAGTCCGAGGATCCTTTAATGTGGCTAACACTTGGGCAGTTTCTTGTTCATTACTCATTAAGGTCACGTCCTTTAGTTCTTGCTAATTCATTAATGTCTACGATTCGATCGGGTGAATAATAACCGGCCGCACGTTTGGCATTCATTTCTACTTGTGCGTCAGGAGGAACGAGTTCATCGGGAATGGTTACTCGTTCTACAACCTGAATTCCAGATTTGAGTAATGCATCATATTTCATATTGGACATGGAGACGAAACGATGGATTTTGGTAATACCAAGCCAATGCAAGACATCTGACATTAATTCTTGAAAACGCATGTCTTGAACTCCCGCAACACACTCTGTTCTTTCAAAGTATTTAGCAGCCGTATCGCCACCTTTTTGTCTTTTGCGAGCGTTATAAACTAAAAATTTGGTTACCTCACCGAGAGCTCTTCCTTCTTTTCGATTATATACAATCAAACCAGCCCCGCCTTTTTGTGCCGACTCAATAGACAATTCGATTCCATGTACCAAATAGGGTCTGCAGGTACAAATATCTGAACCAAACACATCAGAGCCATTGCATTCATCATGAATACGACATGTAAGCTCAATTTGGGGATCGTGGATGGTGGTTACATCACCAAAAAAATAGGCAGTCATCCCGCCTATCGGAGGAAGAAATACATCGAAGTCGGAGCGTGTTACCAGTTCAGGGAACATTCCTGCTGTTTGCTCAAATAAGGTTCGACGCAAATGTGATTCTGAGATTTTAAAGCGTTCGGCGATTCCGGGTAGATACCAAACTGGTTCTAACGCCACTTTAGTAACTGCTACATCTCCTGATTCTTTTAATATTTTTCCATCGGGCTTGAGGCGACCTCTTTGAATAGCCGTATGCAATTCAGGAATATTAATATGCGCTTTGGTAACTGCTATAGTAGGGCGAATGTCATATCCTGCTTGAATTTCTTCAGCGAAAACATTGGCTACTAGATGTCCCCAAGGATCAAGAGAGATGATCTTCTGACTGTCACTCCATTGAGGATGAGGGCCTATGGTAACTGGAGGCGTCGTATCCGTAAGATCAGGTACATGTTCTGGGTCCAATACTCCAGCAGCGACGGCAAGTGCTCGATAAACTGAATAGGATCCAGAGTGGGTGCCAACCGCATTACGATTTTTTATATTAGTGAGGGAGGCTATTACCGGACCTCGTTCTTTAGGGTTTTCAGCGCCCCATTTAATTTTTAATGGTGCAGCAGTATGCCCGGATGGATGTGACGATAAAACAATATGTCCTTTAGATTTTTTTTTGGACTCATCTTGAACCATAGTACTAATCCTTTAAATGATAACTACTCGATAAATTTATCATAACAGAAGAAATTAATTGGTAGAAAGTACTATTTTCCTTATCGAATAGGAAAACCCGAGTCATTGTACTGGGTAAATATTCTCGTTATTATGGTTCGTTTTTATAAATTACTCACAAATAACGCTAGGCTATGCTAGCGAGTTTCGCTTTGCGATACCCAGGCTACAATTTTTTGATTTTAATGTGAAACGAATATTGTTAGGAAACACTACTTTATGACTACCTTAATTCTTTGTTTGTTCATTGCGATATTATTGCCTTATCTTCTCAAGATTGTTGTAGCCAATTTTATGCAAAAAGAAGGGAAATACGATAATCATTATCCAAGAACTCAACAGGCGAGATTACAGGGAATGGGAGCACGAGCTGTTGCCGCCCATCAAAACAGTTTTGAATCGTTACTCGTATTTGCGACTGCTACATTAACCGCAATGGTGACAAATCATATCGGTATAACAATTCAAATTTTGGCGATTATTTACATTATCTCCCGAGTTATTTATTGTTATTTTTATTTAATGGATATGGCTTCGTTAAGATCACTCACATGGTTTATTGGCTATATTTGTTGCTTGATTATTTTGGGCCTATGCATGGTGTGATTTTGTTATACTATGGGCCTCATTCGGGTAGGTGCCATTAATTAAGAAGGTTAAAAAGGGTTTTTTGATGCAGAAAAAAAATGATGTTCAGCAAGTTTCGTTACATCCTTTACTGGTTTTTGTTGTTTTAATGCTCATGATATTGATGCAGATGACTACTGATCAGTATATTCCTTCATTACCTGCAATTACCAAGATTTTTAACAGCAGTGAAGCCTCTATTCAATTAACGTTATCACTTTTCATGCTTGGCTTGAGCATTTCTCATGTGTTTTATGGGCCTTTATCCGATAAAATTGGTCGTAAACCCCCGCTTATGTTTGGTGTTGGTCTCAGTATTTTAGGCAGCTTATGTTGTTTTCTTGCGCCTTCAGTTTTGGTCTTGATTATTGGCCGTTTTATTCAGGGATTTGGTATAGGATGTTGTGGTTCTGTAGGCCGTTCTCTAGTTCGTGATCTCTTTACCGATAGAGTCTTATCCAAAATTGGTTCTTATGTAGGTATTGTGAGTGTTTTTATTATGGTTGCCTCTCCAGTTCTCGGAGGCTACATCCAGGAACATTTTGGATGGCGTATTAATTTTTTATTTTTGTTGGTATTTGGTTTTGTTATATGGATTTTAGCTTTATGTACTCTTCCTGAAACAAATAAAAACCTTAATCCTGATGCAACTAAATTAAGAGTAATGCGCGACAATTATTTTGCCTTATTAAAATCCAAAGTTTTTTTAGGTTATGCGTTATGTGCCTGTCTTGCTTCCGCTGGTTTGATAGGTTATCTCGCGATCGCACCGTTTCTTTTTCAGGATACATTAGGGCTTAGCCCTATAGAGTTTGGCCAATTGACAATTTTTATTGCCGGTGCAATTTGTGTGAGCGGAATAATTAACAGTCAAATGGTGATGAAAAAAGGCGTATCCTACATGGTGTTTATCGGAATTGTCTTTATGATAATAGGTGGATTTACCATGTTATTTTTGTCACTCATAGGATTGCAGAACGTGCTTTCCATAATGATCCCTGTGTCGTTGTTTAGCATGGGAGTGGGATTTACTTTTATCAATGCGTTTGCCGGGGCTTTTCACCCATTTCCTCATATGGCGGGAACAGTCGGTGCCTTATATGCATGCATGCAAGACTTAAGTGCTGCGTTGTCCAGCGGGATTATCGCTCTGGGTGAATGGTATGGCCAATTCTCATTAGCGATAATTTTACTTATTTTAGGCTTAGGTTCTTTTGCTTCATGGTATTATCTGGCTTCACAAGAGCATTAAGAGGTATTGTTTATGAAAATTACTGAAACAGAATTAAAAAATATTATATCCAAATTATCAGGCGCTAAAGCAGAAGAAATTCATGATGATACTGCATTAATAGAAGACTTGCATTTAGACTCATTGAAAATAGTAGAGTTACTGGCCATTCTTAGTGAAGAATATAATTTAACTGTGACTGAAGAAGATGCGATGAATTTTCATACTTATAAAGATTTATTTGAGTTTACTCAGGCGTAATCTGTTTTATATTTGTATTTCCATTCTTATGGATGTGACCATTTTATTTTCTCTGATGATGTCTTACTAACTGGGTTATACTCACTGCCATTATGTTAAGGGAAAAGCCGTCGTTCCGGCTAAGATGGGGACCCGTTTTCGAGAGAGAGGTGCAACGCTAATTTAAGTATCGATTCCCGCCTTCGCGGGAATGACAGAAAAATAGCAATAGGGGTGCCGTTGTCCCTTGACTCAGGTTTCATTTAGGGATTCAAAATTGAATTTAGGGGATTTTCATTATCCTGCTGCTTCATAAAATAGATAAGTAGCATGCCAACAACTACTATGCCAAGGGCCATCCCGTTAAACAATGTAAAATTCTGAGTAGAATATGCTGATTTTGGTTTTGCTTTTTCTTCAGTTAATTTACCAATTTTATACCACTCATGTTCAGGGGCGAATAATTTAGAAGTTTGGCTCAATTTCTTGATAACGTTTAAGTAAATTGCTCCATTGTTCTCGGTGTTTTTTTTCATAGATGCAAGCATCCGCTTTATCCAGTAATGTATTGCTTTTTTGATCTTCGGATTGTTGTAAAAACTCACCACATTTTTGATGCAACTCACGGATAGGTTGTGCAAACTCCTCTTTGCAATATCGGGTACTCGCATTACGTTTTAGTATTGGGAGAGCATGTTTTAAACTTTTTTCTTCCAATTCTATCGAAGGATTTTCAGCTAATTTTATAGCGAGGTCTAGAATATAAAAGGCAATTGCAACACTATCATATTCCGTTTGTCGCTGTGTTTCTGTTATAGGTTTTGAGGAAGAAGAATATGCAATATTTGCTGAGTCAGCGATCTTTTTTAATTGTTTGATTTGCTCATTTACTCGTGCCATCAGTGGGGTATGGATGTTGTTTTCATCAAGAAGCCAACCTGCATATCCTCTGAGATGTTCTTGTTCAAGATAAAATTTAATTTGTTCGAATATTGAAGAAAAGAGTTCGAGAGAAACAGCTTTACCGTTGCTTACATGTTCCATTTCATCCATTAGTTGATCTGCAAATTCGAGCAACTCATTTACTTCTTGAAAAACAAGTTGTCCATTAAGACGCGCATCTGGACCTATTCCTATTTTGGGCAAAGCAACGTATTTTTTAATTTGAATATCAATTAACTGACACAAAAACTCGAACAATTCTTTTTGATTTTTCATAATTCTTCCATTCTGAATTTTGGGCGGATAGATTATCTGATGACTTTTATTGACGCAATAAATTATGTTTGATCTTATTTACCTTAAAGAGATATATAATAAAAAAAGGGAGCTGATCTTCGTCGGGAATAATATGGAAACAAATCGTGGTTTATCCGTAACGACTCAATCATTGCAAGTTATAGAAAGCATCAATCATTTCCATCAACAAATTTTGGGAGCGGGCAAGGACCCTCATTTTATTTTAGATGCGGTCAAAAATAATCCCGATAATTTGCTCCTTCAGGTTTATACTGCAGCGTTCTATCTTTATGGCCAAACTGATGCAGCTACATCTCTAGCAAAAGCACATTTAGCGCAAGCTGAAAAATTATTGTATTCAGTTAATTTAAGAGAAAATCTAACGTATCAAGCCGTTAAAGCCTGGATGAATTTGGAGTATGAAACTGCTTTAACTATTTTAGCGGCTTTAACGGCTTTATATCCGCGCGATACTTTAGCAGCAAAGTTTGCTGAATGGTTATTTTATTGTTCGGGACAAGCTTACAACGGTCATCACTATTTGAAATTTTGTGAGCAGATAGCACCACATAATCAAGATGAATCCCATTTTTTAGCCATGCATTCTTTTGCAGCGGAATTATCTGGCCATATATCGGACGCGCAACGTTTGGCGGAAAAGGCTTTGACCATCGAACCACTCACACCTTGGGCGCACCATACCCTGGCTCATATCTATCTCAACACAAAGAATAGTGCGAAAGGGATAGCGGCTTTAGAAACGTTTCGAGGGAGCTGGGAGCAGATCTCAACACTTCTTCGCGGACATAACAGTTGGCATTTGGCATTATTTTACCTTGCATTACGACAAGTAGATAAGGTAATGAACTTATATCCTGTTATTTTTGGTATCTCTCCGGAAATTGTTACCGAGCAAATAGATGCTATTTCACTATTATGGCGTCTGGATATTGCAGGATTGCCGCAGATCGAGCAATTTAAAGTTATTGCAAATTATCTTGATGAAAATCCTTTTACACATTACACCGGTTTTAATACAGTTCATTACGTATATTGTCTTGCTCGTTTAGGTCAGGAAGATGCAATTCATAAATCTCTAATATCGATTGAAACATATGCTAAAAACCTGTCTAATGGCTATAACCAATCGCTTTGGCTTTCCGTTATTCTGCCTTTAAGTAAAGGGATTCATGCGTTTGTGAATAATGACTTTCAATCTGCTTATCATTGGATGGCTCCTTGTATCTCCAGACGCACAGAAATCGGAGGCAGTGACGCTCAGTCAGAAATCATTGCGCAGACTTATTTGCTTTGCTTATTACAAAACAAGAAAAAAAAGGCAGCAAAAGAGTTTTTTAATTTTCATTTGGCGCATTATAAAGGAACACCACTGGCCGAATTCTGGTTTGATTCGAAGCTAGACTTTTAAAGGGTAGGGTAAAGGCGAAGTCATAACCCGGGTTTTGCTGCGTTGCACCCAGGCTACAATGTAAATTACATTAGATAACTTCTAAAAGAGCACAAGCAGCAATACCACCTCCACCTGCTGCAACTAATAATACCTTATCTTTTACTTTGATGTGTGCATGTTCGCGGAGATAATCCAGAGCAATGCCTACACTTGAACCCGAAGTATTACCTGTTTCTTCTACGGTCTTGACGATACGGTCTTCGGGAAAACCTAATTGTTTAGCAACAGATAAAACTAAATTTTTATTTCCTTGATGGGGAACCAACCATTGAATATCTGCAGTAGTAAGGTTTAATGCCTTCAGGAACTCTTCTGCGCCATCAACCATACCATGCACCGCTTTAATAAATAGTGCAGTATTTTCTTTAATTGTGATGTAAAACAATTCGGGGTTCGTGCAATTCGCTGCGGGCAACCGTGAACCTCCTGCAGGAGTGGATACCGTATCGCTGACTTCTCCATCAGCAAATAAAGCAGAGGCAAGAAAACGAAACTCTGCATTTTCCTTATCTGTGGATACGATACAAGCAGCTGCTCCATCGCCAAAAAGAACACTTGTAGCAAAATTATTTTTATTTAAAAATTTAGAACGGATTTCACTGGCTATTAATAAGATGGAGCCCATGGTTGCCTGAGTAATGGCAGCACTTGTATGCAAACCAACTACAAAACCTGCACAGGCTGCCCCAATATCAAAAGCACCTGTATTGGGTAATCCAAGTCGGTGCTGCACCAGGGGGCTGGTCGGCGGAGCAAGGTAATCTCCTGATATGGTTGCCAAAATAATTTGGTTGATTTTATCTTTTTCTCCAGGCTTCGCGGTGAATAATTGTTCTGCTGCCAGGACCGCCAAATCACTACATGCCTGATCTTCATTGGCCCAACGTCTATTTCTAATTCCTGTCGAGAAGCTAACCAATGTTGGACTTTGTGTGCTATTCATCCATTTAAGTACTTCTTGATTACTCATAACCTTCTCGGGTAATGCTGTAAATGGTCCTTTTATGTATATATTTTTTTCAGCGCGTAATAAATTCATGATGATAATATTCCTTCAGAACGCATGAGTGGTAAACCTCCACTTACTGTAATCACAGAACCTGTTATAAATGAGGTTCTGGACAATAGAGGATCTGTTGCCTCTGCAATTTGTGCTGCTTCTCCCATCGTTCCTTGAGGAATAATTTGTGCCATCTTTTCTTGATAGGCAGGTCTTTTCCAAAATTGCTCGGTTCTTGAGGTCTTAATTAAACCGACACGCACAACATTGGATAAAATATTATTGGCGCTGTAATCTACGGCAAGATTTAAAAACAATCCTTCGAGTGCGGCTTTGGTCGCACAATAAGCACCATAGCGGCTGGTACCAGTAATTGCAGAAAGGCTGGAAATTAGAATTAATCGCCCAAATTTATTGGCCAATAAAGCGGGTAATAATTGATGAATTAACCAAATATTACCATGCAAATTTTCATCGATGTAGGTGCGTAATGCAGGATAGGATAATGCATGCAATTTACGTAGTTGGCTGACACGCGTAAACGCATTAAGAATGATCCCATCTAAAGGCTCCTGCAGCAAATTTTGCAGTTCATCCTTACTGGCTTCTGGATTGGAAAAATTATATACCAAGCCTCTGACCTGCATGTCTTGTTGTTTATAATGCTCTAATGTTTTGTTTAGACTTTCCTTACTTGAGCTGGTGATGATGATTTTATCACCTAATTGCAACCGTCGTTTAGCTATAGCTTGAGCGATATCCGATGAGCCGCCTGTGATCAAAATATTCATTTTGCCCCCAGCTCAACTAAATGTTTTTCTATACTGTCTATTGATTCATAGTGTTCTTTTATTAAGGGGATAACCGGAATCTTAATTTTGAATTCTCGTTCCAACTCGATGATGAGTAAGGCTAACATTAGGCTATCTAAGCCTCCTTGTTCCAATGAGGCAGATGAATCTTTAGGAAGATTTCCTAGTCCAATCTTTACTAATGTATTGCGAATTCGTTCAGTGAGCATGGATTTTTTCCTTCTGACTTAAAAGTAGCGCTTTTCTATCAAGCTTGCCGTGTTGGTTACGTGGCAATTTTTTCAATAAATGCACCGTAATTGGAAGTTTTTTGGGTAAAAAATGTTGTTTTAATTGTTCGGAAAGCATGTGTTCTGTGGTTGTGGCGCTGAAATTGTCTTGTTCCAAACATGCAAGTAAACGGACACCATATAATTCATCATCTAAAGGGATAACAATGACTTCCTTAATTCCTTCAATTTGGCAAATTTTATGTTCTATATCAATTAAATTGACTTTCTCACCGCCTATATTGACGATATGATCCAGGCGTCCTTTAATTGCCACCAACCCGGAGGGTAGTTTTTCTGCTAAATCCCCAGTAAAAAACCAACCATTGTGCATTCGAGTTTGTTTTTCCTCTCCCAAGTAGCCCAACATGAGCTGGCTCCCTTTAATGAGCAACTCATTTTCTTCTGACAAACGTATCTGCCAATCACCTACTGGATAGCCAGCAAAATCCTCAAGAAATAATGGATCTTTGTTGGAATAAGTCAATACTCGTGGGGCCGCTTCTGTTAAACCATAATTATTATAAATTATTGCATTGGGGAAGGTCTGTATCAAACGATGACGCAATGTAATGCTCAAGGGTGCTCCAGCGGAGACGATCGCTTTTATTTTTGCTGCACTTTCCGGAAAAAGACTCGCCATTTTATGAATCGCGACCCAATGAGAGGGAACACCGCTCCACATTTGAGGAACAGCATGCGTCTCTAATAGTGTTTTAATATCCGTAAATTGCGTAATCAGTTGTGTTTTTATTCCAGCGATTAATCCAGGAAGTAATTGACCAAGGAGGCCAAAAGAGTATGACAGGGGTAAAAATAATAATTGATCGTCTATTCTGGAAAATTCAAGTGCATTAATCACTGCCTTGCAATTTGCTGTAATATTTTTTAGAGACAGTTGTACCGCTTTCATTTGTCCTGTACTACCGGAGGTAAATAGTACTAAAGCAAGTTCCGGGTGATGTTTGATATGATTGTTTTCCTGGATGTCGATGAGCTTACCCTGCTCACACACCGTCATATTCGTACCTAAAAGATGGCGTTTTTCCTGCCCCAATTCTTGAGGAGCAAAGAGTGCAACAGGTTTTCCGATGTTTAAAGCAGCTAACAATTGAATCACAAATGAAGACTGGGGTATGGCGTGTAAAACCAATATTCCTGGCGGTAGTTTTTTCAACTGGGGCGACATTTTTTGGATAGCGGTTTCTAGTTCAGCAAAACTAAATTTCTGATCCTCGAAGCTTAATGCAATTCTATTTGGAGATTCTTGAGATAGAAATTGCATGATCTTAACCCTCCACCTTATTTAATCGCCAGGTAGCGATTATAGGTAATGTTTTGTCTAATAAATGTTTGCGACAGAAATTTCGACGAATTTTCCCACTGGTTGTATGCGGCATCGCTTTGAGTGGAATAAGAATAATATTATGAATTTCGAGTTGATGTGTCTGATAGATCAGTTCAAACACTGTATTGAATAAATTATCTTGCTCCTCAGGCGACATAAAACGGTTTTTTACCTCACACATGACGGTCAGTTCATATTCTTGTTCTCTTTGAATAACAAACGCAGCACATTTGCCCAGAGAGTGATGTACTGGGGCATGGAGAATAGAGTACTCGATATCTTGCGGGTAATGATTTTTACCATAAAGGATAATCAAATCTTTAATCCGACCCGTCACATATAATTCCTCTTCATGTACAAACCCTAAATCGCCAGTTCTTAAATACAATTGATTACTTACATCACCAGAAATTTTACCGTGAAACGTATGTTGTGTTTCTTCATTTTGTTGCCAGTATCCCTGGGCTACGCTGGCACTGTGCACCCAAATTTCACCAATTTGGTCATTACTGCAGAGGGCGAGTGTTTCCGGATCTACAATTTTTACTGTTTGCATAAAGCGGCCGCAACTAATTAAACTATGGCTATGAGGGCTTTCTTCTGTAGCAAAATGGACACGATGATCCTGATACTGTTCTTTAGCCAAAGTGAGTGTACGATAGGGAGTGCCTGGGGTATTTCCTGTAACTAACAAGGTTGCTTCAGCCAAACCATAACAAGGATAGAAGGCTTCTTTGTGAAATCCATAATCTTTAAATGCATGATAAAAATGTTCTAATGTTTCTTTTCGAATGGGTTCGGCCCCATTCGATGCAATTTGCCAGCAGCTTAAATCGAGCCCCTGTTTTTTTTCTTCCTTAATGCGTTTTACACAATAATCGTAAGCGAAATTAGGGCTACCGCTTATGGTCGCTCGATATTTACTAATGTTTTGTAACCAGGAAAGAGGATTTTGTAAAAAAGAAAATGGAGACATCAGATAGGTAGGTACCCCCGCATAAATCGGAGTTAAAATATAACCTATTAACCCCATATCATGATGGGGCGGAAGCCAACTGAATGAAATAGTTTCCTCATTTAACTGAAATGCAGCATATATTTTGTGAATATTATCCAATAAATTGCAGTGGGTGACCATGACCCCTTTAGGATGCATCGTTGATCCTGATGTGTACTGCAGAAATGCAATGTCTTGTCCGCGAATAAGGGGGGGGTGCCAAAAAAAACTCATTGGTAATTCCATGCTGTCTATAGCAAAGCATGGCACTTCATCAAGATGTGGTTTTCCTTTACAATCCAGTGTGGCAAATTTAACCAAATGATCGGCTGTCATAAGCACACATACTGGTTGTGCATTATGAATGATGCGATGTGCTTTATCCAATAATTTTGCTTGGGCAGGAGGATAAATGGGTACAGCAATACATCCCGCGTAAAGACAACCAAAAAAAGCCTGAATCAAGGGTAGTCCTGGAGAAAATAATAATAAGATTCTATCTCCAGGTTTTACTCCTTGGGCTTGTAATTGTGCTGCAATGGCTCTTGCCCGTTCATCCAATTCAAAAAAAGTCATTTTTTCTTCTAAGTTTCTGTTTAGAAAAGTGCAGCTTATTTTCTCTGGGGTATGAAGAGCTCTGGATCGAATTGCATCAACTAGTGATTCACAGCTAAAAATCTCTTTATTCATCATCGGCCCTTATGACTGGTGAAATCGGAGAACTTGTCCTGCATAGGAGAGGCCACCTCCGACACTCATCATAAGTATTTTTCCAGATCGATCAAAAATATTTTCTTCAATTGCTCTAGCCAGAGAATAGAGAATGGATGCACCACCAATATTACCAATCGTATCGGAGTCCCAAATAATTGCTTTGTTCATCATTTGGTTTTCTTGGAGCAGTTCGGTAATTAATTTGCGATTTACTTGATGAGGGATAATCCAGGTAATAGCGTTTCTATCCTCTTCTGTAGGTAATAAATGGGCTAGCATCTGCTTGTATTTAGTATAAGCGAGTTCTTTCATTAGCGACTCATCACCAATTAAGTGATAGCCTACAGTATCGATTTGTTCTTTGGAGGGGGGAAAAACACCATGGGTGGTAAATGCTTCTACATATTTTCCTTCCGTAGAAAAAAAGGTTTTCTCAACGGTGAATGCACCAGTTTCTTTTTTTTCCATGAGCAAGGCGGCTGCACCATCACCTAATCCTATCCATGTTTTTTCATTTTCAGGATCGATTACTTTAGATAAGGTTTCAGCACAACTCACCATCACATTAGGGTACCCTAAGGCCATTAAGGCGTAGGCAAGATGAAGCGTAGATAGAGAAGTTGAACAGCCAGTTTTTAAATCATAAGCAGGGGCATCTATTCCTAAGTTCCCAAGAACTGCAGCAGCTTGAGAGCCTGTAAATCGTTTATTGGTAGTAGAGCCCAGTAAAAAGGCATGTATTTTTGAGGGGGTATAGTTCGCAAACAATTTTTGTACCGCCTCAGTCGCTAAGGATTCAGATGTCAATTCTCGAGACTTATCTAAAGATTCCCAAGGTTTATGACACCAATAACGGGAATAAAAACCAAACTCCTCGCCAATTTTTTCAGCAAATTTCTCTAAAAAAGCTAAAGAATGCTCTGAGGTTCTTGGAAAGTTTTGTAAAATTTCCAGATTGGTAATAGAGGGGGAGTCAGGAAGGACGCGAGATGCGGCTGTAATATCAAAACGAATGTTAGGATGCAAAATTTCCATAAATAACCTTTTATTATGTTCTTTAGTTTGCTTTTTTTAGCGCGTACTATAAATTATAGGAAGTCAATGTGCCTAAATTATAGCTGTTTTTTAGGAAAAATTGACCCTTGTAATTACGAAGTGTATATTTTATATAAAATTTATTTTAACTGAGCATGATATGTCCTCGTCGTCCGTTGGTAAAACCACGATGAAATGGATAGAAAATCTTATTGACGAACATAGTTTTCTTCCATTACTTGCTGATTATATTCCTAATAATCAAACCCATTTACAATTTGGTGCTGAAGTGATTACGGGGTTGGCTAAAATAAACCACCGTCCCGTTGCAATATATGCCCATGATAATTCAGTTAACCGAGGGTATATTACGAGCCAGGGCGCAAAAAAAATTGTGCGTCTTATGGATAGGGCCAAAGATTTACGTATCCCGATTATTGCTTTTTTAGCCTCTCCGGGAATTTCTTTAGAAGAAAATTTATTAAGTGGTGATGAATATACACAAATTATCGCACGTAACATCAACTTATCCGGTGTGATTCCACAATTTGCGGTGCTTGTTGCTCCAACTCTCGGGGCACCCGCTTATTCTGCAGTACTAATGGACCTGCTTTTTTTCAACAAGCATCGCAGTTACCTAATGGTAACGAGTCCGATGGTAGTTCAGCAAGCTATAGGCGAAAAAGTCAGTATGAGTGAATTAGGTGGTACAGCAATGCATGCAGGTACTACAGGTATTGCTGATTTTGTCGATGACAGTATCAGTGCGCAAATAAATCATGTAAAAGCCATGCTCAACATTTTTCCATCACATGGTGGAGAATGTCCTCCTATCCATTCGGTGCAAGAGCCTGTTCATGCTTTACCCAATATTCCAGCTGATCCGCGAGTGCCATTTAATATGCTCGAATTGATTCAGGCAATTGTCGATAATTCTGAAATATGGCAATACAAAAGCGCCTATGGACAAGCCATGATTTGTGCTTTTGTACGTATTCATGGGTATGTAGTAGGTATCGTTGCTAATCAGAGTACTCGTTTTAGTGGTGCAATTGATTCAGATGCAGCGCAAAAAGCAGCTAAATTTATTCGGATATGTGATGCCTATCGGATTCCAGTGCTTACTTTAATTGATGTTCCCGGATTTATGCCTGGAAAACGCGAAGAACAAAAGGGATTGTTACAACACGGAGCGAGGCTATGTGCTGCGATGCAAACTCGAGTTCCTAGAATGAGTGTGATTGTGCGTAAATGCTATGGAGCTGCAGCATTTCTGATGATGCAAACTGCATCTCAACAAGGAGATCTGGTCTTGTCTTTGGAGACAGCAACTCTTGGTGTAATGAGTAAAGAGACTACGAAAAGGGTTCAAAATACTGATGGACAAGTGTCTACTGAGACGAAGCATTGTGTTACTGACATGCGGCATCTTGATCCTTCTTTAGAAGATGCTTTTGTGTCTGGATTAATCGACGAAATTATTACTCCTCAGCAAATACGTGGGAGATTAAGCCAACATTTGGAATATGTATATCGCAAGATGGACCATTTGCCAATGGCACGACATTCTATTGTGTAGACGTTTTCTTAATGAGTGTTCGAGGTGGAAGAAAACTTACCCCTCATCCATCCTGCGGCCCCTTCTCCCCAATGGGGGGTAGGGGTGAGGGAGGTTTTCTTAGAGAAGCACCATTGCAATTAAGTAAGGATCATTATGACTTGCCTTGATTTACAGCAATTAATAAATTCATTTGAAGCCTACTTGGGAAATCCTGCAAAGCAGGAGACGCCTCTCAATTTTCAAGACAGCTTGCAATATGATGAGCAAGAAGAACTTGCCTGGTCACAAATTAGATTGATCCAGCAGTGGGGATATATGGAATATCTAATCCCTCAAAGCCTTGGAGGGAAATTTGTTTCACTCGACGTCGGATATTTTCTAGCGAAATCAATATGCAGACGAGATGTAACTATTGGCATCGCTTTGGGTCTTCCATTTTTGGGTGCATTACCTCTGTGGATCGCAGGAAGCGAAAATCAGAAAAAAAATTTGGCCGCATCTCTTCGGCGAGGGGAAATCACTGCCTGTGCCTTGACTGAGGAGGCGCATGGTTCTGATATTATGGCAAATGAAGTATTTGCTCATCCTTGTAAGAATGGATGGGAATTATCCGGTAGAAAGTGGTGTATTAATTTTGCTACCTTAGGACACAGTGTGACGCTTCTTTCTCGTACTCATTCTCAAGGAGGGCCATTAGGCTTCTCGGTTTTTTTCCTGGATAAATCGATAATTCAATCTGGATTTATGCCAACGCCCAAACTTCCTACACTTGGAGTTAGAGGATTAGACATCAGTGGGTTTTCTTTGGAGAACGTTTTTTTGCCGCAAGATGCATTGGTTGGGGATGAAAAACGCGGATTGGAAATCATCTATAAAACCTTACAGGTTTCCCGAACTTTATGTGCTTCTTTTTCTGTGGGTGCAGCAGATACTGCTTTGCGATTAGCACTTTCTTTTAGTCAGCAAAGGCAATTATATGGCAAAACCGCATATCAAATTCCTGTAGTAAAACAACGCCTTGGTGAGCTTTTTACGCAGTTACTTATTGCCGATTGTACGGCATTAGCAGTAGCCCGGGCTTGCTCTGTGATGCCTGAGAAATTATCATTTTGGTCTGCCATCATTAAATTCCTTATTCCCAAAATAACCGAAGAAATTGTCGAACAGTGTAGTATAGTGATGGGAGCTCGCGCTTATTTACGCACAACAGAGTGGGCTATGTTTCAAAAAATCAGACGTGATATCCCGGTAGTCGGTTTATTTGATGGGAGTAGTCAAGTTAATTTATCCGTGATTGCTGGTAGTTTATTGCCACAAGCAGGAATGAGGGGAAGTTCTCCAAATCAGTCACAACACTTGGAGGATATTTTCAATCTCAACTGCATTTGTCCAAAATTGTCTATGGATCGTTTAGGTCTTTTTACCCATACTGAAGACGATATTTTGGCTGGTTTATCCACATTAGAATCACCGCAAATCAGCTCATTAATTAATGCGGTTCGTATTGAACTCAAACGATTGGATCAGAATGTAATTGACTTGCAAGAGCAAAAACAATTTGATCCGCGCAGTTTGACTGCTTTTCGTCTGGCAGAGCAGTATTGTTGGATTTTTGCAGCAAGTTCTTGTATTCATTTTTGGCATTACAATCAGAAATTAATGGCTCAGGAACTAGGAGGAGTTGAGTGGATCAATTTGGCAATTCAACTCATTCTTAATAGATTAAATACGCACTCAAATGTTGATAATAGATTGCAAGAGTCTATGGCGGAGCATTTAGCCTTGTTTGATGAACAAAATAAAATGTTCTCTGTGGTCCCAATAAAAATACCGGATTAAAGTGCCTCGCTAACTTTAGCTTTTGCAGTTATTATTGTGTATTGTATTCATTTAGGTCAGCAATAAGAATGAATTGGAAAAGATTATTAATCGCAGCAATTACTCGAAAAAAATATCAGGCTTTTATTGAGGATACGAAATATCCTCAGCGTTCACGTGAAAAGTTGTGGAATCAAGAGATTATACCTTTATTAAAAAGGTCTTCTTATTGGAGTGCTGCATTAAAAAGTATCCATACTTTAAACCTGAGTGATTTTCCAATCACAACGTATGAAGATTATGAAGAAGACCTCTTGGCTGCACAATATAGTCTTATTCAGCCCTTTAATGGGGAGAAATTGATTTTTTGGTCAGAGACATCAGGAACAGCAGGTGTTCGAAAATTTTTCCCAATTACTACTTCGTTCCAAACCCAGTTTCAACGTACGATGCCGCCATATATTTATACTCTGACTCAGCATTTTCCTGGGTTATTTCAAGAAAAAATACTTTATCTGGCGGCAGTAGATGCTCATCGAACATCTCCAGCTGGCGTTCCTTCGGGTTGGATTAGCAATTTTAATTATCGTAATTTACCTTCTTTTATTAAGCGTTTTTATGCTCTGCCTGATGAATTATTTGATAATACAGAAGTCTATATACAATGGTCTGCTTTGTATGCTTTAGCCTCCGATCTTAGCGCAATATTTGCGGTAACTCCCATGGTGATTGATGCTCTTTTTGAGCGTTGTCTTAAAAATTTTAGGCACTTTTTACCCTATTTATTAGGTGATAAAGCAGTTCCGGAATTTTTGCCACCGATTCAAATTACGAGGAAACGACGGGAGTATTTGCGTCAATTAGCACAGCAAGAGCCAAGATCATTCAAGGAGTTTTGGCCGTCATTGAGTGTAGTTGGCTGCTGGATTTCTGCTCTTTGTGAATATCCTGCACAACAATTGAAAAAATTATTAGGATCAGGAGTTGATATTGTTGATGGCACTTTTTCAGCTACGGAGGGATGGCTTACTGTTCCGATAGACAATCAGCCCGGTGGATTTTTGCATCCTGGCGCCCATATTACCGAGTTTATTGAGGAGGGTAAAAGTATTGAAAAGGAAAATCTTTTGCAATCCTGGGAATTAGAACAGGGCAAAAATTATGAGGTATTTTTAACAACAGCGATGGGCTTTGTTCGCTATCGGTTAAAGGATGTAGTCAAATGTACCGGCTTTTTAAATAAAGCACCAAGACTTGAATTTTGTTATAAAACACAAATGCTGAAATTAGAAAGCTGTTCTATTACGAGTCAAGAATTGCAGGAAATGTTGCACGATATTTCATTTGAAATGGAATCTCACTGGTATTTTGCCCGTAATAGCTTAGGGAATAGAATTGTTTTAGTTACTGATGATGCAACTCAAATAGGGGATCCCATAGTAACAAAAATGCATGAACGTTTAATGCAAATTAATGAACCGTATGCTCATGGTGTGATTACTAAAGAGGTGCTGCCTATGGTTTTATTCCAACTGCCAAAAGATGAATTATTAGAAGATAGTCATGCTCAGACCAAACCAAAGCTCATTTCTCAGCAAGTAATTACTGAAAAATGAATTACATTGGTTCCGCATAGCGCTCAATAGTTTTGTTATCGTTTCGCCTTCGACCAGGCTGTTATCAAAGAGGAACATCATATTATGACTGAGAAGAATAAAACCAAGTCAAAAAAGACCCCAGTAAAGACTGAATTGACATCATCGATGCTCATCATTATTGATATAGTATCACTCTTATTTAGTTTGATGCCCGCTGTTGCCGCTTTTAGTTTAACGGGCTTATTTATTTATCATGGTTATGAATACACCTGGTTGGTTCTTCCTTTAGCCCCCTTTATATTATTTGCTTCTTTTATCGCTATTATTGCAGCAATTAGATTGTGTTTACCTCGTTTAAAGCCCGGCCGTTATAAACGAGAAATGAATCGAATGACTGTTGCTTGGTTTTGTCATTTTGCTTTGGCTCGTTCTGCTAAAGTGGTTGGTTTGACCCCTTTATTGCAAACATTTAACATTACCAAGTTTTTTTATTGGCGTGCGCTGGGAGCCAAAGTTTCCTTTCAAATTGTAAATTCTTTTGATATAGATTTTGTTGATTGTCCATTAATTACCATAGGAAAAAATGTCACTCTTGGGAGCCAGGTTTCAATTAGCTGTCACTCCGACGTAGGTAACTTACTTTTTCTAGCTCCTGTAATCATTGAAGATAATGTCTTTATAGGCATGGCTACAACTATTGGTCCAGGAACGACAATTAAAAAAGGGTGTTGGATTGGTTATGGGAATACCTTTGTCAATCAGATGGTTGAGGAAAATTCTCGATTTGGAAATATCAGGCCCATTCCTGATGTGCAATAAAATGGCAGATAAGCGAATAAGGTTTCATCCATGCGAGGTTCTTTTTCTACGGAGCGATTATTGTTATTAGACTGGGTTGAGCACCTACCTGAAAGACTATAGGCATATATGGAATGTTGAGCAAAAAGAGAATAATTATGAAGTACAATGCAGAACTAATGTTGCCTATCCGTACCCATTTTTGTTCCATAGTTTCAGGAAACCAGGCTGTAATCGCATAAGTTAAGCTGAATAAGATTCCAGTGATGATGCAAATGACCACATTAACGTCCACCGAATAAGATTGGAAAACTTTATAAGTCATCATTAAAACTAAAAGGAACAAAATCACACGATAAATACGTAATAACAATTTAAGCCAGGATGGAGCCCCTGACTCTATACTCCCATCTTGGAAGTAGGCATTAAAAAATATAATTCCCAAAGCAGTGAGTGGTATTAAAATAAATAATGGATTGATGTATTCTTCACCACCACCTATGGAGTGGCTCAAATAAAGAATAAAATACACAGTACTAATCAATGCTAAGAAAGGGAGTAGGTAGTACATCATTCTTAACAGTAAAAAGCGTAAGTTATAGATAATTTTGATATTTTGCTGGCCAACTCCTAATCCTATAAAAAACAAAGTGGTGTGGGAAATCAATTGAAAATGTAAATTTTCAGAATATAAATTCCATAAGAAATCATTACCTACCGTGTAGAAAATAAAGGCGCCTAATAGAATCAGCAGATTGGCTAAAGCTGAAAACAAAGAAGCCACAAAAAGCAGGGGAATGGTATTCCATACAGCAGCAAATAAACTGTTATAACTGATACGCCATGTATTATCATGATGGTACGCATAGTGGAACGAATGCCCCACATAGGCAAAGAGTGGGAAGGCGCAAAGAAATGTAAACCAGTGTTCAAGATGTATCGATGTAAAGTGCGCTTCCAAGGGGAGCAGGGGTAAAGATAAAAAAAGAGCGACAATGAAGCTACTTGTAATTAAACGGAAGCAGTTTTTTTCATTATATGCCAGTGCATATAAAAGGGCAAAAAGGCCGATCAAGGCATAATTGAATACTTTTGTAATTTCATTGCGGATTAATCCGTCAAGAGTAAAACCAAGGAGTAAGCCAATTAGGGCAAAGAGATAGATTCCTTTTTTTGATGGCATTTTTTTCTCCATAAGTATATGAATTTAGGATAGCTGATTTTAAATAAACTTGCATTTTTTTCTTTGTACTCATTTTGGAGATTTATTATTTGAATAATTGATAGATATCATGGTTTTATTTTGATCTGTGTTTTTGTAGAATGAATTTTCAGTAATTGATTAATTAACTCATTGAGTGACTATGCTGAGTAAAATTGAACGTTTTAAAGAATGGCGTGGGAGCAAATCGGATGCTGAGCAGAATATCCTGGAATCAGCGTTGCTTATATTTGATTACGTGAACTCAGTAGATAATCTTGACGCCATCAAAGCAAGTGTGCAGACAAAATATAAGGAATTTGATCAATATGGTAAACGCTCATGGGGAATCGCGGTTTTTGTCAAGCTATTTATCGATGAAGCAATTGCACAACTACCAGAAACAGCTGCAAAAGAAAAAGCTTTGCTGACTCAGTCCAGTGAAATCATATCCACCTTATATGAGAATTGGAAAACGAATACTAAGGAAAATATCTTCGCTTTAATTGGAAATATTGAAAAATTATTCGCTTTAAACAGTGTTCCTTTTACGGATAAGAATCAATATAAAACGTTTCTTCTTTCTGCAGGTATGTTATTCCACATCATTAAACTCGCAATTGCCGAAATAGAAAGTAGTTGGGCGGCGAAAGTGCTTTTTGTAGTTATAGATCTTAACAAAATCAAGCCCAAGATAGATCTTTTTTTGCTAAAAATAGAAGAGCGAATGGCGCAATTAACACAGCCAGAACAATTATTAAATGCAGCTCAAAGTATCGCTCCCGATCCTTTAAAACCCGCGAAAGAGCTCTTTGCCAAACGATATCTTAAGGTTATCGGCGTTAACCCTGTAATTAATGCAAAACTGCAAAGAAAAAATGCCCCATATGACTTTATGCGATTTGCTCCAACAAGCCCTAAATTACAAACTTCAGGACGAAACATTCTTGAGAGTCTTTCTGCACTTGAAGCAGATATGGAAAAAGTTTCTGCAGGTATTTTTAACTTGATCGAACTTAGAAGTAAAAAAGCAGAACTTGAAGAAAAAATAGAGGTAGTGAGGGCACTTCTTGTAGCTGCGGAAGAAAATGATCTGAAAATCACTGGAAGACAATATTTTTTAGAGTTTATTGAAAAAAAAGAACAGTCATTGAACGTACTTTTAGAAAACTCAGAGGAACATCGAAAACAAAAATTAATTGAAAACATAAAACAATTAAAAGATATGGACGAATCTCCCGATCTGTCTTCAGAAGTGATGCAAGGTGTCAGTTGGGCGGCTACACCAATAAAATTGGTTTATCGAACAGCCACCCCACAAAAATTGCAAAACATGATTGAAACCTCTCTTCCCGCTACCTTGGATAGTTTGTGCAAGACAGAATTTAAAGAGATGACAAAATTATGTTTGTTGGATTTAGAAAGCAAATTAAAGAAAAAAGAACAGCAAATTGCTATTATAAATAATCGTTTTTTTAATCAAGATGAAGGATTAAAATCGTTCATCGCGAATGAAAATTTGGAACTACTCGCTGCTTTTCAAAAAGCAAATGATGAAATGAAGCAAGCGGTACAAGCCAGTTATAAGTTACTTGCTAAAGTAAAAGAAAATTCAATGTTCCTCCATGAAGTTCAACAAAAGAGTCAATTCTTGAGTGAATTTATTAGAATTCATAACGGTTATTTTGTGAAAATTAGCAATTTTCTAGCTCGGTTCTTTACTTGTTTTAAAACCGAGACAGCAAAAATGATAGATGATGCTGCTAATTTGAAAATTAAAGTCGACGGACTTGTAGGTGAGTATCGAGAGCTTGTAAATCAGGGAATAGGTCAAATTGACCGTATATCCTCTCTGGATACACGTGTTAAAATTCATATAAAAAATCAATTTAAGGCTGAAGAATATGAGATAAGCCAAGAAAAACAAAATCACAAACAGCCGAACAAGCGTGAAGTACGTTTATTAATGAAGGAATTATCGAATTTATTTGCTGCAAAACAGCAACCACTTAGAGAGCCAAAGAACAGAAAAGAACATGGGCACGAGATATCTGTTTTAGGTAACGATTTGTTGTAGATATCCAAACATAATCGATGCTCATCCCCATAACCTAAGATAAATAATATTCCATAGGAAACATGATATTAGGCATTTGCTCGGGCGGGGAAGAAAATCAAATGTTCTTTTTTTATTATAGTAATTAAGAATTCTAAAGCCGCAGTAATTTTTTCTGGATGATCAAAAAACTCGATAATGAGCGGTAGAGAGAACGATACATCCAAAAATGAATCGTTATGGATGCCTGTTTCCCCACTAAAACCACTTATAGCACGAAAAACACTAATTCCCCGAATTTTAGCCTCATTTTGTAAGTAATTTAGAATGATAGGGACATTATCAGCTCGTTCCAAAGTGTAAATTCGTACCACGGTAACTTCGACCGTTGCAATATCAAGTTTCTCGTTCATTCTTGATTCTCCATGACAACTTCTCAAGTTGAATCTTATTATCATATGGTATTGTAGGAAATATTAATATCCCACACGCCCCTTTAGTATCCTTAAACTCAACTAAATCTGTTGAAAGATGGAGAAAGATTTCGCTACACTTGTAGCTCTGATTCATTTTTTACAATTTTGAGAAAAATTCAATATATTGTAGGTTAGTCATAATAAAATATTCAGTAAAACAAAATTAATCGATGAATAAAGGAACTCATGAAAAGGATATTTAAAGTCTCAAAAAAGGAGATTAATTTACCCGTTATTGTAATTGTATTGAGCATCTTAATTGGTATTTACCATATCCTTTCCTATTTAATTCCTTTTACAAGTCATGCCTTTGTAGTTACTAATGTTACGCCAATTGCTGCAGATGTTTCCGGTTTTATTACAAAAATCTATGTTCAAAATGGAAGTGCTGTAAAAAAAGATCAACCCTTATTCGAAGTCTATCGGAAACCATACCTTTTAGCTTATGATTCGGCGAAAGCAAGATATGAAGAAGCGCTAGAGCGTATAAAAGTAATTGAGCGGCAAACACAAAAAACAGAAACATTATTGGATGCAGCCAAATTTGAGTATGAAAAATCTCGATTTGAATATCAATTAAAAAAAGCACCTAGTGTACGCGAAGCTCTATCAAAACTTGAAGTACGGAAGCTTGATTATGATTTACATTCAATTCAAAACAAAATGGATTCACTTAAAAAGCAAATTGCGATTGAAGATCAGCAAATAATCCAACAAAGAAAATTAATTAAAGCCCTCAAAGCAGAAAAGCACAATGCTAAAGTAAATCTTGATTTGACTATTGTCAGAGCACCTACAGATGGAGTAGTCGATAATCTTTATATTGGGCCAGGGACACCTGTAAAAATACACAAACCATTATTTTCCTTTATCGATACCATCAAAATGGTGGATACAAGCCAATTTATATGAAACTGATCTGCGTAAAGTAAGACCTGGGGATAAAGTTTATATCATGCTTCGGATGTATTATTTCAATAAAATTTTCCATGGCAGGGTAGTCAACACGATATGGGCAGCAGACCGACAAATCACGGATCCACGAACACAACAGCAAATGGTTAGCAGCAACAATCAATGGTTATTGGAGCCACAACGCTTTCCAATTCAAATAGAGATTATTGATCCAGATCCTAAATATCCATTACATCCTGGTGCGAGTGCTTATGTTTATATCGAAACTAATTCGCATCATTGAAGACTACGATCCCTATGGAAATCATCGCGTTAATGGAGTGAAAGTTACTTATGTTTTGCTTATTCTTTTTGCAGTTAATTTTATTTTTTCCATTCCTAATCCCTATTTTTATTATTTTTACATTCCGATTACAGCTATGGCTGCTGAAGGTAGTAGGTGATACGATAAAGAGAAAAAATTTGCTGCTTTTTTATTGTATTTGGTGGGCTGTTATTAGCGCTTTTCTTTTTGATATTTTGTCAATTACACCTTTTTTTCCTGTTTTTGCTTTTTTCTATTCTTTCTTTTTGTATATGGTGGCTATTAAGAGCAGGTTGCATACGATTGTAATTGCACCGGTTGCCTTAAGTTTGGGAGCCTATTCTCTGCTGTATAAAGATATAAATACCAGTTTTTATGCAATTTTAAATAATTGTTTGAATACCTTTATAGCAATGGCAATCGTTTTTGCTGCATTAGCTTTTTTTCCCAGGAGTTATTATTATCGCTTATGGTTAAGGGCTTTGATATTACTGATTTCCCAGATTATTGAGCATTTATCCTTAATGGTTGTACGTAAGAATATCATTTTTAATCCAGTTAGAGGCCACACAACCCATTTAGTACGTTATGCCGCGATGCTACCTAAAACGTTTCCTCTTCGCTCCATCTGGAAAATTAATTTACTTATTAATCAATTGCATTTAATAGTTTGTGTTATTGAGTCAGAAACTATCGTATTGGAACGTGAAAAAATCAATTTATTTATAGAAAAGCTTCATATTTTTAAACGTGCGATTGAAAAAGAACAACCGTGTGAGTTGGTACAAACGCCGTGGAGCATTTTAAATAAGCTTATATCTTCTTGGAATTATCTATGTTTAAAATTGTAGATTATCGAAAAACAAGAGCATTACAAATTTGTCTCGTTTTCTCAACTGCATTGGCAATTCAAAGTCTTTTAGGATATTCACATGCTGGATGGATTGGTTTTGCTGTAATGATGATTTACGCGGGATTTGATAGAGGTGCAAGTTTGCAACGCACGATCCATCGTTTTTGGGGGGCGGTGTTTGGATTACTTTTGTCTTATATTTTATGGGTTATAGGGCAAATTGATTTTCGTTTTATCCTGATTATTATTCCTTTTATTGTATTCATGGCTTACTTTTCTTTAGGAAAACGTTATGCATTTCCTACTATTTTCACTGTGACTTTAACTTCATTAGGCTCAGATTATTATGGTAGAAATAATTATGCTGTTCCTAATTTCTTTTTTGACTATTTATTATCGACAATTGTCGCATTTTTACTTTGTTATCTATTTGAAACATTGGTATTTCACAATAGCCAATTATCGAGAAAATTTTATATTGATTTACAAAAAAGAATTATTACTCATTTGAATAAACTCTTTGATATAGTAACTCAAAAACCATTACGAGATAGTCATTATTTAAAAGAAAGTATTGTACTGAACACCAGTATGTTGGATTTATATGCTTTTGTTGATGCAGCGAAACATGAGCGTGATTTAGATGTGAATTTTGCAAATGAATTGGACTCTTTTGGCTCTGTAGTCCAACAAGCATATCATAACATCCGAAGGCTATTTGTTTTAGGAGCGCATAGGAATGAAGTACTAAAAATAGAAACGCGGACAATACTGGAACAACTTACTCGGATAAATCAAAGCCAAAGAATTAAATATATTGGAGAATAAATTGATTAGGATGATTGGCTTACTGATTTTAGGTTTCATGTTGAATTCCTGTACTCAGCATACCTCTAAGCCGTTACTTACTCCTAATCAATGGACTGTCAAAGATTCTAAATTCATAAATTCCGATGAAAACCTGCCTTGTTTTCCATGGTGGAAACAATTTAAAGACCCTAATTTAAATTCACTAATTGACAAAGGCCTGGTCAATAATAACGATGTGAAAGTCGCTATGGCTCATATTCAAGCAGCGCAAGGTGAATTAAAGCGCGTACAACTGAATTGGATTCCTGAAGCCACGGGGAATGCAGGTTATTCTTCCTTCCCTTATTTAGGTTTTCCTGGCGTTCTACTTACAGTTGTTCCATCTTATACCATTAATATCTTTAAACAGATTAAAGAACAACAGAGAGCCAAATATGAATTAAAAGCAACAAAAGCAATGTATTATGGCGTTCGACTGGCTGTGATAAATCAGATTGCCAGCACTTACTTTAATTATCAAAGCCAAATGGAACAATTAAGTTTGTTACATTCTTTGGCGAATGATCTGTCTCAATTAATTACTATTACTCAAGCGATGTATCAAGGTGGGTTATTTGCACGAACTCAATTAGAACTTGCCAAAACAGAGCGTTCATTAATCCAGGCTAAAGAACGAATAGTGCAACAAAATATCGTGGTTAGCGAAAATGCTTTGCATTATTTACTGAATGAAAATCCAGGGGGATTTCCGATGCAACGGCACTTTAGAGACTTAAATAGCCAACAAATGATTATTGGTGCTCTTCCCTTAACTATTATTGAAAATCGCCCTGACATGATGCAAGCAACACAAGAGTTATGTGCCGCCAATTCGGGAATTGGTATCGCTTTTTCTCATTTCTTGCCCACCATCAATTTAGCTATGGCACGTGGTGAAATAGCTAAAGTTGCCAATGGGGGGCAATTAGGCCAGGCGATTCATTTTAATCAGGCCATTCTTGAAGTCCCTTTTTTAAGGGCATCTGCTATAGGCCAATTACAAAAAGCCAAAGGCTTAAATAAAGCGTCCTATTACCGTTACACTGATACCTTACGCAAAGTACTTAGAGATGTAACAAATGATTTATCCGCGCATGAACTGTATACAAAGCGACTTAATGATGTAATGAGGGCAGAGCGCGAACTAAGGAATGCTTATCGATTAAATCAGAATTTATATCAAAGAGGAATTATCAGCCATCTTGTTTTGATTGAAGAAAAAGTCAAATTAGATCAACTCGCTATTGAAGTAAACCAACACAAGCTGGAGCAATTAATTACTATTGTCAATCTGTATCAGGATTTAGCTGCCGGATATAATTATGGCTCTTTCGCGCGAAAATAATGAACACGATCTTGGTGGTTATTCTATATGACACCTAATACCGCTTGCTTTTCTTCAACCTTGACTTCTTTCTTAGTGTTCACATTAAAAAATAAAACATTATCATGATGATGTCTCACTGTAGAGCGATGCGCGATACTAATGATTGTAGTATTTGGCAGAAGTTCCTTGAGTCGACAATATACGTGCTCCTCCACATGTTCATCTAAAGAAGCGGTGGCCTCATCCAGGAATATCCAGTCGGGTTTTCTGAGTAATACACGTGCAAAGGCAATTCGTTGTTGCTCACCTAATGATTTAAAACCAATTTGCTCATCCAATTTGTCTGCAAGTGATTCCAGATTTACGGCTTTTAAAGCTGAAATCAATTCACTATCAGAATAAGAACAGTTTGCATCAGGGTAAGCGAGTACCGCCCTCAGAGTGTCATTTGGAAGAGTGGGCTTTTGTGGTAAAAAATAAACAGATTCCAGGCTATTGGGGATAAGAATTTCTCCCTCGCCGGATAACCATGTTCCTGCTATTGCTTTAAAAAGACTGCTTTTTCCTGTTCCTGAAGGGGCTTGAATCAGAGTATGAATTCCCGGTTTAAATTGTAAATTAAGACCTTTAATGACTAATTCATTACTCCCGTGTAAGTGAAGGTCTAAATTTCGTACCATAAGGTTTCTATTTTGAAGCCCTATAGTGCGAATGATGTTCTTGGTGGATTCATCATTATTTTGATCCAAAGTTTGTTGTAACGTTACAATACGTCCTAAGCTCGTTTGGAATTTATTAATCGTTTCAAAAGAGTTGATAAACCAGTTTAAAGAGCGTGTTATCATGGAAAAATAATATCCTGCAGAATAAAATACATCCAAAGTAATAAGATCAGTGAAATATAAAGGTGCTGCCGCGATGACTGGGATAATTGCCTGGAGTATCCCATTAAATAAATTAAATGAGGCGGTTTCATTTTGAATGGACAATCGTTTTCTGGTTTTTATATTTAATACATCTACCTCTTTCTCCAATCGGTTTTGGTAGTATTTCTCCGCATGTTCAATTGCGATTTCTTCAGAGAACGTTTTAATATGTTGCAAATCAGAGCGTAAATTGGATTGAGCAATTGTCTCTTCATTAGTTGATTCGCGCAAAGACCTATTTATAAAATAACCGATGAGCGAAGTTCCAATACCTACTCCCAGTGCCACCAATACTAAAAATCCTGGGATTATTATAGTTCCCCCAAAAAGCATAATGGATAATGAGCCGCCTGCTAAACTTAAAAGTACAGTATAAATGACCAGATTTGAAAGGTTATCGATAAACCCTAAAGATAAGTTCAGAAATGAATCAACAACTTTATCTATGTCTTCTTGAATACGTTGTTCCGGGTTATCAATGTCATTATAAATTCGGGAAATTTCCAGATAATTTGTATTGTTATTCAAGTACTTATTGATTATTTTTTTAGTTAACCAGCACCGCCAATTAATGTACAATTCATTTTTTAAAAAATTGGTCAAATAATTAAAACCAGCCATCGCACCAGCAATTAAAAGACCAGCCCCTAATCCCATTAACAAAATAGCAGTATCTTTAACTATAAATGCGGCAAAAATATATGGAAAGCACCACCATCCTAAAACAAAACTAAGACCAATCATTGTTAATGTACTTAAAACACAACCCAAAAATAACGCCCATGCCTTCCATTTATCATTTGAATTTAAAAAATAATCAGACAGCAAGTGCAGAGACTTTTTGAAATAAGATCGTTCAGATGTCGAAGAATGAGTCATTATGAAGTATCGGTAATGTTAAAAAAGGACAAAACATAATGCATAAACAATAAAGGATCAATCTATCATTGTCTTCGTATTGTAGATAGCCGAAGATGTTTACTTGAATTGAAGTGCATTTTATGAAGAGGCCATGAAGACCTGGTTTAGCTTATTTAGAATTGATATATCGATATAAGAGGTACAAATCAAAACAATAATAATGCATTTAGAGGTTAATTTTAATATTGATAAGTAAAATATCGCTTTTTTAAGCATCCCTAATTATTATGCCTCACTTAGTTTTTTTCTAAGAGAAATTAGATGCAATTTAAAGCGAATTTTTTTAAAAAATCCACACCAATTAACTCATACAACTGGGTAATGAACAATTGTACCGTCAAGGTCATAACAGCAGAACAGCGTGACTTTATTAATAGCAAGGAAGGCCAGCAGCTTATGGATCAACTGTTTGATAGCCAAAACCAGGATCATTATTTAAAAGTAGCTCGCCAAATTGAAGAAAAAATGGAGTCCTTATCTGGTGGATATAACTCTTCATTTTGCTTTCAATAGCTGGAGCCTTTCACATAGGTTACTCTTGCAAACAATCCCATAAAGTGCTTGATTTTTAAAAACTTAATGTTTAAAGTTCGATCAGATTTAACTGCATTAAGGAGGATAAACGTGATAAGTTTTTTTAATAAGGAAAATAGATGGCGTGCAACGATGCAAGTTGCAAATGGTCTTGCTCTAACAATGGCTGCTTATAATCTATTTTCTAATCCGGAAACGGTTTGGGAAAATGGTTTTGAGATAGCTATGCTTGCGCTTAATGTAGTTACCTTTAGTAGCAATGATAATGCTTTGTCTAGTATAGGAAATGCCGCTCTTAATTTTACAAGTTTGGGTACTGTTTATGCAGGAGCTACATCAGGTTGCACTTCAAATTCGCTTCCAGTGAGCTTAGGAAATGCTTTTTTGCATATGACCAACGCAGTAACGAGTATTTGTTACAGATATGAACCCAATGAAGAAAATACCTCAGAAACCCCTGCAAAAACCATGTAATCGATTTAGGTTGAGCGTGAGCGCTCAACCTCCTCAATGAATTCAAATTGCTTAAAAATAAATCACTTGGCGTTTCATAAAATATCAGTTGCAATGAAAAATTTGAGCTATATTAAAAATACAGGATTTGAACAAATAAAAATAAGGACAAATCATGAGCGCTCTTCTGCTATTATTTTTAGCAGCAACCATAAGCTATTTTCCGCAACTTCCTTTGGAGCTCCCTCAGGCTCGAACTATGAAGGATGATGCTCGTTTCATCAGTGAAATAGCACCTTTTCCGGGGCTCGAGCAAATTAACGATCTTTACTTAAATGATATTAAGTCATTGTTGGCACATGAAGCGCCTAATTTAAATCCGCTTGTGATTAACAAAGTACTTACTACCCTCAAGTGTGCTACAAATTATAATGTGGAACATAATAATATTTTAACCATTATTGATTACTCTTTACCTTCCAATGAGAAGCGTTTCTGGGTTTTTGATTTAAAAGCAAGAAAATTATTGTTTTATACCTATGTTTCGCACGGTATTAAATCTGGGGCTTTATTGACTAATTTCTTTTCTAATAAATTTAACAGTAAAGCAAGCAGTATTGGAGTTTATCAAACCCAACAAGCTTATTATGGCCGTGATGGTCTTTCATTACGTTTGGATGGTTTGGATCGTAATTTTAACGATAATGCATCAAGTCGGTCTGTTGTGATGCATTCTGGTTGGTATGTAGAAGAAGGTTTCATTAAAAGATATGGACGACCCGGACGAAGTTGGGGATGTCCTGCGCTTCCTTTAGCGACTTCCCAAGGAATTATTAATACGATAAAGGATAAATCCTTATTGGTCATTTATTATCCTAGCGATGCGTGGTTTGCCAAATCAAAATTTTTAAATTGTGATAAAACTACCGCGGCTCAACATACGAATGATCCTACAATCCAAGTACCGGTCTCTGCTCCTGATGAACATCGTGATGCTATTTTATTCGTGGGTAGTGGCTATAAAGGCAGTAAGAATGCTGAAAGTAAACCTGTTGCAGTCATTTCCGCAGATACTTACGAACGTGTATTTCATACTACAGCACCATTGACACGGATGCTACGACGCCAGATCAATAATGCAGAGTACATTGCACTGAACGCATCAGAACTTTATTATTTGGCTAAAAATAACACGAGGGATAGTACTGCAAGCCAAGACGACGGCATAAATGCCATTCATTTTGTAATACCTGTTTTAAAAATAGTGCGGGGTGGTTATTATGAAACGCAAATGCAGATTGTCAATTTAGGCAAAATCAAAGAGGTCAAAATTAATGGTGGTTTATCCAGAACAAATGAGCTTGCGAATAGTTTTACAGTTTATTTTGAGGGCGGCCCTTCAGTTAATTTAAATGCGCACAATGAGTTTATTCGTTGGGTGGGGTTATAGCTTATTGCATGAATAGCAGAAACCCGAGAAATATCATTTCTCGGGTTATGGCTTAGGTTTATTTGGGCTCATCCTTTGAGTCATCGAGTTCAAGCCACATTGCATTTAAGATGGCAAAACAGCAGGCCAGACCAGTACCCAAAATCCAAGAAAAATACCACATAATAACCTCCTAATAGGCCGTATCTTGATTTTTAATAATTGTTTGTTCTGTTATTTTTCCTCTTAATACGCGATAAACCCAGGCGGTATAGGCCAAAACTATAGGTAAGAAAATAACAGTAGCTACTAGCATAATAAACAAAGTTAACTGGCTTGAAGAGCTATCCCATACAAGCAAGCTTTGCTCAGGATTAGATGATGAGGGCAGTATAAATGGAAACATACTAACACCCACGGTGGAGATAATCCCAGCAACAGAAAGAGCACTGCAAATAAAAGCAGTTTTAATATGTTTTGCAGCAATAAGCGCAAGTAAGGCTGCAATAATTCCAATCCCCGGAGCAAATAAGGTTATGGGCAGACTACGGTAGTTGGAAAACCAAGCATCTGCTTGCCGAATAGCCGTCTTGTAATGGGGGTTTGATGGGCCATCATGGGCTAAATTACTCGTTAGACTATAGCCATCAATACCGTAATGAAGCCAAATTCCCGCACTGATAAAAAGTAATAAGGCAAGTAGCGCAGATATCTTTGCTGCACTTCGGGCTCGTTGTTGTATATGACCCTCTGTCCTCAAGTTAAGAAAAAAAGCACCATGCATGGCGAGCATCAACACGGACAGTAATCCACACAATAGGGCAAAAGGATTTAATAGGCCAAAGAAGCTGCCAGTATAGAATGGTCGTAAGTATTCATCAAAATAAAAAGGAACGCCTTGTAATACATTGCCAACGGCAACCCCAAATATCAGCGCAGGTACAAAGCCGCCGACAAATAATGCATAATCCCAAAATGAGCGCCATTGAGGATTGGTTAGTTTTGAACGGTATTTAAATCCAACAGGACGCAAAATTAGAGCCAACAATACTACCAGCATCGCCAAATAAAAACCTGAGAAGGAGAGGGCATATAAGGCTGGCCAGGCAGCAAAGATTGCACCTCCACCCAGAATAAACCAGACTTGGTTTCCTTCCCAAGTCGGCCCAATGCTATTAATTAATATGCGCCGTTCTGTATCTGTTTTTGCAAGCCACGGTAGCCACATGGCAACACCCAGGTCAAAACCATCCATGATCGCAAAACCAATCAGTAATAAACCGAGTAGAATCCACCATATAATTCGTAATGTTTCATAATCCAAAGGCATAATGAATCTCCTAGTGAGCCATATTATCAGGGCCAAGACGGATGTACTTAACCATCAAGAAAATTTCAACCACGGCAAGAACTGAATAAAAGAGGATAAAACCCGTTATTGAGGTTAATACTTGAGTAGTACTTAAAGTAGATGTACCCATAGCAGTAGGTAGGATATCCTGGACTACCCAAGGTTGGCGTCCATATTCTGCAACGACCCAACCTAGCTCTGCAGCAATCCAAGGTAATGGCAATGAGAAAAATGCCATGCGCAAATACCAGCGGGTAGTATGTAATTTACGTCTCATAGACAAGTAGAAGCCTATTGCAAATAAGAGAATGAAGAAGAATCCGCAAGCGACCATAATACGAAACGAGAAAAATAAAGGAGTGACACGAGGTTTCAGATCATGTGCTGCTTGGTTAATTTGATCTTCAGTTGCATCAACTACCTTCTCAGTATATTTCTTCAAAAGCAGGCCGTAACCCAAATATTTATTGTGAGCGGTAAAATCTGCTTTTGCTTGTTCGTCATTAGGATTTTTTTGTAATCGGGTTAATGCTTCATAAGCAAGCATTCCTTCTTTGATGCGTTCTTTTCCTTGATCGATTAACTCAGCAATACCTTGTAATGGTTGCGTGAACGTACGTGTTGCAATTAATCCCAAAACATAAGGGATATTCAAGGCATAATCAGTTGTCATTGTTTCTTCATTAGGAATGCCGAAAACTGTTAGGCCAGCAGGAGCTTTTTCCGTATGCCACATGGCTTCGATTGCTGCGAATTTCATTTTTTGATTTTCATTGTCAAGATGACCGCTTTCATCGCCCAATACAACTACGGCTAAAGCAGATGCAAGTCCAAAGCTTGCTGCCACGGTTATTGACCGTTTGGCAAAGTTGATGTTTCTGCCGCGTAATAAAAAGTAGGCGCTAATGGATAAGACAAAGATTGAACCAGTAACGTAGCCAGCACTAATAGTATGAACGAATTTGGCTTGGGCAACCGGATTAAACATCACGGCAACAAAATCAGTGACTTCCATGCGCATGGTATGGAAATTAAATTCCGCCCCGACAGGGTTTTGCATCCAGCCATTGGCAATCAAAATCCATAATGCTGAAAGATTTGTGCCTAAAGCGAGCAACCAGGTACAACACATATGCTGCACGCGACTTAATCTATCCCAGCCGAAAAAGAACAAGCCGACAAAAGTGGCCTCTAAAAAGAAAGCCATAAGTCCTTCAATAGCCAGTGGAGCACCAAAAACATCACCAACATAATGGGAATAGTAGGCCCAATTTGTTCCAAACTGGAACTCCATGGTCAATCCGGTAGCTACACCTAAAACAAAATTAATACCGAAGAGAACGCCCCAATATTTGACCATTTGTCGCCAAATATCACGGCCAGTCATTACATAGATTGTTTCCATGACAGCTAAAAGTAACGACAAACCCAACGTGAGTGGGACAAAAAGAAAATGATAAAGCGCAGTTAGAGCAAACTGTAAACGGGAAAGATCGACCAGGTCACTACCAGGAATCATTACTCACCTCTCATGTCATGTACTGTATTGATAAAACCCTTAAATTCCAATGTTTATCTTGGAAAATGCTAAGGATTTCCCTTGTTTATTTTTCTTTAGAAGGAAAATATTCTTTTGCTTGAATCGTTCCTAACAGCCACTGCTCATTGCTCAGATGTGGTTTTTCCACGTCTTTAAAGCAAATTATCCATAATAAAATCAACAAGCTAAACTTAATGATTAAGGTTACTAGAATATCACGGGTAAGTGGTTTAAGCATGTTCTTTAACTCTCTTTTCTCGACACAGCATTCCATATTTTAGAGACTCTGCAATCAATGAGGCTTTTTGAACTATTTCCTCTGCAATTTTCACAGGTAAATGATATTCCGCTTCTTTCTGAAATAAATCCAGCCAACGGACAAAATGTGCTTCTTCAATATGGGCGATTTTTTTTAATAGGACATGTTTTTGATAAGCATTGCCGTGATATTCATTGGTTTTCAACATGATACTATTCCAAAATTGACACAGAAGGGGGATATGTTCATCCCAATCAACTTGTGCCACATCATTAAAGATAGGACCAAGGACCTCATCTTTTTGCACTTTTTGGTAAAAATGGGTCACGAGCTTTTCAATATGTGTTTTATTCAGCTCAGTCATGTCACTATCTGCTGATCTAAATTAGAATAATGATACTTATGTTTCATTTTAAATACAACTTTAAATTAGTACCAAATTTGATTATTTTATTGCGACTTCATTAATCACCCTAAATAGAAAATAGACACTTATTGTTTTTTTTGATTAGATATATTTCAAATTCACTTTTTAAGTAACAAAAAATTGACAGAGAAACTATTATTAAGGCGTGCTTGAGCTATAATTAAACTTATGGATATTAGAATCGAGGAATGATCATGAGCAGAAATAGTATGAGTAAAATCATATGCATTGCAGTTTTTGCTCTAGGCCTATTTACTGCTGGAGCGTGCTCCGCACATGGGGGTTGGCATGGCGGTGGAGGCTGGCATGGCGGAGGCTGGCATGGTGGGGGCTGGCACGGTGGTTACTATCATAGCGGTTGGCACGGTGGTTATGGTGGCTGGGGTGGTTATGGTGGTTGGGGTACTGGAGTTGTTATTGGAGTTCCTTACTATAACGATTATTACTATCCCTCATGTCAAACTGTTCGCGTATGTAATAGATATGGACATTGTTGGTTACAAGAGTCTTGTTACTAAAACCATAAATAGTGATTTCATTTTTTAACCCACACATACATTGAGTGGGTTTTTATTTTAAAAAACCATTATGCAATGGTTTTGGGTTTCATGAGATATTCTTCGGATTGATAAAAAGCCTATAGTATCTATTGGTGAATATTGATACCATTTTTGATTGTTTTCTGCATTTTACATGAGTCTCTTATGAATTACACATTAGAATATCTGAAGCATATAAATTGGGAACATATTGCTTTTGCGCTACTTCTACTCATTTTTGGTTATTTTTTGGCCAAAAAAATCAGCCATTGGGTTGAAAAAATAATTGAAAATCGATTTTCAAAACACCTTGCAATGTTATCCAGTCGAGTTATTTATTACGGTTTGTTTTTGCTGTTTTCGATTTCAGCATTGCATGAGTTGGGGTTTAAACTAACCTTATTGCTAGGTACAGCAGGTCTATTTACTGTAGCTTTAAGTTTCGCTTCGCAAACGGCCGCATCAAATCTTATTAGTGGGGTATTTCTATTATTTGAGCGCCCTTTTAAAGTAGGAGATGTGATTTCCATTAAGGATATTAAGGGAACGGTAGAAACAATTGACTGGTTATCAACCAAAATCAAAACCAATGATAATCGTTTGATTCGCATTCCTAACGAAGGGTTAATTAAGTCAGAAATTACCAATTTAAGTATTTATCCCCAAAAACGTGATGAGATAATACTTCGAATTGATGCGGTACATGATGTAAATCATATTAAATCATTACTTCATAAGATTTGTGAGGAGTGCAGTCATATTTTACCAACACCCAAAACCCAAATTTTATTATCGCAGATGATTGATAGAGGCGGTGTTGAACTTAAAGTATTGTATTGGTCAAAAAGCGATCTGGCCACCGTACGTGATGAAGTGCTCTCTGCAATTAAAATAACATTTGAACGAGAAGCAATTACTTTTATTAATGAACGAATTTATATGCCGACGCTCCCCTCATCTACAACTCCATTGCCTCTATAGTCCAGAGAAAACGAAGCGAAATCCAGATTATTCATTTTTGATTATTTGCTAAACAAATTTCACTTCGTTTTATCTAAATTACAATATCATGCCCACTTGCGAGTCATGCATACTAGGTGTATGTTGAATAGGAATGGATTGTAAGTTGGGAGTTGAAATGGAATCAACGATCGAAATTATTGGCTATGTTGCCTGTTGCCTGGTTTTAGCGACTTTCTATGTTAAAAGGATTTTGACATTACGTCTTATCGCTATTTGCTCCAATGTAGCATTTATAATGTATGCGCTTGGTAGTACTCTTTACCCGATTTTTATTTTGCATTCGTTATTATTACCGCTGAATTTATATCGGATTTTTGAAATAAAAAGAAGTTCATTATGTGCCCTTAGTGATGGCTCGGTGGAATCCATAGTGTCTTTAGACGACTGAGTAAATGGTTAAGAAAGTGTAAATAATAGTTACAAGTGTTTAAAGAAATAGGGCTGCTTTTTATAGGAAAGCATTTCGAATCAAATCGAACGTGTGAGGTAGGAAAGTACACGATATAGGTGCTCGGCAGCTTTTGCTGCCGGGCATTTTGATCAACCCATAATCCGATTAATAAGTCTTGAAAACAGAATTGGTTATCCGCAGTCTTCTGTTTCTCAAGTCGCGATTTGAGATTTTTAAATTCCGTTGTTCTGCCTTTATATAACACCTGTAGAGCAGCTAAATCGCATTTTTGCGTGCAAGAATTGACGTATATCCAACTGGGGTTTAAATAAAGTCCCATGTGTTTTAGAGACCATGGTAAGGCTTCCCAAATCATGGTTTGAAAAATCTTGGACTATTTTGTTTTGGATTTCTGGAGGCATTTTATAAAATAATTCAAATTTGTCTCGCATGTTTTGCACCTTGATATGCTGAAATTAACTTGGCTAAAAATTATGCTTGTTTTTTTTGGAAAATAAAAAAGCATTTTGATAGCTATATATTCAAATTAACTTATATATGTGGTATCAAAGGCTCATACATTGCGAGGTTATATTCGTTTATTTATTTTTCTGCTCATGCTCAATGAGCCATTTCTTACGAGAAATTCCTCCACCATAACCTCCTATGTTTCCACTGGAGTTAATAATTCGGTGACAGGGAATAATAATCGAAAGCGAGTTTGCGCCATTAGCGTTGGCAACTGCTCTGTATGCGGTAGGTTTCCCCAGCGCGTGGGCTTGTTCGGCATAACTTCTCGTTTCTCCATAAGGAATTAGTGTCAAAGCATGCCATGCCATTTTTTGAAAAGGGGTGCCTAGCATCTGTATGGGAGTATTAAATTTTTTTAAAGTTCCTGCAAAATATGCTTTGAGCTCTTTTTCAATTGAACGAATTGGTGAGGTATCTCCTGGGATAATGGCTGCTTTCATTTTATTTCTTAGCCGGTCTACCTCACGCTCCAAGCCTCTTCGATCTACGAATTCCAAAAGGTATAAAGCGTGTTCATCAGCTACTGCAAGCATTGGTCCAAGAGGGGAGTCGAACCAAGAGGCCTTTAAAACAGTAGGATGTTTTGCTAATTGAGAAGGAGATGCTCCCATTATTTTAGAAAAAGCATCGCGAAAACCGCTACTGGATTCATATCCCATATTTAGTTGTGTTTCAGTCACTATTGTACCCTCACGAATTTGTTTCATGGCTATACCCATTCTTCTTGCGCGTGCATAAGCAACAAAAGTCATGCCAAAGCGCTTTTTAAATTGCCTGCGTGCCGTTGATGTATCAACTCCTAATGCAGCAAAATCCCTGTCTTTCCATCTCTTTTCAGGATTGGCTTCTACCGCTGCAACTAATTTTTTTATTAAATTAGAAGCCTGATTAGGATAAGACATTGGCTGGCAGCGCATACAGGGTCTATATGAAGCAAGGAGTGCCTCTTGAACTGTTTGAAAAAATTCACAGTTTTCAAACTTTGGTTTTTTTGCAGGGCAGGTGGGTCGACAAAATATTCCAGTCGATTTCACTCCAACATAAAATAGGCCTTCATATTTGGAGTCTTTAGCAAGTAAGGCCTGGTAATATTCTTTTTTTGCTGTATCAGTTAACATGAATTGCTCAAATCAGTTGTTTCACTAGTTACTATAGCTTTTTTAAAAAAAAGTGCGACCGAAATTCAGGCATCGAATTTAAGAACAATTTATAGCTCTGGTAGAGCCTAACGTCTCCGGGTTCTTGATATTGGACTAGGTATTATTGAGGTCGCTAAAACAAATAGGTTTTTCTATTTTTCCCTGAGCAGGTAAATTAATTCGTACCATGCCGCAGCGATCTGTTCTATAAAAGAGAATATCCAACGAGTTCATGCTTGCCAACGTTTTAGCATGAGGAAAATGAAAACGATTATCAAAGCCTAATGACGCTATAGCATAGCGTGGTGCAACTTCAAGCAAGAATCGATAAGAAGAAGAGGTTTTACTACCATGATGAGGCACAATTAAAACATCGGATGCAAGTTGTTCTCCATACGTTGTTATTAGATAATCTTCGGCTATTTTTTCAATGTCACCAGTTAATAAAACTGTTCCGGTTTTAGTGCTTACTTGCAGAATACACGAATTATTGTTTTTATTTTTAAAATGAACGGTGATTGGTAAGAAACGAAAATGGACGCCATCCCACTTCCACTGAGGATAATCATGACATGATACACCATGATTATAGTAACGAGGCTCATTGACTAATAGTTGTTCTACGTGTATTCCTTTCTCAAGAGAGTTAAGCCCACCACGGTGATCTTTATCGGGATGACTAATGACGACGGCATCAATTTTTTTTATTCCCAAGGTTTTTAGATAAGGCAAAATTACCATGTTTCCAAGATCATTTCCTTGGAAAAATCGATCCCCGGTATCATAGATCATGACATGATGTTGGCTTCTTATCGCAACTGCCAAACCTTGCCCAACATCTAAAATGTCAATTACTGCTTCTCCTGGTGCTAGTACAATATGGGATGGAAAAAATGGAAGTAGTATCCAAAGTAGTGCAATCCATTGAAAGGGTTTAATTGGCAATAAAATCCACATCAGCAAAGCACCCATTAAGACCATCACCAGTTCAATACTATGAATAGACCAGCTGATATTCATGATTTCTAAATGTTCAATGAGGCTTAATCCTTTAAATAACAGGTCAACTAGCAACGCTAAGGGTTTCATTAAGAAACCGGCAATACCCCATGAACAGAGTGTCATCGTTACTAATGCCGTGGGGACAATCAAAAAGCCAACGAGAGGAATAGCAAATAAATTCGCAATAAATCCATTAATTGAACCATAAGAATACCAGTATAGGGTTAAAGGCATGAGCCCAATTAAGCAGCTTAATTGTAAGGCTAAACTTCCTTTATATCCTTTTAGTCTCCAACGTTGTTGGGTTAAAAGCAAACACGCTACTGCTAGAAAAGAAAAATAAAAACCTTGCATGAATACGGCATGTGGTTCGATACATAAAACGCCAAAAAGGGCATAACGCCAGATTTGCCAGGCGGAAAAACGTTGTTTTCCCAGACGATAGAACGTATACAAGAAACAGCCAATTAACGCTCTTTGTACTGGTGGAGCAAATCCTGCTAAAAAGGCATAAAATAAGGCGGCCAAGAGTCCGCTGACACTGGCAACATAGGGCGCTGGAATATACAAACAGCATAGGGCGCTTTTAGACCATAGCCAACGAATCAGCCAATAAATCATTCCTGATATCAACGCAATATGTTCTCCTGAAATCCCAAATAGATGGGTAGTGCCCGTGCGTCTAAATAAATCCCAGTTTTGTTGGCTAATATGGTTTGTCAAATTTAAAGTTAGTGCTTCAACAACCCCGGCTGTGAATTGATCGGGTGCTAATTGGCTGAGTTTATTGCCTAGACGTTCACGAACTTGAAGCCAACTAAAATGTGAGTGAGATTCTGATAATAAGTGATTGTTATGAGGGAGAATATAACCAGTCCAATGAATATGTCGTGTATTGAGTGTACCCACATAATCGGCGCTTCCTGGGTTAAGATAGTTCCGTGGTTTTTTTAATTTTACGGTGAACTGCCATCGTTGTCCTGCATGTAATTCGGGGGCATTGTTATACCAAGCTAATTGGATTAATCCTTGGGCTGGATGACTATCATATTGCTCCAGGGAAAATAAGAATTGTGTTTTGGAAAAATCATGGTTAGGAATCGATGCAATTGTTCCTTGAATTGTTGCTTTGGGGATCACGGCAATATTGGGTATTCCTTTGGGTAAACCAAGTGATTGATGCAGATAAGCCAGTAAAACACCTAGAATAAAAAATAGAATCAGGGAATACTTTGGACTGAGGAAAAAGATGAGTAAGCAAGTTAGAGGTATAGAGCGATTCAACGTATAGAGGTAGAGTATGCCTGTGAAAAAGCAAAAAATTTCCATTTCATTTTTAAGTTGGACTATCCGTTAAACGGCATAGTAGAGAATAGGTTTTTGTTTGTAAAGTAAATTTTTTACTGAGATTGCATGGATTTGGAAGAATAACGTTTTAATTTAGATAAATACACATTTCAATTTATGTGGGATTCCAACAAATGGTTTGTGCGACTCCTGATGAGTCTATGGCTGTCTTCGCGTTTGATTGATCAAGATACATACTGGCACAAGTCGCATCTTTGGTTTGACTACCTATGGGGGTGGCTTTCAGTGTATAAGTAGTGGTTCCTAAATGAGCCAAGCTAATACTGTAAAAACCTTGAGTCGATGTTTGCGGAAATGAAGGTAATGCATTACAGGGGGCATTATATGAAAAATTTTGGGCATAACATCGTTCCAGAGTGATTTGAGTTTGGGCTAATGTCGCCATAGCATCGGACCGATGTACTTTTAGCAAGAAATGAACATAGCATGGGTAGGCTATTGCAGCCAGGATAGCCATAATAAATATGGCTATCATCAATTCAATTAAAGTGAATCCTTTTCTTCGTATTTGATTCGTTTTTTGCATCCTTGTTGACACCAGAAATACTAGATCGCTTTGCCCTTTGGGCATTTTTCTAGGGACTGTTGACAATTGCTTCATTAGCCTTCGTTCCGCGCTTTATGCACGGAATCGCGCATAAAGCGCTAGAAGAAGGCAGAATTAAATGAAATGTCAAAAGACTCTAATCCCATTCGATAAATTTCTCAATATCTGCATTGCTTGCAATCTTGTATTGCTGAGGTCTTTTTTTGTTCTGCGCAAGAACATGAGGCCTATTACATTGAATTCGATTTTTAAAAGTTTTTAATGCATCTTCTAAATTAACAAATTCATAACCATTATTTTTATACAAATTGATGATATCTGGCAAAACATAAGCATTAAGTAAATTAGCATGAATTAATAAAATTTGTGCTTGCTCGGTATTTTGATGAAATTCATTGTGTTCCTCAGCACGTAGGGTTTGTTGCCAAATAAAATCAAGATAAAAAGGTTTTAACTCGTCAAGATAGCTGCGTCTGCTTATTTCAGGAACGGATAGCAAACGTTGGTTAAAGACAAAATCTTTAGAGTCTATTGTAATAGGGGCAACATGATAATTTTTTCGCGCAAGATAACAGAGTATGTCTTCTTTTTTTTGTCCGGAACTCATCGCCAAATAAGGATAACGAAAATATTTAGGTTTCGTTAAAACAGGGTGTAAAATGTTGTCTGCACCTCGAATTTCCTGAATGTATTCTTTGGTATCCATTTTATTTAAATTCGCATGGGTAAGGGTGTGGTTACCTAACCCAAAACCAGCATCACGAAATTTATGCAGTATTTCCCAGTTATTCTTGCGTACTTCACTGGCAATAATAAATCCAGTAGCAGGAACTTGCTCCTTGGTCATGGTATCGATCATCATATTCAAATGAAAGTTTCGATATTCACCAACAAAAGGTAAATCATCAATGGTGATGGATACTGTTTTTTTGTGGGTAACAGATAATCGCTTAAGAGACGCTTTTTTGATATCGTGAGGCTCTTGAGATTGATTGTCGGAATCTAAAATATTACTAACGTTATTAGCGCTGTCTTTAGAAACGCGGTGTCCAAATGCAAAACTGATGTTTTGAGCCGCTATTAAAACCATGAGAATAAACGATATATCTTTAATAATTAATTTAATTTTCATTAGTGCAAGGTACAAACAAATAGGGAAAAATGACATTGTAACAAAAAATTTGCCTAAATGGCTTATCTGTTATGGGGTGGTTACAAAAATATTAAGAAGATAAGGTGGTAAAATGTAAATAATTTAGCCACCTTATTTTTAGGATAAAGGTAAAAAAGCTTAAAGATTAAAACTAGCCATTTTTGCCAATCACAGGCGAGGTATGTTCCAGATCTTCTTCTTCATCCTCCTCTTCTTCATCTGCGACTTTGCCTCCAAAGAAGGTTTTATTGAGTGCAGAAGAGAAGCTGCCTAAGTAACCTTTAGACTCTTTATCAGATTTTTTGGTTTCTTTTTTGGTTTCTTTTTTGAATTCATCGACAACACTTCTCAATGATGCGATGCGGCAATCATAGATCATGTCAATAAGTAAATTAAAAGAAGCTTTTAAATTAAAGTCTGTAATTGCTGAGAAAATATGGCTATCACGAATTGCTTTTTTGCCATTATTTTTCGGAGCTACTGTCATAAATTGCATAAACTGAGTTGCTGATGTAACCAAAGATTCAACATCTTGTGGGGTTACTTCATCTACAGCAAGAATTTTATTTAATCCCTTGAAAATAACAGACTTTTCTGATCTTGAAAGGTATGAAGAGGCATACTCATTATCGATTTGTTTACGAACCAAATGCATGGATCCAGCGAGAATTGCAACTTTTTCAGCTTCATCGATTTCTTGAGTTTTCAGTGCTTCTCTTATTGCGTTCAGAAAATGCAGCTGGGCAATACGCTCTGGTGATTTTAACTTTTCAATCTTGGAAACATTTTTATCAGCAAGTTCATCTTTGATTAATTCATCAAGCGCTGCATTGAGTTTATCCCAACCACCAAATCGATCGGTTGCAGAAGCAGGGGAGCTTTTATTTGATTTGAATTTACCGAGTTCAACAGGTGTTCCATCCGTAGTAAAAGAAGCAACAATTGCTTTCTGGGCTTCTTTTTCAAGTTTATAGGAAGTTTGAATCAACTTGTCCAAGCTATCTGTTGGGACAGCAGTTAACATATGGTTTTTTGCAAATCCATTACGTGAATCATTTCCTATGAAAACCTGATTTAGTAATGCGTTTATTGCAGTATAGAATTTGGAAATTTGATATAAGTCAGGCTTGTCTTCTGCTTTGACATCATCACTAATGCCTATTGCATCTTTTAGGCGAGCGCTAAGTAAACCAGATGATTCTATCATACCTCGGTTATTTTCGATGTCTTGGATTACTGTTAACATTGCACCGTAAAAAGCATTTGTTAGATTTACAACTACAGTAGGTTTTTTTTCTTTTTCTTTTGCTTGTTCTTCTACTTGAATAAGTATTGAAGAGAGGAATTGAAGTTCAAATTTTCTTTGAGGGTTGGTAAGATCTTCAATTTTTCCTTTATGTTCACGTTTTAATATAATTTGAACGGTATCATCAAAATGTTTTCTTAATTCACTTAGGTCCTTTAATACAAACGTCATGTTAGTCTCCAAATGTCCGATGGATAGATATGTAAGATCTTCTTACAAGGCCTCAGTGTAAACTAAAGTAATGCACTCGTCATGTATTTTCATTATACAATTTCAGCCTTTTAGTAAAAAGCAATAAAATTCATTATGTTAGCCACATGGTTAAGCCTTAAAATGGCTATGTTTTTTATCAATAAACATAAAAAAATTGTATTAATTAAAATAAAAGGTAATATTCCTGTCATTTTTTATTGAGTGTCTAATCAATGTAGCTTGATCAAGCGAGTTGAAACCTCAGACTCATAGATTTTGCCTGCTTGCAAGAGAGAAAATTTTTAACGAGGATCTGTTTTGAATATTGAAAACGAAAAACAGTTGCAACAACAATTTTTTTATAATGCTTACTTTGCATTAGTCTTTCTTCTCGTGTGTCGAATAATTTCTATATGTTTTATTCCATTGAATGATGTTTCCGAAGCACGCTATGCAGAAATTGCCCGCAAGATGTTAGAAACCGGGAATTGGGTGACGCCACTTCATGATTATGGTATTCCTTTTTGGGCGAAACCTCCTTTGTCTACTTGGTTGTCTGCTTTTTCAATGAAACTTTTTGGTGTGAATGAATTTGCTGTTCGGCTACCCGGCTTGTTTCTATCTTTGGTTACAATATGGCTTATTTGGTATTTGGTTAAACGACATAGTGGCGATGTGATTGCCATGATCACAACCTTAATTCTTGCAGGAACATTGTATTTTTTCCTTGATGCAGGAACTGTAATGACCGACCCCTCTTTAGTCCTGTGCATTACTTTGGTTGAGGTTGCTTTTTGGCGTGCGGTGGTTGATGGAAGTAAAGTTTGGTCTTATGTTTTTTTTATTAGTTTGGGGTTAGGTTTACTAGCAAAAGGCCCTGTTGCCGTTGTTTTATCCGGAATGCCAATATTTTTTTGGGTTTTATTACGCAAGCAATGGCGTAATTTATGGGAGCGATTGCCCTGGCTAAAGGGCGTGATGCTAATGCTTACTATTGCGCTTCCTTGGTATATTTGGGCGGAAATAAGAACGCCAGGTTTTTTGAATTATTTTATTATTGGCGAGAATTTCAATCGATTTTTAAAGCCTGGATGGGCAGGTGATAAATATGGTTATGCACATCAACAATCTTGGGGAATGATTTGGGTCTATTCTGTAATTGGAACTTTACCTTGGTGTGCCCTAGGCGGTGCATGGTTTATTAAATGCAGGCATAATGCACGCAAAGTATTTGTCGACAATGACGGGTGGTTGAGCTATTTTTTTCTGTGCACTATAGTTCCGCTCTTCTTTTTTACTTTTTCCAGAAACATTATTTATACCTATGTTTTTCCCAGCATTCCTGCTTTTTCAGTTTTTTTTGTGACGTACTGGAATCGTGTTGGTGCCATCCTAAGAGCAAAGCAACTTATTACATGGCTCTCTATACTTGTAGGTGTGCTTTTTCTTGTGGCAACTCTTGCATTTAATGCAATACCAGAAGCAATATCCAAAACAGAAAAATTTGTAGTTGCTGCCTGGTTAAAGCAACATCCTGCCGCCGGAAGCTATCTTATTTATTGGAGTTATAAAACAGAATTCTCAGCTCAATTTTACTCAGGAGGTCGAGTGAAACCTGCCGCGAGCAATAATGAACTTTGCCGTTTGCTGGACAATGGACGAGAAAATTATTTAGTAATTAAGCCATATAATACCACCGATATCTTACCTGAACTGTTTTCCAAAATGGTCCTAATTCAACATGTTTATTCAGGTGATAAACGGTTTTTATTGATGCGTATTCCGGTTTCGGCAAAACAAACTTGTAAAAACAAAAAAACAGCGGCAGTGGGATACTCGAACTATTTTTACCTTGAGCAAGGAGGTGATTTACGACACGTACTCACCTAAGTTTGTTCAATAAAGATACCAATTTATTTAGAGTTTTGGTATAATCAGGCGCAATTTTTAAGCCATAAGGAGTAACTGTGTCGCAATCTGTTGTAGTGGATTCGAGAAGTTTTGTACCCCGTGGTGATTTCATGGCCTGGGTTGTGTGCCTGTCAGCAGGACTCTTTTTTTTATATGAATTTTTTCAACTCAACATTTTTGATGTGATTAATCAGCCTTTACGAGATGATTTTCATATTGATGCAACTCAATTAAGTTGGATGTCCAGTGCTTATTTGTGGGCAGATATTTTATTTCTTCTCCCAGCAGGAATTATTCTGGATCGTTTTTCTACACGCACTGTTATTTTAAGTGCGATGTTTATTTGTGTTCTTGGCACGGTAGGTTTTGCATTAACCCACTCGTTTATTTTGGCATCGTTCTGCCATTTTCTTTCTGGAATAGGTAATGCATTTTGCTTTTTATCCTGCGTCGTTTTAGTGTCGCATTGGTTTCCACCAAGAAGGCAAGCTCTTGTTATCGGCTCTTTGGTCACTATGGCATTTGTTGGTGGTATGATGGCCCATACTCCTTTTGCCTATCTTTATGAATTATTTGGATGGCGTAAGGCTTTGTTAATTGATGGGGCAGTTGGTGCTGGGTTGCTGTTGTGGATTTACTATATGGTAAGCGATAAACCCGCAGAGTCACCAAAGAAAACTTGTTCCAATCAGGGGGAAGTCATTTCTGAATTTATCAAGGCATTATCTAATTCACAAAATTGGTTAGCAGGTTTTTACACTTCCTTTCTTAATTTGCCCATTATGGTTTTATGTGCTTTATGGGGAGCGAGTTACTTGCAAGTGGTTCATCATTTACCCGAAATGGTAGCCAGCAATGTTGTCAGTTTGATTTTTATGGGAAGTGTTATTGGTTGCCCATTGGCTGGATGGTTGTCTGATTCCCAGGGGCGTCGTAAGCCTTTAATGATCGGGGGAGCTATCGCAACACTGATCACCGTAATTCCTTTATTCCTGGATATAGTCTTATCGCAATTTGCGCTGAGTATTATATTTTTTGCTTTAGGCTTTTTTACCAGTACACAAGTAATTTCCTATCCTTTAGTGGCTGAGAGTAATTCTGCTGAAAACACCGGGGCTGCGACAGGTATTGCCTCAGTAATTATCATGGGCGGTGGTGGCGTAGGACAAGTACTCTATGGTTGGTTAATAACCCATCATGCTGGGGCGGCAGTGACTACTTATTCTGTGGCTGATTTTCAATACGCCATGTGGATGTTCCCAATAACTACGGTTGCGGCTTTAATTGCCGTATTAATAACCCGTGAAACATATTGCAAGCGATAAAGCTGAGGAGTAAAAATGCAAGTGGTGGATGAGTTTCAAGGATATAATGAGATTAAATCGTCATTATTACCCTGGATGGTGTGTTTTGCTGCGACCTTATTCTTTTTTTATGAGTTTATTCAGGGAAATATGTTTGCATCCATCGCTGCAAATATTATGCAGGATTATCAGATACAAGCTGATAAGATGGCCTGGTTATCAAGTATTTACTATCTTTCTAATGTATTGTTTCTTTTTGTTGCGGGGATGGTTCTTGACCGCTTCTCGATTAAAAATACATTGTTAATTGCTATGTTTTTATGTGTGGCCAGTACCTTTCTTTTGGCTTATTCTCATTCATTTTATATGGCCTTATTTTGTCGATTTATCACCGGCATTGGCAGTGCTTTCTGTTTCTTGGGGCCGGTACGTTTAGCATCTCATTGGTTTCCCCCAAAGCGTATGGCCTTGGTGACTGGAGCTATAGTGACTATGGCAATGGCTGGAGGAATGTTGGCTCAATATCCTTTAACCAAGTTAGTTATTTTGGTTGGATGGCGTCAGGCAGTACAAGATGTCGGAATTCTTGGTTTTGCCATGCTGATTGTTATGTTTTTTTGGATAAAGGAAAGACCGCATACAGCAATTAAGCAAGTTGTTAAACCAATCAATGTATTCTCAGCCGCTAAAAAGGCTTATTTAAATACTCAATATTTGCGAGCAGCATTTTATGCCAGTTTAATGAATATGGCCATTGCTGTATTTGGTGCCATGATGGGTACTTTATATCTGGTTCAACGCCTGGATATTAGTTCTTCGCAAGCATCTGTGGTAAATGGCATGTTATTTTTGGGGGCGATTATTGGCTCACCTTTAGTTGGTTGGATATCTGATAAAATGGGTTTACGGATTATGCCTATGAGAATAGGCGTAATTGCTTCCTTATTGACTTTGCTTGCAGTGCTTTACCTCCCTGTTTCTTATAGTATGATGGCATTTTTGTTTTTCTTGCTTGGTTTTTTTACTTCAGCTCAAGTGATTAGTTACGCATTGGTGGCTGAAAGCAGTTCACATGCAATGACCGCAACAGCTGTAAGCGTCATTTCGATATTGACTCAAGGCGGTTATATTGTGTATCAAAATATGTTTAGTTATTTATTAACGAATTACGGCGGCATGCAAATGGTTAACGGAACTCCTGTTTATCTACTCGATGCATATCAATATGCTGCAATTATTTTACCTGTAGGATTATTGGTTGCTTTCTTCATGCTTATAGGTTTAAAAGAAACACGCTGCCAACATATCGAGGGTTAAGATGACAGGGAGAGTTTGTATATTACTGATGGATTCTTTCGGCATTGGTGCTAGTTTAGATGCCCATCGCTATGGTGATGCTGGTGCCAATACTTTTGTTCATATCCATCAAGCATGTGAGCGCGGTGAATGCAATCGGGAAGGGGGGCGTCAAGGCCCATTAACTTTGCCCAATCTGGCCAAATTAGGACTTTATCATGCAGCCCTAGCCAGTTGTGGATTGCGTTTTGTTGAATTGTCTACTTTTCCTGAACCTGTGGGCTATTATGGTTATGCAGTTGAACAGAGCTTAGGTAAGGATACTCCCAGCGGGCATTGGGAATTAGCAGGAGTCCCTGTGACGTTCGAATGGGGTTATTTCCCTGAACAACCGTTTTGTTTTCCGAAAAAATTAATTGATACCTTTATTCAACGAGCCGGATTACCAGGAGTTCTTGGTGAGAAACATGCGTCGGGAACTACAATTCTTGAAGAATTAGGTGAAGAGCACGTGCGAAGTGGTAAACCAATAGTTTATACTTCTGCGGACAGTGTATTTCAAATTGCCGCTCATGAAGAACATTTTGGTTTGCAGCGTTTGTATGATATTTGTGAAATTGCTCGTATTTTAGTTGATGAGTATCAGATCGGACGGGTAATTGCCCGACCTTTTATTGGTCAACCAGGAGCCTTCAAACGCACTGCTCATCGCAAGGACTACGCCACTTTACCTCCGGCAAAAACTTTACTTGATTATATGAAAGAAGCAGGTCGCGAAGTGATTGCTCTAGGAAAAATTGCTGATATTTATGCTCATCAAGGAGTCACCCAAGTCATTAAGGCTGATGATAATATGGCTTTATTTGATGCTACTTTGACCGCAATGAAGACTGCTCCTGATGGTAGTTTGGTTTTCACTAATTTTGTAGATTTTGATTCCTCATTCGGCCATCGGCGCGATGTAACGGGTTATGCGCATGCGCTTGAGGAGTTTGATGCACGTCTTCCAGAGCTTGATGCTTTATTAAAGCCGAATGATCTAGTTGTTATTGCAGCAGATCATGGTTGTGATCCTACTTTTCCTGGATCAGATCATACGAGAGAGCATATCCCCGTATTAGCTTATGGTCCAAGTCTTAAGAGCCGTTTTATCGGACGCCGTGATACCTTTGCTGATGTAGGCCAAAGTATTGCACAACATCTTGAATTAGAGAATTTATCTCATGGAGTATCTTTTTTAATCTGAATCTGCAGATTTTAATTTAACTGTTTACGTACTTGCATCAACTTACAAACATCGTTTAAGGTGCAAGTCGTAGCCAGGGATTCAAGACTGAAAAACTGAGTTTTCCTCTACTTCACCCCTAGTACACTCTGATGCCATAGTTACAATTTATTCACTTTGTCACCCCTTGTTTTTTTGTTTATCATCCCCATGTATGTGGTTCCGGTTTGATTTGAGGATTTTATTTTGGAACAATTTCGTGGGACAACCATACTTTCAGTACGACGCGGAAATCAAGTGGTTATCGGTGGGGATGGCCAGGTAACTTTAGGTAATACCGTGATGAAGGGTAATGCGCGCAAGGTGCGACGCCTCTACAAAGATCAAGTAATCGCTGGCTTTGCTGGTGGTACTGCGGATGCGTTTACTCTTTTTGAACGTTTTGAGAGCAAGTTGGAAATGCATCAAGGCCATTTGGTCCGTGCTGCAGTTGAGCTTGCTAAAGATTGGCGAACAGACAGAATGTTACGCCGACTTGAAGCAGTTCTTGCGGTTGCAGACGTCAAATCTTCACTAATTATTACAGGTAATGGCGATGTAATCGAACCTGAGCATAGCTTAATTGCTATTGGTTCAGGCGGTCCCTTTGCGCAAGCAGCTGCACGAGCATTGATGGAAAATACAAAATTATCTGCTGTAGATATAGTGCGTAAAGCATTAAACATTGCTGGAGATATCTGTATTTATACCAATAACAACTTAACTATAGAAGAATTAAATAATGGCAACAAATAACAGCAAGAAGACGACTCCTCGTGAGATTGTCCGAGAAGTGATGACTCCTCGTGAAATTGTCCAGGAATTGGATAAATATATTATTGGCCAGGATGATGCAAAAAGGGCGGTGGCAATTGCATTACGTAATCGTTGGCGGCGCATGAATATTAAAGATCCTGCTTTACGCAATGAAATCATGCCCAAAAATATTCTCATGATTGGGCCAACTGGTGTTGGTAAAACGGAGATTGCTCGACGTTTAGCTAAATTAGCTCGTGCCCCCTTCATCAAAGTAGAAGCAACAAAATTTACCGAGGTAGGATACGTCGGACGTGATGTAGATTCGATTCTTCGCGATTTGGCGGATATTGCCGTAAAGCAAGAACGTGAATTTGCGATGAAAAAGGTGGAGCATCTGGCTGAAGATGCAGCTGAAGAACGAGTTCTTGATGTATTACTTCCACCTGCACGAGGTAGCTTAACTCCTAGTGAAAAAGACAGTACAGCCAGACAAGTCTTTCGTAAGCAATTGCGTGAAGGAATTCTTGATGAGAATGAAATTGAAATAGAGGTTTCAGCAACACCAATAGGCATTGAAATTATGGCTCCTCCGGGCATGGAAGAAATGACAAGCCAATTGCAATCAATGTTTCAGCAAGTAGGGACTCATCGAACAAAAACACGTAAGATGACTATAGCCAAGGCAATGCAGATTTTACGTGAAGAAGAAGCTGCTAAGCTGATTAATGAAGACGATATTAAGATTCGTGCCATAGAAAATGTGGAACAAAATGGAATTGTCTTTATTGATGAATTGGACAAAGTAGCACGTCGTACCGAGAATGCGGGCGGTGGGGATGTTTCTCGTGAAGGCGTACAAAGAGATTTATTACCTCTAGTTGAAGGAACATCAGTTACTACTAAATACGGTATGATTCGTTCGGATCATATTTTATTTATTGCTTCTGGAGCATTCCATGTAGCTAAGCCATCTGATTTGATTGCTGAATTGCAAGGTAGATTACCTATACGTGTGGAATTATCTGCTCTTTCTGTTGATGATTTTGTACGTATTCTTACAGAACCTACTGCATCATTAACATTGCAATACAGTGCTTTGATGGCTACTGAAGGACTCACATTGACTTTTGATGAGTCAGGGATTAGGCGTATTGCCGAAGTAGCTTGGCAAGTGAATGAGCGTACAGAAAATATTGGTGCGCGTAGGCTCTATACCGTGATGGAGCGGTTATTAGAAGTCGTTTCGTTTGAAGCCACAGATAAATCAGGCGAATCTGTTCATGTTGATAAAGCATATGTTGAAAAAAACCTCGGGCAGCTCGTCGCGGACGAGGATTTAGCTCGTTATATTCTTTAAACTAAAGTGGTCTGTGTGCAATAAGTGAATCCGGGTTTGATGAAAATAAATGAATTGTTCAATCCCGGATTCTGCGCTGCGCCCTGACTTAAAATCTCCAGAAATTCAATGCGATTATCTTTATTTCTAAAAACCAAGGTATATTTTTTATTTGCTTGTTATAATGAGGAAGTCAAAATAAATTAAGGAAAATTATTATGACAACTCGGCCTCCTGTTTAATTTGCGGAGGACTTGATTCAATTGTAATTTTGGTATGTGATAAAAGAAACTGCAAGTTCTAAAAAACGGTTGTTCTCACGGAGGAGAATAAAATGTCACATCAACTGAGTATTGCTACAATAAGAAGTGAAGATCTTGAGTTTATAGAAGAGGGAACAGATGATTCTTCCGAAAATTATGAGTCCCAATCTTCTTTTTCGTGTATTGGTGTAAAAGCATATTCATTTTTTAATCATCCAAAATTGACTTTAGATTTCCCGGATTATACCAAGATTTGGAATAAATGCAGGGGAGATTCAAATCACAGAAGAATCAAAGCGTTGCTTATAGATTACACAAAAGAAGACTGTTTATTTGGTTCATTTATCGGCCGTATGATTTCAGGAAATTGGAATAGACATCATGTTAGTGCAATAAGTAAAATTATCGCGAATATGTCGGTTAATAATTATTATGATTCAGCTGATGACATTGTTTCTGATTTGAAAAAATTAAAACCTAGAAAAGGAGGAACTTTGTACCAGCTAATTAAATTTATTGAAATGAAATTGGAAGCCCAACTAAAGTATGATTTTAAATTTTAATCCGAAAAGCAGTTGAGTTGTTGCAAGCAAAGAAACTGGCAATTTTAGTATTCTTCGCTCGGGCTCGACTGTATTTTTAGATTTAAGGTAATGGAGTTGTGTGATGTCTAATCCTTATATTTTGGTTTTATATTACTCGCGAACCGGTTCTGTAGCGCAATTAGCACAATATATTGCACGAGGTGTAGAGCGTGTTGAGGGAATTGAAGCGCGTTTAAGAACGGTTCCGCCTGTTTCTGCAACATGTGAAGCAGTTGATAAGGCGATTCCGGATAATGGCGCGCCTTATGTAACCTTGGATGATTTACGTCATTGTCAGGGACTTGCTTTAGGTAGCCCAACCCGTTTTGGAAATATGGCAGCCCCTTTGAAATACTTTTTGGATAGTACTTCATCTTTATGGCTGGCGGGTGATTTGGTAGATAAACCGGCTTGTGTTTTTTCCTCTTCTGCGAGTATGCATGGTGGCCAGGAAACAACTTTATTGAGTATGATGTTGCCTTTATTGCACCACGGCATGCTCTTATTGGGAGTACCTTACTCTGAGCCTTCTTTAAATGAAACGGTTAGTGGCGGAACACCTTATGGTGTAACGCATGTTTCTGGTGTGGCAAATGATTGGCCTCTGAGTCAGGATGAAATTAATATAGCCAAGCACTTAGGCGAGCGTTTGGCTCGAGCTGCTCTAAAATTGAGTGAAAAAAATGAAAGTAATTAGTTTTAATGCCAATGGTATTCGTTCAGCGGCGCGTAATGGATTTTATGAGTGGCTAACAATGCAAGATGCTGATTTTGTTTGCATTCAAGAAACGAAGGCTCAGCCTGAACAATTAATTCCGGAAGAATTGTATTATCCACGCGATTATTTTTGTGAGTATTATTCAGCTCAAAAAAAAGGATACAGCGGTGTGGCAATTTATGCCCGTCATAAACCGAATCGCATAGTTAAAGGAATGGGCTTTGATTATTGTGATAATGAAGGACGATACATTCAATTTGATTATCCCAAGTTCAGTATCATTTCACTTTATTTACCTTCAGGTACAAGTGGTGATGAACGTCAGATGGTGAAGTACGATTTTCTCGAACAATTTGCCAAGCATTTAATGCGATTAAAAAATGATGGACGAGAGTTGATATTGTGTGGTGATTATAATATTGCTCATAAAAAAATCGATTTGAAAAATTGGCGTGGTAATCAAAAGAATTCAGGATTTTTACCTGAGGAACGGGCCTGGATGGATGAATTGTTTGGAGCTATGGGGTTTGTTGATGCGTTTCGTGTTCATAATCAGGAAGAAGAACAATATACCTGGTGGTCTTTTAGAGGGCGTGCATGGGAAAAAAATGTAGGATGGAGAATTGATTATCAAGTAATTACCCCTGGACTCACAGGGCATGTAGTTGACAGTTGCATTTTTCGAGAAGCACGCCTGTCTGACCACGCTCCTTTGTTAATTGAATATAAAGGAGATTGGTGTGCTTAAATTAGCAAGCTGGAATGTGAATTCTTTAAAGATACGATTGGATCAAGTTTTGGAATGGTTTGATTCTGAGCATGTGGATGTTCTTGCCATGCAGGAAACAAAATTACTTGATGAAAATTTTCCTATGAATGCGTTTATTGAGAAAGGCTATCATGTAGTATTTTCAGGACAAAAGACTTACAACGGTGTTGCTGTAATAAGCCGATATCCTTTTTCTGATGTTCTAACTGATATCCCTGATTTTGATGATCCGCAACGACGGATTTTGGTGGTTACCGTTGCAGGTATTCGGTTAATCAATTTGTATGTCCCTAATGGGTCAGAATTAACTTCAGATAAATATCAATACAAATTAAATTGGTTGCAAAAAGTTACGGCTTTTATTCAACAGCAAATGAGCATTTTTCCCAATTTAGCTGTAGTTGGCGATTTTAATATAGCTCCTGAAGATCGTGATGTTCATGATCCTGCTGAATGGGTGGGCTCTGTATTAGTTAGTCCCGCTGAACGAGAAGCTTTTATGCAACTGTTACAACTCGGATTATATGATAGTTTTAGAAATTTTACGCAGGATGAGCAGATATTCAGTTGGTGGGATTATCGTGCTGCTGCGTTCAGGCGTAACCGAGGCTTACGGATTGATCATATTTTATTGAGTAAAACGCTTAATGGATTGTGTAGGCAATCTGTTATTGATAAAGAGCCGCGCAAATCAGAAAGACCCTCTGATCACGCACCTGTATGGGTTGAATTGGATCTTAATGTGAGTTAGATGTAGTCTGTTGTAGTGGAACTTGGGATCTGGAAAACACCAGATACCGGGTTCCAGTTTCGTACCCAGGCTATAATTAGGTCTACTGTTGTTATTCTGTTTCCATCATTGATTTTGCAAGGTTTCAAATAAAAACCAAATTCGCCGTTCTGTTTCATCAATATAAACTTCTAAGATACTCGTGGTAGCGAAATCGTTCTTTTTGCTACAAACCTCATGAACTCTTCTCAAGCTTTTTAAGAAACTTTTATTGTCTTCCAGTAGATTTTGGAGCATATCATCTGCAGAAAGAGTTTCATTTGTGTCTCGAAGCGTCTGCAATTGCTTGATCTCTCCAATAGAATGTATCGTTCTTTCTCCTAATTTGCGCACACGTTCTGCTAAAGCATCAATCATCGCAAAAATTTGTTCGCTTTGTTCATCCAATAAAAGATGATAATCACGAGAATGGGGGCCTGTCATATGCCAATGGAAGTTTTTGGTTTTAACAAATAAAGCAAAGGTATCGGCCAAGAGGGGATTAACCGCTTCGGCAATTTTACGACGATCTTTTATATCGAGATCATTTGGTGTTTCAAGCTTATACAGTTCCAGTTTTTTCATTTTAACTCCTGTTAAATTAATTTGTTTTTATAAGCGTAGACCAATTGTGGCTATTTTGTTCAATTGCCAATCAATATTGTTACTTCAATGACCAGATATGAAGAAATGAAGTAAAGAGTTGTTTATTCGTATTATGTCTACATTTTAGCATCCAAACGAAATGCCACTATTTATGTTGGTTCAACATCAGATCTTATCAGACGACACGTTTTAGCTGGTCAAAGGGCTTATATTTTATTGTCATAATCATTGCCTGGATGAACCGTGGATTATTATAGTCTATTTTAATTAGAGGCAAGCTAGAGAAAAACTAACTTTAATGTAAGCCGTTAAAGCACAATTAGATGATGAAACAGCTCAATATCACAACTCATATTTTTGTTAATTATCGGTTTTCATTGTGTATCAATGTTTCATTTAATATAACAAACAGGGGTATAACCTCGGTTTGGTTTTGATAAAAATTGCTTTACAGACGTTTTTCTGCTATTGTTTTGCGTCATTTATACCGAGTATGGTGCCTGGCATTGGGTTCAGGTGGCGATACTCATTTAAACTATAGAGAGTAGTATTATGAAGGCATCAATTCATCCAGAATATAAAACAGTTAAGGTAATATGCAGTTGTGGCGAGGAATTTGAAACTCGTTCAACATTATGTAAAGATTTGAACATTGAAGTATGCTCACAATGTCATCCTTTTTATACTGGTAAACAAAAATTGGTGGATACTGGAGGTCGTGTTCAGAAGTTCCGCGATCGTTATAGCCAGCGTTCTACACAAGCTTCTAAAGAAGAAAAGAAATAAGGCGCGTTACTTTGCGCCTTATTTGTATATACTTCATTCGAAGTATATCTTATTGACAGATTGTTCCTGCAATGCTAATTTCAGTGTCGCAGGTTCTTGACGTCCAATTATTGTCTCCATCCCATCATCCTTAGGCTGTTTCTCTTATATTTTATTAAGAGTTCATAGTCTGATGTTTGTGTGCCTCTAGCACTATGGATGAACAATGAATTGATAATGGTTGGTAGGATTTTTAGACCTTACTTAAGTTTTATTTCAATGTAAGAGAGTGAGTACTTTGGATAATGAAGTTTTAAAGCAGTGCGCATTGGATTATCATGAGTTTCCAACCCCTGGAAAACTCGGTGTTCATATTACCAAATCAACGGACTCTCAGAGTGATTTGTCTCTGGCTTATACACCTGGTGTTGCTGCCCCGGTGATTGCAATAGCAGAAAACCCCGAAGATGCTTATCGTTATACGAATAAAGGAAATTTAGTCGCAGTAATGACTAATGGCACTGCGGTACTGGGGTTAGGGGATCTTGGACCTCTCGCCAGTAAACCAGTTATGGAAGGTAAGGCCGTTTTATTTAAGCGTTTTGCTGGAATTGATGTATTTGATATAGAAATTGATGCTCATGATTCACAAGCTTTTATTTCTACAGCAAAACGAATTGCTCCTACTTTCGGAGGGATTAACCTGGAAGATCTTAAAGCTCCTGAATGTTTTGAGATTGAGCAGGCTTTAATTGAGCAATTGAATATCCCTGTATTTCATGATGATCAGCATGGTACGGCCATTGTTGTTGCGGCAGGTTTGCTTAATGCTCTTGATTTGCAGCAAAAAAAATTATCTGATGCAAAAATTGTGTGTATTGGTGCTGGGGCTGCTGGAATTGCTTCTATGCGATTGCTTGTTGCGTTGGGTGCCAATAAAGAGAATATGTTACTTTTGGATACCAAAGGAGTCATCCATTCGGGTCGTGCAGATCTAAATGCTTATAAATTTGCCTTTGCTCGTACTACGGAATGCCGAACTTTAGCTGATGCACTTGTTGATGCTGATGTATTTATTGGGGTTGCGAAACCGAATTTATTAGATGCTGATTTATTGAAATTAATGGCCCCTAGACCTGTTATTTTTGCTTTATCTAACCCTGATCCTGAAATCAGACCTGAATTAGCTTTTCAAGTACGTGACGATTTGGTTATTGCTACTGGACGTAGCGACTATCCTAATCAAGTCAATAATGTGTTGTGTTTTCCATATATTTTTCGTGGCGCGTTGGATGTACGTGCCAAGTGTATCAATCAATCGATGCAAATTGCGGCAGTTGAAGCCATTCGTCAACTGGTGCACGAGCCTGTTCCCCAGGTAGTGAAGGATAATTACCCAGGTGTTACGCATTGGGATTTTGGCCCTAACTACATTATTCCCAAGCCTATAGACCCTCGTTTAAGAGAACGAGTCCCTGCTGCTGTGGCTCAGGCTGCAATAGCAAGCGGCGCGAATCAAGTAAGTTGTAATTTAGAATAAAAGTAGCATCCCGAAAGCAATAAGGGATCTCAAGGTGTAGGAGTATACCATATGAGATATTCCTGTTTGCGCTCGGGATAATAGTAGGTTAATTGTAGGTACGAATTTTTAACTGTTGGACTTTAAGACAGTGAATGTTCTTGCCTAACAAATAGTTAAGGAGATTACTTTGCTTTCTGAAAACCGGAGAAATTACGCATTAATTGGATGGCTTATTTGTGGTCTTGGAGCTTTATTTTACAGTTACGAATATTTGCTTCGAATTGCGCCTAGTGTCATGGAAACTGCTCTACGCGAACATTTTAATTTGTCTGCAACAGGTTTTGGACTCATTTCATCTGTATATTATTATGCATATGTCCCTATGCAATTGCCTGTAGGGATAATGATGGATCGGTATGGCCCGCGAAGATTATTAACTGTAGCCTGTTTTATTTGTGTCTTAGGAACGTTCTTATTTACAAGTACTACATCTTTTTGGGTTGCCGCCTCAGGACGATTTTTAGTTGGATTAGGCTCTGCATTTGCATTTGTGGGAGTATTAAAGCTTGCTACAATCTGGTTGCCTGAGAATAAACTCGCTATGGTCTCTGGTATCACCTCGGCATTAGGAACAGTCGGTGCCATGCTTGGTGATAATTTTTTAGAACTATTCGTTACGAAATTAGGATGGATTAAAACCCTAAATATGACCGCATTTTTTGGGATTGTATTAACCTTTGTTTTATGGTTAGGCATCCACGATAAAAAAGGACGATATAGACAAAGTGGTACTGTTTCTAATTTTAAAATTGGCTTAATTGACTTAAATATAATACTCAGAAATAGACAGATATGGATTAATGGACTGTACGGTTGTATGGTTTATCTTCCTACAACTGTTTTTGCTGAATTATGGGGGATTCCCTATTTAAGACATGCACACGGCTTGTCAACACACGCTGCTGGTTTAGCAAACTCATTGCTTTTCCTAGGCTTTACCGTAGGCGCCCCTCTAATGGGTTACTTTTCTGATCGAATAGCACGTAGAAAGTTACCTATGCTTCTAGGCGCTAGTATGGCTACCGTTCTCATGCTGGTTATTCTGTATTTCCCAGGTTTAAATGAAACTAATGTACAAATACTCATGTTTTTCCTGGGTTTATTTTATAGCGCGCAAGCAATTGTATTTGCCGTCGGAAGAGAATTGAGTCCGGGGGAAGCAGCTGGTACCGCTATGGCATTTACCAACATGATCGTTATGCTCGGCGGTATGTTATTACAGCCTTTGGTAGGACATTTACTGGATTTCAGTTATTCCTTACGGAGTGGTGCATCGCTTTCTTCAGCGCTGGTTGTTGAAAACGTTAATAAGCTTTATAACGTGAGTGATTATCGCATTGCGCTGGCATTCATACCTCTAAGCATGTTTATTGCAGCTTTATTAACTTTCTTTTTAAAGGAAACTCACGCACATGCACCTAAATAATATTGTTTCAAGAAAACAAATGCTCTTTGGCATGTTTATCTGCTTTGTTGGGGCTATTTTTTATTGCTATGAGTTTATCTTACGCATTATTCCAGGTGTTTTGCAAACGGAGCTAAGTATTGCGTTGGGGCATATTTCAGCGACTACTTTTGGACAAATATCTGCCTTATATTATTTTGCATACTCGCCCATGCAAATGCCCGTAGGAATGCTCATGGATCGATTTGGTCCCAGACGGCTTTTAACTTTTGCCTGCATTTGTTGTACCGTGGGTTCCTGGATGTTTACCTTGACCTCATCCATGTTTTTGGTAGGAGCAGGGCGTTTTCTAGTGGGGTTTGGTTCTTCTTTTGCATTTGTAGGAGTTTTATCTCTAGCACTACATTGGTTGCCCAGACGCTACTTTTCTTTAGTTGCGGGTTTGATGACTACTCTAGGAATGTTAGGTCTTGTTTATGGTGAAGTGAAGATTACCGAGTGGTCTCAGAGCATTGGTTGGGAACAGGTGTTGCTGTTTATTGCCATTGTAGGCTCTGGATTGAGTGTATTAATGTTCATCGTGGTTCGTGATGGACCCGAAGGACATCAACCGAATAAACATCCTTTACCAGAATTCTTCCGAGATGTTCTTAAAGTATTAATGGCTCCAGAAGTTTGGGTTATTGGTTTTGTCGGTGCCTGTTTGTACACTTCTTTATCTGTATTTGGGGAGTTGTGGGGAAAAACGTATTTGGAACAAGCGCACCACTTAACTAAAGTTGAGGCCGCCAAGACAGTCTCTGCTGTCTTTTTAGGTTGGGCTGTTGGTGCCCCTATAGCGGGTTATTTATCGGATCATACCGGAAGACGCTTGTTACCTTTGGTTTTAGGTGCAATTTTGGCTTTGGTTTGTATTAGCCTTGTATTATATTGCCCAGGGCTATCATACTTTAGTTTAAATGTTTTATTGTTTTTGTATGGTGTATTTAGTGCCACGGAAATTATCGTATTTATTATGGCTAAAGAATGCAGTGGTGCTAAATTATCGGGTACGGTATTTGCAGCAACAAACATGATAGTTACACTTGGTGGCGTTATTTTCCAACCATTAGTTGGTAAATTACTGGATACTTTTGGTGATAGTGGCATTGTAGAGGGAGAGCATATCTACACCATGGTGGATTATCAGGTTGCTTTATCTATCTTACCACTTTCATTATTGCTCGTTACCATTCTTGCATTCTTTATAAAAGATCATAAAGATAATCAAGTTAATTAAAATTGTAGCCAAATGAAGCGAAGTGGAACCCTGGTTCCGTTTTGCTTCGGCCAGTCTAAAATGCTCCCACATTAATTAAATATTGCGATTAACTCGTTTACTGGACGACGTAGCGATCCTTGGCAATTAATAAAACGTGATACTGGGAAACTTCTAATTTCTGCTTTTCGATAGTGGTAGCGAGTAAATTCAGTGTCATGATTGGACAGGATCACTGGTATTCCTCGAGCAGCAGTTTCCTTAGCCAATTCTGTTAATTCGATTTGATCTTCAGTTGTAAACAGTTTTTTATTATAGGGTAAATGACGTGATTTCTCTGAAAGAAGTACGTAAGGGGGGTCACAATAAATCACATCCCCTCGCTCTGCGTACTCAAAAGTTTTTCTAAAATCATTATGGATGAATTCTGTTTGTTGGCTTTTGGAGTGAAAAAGCTGCATTTCCTTGCGTGGAAAATAAGGTTTGCTGTAAAGCCCAAAAGGAACATTATAGATCCCTTTAGAATTATATCGACATAATCCATTATAACCATGTCGGTTTAAGTAAAGAAAAAGCGCAGATTTTTGCGGTGAATGCAGGGACGCATTAAAATCAGATCTTATTTGGTAATATTTTTCTTTCTGGTTGAACTCCGGGCTAAAATAGGTTTCGCAGTGTTTAATAAATGCGTCTCCTTGTTGTTGCAACGTAGTAAAAAGATAAATTAAATCAAAATTACTTTCAGCCAACAAATAGGAAGAGTAATTTGAATTCATAAAAACGACGCCCGAGCCGGCAAAGGGCTCAATTAAGCGTTTACCTGGAGGAAGAAAGGGAATAATCTTTTCCAAACAATTGTATTTACTCCCTGCCCATTTAAGAAAAGGCCTTATTTTAACCATAGGTTTTACCACGATTTATTCAGAAAGAAGTATTGCTTATTTTTAAGAAAAAAAACAGAATTTTTATTAGAAAAATTTAGAGTCTGTTGACATTTCATTTAATTCCACCTACTTCCACCGCTTTATGAGCGGTCTCTATGCAGAGACGCACTAAAATGTACTTATTTTTAATGCGGTCTATAGTCGATTTTCTAATGGCACTGAGAGCCCAAAATATAAGCCAAATGATATTATGAACGGGCAGAATTTAGTGATTTATGTAATTCATATACCGGGTATGCAATGAACACTTATGATATTTTACAAAGTTTTATGAGACAAGGATTTGCAAGTGCATGAGTTGAAATTAGGTTCTATAGAACGAAAAATTATTATTCTTACTTCTTTTCACCAGGTAGGGGTTTTTCGAGTATTTTTTAAATTATATGAAGAATCGGGAGATTGATTATGAATTTTGCAAAACAAACAGTTGTTTTTCTTATTCTCTCTATATTATTTTCTCTAGCAAATGCTAATAGACCTTTTATTATTGATACGGATGTAGGAATCGATGATGAATTAGCAATGTTCTATTTGTTAGCACAAAAAGACATCGACATAAAGGCGATTACTATAGTCGGTACTGGAGAGTCACATTGCCCTGCTGGATTGAGAAATGTTGCTGGATTATTAGCGTTGACGCACCACGAAAAAATTCCATTAGCTTGCGGACGCGTTGCACCGATGACTGGAACCCATCAATTCCCTAATTGGTTACGTAAACAAGCAGATAGTTTAGCAGGAGCTGCAAATTTGTTGCCCAAGGTTGAAGTATCCACCTCACAGACTGCGGTTCAATTGCTGGAGACTACTTTAAAGAATGCAAAAGAACCTGTTGAGATTTTAGCTATTGGTCCGTTGACAAACCTTGGAGAGCTTGTGACCCAGATGCCAAAAATAAAGAATAAAATAAAAATGATTTATGTCATGGGTGGGGCAGTAGATAGTATGGGAAATTTAATTGAGGTAGATAGCTCAATTCGAAATAACACTGCGGAGTGGAATATTTATGTTGACCCTCATGCTGCAGACAAAGTATTTCGTTCAGGAATCCCTATCACTATGATTGGTCTGGATGTGACCAATCAGGTTCCAGTAACTAAAGATTTTTATCTAAAATTAAAGCAAAATCAAAATAGTCTGGGCAATAAATTTTTCTATGAACTTTTTCATCGCAATGAGGCCGAGATATTTGAGCATAAGTGGTATTTTTGGGACGTGCTTTCCGCGGTTGTAGCTCATGATAATTCAATCGTTAAATCTACAAATAAAAAATTGCGGGTTGTATTAAGCCCGGAAGACCAATCAGGTACTACCATAGTTGATAAAAATGGTAATGCCGTGCGTGTGTGTACCACGGTAAATCAGGAGCAACTTGAAACCATTTTGATGGATACATTAAAAAAGACTGCCTAAAGGGTAGAAATTTAGTTTGGGGCAATTGCAGCAAAATCCTCGGAATTCTGTGAATCCGGGTTTTGCTGCACCAGGCTAGGTTTAGATTAATTGGGGACAGAACGTTCTTCTTCAAAGAATTGTACTTTTCCTGTTTTTATATCATGTAATCCCGCTACAATTCCTACTTGTTTTTTACTAATTAAATCTCTAAGTATAGGACTTCGCTCTTGCATTTCTTTGACAATTCTTAAGGCATTGGCTTTAGCAATAGCATCAATTAGCTTGGCATCAGAGCAATCTTTTGTTCCTTGCTCTTGCATACTCATCGGCACTACAGGTTTAATTTTATCAATAACATCGGTCAAATGTCCGAGTTGTACGCCACTACATGCACCACTTACAGCACCGCAGGAAGTATGTGCCAAGACGACAATAAGTCGAGAGCCCGCTACTTTGGTCGCAAATTCCATGCTCCCCAGAATATCATCATTGAGTACATTTCCTGCCACACGCAAGGTAAATAAATCTGCCAAACCTTGGTCAAAAAATAACTCGGGAACACTGCGTGAATCCATACAATTGAGGATTACTGCAAACGGGTATTGTCCGTAAGAAGATTGATGTGCTTGTTTTAAATAATCCCTCGGTATGGGGGTGTTGTTTAAAAAACGTTGGTTTCCATCTTTCAAGCGTTGTAGCGCTTGCTTAGGAGTCATTTTCTGTTGTTTTTCTTGAGTTAATGTTTTTCCTAAATTAGGTGTTTCTGCGGCAGATGAACTTGCAAAACTTATGAAAGCACACGTCAAACCAAAAGTTAAGGCCAGGATTTTTGTTAGGTATTGCATTGAGATGCTCCATTTTTTAATTAGAAATCGTCCTTCATTGATAATATCTTAATCTTAAAAACGCATATACTTTTTTAGAAAAATTTATTCTTCTTCGCATGAAAATTCATTACAAATAATCATGTTCATAGTTCTTGAATTTTAACAAATCGCTTCTATTTTTTAGAACTCGTTATTCGTTTTGTAATTTATTAAAATCAATTTAAATTCAATAAATTGCCGATTGGAGAAAACTGCTGAACACATGTTTGAAGCGTCGGTTGCAGGAATAATTTACTGGATACAAGTATTCCTCATGGCGACGGAACAAAGACGTCTGCTAAATAAGGGGCAATAATCTTGGGGGCAACGGACACAAATCCCTCAAAGCGGATAAGGTCGCATTTGCCTATACGATGATCAAGCTGCGCCATTTCTGCAGTCCGTAGCAGGTACAGAAATTGCTTATTTTTTCTTATGGCGAAGCCCCCCAGGATGCTGATCATCCAAAATAAAATTTATAAGGTTAATAAAGATTCTTTTTGTACAAATTCAATCAATCTCATCACAAAATTAATATCAATCAATTTTATTTCAACTTTTTAACCCAATTTAGAGTCCATAGTGTTGCTAGGGACTTCCTCCGCATCGCTCCATCGTGGTTGGGGTATTGTTGTCAACGATAAATCGCCACTTCGTCTCACCTGAGGGGGGGAGAAGCTATTGTTTCCAGAAACCTGGAAAAAGAACGTGGTACGTCCTTCCTTTACTGGAGAAAATGCAAGAGCGCTATCCTTCGAAACTGGAGAGAAGCTAAGGCTCTTCTTAACTGGAGAATAAGTAAATCCCCTCTTTACTGGAGAAAATTCGAGGACGCTCTGTGAAAGGACGGGACGCTTTGCTGGTGGTGTTGAAAAGTCCTTTGTTGCTAATGCACTATCAGCGAAATCAGGACTATCTTCTGGCCGCATACTGCCTCCAAGCTGACTAGGGCTAGGGGATGAAGGAGACGTTAACGGGGTTGATGATACTAAAGAGGGTAATTTCGCTGAAGTACTGTCTGGTGAAATAGGTTCTATTCGCATTGGTAGGTTAGCTGACGCCAAGCGCCCCAATACTTTGGCTGGGCTGGTGGTAGGGGTAGGGGGCTGATCTATATATACTTCTGCATCCGCTATAAGCTCTTCTCCAACGGTTAATCCTGACTCGGCTTCTGAAGTTGGAGCTATGGGGGAAAAATCACTAGGCCTATCCTTATTTTCTGATAAGGCAGCTTGCAAATCCTCAGCTATTTGATCATGGGTTCTACCATAGAGAAACTGATATAAAACACCATAACCAAAAATAAAAGAGACAACGCTTCTACCAAAGCCCCCTAAAAATTGATTAAAAAATTTACCTTTATCAAGTTTATTCTGTTCACAATAATTTTTTGCCGCAGCAGGCGCGATCTGGCCGAGATCAATGTTGGGAACGTGTTGCGAACTATCCTTTATCATTAACAAAGTATAATAATCTAAATAATAATTGGCGAAATCTAGTTCAGTAGATAATTTATTGTGTAACACCTCTGTTATGTCTTGCCAAATTACCACGGGAGGCCATTTAGCCGCCTTTTCACGAGACATAAACATAGTGCTACATAAAATTTCGGGAAAATATTGAGCAAGGAAATCAATATAAGCGCTTTTTTTTTCTTCAATATTCACGGGGAAAAAGGCCATAAGGGAGATCAGGACCTTCGCTGGTTCAAAGCTAGTAATATCAGCAATCACATCTGGCGGACTTTTCTTTGTTATGTGCTCAAGAATTATTCTTTGCTTCTTGTCCCTTATTCTTTTTAATAAATCTGTCGCCTGTCTTGCTAAAATTTCACTCATTTTGAACTGTTCTCCCTATTTCCCTAAAATATTAACCAGGTTGATATAAGCTTTTCAAAGTATCATTATCATGTTGCTGTATCTTATTACTATACAATTGATGGCAATATGAAGCATGACGCGCACTTAAATTTGAACTGTTAAAAAACATTCCGGCATATTTACCGATAGAGCTAAGTGGTGTTTTCCCTGAGTCAGGCGCAGGCACTTTATCACTAATATCAAGAGGAAGCTGAGAGATTTTGTCTATTTTTCTGACTAATCTCGTCAGGTTATTATCCTTTGCCAGTTTGGCTATGGCTGCTAAAGGACTTACAGAAATTTCGCCGCTCTCTATTTCCTCTTGTATTTTTTCCCAGTTTTTTTCTGTTTCCATGAATAAATAAAAGATTGCTGCCATGATATAACCACCTATATCCAGGTTCTTTTCTTTATTCAGATGATTTTCTTCTCTGTATTCCGTTTGGTGAGAGGAAGATTTTAGGCTAGGTAAAAAATCATTTAATCTTAAAAAGTAACGATATAAATACGCAGCTGCCAGAGCATGAAGTGGCGACATTGCATATGAAAAAACTAATTTTGCACCTTCATAAGGAGTATGAGTCAACATATGTTCATTGAGCATTAATTGATTATCAGGTAAATATTTGGGTTTAATCGCTCTCAATGGCTCAGGGGAGCAAGAAGCAGAAAGCTGGGATGATGAGGCTATCGGCGCTGCAAAAGTTACTGCGATATCCATGGTACCATTTGGAAAGGTTGATATATTCAATTCCCTTATATCACTCTGGAATTTCTGTTGCCACTCTGATGGAATAGCGCTGAAAATTTTTGCAAGCACAGCAAGACTTCTTTGCGCGTCGCTAGTGGCTTTCTCTACACTAAGCTGGCATTCTTTTTCTCTGTCCAACAAAGCTAGTTCTTTACTTCTGTATTCCTCTTCCTGCTTTTGCATTTTTAATTTAAGCTCATCTTCCTCTAGCTGTATTTGATTACACAAGGCTATCGCCAACTCACTTTGTTGATGCAATTCGGCGACTCGAAATTTGTCTTCTATTAATTGAATCGTTAAATTCATATTATGAGCTAAAGGTGACTCTGCTTTAGCTGATATAGTCTCTTTTGCTTGCAGAAAGGAAATATCTCTAGTTGATCTCGCCACAATTCTTTTCAGATCGGATACCAGCGTTTGATAATGCCGGCTGAGAGTTGTTTCATCATCTATATTTGAAATGATAGTAGCTAACCAACCTTTGAGCTTTGTTATATCTTGTAGCCCGGTAGAATCCACATTAAAGAATGTGTTCGATGTGGGATTATAATTGGAATATTTTACCAACTCTGAATAAGCGAATGTTAATACATCTTTGATTCGCACTTAAAACTCTCCTAATTATCTTATAAAAAATAAACATATTGCTGAAAGAAGAGCATTATAACGAACCATTTTCATTCTGCAACTCTCTGATGCGGAGTAAATCTTTCTGTAGGCGTTAAGTCATTGGTGCAGGCATGCGCTTTACTCGTTCAGAGCAAACGTGCCGGAAGCAGGACGCTCGCGGCCTTTAACCTATCGCGTTGGCGAGTGAATTCCGGGGACTTGGATGCCCCGGAATTTATAACGAGGTAGCGACACGCTTGACTAAATTAATATCAAACAATTTTATTTCAACTTTTTAACCCAAGTTAGAGTTAGTTACTAGCAACGAGCTCAAAGTGAAATTTAGGACTGTTGATTTTGGAACAAGATCGGGGTTTCGCTCCATCCAGACATTTGAAAAATGTATCTGAATATAATGTAGATGTTGGTTCGTTTATTGTTTAATAATCCAATTGCATCATACTCGATTTTCTATGCCAAATATGTTCGATAGTCGGTAGTGATGTTTATTTTACCCCCCTGATTTGTCCTCCAAAAAAAAAGTCTAAACGATCCATGAATATCGTGGAATCAGTTCATTAAAAAGCAGCTAAGCATTTGTAATCTCTTTGAGTACTGTTTAATTGAAATTCAAATCAACAAAACGAAAAAATTTTAATCTTTTTGGCTATACTTATTAAACGAGAGCAACATCATTTTAGGAATGCGATATGCTAAATAGAATTGATGAATCAAGTAAAAAAGTTATAGCCAAAAAAGACTCACCGGTCGTAGCAATAACTTTTTATTCAAAGCGAACCGATTCAGAGCCAGGATATCACACGGGTATTTTAAGTGAGGGAAATAGGCAAGACGTGGTTCGTTTAAAAGAAGGACTTGAAAATGCTGCAAAAAAAAGGGAAGAAATACCACCTAAGGTTGAAATTACATTGTTTCTTATACCTAATTGGGAAAAGGGAGAAGATTATAATTCACCAAATTATATAGCGGCAAAAGAAAGGATGATCCAAGATGCCAAAAAATTTTATGGAAATGACATCTTGATTAAGGATTTTCTCAGCTGTAACGTCAGTGATGCGGAGCTTAAATTTTTAAGAAATTGTAAGGCTATGGGAAGTGTTGCTGATATTGTTAAAACACGTACGATTATAGACAACCAGGGCAGGCCATGCTTACAGACAGACTCGAATGTCACATGGGCAAATAATAATTTTGATAAACTGTATGAGTTAACTTTTCACTCCAATACGGATGCGTTTAATAGCAGCAGATGCTCTGAAGTTTATGTTTCTGCGCATAATAAATTAGTATTCACCGGTTCTGAGAGTAAGTTACCAGAAATTTTTGCGAAAACTTTAGTTGATTATTGTACTGAATATGATTCTGATCCATGGCATAAAGATGAAAACTGCAATGGGGTATATGATATCGCTTTTTGTGAGGGCATGAGCCAGTATGGTCTTACCTATAGAGTGAGAATAGATGATAAATATAAAAAAGATAAAACTTTTGATTTTTATCCAGCAAATTTAGATGATTCTCGATATAAATTGATGCCACTTGTTATTGCATGCCAACGAGAAAGTTGGCGTGTGGGTATGCCTCCACCGAAACCGGAAGTTCTTGAGTTAACTGGGAAGTTAACTTCAGATGATGGCAAGAGCAAGCCAGCTGTTGAGGCTGAAATTAATGGCGTTAAATATGGATATTATCATTTTAAAAGTTTACTCAGAGTATACACAAACATACCGAGTTGGCATGCGGAAGAAGAAAGATACAAATATGTACACCAAACACAAGATTTTTATAAGATGGCGGAACATGCCCGAAATATATTCGTAAGTAAACAAGATACTCTATTATGTATGGAGATTCTTGCTCGATATTACAATACTGTGAAACAAGAGTACGAGGCAGGACGTTTTCAAACAGGAAAACACACATTGGAAGCATTATCAAGGCTGATTCCCGATACAGACGCGGGTAATCGATTATGTGCCGAATTGTTTGGTTGTATTGTAAAAGACTTGCATGAAAATCCTGTACGTAATGCCTTATTACCGATTGAACTAGAACATAGATATCAGAGAAAATTTAAAGTTGAGGTATCACCTGGTTTTCTGCAAAAAGTAGCTCCTAATTTGACAGGAATGTTTCCGTTTTCATTCTTTCCTTCTCCAAGACCATTTGAACATTTGATGACCAAGGAAACCTTGAAGGTCATTGCACAATCAGTAGATAGTTTACCTAAGAAAGAACGTCAACAGGCATTGGATTTTTTCAAAACGCTATCTCGAGAAAACCTAGAAGGGATCAAGAACGAGTCTAAGACGGCTCAGAATGCTTGGGACGAACAATATGGTATGGTATCTTACAACAGTCCCAAGAAAGGGTTTCAATAGACCCAGGTACAAAGACCATATTAGACTTAATAGCATAGGAGATTAATTCATGCAAACTAAATTTAATTTAATGGATGAAAGTTTGTGCGAGGCTGTTTTAGATGGCGATCTGGAGCAGGTTCAGATAATTTTAAATGAGTATGGTGGAAATGTGAATGCCCAAAATAGATATGGGATGACTCCTGCCTTGCTTGCCGCCAAGCGTAACGATCTAAAAATATTAGAGTATTTAGTGGAAAAAGGAGCCGATTTAAAACTTAGTGATGGTTTAAATCAATCCCCTATGGATTGGGCCGAACATAATAAAAACGAAAAAATGATCGATTTTATAAATGAGCATACTGCTCAGAGTTATTTTAAGCGATGATCTAAATTATAACCCATAATAGGGGGATAAATTAAAAGCCCGCAGGCTTATTGGTTATCAGATAAAAAACAATGATCAGACTAATAAACACTGGCCAACCTGAGCAAAACCAGTATTTAAAATAGCGAAAGAGGCCTCAACGCCTAGAACCGAGATTTAAATATTTTTACTCCTGCCTGAATCTGTGCATCAAAGTAATACCCATGATGTGAACCATATGACCTCATTGCAGCTCTCCTTGTGGGAGCTCCCTTTGGGGAAGGGAGACTGGATTTCGAATAAAGCCCTAGGGTAAGTAAAAAAGCTAATTATTTTAAGGCCGGAATTACGAGGCACTGTTTTGGGCCTTCAATGAGAAAATCCGAAGACGATGATTATCGGGATCAAGTGCGACAAAAGTATAGCCAAAATCCATCATCGTAAGTGGTTGGGCAATCTGAATTCCCTCTTGCTGCCAGAGTGCGTGAAGTTCGTCAACTATATGGTTATCATGCACTTGTAGTGAAAGCTCATTACCACCACCAAGTACTCTTACGGGTGGCTCAACAGAGTGCTTTGACCATAAGCCCAAACGTACGCCTGATTTTAATAAGAACATGACAAAATTAGGTGACGATGCAATAGGTTGATTCTTGAATAAACGCTCGTAAAAAGGCGCACTAACCTGAGGATTATCAACATAAAAAATTATTAAATTTGGATCAAGGTTCATAAAAAACTCTCCTAAATTGAACGGAGATTTGAGTTTAAATGATAGCGTTGACAGTTTCTGTCAGTAGTGATTAGTCCTGAAGTTTTCCCTCTTCTGTCTTTAATATGAATGGGGGAGCGGCATGTTTACTTATGATAAGCAACTCATTAGTATGAAAATAAATTATCAGCAGAACCTACTATAATAACAATTTATTCTGTGGAAGAATTTTTATGCCAAATAAAATTCATGTACCCAACATAGTTATTGTCGGCGGTGGTGCAGGAGGAATGGAGCTGGCTGCACTGTTTGGAAATAAATATGGGAAAGGAGGTAAAGCAGCCATTACTTTGGTGGATTGTTCCCCGACCCATATTTGGAAACCCTTATTACATGAGGTGGCTGCAGGTAGCTTGTTTACCAATGAAAATGAAATTGACTATCTTGCTTATGCAGCGACACATCATTTTCATTTTGTTTTAGGAGCTCTTGAAGGTTTAAATCGAAGTAAAAAAGAAATTTATTTGTCCCCATTTTTCAGTCATGAACAAGAGGTTCTGCCAAAACGAGCTGTTTCATACGATATTTTAATTATTGCGGTGGGAAGTGTCGCTAATGATTTCAGTATCCCTGGGGTACGTGAACATTGTTTGTTTTTAGATAACATACAGCAAGCGACCTATTTTCATCGCGAATTATTAAACCGTTTTATGCGTCTTTCCCAGCAACCACAGCAAGGTCAATTTAATCTCGTAGTGGTGGGAGGTGGCGCAACGGGGATTGAATTAATCGCAGAATTAAATAACACAATTCATGAAATTATAAATTATGGTATTGGTATTCAACCTGAAATCATTTCGTTTACCCTAATTGAAGCAGCAAGCCGATTATTGACCGCGCTTCCAGAAGAATTATCTGAAAAAGTATCTGCGGAATTAACTCGCATGGGGGTAACAATCTGTGTCAATGAACAAGTTGATAAAGTCACAGAACGTGGTTTACATACAAAATCGACACAATTTATTCCTGCCGATCTTGTTGTCTGGACTGCTGGCATTAAAGCCCCAGATTTTTTGAGGCAGCTGGATGGTTTGGAGGTGAATCACACCAATCAATTGTTAGTGAAGCAAACCTTACAAACAACCCTGGATGATTCTATTTTTGCTCTAGGTGATTGTGCGAGTTGCCCACAAACCAACTCGGATAAAACGGTTCCGCCACGTGCACAAGCAGCACACCAACAAGCAAGTTTTTTATATAAAAATTTGGATAAATATTTGGAGGGTAAGCCTTTACCTGTATATCATTATCATGATCATGGTTCTTTAGTTACTTTAAGTCATCATGTGATTGGTAATTTAATGGGTAAAATTACTAAACGATTCATGATAGAAGGTAAGTTGGCACGCTTATTCTATTTATCTTTATATAAACAACACCAAATGGCATTATATGGCGGGTGGCGAGTTTTTTTGCTTTCTCTGTCGAATGTGTTAAGTCGCAGAGTAAAACCTCGGCTTAAATTGCACTAGCTATACCGAAGAAACTCCAAAATGCAAGGTTTGAGGAGTCTCTTGGATATATATTCAAAAATAATAACGCAGGAAGCACAATGTGGGACCAGAATAAAAAAGAATATTTAAAGCGCCTGTCCAAAATAAAATCTTTTCTTAAAAACAACAAATTTGTTGAGGCATCTGACCTAGTTGCCGTGCTTTCGCTGCTCATTCACTCAGGTGACCGAGTTTGCATCGAAGGAGATAACCAAAAGCAAGCCAATTTTTTGGCTGCAGCATTGACTCAGTTAAATCCTGGCAGGGTAAATCATTTACATATGATCCAATCCGCTATTGCCTTGTCCGAACATCTCGATATTTTTGAAAAAGGAATAGCGAACCGGATTGATTTTGCCTATTCAGGCCCACAATCAATTCGTCTTGCAGATATGGTAAAAAATAAAAAAATCGAGATAGGAAATATCCATACTTATAATGAATTATTTGGACGATTGGTTGCTGATTTGACGCCAAATGTTTGTTTGTTGATGGCGGATAAGGCAGATAAACAAGGTAATTTGTTTACCGGAGCCAATACCGAAGAAACGCCAGCAATTATCGAGGCGACTAACTTTAAAAATGGCATAGTTATTGTACAAGTCAATGAAGTGGTAGAGCAGTTACCGCGAGTTGATATTCCTGGAGATTGGGTTGATGTCATTGTTCAAGGTCCAGATACATCTTATATTGAACCACTGTTTACCCGGGATCCCGCACACATAGATGAAGTGAAAATATTAATGGCCATGATGGTGATTAAAGGGATCTACGCACCTTATCAAGTGAATAGATTAAATCATGGCGTGGGTTTTAATACATGTGCCATTGAATTACTTTTGCCGACCTATGCAGCATCATTAGGGTTAAAGGGAAAAATATGCCAGCATTGGGTTGTTAATCCTTTACCTACCTTAATACCTGCTATCGAAGCTGGATTTGTGAAAACAATTTATCCATTTGGGGGCGAAGTGGGTATGAATCGCTATGCAGCTGCTCGTCCAGATATCTTTTTTACTGGTAAAGAAGGATGCTTGCGCTCAAATCGGATGTTAGGCCAGTTGGCTGGGCATTATGCGTGTGATGTGTTTATCGGAGCAACATTGCAGATGGATCTTGAAGGAAATAGTTCTACAGCAGTTGAGGGGCGTATCGCAGGTTTTGGTGGGGCTCCCAATATGGGTTGTGATGCTCCGGGTCGACGTCATTCTTCATATGCTTGGTTAAAAGCAGGACAAGAACGCAGTGACGCCCTGGCGACAAAAATGCCGCGAGGAAGAAAATTGGTGATTCAAATGGTAGAAACATTCCAGAGTTCAACACAACCTACATTTGTGGAGCATCTGGATGCCTGGGCTTTGCAAAAATCGATGAATGCTGATTTACCCGCAGTGATGATTTATGGAGACGATGTAAGTCATGTAGTGACTGAAGAGGGTATTGCAAATCTTTTGATGTGCCGTAATCTTGAAGAGCGTGAGCAAGCGATTCGTGGCATCGCAGGATATACTGAGGTTGGAATAATGCGTGATAGGAGAAAGGTTGATGAATTGCGTCAGCGAGGAGTGATTAAACGTCCTGAAGATTTAGGAATTAAAATTTCCGATGCAACTCGAGATTTATTGGCAGCCAAGTCAATTCGTGATCTTGTTGATTGTTCACAGGGTCTATATGAACCGCCTGTAAAATTTAGAAATTGGTAGGACAAAAAATATGGAAATGATGGAGTTTCGCTTTACACTTTCTGGAGAACGTTTGCGAGGCAAAAAAACGGTTTGTGGGGTTGTTGGCTCTGGAAATCTAGAAGTCATTATTGAGGAAAATACCAATTCTGAAACGATTTTCACGATCCAGACTGCAATTGAACATTATAAACCAGTTTGGAAAATGGTAATTGGGGATTTTGTGAGTCAACATCAACCCGTTGGTTTGCAATTTACACTCAATGATAATGGAGCAACACCTGCTGTTGTTTTATTACGTTTAAGTCAGGCATTGGACGAGTTTCAGGGTAATTGCAAAATAGGTACTAATTATGAAGAGCTTGATGCACGTGAACGAATCCAGGTTGTTTTTGATGAGGATTCGTTTATGGAGTGGCTTGCTGATGAAAAGCAGTACAGTCCTTATTTAGCTGCATTAAATTTGCCAGGTGAAGCAGATGACGGCATTGTTATCGGATCTGCATTGTTACAAAAGAATAAAGTACTTGTTGCTGCCCAGCAAAAAGATTTCATGGGTGGTGCCGTCGGTGAAATTCATGGAGCAAAACTTACTGGCTTATTTAAAGCAGCAATTAAAACCCAGGCTAAAGCAGTTATTCTTCTTATTGATAGTGGCGGTGTGCGTTTGCATGAAGCAAATGCGGGAGAAATAGCAATTTCAGAAATAATTCGCGCTATTTTTGACGCACGTCATCAAGGGGTAACCACTATAGGTGTCGTTTGTGGTAAAAATGGTGCTTTTGGTGGTATGGGAATTATTTCGGCTTGTTTGGATTATCTTGTAATTAATGAAGTAGGGCGTATTGGAGTATCGGGTCCTGAGGTGATTCAAGCGGTAGCGGGAATTCAAGCGTTTAATTCACAGGATAGAGCTTTGGTATGGCGTGTATATGGAGGTAAAACACGCTATTTACAGGATGTTGCTCAAAGCTATGTGGGTTCTGATGTTGCAGCAATACGCACTAAACTGATTGCTGCTCTTAATCAGCGCGTTCCATTGGATCTCTATTCCATAAAACACAAGCATGCTTTGTTAAAAAAACGTTTTCAGGAAACTGATGGATATCAAGAAGAGGGAACTTATCTTAATAAAGTTGCCCCAAAGTATGCTGCAACTCTTTTTGGTATGAGTGAACAGGAATTTTTAAACGCAGCAAAAAATATAAAAAAAGAATCGTAATCGATTGTAGTCTGCGCTGCGATAATACAGAAGGAATAAGAAATGGTTGCATTAAAGGCTCTTCTCAAGCAGATTTTTTCTCAAGATGTTACGCTACAGGAACATCAATCGGTTATTTCTGGACAAGCAAAGCTGAATAATCAACCGATCCATCTTCTTGGAGTAAAGGAATCAACATTCCTGGGTGTAGAGCAAGCACTGATTATGGCTCAGCACATCATCGATATTCTTGAGAGTCAATCAAAGGATCCAGTTCTGCTTTTAGTCGATGTTGCGGGGCAAAAGTTAACAATGCGTGACGAATGGTTGGGGATGCACCAATATTTTGGCCATTTGCTTGAATGTTTGGAGTGTTTACGCCAACAAGGAAATGCTTTGATATCGCTTGTGTATAATCAAGCCTTAGGAGGCGCGTTTATTGCCTATGGCTTAATGGCAGATACTATCTTAGCTTTGCCTGATGCAGCTTTGGCTGTGATGTGGCTGGAAGGCATCGCAAAGGTGACCAAAATAGAATTGAGCACACTCCAGGAGCTTAGCAAGACATTTCCAGTTTTTGCACCTGGTGTGCAAAATTTTTATGAACTTGGAGGTTTGCATGAGATTGTAAGTCCATCTGAACTTGCTGAAAAAATTGCATTGGCAATTCGAAAAAATAATACTAAAGATGAGCGAGCACTCCTGGGGAGCGAACGTGATGGCAGAAAGCTTGCTTACACGATTATCAATAAAGTAGCCAATCATTTATGAGTCCACAACGACATCATTTAATTTATCTCCAATCTGATGCTGATTTTGCTATTGCTTCATTACATGAAGACAAACAAATGATTGAAGAACAGGTAACACTTTGGCTTGCAAAAGGCTTGCCTTGTATTTATGCCAAACAATTAGTTTCTCAAGAAACAATAAGTCTTGGATTAACCCTTCTGTTTTCCAATAAAAAACACCGAGTTGGTATCCGAGTTGCGCCATCATTAGTACAAAAACAAAAGCCACTTCCTCAACTCATCGAGATGCAGGATTTTTTTTCCCGTTATTATGGAGTAAAGGAGTTAAATCATCTTCTTGAATTGTATTTGATTTCGGATATCGCGGTGTATGGCTCATTTTTATTTCACTATTTATCAGGAGACTCATTTGTTGAGTCCGATTCAGATGTTGATTTACTCCTCAATTACCAAGGATATTCTTTGATTATTCTCCGTGAATTCGTTGACGCATTAACAAAAAAATTCAATCGAACGATTGATGGCGAAGTGCGCTTTCCTGGTTTTGGCGATATTCCTCTCAAAGAGCTACTCAATTTAGCTGCAAAAAAACTGTTATGTAAGAGTCAGGACAAGGTTACATTATTATCAAGAGTGGAACTTTATGAACATTATCCGCTGTTGTGAAAGAGCGCTTGCCAAAATGGCGGTTAGAGCGCTTTATTTTGAAGTCAAAGCGTATCCTAAACCAGGTTTGGTCAGTTTTGTGGATGCTGGTGCACATCATGATATGAATGGTGAAACATTTTATCGTAGCCTATTTACCTTGCGTCATTATTTTTATCAAATTACAAAAATGGGATTAATTCATGACTCTTTTGAAGAATTAAAACAAGTAGCTATTGAGGCGGAACGGCGGATGTTTGAAAAAACCAGGGGAATAAACACGCATCGTGGTGCTATTTTTGCCTTGGGTATAATCTGTATTTCAGTGATGAGGTTGGCCCAGGAAAAAAGACAATTCACTCCTATGGATGTTCATCGGCAAATATTGACAGATTGGCCGAAATATTTGGCAAACCATCTTGAAAATCCAGAAAGCCACGGTGCATTAGTACGTCGAAAATATAAGGTTATTGATGCCAAGCAAATGGCGATGCAGGGTTATCAACTGATTTTTCAATTACTTCCTGCCTTTATTTCACTTTTTATTGAGACTAAATCACTGGATACAGTTTGTTTATTTGCTTATTTAGAGCTTTTACTGCGTATGGATGATACCAATATTCTTCATAGGAAGGGGAAGTCAGGTTTAGATTATGCAAAATGTAAAGCAGCCGAATTATTAGCAATTCGATGTGTGCAAACTCGCCAAACAAAGGCATTGGAATTACATCAACATTTTTCTGAGTTAGGAATTAGTCCAGGGGGCGTAGCTGATTTAATCAGTGTTTTATTATTTTTGGGGCAATTGTTTTGTAAACAACTATTTAACTACTCTGATTTTAAAAAATTTTAAAAAATACAACTATACTATAAGCAGTAGGTAGCTCGTTGCCAGGATATCATTTTAAATAGGGAGAAAGTATATGGAACCTAGTAATAGTTTATCTCAAGCAGAAATTATACCCATCCTTTCTCGAGCAACCATTTTTACAGGTATTGGCCTGATTGAGCAAAAAATGCTTGCTGATAAATGTGTTATAGCGAACTATAGACCCGAAGAGATTGTCATAGAACAAGGCGAAATAGGGGATAAGCTATATATTATTATTCGAGGTACTGTTCAGGTTTCTATAAAAACCCAATCTATGGGGTGGAAACGCATTAATACTTTGGGTCCAGGCGATGTGTTCGGGGAAATTGCCATTTTACGTAATATTCGGAGAACGGCGCGTATTAGTACCATAACTGCGTGCCAGTTTCTTACGATTACCGCAAGGGATTTTTTGGCAGTTTATCAATATTTTCCTCCGCGCGCGCGCGACAATATTCAGTTAGTTGTTGCCAAGCGATTACAAGAAAGTGGAGCTCATGTGCGTTTATAACAAGTCATAGTTTGTATTTGATGTTTTTCGCGCCAATTTATTTTTTGTGTGCAGCAATGGATCTCTGCAATTGCAATTAAAAAACAAAGAGTGGCCACGCAACGCACAAGATATGGATTGAAAATCAATTGCGATTTCCGGAAATAAAATGGAAGCGAATTTTATTAATATTATTTTGGGGTTTATAGAAGGATTTTGTTTAATTATTTCTCCTTGTATTTTACCTATTCTACCTATTTTTTTGGCAGGTTCACTCTCAGGATCCAAGAAACGACCAATGGGAATTATTGTTGGTTTTACTTTGTTTTTTTCATTATTCGTATTCTTTTCTCATCAATTAGTGCGTTATTTAAATGTTGATTTTAACTTAGTTCGAGGGTTCGGTTATGCCATTTTGCTTCTTTTAGGCCTCGTCATGATCTCAAATTATTTAACAGAACAATTTGGCAAAATAACACAAGGATTTACCCGAATAGGTAACTTTTTTTCTTCTGCCAATAAGAATGAAGGAGGTTTTTGGAATGGGCTTTTTTTGGGGGGAGTCATTGCAATTATTTGGACTCCCTGTGCAGGGCCGATACTGGCTGCGATTATTGTGCAAACAGCATTACAGAAAACAACAATAATTAGTTTCTTCTCTTTGATGGCATTTGCCCTTGGAGCAGCAATTCCTATGTTAATTATTTCCCTATATGGAAAAAAACTAATAAATACATTCACCTTTTTTAAAACGCGAGCCACTATTTTTCGTAAGTTTTTAGGAGGCGTAATTATTGCGAGTGTGATTTATATGATTTACTTTGAAGGAGAGGTGGTTTCATCTTCAGTGACTCCTCAAACAGGAATTAAAACTTCAAATTCACTCATCAATGGTTTATGGTTTACTTATCCAGCGCCACCAATACAAGGTATCGATGCCTGGATTAATTCGCCTGCTTTAGGTTTGGTCGATTTGCATGGAAAAGTAGTTTTAATCGATTTCTGGACTTATTCATGCATCAATTGTTTGCGCACCATACCTTACATCAAAGATTGGTATCATCGTTATCATGATAAAGGTTTGGTTATTATTGGCATCCACACACCGGAGTTTGATTTTGAAAAAAAATTAGATAATGTCAAAGCTGCGGTGGAGCGATATGGAATTGTGTATCCTGTAGCACTCGATAATCAATTTGTAACCTGGAGAAATTATCAAAATCATTACTGGCCTGCTCATTATTTAATTAACAAAAAGGGCTATGTGGTTTACAGGCATTTTGGGGAAGGTGAATATGATGTTATGGAGAATAACATTCGCTTTTTATTGGGGATCAAGGACTTAAGCACCTTAAAATCTTTAAAGGAAATTTCATTCAACCTCTCCCAAACACCAGAAACTTATTTGGGGTATGCAAAAGCTGACTCTGATTACAGTCCGGAGCTCATAAAAGACAAAACCACCCAATATCATTTTTCCGATAAATTACCGTCTAATGCATGGAGTTTGAATGGATTATGGCAGGTCAATGCAGAGAACATTGTATCGGCAGAAGCAAATGCTGGTCTAAAAATACACTTTATGGCACGCAAAGTTTATGCTGTTATGGGAAATAATACAGCAAACCCCATTACGGTTAAGGTAATCTTAACGGATTCCATATCAGGAAAAAAATTACAAGAACGTATGCTGGTAGTTGATAAATACTCCATTTACGAGTTACTTTCGCAAAAAAGATTCACCGATGGATATTTACAAATTATTACTCATGATCCTGGTTTTAAAGTATACACTTTTACCTTTGGAAGTTGATGTTTAACTTCTTATTATGAGAATTCACTTCTCTGGTTTGTTGCTGGAGCCTTACTATAATCTGCCATATCATGAAGTGGTGTTGTGTCTTTTTTTTCTTCCTGGAAAAAGGATATTGTTTTTTTGAGATTTGACTCGAGAGGTTTTGCAGGAGTTTCTGGAGATATTCCACTGATTGTAGTTGAATTGGGCTTGAAATCAGAAAAGTTCTTTGTTAGTTCCAAAAAAGCGTTCACTTTAAATAGATACTTAAATAATAAGTTGATCTCTTTATCCTTTACTGTTTGTTTTAAAAGCATCCCTAAATCAATAAAGATTTGACCATTGATAAAAACAGCAACTTCAGGGTTAATTGCATCCTCGATTTGTTTTTGTGTGTAGTCAGAATCTTCCCATAGCCCAATTGCTTTGATCGAAGCGTGTTCTTTTAATGCAAATGAAAAACTAGCGCTCAATGCATTACGTAGTTGTTCTGCATTGCCCACAGGAAGTTCAATGGTTAAATTTTTACCGTACCCTCCTGAGGTACTAATAATTTTAATACCCAATTTTTTATGATGAATGCTAAATGCCTTTAAAAACAAAAGTACATTATCAGCTTTGATCTGCTCTCTTTGAGGGGGTATGGGATGTGGGATAATGATCTCCATATTGCCTGGAATTTTTGTTAAAAGACTTGCGAAGTTAAAAGCACCAATATAAAAAAAATGACACGTTCCACCACCTAGAACATGCTCATATTTTATTGGATCAACGGTGTCATTGAGACTAAACAGACTTACCTGTAAGAGTGGCCAACCCGAATTGTAATTGCGTAGCAGATGTGGGATTTTATTTTTCTTGGTTTGGGTTTCATTATAGTGATGCAATATGGGAGCTTGTTCTTCTTCTGAAAAGAAATGGATTGGCATAGTACTCTCTCTTATTAATTAAGTATCCTGAACATCGTGTAAAGCAACTGCGAATTTTTGCATCTTTACTTTTTGATAATAGAAAGAATCTTTTTCACTTCGGCAACGATTTTTCCTTCTTCATCAGTTATAGGAACAATAAATTCTGAGTCAATTTTTTTTGCTTTATTGACTTCATTCCTAATGTTCTCAACCTGTTCTGGAGTTAATTTGAATTGCGCATAAAGAGTCCCTTTAGCAGGTATTTTATAACGGATGGATGCTGATTTATCCCAGACAACATATCCCTTCCCTAATAAATTCATTAACATCAACATATAAAACGGATCGGCCATAGAGTACATGGAACCACCATAATGCGTTCCCACATAATTTTTATTCCAAAAACGCATCTTCATTTGGACGACAATCTGAGTACCATCAGAATGAAAACTTTTTACACTGATGCCAGCACCCCAAAAAGGTGGCCAAAATCGCATCATTCTTAATAATGTTGAGAATTTCATTCGATTATTCTAGTAAAATTAATGACTGCTTACATAAGCCCTATTTTTCATTTTAAGTCAATTTCAGTCAATAAATAATCTTAAATGATACTTTGTGCTGATACGGCTTTTTCACAAAGCATGCGCAAGGCAGTGGCAATTTGTTTTAATTCATTAGTGTGTAAATTGTATTCTTTACCTAATTGAATTGGATCGGTGAAACTTAACCATACCTGCCCACTTTGATCTTCCGTAGCCATTATCCGCAAGGGTAAATCAAGAGCAACTGCCGCATTTTCTTGCATTAATGGTGTTCCCTTTTCAGGGTTTCCTATGATAAGTACCTCTGTAGGTAGCAGTGATTGATTCACCTTTTGGGCTTCACTACTGTGATCAATATGAGCAAATATTTTACCTCCCTTTTGGGTAATCATGTTAGTGATTCGTTCTATTGTTTGGGAGACAGAATATGGACTTTGCAGCGTTTGTGAGCCTGAACCTGCTGGAGCGGCCAGCTTAATATCAAATGCGGCTGCAATTTTACGGCCTAAAATATCTAAATCATATAAATTCTCTTTATTGGCTAAAAGAGTTACACATAATAGCTCATTAGGCGCGGTAAAACGGCTTAAAAAGGCTGAAAAGCCAGGAATGTTACCTTTTATCTCCATTAAGCCAGGATGGCCAGGGAATACCCAGCCCGCATTTCCAGGGATTACTGTTTTATTATTTAAAGTAATACAATGATATAGAAAATCTCTATTTTCGGCTTCTTTGACTAAAATAGATCCCGCCAGACTGATATCCCATATGCTGATATCTTCTGCGGAGGCAATTATGCCACTGTGTGCAAAAGTGGTTGTCCAAGTAAGCTGTGGAGCCGCTTTATTATCCACTTTATAACCAACAGCGACTTCTACAGGGTCGATATAAGAGGGATTATGTAAAAACTCACTGTGTTTGAAAGGGGTAGTGCCATTATGTACTTCATTATCGATGGCGGAAGTATTTTTGACAAACAGTGTGCGTTTCAACCCTACGCGCTCAATTTGATTTTTGGTAACATAATTTTCATAACTCATGCCACTGATGTTTTCAATAATAATTCCTAGTAAGTAATAATTTGAGGCACTGGGTTGCATTTTTGTGCCTGAAGTAAATAATAAATTCGGATCTTTGATTAAACTAAAAATATCCTCGGGTTCATAATTTTTATGGAAAGAAAAACCTTCACACTCTGAGTAATCGGGTATTCCTGAACTGTGAGTTAATAATTGTCTGATGGTAACATCTTGCCATGCTTGAGGTAAGGACGATATTGAGGCAGAAATCGAGTCATCTAATTGTAGTTTTCCTTCTTCTAGTAGTTGCATTATCGCTACTGCAGTAAATGCGTGCGTTAATTGCCCCACATGAAAGAGGGTGCGAGTAGAAACTAGAAGCTTTTTTTCTGTATCTGCGAATCCATAGCCAACTACTCGTGTAATATAAGGCGCTTGAACAATTGCTAAAGACATTCCAGGAATGTTATTTTCTTCCATATATTCAATGATGAGATCATCTACAGATTGACCTTGGTAAAGAGTATGAAAATCGCCGCGGCCACTACCAGAATGAGTATTCATTATTATTCCTTTGCTCTATGCCACAAACTACTTTTAGTATAGATGATGATTCCGGAGTTGTAACTTTGGTGAGGCAACTCAGGGTATCATTATTTGGTTGATATCTAAAGGAAGCTTACTATATTAAATAAAGAGGGACTGACTGAATTATTTTTCCTCAGATAGGTCATTTGTAATAAGGCAAAGTTCAGTTTGATTAATAGATATGCATGCGAGCAACGGTTTCTAAAGAAAATAAATTAGATAAGGATACTTTAGTATGAATCACGCTCTTCCATTGATAACTACCGTTGCAATGGGATTTGCTTTGGCATTAATCATGGGGTTCATTGCGGTACGATTCAAAATTCCAGCTTTGGTAGGCTATTTATTAGCCGGTGTTGCTATGGGACCATTTACTCCCGGGTTAATGGCAAATGTTGAAATTGCTCAAGAACTTGCCGAAATCGGTGTTATGCTGCTTATGTTTGGGGTGGGTTTGCATTTCTCATTATCTGATTTGATGCACGTTCGTAAGGTTGCAATTCCTGGTGCACTTGTGCAAATGATTGTTGCAACAATATTGGGCGGTTGTACTGCCCTCATGTGGGGTTGGAATTATGGCTATGCATTAATTTTTGGGCTTTCATTATCGGTTGCAAGTACAATTGTTTTATTAAGAGCGCTTGAGGAGAGGGGTACCTTAGAAACAATTAATGGTCATATCGCGGTAGGCTGGCTTTTGGTAGAAGATCTAGCCATGGTCGTTGTGCTTGTATTGCTTCCGCCATTATCTCAATGGTTAGGTACTAATGCATCAGAAAGTATTCCCAAACCATTATGGTTTGTACTTGGCCTTACATTGATAAAGGTTTCAACTTTTATTGCACTGATGTTTCTGGTTGGGCGTCGATTTTTCCCAAAATTGCTTTGGCATGTTGCCCGCACAGGTTCTCATGAATTATTTACTTTATGTGTTGTTACTGCCGCAATTAGTATCGCCTATGTGGCCGCTCAATTGTTTGGAGTGTCTTTTGCTTTAGGCGCTTTTTTTGCTGGGATGATTATGAGGGAGTCCGCTTTTAGTCATCGTGCTGCACAAGAATCTTTGCCACTGCGAGACGCATTTTCAGTGTTGTTTTTTGTTTCTGTAGGTATGTTATTTAATCCTGCTGTCTTAGTGAAACAACCACTGCAAGTTCTGACTGTTGTAGGTATCATTGTTATTGGAAAATCGATTGCAGCGTTTATATTAGTTCTTGCTTTTCGCTATCCTTTACAATCAGCATTAATCGTATCAGCAAGTTTGGCACAAATTGGTGAGTTTTCTTTTATTCTTGCTGAGATTGGGACACGCCTTGGTCTTCTTCCAGTGGAAGGGCAAAGTTTTATTTTGGCTGGCGCGTTGATCTCAATAGCCATCAATCCTCTTATATTTAGATTGATAAATCCCATACATTCCTGGGCAAAATCTCACCCTAAATTAATTGAGGTATTTGAGCGTTCAAAAGATCCATTAACTGAATTACCAATGACAACTAAAGAAGAGTACCTTGCTGGGCAAGTTGTTTTGGTGGGGTATGGGCTCGTGGGTAAGCGTGTTGCTCAGTTACTTTCTGAAAATGCAGTTCCTTATGTTGTGGTAGATGATAATCGAGAGCTAATAGAAGAGTTACGAATTTCTGGTATCCCAGCAGTTTATGGAGATGCATCTAAACCATCGGTACTCATTCAAAGCCATATTGCTCATGCCAGTATGCTTGTACTTTTAATATCAGATACGGTTCATGTAAGAAAGATGATTCAATATGCAACTCAACTCAATCCAGATATAGAGATTGTGATCCGCACCCATAATGAAGAAGAGGCTACATTACTACAAAAAGAGATAAAGGGAAAAGTGTTTTTTGCGGAGGGTGAAATAGCAAAAAACATGGGACTTTATACTTTAAATAGATATGGGAAATCACCAAACTAACGGTATATCTGCTTCATGTTAATTATTGGGAGTACCAGTGGTAAAAGAGAAACACAAGATGTATCCTGATCAGTTTTATTAACCAGGTAATGAAAAAAATTAATGGGTATTAAAAATGATAAGAATTGAACTTCTGCAAAATAATCTTGATGCGATCCCTGAGCTTGCTTTGATTTGGCGAGAAGGACTTGGAAAAATTTGGCTACCTGATGTACCGCTTGCCGATGTTGAACGGCGTTTTCTTGAGCATGCGAATAATGAAAGGATGCCAATGACCTTTGTGGCATTCGATGAAGAAAAACCAGTAGGCATGTGCAGTTTACGTGAAAATGATGGTATCCGCCCTGATTTAATGCCATGGCTAGGCTCTTTATCGGTAAAACCTGAGTATCAAAGACAAGGACTTGGCCAACGTCTTATTGAGGTGACTAAAGAACAAGCAAAAAAAATGGGATATAAAGTGCTTTATCTTTTTGCTTTTGATCGAACAATTCCGAATTATTACCAATCATTAGGGTGGAATATTATAGATACTGACAGTTTCAAAGGACATCCTGTGACCGTAATGGAAATTGTAATGTAAACCCTAATATCTTATCGCACATCCTTATTAAAAAATAATCTATTTTACCTGCATTGCTTTATTGGGAATGCAGTTAGTAAATTTTCCTAAAAATTATTTTCTTTCAAATAATTAAGTATTTTCCTTAGTTCACCTTGAACCACGAATCAATTATTTTGTAAATGGATTTGAAGAATTAAATAATTCTTCCTATGCTAAAAAGAGTTTTCGGTAATTCATTATATGCCAAAGGAATGCTAATGAACATTTTAAAAACCCAAGTCTTGAAAGGCCCGAATTATTGGTCAAACTACAGAAGAGAACTCATTGTTATCAAACTCGATTTAGGGACATACGAGGAGTTTCCTACGAATCTGTTGGTTGGGTTTAAGGAGCGATTGATACAAAATCTCCCTAGTTTAGACAAGCATCGTTGTTCTTTGGGGATTGAAGGTGGATTTTTAAAACGAGTAGAAGAAGGAACCTGGCTAGGACATGTTATCGAACATGTTGCGTTGGAGTTGCAGTGCCTTGCAGGAATGGAATGTGGTTTTGGCAGAACTTATGGCACAAATGAGTATGGTGTGTATCAAGTGATATATGCATACCAAATTGAGGAAGCAGGCATATATGCAGGACAGGCTGCAGTCAATTTCATCAAATCCATAGCAGAGGGTAAAGAGTATCCTCTTGATGAGGCTATCAATCGCTTAAAAGCAATTTTTAAACAACAGGGTTTGGGACCGAGTACGCAGGCGCTTGTTGAAGAAGCGAAAAAAAGAAAAATACCTTGGAAACGTTATGAAAATACTTCTTTAATTACATTTGGGTATGGTCGAAATCAAAAAAAGATTTGGGCATCTATATCCTCGAAAACGAGTTCTGTTGGTGTGGATATTGCCTCCGATAAAGAACTTACCAAAAAGATTCTAAATGCCAATTTTATTCCAACACCACAAGGGTTGATTATTCGAGCCGAAGAAGAGTTACACCATGCAATAGAGCAATTAGGATTCCCTTTAGTAATAAAGCCACACAACGGGAATCATGGAAAAGGGGTAACTACTAATATTACGGATCTCAAGAAAGCAATTTTTGGTTATGAGCTTGCGAAAAAAATTTCTAATGAATTGATAATTGAGCGCTTTATTGTCGGAGATGATTATCGATTTTTAGTGATAAATTATAAAGTAGTTGCTGTAGCAAAACGTACCCCCGCTCAAGTTAGAGGTGATGGAATACTTACAATTAGTCAATTGATTGATCAGGCGAATGACGATCCAAATCGGGGTGAGTCTCATGAGAATATGCTGACAACAATCAAGATTGATGAATCGACTTTTTCAATTTTAAGACAAAATAACCTTACTTTGGAAAGTATTTTACCTAAAGATCACATTTTATATTTAAAAGAAACTGCAAATTTGAGCTCAGGCGGCACCGCCAAAGATGTTACCGAAGAGGTTCATCCGTTTAATATTTTTCTTGCAGAACGCGTAGCACGACTTGTGAATTTGGATATTTGTGGAATTGATGTAATTTCAAAAGACATTGCTTATCCTCTCAATGAAAATAATGGAGCCATTATTGAGGTAAATGCTGGACCAGGATTAAGAATGCATTTATCCCCCAATGAAGGTACGCCACGGAATGTAGCAGAGCCTATTTTAAATATGCTTTATCCATCTAATTTAACCTCAAGGATCCCGGTAGTTGCAGTTACAGGCACTAATGGAAAAACATCGGTTGTCCGTTTGATTGCCCATCTTGCACGTTTTGCGAATCATTACACAGGCTATACCACGACCGAGGGTATTTATATAAATAATAAATTGATCTATAGCGGAGATTGCAGCGGTCCTGCTAGTGCACAAGTAGTTTTGTATGATCCTGAAGTGGATTATGCCGTCTTGGAATGTGCTCGGGGCGGAATTTTGCGCTCAGGATTAGGTTTTGATGAATCGGATATTAGTGTAATTACTAATATTACTGGAGATCATTTGGGATTAAATGATATTCATACCCTTGAAGAATTGGCGCAGGTGAAAGCCGTTGTGGCACGGAGTACGAAAGAATCAGGCTACGCTATTTTAAATGCGGATGACGATTTAACCTATGATTTAAGAAATGATTTAACGTGTAATATTGCTTTATTTAGTATGGTTGAAAGTATTAGGATTAGGCGACATTGCAGTTTAGGTGGGTTGGCCGCGTATATTGCTCAAGGCAGTATTGTAATCCAAAAAGGCTCGGAACGAACGGTTTTAGCAGATATAAAATCAATACCACTAAGTTTTCAGGGCGCTGCTACTGGTATGATTATGAATATCTTAGCGGCCACGCTAGCGGGCGTGATCAGTCATTTTTCTATAGAGAAAATAAAAGAAGCCCTTCAAATCTTCCATCCTACTGTTGAAAATCTTCCTGGTAGAATGAATCTTTTCAAATTCCCTCATTGCCAAGTTATGATCGATTATGCTCATAACGAAGGTGCATTTTGTGAGTTAAAAAATTATCTTGATTCGATTCGTTGTACTAAAAAAATTGGAATTATTGGGGTAGTTGGTGATCGGCGTGATGAGGATATCGAAAAATTAGGCTATCACGTTGCTTCAATGTTTGATGAGATCGTTATTCGTCATGATAAAGACGGAAGAGGGCGCTCACATCATGAAATAAATCGTCTTCTTGTTGCTGGAATACTCCGCTCCGATTTTAAACCGTCTTTAAATATCATTTCAGATGAGCTTGAGGCTATTGAACATATGATGGAAATTGCTGATCCAGATACTTTTATTTTTTGCGCCGTTGAAGACGTATTTGAAACAACCAATTTTCTCAAGAAAAAGGAAAAACAATTGATGCTGGTGAATGAGGTTTATAATGACGCCCAAAGCTAAGTTATTGATCATTGGCGGTGCTGAGGATAAGGGCGATAATGAACCTCTGGATTTTTTGGATCAAAAAAAGGAATTTACACGTTATGAAATTCTCAATGAATTATTGCCTCCATCGAATAAGAAAATAGAAATTATTACTACCGGTTCTGAAATTCAGGATGAAGTAAAAAAAATATATCAAAAAGTTTTTCAAAACATGGGTTATAACAATATAGGATTTCTTCCCATAAAAAATAGAAGTGAGGCTCGTCAGGACGAATATTTAAAAAGAGCAGAAGATGCTGGAGCTATTTTTTTTACCGGAGGGGATCAGTTTCGCTTATCAACCATACTAGGCGGCACTCCTATTGTCGATATTATTAAAGAAAGATATCTGGATGATAGCGAGTTTATTATAGCTGGAACCAGTGCCGGGGCTATGGTTATGGGGACGGTTATGATTACTGGTGGAGGTTTATCTGAGGCTTTAAGATATCGAAATTTATTAACTTCTTCAGGGTTAGGAATCTTACAGTCTTGTATTGTTGATACACATTTCATCAAAAGAGGGCGATTTAGTCGTCTTGCGCATGCAATTATTATGAACCCAGAACAACTGGGTATTGGTTTAGGGGAAGATACTGCTTTGGTGATTCGGAATGGATCGGATGCAGAATGTTATGGCTCAGGTATGGTAGTTATCATTGATGGAAGAAATATTGATCAAACGAACATTACTGACGTTGAAGAAGGGGAACCCGTATTTGTTGAAAATTTGATCGTTCATCTTTTAGTAAAGGGATGTCAGTTTTCCATTGCAGATCGTACTCTGGCAAACCCTGCAATCCCTGTAAGCAAACAATCTAAGTGATGGAATAAACCTTATGAATAAAATTGCAATTGCAGTACATGGTGGTGCTAGTGAAAATTATTCTTTTTTGCAAGAACATCAACAAGAGTTTGAGCAGGGTTTAGCTAATGCTACGGAAAAGGGTTATGCAGTGCTTGATAAGGGGGGGGCTGCTTTAGATGCAGTTGAAGAGGCAGTTGGGATTCTTGAAGATAATCCCTTATTTAACGCGGGAAGAGGTTCAGCCTTAAATGCACGAGGTGAAGTGGAGATGGATGCCTCGCTTATGGATGGTAAGGATCTGCAAGCTGGTGCGGTGTCTATGGTTCGTACGGTAAAAAATCCAATTCGTCTTGCTCGATTAGTGATGGAGAAAACACGACATGTCTTCCTTTCTGGGTATGGCGCCTTAGAGTTAGCAAAGAAATATGGTATGGAATTTGAAGCTGAATCTTATTTTATAACTCCATATCAGTATGAGGTATATCAAAAGCTTAATAAAATAGAAACTATGGAAGAAATTCAGAAAAAGAAAATGAAAGGAACAGTAGGTGCTGTTGCTTTAGATTTACAAGGAAATCTTGCGGCGGGAACATCCACAGGTGGAATCAGCAATTGTCTTCCAGGACGAATCGGTGACAGTTGTGTGATTGGTGCGGGATGTTATGCTAATAACACTACCTGCGCAGTCTCTGGAACTGGTGAAGGTGAATATTTAATCAGAGGGGTGGTTGGCCATACTATATCCATGATGATGGAGTTTGATATGCCATTACAAGAGGCATGCGATTATGTAATTCATGAGCGTAATAAAAAGTTAAATGGAGAAATGGGTATAATTGCTCTTAATCAAACGGGTGATTTTGGTATTTCTTTTAATACGGAAATCATGAAAAGAGCTTGGAAAAGTTCATCGCAAGAAATTCAAATTAAACTTTTTGATTAATTGAATGAACACGTAATCCAGGTTAAAACGTTTTATTCACGTTGAAAATTCCCGGGCTACAATGATATTTAAGATAATGGTGAACATAACTCCACTAATGTTCCATCAGGACAACGAACATAAGAGACTAATTGGCCCCAAGGCTTTTTTATGGGCTCTTGAATTGATTGGGCTCCTGCTGCAACAGCTTGTTCATGTGCTCGCTGGACTGATTCGGTAACTAACGCGATTTCCATACCTAAAGGCTGGCTCGATGAATCAGCTGCTACATAACCATCAGGCAGATTGTTCGCACCTAAGTGATGAGATGCAAAAGCAAGCGTTGTTTCTCCGGTTTCAAGTTCACCATAACCTGCTTCATGAAAGAAGCGTGTTTTTATATTAAAAGCCTCAGAAAAAAAGGCCAGTGAAGCTTTTACATCGTTGACATAAATAATGGTATATCCAAATTTCATAGATTTGATTCCTTGTTGTTACTGTATCAACGCGTCAATTAGGGCAAATAATGCAAGGAATTTAAGGTATATTTTTCCTTAAGATCATTGCTTTGTCCAAGCAACGATTTACGCTTATGCCATTAGCTTATAATTGCGATGATAAGTAAACCCACCGCAATGAAGCCGATTAAAGCTAAACTGGAATTACCCCCGGGTACCAAGTGAGTTTCTGTTGTGACCAGGCAGGATTTACGTCCTCTCCATGCCATAATCGCGGGCAATAACAATAATAAAATGACACAACAAATACCCGCATAGCTTAAAGCGTGTAGATAAATTCCAGGATTTAACAAGACTACTGCTAGTGGTGGAAGGAAGGTTAAAGCCAAGGTATATTTTCCTTGATTACCTGATTTCTTCAGTTTTAATCCATCTGCTAAAAAGTCAAATAGCCCCAGGGAAACTCCTAAAAATGCTGTAAGCATGCAGATGGATGTAAAAAAGCCAAAGAATCCACTAATCCATTGATTTTGCACGGATTGACTTAAAGCCTCAGTTAATCCGCTTGTCGCATGTTCCGAGTTCATCAGCGCCAGTAAGCCATTCTCTCCTTCACGAGAGACTACACCCATAATGACTGCATCCCAAACAATATAACAGGCAAGAGGGATAAGTGAGCCTAATAAAATGACGCGTTTTAGGCTGCGTATATCATCTCCAAAATAGTCGCGTAAGCTTGGTATTATTGATGCATAGCCAAATGATGTAATCAAGATCATTAATGTGCCAGTAAATGCACGTGCTGAACCATCAGTTAAACTCAAAGTTGAGGCATGGGGGCTAATAATCGCGACTAATAAAACATAAATGCCTAATTTACCAAACATTAAACCGCGATTGACATAATCTACCGAGCGTATACCTTTATAAACAATCAAACTGAATAAAACTGTAAACAGGATCGCAGTGACACTATTAGGCAAATTGATATTCAATTTATGTAATAAGCTATTGAATACATCACTACCACCTGAAATATAAGCTGAGAGTAGGGTGTAAAGCAAAAATAAGTACGTTATCCAAGCGATGATTTGACCAGGTAAGCCTAATGTGGATTTAGCCATGGAAATCATATTGCTTCCTGCTGGAAGGCGTAGATTGACCTCTAGCATTAATAATGCGCCTGCAGTCATGACCAGCCAGCAAAAAAATAGGAAGAAAATCGAATTGCTAAATCCTACTTCTGCTGTCGAGACAGGTAGGGCAAGCATACCTCCACCTATAGAAGTTCCTACTATAAGTAATATTCCACCTATTAGTTTTGAATTGATCATGAGACATAATCCAAAATCGTTTAAAAACAATCCAATATGATACCTTGTTGTTCAATTTTAGTCAATTGTATCATTGCCCATGGCTCTTCGAAATCCTGGGTTGTGGTGTTTCATTTAAGTTATCTATAGCAAATTCCAGAATTCATGTATCAATAACCCGACAGAAACAGCAACTACAGCGATTTGAGTCCATTTACCTCCTGGAACAATAAAGACAGAGTGATGATTTTTTCTGCCAAAATAACACATTAATGCCGGTAAAAGTAGTAGTAGGATGATACAAAAAATGCCGGCATAACCTAATGCATGGATGTATGCACCAGGATAATAAATAACGATAAGTAGCGGGGGTACAAAGGTGAGTAAAAATAACCCAATGCCATGATTTCCTCGTTCACGCAACTTTAAGCCATCAGCAAGAAAACTGTATAAGCATAAGGACACGCCAAGAAATGCAGTGAGCATACAAATAGAGGTGAAGAAGTTAAATAAAGCACTGATCATAGTATTTTGCACTTTATTCGAGAGCAGGCTTGCTAAAGCACTGGTAGTATGTGGATTATGCATTAAGCTCTCAAGGTTTTGACTTCCTTCAGATGGAAGGGCGCCCATAATAACAGCATCCCAAGCCAAATAACAAAATAGAGGAATTAGCGAACCAATAAAAATAACTTTTTTCAATTGTTTCACGTCATCATCAAAATAGTCTCTTAGATTGGGGACAATGATGGCGAATCCGAAGGAGGTAATTAAAATCATAATCGCGCCGCCGATATATTGTATGTCGCCATGACGCAAATGCTGTAGTTCAATGTGTGGCGCAATAAGCAGTACTAATAAGAAATAAACAGCCAATTTACCAAACATCAGGCCGCGGTTGACATAGTCTACATAACGAATCCCACCGTAAACAACCAGCCCAAATAGAAGTGTAAATAACAAACTTGCTTGCCAATCAGCGAGATGCAATCCTATTTTAAAAAGGAGGCTGTTTAATACATCAGCTCCACCTGAAATATAAGCAGAGAGTAGGGTATAAAGTAAAAAAAGATAGCTTATCCAAGCAGCAAGCAGGCCATAATTACCCAAAGTGGCTTGCGCCATTGAAACCATATGCTTTCCTCTGGGTAAATAAAGATTGGCTTCAAGGATAAAAAATGCCCCTAATGTCATGAATACCCAGCAAAGGAACAGAAAAATTGAAGACTGCCAAAAACCAGTTGCTGCATTGGCAACTGGCAAGGCGAGCATCCCCCCGCCTATAGACGTACCAACAATTAAAAGAATTCCCCCAATAAATCTTGAACGCATTATCCGCCTTACTTCATTGAATAGACTACTGGTGATGGTACTGTAATTGGACATGTTGCACAAGTCTTAGTACCATAATTATTGAACCACTGAATTTCAATGCGACGATTAAATGCACTACCATGAATCAATTTATTGTCACCTACATCATTTTTATCCCCATAACCTTCTGCTTTAAGAAGTTGGGCAGGAATTTTATTGGCCCATAAAAAGGTAAGCATGGTTTCAGCTTGAGCTTGGGACAGTAATTTTTTATGACGACTCGTGCCCACATTGTCCGTGAACCCTGCGACATAAACAGGACTGTTCGGGTAAAATTTTAATAATCTAATAATATTTTCCAGACCTGGATAACAGATTTCATTGAGGCGAGGACTTTCAAACATAAAATATTTATCAACTGGTACAATCAAGGTTATGGTATCCCCATATTGTACGTACTCGATATTTTCTTTATTTAATTCTTTAATAATGCTGCGTCTACTGGTTTTGTAAAATCCTACAGCAGCACCAACAGTGCCTCCGGCAACAGTGCCTACGAGTGCGCCAGCTACGCTTCCTGTTGCTGCAGCACCCACAGCGGTTCCTACAACGGCTCCAGTAGCAACTCTTTTGGGCATGGGATGTACTGGTTTGAAATTATTATATGGCGGATGAAAACAACTACTCAGTAAGCATGTGATTAAACTACAATATAGAATTCGTACTTTAGCTAATTTGAGTGACATGTTCACTCCCTTGTCCCGTGATTTTATCATTATTAAACATCTGGTTAAATTTCGCAATTGTAGCAAGTGTTATAAAAAACATAGCCTGGGACTGCAAAGCGAATCTCGTTCTTGCATTACCCCCAGACTACTCTCATATAATATAAAACGGCAGAACTCAGTAGGAATATTAACTATAACAGCAAGCTCCCTCTAACTCTTCATCTTCAATCCGGTCAACGTTTTCTTTTTCTTGATGTTTTGGTTTAAAGAATGAAACCAAACTTAACTCATTAGTGTATTCAGCATCGTGGCGACTTAATGATCTAAATTCTGTAAGACATGTACCCGCTTTGTATATTGCCGAAAGCATTGCTCCGACTATTGTTATTCCGACTGCAACCCCTAAAACAGGTTGGACAATGAGTACCGGTAGCGCGATACCGAAGATACCTGCATACAGTGAAAAAGCGGTTGCTGCATAGAACATGAGTTCGCATGCTTTAGCGAGATTATGGAATAGGACTCCAATTTTTCTGGATTCACAAGCACTTGCAATTCGTTCTGATGCTGCTTTTGGAGTTAGCTCCCCTTTTTTTAGCTTGGATAATTGGTCAATAAATAATTCATAACTGGCTGCAATTTCTTCAACTTTTTTGGCAGTCGTTGCTTTGGTATAAGAAAGGTTATAATAATCTTGTACGGCATTTACTTGTTGTTGTAATTTTTCGCCGATTTGAGCTTTAGCAAATAAAGCGTGTAGTTTGCTGTCACAGGCGCTTAAACGTAGTTCTAATTTTCTTTGATTAAAAGGCATGATTCATCTCTTTGTTATTATTAATAGTAGGGAAACCATGGGGATTAAAACCACTTCAATGGAGTTTGAATAGGCTAAAAGTCTTATATCATAATTAACATCAAAAGGATAATACTATTCCTCTACTTGAAAACGACATAAATTCTGAAAATCACATTGTTGACAAATAGTTATATGGGCTGGTTGCGGTGGGCAGAAACCATCTTGAAATTCTTTAGCTAACTCAGTTAGTTGCTTCTGCCAGATATCTCTATATTCTGTCCATGTTTCTTCTTTCTTTAAGGCAGTAATCCCACTAATATTTTGTTTTTCTTCACTAAAACCGGAACAGCTAATTTTGCCGGTTTTCAATTGAAGAAGGAGCAGCGTGTTAATTTGTTCATCGAGCAAAGCATAAAGCAATAATTGTGATTCTTTAGGCCGTTCTTCATTCCAAGGTTTGCTGGTTGGCAGCGAGCTTTTATAATCAATAACCCATTTTTTGTTTTCAACCAGATCCAAGCGATCCACTCGCACTTGAAAATCAAGACCGGCTAAATTAATTTTATAAGATTGCTCTATCGCTGCAACAGTAAAAGGAGCTCGCTGTTTTTCCCAGTCAAGACATGTACGTACCAGCCGTTTTAAACGCGTGTATTCCACCTCCTGAATTGAATTGGTGGCGTCACAATGTTGATTTTTTAGTGAAGCTAAAGCCGTATGAATGGCTTCATCAATATACTGTTCCAACAGCTCAGCGGCTAAATGAAGCAGTTGATGCTGGCTCTTCAATTTTTGCCATAGCAGCTCCATTACCTTATGAATGATTTGACCTCGTTCTTTATTATCTAAACCATCTCTTGTTTGTAAAAAGCTTTTTGCTCGGAGTCGGTGTTCAGCAAATGCTTTAAAAGGGCACTTGGCTTGATTCGACAGGATTGCTGTGCCGCCATAAATGTTCTCCTCTGGCAATACAGGAATGTTAAAGCATTCTTCTATAGTCATTAACTCAGACAACTTTTGTGCTTCATAATGTGTTGGCAGTGGTTCAAAATGGGGAATGTTGGTAATTAAGGAACAAGGTAAATTGGGTGTATCAGCCTGTAATTGGGCATAGCTAAATACTACAGAGTCGGCACCTCTTTGTAATCGTTGCAGGGTCTGACGAGCAAATTGCAGTTCACGAGCAGGCAAGCTATGAGGCATGCATAACTGACGTTGCAACGGTGGAGGAATAAACGCAGATAACTGAACTTTTTGAGGTAAACATTGATCGGTTAACCCCATGATCCATAAACTGTCAAACTCACATCCCGAAGCTTCCAATAGACCAGAAATTTGAATTGGGGCGTTGGTTTTTTGCGCTTGGAAAATGGTGTTGTCAGTAAGATTTTTTATTGCCTCAAAGGCATCCGATTTTGTAAAACTTGACTTGAGTAAAGCAAATTGCCTCAGCTCATCAAAGACAGTAATAAAACGATTAAAACACTGATAGTTCTCGGAGCTAAGGGTATAATCCCCAGGAAATCCCAAAGTATTTAGGCGTTTTTGAAACAAGTCTATCCATTCTTGTACCGTAGCTTCATGAGGGTAAGGAGTAATATTGTCTAATAACTTAGCAAGTTTGGGGGCATAACGATGCAGTTCCTTTATCAAAGTATTTAATGGAATGGAACGATTTTCTAATAATACTCCATCTTGCAAGTACTCAGATCGTGCGATGAATTCTTCTTTAGAACTGCCTAAATAAGGTGATTGCAGAAGCAAGCTTGCTTGATGCGAATTTAGATGCGTGGCATCTAAACCAAGCCAGCATAAAGCATGGGAAACTAAAGGGAAATTGCTTAGAGATTGGCCTAGAGAGATATTAAAGTATGATGACTCAAAATGATGTGCCAACATTCTTTGTAATGAAGGCGATTCTTGTTCTAAATTGGGGACCACGACACCTATCCGTTGGTTTCCTTCTTGTATTTTTAAATGCAACCATAACATGAGCTGTTGATATTCTTCTTTGTTGTCTTGAGCTGCGAATACCTTAGTGTTGGATAATTTTTCTTTTAAATCATATTGGTATTGAACAAATCCCTTTTTCGCCAGATGCTCCTGTAGACGTATTTGCTGCGGAGTAAAATCATCAAAACAAACCCAAACAATATCTTGAGAAAAAAAAGAACTATCGACATCGAGTAAATAAGGGACTAATTGATATTCAGTAATTAAATGTTGTCGTTTTAATTGCTTATCAAATAATTGCCACCACTTTTGGAATTGTTGTGTTTGCGCTGTGTAATGAAAAGCAGGATCCTCCATGCTAATTTGCCATAGTTGGCAACGTTCCCAAGCGCTGATTATCGATTTGAGCAGACCTTCACTGTAAGTTATATTCGATTCAGATTGAATTATTTTGCGCCATAGATACTGACATTGAGTGCTGTTTAACAAAGTGGGATGGAAACTATGTGGATTAAGGCAATTGAGTTGCTCATAGGCCTTAACTAATGCAACGCTAAACGGCATGCATTGTGGTTTTTCTATGGTTTGCTTATTGCATTGGGAGAAATACTGTTGAAGTATCGCTTCACTGAGTCGGTTATTGGGGGTGAGAACAGTGTTTTTTTGAGCTAATCGAAGAAATAGATGTTCTTTATCAGTGAAAGTAAATGTAGGCATAAAAGTCCAAATCAATTATATCCTGGATGCTCTGTAGCTGGAGTTAGCGAAGTAAAATCCGGAAACTCTCTGATAGGAATTCCAGGTTATTGCTTGCGCGTTTACCCAGGCTACAATGCGATGAAAAGCTGAGTATTGAAGGATTTTACTTAAGTTTTTTTGCGCTGCAAAGTACGAGATTTTTGTGCTGGCTTTGATTTGGTTTTTTTTGTTGCACTTATATATTGAGGTAAACGATGACTTCGTCGCTTGTCCGTATACAAAATATGGTGGACAAAATGGCCTCGTAAATAGATAGAGGCTAAACCCGATGCAATGGCGAGCCATAAGCCAAAAAGAATATAACTGTAGCCAAGGACAATAAAGTAAGCGGAAACAAAATCATTAAAATTAGTTACTCTTAATACTTGGTTTTCTGAGGTATCCATAAAGAGCAGCAGGCCAAGATCAAAAAAAGGTAAGGAAAGCAGAACCATGATAAAACCCAACAAAAATGTTTTGAGTTTATAGGGTTCAGGGCAATGAACGATTCGCTCTCCAAATAGAGCTCCAGTTATGGACGCTACAATCATCCCCAGGATAATAGCCTTAAATAAAGGTACAAGTTCCTCGAAACCGATTGTCGTGAGAAAAGCATTAATGAGTATCGTTCCGACAACAGACAGTAATCCATAATAAACACTTGCCAGTAAACGTGGATTGGAAAATTCAAGTGCAGGATCTTGCTTATTCATTTTGGCACTCCATAGCTCCACCTATATATGTATTATTTTAGTATAAATATTGTTCTGTGGTGCGGTTTATTGATTTTTTTATCGTTCTTGCTTTGGCAAACTAGATTCCATTGTGAGATAGTGGTGTATCAACATGATAATTTGTATATACTAAAAAAAAATAATTTTTGATTTTGATTATGAAAAATTTTGGTCGTTTTATTTTAAAACTGTTTGGATGGAAAGTTGTCGGCAAATTACCAGAAGATAAAAAATATTTGGTTGTTGTGGCTCCTCACACCAGTAATTGGGATTTTGCTGTTGGTTTATTTGCTCGTTTTTCAATGGGAATTAAAATTAACTTTTTAGCAAAAGATCAATTGTTCTTCTTTCCTTTAGGTTTATTGTTAAAGGCTTTAGGCGGAGCCCCTGTAGATCGTTCTAAAAAAAATAAGACAGTCGAGCAAGTCGTAGAAATATTTCGCTCTCGTGATGAGTTTAAGCTTGCCATTACCCCTGAGGGGACGCGTAGTGCAGTAACTCGTTGGAAAGAGGGATTTTACCATATCGCGTGTCAAGCCGGGTTGCCTATAGTCATGGTAGGACCTGATTATTCAACAAAGGAACTGCGAATTCATGAAAAGTTCCAACCATCGGGAGATATCGATAAAGATTTCCCAATGATTCTTGATTTTTTTAAAACGATAAAAGGCCGCTATCCTAAGGAAATCCCAGACTATCGTTCCAGAAAAAATGATTAGTTTTATGAGTGTAGTCCGAATACAGTGACCTGTCTCTTGATTAAGAGACAGGGAAAAACCGCGGCACGTAGGCGGTGAGGCGAATTGTCAGCAGACCCTAATTTTAAAAGTGTTTTATCACTTTTAACATTTTAAACTGTTCACCATCGGGGAGGGTAAAATATTCTGGTCCAATAATTTGATAGCCGCAAACCTGATATAGTTTGACTCCAGGCAAGGTTGCCTTTGTAAATCCTTGAAACAAGGCTTGTTGCTCACAATATTCCAGAAGCATTTTTCCGAGGCCTTGCCGAGCATGGTTAGGATGCACAAAAAAAGCTCTGATCTTGGCATAATCGTTTGTGGATCTAAAAATCCTTCTTCATGTGCATTGCATTGATGAGTTTGCACGCAGAGTATTTGCCAATTAAGCAAATATTAAAGTATTTCGAAGCAGTTTTTGCCTTAATCGCACTAAGTACCACACAAATATTCATTTTTCGGAGGATTAAGAACGTGTAGCCTGGTAAAGAGCTGTGAAATCCGGGATGAGTATTATGCCTGCACGAAACCCCGGGGTAAGGCTTTCGCCTTTACCCGGGTTATAATTAAAATCTATCTTTTCAATATGGATCTTCCTGCATAAGGTAATGCAGCAATTTCATTAATGCGTAACAGTTGATTGTACTTTGCAACGCGATCAGTACGGCATAGGGAGCCCGTTTTAATTTGACCACAGCCTGTAGCAACGGCAAGGTCCGCAATAAAAGTATCTTCTGTTTCACCTGAGCGATGTGACATCACACAACGATAACCATTTTGATGGGCTAATTGAATTGTTTGTCGTGTTTCACTCAAAGTTCCGATTTGATTGACTTTAATGAGAATGGCATTGGCTACCTTTTGAGTGATGCCCTCTTGTAAAATTTTGGGGTTAGTAACAAATACATCATCACCTACCAATTGAATTGTTCCGCCCAATTGAGCTGTCAAATGACTCCATCCGCTCCAATCTTTTTCATCCAAGCCATCTTCAATACTTACTATAGGATAATTAGCAACGAGATTAGTATAATAATCAATTAGTTGCATTGAATTAAATTTTTGATTTTCAGAAGTCATATGATACATGCCTTGGTCATATAGCTCAGAAGCAGCGACATCCAATGCAAGTACTATCTCATCACCCAATTTAAATCCAGCTTTTTCAATTGCCTCACAAAGCAGGTCTAAGGCTTGGTCGTTCGATTTAATATTGGGAGCGAAACCTCCTTCATCTCCTACTGCAGTATTTAAACCTTGTTTTTTTAAAACAGATTTTAATCCATGAAAAATCTCAGTACCCATTCGTAAGGCAGTGGGAAAATCAGCAGCACCGACGGGCATAATCATAAATTCTTGAATATCAACATTATTGTCCGCATGAGCACCGCCATTTAATATATTCATCATGGGTACAGGCATGCACATTTTTTCACCTTGGTTTAGTGCAGCATACAAAGGTAACTTCTGCTCATTTGCTCGGGCTCTTGCGGCTGCAAGAGAAACAGCAAGAATGGCATTTGCTCCAAGACGTGATTTATTTTCTGTGCCGTCTAATTGGCATAATTTCTGATCCAAAGCGTCTTGATCTTCGATGGAAAAAAGGTGTAATGCTTGATTGATTTCATGATTAACATAAGCAACCGCTTGTTGCACCCCCTTACCATTATAGCGTTTGGGATCCTGATCGCGGAGTTCACAGGCTTCACGACTTCCTGTTGATGCTCCGGATGGAACGCTCGCTCTTCCTTGAGTTCCACTTTTTAAAATAACATCCGCTTCAACAGTAGGGTTACCACGAGAGTCCAGAATTTCACGGGCCTGAATTTTTGTAATTTGCATGTTGAGTCCTGATTACGATTAAAATTTGTCCAATCTGGGAGAGCAGTAGGCTTCTACTGCGTGTTCAAATTGAAGTATTGTTTTGATATGTACTTGCTTTGTCAAGAGATAGATCGTTTTCCTGCTGTGACTTGATCCAGATATTCATATTCTTCTGCTGTATCTTGCGATTGATAATATCCAAAAAGATAACTAATAAGTCGTTTAAACTGCTGAAGCAAGGATTCATTCTGATTTCTTAGGTTTTTAATCTGCAGTGTATTTTGCATCTTGGTCAAGATTTCACTGGGGGCAATTTGATTGAGTTGCTCTAAATGCCCTTTTAATTCATAAATACCCTGGGGTACAGATACTTTTTTATCGCCTTTATTTAATTTGTGGCGTGATCCAAAATATCCAAGTGCCCAGGGATGAGTATTTTCGTTCAAGGCTTGTTCTATTTTTTTATCGAGATACTTATTAATTTTGACTAGCAAATCGCGGATCGCAGCATTCTCTTTTTCGACAATAAAGGATTTATCTTCCTCAGTTTGGACTTGCTGTTTGAGTTCGGCAAAAATATTAGATGTTTCAAATGAGTATTCACGTGCTGCTAAAATAGGGGCCAGTGATTTAATGAGCTCTGGGTCCTTGCTCGTCATATCCGTTAATTGATGGTTAGGGATTTTTGCAATCAGTTTTGGAGTCTGAATAATGAGTAAAGCAGAGGGTTTGTTTCTTAATGCTTCCTCAAACAGTTCACTCGGATTCAAAGAGAATAAAAATTTTAAAGATTTTATTTTAATCAATTGTAATTGTAATTCTTCTATATACATGTTTTGCCTGGCAATTTGGCTAGTAATCCGAGGCAATAAATCCCAAGTGTAATTTATATAGGAATCAGCGGTTTTTAATTGCTGTTCTTTAACCGCAATTTGCTCCTTGACCGTTGTAATTATCTGTTCATGTAGCCCAATCAAACCATCATGATCATTTCTTAATTCTAATTCCTCAATTTCTTTCTCTGATGTTATTTTAAAAATTGCACACTCTTTCATATGGTTTGCGAGTTGTGTTTTAAATTCAAACAAACTTAATGCAGGAGTTTCTGTAACAGGATTTTCAATTTTTCCTTCCATTTTTTTCTAAATTCCATAGCAAGTGATAAAGAATCATAACAAAATGATCTTAATAAATACAATAATTCATTAATCTGATGATTTTTCTAGTATTTATTTGAAAAAGCAGCCTGGGTGAAGTGAAACGAAACCCAGGAAATATAATGCCTTTTGATCCCCTGGGTTCTATGAAATAATCAGAAACTGACCGCACCAAGCTTCATTAATGCGTTGGATAAAGGAAGTAAAGGTAAACCTAAAATAGTATCTTCATTGCCCTGAACTTCTTTAAATAACCATTTACCCAGGCTTTCATATTGATAACCACCACAACTATGATAAGGCTTTTCACTGCGTAAATAAGCCTCAATTGAATGTTCACTTAAATGGTGCAATGTTAAGTACGCTGTTTCATGATGTTGCCAAAGGAGTTCATTATTTTTTGCGATGCAAAGACAGGCAATTTGCAGATGTTCTTTGCCGCTTAACAAACGCAAGTGCGCCACAGCAGTATGATGGTTCAATGGTTTGTTCAGCAGGGTTTGTCCAAATAGACAAAGTTGATCTGCGGCAATAATGAAATGGTCTGGATATTGCTGGCTGACTGCCAATGCTTTACTTGCTGCAAGCGCATAGCCTAAATCTAGTGTGCTCTCTGAGTTGAAGGATGCCTTAATTGCATCTTCATCGCAATGAGAGGGAACCACAGAAAATTCAATGCCAAGAGACTGCAGCAATTTTAATCTTATTGAAGAGCTGGAGGCAAGGATAATCGGTTTTTGTTGTATCAATTTAGACATAAACAGCCACCAATGCCATAAGCGAGAAGCCTATAATCACGAAACTGAAATCTTTGAGGTTACAACAGCGTTCTACCATAACACAGCGTTCCAAGCCATGTAGGGTTCCCAGATAGAGAAATGTTCCTGATGAAGCCGCAAGTAAAATTGGATCAAATAATGAATCGGTTTCTACTCCATGTCCAAAGTACCAACCCAAATAGATACCGAGGGGAGTCATCAAGCTGAATAAAATAAAAAAGACCAGGCTGGTATTCATGCTCATAGAACTTTTATTTAATTGCACTGCCACAGCAAAACTTTCTGCCCATTTATGGGTAATAATAGCAAGAAAGATCATAATTATCATGGAGTTATAATGAGATAATCCTAAAGCCGCTCCCAACATAATTGAATGAACGGATAGCATACCCCAGGCTAAAATGGCAAAGGCAGGATGTTTTGTATTATTATGATGATAAAGCTCTTTCCCTAAATGTTCGAACCAGAGAAAAATCAGAAATACGGCACCAGTAATGATGTAAGCAAAAGGGTAGTTATATCCCATTTTTTTAAATAATGAATTCGCATCTGGAAGCATATGCAACAACCCAGCCCCCAAGAACACTCCTGTAGCGAGGGTTTCTCCTACAGGAAAATCAATATGCTGATCATCTTTAATACGTTTTCTAAACGGATACCAGCCAGCAATTAAAATGACTATAAAAATGGAACATGCAAAAAAAATCTTTAAGGTGGTAGCTGATACCATCGTTTATCCTATTATTTATTCTAGAATTTTATAGTTTAAATTGTAATCTGGGTGTACTGAAGCCTGGGTGAATTGAAGTGAAACTCGGAATTTTCTGGACTGGAATATGCCTTTTTAAACCCCGGGTTTCGCTGTTTCACCCAGGCCGTAGTTCACCCGGGAAACAACAAGACTTAATTAAATCCAGTAGTTTAGTAGTGATGCATGGCCTCATGCAAGCTAAATAAACGAACTTCTACAATATCAGATTGTAGTTTTAATGCCAGAATCACTCGATGATGTAATTCTTGCCACTGGTTGAATGTTTCATCGCAGACTATATCTATTCCAATTTTGCCATCCAGATAATGTAAATTCCAAAATTGAATTTGAGGGAAATCAATATGTACTTCATTGAGTAGTAGTTCGTGCAATACTTTTCTGCTGGGCAAATGCAAAGAGGGGCAACAACGCTCGTCATCTTCTGGATCAACATGGACAATCACATCTTTGACGCTCTCTATTTGATCTGCAAGTGCATGGTGGACGTGTTGCGCTATATAATGTCCTTCAGAAACCGATATTTTAGGTGAAACTAAAATATGTACATCAATTAATACATCTTCTCCCATTGAGCGAGTTCTTAATTGATGAATTTTTTCAACTCCATCTACATTTTGAATTACTTCTTCAATTTGTGCCAATAACTCAGGGCTGACCGCGGTATCAACCAATTCCTTGACACTATTCCAAGCATAATCCCAACCCATTTTAACAATCATAATCCCGACTATAATGGCGGCTACGGCATCAAGATAACCAAAACCGGCAATACTGCCAATTAAGCCTACCAAGACAACCAGAGAGGAAGCCGCATCTGAGCGATGATGCCAGGCATTTGCTGTAATTAATTTGGAATTGATGTATCTTCCAATATACAGTGTATAGTGAAACAAAATTTCATTGCTTACGATGGAAATACAAATTATTGGCAGAGTGAACCAATTGGGCGTGATATAGTTGGAGTGGAGTAAGTCATATATTGAATCCCAGGCGATGCCAATGCCTGCAAAAATAAGTAAAAGAGATAACAATAAAGTCGCAGCTGTTTCAATGCGTTGATGGCCATAAGGATGACTGGCATCTGCATCAAGACTGCCGTATTTAGAGGCAAATAAAACCATTGCATCTGTTATGAGATCAGATAAGGAATGAACCCCATCTGCAACTAGTGCATGAGAGTGGAAAAAATATCCGCCAATGAGTTTAATGAGACCAAGCAGGGCGTTTGAAATAGCTCCCAAAAGGGTTACTCTTTTTGCTTGTAAGTATCGATCGTTATGAGCCATATGGTGTTTATTTAAGTTAATATAACCAAACTAAAACGAAAATGAGGCCTTGGGGTTCACCCAGATTCCAGATTTAGTTTCGTCTATCTTTTTTGAGGTCTATTTAAACATGGTTAAGAATTTTTTTATATTAAAAGTTATATTAAATTGAATTGTTCTGAACTACTGCTGCGCATCCAAGATGCACACAAATAAGTTGATTTCACAAGATATTACGCATCCTATACACAGGATTATCCACAGATTTTGTGGATAAATCGATTTTAGTCCAATAATAAATAAATGCTGAATAAGCTTTGTAGAATAAGAATTTCTTGAACTTATATATAAGTGTGATTTTTTATTTACTGATATGAAGAGAAGAGTTATCCACAAGAGGTGTTTGTAGAAATGGGAAAATTTTCTTGGATATCTTAACAAAGAAAAAAATAAAAAACAGTCTTGACTTAAGTATTTTTTTTAAAAAGTTTTAACTGTGAGTAACGCACTTGCCTTGGTTAAGATTTAGTCATTTTTTAGGGTGAAGCAAATTACAAAAATATGGAAGGATTTCTTAATCTAAATCTCGGAGAGCACTTTGGAACGTTATGAAACAAGTGCCAATCAAGCTGATTTTACAAGGTGTTTTACATCATGTTCACAGGATTATCCACAGATTTTGTGGATAAATAATTTAAGAGAACAGAATAACTAAAATGAGTTATAATCCTTATAAAACAAGGGATTTTGAGAAGTCAGTAGATGTTAGCTTATTTGATTTAATGAAACGAAGAAGTGAGTTATCCACAAGAGGTGTTTATAGGAATAGGAAAATTTTCTTGGATATCTTAACAAAGAAAAAAATAAAAAACAGTCTTGACTTGAGTATTTTTTTAAAAAATTTTAACTTTGAGGAATGTACATAATTTGGTTAAAATTTAAGCGCTCGGCAGGGTGAAGCAAACTATAAAATATGGTGCGGCCTGTTGAAGAATATGGAAAAACTTTATTCACTTTGTTAAGAATGAGCTAATTCATTATTTTCAATGGGTTAGGTTATTTGTATGCAAGGATCAATTGGTTCTAAGAAGCAAGTCGATCCAGCAGATGAGCACGGGTACAAAATATCAGTCACATAATGGACTCAATATTCGGGTGGAGGGCCCCACTCGAGGAGTGCTTCATTCGATTCAAATCACCAACGGGCCACAGACAGTACTTGCCCTCATGGGAAAAACAAGAAACCGCCTCACTGTAACCGTCGGGCGGCACACCAACTGGGCGCCACAACAACGAACCCAATTTCGGGACACTAAAGAAGTTTGGCACGATGCCGCAGCATTGAGTCTTTGTATCTAAAATTCGACAAGAGCTCTTGCTTGTGGAACAAAAATTTAACTTGACTGAGTCCTTGCCAAACAAAAAATAAGGTCTGAAATTAATCACCTTAATAATACCTTAATCAATTTGATTTAAAATTAAATTTCAAGGTTAAAATTAAGGTGTTATGAAATGAAAAAAGGCAACAATGAAAATCTTTTAAATGTGACTTATAAGGTTGTAAAAGAGGGCTTGGTGGGAAAGGCAGATCCAAACTATGAGTACAAATTTCCAGAGCGAAAAATGTTACATGAAAAAACCCCATCTCACGTGCAAGCCGTTAACCAACATCTGGATAAAGAGGGTATTGATTTAGAGAAAAAACATGTCGAGCATTTTGAAAGAGGAACGCAAATAGATGATTTTAAACCCAAGAATATACTGGAAAGAGGACGCAAGGAGTTTAAAACGCTAAAAAATGAAACTAAAATAGCACAGTCTTTTCATGAAGAAGCCGAGGCGGAACTACAAAAAGGAGCTAATGCTGATCAAAGAAAGATTGTTTATGCCAAGGCTGGATGGCTGGCACACACTATGTTGGGAGGAGCCAAAGCAGCGAGAAATCCGTATTTTGCTCATGAAGAGGGTTTTGAAATTGGAACCACAGCGGACTACCTTTTGAGTTCAAAACAAAATTCAAAAAAATGATAATCATAAAAGAAATCCGGTAGAACCAAAATTCTACTGGATTTCTGCTTTGTTTCCTAATTCATCGTCATGGAGTTACTATCAAAATTTAGGTAGATCTATAGGCTGTTGCTCATCCAAATGTCATTTATCCGAAAGTCTTGATAGCTGTCATTAAACCTATGGTATCTGTCTGAGACACCTGAAATGTTAGTAAAGTTTTAATTTTTTTTGCAATAAAACCTAATTAATCAGCTATAATTGGTTTTATCCTAATTCTGTAATTTACCTATTTTAGGAAGGATATGTTTAAATTTTCATCTAAAAATACAACTTCATTTACCACACAACATGATGTTTTAAAAAAATATAATTTGGCAACCAATGATGATGGAAAAACAGTTGGTATGTGCAGGCCAATGTCAAATGTCTACTTGAACATTATTTTGCGGGGAGAAAGTCCAGACAATTATCTAAAAGATGATAAAAAATTTCTTGCAGAAGCTATTAAAGAAGAAAACATGGAGTTAGAAGCTGAAAATGACGGGAATAAGGACGCTGATCATTTCGCATTTCATCAAAATAATATTCCACATACCGATGAAGAGATTCGTAAAAAAGATTTAACTGCAGAGAAATTTAAAACGATATTAGAACAAAGCAAACATGTTTTAGTTACATACCCTGTTACTAAAGAGATATCACATGAAGTATATATAGGGAGAGATAAAGGCTCTTCTTGCCGCTTTTTTGATGCCAACATTGAAGGCGGAGAACGAAAAGGATCATGCGATAAACTTATTACTGAGTTTGTTAACAGAGTACAAAAAGAGTATGTAGATGAGGATAGGAGTTTTTATGTTGGTAAAAGTTCTCCATAAATACTGTCCCTTTATTTAGTTTTCGATTCAGTTCTTCTGAAAACAGTTTTGCTCAAGGTTTTCAGTATGAGCTAATAACGAATACGTATGTCCTCAAAAGGCTATTACTTTGTTTATCAAAAGATTGGGAATTTTTATTCCTTATTAAGATAGCTATAGTTTTGATCTTACTTTGATCATACTTCGCAGCAGGCCTGAGTGATTTCTTAACCTAAAGCTCGGAGAGCGCTTCGGAGCGTTCTGAGACAACTGCAAATCAAGCTGGTTTTACAAGGTGTTTTACATCATGTTCACAGGATTATCCACAGATTTTGTGGATAAATGATTTTTGAAAAATATCAAATTAAGCTTTGATAGTACTTGTTGAGTAAGGGATATTTTGAGCAATCTAAGAAGTTTATATTTGAAAGATGAGGGTAATTTGATGAAGTTATCCACAATGCATGTTTGGGGGAATTGAAAACTAGCCCAACCATATTAACAAAGAAAAAAATAAAAAACAGTCTTGACTTGGATATTTCTAAAAATTTTTTTATCCCTGTAAAAATTGTTCAAAATTACCTAACCATCGTTGGGTAATATTGCGGGCAGTTTGGGGCGATTCTTCTAAAAGTTTTGTTGCTATGGCGGGCAAAAGTGGAAGTAAATTACGATCCCGTTGCACATCAGCAATTTTAAATTGCCGATAACCACTTTGCCGAGTTCCTAGTACTTCGCCTGTACCCCTTAACTCCATATCTTTTTCAGCAATAATAAATCCATCATTGGTTGCGCGCATTATTTTTAATCGCTCAGCACCTTGTGCTGAGAGGGGTGCTTGATAAAGCAAAATACAATGAGATTGAGTACTTCCACGTCCTACTCGGCCGCGTAATTGATGGAGTTGCGATAAACCCAAACGTTCAGCGTTTTCGATAATCATAAGACTGGCATTAGGGACATCTACTCCGACTTCAATAACTGTTGTAGCAACCAGTAAGTTAATTTCACCACTTTTAAATGCAGCCATAGTTGCTTCTTTTTCCAAAGGTTTCATTCGTCCATGGACAAGGCCTACGCGTGCTTCAGGAAGTTGTTCTTGTAAGGCATGTGCTGTTTCAGTAGCAGCCATGCATTGTAATTTTTCAGATTCTTCAATGAGCGTACATACCCAATAAACTTGCCGACCATTGGCTATAGCTACTTCTAATCGTTCAATGACTGTTTCCCGCTTGTTCTGGCTTAATACCGCGGTTGCAATGGGCATGCGTCCTGGAGGCAATTCATCGATAATTGAGATATCCAAGTGGGAAAAGTGGGTCATGGAGAGTGTTCGTGGGATAGGTGTGGCGGTCATTAATAATTGATGAGGAATGAGTTCCTCTTGTTGTCCTTTTTGTTGCAAAAGTAATCTTTGCTCCACTCCAAATCGATGTTGTTCATCAATAATAACTAGACCTAAGCGAGCAAATTGCACCGCTTCTTGAAATAAGGCATGAGTGCCAATAATGAGCTGGCAACTGTGATCAGCTAATGCAGCAAATACCATTCTTCGTTCACTTAGCTTCATTTTCCCACTAAGTCTTAATATTTTGATTCCCAAAGGCTCCAACCAACGGATCAAATTATTGGCGTGTTGCTCGCTTAGTAGATCAGTAGGGGCCATGAAGGCGACTTGTTGTTCATTGGCAATCGCTTGTAATGCAGCAAGGGCCGCAATGATTGTTTTTCCTGCACCCACGTCCCCTTGTACCAAGCGTAACATGGGTTTCGTTTGCATTAGATCCTGGCTAATTTCATGGGCGACTCGATGCTGTGCTTTGGTGAGTGTAAATGGAAGAGACTCTAAAAAACGTTGTATCAATTTTTGATCTGTAGGTAATGCGACAGCATGTAACCTATTACGTGCCGCTCTGGCGAATTGCATGCTAAGGCGTTGTGCTAACAATTCATCAAAAACCAACCTTTTCAGAGCAGGATGATGGCCTTCTTCTAGGGATTGCACGGAGATATCTGGTGGAGGATTATGTAATAATTGAATTGCATCTCCTAATGGGAAAAAGGAATTTGCTTGTAATTGTTCCTCGCTCATCCATTCCAATTGTTGAAGCTCTTGCTTGCAACTGTTTAAGGCGACGTTCACCAGCTGTCTTAATCGTGATTGACTTAGGCCTTGCGTGCTTGGGTAAATAGGTGTGAGTGTTTCATTGACTTGGCATTCATTTTCATCATCGAGCAACTGATATTCAGGATGAGTCATAGTCAAGGTATTGTTGAATTCACGAACTTCACCAAAGGCATGAATCATTGCACTGTTCTTTAGATTATTGATTTGATTTTTATTAAAATGGAAAAACTGTAGTCTTATTATTCCGGTTTTATCTTCTACATAACAATGCAGCATTGCACGCTTACCGGCTTTAATTTCTGTTTTACATACCCGACCAGCAATCACACACCACTCATTAACGCGTAAATCTTGAATGGGCGTTATTCGAGTTCGGTCTTGATAGCGATAAGGTAAATGGAACAGTAAATCACGCACAGAATGGATACCACATTTTGCAAGTTTTGCCGCAAGTGTTGGTCCGATACCGCTTAGTGATTCACACGAGTTAGATAACACAGTATTAATGATATTTGAAAAGAGTGGGTATTTAAGTGTAACTCATAGTTCATACAGGAACAATTTACTGTTTTTTATTAAGAGAGCAAATTGTGATTCATAAGGTATATAAAACCTTTTCATATGGTACAAAAAAGCGCATAATAGCATCATTTTTTGATGGAATACCAAGTAGCATGAAACATACTGTAGAGCAGCTTTTAAAACACGCTTTAATATCATTACAAAAGGCAGGTGAGGTACCTACTGATTTGGATATTGATATAAAGGTAGACCGTTCAAAAGATTCTGCTCATGGTGATTATGCCAGTAATTTGGCTTTGATTTTAGCTAAACCATGTCGTCAGGCACCTCGTAAAATAGCAGAGCTATTAGTTCAAGCTATTCCGGCTGATCCTTCTGTGGATAAAGTGGAAATCGCTGGGGCAGGGTTTATTAATTTCTTCATACGCAGCAGTTCTCGCTCCCAAGTTATTGGTGAAATATTGGAAAAGGGCGAGCAATTTGGCCGGAGTACTATTGGTCAAAATCAAAAAGTACTGATCGAATTTGTTTCTGCTAACCCAACCGGTCCTTTGCATGTAGGGCATGGAAGAGGTGCTGCCTTTGGGGCTACTTTGGGAAATGTTTTAAAGGCGGCTGGCTATGATGTAACTTTGGAATATTATGTTAACGATGCTGGACGGCAAATGAATATTCTTGCTGCCAGTGTGTGGTTACGTTATCTCGAGCTTGCTGGTGAGCCTGTTATCATTCCTGCCAATGCTTATAAAGGTGGTTATGTTTCCGAAATTGCGCAGGAATTTTGGGCAGAACACGGTAAAGAATACGTACATCCATGGGCTAGTGTAGTTGAAGGGTTACCTCTTGATGAGCCTCATGGTGGAGACAAAGAACTTTATATCGATGCTTTAGTTGCTCGTGCAAAACAACTTTTAAGTTTGGATGTTTTTACCCTATTTCATCAACACGCATTGAATACAGTGCTTGATGATATCAAAGATGATCTTGCTGATTTTGGTGTGAAATACGATAGTTGGTTCTCCGAACAATCCTTATTTGAAGATGGGTCCATTCAAAAAGGTATTCAGGCGCTTAAGGATAGTGGTCATACCTTTGAAAAGGAGGGGGCGCTTTGGTTTAGGGCGACTGATTTTGGTGATGAAAAGGATCGAGTCCTCGTGCGTGCTAACGGCCATACTACCTATTTTGCTTCGGATGTCGCTTATCATTGGAATAAGTATGATAGAGGTTATGATCGGGTAATTGATATTTTTGGTGCAGATCATCATGGCTATATCACTCGATTGCGAGCTGTTGTTAAAGCTTTGGGGCATGATGAAAGTGCACTAGATGTGTTACTCGTTCAATTTGCTATTTTATATCGTGGTTCTGAGCGGGTGCAAATGTCGACACGTAGTGGTTCTTTTGTCACTTTAAGAGAATTACGCAACGAGGTAGGGAACGATGCGGCGCGCTTCTTTTATGTAGCACGCAAGTCAGAACAACATATGGATTTTGATTTGGATTTGGCAAAATCAGAATCCAGTGATAATCCGATTTATTATATTCAGTATGCTCATGCAAGAATATGCTCTGTATTAAGACAATTAAAGGAACGAGGCTTGCTTTGGGACAAGGCAATTGGGTTAAACCATATCGATTTATTAGATCAATCTCATGAAACTCATTTGATTTCTTTAATTAGCCGGTATCCAGAAATTGTAGAATTGGCGGCTGAGCATTGTGAGCCTCATCAAGTGGCTTATTATTTACGTGAAGTAGCCAATGGCTTGCATAGCTATTATAATGCTGTTCCGCTTTTGTGTGAGCAAGAGCAATTGCGATGTGCTCGTCTTTGTCTGCTAGAGGCAGTACGTCAGATATTAAAGAATGGTTTGGAATTATTGGGCGTATCAGCTCCTGAGAGTATGTGATGGCAAAAGAATATGGAAATAGGCGTTCTTCGCGGTCGCGCAGTGCTGGACCGCATCAGTTTTTAGTGATTACGCTTACTTTTTTATTAGGGTATTTGACCGCTTCTTTTTTTGATATAGAAACCGTAAGTCAATGGGTAAATTCCCAGGTTTTGGCGCATCATGAAATTAAAAAAGAAGCTCCTAAGCCCGGGGCACAACATGCCGCGATTCCACCTAAACCAAAATTTGAGTTTTATACACTACTAACTAATGAGAAAGTTCCAAACTCCCAAACAAATGCTAATTCTGCAGCTTCAGTTCAACCTGCAGCAACTGTGGCTACCCCAACCGCACCAACTACAGCTAGTTCAGCTGTTAAGGCAACAGCAGTCAATGTTGCCAATGCAGCAGCACCAATAAAACCTAATGTTTCTAAAGCACCTGTTGCTGCTAACAATGCAGCCATAGCAAAACCTGCTACTTCAGATAAAGGGAAATATTTAGTACAGGTGGCTTCTTTTAAGGCGCGCAAAGATGCCGAGCAAATGAAGGGTACATTGATACTTAAAGGCTTTAGTGTTTATATCATCCCTGTAAGTCATCCCACAAAAGGTAATTGGTTCCGGGTAGTAGTGGGTCCTTATTCTAATCGCGCACTTGCCCAACAGGCGCAAATGACTTTGGCAAAAAATGAACGTCTAAACGGTATGGTTACCAGCGGTTGATAAGATCGCTGTTAACATTTAACCCAGGGTAGGGTAAAGTCTAAAGCTAGAATTTGCTTAACGACGCACAACTACCTGAATGTTTGCTGCATTCTTGATTGCGTGAGGCTTACTAACCCCTATAGTAATTTGAGTGACTTTAAATTGTTTCTTGATTAAATCTGCAACTTCATTGGCAACTGATTCAATGAGTTGAAATGATTTTGATTCAACATAATGAGTTACACTGTCACAAAGAGCTTCATAATCTATGGTCTTAGTCAAATCTTCCTGACACGCACTGAAATCAGTATCAATACTGATATCAATTAATAATTGTTGATTAATGCGTTGTTCCCATGCATAAACGCCAATTTTGGTACTTACATTAAGAGCTTTGATATTTAAGGTATCCAAGGTTATTTCCGCCTACCCAAAGTAATTTACTGATGATTTTATCTAAATAGTTATTGTTATGTATAGAGTTGTGTCGCTCGGATGAAAACGAATCTGTAACCTGGAGGCTTCCCAGGAATAATTCTACACATCATTTATACTTTTAATTCATTACTTTCAGAATGTTCTACCTGATTTTGAGTAGCATCAGATTTATTGAATAGGGTGCCCACTGTTTTGTCGTATCCAAGTATAGGTAATGCGAGTACTAACATCAAAGATAAGCCAAGAATCATTTTACTAAATAAAATAGGTCCGGCAACACTACCTGCCATTACCCTAAATGAAGTATGAACGTTTTCATCCACTGCAACACGCCATAAATAAGTAGCCATCACGGGGGCTAAAGTCAGGTCCAATAAACCCAAAGCAGGAAAACCGGTATATTCATCATCAAATTGTTTGCCTGTAATTGCATGATAAGCACTTTCAAAACGCACAGCTAAGCTGGATGAAGGGGAAAACAATAAACGTAAATGACGATATCGACTTTCACTTATAAATTGTCCTATCTTTTTGACACTAAATTGTTCTATATCTTCTTTCTTTAAAATTTGTGATTGAATCTGTTTTTCATCAGAGTCCATATAAATTCTGGCGATGGGATTTTTATCTTGTTCGGTTTGATGCTTTGGGAAACTATATTCAACTGCCTCGGCAATTAATTGTCCCATGATCACAGAGCCTTGCTCATTAGGTTCAATTTGCCAGGCATGCTTTCCACCTAAAGGGTTTAATGACGAAGTCATATCAACAAAAACAATCTCTTTTTGTTTCGTTGCTACATAATTCAGGATTTCTCGATATAGTTCATTCATGGTTTCTTCAACTACAGTGAAAGGAGCGCGTCCTTTTCCTTCAGCACGCGCTAAATGAGAAAATCCAGTGTAAATAAAATAAGGGGTTAATTTTGTAATTGAGGGATAATATTGAGATAATAGGACGACACGACTAAGTTGAGGGTTATTCTCAATTAGCTCATCAATAATTTTTTTGTAATCTTTTAGTATCTTTGCTTTTACTTGAGCAAACGCTATGTTAATGGCTGGTTTGGCCTGCTCTGGTGTAATTCTTAAAAGGAGTTGAGGATGATTCATTTCCTTCATCAAGGTAATTGCTAGAGCCTCTCGGTAATTATTACCACCCACACTTAATACCGCAACGTCAGGTTTCCATTGGGTAACCGCATTCAATTGATGTACATAAGAGCCATTATGATCCATATCTCTTGGCAGAACTTTATCTAAGGAACAATATTTCATTAGATCTTCTGTCGTAGCACCATCAACGGCAAAATTTCCTATCTCGTAGGAGTCAGATGAATCATTATGAGCGAGAGCAACTGCTGTTTGATGCGTTACTGTCTGGGTTTTCTGATCATAAGGTTTATTTTTATTGACCCAATATCCATTATCTAAAGTGGAGTCGCCCATTAAAGCAACTTTTTTGGGAGATTGTTCAGAGTTTCCAAGCACAATTTTTAATCTACCTGTGCTTTTAGGATATCCTGATCCTATTGATTGTGATGAATTTTTTATTAATCCCATAATAAACTCTAATTTTATAAAATTGATGCAGATTATGTTTCTAAATTTATTCTAGAGTCAATTCATAAACAATTATTGTATTAGTACGAGTGGATATTGCTTAAATATGTTAGCATTAGGGTATTTTGATGATGTTGAGATAACATGATGTATGATTTGGATCAATCTTTGTTTCTACGTGCTTTAAGACGACAACCCGTAGAACGAACTCCTGTTTGGATGATGCGTCAGGCTGGGCGTTATTTACCTGAATATCGAAAGACTAGAGAACAGGCGGGTGACTTTTTAAGCCTGTGCAAAAATCCCGATCTTGCATGTGAGGTTACATTACAACCTTTGCGTCGTTATGCTTTAGATGCTGCTATTTTATTTTCTGATATTTTGACAATTCCTGATGCGATGGGATTAGGTTTGTATTTTTCCGAGGGTGAGGGACCTTGTTTTCAGCGGCCTTTGCACGATACACAGGCAATTGCCAATTTGGAAGTCCCTGAAACAGATTCTTTAGCCTATGTAATGGATGCGGTACGACTAATCCGGCGAGAAATGCCAAGAGAGCTTCCTTTGATTGGTTTTGCAGGAAGCCCATGGACTTTAGCGTGTTATATGGTTGAAGGCAGAAGTACCAGAGACTTTAAGCGTATTTTGCATTTAATTTACACCGAAAGTGATGCGGCTCACATGTTGCTGCAAAAGTTAGCAGCATCTGTCGCAAATTATCTTATGGAACAAATCAAGGCGGGTGTTAATTCAGTCATGCTGTTTGATACTTGGGGTGGAATTTTAACACCAGAGAATTATCAAAAATTTTCCTTAGGGTACATGCAGCAGATTGTGCATCAAATTAAAGCGAATTACCCTAACATACCGGTTATTTTGTTTACCAAAGGCGGTGGTCAATGGTTGGAAAAAATGCTAATAACGGGGTGTGATGCTTTGGGAATCGATTGGACATGTGACTTGGGTGATGCACGCCGTAGAGTCGGTAATCAAGTTGCATTGCAGGGCAATCTTGATCCCAGCGTATTGTTGACTTCCAAACAATGTATTCGAGAAGAGGTAAAGAAGGTGTTGGCATCTTTCGGTGCAGGATCCGGACATGTGTTTAATCTTGGCCACGGCATTACTCCTGACGTGCCGCCGGAGCATGTTGCGGTGATGATAGAGGCTGTTCATGAGTTTAGCCCTTACTATCATCAACAGTGATATCAAATTGTAGCCTGGGTTTCGCTGCGCTCAGGCTATAAGTAGAGACAGATCTCTGGATGGTTATTTCTTTAAATATTTATTTAACAGAAGAGATACTTAACACCTACAGTGATTTCATTGCCACTTAAAGAAGAACTATATATGCCTTTGGGATTGTTAAAGGTAATAACTCGATGATCAATATTAGCATTTGTATGATTTCTGTATAAATTGTGAGCATATTCTAATTGAGCGACCCAATGTCTATTTAAGCTATAATCAACGCCTAATCCCAATTGCCAGACAGTAGTATTTCTATTAGTATTAATTGGATCCAAAAACATGGTGCCACTGCTATAAGTTCCACCTCTGATAAAATCGATTTGGTGTTCAATTCTAACCGTTTCAATTCCTGCTAAACCATATAGCAACCATTTCTCTAATGCGATGCCTGATTTTACTCGACCGCCAAATGCACTTTTTTGTTTAATGTTCCATTTTAAATTAGGTGTATGCCTCTTGACTTCAGCATCCGTAATTTCAGCAATCAGTTCACCGCCGATATAAAATACATGAAACGCTTTTCCATACCCTGCAGTTATCTGGCCAAGCAACCTGGTATTGCTTGTATTCAGATGAGCGTTATATTTGCTGACATTGGCAACTTTTTTACGATTGAATTCCAAGCTTTGATCGCTTGATATTCTAAGACCACCTAAGGCACCGCCCAAATAAAAGCCACTGAATTGATCTGAATTATTAACTAAACCATTGGCTAGTGTGCATGCTGGTACTATCCCTAAACCCAATCCTAATAGTAGTGCTTTCATGACTAATCCCTTAATGTTAATTATTTGTTGCCATTATGGCACTTTGACCGACTAAGCAGGTGACGCCAACGCGACTAAACGCAATAATAACATCTTGATAAGGATAGCCTCTATTATAAGCAGCTTGAATAACGCCACAGGCCCCATATGCGAAATCAGTCCCGGGAATCCAATAATGCATGTTGGCATCCAAAATAATTCGGTACGCTTTACTAATTGTCCAACCAGGCGTGGTACTTAATAAATAAAACGCTTTATTAAAAACACCACTTGAATAGTGAACATTCATACCTGGGATGAAATTAGCGGCATTATCAATAGAACGACCATCCAATGGTGGGTTATTCATATAGCGTAATGGCTTACCAGTTTTAGAAATATTTGCACCGATAGTCCAATCATTACCGTTCCAATACCAAGTAAAGCCAAGAGTGGTACGTAAATAATTGTTAACAGTCATGCCAGTGATATCAGAAAATGCTTCGTTAATCCCTCCGGATTGCTGAAAATATATCAATGTTGAAAAATGATCGGTAACCAAATGGCCAAGTTCATGGGCCACTACATCTGCTTCTGTAAGTGGTGAAAACCGCGTTTGCCCATTACCAAATACCAGTTGTTGCGGTCCGACAATCCCGCCTTCTTGCATGCAATGTGGACCACAAGCAAACGCATTATCAAAATCAGCTAAGTGAGTATATACCCGCAACGGTAACTGCGTGCCAATTGGCGATGGAACCTTATATTGATTTGTAAGCATATTGAAGGTTTGTTTCACGAAATAGGTAACATCATTAATCGGAGATAAGCCATCATTCACCGGCGCAAATCCATCATCGGTCAAATTGGCATAGTTTGGTGATGAACAAGCATAAACAAAAGGTATAAGTTGGTAGGCAATTTCACTAGCAGTTGAGATTGGCAACTCAAAAGGCAATTGAGCTGCTTCCTGGTTTTTTAAATTGATTACCCGAAATAGATTATTAGAAATAGAACATGTATTGTTTTGGAACAAAATATCAAATTTACCTAAGGCATTGGTACCAGTCTCTAAGTTACCGAATTGATATCTTCCTGAGCGATAAGGTAAATTATTAAATGTGACTCCACCCGGGCCTTGGCCTAACGCAGATTTAGGTAGTGCGTCCCATTCCTGTAGCACGGTTCCTTTGTTCGCATCAATAATGTAAGAGGATATTGACGGCCCCCGGGAGGTCTTCTTCACATAAGAAATATGATAAGCAAGAATCGCTTTGCTTGAACTATTTTTATCAAAATAAATAATTTTTTTCGTATTGACACGAGTAGCAACAGAATTTCCGGCAGTTGCTATCGTTTCAGCTTGTGCAATTGAAATTTTACTATCTATATTAGGAACATCTTGAACAATATCATCAACTAATAGGCCCGTTACAGTTGTATTAGCGTTCGAGGAGATATGATAAATAACTTGGGCGCCAAAAACAGGTAAACCATCATAATACTGATTATAACGTACATGACTTACTTCAGAGGTATCAACGTTCCCCCCGATTAATTGTAAGGTATTAATCGTATTTTTTTGAATGGATAAATTTGTAGGTAACTGCAGATCCGGTGAACTTGGTGCGTTATGTTTCAGGTGAAAATTTTTTAATAATGATGCATGATCTTCCACTTTCCCCCATAGAAGCTTTTGTTGGGCTGCATAAATTGTCAGAGGAGATAGGCATATGACTAATGTGAATCCTTGCAACAGTTTTGGCAACTTCCTTGCCCTCATGTTTTACTCCTTTGATGATAATGTATCTTAATACGGAACAAATTTCAGATTAAAAAATTCCTTTAACTAAATTTTGAAAAAAATCTAGGGCTGTTGATAATTTATCTCTATTGTCTACATAAATTAGTTTGACTGAAATCGTGTATTGTTAAGTTGACTGCCAGTTTATCGCGCCCTATTAAATTTAATAGGGTGCTTGATTTCCTGATTATTGAATCCAGAATGAGTTTTAGATCTGGCCTGAACTTAGGGCAATATAATTATTGTGTTAAACATTGACTTAAACTCGATGTAGCACAATCCTCTGACAAATCAATCATCACATGAGGCTCTTTGTGGAACGAAAGAGAGTGTTCTTCCTCTACCGCTCTTTTTAGTTTCTGATATTTTTTGTCTTTAAGAGCATTCACTTTCTCAATGAGATGATGATATAAAATTATATCTGATTGGGTTGGAGGAAGCGTTAATTTTCTTATTTGATCAGCATGTTCTAATTCTTCTTGAGTAGGGAAAGTGTAGTTGTCCGACTTATGAGAGAAAATCGAAAAAAGTGAAAAAGAGGGACGGGACTGGACAGAAACTGATTTTGCTTCAGGATAATGTGAAAACAATGATGAAGAACTATTCTCATTCTCTTTTAATTTTTTAGATTTATCCTGATGATTATGTGACATTAAAAAAGTAAGATTTAATGATTTTCTATTTTTAGATTTGTTTGAAATGGATTCATTGGCCTTAGTTCCTGATGATGTTAATAAAGAGTTATCCTCTCGCTCTTTTGATATTATCGGATTACCTTGATATCGAGGTGATAATAGAGGAGCAACATTGAATGAATTGCTGACCTGTGATTTTTTTGATTTGCCTGCATGTGAATGTTCTTCGGCCCATGCACAAATGAGATTACCAACATTCTTCATTTTTTTTGCTAAAAGTGCCTGCCTTGGTCCCCAAGGTTCAGGAGGTGTTAATGAGTTTACTTTCCCCCATTTTGTTAAGGCTTCATTGAACGCTTTCTCTCCTGCCTTGGTTTGCTGAATTCCTTCATCGCCGAGGATACCAGGAAGAATTCTGGCTATAATGAGATTTGCATTGTTTATTGTATCCAGCATTAATTTATCTGGAGTTGTCTCTGGCTGGTTGAATAATTCAAGGTAGATTTTAGGTATGTCGATTAATCGTTTCCTTACTTTTAGATGATTTAATAATTGCAATTCAACGGAAATTTGTTCAATTATTTTCTTACCTTCTTTTGCAGCACTTTCAAATCCCGAGTGCGCGTTCCAAATACTGGACAATGATATATTTAGATGAAAGCTGCCTTGTTCATTAATACATTCTGTCCAAATCTCATTAAGAAGAGATAATGCTTGTTGGAGTGCTTGTTCTGCTTGAGGTTGATTTTTTTCTTGCAGAAATCTCTGGAGCTCGTCATCTGCATCAAGTATTTTTTCTTGGGTTTTGCTAAATTCCATGTATTTTTTTAGATGAGTAAGATACTGATTTAAATGTTCCAAAAAAAACAATTGATCTTCTATAAACGCAGCAATGGCTGCAGCTTGAAATCCCGCTCGCAAAGAACAATTTGGCGTGTTTAACCATTCTTGAACAGTATGGCTTTCTTTACCAATTCTTACATTTGTTTGCAATAAGTTATCGATTTTTAATAAGTTTTCTTCATGAAGAACTGTAGGGGGATGCGCTTGCGAATTTGGGTCTTGCTTGTTAGTTATCAATTCGGCCTCATATTTTTCATAATGAATTAATTATGCGCCGATTGTCGCACGATATTTGAAAAAATCAAACTAAGAGTGTTAATGAATATGCAGCCTGTGACGGAAGCCTGGTAGCTCGCAAAGTACTATTATCTTTCATTCTTTCCGGCTGCAAGCAGCCAAGTTACCAACACAATTAAACTCCTTCCAGGCTCTTTTTAATTTTTTGGATTTGAATTTTCTTGATTTATCCTCTATGTTAAAAATATGGACTCTTCTCTATACATATTCAATGAAACGGATGTCACACACCATAACGTATTCTCAAAAAATAATTGATGATGTTCTTATCGATTTAGCACTGCAAGGTGGTGGTGCTCATGGTGCATTTACATGGGGCGTGTTGGATCGTATATTAGAAGAAAAGAAGTTACGAATCGATGGCATTTCGGGTACATCTGCTGGTGCTATGAATGCAGCGGTCCTTGCCGATGGGTACACCAAAGATGGTCCTCAGGGAGCACGCGACTTGCTTGAATTGTTCTGGAAGAGCGTCTCTGAAGCGGCGCGATTTAGTCTCTTACAACGCAGTCCTCTTGATATTATTCTGGGCCAGTGGTCGCTTGATTATTCTCCTTTTTTTATCACCATGGATATCTTATCTCGATTGTTTTCACCCTATGATCTTGACCCATTCGGAGTTAATCCACTTCACACTATTTTAATGGAAACTATCGACTTTAAGCGATTGTCCCGTAGTCCAATCAAATTATTTATTACTGCGACAAACGTTAGCAGCGGCAGAGGAAGAGTATTTCGCAATGACGAAATCACTCCGGATGTGCTTCTTGCGTCCGCATGTCTACCTACACTTTTTAAGGCGGTCGAAATCAATGGAGAGCATTACTGGGATGGAGGATACTCAGGGAATCCCACAATTACACCGCTGGTACGGGAATGTAAATCACATGATACGATTTTAGTTCAAATCAATCCCGTAACACGGCCAGATATTCCTCAGTCTGCACGAGGCATTCTAAACCGTCTGAATGAAGTTTCGTTCAATGCTGTGTTGCTTAAGGAGCTTCGCATGATTGCTTTATTACGGCAATTGGCGCATCCAGATAATTCCGAAGGAGCAAAATGGGCTGGCATGCGGATACATCGAGTGAGCAGCGACATCATGATCGAGCTCGGCTATTCATCCAAGCTCAATGCAGAATGGGACTTTTTGCTCATGTTACGTGATGAAGGGCGTCGAGCTGCTGACGCCTTTCTCTCAGAACATGCGAATGACCTTGGCAGGCGCTCGTCGCTTGATCTCGATATATTTCTTGAAGGAGTTTAACTTAGGGTAACTCTCGAGATGCTCTTTGGACTATTACTGGAGCAACTATCTTGAATTTAGAGCCAAAACAGTTGCTATTTAATTTCTATAAAGAACGATGTGAAAAAACGAAACTTCCCATGACAAACAAAGAACTATTCATTTCCAAACTGTCTACTCAATTGAATGGCCATTTCTAATGATTGTTCATAATTGAGTCGGGGGTCAACCAGGCTATGATAAGCTTTTTTCAGATCATCTGCTGATAACCCGCGAGCGCCTCCAATACACTCTGTAACGTTATCACCAGTAAGTTCAAAATGAACCCCCCCTAGATAACTGCCCATAGTGCGATGAATTTCCAAAGCTTGTTTGAGCTCTAAAAGTATGTTGTCAAAGTGGCGAGTCTTAATGCCATCCACTGTTGTCTCTGTATTTCCGTGCATGGGATCACAAGACCAGGTCACTGGAATTTTTGTTTTTCTCACGGCTTCAATAAGTGGGGGAAGCAGTTTATCTATATGGCGCGCTCCTAGTCGAGTGAACAACAAAAGTCGTCCCTCTTCACGCTGAGGGTTTGCTCGATGCAATACTTCTTCTAACCATTCGGGAGTAGCTGAAGGTCCAATTTTGATCCCAATGGGATTTTCAACGCCGCGTAAAAACTCCAAATGTGCGCTGTCAGCTTGTGCTGTGCGCATACCAATCCAGGGTAGGTGAGTAGAGAGGTTATACCATAAACCATCTTCCATTTGACGAGTCAATGCTTGCTCATAATGCAAATGCAGGGCTTCATGAGAAGTATAAAAATCCACTTTAGCCAAGTTACTGGCTTGTATTCCACTAACGGTATCTAAAAAGTCCAAAGTATCGGCAATTGATTTAACCAGAGTTTGATACTCATCTTTTTGTTTTGAATGTTCAACAAAACCCAAATCCCATTGCTGAGGGTGATTTAGGCTTGCAAAACCACTGTCGAGTAAGCTACGAATGAAATTTAAAGTGATTGCTGAGCAGTTGTACGCTTGCAATAATAATTTAGGGTTGGGCTCCCGTGCCTCCCGAGTAAACTCAGGGGAGTTAACCAAATCACCTCGATAGCTGGGTAAAGTGACTCCTTCTATCGTTTCATAATCTGAAGAACGGGGTTTTGCATATTGCCCAGCAATTCGTCCAACACGAATAATGGGTTTTCGTAAGCCATGCAATAAAATCAAGCTCATCTGTAAAATGATTTTTAGTTTATTGCTAATAACTTCCGAACGACAATCATTAAATGATTCAGCGCAGTCTCCACCTTGGAGAATAAAAGCTTCTCCACGTCCAGCTCGTGCAATTTCTTTTTTCAAATTCTTTACTTCACTACTGGTAACCAGAGGAGGTAAAAGGCTCAGTTGTTCTACAATTTTATTTAACTGTTCTTTATCGGAATAAGTTGCAGCTTGTAAATACGAGTACTGGAGCCAAGAGGTAGGCGACCATTTTTGCATAAAAAAACCTATGTAACTTTTTTGAGTCTAAGTATGGAATAAATGAACACATACTGCAAGCGAACTGGGCCTTAAATGATAAAGCTTTTATCCATATTACTTATATGCATAAAACTTTAGGGACACTGAAGGCAAAGGGAAGAAGGGGCTATGCTTATAAGGAGAATATTTATAATGATGAAAGCGCCTGACAACGTCTGTTGCCATAGCGCGCTTTAAGTTTTTCGATTTTTTAGGATCTTTTGGCATTTGGTTTCTTCTATATAATTGGAATTTAGTCCAAACCAAATTCAATTTGTTTCGTTGAATACCAAAATCCTCAATCATTCATTCAATCGCTCCCTGATTATTTATTAGTAAAATTAGCGCGTGCGTCTTTTGAAAAATACATTTTTAGTTTGTGTTGCAGTGATTTATATTAATTTGCTGCAATAAAAATTTCATAGCCCTTGAAATCTTATTAGGTGCCCCCATCTCTGATTTTCACATTGCTAAGCTGTGGAGAGGAGAAATTGCATGAGTAGAAAACAAGATAAAAATTGGCATCAATTTAAAGAAGAGCATGAATCGAAAGACATTGAAAATTCTGAAGAAGCCGTAGACTTACCTGAAGAAACAGAGCATCGGGAGCCATCTTTAGATCACCCAAGTTACATTGAGTTGAGTGAAAAGCTGACTCTTGCAGAACAGCAATCTCATGAAAATTGGGAAAAAGCGGTTCGTGCTCAAGCTGAATTGGAAAATGTTCGTCGCCGTGCTGAACGCGAAGTAACTAATGCTCATCGCTATGGTGTTGAGAAGATAATTACTGATTTATTACCGGTAATCGATAGTTTAGAGCAAGCCTTACAACTGGCTGTTAAAGCAGAAGATGCAGCAATGCATGAAGGCTTGGAATTAACTCTGAAGCTTTTTATGGATGTATTGAAAAAATTTGAGATTCAGCAAATTGATCCCATTGGTTTGCCTTTTGATCCACAGATTCATGAAGCGATGTCGATGCAAGTGGTACCCGATGCGGAACCCAACACGGTATTAGCAGTATTCCAAAAGGGATACAAACTAAGTGATCGAGTGATTAGACCGGCACGTGTGGTTGTGTCAAAAAAATAAAAATGTGAGATTTATGGGTTGAAATTGGTTAGTTATGCCCCATATAAAAATCATTGCATTAGAAAACTACTACTTTGGAGCAAGAATAGAATGGCTAAAATTATAGGAATCGACTTAGGTACCACCAACTCATGTGTTGCTGTTATGGAAGGTGATAAGCCTAAGGTAATTGAAAATAGTGAAGGTCACCGCACGACGCCTTCCATCGTTGCTTTTACTGATGATGGTGAGGTATTGGTTGGACAAGCTGCAAAACGTCAAGCAGTAACTAACCCAGATAATACTTTATTTGCGATTAAACGATTGATCGGTCGTCGTTTTGATGACGCGGTTGTTCAAAAAGACATCAAGATGGTTCCTTACAAGATCGTTAAAGCAGACAATGGAGATGCTTGGGTTCGTGTGAAAGATCAGGACAAAGCTCCACCACAAGTTTCTGCTGAAGTGTTACGTAAAATGAAGAAAACTGCAGAAGATTACCTTGGTGAAGAAGTGAAAGAAGCTGTGATTACTGTACCTGCTTATTTCAATGATTCCCAACGTCAAGCAACCAAAGATGCTGGCCGTATTGCCGGCCTTGAAGTAAAACGTATCATTAACGAACCTACCGCTGCAGCTCTTGCTTATGGTATGGACAAAAAGCGCGGTGATTCAATCATTGCTGTATATGACCTTGGTGGTGGTACTTTTGATATCTCGATCATTGAAATTGCAGAAGTCGATGGAGAACATCAGTTTGAAGTGCTCGCAACAAATGGTGATACATTCTTGGGAGGTGAAGACTTTGACTTGGCTTTGATTGAGTATCTGGCTTCTGAATTCAAAAAAGATACAGGTATTGATTTACACAATGATGCATTGGCATTACAACGATTGAAAGATGCTGCTGAAAAAGCAAAAATTGAACTTTCTTCAGCACAACAAACGGATGTTAATCTACCTTACATTACAGCAGATGCTTCTGGACCAAAACACCTGAACATTAAATTAACTCGCGCTAAACTGGAGTCTTTGGTTGAGAAACTTGTTGAGCGTACAGTAGAGCCTTGCAAAATCGCATTGAAAGATGCTGGATTGACTGTGTCACAAATTAACGAAGTCATTTTGGTTGGTGGTCAAACACGTATGCCTTTAGTACAAAAAACCGTAGAAGAGTTTTTTGGTAAAGAGCCACGCAAAGACGTTAACCCCGATGAAGCCGTTGCTGTAGGTGCTGCTATACAAGCTGCAGTTTTATCTGGTGAAGTAAAAGATATTCTGTTGCTTGACGTAACTCCTTTATCTTTAGGCATTGAAACTATGGGTGGTGTGATGACAAAACTCATCGATAAAAATACCACAATTCCTACTAAAGCCAATCAGGTGTTCTCTACTGCCGATGATAATCAAACAGCAGTTACTGTGCATGTGCTGCAAGGAGAAAGAGAGCAAGCTTCAGCTAACAAATCTCTGGGTAGATTCGATTTAGGTGATATTCCTCCTGCTCCACGTGGTGTACCACAAATTGAAGTAACTTTTGATATTGATGCGAATGGTATCCTTAATGTTTCTGCTAAAGATAAAGCTACTGGTAAGGCGCAATCCATTGTTATTAAAGCATCTAGTGGCTTGAGTGACGAAGAAGTGGAGGCAATGATCAAAGACGCCAAATCGCATGCGGAAGAAGATAAGAAATTTAAGGAAATGGCAGAGTTACGTAATCAGGCCGACAGCTTGATTCATAGCTGTGAGAAATCAATGAAAGATTTGGCGGCTGAACTTTCTGAAGATGAGAAAAAAGGCATAGAAACAGCAATCGCTGAATTAAAAGAAGCAATTCAGGGCACTGACAAAGCACAAATTGAAGAGAAATTAAAAGTGTTAAACGATGCTTCTGCTAAAATGGCTGAACGGGTTTATGCTAAAAAGGCATCTGAAGGGCAAGCAGGATCTGGTGAAGCGCCTCAGCAAGAACATGCGCAATCTCACGAGTCAGCTAAAACTGATGAAGGAGTTGTGGATGCTGAGTTTGAAGAGGTTAAAGACGATAAGAAATAATTGATGTAATCGTCACTTAGTAGCCTAGGTGCTTTGTAGCCTGGGTGCAACAAAGCGGAACCTGGGATTCTGGAAATGTACGCCTTAATCCCGGGTTCCGCTTTGCTATACTCAGACTATATGGTCCGTATTTTTTATTTTTAAATATTGTGAGTAGTTATGGAACGGCAGGATTATTATGAACTTTTAGAAGTAAGTCGAACTGCAAGTGATGCTGAAATTAAAAAAGCATATCGCAGGTTGGCAATGAAATATCACCCAGATCGCAACGCTGGTGATTCTGCTGCAGAAGAGAAATTTAAAGAAATTCAAAATGCTTACAGCGTTCTCTCTGACCCACAAAAACGTGCTGCCTATGACCAATTTGGTCACGCAGGTGTTGATCCGTCCATGCGAGGTGGACAAGGAGGTTTTGGTGGCTTCGGAGGTTTTGGCGATGTCTTTGAGGATATTTTTGAAAATATCTTCTCGGGCGGACGAGGTGCTGGACGACAATCTCGTGGTCAACGCGGCGCTGATTTGCAATTTAATGTGCAATTAACGCTTGAAGAAGCTGCTTTAGGTAAAGAAGTGCAAATTACAGTTCCAAGACATGGGGCTTGTTCTACCTGTAGCGGTAGTGGCGCTAAAAAGGGAACTCAACCCAAAACGTGTGAAACCTGTAATGGCATGGGACAAGTCAGAATTCAACAAGGCTTTTTCTCTATTCAGCAAACCTGCCCAAGCTGTCACGGTGAAGGAAAAATTATTTCTGATCCTTGCCCAGATTGTCATGGTCAAGGTCGGGTACGTGAAAGCAAAAAACTCACGGTTAAAATTCCCGCTGGCGTAGATAACGGTGATCGCGTTCGTTTAAGCGGAGAAGGTGAGGCTGGCATGCATGGTGGAGGCCCTGGCGATCTTTACGTACAAATCAACGTAAAAAAACATACTATATTTGAACGTCATGAAAATGATTTACATTGTGAAGTACCTATAAGTTTTATAATCGCTGCAATGGGTGGTTCTATTGAAGTACCAACCCTTGAAGGACGAGTTACTTTAAAGATCCCTGAAGAAACGCAAACCGGCAAAGTGTTCCGTTTAAGAGGTAAGGGGATGAAGTCCGTACGTGGTCATGGTCAGGGTGATTTATTATGTAAAGTAGTGGTAGAAACTCCTGTGAATTTATCACGAGAACAAAAAGAATTACTAACTAAATTCCAGGAATCACTGGAAAATGCCAAAGGAAATCATTCTCCCCGCTCAAATTCTTGGTTTGCAGGTGTGAAAAAATTCTTTGAAGACATGAAATTTTGAACTAAGTAAGTTACAATGCTCACATTTATCTAAATGTGCATTTTTTGAGCTTGCTGACCAAGGGATATAAACGTCATGACTCTGTATAAAAAAGAGTCATTGTAGCCTGGGTGAGCGACGCGTAGCCCGGGTTACGCTTCGCTCATCCAGGCTACAGATGCGTTAAGGCTACTAAAAATGACACATTGCATAACCAGACTAATAGAGAAGAGCCATGATAAACCAACCAGCAATTTTAGTATTAGCCGATGGAACTATTTATGAGGGGATTTCGGTAGGAGCAACAGGAGATTGTGTCGGAGAGTTGGTTTTTAATACCTCTATGACGGGTTATCAAGAAATGCTCACAGACCCTTCTTATACTCGGCAAATAATTACCTTGACTACAGCCCATGTCGGAAATACTGGATGCACTCATGATGATATGGAGTCAAATAAAGTTTGGGCTGCAGGTTTGGTACTCCGTAATTCTTCAATAATTCATAGTAATTATCGTGCTGAACAATCTCTTCCTGATTGGCTCAAAAAAAATGGTGTGGTTGCAATTGCTGGAATTGATACTCGTGATTTGACTTTGCGTTTACGAGAACACGGGGCTTTGGGTGCTTGCATCAGTACTGATGTAGGGAATCCTGAAGTGGTTTTATCAAAAGCAAAATCCTTCTCTGGACTTCAGGGAGTTGATTTGGCTCTGGAAGTTTCTAGAAAAACCATAGAACGTTGGCATGATGGCCAAGGTGAGTGGGGGACAGGTTCTCAACCCCAAAAATTCCACGTAGTCGCTTATGATTTTGGGGTAAAGCATAATATTTTACGTATTTTACATGACAAAGGGTGTCATTTAACTTTAGTTCCGGCAAAAACTTCGGCTGCAGAAGTTTTAGCAATGAATCCTGATGGAGTCTTTTTATCTAATGGCCCCGGAGATCCGCAGGCGTGTGACTATGCAATTCGGGCAACCCAAGAGTTTTTAGAGCATAATATTCCCTTATTTGGCATTTGTCTGGGTTTTCAAATCTTGGCTTTAGCTTGTGGTGGAATAACCAAGAAAATGAAATTTGGTCATCACGGTGCCAATCATCCGGTAATTGAAACTGCAGGGAAAAAACGTGTTTTTATAACCAGTCAGAACCATGGTTTTGCAGTGGATGAAGAGAGCTTACCCGATTGTCTTTCCATAACTCATCGTTCTTTATTTGACAATACCCTTCAGGGCATCAGACATAAGGAAAAACCGGCATTGGGCTTTCAAGGTCATCCAGAAGCAAGTCCAGGACCGCATGATATAGAAATAATATTTAATGAATTTATACAATTGATGAAATAGGATATAGCAATATTAATTAGAGGATTAACTAATGAATGATAGTCATGTTTTTACTTCTGAATCGGTTTCTGAAGGACATCCTGACAAAATAGCAGATCAGATTTCTGATGCAATTTTAGATGCTATTTTAATGCAAGATCCTGCTGCGCGTGTTGCTTGTGAGGTATTCGTCAAAACAGGTATGGTGTTAGTTGGTGGAGAAATTACTACTAAAGCATGGGTGGACGTGGAAGCCGTAACGCGACAAGTAGTTAAAGATATAGGTTATAACAGCTCACAAATGGGTTTCGATTGGGAATCTTGTGCAGTACTTTCTGCCATAGGTAAACAATCTCCTGATATTGCTCAGGGGGTTGATAATAAAGAAACGAAAATGCTTGGTGCCGGAGATCAGGGTTTAATGTTTGGTTATGCCAGCCGTGAAACCGATGTTTACATGCCAGCTCCAATTGCTTACGCACATCGTTTGATGGAAAAACAAGCTCATTTACGTAAATCAGGAACGTTACCCTGGTTGCGACCTGATGCGAAATGTCAAATAACCTTAAAATATGAAAGGGGTATACCTGTTGAGGTTGACACAGTTGTTTTTTCAACACAACATGCAGCTGAAATTGAATATAATGATTTAGTCGAAGCAGTACGTGAGGAAATTATTAAAACCACGTTACCTCGCGAATGGCTGACCCATAAAATGCATATTTAAATGCAATTACTGGCCATGGTGTACATGTTGTTACTGTGAATGATTATCTTGNCCCCCCCCCCCCCCCCCCCCCCCCCCCCCCCCCCCCCCCCCCCCCCCCCCCCCCCCCCCCCTGTTCTGGTAAAGATCCCTCTAAAGTAGATCGTTCTGCAGCTTATGCAGCACGACATGTTGCAAAAAATATAGTAGCGGCTGGATTGGCTGATAAGTGTGAGTTACAAATTTCTTACGCAATTGGTGTTGCCGAACCCACGTCAATTTTTGTTGAAACGTTCGGAACGGGGCGTTTATCTGATGGCGAAATTATTGAATTAATTAATTCTCATTTTGATTTAACGCCACAAGGCATCATCGAATATCATGATTTGCTTCGTCCGATTTACAAGCAAACAGCGACTTATGGCCACTATGGACGTGAGAACTTTCCCTGGGAACGTTTGGATAAGGTGGCGGAGTTAAGCAAAGCTTTATAAGGAGATCTAATGGAACTAGTCAATAAAGTAGAGGCAGGGAGCAATATGACAAAAGATTATAAAGTAGCAGATATGTCACTGGCTTCTTGGGGGCGCAAAGAAATTGCGATTGCCGAGACAGAAATGCCGGGATTAATGGCTTTGCGTGAAGAGTTTGCTGCCACCAAACCATTAAAAGGTGCTCGTGTTGCAGGTTGTTTGCATATGACAATTCAAACTGCAGTGCTGATTGAAACGTTGATTGCGTTAGGTGCTGAAGTTCGTTGGTCTTCTTGTAATATATTTTCTACCCAGGACCATGCTGCTGCCGCTATTGCTGCAAAAGGTATTCCTGTCTTTGCCTGGAAAGGTGAAACTGAAGAAGAATATTGGTGGTGCGTGGAGCAAACGCTTACTGGACCGAATCATTGGACCCCTAACTTATTGCTGGATGATGGTGGTGATTTGACGCAAATGGTCCACCAAAAATTCCCGGAGCTCTTACCTGGAATTAAAGGAGTTTCTGAAGAAACAACCACAGGTGTTGCACGACTATATGAAATGGCTAGAAAAGGTGATTTAAAAATCCCTGCCATTAATGTGAATGATTCAGTAACTAAATCCAAATTTGATAACATGTACGGTTGCCGCGAATCCTTATTGGATGGAATAAAACGTGCGACTGATGTAATGATCGCAGGAAAGGTCGCTTTAATTTTAGGTTATGGTGATGTAGGTAAGGGATGTGCTCAAGCATTACGAGGACAAGGTGCGATTGTTTTAATTGCAGAAATTGATCCTATTTGCGCGCTGCAAGCTGCAATGGAAGGATACCGTGTTGTGACTCTAGATGATGTAGCTGAACAGGTAGACATTGTAGTGACCGCAACGGGTAATTACCACGTAGTGACTCACGATCACATGAAACGTATGCGTCATCAGGCTATTTTATGCAATATTGGTCATTTTGACTCTGAAATTGATGTCCAGAGTTTAAAGAAATATCAATGGGAAAATATCAAGCCACAAGTTGATCATGTCATTTTTCCAGATGGAAAACGCTTGATTCTTTTGGCTCAGGGACGATTGGTTAATTTAGGATGCGCTACTGGCCATCCAAGTTTTGTGATGTCAGCCTCTTTTTCCAACCAAATTTTGGCGCAAATTGAATTATTTAAAAATGCTGCTCAATATGACCGACAAGTTTATGTTCTTCCCAAGTTATTGGATGAAAAAGTAGCTCGTTTACATTTAGGGAGAATCGGAGCGAAATTAACCCAACTCACGAAAGAACAAGCGGACTATTTAGGCGTGGCGATCAGTGGTCCTTATAAGCCAGAGCAATATCGGTATTGATTTAGTAAGTACTTAGTCTCTATCTGGGAACGGATTTATTTGGCACTCTTGATGTATGCATTAATGGCACTAAGTTAAGAATATTTTTCTATATTTTCTTCCTGTCCTAGGTTCCGCGACGTGTTCGCGGGATCCAGCTATGAAGCTTATATTGCTTGGTTTCTGCGAACACGTCGCGGAACGTAGGCTCTGAGAGAATAATTTCAATTTAGTGCTATTGCTGTATGCTGTGCTTGCTTAGCAAAAATGTTCTCACCACCCGCACTCAAATCCCATCGTTCGAGTAAACATGAACAGGGGGTGAAGGGCTATTACCAACAGTTACAGGACTTACGAAAACTCCCAATCTCTTCATTAAAAAATGTTTTTTACTTCGGTCATTTAGTCTATCTAAACTCCCTCATTAAAATCATTTTTTGCCTCGACCTTAGAGTTTTTCGTAAGTCCTTAGTTATTATTCCAAGCAAGGATTGCACTTTTCGTTTACAACCAATGGCAGTTTTATAAAAAAATATCGTAGGGACATGAGCAGTTGTTATAATAGAAATGAAGGGATACATGCAGTATATAAAGCGTACCAAGAAGTTCAACAATCTATTTTTAAGTTTAATACATTAAGTATAGGAGAGTAACAGTTTGGGGTATGTTTAATCCTTGTTTTGCCTTGTTTCTTATAGCATACTGAATTTGCATGTATTTTATAAGGAGATTGTTGCATGTTTAAATCAGGGATTTTAGGTTTAAGTCTTTTATCTATTACACAGGGTATTTTTGCTTCATCTGGTGAAGATACAGTGCGAGTGATAATCAAATATAAAGAACAAATAACCAGTGTTTCATCTATAAAGTCACAAATAAAGCAGATAGCCCAATTACCCATAAAAGAATTAAATCCTATGGCAAATGGTGCTTTTTTATTAATTTTAGACTCAAAAAACAGCACATTAGTTAAAGGCGATGATGAGGATACTACATCCTTCGTTTTAGAGCGTTTGCGCAAAAATCCTCAAGTTTTATATGCAGTTAAAGATAGAGTTAGTTATTTTAAACCCGTTCCTGATCCAGAGATTTTGGGTACGGGCGATATATTATCACATGAAAGTCAGTGGGATGAATTCTCGCGTCCGGCAGGAATTATGTTGGAGTCCAAGCCTGGATTCAGAGATGGAGCCTGGGCCTATACCACGGGTATTTCTAAAAAACCAATAGTCGTTGCAGTTTTAGATACTGGAATTGCTTTGAATGACAGTTTAATTAATAACCTGGTCAAGGACAGTTCAGGCAACTTATGGGGCTGGAATTTTGCTGGAAACAACAATAACTTGATTGATGAAACGCGATCTTATCATGGAACTCATGTTGCTGGGACGATTGCGGGGTATGGCAGCGTCATGAGTGGAATGGGTGAGGATTTAAAAATTCTTCCTTTAAAAATTCCTGCTGCTAATGGGATGTTTTATGAAAGCTACGTCATTAATGCCATTTATTGGGCCGTAGGTGGTGATGTTCCTGGAATACCACATAACATTCACCCTGCAAAAATATTGAATATGAGTTTTGGCGTAGATAGAGGCCCTAAAGATGAAATAGATTATTGTGATCAGGCATTGCAAGAAGCAGTCTTTTTTGCCCGCAAAAAAGGTGCGGTATTGGCTGTCGCGGCCGGAAATGATAACCTTTGGGAGCATTTTAATGCGCCTGCGATTTGTAATGGAACGATTAAAGTCGCTTCTACTGGACCTGAAGGCCTTAGATCCTATTTTTCGAATTATGGTCCAAGTGTTACTTTGGCTGCTCCCGGCGGAGACAAGCGTTATGGTATTTGGGGAGGAATTTTATCTACAGTGAATCCAGGAGGTGGTTATAATGGCTCTGGCTTTGATTTTTATCAAGGAACCAGCATGGCTACTCCTCATGTTGCCGGTGTTGCCGGATTAATTTTTGCAGCAAGTGAGAAAGTACTTAGTCCTGAACAAATAGAACAATTATTGTATACAACAACACATGATTTTGGAGCCAGTGATGATGCGAATAAATCGTGTGTGGGTAAAAAACCTTGTGGACATGGTATTTTGGATGCTGAAAATGCTGTTAAAGCGGCAGCAGCCGGTTATGATCTTCTCTTTTCTGCTCCCAAAGTAGAGCATTTGGCAATTAAGGATTGTGGAAAGAATACCCTAACTCCAAGTAAAAAGCGCATTGTTTCAGATGGAGGAGTTTGGATACAAAACCGTGCTACGTGTGAGGCGGTAGAGAACTTTCAAAAACCTCATATAAAGCAAACTAAAAATGGAAACATTATTGCTTATTATGGTTCCGTAAGTTATCGACTTGAACAAAGCGCTTACAAGTCATGTCACATCATTGGGTATGATGGTGTTGGTTGTTATTTTTGATTCAGTCCTTTCCTCTCTCTAGAGGACACTGCCATTAAGTTAAGGATTTTTGTCATTCCCGCGAAGGCGGGAATCTACTCCTAAATTAGCACTACGTCTTGCCATAAATAGTTCCCGCCGACAGCTTTTCCCTAACTTAATACAGTGTTTCTAGGAAAGAGGGGATGTATTTGTAACCATTCACACTATAGACTTAAGCGTATAGCCCGGGAGAAGTGCAGCGGAACCCGGGTTTTCATTGCACAGAGTCCCAGATTCCGGTTTGCACCTTCACCCAGGTTACGACGTAATCTTTAATTGAAAAAGGGGCGTAATCGCTTGGCTGCTGCACGTTGCTCTAATTGTTCGGCAGATAGGGGCCTTAGTTGCGTTAGGGTGTTGCTTGGTTGAGTTAACGTATTGCTGGGCGGGGTCAAGGTATAATGCGGCTGCGGCTTATAAATCGAGGGCATGATTTTGAGCACTTCTTCTGCTTGTTTTAAAAGAAGCTCCACTTTTTGATTCAGTAGCTCGTTCTTATTAATTTTTTCATAAAGCTCTTTAGCTACCCCAAGACCATGTAATGTTGCTTGATAGAATTGAGAAATTGGTCCTCTGAGCGCAGCTATATGATCAAAAACGGGGCCAACGGATTGATGCTCTAAAAGAAGCGTCACATTTTCTTGAAGGTTACGCATCAAACTTAAAAAATGATCTTGTTGTAGAATCAGTTTTTGCATTCCTTTAATTAAAATGTTTTGCTTGATGTGTTTACGTTGATACGCTTTTAATTCAAAACTTAAATGATCTTTCTGATAACGGTTTGTGATTTTTAATAGAGAGCTAACGAGTAACGAAAGCATATGAATGACTTGCTTCAAATCTTCATTACCTAAAGCATAGGCAAGCCGATCCATGTTCATTTTAGATGAGTGCCGGGGCTGAATATCTAAAAGATAAAGTAAGTTCTGATCAATGCTCAGAAGTAAAGCCAGAGTATCTTGATTACCTAAGCGATATTGAAGAACTAATTGTATGGAACAAATTGTATCTTCTATGGAGGATGATTCTTCTTCAGGCGCTTTAAGCAATTCATCGAGAAGACTTTCTGACGATTTAATACTCTTTGTTGCTTCATTCAGTAGATTTTTTAATTGTTCTACATTGATCTCATTCATTTTATATAAGGCACCGCGTTGATTAAGAAAAAAACATCCTTATTGTAATAATAACATTGAAATGCGTTTTTAAAGTATAATTTTACCCCTTGTAAAAACTATTTTTGATACGTTGATATGTGAATTAATCACAAGCCAGAGGATATAGCGAATAAAGCTTAATTTTTATTTCGCCTCATGGCTTTTGAGCAACAAAAATTCTCCAAGTTTAAATTTGGGTCAATGTGATGGCATTATATTATCAATCGTTAATCAGGAGGTAAGCTAAAATGTATCCTATAGAAGCGCGATTGACTACTCCTTTAAAGATTGATGTGGCGAAAATAGCGACTTATTTTCCAGAATTTAGATATAGGGGGCCAGCAATCAGTTATAGTGGAAAACCAATTACTTCGGAATTTATTTTAAATGATGGCAACTTAGATAAAATGGAAGTCTTATCTTTTGATAATAAAACCGATGAAGGATTCACGTCTATTTCTTCTAATTATTCGCCAAAAGAGTTAGCTGTTCTTCTTTTGCGGCTTCCATTAGAACTCTCCTCGCCTTTAGTTAATTCACTAAGAGAAATAGGTATGGAAATATCACTCAGTGAAAATGAACAACAAGAAATAATGGCTGTATATCAACGTGAAAAGAAATTAAATTCAGTACATCGATTACTAAAAGGAGCTGTTCCTGTTGATTTCAAACTAACTGAAACAATTACAGTGCTACAACATGAGTATGCAATTACAACAGCAACATCAGAACAACCAATTTTAGGTACATATGGTGCTAATACATGCCTCATCTTAGCACTCTATGATGCTACAAATAAAATGGCAATTCTCGCACACATTGATACTATGACCCCTATTGAATCTTTATCGGAATTACTGCAACCTGTTTCTGAAAACTCAATTGCTCACCTGGCCGGCGGCGACTCGAATTCTCATTCAATGTGTATCGAGCTGATAGAGTTGCTCACGAAATACCATATCCATATTGAAAATGCCGATGTTCTAAAATCATCATTTGCTGGAGCATCGTTGGCTATTGATGCACGAACTGGAACAATTTATTCGCCAGTGAGGCCGGATCAATTATATAAAACTGCTGATATCAACCAGAGACAGCGAAGAGTTCAAATGCAGTTTATTAAATCTCCTTTAGTACAATGTAATGATAAGCCACTCATTTATCAGGATTTTGAAGGTGCTTCTAAAAACAAGGATAGATTAAAAGAGTCAGACTCTGTTTTTTATGATGAAGGACCTATAATTACTTCTGGTTCAGAGTGGGATTGGGATGCGGATCAATATAGAACTACCTTTGTACAACATCCTTCTCATGACAATAATTCAATTACTACAGACTTGATTGATAAAGCTCATGATGAGGTAACTACGAAACAACCCAAACGATGGTCGTTTAAAGAATATAATGCGCATTCTTTTCTTCGTGATCTGGATAAAAATAGGGCAGAGGATAAGGAACAAAAACTTGAGTCTCAAGTTGAAGAACAACTAAGCTTACTATTAGGGGAACGTTGCAGTCTAATAAGTTTATTATCTAATTTACATATCATTAAAATTTCAGCAGCACAATCTGAGCAAACAGTGAAGCAATATGCAGCGATATTATCTGCTGTTGGCTTAGTAGTTGCAGCCAATGGTGGAAAATTAAAACTAGAAGGAACTCTTACAAAAGTTTTGGAAAAGCTTGATAAGGTGACCTTTGCAAACCATCATCACGAGAATTTTATAATGGGATGACAAGGAAAAGTGACAATTAGTTTGCGATTTGCTTAAATATGGTATAAATTGCAATTAAATGTTTCAGCATAAGGAGTGTGCAATGATACTTAAAAGCCCTGCATTTGCTCATAATGGATTTATTCCTAGAGAATATACGTGTAATGGTGCTGGTCATTCACCACCACTAGTATGGAACAATGCACCTAAAAATACCCAATCTTTTGTTTTAATTATGGATGATCCTGATGCTCCAATGGGATTGTGGGTACATTGGATTTTATTTAATCTACCTGCTGATAGTCATGAGCTAAAATCGGGAATCGGTGTTCCATCGAAAGCAATCAGCGCCCGAAATAGTTGGGGTAAATCAGGCTATGGAGGACCTTGCCCCCCCAGTGGTACTCATCGCTATTTCTTCAAGCTCTATGCCTTAGATACCTCATTAACTCTTGGCGAGCATGCGACAAAAAAAGAAATAGAGACTGCCATGCAGAATCATATTATTGAGCAGACTGAATTAATTGGAAAATACAATCAATTGGTTTAGGAAATAAATCTGTTGTTTCGATGAAGCGAAAGGGAACCCAATATTCAATTAGACTCGGATTTCGCGTTCGCTTCATAGTGATTTCTATTAAATTTTGCCTCGACCTTGGAGGTTTTCGTAAGTCCTGACCTAATTAAACCGTGCAATAGGAAATCCACAACACGATTCAGTGACATCACTTAAGTGCTTTACCACAGTACTTAGACATCGAGTTAGTAGATAGATTGGATTAAAAACAATAGAGGCGAGGGTTGCACAGGTTGCAATAATGCCCATGGTTGCATCAACAACCGTATTTGCCGCAGCTTTTTGAAATGAAGAGCAAGTATTTGGGCTAAGCCTTGATTTGGGTGCAAAAACTGCTAGCAATAAAGCAGGTACCAGTAATAATGCAGTAGCGGCTAAATAAATGAAGCTTTTCAAAAAGAGCAATAACGCATTGACACCTAACCAAAGGGGGCTGTGGATAGGGCGCACAAGTAAGTTAGTAAAGTGAGTTATATCATGAATTGGTTGAAAATAGGATGGATTCGGTATAGGAATTAAATTGGTGTATTTGGTTCTCAGGTGAGAATAATCATTCCAACTTGATTTGACTTCTGAAAAAAAAACGGACATCACATTTCCTTATTATTATTTTGGCGCGTATCATGCCAATTAATAAAAAAAAAGGAAATACTTTAATTAAAAAAACTAACTAGACGGGGCTAATCCGGATTAGAGTATATCTGAATCCGGATGATAAACGTTATTTTCTTGTAACTAAGAAGGGATTTTTCCACATGCTATACGCTCACCACCACCTCCTAAAGGAGGATTATCGCTGTAATTATCTCCGCCTGCATGAACCATAATGGAGTGTCCTTTAATATCTTTAGTTGTTAAACGAGGTGCTAATGTGGGCACATTAGCTTCTCCATTACTATCAACAATCAATACAGGTAAATCACCTAAATGACCTTGGCCATATGGGCCAAGATGCTTTTGGGTGTTCGCTGGATCTAGGTGCGTACCAGCATTTTTGGCATGATCACCACAATCAGGATGTTCATGGATATGAAAACCGTGAATGCCAGCAGGAAGTCCAGTCAGTTGCGGGGTGATAAGTAACCCATACTTGCCATCTTCAAAAACGACTTTTCCTATCGATGTTCCATTTGTGGTAGAGACATCGCTAGTGACTTTTTCTGCATTGGCTATTGATGAGATAAATAAGGCTAAAGCACCGATGAAAATTTGTTCTTTCTTTTTGATTATAGGCCATGACTAAATCCTTTTTAGTGACAATTTTTCCATTCTAACATAGCATATCACATATTAGGTTAGCTAAAGTTGAATTTTAAAAAACGTGAATAATTTATTGGCTAATAGAAATTAATCGCGTCTTTAAGGTTTTTTATTATGATTAAAAATGTAACGCCCAATATCAGAACCGCGACATTAGACGATGCCGAGGCTATAGCACAAATTCATATCTATTCCTGGCAAAAGATGTATCGAGATTTCATTCCAGAAATTATATTACAAAATTTGTCTCTAAGTGAGCGAACTCGGCAGTGGCATGACTTGATAGAACAAGAAGTAAAAGTATTGGTCATGGAAATTCATAATCAAATTATTGGTTTTGCGAGTATTTGCCCTTTCCGTGATTTTAGTGCAGATGGTTCAATGGGCCAAATCAGTGCGATTTATTTGCATCCCGATTACTGGCGTATGGGATTGGGTACCCAATTATGCATGGCGGCAATTTCTGAGCTAGCAAACCAGGGATATAAAAAAATACTTTTATGGGTATTTGAAGACAATATTCAAGCGCGAAAATTCTATGATGCTTTGGGTTTTGAAGCCACGAACTCAACCAAATTAGAGGAGTTTTACGAGGATGGTGCTTTATTAAAAGAAATTCTTTATCAAAAAGTACTTTAAATTGTTCTTGTGTAGCTTGGGTGCACCCGGGCTACTTAAGTGCCGCAGAAGGTTTGATGAACTCGCTCATGAGGCAATGGTAAACATTGTAAGTTTTCTGTCCCTTCTTGTTGATGAAATGGATTTTTCAAGACTGATAAAAGGCTATCCATAAGAGTGCTGTCGTTGTTTTCAACAAAATCGCGGATTGCATTTTCAATTAAGTGGTTTCTGGGAATATAGGCGGGATTTACCCGATTCATCTTGTTTTTTATTTCATTGATCTCAATTTTTTGTTGTTTGATACAATTCAACCAATCAGAAACCCACAGTTTGCTGTTGGGTTGATTCCCTAATGCTTTTATTAAATCGTTCTGATAGCGCTCACAATCAATGGCGTGACTCAGCAGACGAAAAGTATTTGTAAAATCGGGTTTATATTGTTGTAACATACCGAAGAACTGTTTAATAAGTTCCACCGGTTGCACATTTTCATCGAAAAGACCTAACTTTTCTCTTATTTTTTTATTCCAATATAGGGAGAAGCGCTCTGTGAATAAGTTAAGTGCTTCTTGCATTTGTTGCAGTGCTTTCTCATTTTTAAATAATGGCAGTAAAGCTAGACTAAATTGCGCCAAATTCCATTTTGCTATGGAGGCTTGATTTCCAAATGCATAACGACCCGCAAGATCAATAGAGCTAAATACCGTACCAAAGTCAAATTCATCCATAAAAGCACAGGGACCATAATCAATTGTTTCGCCAGATATAGTCATATTATCAGTATTCATGACTCCATGAATAAAACCTACTCCCATCCATTCAGCAATAAGATAGGCTTGGCGATCAACAACTTTTTTAAATAATTCAAGATAGGGGTTTGCACTGGTTAAAAGTTCAGGATAGTGTCGTTCAAGAGCATAGTTAGCTAAAGATCTAAGTAACTGATCATCTTTTTGAGCCGCAGCATATTCAAAAGAGCCTACCCTTAAACTACTTGATGCAACCCGTGTTACAACCCCCATGGGTACTGGACCATTTTGGCGATAGATTTTTTCTTTACTTGCAATCGCAGCCAAACAACGCGTGGTTGGAATATTTAATCCATGCATTGCTTCACTGATCAGATATTCTCTTAATACCGCAGAAAGTGGCGCTCTCCCATCACCTGTGCGTGAAAACATTGTTTTTCCAGACCCTTTGAGCTGAATATCCCATCGTGTTCCATCTTCACAATGTATTTCACCAAGTAATACGGCGCGACCATCTCCCAAAAGAGGAACATAGTATCCAAACTGATGTCCTGCATAAGCTAATGCGATGCTTTTAAGGTGCGCGGGGACTGTGTTTCCTGCATAAAAAGAGATGATGTCTTGTTCGGGAGCTGAAGAGGAATGTGGCGCACAAAGATAGGAAGCTAATTCATGATTAAACTTAACTAAATAGGGATCTGTAATCGGCGTTGGCTCAATCACCTCATAAAAATTAGAAGGTAATTTTAAGTAGGAACTACGATGAATATAAGGAATCAAATCAAGCCAATCCATAAAAAAGGTATGTTAAATGTTTAACGGCAATCCTTCAATTTTATAACAGCTAGCAGTACTGAACTAATCAAAGTTGAATCTCTTGATCATATTATAGTGTTTGTGTCAGGAACCACAGCTAAAATTGATAAATAAGAAATAGTAAATTGTCAATTGTTGCTTAAGGAGCTTGTCGGTTCTGCGTGAAGTTCCCTTAGCATTTCTTGACCTTTTTTTCCTCCATCACTCCGGCTAATCATCTTCATATACCCATCCCATCCAGGAAGCTTATCCCGATTCCCTGATTCAATAGCTTCTCTTGTTTTTTGTGAGTGCTCCTGAGAGATTTTGTCATACTCTGATTTTTTTCCAATAAATAAATTAACTTCTATTCCTTTTTCTTCGGCCGATTTAATGAACTCTCTAATCTGCTCTGGGGGCGTGTTATCAGGGAAGAACGCTAAAAGTTTAGGTTGGTAGCCCTCTGGTGCATTTTGAGGATGTGCAATGGCTTCCAGGGTTAGATCCCTTACATAGTCTAATTCTTCTTTGGTTGCATTTTCTGGTGTTGTGACAACCCAGCTATGGGGGAAAAATTTATTCTCTATCGTAAATTTAGCTCCTGAATTTTTGGATACAAATTCAACATAAAGAGGAGCAACTTGACCCTGCTCATTCAGTTTTTTAAATAAAGTTTCATTAGGCTGAATGTCAAATAATAAATTCTGTTGTGCTTTATTCATGGCTTCCAAGGCGGCAACTAGTTCATAATATCGCGTTTCCGCAGCTTTTTTTTCATCATTTAACTTCGCTTGCATAGAAATATCTCGAATATTGTTTATGATTCAATATTTATAGTATACACCAGAATGATTAAAGAAAAATGAATCCTATTAATTGATGCTTATCGTCAGAGTTAACTAATCGATAAGAGATATCTAATGAGCCTTGAAATTTTTAATTTATCTTGATCATGAGGATTAATTTTTTTGCTTGCGCACGAAATCAAGCGTTAGTTCACAGGGAGCATAACCTTGTTTTGTGGTTTCTTTAAGAATTTGTTCGCAGCAACTTACTAGTGCTGCAAAGTCCTGAGATGTATCGCCTTGATGCAAAAGAAACGAAGCTGCCTCTCGAAATAAGGTGAGGCTTGATACCAGCTTTTTGGTATCAACCTCTCCATGCATGAGTGTCAAGACAGAAATCGTTTTTTTTAATTGTTGTTCTACTAGTTGAGCAATTGCATGATAATTGCGGAAAAGCGCTTCATTTTGCAAATAGGCACACGCTTCCTTGAAATCAACAATACCAAAATGTTGCGCAATTGAACTGAATCCAAGCTGTTTCAACTGAGGAAAGATATGCCATATCCAGTGGCTTTGTTTGCTTCCAGCTTCGAGTTCAGTATAAGCTTGCTGGAATGAAACATACATATCTTGTCCTTGTTGGGCTGTGATAAAGCGTTGAATGTTGCTCATCAGGAAAATACCTTAATAAGATAGGTAATTTTTATAAAATAGTTAAGATAGACCAATATGACAAGTTGAATCATAAATATAGAGAGTAGAGGATTAAGCATCCATGAGTAAAAAAGAGTGACTTTTAGCCTAGAACACGTCTTAATTCTGCTTCTTGTAAGCGTGCAGCAAAATCCGCATCGGATTCTATTTGCTCACCCCATTCATTTTTAAGAGCTTCTGCTGTATCAATCTTATCAACATCAATCTTATTTTTAACTTGGGAAAACAAACCCTGAGTCGATGCCGCCTGAATGAGTTCTTTTATATTTTTTCGGTAAAGATCAACTTTATCTTCTTCACCTTGGGTACTTACCGTTGCAACAATCACTTGTTCTTCTTTTTTAGAGAAAAATTCTTCTTCTTTTATTTGTTCTTGGGGTTTCTTAGGTACAGGAGGTGTAGCAACATGCTCCTCTTTAGGTGCTAATTGTTCAACATTGGTAGTCCAATGTGCATTACCCTCATTATTTAGACAAATAGTGGGGCGATCAGGAAGAGTAACCCCATTTTCTTTACCTACGACATAAAGATTAACATCAAGATGCGCTGCGATTTCTTTTAAATCATCATGTGTTGCCCATCTTCCTTGTTCCCTAATTTTTTCTACTCCTTTTAGAATTACTGAATCAGGATTTTCTTTGCCTGCAGACATCACATCATGCAGTACTACATTTTTTACATGCTCGAGTTCAATTTGTTCTGGGCTATCCGCAGATGGTTTTTGGAGTTTTACTTGTAATGTTTGAGCGGTTCTTTCTGCTAAGATTAGAACTTCAGGAGATAAAGCTAATTCATTAAATTGTCTTATTTCAGCGAGAGAACCTTTATTATGTAAATAAAAGTCTACCAATTCTCTAAATTTACCAAATATGGGGGTTGCTTCAATTTTAGCTCGATGGTCTTGTAATACTTCTTCTCCTTTGATTCTATTAAACAGTTCATTCTTGTACACATTAAAGGCGATATTTCTTAACGACATCTGTAACATGAATAAAAGTTGATTTTTATAAGTTCTGGGTGAGTGATATAACTGATTTAAATCAACTTCCAGAATTTCTTGCAAACTAACGTTATGAAGACCTTCAGTATTCCATCGTTCATATGTCTTGCTTTTTCCGTGGAGGGAGTATTCGTTTTGAATGGTGTTGATTAAGCCTATTGCAAAAGCATAAAATCCACAGTCACCGCCACCGGAATTATCTATTCTATAAGACATTTTACACTCGCTTTTAGGATTTATATTTACATATATTACACAAATTATACAATATTAACATTAAGTAATTATTATGTGATCGATGCCTTGCTGGTGTCTAATTAGAAGACAAAATGATTTTTTTAAATAAAATATGGTTTATTTTTATGCAAATTATAGTAACAAGCGATTCAAGGGAGGTTGAGGAGCATGAGCTTAATTGATAATAGGATTGTTAAGGCTTCCTTTAGAGAAAACCCAGTAGAAGAACGAAAACTCTTTCCTCGGTCTTCTTGTCTTATGCCCATTAGTGTCGGACAATCAATTCATGAGGGTGAAAAATTTGCAGCGGTTATTAAACTAATTAACGCCTCATTTAAGCAGTGTACCATTCTTGTTGATGATAGTGTCCAACGTCATACTATCGGTATCATGAATTATGCAGCACCAGATGAATTATATCGGTTAGCTGTACAAGAAGGGGAGGAATGGTTGAAGCGGAATGAAATGGCTTATAATGAATTAACCATTCCTTTTGAAATTATGCGCTGGGATGATTGGTATAACAGTCAAAATTACATTAAGACTCATATGCGTGTGCAAAAGGAATATCACTCCAATGAATCATTTCGTAATGCAATTCATTCCAACATCGATGAATTTTTAACTCGATACTTGAGCCGATTTTCTGCTGCGGATGTCGATCATGAACGAGCATTTAACCTCTGTCTTGATTATTTGATTGAGGAATGCTCTGTGATGTGTCTGTGGACAGAGAAAGCTTATGATTTCGAAGTTTATCCCAGTGGAAGAAATAAGGCGATGGCTGCTACTTACGAGTATTTGATAAAGCCTTATTATCCAAACTACTTAAGGCCTGTTGCACTTCGATTTAAAAAATATCCTGCGAAAACAACAGTAGATAACTTGAAAGTGATTCAAGAAGTTGTTTCAGAAAATGAGTCGGTAGTTGGCAGTTTTTGAACTTCATTCATATTGTTGTAGCCTTGTGTGCAGCAGAATTCGATTTTGGGGGTATGGATAAAACTTCTCAATCCTGGGTTCTGCTGCGCTGCACCCGGGCACGTTTGATTAATAAGCTGCTTTTGTTTTTATCCATTTTCTAATTTCAGAGGTGGTTTCCTCAATGACGCGCAGGATTTGCTGATATAACTGTTCCAATAAAGCGCGTTGACCTGATTTCCAATAACACTCAAAGTATTGGCAGGCTATTTTTAAACGAATGGCACCAACATATACGACACCACCCTTTATTTTATGGGCAAGTTTTTGGATTTTTTCCCAGTCGCCTTGCTCATGCGCCCTTTTTAGCAGTATTACATCTTCAACAAAAGAGTGACTCAACATGAGGTTGAGCATTCCGCAAAGTGTGGCTTCTGTACCCGTTGTTTTAATTCCTTCTTCAACATCAAGTATTGGAAATTCAGCAATCTGAAAAAGTTGTTCCTCTTTTGTTGGTAAATCAAAAATCCCATGTTCAGGAGAGGTGCTTCTTTCTATAGACGGAATAAAAGAATTCAAAATATCACAACAATTTTTTTGAGTGAGTGGCTTGCTAAGTACTGCATTTATCCCTGATTCAATGCACCGTTGCTTATTTTCTTCACCTATATGAGCCGTGAGCGCAATGATGGGAGTATGATGGTTTTTGGCGATTTCTTGTACACGAATGTGGTGCGTTACTTGATACCCATCCATATCGGGTAAACCGATATCCATAAAAATCAAATCATACTTATTTTTCTTCCAGAGCTGTAACGCCGATTGTCCATCGGCTGCTACATCAACTTGACAGCCGCATTGATGAAGCATTTCTTTGGCGATGGTTTGTGCAATAGTATTGTCTTCAACAAGTAAGATACGGTGTTTGAATGGTTTTGCCAATGATTCTGGATGTTTATCGGTGACTTGGGTTTTTTGTCCCAAGCTTGGAATAGTAGAGTCAATAAAATCTTTATCAATTCCTGTTTCATCTTCAAGAAGTGCTGTTTTTAAGGGAATGATACAGGTAAAAATTGTTCCTTTTGCAACTGTACTCTCAACATATATTTCCCCATCTAACTCATCAATAAATTGTTTGATTACAGCAAGCCCTAGGCCAGCTCCTTTATAAATTCCTTTGTAGGAGGGAGTTAAACGTTTAAATTGTAGAAAAATTTCCTGTTGTTTATCCTTGGGAATACCTATACCGCTATCTTCTACAATGAATTTAATGATGACTTCCCGGTTTTCCTGTTTTGCTAATTTGGCTGTTAATCTCACAAAACCAGCGTCTGTGAAATTCAGCGAATTGGCAATCAATTCAAGTAGAATTCGATGGATACGAACGGGATCACCAATGAGGTATTTTGGTATATTGGGATCAAAATCCAGCGAAAAATCCAAGTGCTTTGCAAATGCTTTGGCTTTGTTAAGATCAATAATATGCTGAGCCACCTTTTGCAAGACGAATTTTTTTCTCACTTTGGGGACTTCGCCAGAACTTACATGAATGGCTTCAAGCACATCATCCATAAAATCGAGTAGGGCATGGCTTGATGCAACCAGATTATCTGCATATTCTTTAATTCGAGGGCTTTGAGCTTCAGATTTGATGAGATCTGCAAATCCTACAATGCCAGTAAGGGGGGTACGGATGTCGTGACGCATATTTTCAAGAAATTCTGTTTTTGCAAGACTCGCTGCTTCAGCTTTTTCTTTTGCAATATTGAGCTCTGCTTCAATTTTTTTTCTGTCGGTGATATTAATAGAAATCCCCAACACTCCAGTAATTTCCCCTTTTTTATTGCGCATTGGTGATTTATGACTTAAAACAATGGCTTTTTTACCATCGATTTGGGCTGTTTCTTCAATGATTTCAGTTTCACCGGTCTGCATGATATGAAGATCATTTTGGCGAAATAATTCAGCTTGATTCTCACCCCAAGGCAAATCAAAATCAGTTTTTCCTACAATTTCATAACCAAATTGAAATCCTAAATTCTGAGCCTGTCGGTTGTTACAGCCTAAATATACTCCATTTTTGTCTTTCCAATAAACATGGCCTGGCATGTGGGCAAGAATATTTTCCAAGGTGGATTGTGTTTTTTCCTGGTTTGATCGGAGATCGGCTTCTTGTTTTTTACGTTTGGTTATGTTTAATGAAACGCCAACAATACCAATAACATTACCATTTTCATCTCGGAGAGGAGTTTTTCTGGTTAATACAACTACTTGTTGTCCATTCGCTATGGTTCCAGCCTCCTCCAACTCTAATGAGGAATTAAGAGCCATAACTTTTAAATCATTATTACGAATCGTTTCTGCAGATGCGGCCCATGGCATTTCAAAATCTGTTTTCCCAATGATGGATTTCATGCCTGTCATTTCCAGCATGTTGTCATTACAACCCAAGTAAACTCCATTTTTATCTTTCCAATAAATATTGCCTGGTAATCCTTTGAAGATGCTTGCAAGAATAGAAGGATTAGATTCAACTGTAGGTGGAGTGGATGACTCCTTGGAATAATTGGTTTTCACTTTAGGTTTCTTTTCTGACATAAGCTGTTCTCTTTTTATCCTTAAAGTTATAGACCTTATATCGGCCACATACAAGATAATGATTATAAAAGCATTACAATTTTTTTCTTGCTAAATTAACTATCAGAGTTTTTAATTAAGAAGTGTTTATTTACTTGGAGCAAGGAATGCCAGTTAGTAAAGAATGCATTATACTATTACAAAATTTAGTGGATGGATATAGGTTAGAAGGGAAGGAAGATAGGGATTATTCACTTATTTACTCTTTATTAAAAGAATTTTCATTTCTAGTCGTACAGCACCAAAAAAATCACAAAGACGAGCGGATAATTGGTTTTCTTAGCGCATCTGCAATGATTTTGGAGGAAAATCTTTGTTTTGCGAAAGTATGCAGAACGTTTTTAATCTCTTACCAACAAAAAACGCATGCTTTAGATTCAATGTTGGATATTCAGTTAAACATTCAATCCGAGTTGGATGCGTCATGGGGTAAGAAACACGAAACCGAATTGAGCCACTCTCCTGGACCTTCTCCTTTTTTTTTGGAGTTACAAGAAGCAATTGCTAAACGAGCACAGCGTCTTGCAGATAACGAACTATTTGAAAAACCCAATCCTTAGGTTGTTTGCCTTAAGAGAATATGGGAATGCAATTATTTAATTACATTTATTCTAATATATAAGCACAGATGAATCCTTATAAGTCATTGCCTTGAGCGTTTATTGATATTGCTTTATCCCAAGAGCGCGCGGATTATTTTTAGTTTCAATTGATTATAGGGCTTGTATTTAATGGGGAGCTCAAACCAAAAAGGTCTTTTCAATATACTTTTGAAATGACTAAACGTGTTAAACCCAGCTTCGCCATGGTAATTGCCCATGCCACTTTCCCCAACACCACCAAAAGGAAGAGGAATGTTACAAATATGCATAATCACATCATTAATACAGCCGCCTCCAAAGGAAACCTCATGCAAGATTCGTGTTTGCAGGGCTGAATTTTTCCCAAAAATATAAAGTGATAAAGGACGCGGGCGCATTTTTATTTCATGCAAAACAGATTGCAGATCGGTAAAAGGAATAACAGGTAAAATCGGCCCAAAAATTTCTACCTTCATAATTTCATCTGCAAAACTTACATCCTTAAGAATTGTTGGTTCAATATATTTTTCCTTTTCAATCACTTGACCTCCTGTGTATATTTTTTGTGGGTCAATGAGTTTTTTTAAACGCTGTACATGCTTTTGATCGATAATCCGTACGTAGCTTTCACTATCAAGAGGATTGGGGCCAATAATTTTGTTGATTTGGTTTTTAAGCTCTTCCAGTAAAGGTTGATAAATCGATTGTTCAACTAAAAGATAATCAGGAGCAATACAGGTCTGGCCTGCATTTAAAAATTTACCCCAGACAATACGCTGGGCTGAAATTTTGAGATCTGCATCAGCAAAAACCAAGCAAGGGCTTTTTCCACCTAATTCCAGGGTGATGGGAGTCAAGTGTTCCGCAGCTGCTTTAGCTACAATTTTTCCTACAGCAGTGCTGCCAGTAAAAAATAGCTTATCAAAACGAAAACTAAGGAGCTCCTGAGTTACTTCAGTACCACCTTCTGCAACATACAGATAAGCTGGATCAAAATTTTGATTTATTATTTTTGCCAGGGCTGCTGAAGTATTTTGTGGCAACTCACTTGGTTTGATGATGCTGGTATTCCCTGCTGCCATAGCTGAGATTAACGGAATTAAGGTTAATTGATAGGGATAATTCCAGGCACCAATAATTAGAGTCGTGCCATAAGGTTCGGGTAAGATAAAGCTTTTTCCCGGTTGAAGCACCAATTCTGTTCTGGTTGCCCTGGGTTTTGCCCATTTATGTACCCGTTTAATTGCTTCATCAAGCTCATGATATATCATGGCAAGTTCAGTTAAGTATGTTTCAAATTGAGATTTTTTTATATCTGCATAAAGCGCTTCATAGAGAAGTTGCTCATTTTGCTTAAGAATGGTTTTTAATTTCTGAAGTTGCTGTTTACGAAAATCAATCTTTTTAGCCTGTCCGCCAGCAGCAAATGCTCTCTGTTTTTCAACAACAGTGTGGATATCCATGAATTAACACCTGCGCAAAAAGTTTATATTTATCAGCAGTTAAACCTCATTCTAGTTAAATCCTTCGGGCTTCGCTAGAGGAAACTCATCTTATTTAGTTTTCGGTTTTCTCTAATGCAGAAAAGCAATGATCCATAGCCTTAAATTAAAAATCCGGTTTACTCTATTCCAACGTCCGTGGCATCAATAAGATCTGCCCTATAACTCTGGACCCCGAAGGCATGCCGCGGGGTATCGGCAGAGTAATAAATTTCAGATTATTGTGTTTCACTATCCATGGGTTTGTGAACGAGGGAGATAGCCGGGAAATTTCTAATTTCCATAGTAAATATGTTCGAAAACTTTAGTCATTAACCAAAGTTCGGTTTTGGGAGGAGCTGTAGAGTGCCTCCCTCAACATGTATTTCGGCCGAAATGGATCAATTTATTGGTATTCTTGGTGCTCATTCATGTTTACTTGTGTATATTTGTTCATTTTTTATAAATAACATCTTTAAAATCATCTTCATTTGAAAATAGTTTTTTTGAAGTTTCAGCGAGACTAATAGATAAGTTTCCCCCACTACCTAATGTATCATGAGGTAATCTCTGCCTAATCGATAACTTATTACCATCTGGCAACTCATAAATATTTAATGCCTGCCCGGGTCGGCCTTCGAATAAGCTATATTTATGTTTACTCAGCTTTTTGGCATGCTCGAGTGTTATTTTTTGAGCAACTGACTTATCTATATTGATCAAATAACAGTCTCCCGAATAACATACAGCAATACATTCGTTTGAAGATAATACTTGCAGCTCTTCTAAGCTGGGAGATTCTTTGCCAGGTTTTTTCGGTAATAGAATTCTATTTTTCTCTTCGCCTGTTTTTCCATTTAAAACCAGGATATAAAGTGGTTCATGTTTATTTGCTTGATCTAACAACGCAACCAAATCACCATTTGGTAAAGCATGAAGATGAGCAAGTTTTCCATTATTTTCGTAGTCCTGAATCAAAGAAACCTCTTTGATCTGATTGTCTTCGCAATTAAAAAATACCAGCCCTGCACTTGATGAGCATGTAGTCTTCTCCAGTACAACCGAAAAAACAATACGGTGGCCTGGTAATAAAATAAATGAAGAAACATAGCCATCCCTATGGGCATAGTAAGTAGAAGATATATTATTTTTATGGGTGAAAAATTTTTCAATAACGTCATTAAATGAGTGAGAAACACCCTTAGCTACTCTTTTTTCCTTATTATTGAAAAAACTAAATAAGTGAACCAAGAGTTCAACAGGGAGTTGATCCATCTTACTATTTTGTTGTTCAGTGTCAGTGCTCTCTTTTTTTTCTAACATCTTTACACCTTCATTGGTTATTTGAAATTCAAATTCATTAAATCTGATTACTTTGATTTCTAGACCTAAGAAAAGCCATTTAATCAAATCTTAATTGGTTGCTTGCGCCAAAAATAACATATTAGGAGATAATAATCTTGTGGTTGGTTTTTATAGTCTTACAGTAGGGCAGGTAGATGTTGATGAGGCATCTGAATGCATAAAAAAGGGAATGGGCAAATATCGTATTCCTGTTGTCATATTAGCAAGATTAGCTGTTCTTCATACATATCAAGGAAAGGGTATTGGGAAGGCGATGCTTAAAGATGCAATATTAAAAACCTTACAAATTGCAGAACAAAGCGGTGTAAGAGCTTTATTAGTTCATGCTATAGATGAGAAGGCCGAGACCTTTTACAAACGATTAGGATTTGAACTTTCTCCGATAAGAGAGAATCAATTATTACTTCTTTTAAAAGACGCTAAAAAAGTAATGACAATAAAAAAACTCATATCAAATTAAATTTATTGATGTGGAAGTTTAAAGTGACCAACCCCAACTCCATTTGGGGGTAATTATGTTGCCAACACATTCAATTATTCATCAAATTAATTCAAAACCATAATCTTTTTCTTGCTCTGTATTAACTTGATTTGATTCTACTTGGCCAGGGGCAACTGTGGTGTTTTCTACTTGGGAATGATTGTTGGTTCCCCATAGCAATCTGCGGGTTAAATCACCAAATCTATAACCTTGCGCCTCAGAAGAAGCAGCGTGTTCTTCGATGTGCTTTCGGTTTAAAGTTTCTGATTTCTCAACCCTTTCGTTGTCTTGTTCAAGATGAGACAAATCACTATCTTTACCGAGCGCTGTTGAATCTATATTTCCAAAGAGATAATAACGTGTGTAAATCACCAAAGCGATATGGACGCTTTTCACAATCTTTCGATTCGCTCTTGGTCTCTGGTTTTTTATTACTTCTGAAATCACTTAAGCAATCATTGATCAGATCTTTTAATGTAGAAAACTCAATTTTATTAAATTCATCACCTATATTATGTTTTTGAATTTCTTTAATGAGTAATTCATATCTTGGGCCCCGTTGAATCGGCATAATTAAATGACTTTCAAACCCTAATCTATTACCGCTATTTTGAGTCATATAAAAATTAATCTGTTTAAACTGCTCTGGATTCGATTTACATGCCAGGGCGTATTCATCAAATAGCGTACTGTATGATTTATACAGTTCAAAAAACTGACTCAATAGACTTAAACGCTCCAATTTCAAGACTTCACGAGCCTCTGGATTGTCTATATTTGTTAAACCATTCTCTACATTTAGAATTAACTTATCAGAAACATCAATTAATTGCTCGATAAGAGTGTAAAACTTTCTTAGCAAAGTGTGTTCATCGAATTGTAATTGGATCAACAATGATAAATGCAAAAATTTCAATGATGCATTATAAGTATTTTCTGTAGAACATATTTCCTTAAACACGTTATTGTCTTCAAGTTTCGTTTGCATGTGATTAACCTCTCATTCACCAAAAGGCGAACTTTACACAATAAATATTAAAAAAATCTTAACTGAGCAAATATTTTTAATTTATGCAAAAATAAAATCACAAAGTACATTGAGCGAATTAAATTGTTGGAACTGATTGCTCTGTACAATCAATGAGTGTCGATATTCAATTATTGATAAAAAATGATACAATTAGTCTCTAAAAAATATTCACCATATGCTCTTTTTAGATGGTGCCTATGAATTGGATGAGAATGGATAAATCAATGAATTTCACGAGATAACCAAGCCTACTATTAAGGAGATGCAAAAGGGATTGCATCAAATCTGTGAGCGCGAGTAAAGATAAAGAAGTATCGAATTTTCCTTAAATAGAACTTTATCTTCTGCATTGATTGCGGAGTACCAAATTCAACTTTCTGATAAAAAATTGCTACAAGAAAAATTGCATCAGTTGTTATCAGATGATAAATAAGAGATAAATTGTCTCGCAAGTGGTGAGACAAAATAGCTCTCGTAAATAATATTATAATCATTTCGTGATAGTTATACGCAATTACCAGTGCCTTTATTAAATTTAGCTAACTGAATTTATATCTAAAAGCACTGATAGAGATTAAGAAATATGGTTTTCTTTACTGCGGCGATGGATGTTTGTTGTGTTTTGTTTGTAAAATTTCATTTTGTAATTCCATAGTTTTTTTGATGTATATTTTTTCTTTATTACCCGCATCTTGGCATGCTGCTTTTTCTTCTGGCGTCATTCTCAGTAAGAGTTGAATGTAAGCATCTGTAGCAGTATTTGTTTGCTCGGAATAGGTTGTTGATAGTGTTCCAGTTATTACAAGTTCAATCAGATTAGGGTTAATCGGTTTATGCTTCATCAGTGAATGTTGTAATAAAGCCGATTGATTTTTATTTTCAGCGTCTTGTTTAAGATTGTTTAAAACCTTATTCATCATATGCAGAAACTCAGTTAATCCTTCAATTGGATTTATTGCTGCAAGGGAAACATCACGAAGAATAGTTAAACATTGTTCTCTACATGCATATTCTAATAGATCATCCAGATCATTAACAAATGGGGGTAACTCAACAGTTGAGTTCAGATTCTCCATAAGGTGTGTGTCAGACAGTAAACTTTTATGCTTTTCTCCATTTTTATTATTTTGATAAATGGTTCTATCAAGTAATGAGGGAGTAAAGCTGCTATGACAGGCCTCAGAAATGGTTATATTTTTGCGGGTAGTACGTCCTTTGCCATGCTGCAATGTTGTATGGCCAAATATTGGTAAGATACCGGTTTTATAATAAGCAATTAACGTGTAAAAAAACAAGTCAACACGTCGATTTGCATGTTCAATAATATGTTCCTTCGACATAGCAAGTAGTGCATTTTGATCGTGATGTTTTGTGGCTAATTGGTGGTTTGAATAAGGTAATTTGAGTGCAGCACTGTAATTGTCTTCGTATTCGAAGCGATGCCGTTTTTTAGAGGTAAACTGCTTATGCTCCTCTGCTTTTAATTTTGTAAAAAAGAATGAGTTTGATGTCTGCGCCAAAGAAGGAGTGGTCACTTCACTTTTTTTTATGGCATGGAGCGACGTTAATGTATTTTTTGAGGCTGAAGGTATGGCTTGAGATAGAGAGATTTTAAATATAGGGGTTACCTTTCTTGTACCTATGGTTTTACTAATCTTAAATAATCGCGTCATCTTAGGTCCCTCCTAGATTGCTACTAAAAAAATAGACCTCTTTCGAAACGCTACTGCAGAGCCTCATCGGGACGATGCTCGAATCCTTAAGTGACATCAAGTACATCAGCTGTGTTTCGTATTCTCTCACTTCCCCTCTGCATGAGTTTCAAAAGAGGACGGTTGTCAATATTTTTCAAAGTGTTCCAAGAATTATCTTTGCATGAAGTGACACAATTTGACAAGTATGTAGTTGAAATAGAACAAACTGATTTTTTCTTGATTTAAGAGCTTTTTTTCTTATTTACTTTTTCATTTGATTTTCTCTTTTTCATACTTTCTTTTAAAAGAGAAATAAAATCAACGACATCTGCAGAATTTTCCTTTGCAATTTCAGGCTCTTCCTCTGCTTTGATTGCGGGTTGTTTCGCAATTTGTTGATCAAGCCATTTCTGCAATGCCTCTCGATATTCATTATGATATTTTTCAGGTTGCCATTTGGCAGTCATTTCATCAATCAGCGTAACGGCCATTTTTATTTCTGACTGAGAAATTTTATAATTTTTAAAATCCTCTTTGGGAACCTCCATTTCGTTTTCGTCACGTAGTTCATCTTTAAAATGAATTAAATACAAAAGCAGAGCATACTGATGGGGGAGGATTAAACAAATAGACTCTTTTGTGCGAATAATAACTTTGGCAACGCCTGCTTTATTTGTTTTTTTTAAAGATTCTCTCAATAAGACATAAGCTTTTTTATTTTTGCTTTCTGGTATAAGGTAATAAGGCTTCATCAAATAAAGGCTATCAATTTCCTGAAAATCAACAAATTCTTCGATATTAATCGCTTTAAATAAATCAGGGCTGGCTTTTTCAAATTTCTTTTCATCGACAATGATATAACGGTCTTTATCAAACTCAAATCCTTTCACCACGTGATCCCAAGGCACTTCCTTGCCGGTTTTTTCGCTAATTCGTTGATAATGCACCCTGGACTTCGTCTTCTTATCAAGCAAATGAAATTTAAGTTCATCATGTTCCTCAATCGAATATAAAGAAACAGGTATCGAAACAAGGCCAAAAGAAATCTCGCCTTTCCAAATTGATTTAGGCATTCTCTTAATCCTTAAATAACATTTCTTATTAAAGAGTAGACTATTTGTAAAAAGTACTAAAGGGATAGCTCATTTCAAAGTGAACAAGCAAAGCGAGTGGAAATTCTTAATATTTTACTTAAAATTAAAGTAATCATGCTAAAAGGAGAGTTGCATGAGTATTGAGTCTTATCGTAAAAAACGAAACTTTAATAAAACTCCTGAGCCCAGAGGCAATGTTTCTTCTGAAAACGATCTTTTGTTTGTAATCCAAAAACATGCGGCCAGCCATCTCCACTATGATTTTCGCCTTGAACTAAATGGGGTTTTACTCAGTTGGGCAGTTCCCAAAGGCCCATGTTTGGACCCTTCAGTAAAACGTCTTGCAATGCATGTAGAAGACCATCCTGTCGAGTATGGTTATTTTGAAGGCCTAATACCTAAGGGCCAATATGGGGCAGGCAGTGTTATGTTGTGGGATAAAGGCACTTGGAAACCTCTCGATGCAGATCCTGAACAAGCTTTTAACTCTGGACATTTACGCTTTGAGTTAGAGGCTAAAAAGTTAAAGGGACGCTGGGATTTAGTGCGTTTTAAGAATGAAGAGCATTGGTTTTTAATCAAATTTAAAGACAAATTTGCCCAAAAATTGGAAGAATATGACATCACTGAAGAGGAACCAGATAGTGTACTGACCAATCTTTCCATTGATGAAATTGGGGATCATTACAGTGAAACTGGCGCGTTGCATAAAAAAAAAGACATAAAATAAAACAGCACAATAAGCGTGATCCAGAATGTTCCGAGCACTTAAGCGTCAGTGCGTTCCCTGGTTTTGTTGCTCCTCAGTTAGCTACATTGATAGATAATGCCCCCGAGGGTTCAGATTGGCTTCATGAAATAAAATTTGATGGATATCGAATCATGGCGTTGATTCATAATGGACATATCCGCTTAAAATCACGTAATAACAAAGATTGGACCAATGATCTATTACCCATAGTAGACGCACTTAAAAAATTGACTTTGCCTCAAGCTATCTTAGATGGAGAGGTCGTTTTACTCGATGAAGAGGGAAAATCGAATTTTCAATTATTACAAAATACAATTAAAGTAAACCCTAACGCTCCTTTTGTTTATTATCTATTCGATATTTTGTATTACGATCAATTCGATTTAAGAACTTTATCTTTATTAAAGCGCAAAGCAATTTTAAAAAATGTGTTGGAAGGGCAAGATAAAACACTGCGCTTTAGTGATCATATTATCGGTGAAGGGCGTTTCCTTTTTCATCGCGCTTGCGAACTTGGACTTGAAGGGATAATTTCCAAACAAATAGATAGTCCCTATATATCAGGACGTAGTAAAAGATGGCTTAAGATCAAATGTTTGTTGCGACAAGAATTTATTATTGGAGGATATTCAATACCTACAGGTTCTCGTAACTATTTCCGTGCCTTGTACCTTGGAGTTTATAATGAGCAGGGAGAGTTGATTTATACAGGAAATGTGGGAACTGGTTTCACTGAGTCATCGCTTAAGGAAATTTTTTCTTTATTACAAAAAATTATTGTGGAACAGAAACCGTTTAATGAGGATATTCCTGGATCTCACGGAGTGATTTGGGTGCAACCTAAATTGGTGGCAGAGATCGAGTTTACTCATTGGACTGAAGGGGGGCATTTGCGACACCCAAGTTTCAAAGGGCTGCGGTTGGATAAAAAACCTGAAGAGGTTTTTCGTGAACACCAGGCCGCATTGGAAAAGAAAAGCAACAATATGGAACAGGTCAATGTGAAAAAAGTTAACGCTCATTCCTTTAAAATAAGAATGACTCATCCTGATAAAGTTGTTTATCCCGAAGATGGTATTACCAAAAGGGACTTATTGAATTATTACGAATCTGTTTGTGATTACATGATGCCATTTATCAAGGATAGGCCGTTATCATTACTTCGTTGTCCTGAAAACTGGCATGATTGTTTTTTTCAACGTCATTATATTGATTCAACGCCAAAAGTTTTAAAGTCGGTGCCTATAGAAACTAAAGATAAGAAAGAACCCTATGTTTATTTAAATACAATAGAAGGACTTTTAAGTTTAGTACAAATGAATGTTTTGGAAATTCATCCTTGGGGTAGTTTAATTGGCCATATAGAAAAACCGGATTTTATTGTATTTGACTTAGATCCTGGCCCGTCAATAACTTGGGAAGCAATTGTTAAAGCAGCTTTTGAAATTAAAACGCACTTGAATGAATTTAAACTAACCTCTTTTGTAAAAACAACAGGGGGCAAAGGATTGCATGTGGTCGTGCCTATTGAGCCCGAATATGATTGGGATGAGGTAAAAAATTTTACACATGTTTTTGCCGAGTTTATGGCGCGAATTAATCCAAATCAATATACTAGTACTATGAGTAAGGCTAAGCGAGGCGGTAGAATATTCGTTGATTTTTTGCGAAATCAACGAGGAGCAACGGCAATTAGCCCTTATTCTACGAGAGCGCGGTCTCATGCCCCTGTTGCTGTACCTATTCATTGGGACGAGCTGAGTAAAGATAAACGAGATAGTGAATTTACAATTAAAACAGTACCTCAACGATTAGAAAAATTAAAGGAAGATCCTTGGGAAGATTATTGGAACATAAAACAATCTTTGCGCTTGGACTCGATTCTTTGAGTGCGCTCATTGAAATTATGATTATTGCTCAGGATTGTTAAATGTCAATCGTACCAAACGTTCTAATACTTGTGCATCATGAGGGGCGACCACTTTCTGATCGTTATCTAAATAGCAAAAAATTTTTTTAACTTGTTTGTGCCATTTGGCAAATTTACAAGCATAATTTAAAAGCGCTTTTTCTTCATAATGACCAGTATATGGCTCGAGATGCGGTCCATGTAACCGTAAATAGATAAAATCACTGGTTATAATTTCTGGACACTGATATCCCTTATAATCATAAAAACAAAGCGCAATATTGTTTTTGGCGAGTAAATCATAAACTTCCTGACATAACCAACTTTTATTTCTAAACTCAAATGTGTAATGAAATGATTCAGGTAGGGTTTTAATAAACTGCTCTAGACGCTCCAGATTAAGAGGCCAATATGGTGGGAGTTGAAACAAAATAGGTCCTAGTTTTTCTTCTAATCCTGCAAGTACTTGCAACAAATAAAGAGTACTATCCTGAACTTCTTTAAGCATTTTTATATGCGTTAAATAACGACTGGCTTTACAGGAAAAAATAAATTGATTCGGAGTTGTTTCTTTCCATTTTGTAATGGATTTCGGGGTAGGTATGCGATAAAAACTGCTATTTAGCTCTACTGAATTAAAGATACTGGTATAGTAGGCTAATTCATCTTTTTCTGCGAGAGATTTAGGGTAGAAAATCTCTTTCCAACCTTTATATACCCATCCTGAGGTACCGATATGAATAAATCGCATTACCAACCCCTTTTGGGTACTATTCCTGGTAGGAAATGCCCAGCAAGTTCAAGCCCCGTTCGATATCATCAGCGACCATAGGCCTGGATAGCAGATATTCCCCGGTATGATCGGTCAATTCATCCTGAGCGAAGTTTAAGGCCTCATCCCATTCATCCTGAGTGTAATCTCCACGACCTAAATACATTAATGCAACTAAGGTTGCCTGTTGATCGGGTCGTAAATTATCGATAAATTCTGTTATTTCTTGATAAACTGGATCATCTTGATAATCAGCTAACACATAGAGTGAATCCATTTCGTCGGTGACATCAGGAAAACTGACGTCTTCCTTGGCCTGAAATTGCCGTGTTTTATAAAGAAGGTCACCAATTGTTTCAGTATCAAGATTCAACATACTTCTCTCCTTATTCATATGTTTTCAATAAATCATAGCTTAAATAAAATATAGTTTATTAATCGCGATCCTCAAGCTAATAATTTACTTATTCAGGACTTACGAAAAACCCCAATCGCTTCGTTAAAAAATGTTTTTATTTCGGTCATTTAGTATATTCTAAACTCCCTCATTAAAAACATTTTTTGCCTCGACCTTGGAGTTTTCCTAAGTCCTGTGTATGTGATTCTTGGCGTGCTTATTCATATCTTGATGAGAAAATATAGAACTCGCATGAGTTCTATAAAATTCACTAACGAGATTTTGTATGATATGAGGAGCTTATTTGAGTCAATTCTTCTAATTCAGATTCAAAAGTTAATTCAGAATAAGTTTTAGGCCTTACCTGTGAAATTATCGTTAATATTCCATGCTCAAATAAGTGCATGAGTTGTGTTCTATCTGAGCTATTTTTCACATTATAAATTTGGCTACGGATATCGCGTAAACCTTCCCAATCAAAATTGGGTTTATCGACGTTAAAGTAATTTGTAAAAAGAATCAAAGCTTCTTGTTCTAGCGACTCTAGTTGCTTACACAAGGGTTTATACGTGTTAATTTCATTATTAAAATCGGACAAGTAAATTATTTTAGGATGAAAAGTAGCGATTTGTGTAAAGACTTTTTGATAACGTTCCATCAATTTAATTTTTTCTTGGTTTAACGGCAATGCTTGAATTGAAATTTGAACACTTTTAAGTAACGAAAAGTTAAAGGATTTTGGTTCGGTCAGATAATGGGTTTTACCATATAAATAAATCTTTGCAGTTTCTTCTAACTGCTCTAAATCGCTGAGAAGGGCTAAGGGTATCATGTTATTATTTATCAGTATTATTAATGAAAACTTATTGTACATTATTTTTGATTGAGTTCAATATGATGACTCCATGAACAATAATTAACGTTCTGATAAAAAAATAATTTTTTAAAAAGTTTGGAAAATAAGCCATAATAAATAGAGGTGAATTTATTGATTTATTTAATTCAATAACTATATTTAGTATATTATTTTGGGTTACATTTTCTTATATAACGTTGTTACTAAGGAGGGTATTAACATGAAAAGTTCCGGTGAAGATAGAACGTATACTCCTAAAGACCATCTTGAGGCAGCTGCAAGCCAATTATTAAACGAAGGGAAAAGAAAGGCGAATCAATTGTACGAGGAAGGGGTACATAAGGTCAATGACGTAGAGGAGAGCGTCAAGGAGTATTCTGATCATTTAGTGAAGAAAGTACAGGAAAATCCATTAACTTCTATTTTAATTGCTGGAGGAATAGGCTTTTTGTTATCTCGATTACTGAAAAAATAATGGAAGCCTTAAAACAGTTAGAAGCTCTTATTTCTGCAAAAATATCTGTTGTTAAAACAGTTTGCTCTTTAATTCGCCTTGAAGCAAGATTAGCAGGGCTTAGCGTTTTTCCTTTGTTGTTAAATATATGCATGTTGTTCGTTGTGTTAATTACAGTCTGGTTAACGGCGATGTGCTTAATTGGGTATCTTGTATTCCTGGTTACAGGATCTTGGGTTCTTTTGGCTTCTCATCGTCTTCTGGTCTCTATTTCTCTTGTTTTTCTGCTTAATGGAGGATTATTACTAGGATTACTTAAGTACCTTTCCTTTAACTTAAATAGTATGAGCTTTCCAAAAACAAGAGAATATTTTTCGCAAAAGAGTGTTGAACATGAAAAACTCGAGAAAGCAGATAATAGCGCAAATTGAATTAATGAGTAAGACGCTAAAGTCTCAGAAAAGCAAGGTGATTGAACACCAAAAATATTTTACAGACAGTGCGATAACTCGCTATCACCTAACACCCCTGATACTGCTGATTTCCGCGTTTTTTATAGGCTGGAGAGCTGAGCGAAAACAATGGAGTGGTAAAGTGATGCGGCAAATAGTGGATATAGGGAAATTAGCCGTACTTAACTCGTTTAAAAAAACATTGGTTTCTCTTTTTAAGTAATCCAAGCATACCTAGAGTTTACGGTTGTCGTTATAAATTAATTTGTGCGAACTGAGGTATATTAGAAGGCGTTACCAAATAATCCATTAAGAAATTAGGGATGCGTTGCTCCAACCAAAATTGTTTTTTCTCAGCAATAAATCCTACATGACCTCCATGCTTGCTCAATTCTAAAAGTATATCTGGAGATAACTCATCAACTTTTGGAACGGCGTCCGGTGTCATAAAAGGATCATCCAATGCATGAATAATTAAAGTAGGTGTGGCGATTTGAGATAAGTACTGTCTCGAATTGGATTTTTGATAATACTCTTTTGCATTAGCAAATCCATGTAATGGAGCAGTTATTTGCTCGTCAAATTCATGCAGGGTTTTTATTGAATACAATTTTTGTTTGGAAAGTGGTAATTGGCAATTGATAACATCCAATTTTTGTAAAAATACAGTACGTAATCTTTCTAACAAACTGGCTTGATACACACGAGAAAATCCTTTATTTATCTTTTGAACCACCGTCTCCAATTGAAAGGGTACAGAAACCGCAACAGCTGCGTCAATTAGAGATTGAGAGCCGATTTCTCCTAACCATTTGAGGAGTATATTGCCGCCTAATGAAATACCTACTACAGCTTTTTTGGTTGAGTGTTCTCTAACGTTCAGTACATTGAGAAAATAAGCCAAATCTGCGGTATCGCCTCCGTAGTAGGCGCGTGGTAGACGATTGGGTTCACCACTTGCGCCACGAAAATTCATTAATACTGCTCGATAACCTGATTTATTGAATGCATCGAATAAAGTCGAAACATAAGCCGAATTGATATTACCGCCTAATCCGTGAAGTAGGATAATTAAAGGAGTATTGTTGCCTAATCCATTAGTTTTCCAGGCTAAATCAATAAAATCACCATCAGGTAACTCCATACGTTCATAAGAGTCAATAGAGGTATTTGTTCGATGAGTTAAAGTTCGATACAGAGTCTGTCCATGATTATTGGTAAGCCACCAAAGCGGCTTAAATTCACTATGAATGATCATGCTCTGTTACCTATTAATTGAATTTTATTTAATCTTTTTAATTTTAGTTTAACCTATGAGTATAAAATAACACTAGAAAGAAATAAATGAGTACTAAAGTGTAGTTTATGTTGAATTTTCATTGCTAAAGTAGTCATCTGCATTTAAATTATCTTATTCAGGGAGCATTTTTTCAATAGATTCAGTAATTACGATCTTTGAAGGTGAGTTTTCTATAAAGGGAGATTTGATGCAAGTCAAGGCAGCAATAGCATATGAGGCTGGGAAGCCGTTAGTGATAGAAACAGTTGATTTGGAAGGCCCCAAAAAAGGAGAAGTACTTGTTGAAATTAAGGCCACAGGGGTTTGTCATACAGATTCATTTACATTATCTGGCGATGATCCTGAAGGTATGTTCCCAGTTATTTTAGGACATGAAGGTGCTGGTATTGTTGTCGATGTTGGCCCAGAAGTAACCTCACTCAAACCAGGTGATCATGTAATTCCTTTGTATACACCAGAATGTCGTCAGTGTGACTATTGTCTTTCCCAGAAAACTAATCTTTGTCAGGCAATTCGAGCAACACAAGGTCAGGGGGTGATGCCTGATGGAACAAGTCGTTTCAGCCTTAATGGGGAAAAGATTTTCCATTATATGGGGACATCAACTTTTGCTAATTATATTGTATTACCTGAAATTGCTGTTGCGAAAATTCGTGAGGATGCTCCTTTTGAAAAAGTATGTTATATCGGCTGTGGCGTTACTACAGGTGTAGGGGCGGTAATTTATACTGCAAAAGTAACCCCAGGTTCCCGTGTTGTTGTTTTTGGCTTAGGCGGCATAGGTCTTAATGTAATACAGGCTGCTCGTATGGTTGGTGCAGATCAGATCGTAGGTGTCGATATTAATCCAGATCGACGAGCTTTGGCTGAAAAAATGGGAATGACTGACTTTGTTAATCCTCTGGAAGTGGATAATGACTTGGTCGCATATCTTGTTGGACTGACCAAAGGAGGAGCCGATTACAGTTTTGAATGTGTTGGTGATGTAAAATTAATGCGTCAGGCATTGGAATGTTGTCATAAAGGATGGGGCGTTTGTACCATAGTTGGTGTTGCAGGTGCAGGAAAGGAGATATCCACCAGACCATTCCAATTGGTCACTGGTCGAGTTTGGAAGGGCTCGGCATTTGGCGGAGCACGTGGGCGTACTGATGTACCAAAAATTGTTGATTGGTATATGGATGGGAAAATCAATATTGATGATTTAATTACTCATGTTCTGCCTTTTGAACAGATAAATCACTCCTTTAACCTAATGAAGCAAGGACAATCAATTCGTACAGTGCTGACTTATGAGGGATAAAACTATATGACTCTTGAACTTATTGAAGAACATTATTGTTTTGATGGTATTCAACGAGTATACACCCACCAATCCAAAGTAACCCATTGTACTATGCGTTTTGGCCTTTTTTTGCCTCCTCACGCGCAGCAACAAAGCGTCCCTGTCCTATATTGGCTTTCAGGATTAACCTGCACGGAGCAAAATTTTATTACTAAAGCTGGGGCACAACGCATCGCTGCTCATTTAGGTATAGCACTTGTTGTACCCGATACGAGCCCTCGAGGAATTAATTTGCCAGGGGATCGGGATAGTTATGATTTTGGTATTGGTGCTGGATTCTACCTGGATGCCACGCAAGCACCCTGGTCAAAGTATTATAATATGGCCACTTATGTACATGAGGAATTGCCAGATTTGCTTTTGCAACATGCTCCGCTGAATCATCACGCTTGCGGTATCTTTGGCCATTCAATGGGAGGGCATGGGGCGCTTACTTTGGCATTGAAAAATCCCGAGCAATATCGCTCTGTTTCTGCATTTTCACCTATTTGTGCGCCATCTCAATGCCAATGGGGGCAAAAAGTGTTTACTGGTTATTTGGGGACAGACAAGAAACAATGGAAGGAGTATGATGCTTGCGAACTCATCATGGAGAGGGGATGGCCTCATCAGTGCATTTTAATCGATCAAGGTATTCAGGATCCTTATTTGAAAGAGCAACTCAAACCTGAATTATTTCAGGCAGCATGTTCGCAAGCTCAGGTTGCGCTTAATTTGCGTATGCATGAAGGATATGATCATAGTTATTATTTTATCGCAAGTTTTATCGAGGATCATTTAAATTTTCACGCATCAAAATTGTATGAACGTCATTAATGAATTCATGTGCAGAAGTGTATGGAGCAAAAACACTTCTGCATGAAAATGTTTTGTTATAAGCTGAGCGCAGTTTTTAGTTAGAAAAATGATGTATTCAACTCCTTCTTTAATTTTTAAACAGACAACTTTCTTCTTCGAGATATCCATTTAAAAATGCGCCATATCCATAGGCAGGTTGAATATCACCAGGGCCAGAGTACTTCGTTGCAACAAATAAATTATCTATAATTTCATCCAGCTTTTTAGGATTATCAAATAGTGCGATAGCGATATTTAGAGGTAATTTGTTTTGGAAGCCGTTTGAATAAATTACATAAAGATTACCATCAGGAGTAATATAGATACTGGTAATATAGCCTGGAGGGTATCCATTTCCATATAATGAGCTAACTTGAAAAGGAGTTGCATGTTGTGTAGAGCCTTCAAAATCAATGGTAATTTTTTGCATCCCTTGTTCCGTAATCCATTCCATATCCTTAAGGCCCGCTTGCTCAATGAGTTTACCTTCGGGATTGAAAATTAATTTGCCAGTTGCGATATTCATCGTATCTATGGTGACATCCGTTTGCCACGAATTAAAATCTAACTTTCTAAGATGTGCTTTTAACTCATGTGAGCTGCCAATAGAGTCATAAGCAGAGGCGGAGATATAATAGTCTTGGTTTATTGAGCTTGATGCATCAAGGTTCAATTGTACTTGGATCATATCAGTTGCATGAACACGCGAATCTTCCATATTGACTTGAATTTTACTTAAAGAACCGAAAGGACTCTCCGGATCAATGCCTTGTACATATTCTCCAGTTTGAGTAACCAAATAGGCTTCTGAATCAAGAACAAAAGAACCATATCGGGTATAATACAGATCATTTCCTTTTCCGCGTTTTAGCACAAAGTAACCTTTGTTGAGTATTGAAACGTCTAAAGGATGATTGGTTTTAGTGTACCTGCAAGAATTAATAACTATAGCTGAATTATTGAGATTTCCTAAATAATTTGCATAGACAAAAGAAGAATATGAAGCAAACAACGCCACAAAGCATATAATTTTTTTCATTTAAGTCCTTTTAATAACGAATTAAGTTTTTGATATAATTATTAAATTTTAGATTAATATTCTGGGAAAGTTACTTCCGGAAAAGTCTAAACTAATTAAAAATTACTTGTCAACTGAGGCCCTTGATGAGCGTATCCTGTTTCTTCGTAATGAAGTATTATCTTGCCAGGTGTCTTGCTGGATTCTCATTAGGTTTTAGTATCATGAAAAAAGTATTATGTCTAACCGCATTGATGATGGTATTGAACCATTCAAGCTTTGCATATCCACTGCCAAATCCGTTTCCTCCATTTCGTATTGCGGGAAACTTGTACTATGTAGGTACTGATGATCTGGCAAGTTACTTGATTGTCACACCGAGAGGGAACATTTTGATCAATAGTGATCTTGAGGCTAATGTTCCCATGATTAAAGCCAGTATAGAAAAACTAGGTTTTAAATTCAGTGATACTAAAATTTTGCTGATTAGTCATGCTCATTTTGATCATGCTGCCGGTAGCGAATTAATTAAGCAACAAACAAAAGCAAAATATATGGTCATGGACGAGGATGTTTCTGTGATCCTGTCTGGCGGTAAATCTGATTTTCATTATGCCAATGATTCCAGCACTTATTTTACTCAAAGTACTGTGGATAAGGTTCTTCACGACGGAGAAGGGGTGGAATTAGGAGGGACTGTATTAACCGCTCATCTGACTCCTGGACACACTAAAGGCTGTACCACCTGGACAATGAAACTAAAAGATCATGGCAAGCAATATCAGGCTGTAATTATAGGAAGTATTGGCGTAAATCCTGGGTATAAACTGGTTGATAATATAACTTATCCAAAAATTGCCGATGATTATAAGCACTCCATAAAGGTACTGGAATCACTGCGTTGTGATATTTTTCTGGGAGCCCATGCCGGAATGTTTGAGCTGAAGAAAAAATATACATTATTGCGAAAAGGTAAAAAAAATCCCTTTGTTGATCCCGAGGGCTGCAAAAAATATATTGAACAAAAGGCAGAGGATTTTTACACAGAACTTAAGAAGCAAGAAACTGCTTAATCGTTCGGGATAGCAGTCTCTAATAAATAAATGATTAGCCTAAGTTCCGTAACAGATGTGAGGTATATCTGAAATCCCAAGCCTACGCAGCGGAATCTAGGTTAGGCATTTCATGTTCTGTTTTTACAAAAACAATCCACTAAATGATCATCGACCATACCAACTGCTTGCATATAAGCATACATGATTGTTGAACCGACAAAACTCATTCCTCTTTTTTTCAAATCTTTAGATAAGGCATCTGATTCTGTTGTACTCGCAGGGACTTCTTGGAGCGTTTTAGGATAATTTATTTTAGGAGTTCCATTCACAAATCCCCAGACATAATTGTCAAAGGATCCAAATTCCTGTGCAATTTTTAGAAATACTAAGGCATTTTTGCGAGCTGAGAATATCTTAAGACGATTACGAATAATTCCTGAATCAGTCAGCAAGGTATTTAATTCCTCATCAGCCATCTTTGCAACAGCATTTGGATCAAATTGTTTGAATGCCTTGCGGTAGCCCTCACGACGTTTGAGTATTGTCTCCCAGCTCAATCCTGCTTGTGCTCCTTCCAGTAAGAGCATTTCGAAGTGCTTATGATCATCATGTACAGGAATACCCCATTCCATATCATGGTACTGTTCATAATGAGGTTTACCAATTCCAACCCACGTACAACGTTTCATAATGAGCAATTTCTCCTCTACGATCTGTATTTAGTGCAGTTACGCTGATTTTTTATAAATTCTTTTTTTAATCATAACGTTTTTGAGATATAAAGACTATTTTAATCAGCTTTTGAGCCATTGTTTGCCTGATAAACAATGGCTTCGTCTTGTATTTGTTCGGGAATGTCTTAAAATTCACTACATACGATAACTTTATATTTATTTAGAGAGCTTCATGTCCGATTTTTATCAGGATTTTAATACAAGACGAACCTTCGCGATTATTTCTCACCCTGACGCAGGTAAAACAACCGTAACCGAGAAATTACTGTTATTCGGAGGTGCAATTCAATTGGCAGGAACTGTTAAAGGACGTAAAGCCGATCGACATGCGACTTCAGATTGGATGGAAATGGAAAAAGAACGCGGTATTTCTATTACTACTTCAGTGATGCAGTTTGTTCATAATCAGCATGTCATGAATTTGTTAGATACCCCAGGGCATGAGGACTTTTCTGAAGACACCTATCGTACCTTGACGGCAGTGGATTCGGCGTTAATGGTTATTGACGTTGCTAAAGGAGTAGAAGATCGAACCGTTAAATTGATGGAAGTATGTCGTCTGCGTGATACGCCAATTATGACCTTTATTAATAAGCTGGATCGTGAAGGCCGTGACCCCATTGATTTACTTGATGAGGTTGAATCAGTTTTAGGCATTCAATGTGCTCCGGTTACCTGGCCTGTAGGTATGGGAAAGCGCTTTAAAGGTATTTATCATCGTTATGAAGATACAGTTTATTTATATCAGCCTGGTAAGAATGCACAAAAGCAAGATGCGATGCAAATTAAAGGACTGGATAATCCGCAACTGGATGAACTATTAGGTGATAGTGCTCAGGAGTTGCGCGATGAAATTGAGTTAGTTAAGGGCGCTTCCCATGAATTTAATTTGCAGGATTATTTAGCGGGAAAAATGACACCGGTTTATTTTGGTTCTGCAATTAATAATTTTGGAATCAAAGAGTTACTGGATGATTATGTGCGTTATGCTCCAGGTCCACAACCTCGAACAGCTCAAGAGAGGACTGTATCAGCAGATGAGGAGAACTTTACTGGGTTTGTGTTTAAAATCCAGGCTAATATGGATCCAAAGCATAGAGACCGGATTGCTTTTTTGCGCATCTGTTCAGGAGCCTACAGGAAAGGAATGAAAATCAACCACCTGCGTATTGGCAAAGAAGTGCAAATTTCTAATGCGTTAACCTTTATGGCTGGTGATCGTTCACACACAGAAATTGCTTTATCTGGCGATATTATTGGTTTACATAATCATGGAACAATTCGAATAGGGGACACTTTTACTCAAGGTGAACAATTAAAATTTACGGGTATTCCCAATTTTGCTCCTGAGTTGTTTCGATTGGTACGCTTAAAAGATCCATTAAAGAGTAAGGCTTTATTAAAAGGTTTAATTGAATTATCTGAAGAAGGCGCGACTCAGGTATTCAGGCCATTAAATAGCAACCAATTAATCTTGGGTGCGGTTGGTGTGTTACAGTTTGATGTCGTAGCGCATCGTTTGAAACATGAATATAAAGTAGATTGTATTTATGAAACAGTAAATGTTTCCTGTGCTCGTTGGGTTTATTCTGATGATGATAAGGCAATGAGTGAATTTCGAACAAAAGCATATGACTATTTGGCTTTGGATGGAAGTGATGCCTTAATGTATCTTGCTCCGACGCGTGTTAATTTGACCATGGCTGAAGAGCGATATCCCAAAATTAAATTCCATGCAACGCGGGAACATTAGAGAGCAGCTAATATTATTGTAGCCTGGTGCAACGAAGAAAAACTCGGCTTTGCAGCGATCAAAATTTTCGGATTTCGCTTCGCTGCACCGAGGCAAGATAGAGCAAATTTAAAATGCTATTTCTAAAATAGAGGTTTATTAAGCAGTGCACGTTGCTTTTACAGTGTGCGCACCGAAATTGGTAATTTCAACTTTTGCTCCAGATTCAGCGCTTAACTTAAGATTTTCACCTGGATGAACAGTGATTCGTAACGATTCTCCTGCAGACAAGCTGATGTCATTAACTTTTCCTTTTTTAGCTAATGCTACAACTAAAAGTTCATTCCCTTCATCTTCGGTAGCGATTTTACAATTGGCTTCTACTGGCCAGAAAAGGTAATTAAGAAATATTTGCGGATCATTGCTAGGTAATTCATATTCAATCGTAACTCCTCGTTGGAGCAAATGACTTTCCGTAGAATACGCGCTTGTACTTATAGATGCGGCAATACACAGTAAGCCAAGTCCAAATTTTCGTAACATTATATAACTCCACAATGATAATAACCGAGTTAAGATACATTTATTTTATTGGTATGGCAAATTAATATCTTGTTGAGGCACAAGGGAGTGGCTGAGAACCGGGGCATGAAAGGAGGGGGGCTAAGTCTACGTTTGCCCCCCCAGGTTATTATTTTATATGTGGTTTATAAGGTTTCCAGGGCTTTAGCAATGGATTCAGTCATTGCTTTTGCATCGCCAAAAAGCATGTACGTATTATCATGATAAAACAGTTCATTTTCCACACCGGCATAGCCTGGTGCCAAACTTCGTTTAACAAACAATACGTTTCTGGCTTTTTCTACTTCTAAAACGGGCATACCATAAATTGGTGAGCCAGGATCTGTTTTTGCTGCAGGGTTCGTTATATCATTTGCCCCAATTACATAAGCAACGTCACAGCTTGCAAAATCACGGTTAATTTCGCTTTGTTCAAAAACTCTATCATAGGGAATATTGGCTTCTGCAAGTAATACATTCATGTGGCCAGGCATGCGACCGGCGACAGGATGAATTGCAAAGCGAACTTTTATATTGCGGTGTTCTAGAGCATCAACCAATTCTTTGACTGCATGTTGCGCATGCGCTACTGCCATTCCATATCCAGGAACAATGATGACATCTTTAGCATTACTTAAGAGGAATGCTGCATCTTCACCATTACCTTGACGTACAGTACGTGACTCATTTGTTGTGTTAGTTTGCGAATTAGCTGCTGATGATTGGATACCGCCAAAAATTACATTAAAAATGGAACGGTTCATTCCAACACACATGATGTAGCTCAGAATAGCCCCACTCGCACCCACCAGCGCACCTGTAATAACAAGTAAATGATTACTGAGTGTAAACCCGATACCTGCTGCAGCCCATCCAGAATACGAGTTAAGCATTGATATAACTACTGGCATGTCTGCGCCACCAATAGGAATAATGAGCAATACGCCAATTATAAAAGCAAAACTGGCCATGATACTAAAAAGCATGAGGGTTTGGTTAATAAAAAACAAAACCAATAAAACAAGGATTGCTAATGCCATAATAAGATTAATTGCATTATGGCCTATGAGTTTGATAGGTTTGCCCGACATAATTCCTTGCAATTTGAGAAAGGCGATCACGGAACCTGAAAAAGTAATGGCTCCTATAATCAAGCCAAGACTCATTTCGATAAGGCTTGCTTTAGCAATTGCGCCTGGGACGCCAATATGAAATGAAGTAGGGGAGAGAAAAGCACAAAAAGCAACTAAAACTGCTGCCATCCCTACCAATGAGTGAAATGCCGCGACAAGTTGTGGGATTGCAGTCATATTAATTTTTAAGGCAATATAAGTTCCAATGATGCCTCCTGCAATCATTAAGCTAATGAGTAAGGGCTGATGATAAGTCGTTGACATCATCAAGGTTGAACCTACCGCAAGGATCATACCGGCAATTCCTAACAGATTTCCTCGTCTTGCAGACGCAGGGCTTGCCAAGCCTTTTAGCGCCAGTATGAAACACACAGCAGATAAGAGATAAAATAAAGGAACCAGGGTTGTCATGAAAAATCATCCTTAATTTCGTAGGGCCTATTAATAATTCTTCTATCTTGGCCAATCTGTCCTGATATTCTGAGTTTTGTGCTCGAAAATCAGATCATTTTGGCTCAACCTAGCGAAAGCAAGCAGACCCTAACTATTTTATTTTGTGTAATGACTCTATTGAGCCAACTTAGGAAATTGCAGTCTGAGATCCAGCATTTAGCTGCAAAAGTTCCAGATTTAGTTCCACTCTGGATAGAATTTCCTAGCTGCCACGTTGATGAGCTATTACCTATTTTTTATACATACGCAACATGCGTTGGGTTACCACAAAACCACCAAAAATATTAATTGAGGCAATGAATATAGCTAAACCGCCGATCCAGGTGATGTCGCCAATAAACTGGCTTCCAGCAGCAATAAGTGCCCCTAAAACAATAATACTGGATATTGCATTGGTTACGGACATTAATGGGGTATGTAAGGCGGGTGTGACCTTCCACACTACATAATACCCAACAAAGCAGGCCAAAACGAAAATAGTGAGTATGGTAATGTATGGATCACCTAAGGTGTTAATCTCATGCATTTTGAGTCTCCTTTATTGCCTGAAATGGTAGATATTGATTTTGATGACAAAGCACTGCTTGTTGAATAATTTCATCGTTGGGATTTAATGTGATTTCTGGAGGAGTCGGCGCCAAAAGATTAATAAGATGGACTAGATTATTGGCGTATAGTTCACTCGCAGTAGCTGGAACTAGCCCTGCCAGGTTACTTAGGCCGACTATGGTAACTTCCTCATGTTTTATAGTTTTATCAAGAACGCTGACTTCACAATTTCCTCCTCGGGCAGTTGCGAGATCAACAACAACTGATCCAGGTTTCATTTGTTCTACAGTTTTTTTATACACTAAAATCGGAGCTTTTCGGCCAGGGATTAAGGCCGTGGAAATGACGATATCTGATAATTTGGCATATTGATCAATAAGTTCTGCTTGAAGTTTTTTATATTCTTCACTAACTTCTGAAGCATAGCCTCCTTTAGTTTCACTATCTTGATCTTGGCTTACCTCAATAAATTCGGCACCTAAACTTTCGACCTGCTCTTTGGCTGCTCGCCTTACATCGAATGCATAAACCACAGCACCTAAACGTTTAGCTGTTGCGATCGCCTGTAAACCCGCAACACCAGCGCCAAGAACGAGTACCTTCGCTGGTTGAATCATCCCTGCTGCGGTCATCATCATGGGAATGGCTCGATGAAATTCAGAGCAAGCTTCTAACACAGCTCTATAACCGGCCAAATTTGCTTGTGAAGATAGACTATCCATGCTTTGCGCACGACTGATCCGCGGTATAAGATTCATTGAAATCAGGGTAACTTGCTTTTCCTTGCACCAGGTAATTAATTTGCTTTGTGGGTCATTATCGATATGACCTATTACCAAGGCACCTTGAGGCAAGCCTTCCAAGTCTTGGGGAGCTGGTTCATTAATACAAAGAAGAATATTGGCAGTCTCGAGTATGTTTTTTTTATCACGAATTTGGACACCGACTTGTTCGTAATCCCGATCATTGAAACTTGCAGCAAGTCCTGCGTTTTTTTCTATAGCGACATCAAAGCCTAATTTGATAAAGTGCTTTGCTGAGCCAGGAGTAATGGCTACCCGGGTTTCATTGTCGGGCGCCAGTAAAGTTGCGATCATCATGGGCAAATCCTTTTTACCTAAGTATTCATTATCCTATTGTAATTTAGAATGATTTTCCAGAGTAATATGTGTAGCGTAGATATTGTAATATTGTGACCTTACGTGGAGGGATTAGTTGGTTTATTTTGTTCCTCTTGCAAACTGTCTACTTCCAAAGCCAATGCAATTTGATTGGCACAAGATTCTAAAAGCTGTATTTTCTCGGGCGTAATGAAATCGTTCTTTTTAGACGGTTGTACTCTTAAAACGCCCATGGTTCTTCGTGCACCCAGTAATGGAATAAACAGCGCATTAGAAAATGAGAGAGTATCAGTTCCCCATCCTGCTTTTTGCCCTAACTCGAATACCCACTGTGCAATACTGTATTCCTTTTCATCCAAATCTTGATGTGATTTGGCTCTTGCACGGACAACAAGATGCCCATTTTTCGGTAGTAGGGCAATGATCTCGCAGTGAAGAGTTTCTGAAATATAATTAATGCCTGTGCGAAGCAATCTGACTATTCCCCGTGTTCTGGATAACCTGCGACTCAAAGTATATAAGGCTGAAGTTTGATATTCTGTAAGGCGTGCAATTTCTGATTGACGACGAGTTACCAAGGTTAATTGACAAATAATTAATGCCATAATAAGCATCATAACAAGGGTAAAAAAATAATCTGACTGGGGAATAAAGAAACTATAATAGGGCGGAATAAAGAAATAAATATACGCAAAAATACTAAGAAAAATTCCTGAAACTGCAGGGCCTGTGCGTCCTAATAAAGCAATGCAGGTCATTCCTATTAAATAAGTTAGGGTTAAACTTGTATCATTGACTAAAGGATAAATTAAATAATTAATGAGTGTTGTGACTGCAACGATACTTGTTGATAAAAAGTAATAGAGCCAGGGAGTCATGGGTTTGGCAAGTAATTTTTTTGTTGATTTCTTGGCTCCCTCGGTCATAGTATAAACATCAATTTCACCACTGTAACGCAAAATTTCGTCTGCCAGGCTGCGAAAGAAAAAATTTCTCCAACGAGTACGAATCTGTTTGCAGATCATAATCAGGGTGACATTTTGCTCTCGGGAAAAATTAATAATTTCTTTGACAAGGTCATACCCTATTAAAATATGAGTTTCAGCCCCCAATTGCTCTGCAAAAAATAAATTTTTTATGGCTTGATCCCGCTGCGTTGTCGATAGATGAGTCCGCGTAGAATCTACATATACTGCAATCCAATCTGCTTGTAAACTGGTAGCCATTTTTTTGGCTGCTCGAATCAATTTATGTGATTCCGGACCTGGGCCAACGCAAACGAGTATCTTCTCCATGCTTGGCCAAATATGTTTAATACCTTGGCCTTGCCTGTATAAAAGTACCTGGGTATTTACCCGTTTTGCCAGAGTTCGTAATGTCAACTCACGTAATGCCATTAAATTGCCTTTACGGAAATAAAATTCAGCAGCAAGTCGGGCTTGTTTGGGGACGTATACTTTGCCCTCGGACAGACGTTTTAATAAATCTTCAGGAGCTAAATCGACTAATTCGATAGTGTTCGCTCGTTCTATCATGGCATCAGGAATTGTTTCTTGAACTGGCGCATGAATGATTTGTGAGACGTCATCATTGAGACTTTCTATATGTTGAACATTAAGAGTGGTATAGACATTAATACCACGGTCGAGCAATTCTTTAATATCTTGCCAGCGTTTTTTATGCCGGACGCCGGTCACATTTGTATGTGCCATTTCATCAATGAGAATTAATCCTGGATTTCTTTTTAATGATGCATCCAGATCAAATTCTTGTAACTGTTTACCGTGATATTCAATTGTGATTTTGGGCAAAACTACGAAGTTTTTAAGTATTTCTTCAATTTCAATGCGACCATGAGATTCGACAATGCCTACTACTACATCTAATCCTTTAGCTTGCTCTCCCATTGCTTCATGAAGCATGGAATAAGTTTTTCCTACTCCTGGGGCAGCGCCGAGGTAGATTTTGAGTTTGCCACGTTGGTTTTGTTGCTCTTCTTTAATAACTTGTTGTAATAATGCATTGGGATCGGGGCGTTTGTCTGTCATTGATTAGTCCTTATCTGATCGAGAGCTAAATTTAGCTCCAATACACTAATTCGTGGTTCTCCTAAAAGATGCAAGGTACGTTTTTTTATTAACTGATTCACTAATTCTTGAATTTCTTGTTCTGCAATATGACGCGCTTTGGCAATACGCGGTATCTGGTAGTAGGCTGCCAGCGGGCTTATTTCCGGATCCAGACCACTGGCGGATGCAGTAACTAAATCAACGGGAATGAGTTGCTTGACCATTTTATTTTGATCTTCCAAGTTGAATTGACGCAGTCTATCAATTCGTTGTTTTACAATTGACAAAAAGTCAGGGTTAGAAGGCCCCATATTCGAACCGGAAGAATGAGCTGCATTATAAGGAAATGGAGCTGTGGCAGAAGGGCGTCCCCAGAAGTAGTTGGGTGCATCAAAGTATTGTCCAATTAATGCTGAACCAATGGGTTCGTTGTTAAGGCGTAATAAACTGCCATTTGCTTGATAAGGAAAAAAAATTTGAGCTAAAGCAGTAACTACAGCAGGATAAATTAAGCCTGTTAATAAAGAAAAAACGAGCAGGAACATTAGTGCCGTTTTTATTTGTTTTAGAGCTTCTATAACCATTTTTTTATCCTGTTAAACCTAAGGTGATTAAGAGCATATCGATCATTTTGATGCCAATAAAAGGGATTATAAATCCACCTAATCCATAAATTATGACGTTATTTCGTAGGAGTTCTGCTGCAGGAAGGCGTCTATATTTAATCCCACGTAAAGCTAAAGGTATAAGAAGAACAATAACAATTGCATTAAAAATTACTGTGGACAGCACTGCCGTTTGTGGGGTTGCCAGGTGCATGATATTGAATACATTTAGAGCAGGATAAGTGCTCACAAATGCGGCAGGTAAAATGGCAAAATATTTAGCGATATCATTGGCCATACTAAACGTAGTCAGGGCTCCGCGTGTCATCAATAACTGCTTACCTATTTCTACTACTTCAATTAATTTAGTTGGGTTTGAATCCAGATCGACCAAATTACCTGCTTCTTTTGCTGCTTGTGTTCCTGAATTCATTGCAACAGCAACATCTGCTTGAGCAAGTGCCGGCGCATCATTTGTTCCATCACCAGTCATTGCGACTAAATGACCTTGAGCTTGTAGATCACGAATCAATTTAAGTTTGTCTTCGGGTTTGGCATTGGCTAGAAAATCATCTACTCCAGCCTCACCAGCAATTGAAGCTGCAGTTAGAGGATTATCTCCAGTTACCATAATGGTTTTAATGCCCATTTGCCTTAGTTGTGCAAAGCGCTCTCGAATACCCCCTTTAATAACATCTTTAAGACGAATGATGCCCAGTACTTTGGGACCTTCTGCAACAACCAGTGCAGTTCCTCCCTGGCGTGAGATAATTTCAACATTATTTTTCACATTTTTAGGAACATGCCCTCCTAACTGATTGATGTATTCTTCAATTGCTTCAGATGAACCTTTACGAATTTGTCGATTGCCAAGATTTGCGCCACTCATACGTGTTTGTGCTGTGAATGGAATGAATGTTGCCTGTAATGGGGCAAGAGTTCTGCCACGTAACTTATATTTTATTTTGGCAAGAATGACAATGCTTCGACCTTCAGGCGTTTCATCCGCAAGAGAAGCTAATTGAGCTGCATCGGCTAAATCTTTGATATCGACACCTTCTGCCGGAACAAATTCTGTTGCCTGTCGATTACCTAGAGTAATCGTTCCTGTTTTATCAAGTATTAAAATGTCGATGTCACCTGCCGCCTCAACGGCACGTCCTGATAAAGCAATGACATTGGCTTGAATCATTCGATCCATACCAGAAATACCAATTGCAGAAAGTAGCCCACCAATAGTTGTTGGGGCAAGACAAACAAAAAGAGCGACTAGAACCGTGATTGAAATGGCTGAACCCGATTTAGTTGCAGAAACACTGTAAATCGAAAAAGAGAGCAAGGTGCTACAGACTACCAAAAACACAATAGTTAATGCAGCGAGTAAAATAGTTAATGCAAGCTCATTAGGTGTTTTTTTTCTTTTTGCCCCTTCTACTAGAGTAATCATCCGATCTAGAAATGTTTCGCCCGGATTAGATGTGATGCGAATAATAAGCCAATCAGAAATGACCTGAGTGCCTCCAGTTACTGCACTACGATCTCCTCCACTTTCACGAATAACAGGCGCGCTTTCCCCTGTTATAGCGCTTTCATTAACTGAAGCAATTCCTTCTACAATCTCACCATCACTTGGTATGAAATCACCAGCTTCAACCAAGACCAGATCTCCTGCACGTAATTGTACGGATGGAATGATGGAGAATTTTGCATTTTTAGATGCCTTCGCCAATTTTTTAGCTTGAATTTCACGACGCGCTCGTCGTAGCTCTTGAGCTTGAGCTTTGCCGCGACCTTCTGCCATTGCTTCCGCAAAATTGGCAAATAAGAGTGTAAACCAAAGCCACAAACTAATAGCAAGAATAAAAAATGGTGGTGCTTCAGGTTTTCCTAGACATGCTTGTATAAAAAGAATCGTGGTGATAATTGAACTTATATAAACAGTAAACATCACTGGGTTTTTTATTTGAATATGAGGTGATAATTTGAAAAATGCGTCAATTACAGCACCTTTTATAATGTTAAAATCCCAAATAGAATGAGGTTTAGTACCCATATTTCCCCCAAAGCATCAAATGCTCCACGATAGGACCAAGAGCAAGGGCTGGTAAAAAGGACAACGCTCCCTGAATCATGGCAATATAAACTAATAAGGTCATAAAAAATGGTGTATGAGTGGCTAATGTACCTGAACTGTTTGGAATCCGCTTTTTCTTAACAAGTGAACCAGCAATCGCAAGAATAGGAATAGCAAGCCAATACCGGCTAATCAACATCATCACGCCACCGACAATATTATAAAAAGGTGTATTGGCATTTAAGCCTGCAAAAGCACTACCATTATTATTCCCCATCGAAGTAAATGCATAAAGCATTTCTGTAAAACCATGGGCACCAGGATTGGCTATGGAGCTTACCCCAATGTGGGTTACCGTAGCATAGGCAGTAGCTATGAGTACAATCAAAGGCATAATTAACACAGCAATGGAGGCCATTTTCATTTCATAAGGCTCAATTTTTTTGCCTAGGTATTCTGGAGTTCTACCAACCATAAGCCCTGCAACAAATACCGTGAGAATGATCTGCATTATCATCCCGGATAATCCTGAGCCAATACCTCCAAAACTGACTTCACCTAAATGCATCATCCATAAAGGAACTATCCCACCTAGAGGAGTATATGAATCCAGCATGGAGTTGACTGAACCGCTAGAGGAAGCGGTCGTAGCTGTTGCCCAAATTGCAGAGTTGACAATGCCAAAACGAGTTTCTTTGCCCTCCATGTTACCGGCAGGGTAAAATTCAGATTGAGCTGTGGTATCAATCCCCATTTGGTGAAATGCTGGATTGCCTGCTTGTTCGACAACAACTTCAAATATTAAGCATGGAACAAATAAAATGGACATGGTTATTAATATCGCCCAACCTTGTCTTTTATCACGAACCATGGTGCCAAACATAAAACAAAAAGCTGCAGGAATAAGCAAGATCGCTATCATTTCCAGAAAATTGGTCAATGGAGTGGGGTTTTCAAATGGATGTGCCGAATTCGTATTAAAAAAACCACCGCCATTTGTACCCAGTTGTTTGATGGCAATTTGCGATGCGACCGGTCCCATGGGAATGACCTGTTCTGTTATTGTTACAGGCGTTGTTTTAGGATTACCCTGGTTATCTAATACAGTTCGGCCTGTAACATCTTTTACAGGTTGTTGGTAGGTAAATGGGTGGGTGAGGTTAATTTTTTGAAAAGGTTTAAAATTCTGAATGACACCCTGTGAGCACAGAATAAGTGCAAAAATCAGTGACAAAGGCAATAAAATATAGAGTATTCCGCGTACTGTATCTACCCAGAAATTCCCCAAACTGTTACTTTCATGTTTTATGAGTCCGCGTATCAACGCAATTAATAAAGACATGCCCGTTGCTGCCGAAATAAAGTTTTGTACCGTTAACGCAAGCATTTGAGTTAAATAACTCATTGTTGTTTCACCACTATAAGCTTGCCAATTGGTATTAGTACTAAAGCTTATTGCGGTATTAAATGCAAGAGCGGGTGATGGGGAGGGAAATTCTTGAGGGTTCAATGGCAAATAGAATTGGAGACGTTGTATAAGATAAACAACCAGTAATCCAGCCAAGTTTAAGAAGAGCATGGCTGATAGATAGGTTTTCCATCCCATTTCTTCTTGAGTATGGATCCCGCAAATCTTATAGATTAGGTGTTCGAAGGGTCTTAATATAATGTCCAGGAAACAAGGACGGCCTTGATACACTCGTGCCATGTACCAACCTAACGGTTTTACAAGAAGCAACAAAAAGAACAGATAAAATGCGATTTGTAGAAAACCAGGTTTTGTCATAAGGGGTCCATCCCACATTTAAATTAAATCTATGGCTTAAAATAATTCGGGTTTGAATAATACAACTAACAAAAAGACTAATAAACCGAATGCGATTATTCCACAGCTTAAATACAAGCTCATGATTCACTCCTTGATAAATAATCATAGAATCTGATTAGTCCAAAGGACAAGCTGAAAAAGAATAGGACAAGCAGAATTAGTAAAAGATCCATTTGAGCCAAGTCCAGTTTATAAGTGTGTCTGTAATTATAATACTAACTGAAGCTTTAATTGTTGATTATAAAGATTATGCATAAAAAAAAATAGTCAAACCGATAATGAGTGATTAGGTAACGCTATTGATTTATAGAATTATAGCAGCAAATAAAAAGGGCGTATTATATTTAATACGCCCTTTTATGGAATTTGGGATAGACAGTAAGATTGAGTACAGTCCTTTTTTACCAAGGTGGACTCCTCTGGAGTGTTTAAGGCTTCTTAGTACTTGCTAAGCTTGCTCACCGCACTCTCAATCTGGCTCCCAAAGTAATAATGTTGGCTGAACAATGTGTACTGTCTATGGTTTTATGATAGGCCACTCTGATTATTAATGCCACATGATTTAGCAGGTTTTTTGCAAAGATTTCGTTAAAATTAAAAGCAGTTTAATTAGGTTATTGAATTAATGAAGAAAATGAAGTTCGGCGTTTATTAATAATCATGTAGTCTGGGGGCAGAGCAGCGAAACCTGGGTTTAGTCGCGGTGCGCCTCAGGCTACATGTCTTTAAGTTCTTGCTTAGCTTTGTCTTTTAATACCGAAAAAGGGAACGCCAATGTAGGGTCTTCTCGCCGTGTAGCTTCGAGGACTTTTTCCTGTTTGCAGGAATATTTGGGTATAGTAAAGTTTGCCTTGCTTGTCACGGGCAACCCCTATGCCAGTCAAGTTATAATTTCCTACAATATTTCTTCTGTGGCCTGGGCTTTTGACCCATTGACTGACTACAATTTCAGCTGTTTTGTAGTTGTATGCAACATTCTCAGCACCACCACCTGTATTTTTAATCTGTGAACGCAGTTTAGCAATACGTTTTCCAAAATCTTGATGACCAAAAGGCATACGATGATTGGCCATATCTTGAGAGTGTTGTTTGGCTTGAATTACAATATTGTTGTCCATTGTAAGCTTGGATAAGCCATGTTGCTGCCGGTATTTGTTAATATAAAATAAAACAGCATTTTGGATGGCGGTATCGCTTTCAACATGGTTAGCTGAAGAAGCGGCATAAGCATTGGGCAATAAGTTAAAAACAATCAAACTTAAAATAACTATTTTGGCTTTTAAAGACATAAGTATTCTCTTTGCATGAAAATAAAAATCGAGTGGAATAGTGACTAAAAAACTGTCATTTGTCTAGAGTTTATTTGTATCAGATAAGACCAAAATAAAAAAATAATAATCCATTTGATTTGAAAAATTTCTTTTCTCTTTTGAGAGCGAATTAGTGACTCAAATTTGCTATAGCATCCTTTAAGTCTTCGACCTCGCCGGAGTAATGAAAGTAAATTCGTTTTTTTGAACAGTCTATGATGCAGAGTGGTTCTTGAGGTTGATCACCAAACTGTTTAAATACCCAGAAAATTCCATCACTATGTTGGTTTTCTATTTCTTTTAATAAGTCCAGCATTTTATCGTTTACTAAGGCAGAATGAGGACAATTTAAACTGGATGCGCCGTGAGTTATTTTATAGGCGTAATGTTGTTCTTTCATGATAGTACTCCCTGCTACTGTTCAATAGAGAAGTAGATCCGTTTAGATTACATTATAGTCTATTGTAGCTTCGCTGCATCTGTCTCTTAGTCACAAATTGAAAATCTAGGGGAACATTTTTATAGATTTACAGACAAACCTAAAAGTACAGCATGTAGGGTTGGAATATTGGATAATTGTCCTCTTTTAGAATAGGTTTCAAAATGAAAATTGGGTCCATTGCCACTGAATATTCCTTGATATAATAAGTTTAGGTTGGCCAAAGCAGTAATTGGATAGCCAAAGCCTGCTTGTATCTCGCCGGCTAATTGAGAAATGTCATTAAGAGGAACCCGATCATCCCGCCAATGTCTGTAGGCAAGCCCACCTTTCAGTTGCGCAAAAAAAGAACTATTGCCCAGTGGATCGCTCTTGGATGTAATTAATAAATCCAATGTTGGGGCAAGGGTAGTTTGCATAGGAATCCATTTTTTCAGAGCATGAAAAGCTTCTTGGGGCATATTGAGTTTTATTCGGGTACCGGTTTGCAGCCCTAATTCCAAGCCCAAAGCTATATTGCCAGCAAGCATCATTTCATTGGCCAGCGCTAAACGTCCTATTGGAACATTTTTATCTCTTGAGGATGTTAACTCATAAGTACCTGTACCAGCACTTGCAGTAACAGACCAAGGTTGATCTTGTGATGTTAGTTTAGGGAAATAATCGCCAGCTATCGCATTAAATGATAATAAAATTCCTATTACAATTAATTTCATATGCCATATCCCTAATGAATTGTTCATAATCATACCTTTGCGTACCCTCAATCAGGATTTTCAGTTCCATCACTGCAAAAGCACCTATGGGAATATTAAACATAAAAAAACGGCAAGCACTTCTATTACGAGTTGACCGCCTTTTTATCAAATTTGGCGGAGAGAGAGGGATTCGAACCCTCGATACGTTGCCGTATACACACTTTCCAGGCGTGCGCCTTCGACCGCTCGGCCATCTCTCCAATTCGGGCAAGCTTATACAGGTCGGATAATAAAATCAACCCTGTATTGATCTAAATTTATAACTTATTCGTAACTTATGATCGTTATTGTATATACTATGAATAAATAAGATCTAAATATAGTTACTATTTAGTTAGATATTGTTTCTACTTTAGAAACAAAAAATCGTGAGCACGTTTTGTGAATAAAGGGATTAAATTATGATAATACGAACTTTTATTTTCATATTCAGTTTGATTTCTTCAAGCCCCCTTTGGGCAGAGATTACTTGTTATTACACTTTAGTTAAAGATAATTGTTGGACCAAATATGATGTATCTGTAGATATAATGGATGCCATAAGTGCCAAAACTTTAACAACAGTTACTGTGCCTATTGGAAAATCGTGGACACGTCAGACTTTCCCTTGTCAACCGGGTCAAAAATTAATGTATCGAGCTCGATTTTCTCCTATTTTTTGGCAAAGTGATGAAGGTAAAACGTATACTGCTAAAAATTATTGGTCTTTACCTAATACAATCAATCCTGGAGATTCAGCCTGGAACGTGACTGTTTGCTATGCCAGTGATTTTTCATTAGTCCCTCTTCCTCCTAATGCACCAGGTAATTGCAGTTGTAATTTTGATGATATTCCAGCAATACCGCCAAAAAAGATATAAATGGCATTATTTTTTATCTTTGTGTATGATTCTCAGTACAACATCAACTATTTTTTAGGAAATTTTTTTTCTTATCTTGTTGACGGAGCGGCTGATGATTACTCTTAGAAATAAAATTGGTCAAATGTTAGTTATGGGGTTTGATGGTTGCGATATACATGACAAAAGCCCTATAGCGGAATGGCTGTCTTCAGATGGATTAGGCGGTGTTTTGTTATTCGACCATGATGTTTCTACGAATTTATATGGTAAGAATTTAAAAAACCAGGCACAAATCAAACGGTTAACTCATCAACTCAATTATTATTACCATTCTGCAGAAGTAAATTTCAAAAATAACGATTTGCCCTTGTTAATTGCCATAGACTATGAAGGCGGAAGTATCGATCGTTTGTCTCGGATCGAGGGATGTATGCCGACTATGAATGCATATAACATGGCACAATTATCCCCTGATGCTTTGCAGGCTGAGTTGACACAAATGGCATTAACATTAAAGTCATTGGGTTTTAATCTTAATTTTGCTCCGGTTGTTGATTTACATTTGCAAGATCAGCAAGGAATTATAGGAAGTGTACAACGTAGTTTTTCCGCTGACCCTAATGAAGTAGTTCGATTGGCCAGAGCATTTGTGGATGTTTTCCAACACCAGGGTATTGCATGCTGCTATAAGCATTTTCCAGGTCATGGTAGTGCATTAGGTGATACCCATAAAGGGTTTGTCGATGTGACCAATGCCTTCCATAAGGATGAGTTGGTTCCTTATTATCAACTCGTGCGAGATACTCATCAACCAACTCTCATCATGACAGCGCATGTGGTGAATAAACAGTTGGATAATCAGGGGTTACCTGCAACTTTATCCCACGATATTTTAACCGGCTTATTGCGTAAGACCATGGGCTATGATGGAGTAATTATTGCAGATGACTTACAAATGCAAGCAATTACCGATCATTATTCACTTGAGGATGCTTTATCCCTGACAATCAATGCGGGTGCTGATATGCTCATTTTTGCAAATCAATTAGCCAAAATTACGGCGCCAGAAGTGATTAAGATGATTGAGCGTTTGGTATTTGAGCAAAGAATAAATCAAAAACGTATAGAGGAAGCTTATCGTCGAATCATCCGTTTAAAGCAACAGATCAATTGTCTTGAATTGATTGACTGATGGATCTGCAGATTTTAAAATCTCTTGACGAACATGCGCAATGTGTTAGAATATCTCTAATTGTGCAAAATTTGATCAAAAAATAAAAGGTTTTTATGGTAGCTCACTCGACACAAACGAATCATCGCTCAACTCTCGCTCATTTTAAACTCGTTTCTTGTTGTTGCTGTTAATTTAATCTTCTCATTTTTACTTTTTTGATTTTAAGGATTATTAACATGTGTGCCGCGCATCAACAAAAAAAACTAATTCTCAGCACCCCCGTGCTATATGCTTTAATGATTGGTTTAGGTATCGTCAGTGGGATGTCAAATATTGTTTTTTTCAAGGAGATAGGGTTATTAATCTCCGATTTATTTATTAAGCTGTTTAAATGCATTAGTTTGCCCATTATTTCTTTATCCATCATTGTTACTCTGGCTAACTACAAGACCGATGGATTCATGAAAAAAATTTGGCAGCGAACACTTAAGTATACTTTTTCTACGACCGTAGTGGCCGCAACGATTAGTTGTTTGCTTTACATTTTAATCCAACCCAGCTCCGTTCAGGTTAATTTGGATGCGCAAACAGTCAAATCAGCGAGTAGTTTAGGTTACTTGGGATACCTGGCAAATATTATACCTACCAATTTATTATCTCCTTTTCTGGAGCAGCAAGTAATAGGAGTACTGTTTTTAAGCATTATTATCGGCATTGCTGTGCGTCAAATCCCTGATGAAGAGTCTCGCGATACGCTTACGCGGTTTTTTCGTGGCGCACATGGCATGTTTTTAGTGATGACCCGTTGGATTATTACGATTATTCCTTTGGGATTGTTTGGTTTTATTACCTCAACGGTTGTTCAGTTGCGCTCAGGGATGGATATTAAAGGAATAGGTGAGTATTTATTAATTGTTGTTTTAGCGAATGTAATTCAAGGTTTTGTCGTCTTACCTTTATGGTTAAAAAGGAATAAGATTCAGCCTTTTTCAGCAATGCGCTCCATGCTTCCTGCCTTATCAGTAGCATTTTTCTCCAAGTCTTCGGTCGGGACATTGCCTGTCACGATGAATACTATAGAAAATAATTTACAAGTAAAACCATCCGTAAGTCGTTTTGTTTTACCTTTATGCACTAGCATAAATATGAACGGTTGTGCCGCTTTTATTTTTGCTACGGTCATTTATTTAATGCAAAATCATGGAATGCCGACTTCTTACGGCACAATGGTTTTATGGATATTTGTTGCTACTGTAGCTGCTATTGGAAATGCCGGCGTGCCCATGGGATGTTTCTTTCTAAGCATCAGTCTGTTATCAAGTATGAATGTTCCTATCGTCCTTATGGGCGTTATTTTACCCTTTTATGGTTTAATTGATATGCTGGAAACTGCTTTAAATGTTTGGTCTGATGCGTGTGTGACCAAAATTGTGAATGATAAAGCAATTGCCGAGGAGCAAGTTGAATTAAAAGCCACAAAGGTACCTGCATATGAGCCTGAGTTAGGTTAATAGTAAATTTTATAATCACTGTATCCTGGGTGAAGCGCAGCGTAACCCGGGACACCCATTCAAGAAAACCCGGGTTTCGCAGCGCTGCACCTGGGGTACAAACTAAAAACTCCGGGTTCGTTAATTTACGAAGCTATTTTTGAATTGTCTTCTTCATTGTCAATTTTTTCTGCTGGATTCAAGCATCTATGATTTTCATAGGGCTCGCAAAAGTGTGCAAAATATTGTTTAAAGTTCGAAACATATATTTCCTCATTTTCCATGAGAAAAATTTTTTCGGGTTGTAACTCAACATAATTTGAATCTCTTAAAACCGCTTTATAAATAGAGCTTGCATGAGAAGAAACCCATTTATCTAAAAAAGGAAATATTTTATTTGGATCAGTGGTGAAAAAATTTTGATAGATATCACTAAACAGTTTGTTTTTCATTTCATAATTGCTTTTGAAATAGAAGCTGCTATGGTCCTTTCGATATTCTGTAAAAGGAGGTCTATTAGGTCTTTTTTTCATTCCAGCGGCAATATCTAAGGAAATGATGAGACCTTTTGCAGACTCAATTGTGTATTGTGCACCTAACAAATTAGTACCGTTGTATTTGTTGAGGTAGGATTCTAAGTAACGAACGGCTTCATCACTTACCGGATCAAAATAACTACTGATGACGAATTGAGTTGCTAATTTAGTTTCAGGATTATAATAACAACTAATATAAATTGCATAAGTGAATTGTTCATTCGCTATATGTTGTACTAATATTTTATCAATTTGATTGTTCACCTCATCACAGGAGAGTTGCTGATTTTCTATATTTTTTTCCATACGAATAATTTGAGTCGGATAATCAATGCTGCGAGAGAACGACTTATTTTGTTTTAAATGGTCTGTTTCATTAGAGTATGTGATGACCTGACTGTTTTTATTATCCGGATTTTGTGAAATGGTCAATGTGATAACATCATCATTGGTTTGGCTGAAAACGGATAGTGGTATTAAAATGAGAGGAACAACCAAGTAATTAACTTTCATAAAAAAACTCCTTTTTAGTCAGCCCAGTATTGCATCCTGCAAGATAAAAATTGTGACTGGGTTATTTTGAGTATAGATGAGTGGATGAAAATTATTCTCCATGTTCATTCTTTTGGTTTGAATTTTTCAAAGTGATGTGATCCAAAATACAATTGTTTATTTGCTATACTTTTTTTCATAAAGGGCATAAAAAAGACACTCACCTGGAAAAAAGGATAATTCATGCAAAAATTATATGGGACTATTGTTTGGTTGATTGCAACCTTGTTTGTTGTTTATTCTTTTTGTTTGAACACTGCGGCAGCAGTATTTTCAGAACCAATAAAAAACACACTAAGTGCTAGCGATTATGGCGTATCCATTGCAACCGGCGCATTTATTTTAGGCTTTGCTTGCATGCAAATTCCCGCTGGTTATTTGCTTGATAAATTTAATCCAAGAATTGTAGTCAGCGGGGGAATTTTATTACTGGCCTTAGGGAATATTTTTATCTCTATTGCGGGTAGCTTGACAATTTTTACATTTGCAAATTTCATTCAAGGAATAGGTGCTTCTTTTGCATTTGTTGCCGCGGCAGTTTTGATTTCTCAATGGTTTTCCGCACAGTTTTTTCCTGTATTATTTGGTTTGACCCAAACACTTTCATGTATTTTAGCTGGGGTTCTTCATTATTATTTTAAAGTAGAGTTGATATCGCATACATGGAGTGAACTGTATCAATGGCTCTCGATTTTTGGTCTGATTTTATTTATTTTATCTTCTATCCTTGTTCGTTCCCCTCCTGGTTTCGTAAGAGATAGTTCGATTTCATTAAAAAAATCATTAGCGGTTGTTTTTAAAAACAAACAAATTGTACTGTGTTCCGTTACTGCAGCAATGTCGTTTGGTGTTTTACTTGCTTATGCGAGTTTATGGTTCATGCAAATTCAAAACTACTATTCAGTCGATATTCTGCAATCAATTATGATTAGCGGATTGATTTTTGCAGGGATTGGTATTGGCACCCCATTAATGGGTTGGTTTTCCAATACAGTCAAATCAAGAATTATGGTAATACACATTACTTTAGTCACTGGAACCATGGCCTTATTACTGGGAATTTATCTTCCTCACTATGGCACCAATTCATTTATCATTACTAAAATAGTTTCATTTCTGATTGGCTTTTTACTTTCAGGCTCTATGCTTTTTTATACGATGGTCAGTGAAATTTCATCAGACAGTACCCGTGGTGTGGCCATTAGCGTATTAAATACGGCAGTTTTTCTATTTAACACCCTTTTATTGTTCATCCCTTATTTATTTGTTACTGCTGCATCCAAAGACTTTTTTACCTATTTGTGGATATTACCATTTTGTACACTGTCCTCAATTTTGCTGATTTATTTTATTAAGGACACGAACCCTGAATAACATGGAGATTTTTATGAGTGATAAAACAGCTTATAGAGGTGCAATTTTTTATTTTAAAGACACGGCTACCATTGAAAATCTTCCTGATAATAAGAAAGAAAAACAATCAGAGCAAGAGTGTCAATATGTTTACATCGAGGATGGCATATTGGTTGTTGAAGCAGGGAAGATTGTTGATGTGGGGAGTTATGATGTTTTAAAGAATAAAATAGATGGGGTAAAACTGGTTGATTATAAAAATAAGATAATTACTCCTGGATTTATTGATACTCATCAACATGCTACGCAAAGCGCAATTGTTGCCGCCTATGGTGAAAAACTGTTGGAGTGGTTGGAAGACTATGTATTTCCTGCGGAGAGTGTTTATAGTGATAGGGCGAGTGCAACAAAAGATTTAAATTTCTTTCTTGATTATCTTTTAAGAAATGGAACTACAACGGCTGTATCTTACGGACCATTATTTTATGAGGCAACTGATATATTTTTTGCAGAGTTACAAAAAAGAAACATGCGTTTTGTAACCGGCAATATTTTGATGGATGAAAATGCTCCTGATAAACTGAGATTAACAACACAGGAGAATTATGATAATTGTGTTCGTTTGATCGAAAAATGGCATAATAAAGGCCGTTTATCCTACTGTATTTCGCCGCGGTTTGCTTTAGCGTGTTCTGAGCAAATGCTGGAGTTGTGTGGTTCACTTAAAAAAGCACATCCTGATTGTTATATTCAAACGCACCTGGATGAGAATCTGAATGAAATTGCTGCAGTAAAAAAAATTTATCCCTGGAGCAAACATTATCTGGATGTTTATGACCATTTTGGTTTGGTAACGGACCGAAGTGTATTTGGTCATTGCATTCATACAACAGATGAAGAGCTGGAGCTGTTTAAAAAATCGGGAGCGATTATTTCCTGGTGTCCTTTGAGTAATAACTTTTTAGGTAGTGGCTTATTCAACTTTGCAAGAGCCTTCAGATATACCAATAAAATCACTTTAGGGACTGATTGGGGGGCTGGAAATTGTCTTTCAATGTTTGCTGTTTTAGATGATGCGTATAAGGTTTCCATGTTAAATAGTGTGAAATTACCTAGTATGATGCGTTGGTATATGGCGACTTTGGGAGCTGCAAAAGCATTACAATTGGATGATAAAATTGGTACATTCAAGCCCGGCAAGGAAGCTGATTTCATTGTGATTGATCCTGATGCTACAACCTATCTGAAATATCGCCGTGAACGAGTCAATGATATTTTCGAGTTGTTGTTTATTTTGATGGCTTTGGGATCTGAAGATAATATTAAAGCAACCTACATTATGGGTAAGCCGGCGTACATTGGGGGATGTTGATATTTGCTTTACTCGCTTGATGATTTTTTCTGGTGAGATTTTAATGATGTTTCACAATGAAGTGAAACATCATTAATCGAGGTGATAAAGAGTAAATTTTTAGGATATTAAACAAGAACTACTGCCGCTGCATAACTTATCCTCGGGCAATGCGATAGGTGCCCTGTTTGTTCTAGGAGCTGCAGCTGGCTTATGGAACGCATACTGGTTTCGCCCTGGATTGCCAGCTGGATTTCCTTGTTGATTAGTGGGCTCGGCCTCTGAGCGCGCGTGAATAGCGGGCGTTTCAGTAGCAAGAGTTTGTTTGTCAACATCAACCTCAACCTCTTTTTCTGGACTATTGTCTTCAAAAGGCTTAAGATCACTTTCTTCATCCGAGGCGTCAACAGATGAATCACTATCGCTAAAGTCATCAGTACTCGCGTCAAGCTCTTTTTCTCGACTATCGTCTTCAACAAGCTCAAGAGCACTTTCTTCATCCGAAGATTCATCAGATCTATCACTAAAGTTAAGATTACCAATGTTAGCTTCTTTTTCTCGGCCATCGTTTTCAACAAGCTCATGATTTTTGTATTTAACCAAGTAATCAACTGGCATATCACTAAAAGCATTAGTATACCCATCAAGAAACTGCTTGAAGTCAACATCATATGTCATTGCAATTGATTTTGCTTGTTCTAATACAGGTAGTACAGAATTAAATTCTTGTTGTAATGTTTCTATGGCATTATCACTGAGTTCAATGTGTTGTTGGCGTAAAATTTCTATTGCTTCAAATAAAGATGGATCTTTATAGGGGGAATCAGGATGAACATTAATGAACAGTATAATGCGATCGCCATCCTCAATATACTCGGGTTGTTGATATCCTTGAAACCATCGATTTATTTCATTATGACTATGATTCTTTTTGGCAAAAGCAAGCTTGGCTCTGGGTTCACCACTAGAGTTATCAGTAAAATAGCTAAGTGGAGACAAATTGTTGCTGGATTCTAATTCTTTTTCTGTAGAGAGTTCTTCGTTCGTGTCAACTGCTTCCGTATATTCTACAATGTGATCAATTTCCCGTGCTGCTAAATTGAGGGCAATGTATTCGCCTGTTTGGATTGCTGTTTCTAAAGCCTTAACTTGTTCTTCGAACTTATAATTATTTTCTAACACAATATCTGTATGTTGTTCATTTGAAATTGGTTTCAAGGAATTAGCGATTTCATCGTGAGCCCACAAATCGTTTAACATATTATTAACATGTTCAGGATAATTAGAATAAGGTTCGCCAGTTCCTTCGATAGATGCCATTAAAGTAACATCATCACCTGCATACCTATTCATGCGTAAGGTGACGTTTTTAGGGATCATATGCGGATATTTTGTAAAAAACTCCTTTGCACGACCCATTAAGATCTCGTACCTGTCGTCAAAGAAATCAAAGATAATTTCTTCATTAGGATGATCTGCTGCTGCTTTTTGCATTTGTGCGAATAGCAGCGATACTTTATATTCTTCGCCAGGACATGTAGCATGCTCATATTGAGTTGTATCTTGCATAAAGTTACCGGCCTCAATTTCTTGCATAATTAAATTATAAGAAGTTCCGAAAGGAAGATTTCCAGTCACATCAGCCAAAAGAAACGGATCAAATGTAATATTCAGATCAGCACATACTGTTTTAATCGCAGGACAACATGAACCTTTAAATGCTTTTTGAGGACCCATGTTCAATTGATCAGTCTCATAGGATTGCCTATTGGAGCCGATCAATGCAACCACATTATCAAATGCTGCATTTTCTCTTTTGATTTGCTCTAAAAATCTTCTATTGTGGACTAGAACGGCATCTCCTAAATGCTTAGTGAACTCGAAATGTTCTGCTTGAGCGTAACTTGGATTAAATAAACACCCATCAAAGTCAAACGATAAATAACGTATTTTCATTTTAAAACCTTTTATAAAAATTAATTAGTTAAATTTCAATTGAGATAGGATTTGATGGTCCCTTTATAATCCAAATTACAACGCTTGGTTAGTACTAGGATGTCGATACCACTGGAATGTCATTCATGAGTTTTTATGCCGCTGCTACTTGGGGGTAGCCGATACAAAAAGCACTGATTAACTTAAATATCTATCTCAACATGAAATCTGCTTATTGATTTAGTTAACTAAGTTTACCAGTCCTCCATTCAGTACAGACAACTGCTGTAATTTGCTTCATGAAAGTCAAAAAATTGCTTGTTATCTGATGAATAATTGAATAATGATTAATCTGATATTTTAATGAACTTTTCTTAAGGCAATATTAAATAAGAAAAAATTTTTTTTTCAACGAATTGCCTCAAATTATCTGTTGCCCATTTCCAATAAAAAGCTTAATAAACGGGGTAAAAAGAAAAGCTTATGAGCTAACTTTATTATTGGAGTCGCTTAAATGATTTGGCTTGCTACTGCTAAGATGTGCTTTATGCGTTTAAAAAAAACTCTGCCTCCCTGGTTCCCGAAATATTACAAATATTAAGAGGGTTCATTAGACGAAGTATCAGCGAAATTGCTGGCAATGATTGATCATTTACTAAGACTCTATAAATTCTGCTATGGAAGAGGCTCAAATGAAACGAAGTTAGGAAGTCCTTTAAGAAAATATATTAAGATTAGTACAAACTATTGAGACACGAGCCAAGTTGGTTTTATGGAAGCAGATACTCTGGCATGCCGCTAATGGGTGATTTTGTGTGGTCTATTTCGATGATCGATATTTTTAGTAGCTGGACAGAAATGCGAGCTACTTGGCGTAAAGGGGGGATGGGTGACAAAAAACCATAAAATTTATACGTTCACGTCGTTATAAGACAGATGATAATCCATATTTTGAGTAAAAAATAATAATTTGATGACAAAATTGGCACATTTAAGCCCGGTAATAAGCTGATTTTATTGTGATGGTTTTGGGATCTGAAGCTAATATTAAAGCAACCATACATTATGGGTAACCCGGTGTATATTGGAGAGAGCTGATATTTGTTTGATGATTTTTCCTGGTGGGATTTTAATGATGTTTCACAATGAGGTGAAACATCATTAATCGAGGCGATAAAGAGTAAATTTTTAGGATATTAAACAAGAACTACTGGCGCTGCAAAACGTATCATCGGGTAATGCCATAGGGGATCTGTTTACTCTATTAACTGCAACTGGTTTATGGAACACATGCTGATTACGTCCCAGATTGCCTTGTTGATTAGCCGGTTCTGCCTCTGGGCGCGGGTGAATAGTGGAAGTTTCAGTAGCAAGAGTTTGTTTGCCAGCGTCAACCTCTTTTTCTGGACCATTGTCTTCAAGAAACGCAAGATCACTGTCCTCATCTGAGGATTCATCAGACGTAACACTAAAGTCGTAAGTATCAATGTCAGATTCTTTTTCTGTAGCAAGTTCTTCAATATTATCAATAGATTCGGTACATTTGGTAATGTATTCACCCTTCTGTATGGCTGATTCCAAAGCCGTAGCTTGTTCTTCAAGTTTATAAAAGTTTTCTAATATATTATCTATATGTTCTATTGAAAATAGTTTCATGGACTCAGCGAATTTATCCAGATCCCACAAATGGCCTAACATATACTTAACATGTTCAGGATAATTTAAATAAGGTTCGCCAGTTCCTTGAATAGACGCCATTAAAGCAACCTTAGCGCCTCCATACAAATGCAGGCGTAAGCTTACATTTTTAGGAATCATATGCGGATGTTTTGTAAAATATTTGTATAAATAACAAACTAAAATATCATACCTGCCGTCAACGAAATCAAAGATAATTTCTTCATTAGGATGATCTGCAGCTGCTTTTTGCATCTGTGCAAATAGGAGCGTTCTTTTGGTTTCATCCATAGTACATGTAGCATGGTTTTGTTGAGGATTCTTGAGATAGGTATTGTCAGCAATTTCTTGCATGATTAACTTATAAGAAGTTCCATAAGGCAGATTTCCAGTCACATCAGCTAAAAGAAATGGATCAAATGTAACATTCAGATCAGCACATACTGTTTGAATGGCCGGACAACATGAACCTTTAAATTTGTTTCCATAACCCATATTAGAATAATCATATTCATAGGATTGCCTATTGGATCCGATCAAAACAACCACCGTATCAAATGCAGTATTTTCAATTTTTAGTTGATCTAAATATGCTCTATTGTGGATTAGAATCGCATCTCCTAAATGCTTTGCGAGACCTAAATCGGATTCTTGAATGTACTTGTGATTAAATAAACACTCATCAAATTCAAACGATAAATAACGTATAGCCATTTTTATACCTTTTATGAAAAATTAATTGGTTAAATTTTAAATTGAGATAAGATTGATGGCTGAAATATAATTCAAATTACAACGCTTGGTGAGTAATAGGAAATGCCAACCACTGGAGGGTTATTCATGAGTATTATGTCTCTGCTACTTGAGCTAGCAGATACAAAAAGCACTGATTAACTTAAATATCTATCTCAACACGAAATATGCTTATTGATTTAGTTAACTAAGTTTACCAGTCCTCCATTCAGTAGAGATAACTTCTGTAACTTGCTTCATGAAACTTAACAAGTTGCTTGTTATCTAACGAATAAGTGAATAATGATTGAGCTGATACTTTTACGATCCTGTCTCACGGAAATATTAAGTGAGATAAATTCTTTTTTCAAATTTTTTTTATCCTTTGGCGACACCTTTCATTGAGGCAATAGGCAGCACAAAAACAAAATTATTATATAATAAATCAATTAGTTAACGTCCATGAAGTTTTTTTTAGACAAGATTTGATCTTGAAATGAGTACAGATTTTTCAATTTCACATCGGACAGAGAGGGATTGTCAGGTATGGTCATTGATGACGAGTTGTGGCCACGTTTAGAAAAATTACTTCCAAAGCCTAAAGGGCGACATGGTAAAAAGGATCGGTTATTCATGGAGGCAATATGTTGGATGCTTCGTTCTGGTGCTGCATGGCGTGACTTGCCACAGGACTATGGCAATTAGAAAAGTGTTTATAATCCTTATAGCAACAGATCTAAAAAAGATTATATCGCCGCAATATTGGCGGAATTAAAAAAAGATGGCGATCACGAATGGCCCATGCTTGATGGGTCGATTATAAAAGTGCATCAAGATGCAATGAGAAGCAGTTACGGTCTACCCGCTCGAAGAGGGTACCAAAGATGTCTCTCAGCATCAGTGCAGTTCTTCCGTAAATTACGGCTCGTTATCTTAGCATAGATTTGTCCATTTCCCTCTCCCGCGAAGGGCATCATCATACTATCAAAGTTCCTATCGCGGGAGAGGGGGCTGTTCGATGTGAAATTGAAAAATCTGTGGTCAATTCAAGATTAAATCTTTTCTAAAAAAACTTCAGGGACCTTGCCTAATAAAAGCTTAATTTTTCTATGATACTATGTGTATATATTTTAATCAAACTGGAGTGGAGATGAAAATATTTGACTTGCTCGGTAAACTGGTAAAATCTAAAAACAAACCGATGGAAAAATTGAAGTTGAATGGTGACTTAGCCATATTACCCCTGGAAATTCTAAAAGAAATAGTATCTTATCTTGATTTAAAATCTGTACTAAATTTACGTACTTTGTCCCAGGAGCAATTAGAAAAAATTAACCTCCTTTTAAAAGATGAAAAAATTTCAAGAAAATTGGGCATAGTTAGCGAAGATATGCAGGGTTTGTTTGCAGTCGGTCAAAACGTACAATGTGTCAAGTTCAAATCCTCTGATTTTTACACAATTACCCCGAGTACTAAAGCCATAAAAAAATCATTTCAATCGAACTTGACCTTATTTAAAGACCGGTCAGAGGCTACAAAGTATATGGATGAGCGGAAAATTGGAACCGAGCGAGAAAATGTGGCAGCCAGCAAACCATATCTTGCTCTTGTCACCGTGAAAAAGCCCAATACCTTATTTAAAGTCAAGAAACAGGATGACACAAACAATGCATTGACGGTCACCAGTTCTCAGGAAATAAGTGACAAACTCAAATTTGTCGGTTAAGCCAAAGTCAATCGATGGGTCTTGAATATAAACTAAGGCCCATTCCAATTGACGCGTGATGGCCTGAAATTGCATTGGCCTTATAGATTATTTAAAAATAAACCTCAACTACCGCACTAGCCATTAAGGGCAAGTGAACGAGGCGAAGGAGTGTACATAATAGTGCGTAACTGAAGCCAAGTGAACTTGCAACGCCGAATAAAACTTAGTAGGCATTGCTATAACTGATTTGTATCAAAGTAATAGTAGTCGCTTATCTTATATACAAATAAGACAAATGTGATAATATTTAATCCGGAAAAAACTGGTGAATTTTACTGCAAGTGTTTTCTGTGCTGAATTGACAAGTATTTGTAATTTGAACGCTGATACAGGCTACAAATACTTGTCAATTTAACATGCGAACTCTTTATACGTTGCCACTGTTTTTTCCAGGTTAATGCATTTATGGAGCTTGAGTCAGTTCATATCCGCGGACAGGCTTTATTTTTATATATTTTTAATTTTAGGGAATGAAATGAGCAAAATATACGCAATTGTTAACCCAGCCTACACCAAATCAGGTGATAGTTTTACTGATTTGGCTTCTTATCTAATTTCTCCGTTTCACGCAGTGGCATATGAACATGTTTGTGGTTATTCATTAGGCCATGAACTCGTTTTTTCTGAAACGCTTGAAGGTGCTAAAAAGATTTTAGAAGATGGAATCAAGGGTGCAAAGTTGGATGCTAAAAAGGCGATTCAAAAAGCTGTTCTTGAGTTGGAGACCGATGAAAAAGGAGAGATCACTGGATTTAGCAAGATTTATACTGTTAATTTTGAGAAACGCTTTGAACAGGCTGAAGATAATTTTTTTAAGGGAGTTCGAATTCCTAAATGGAGTGAGCGTGCAATTGATGCTAAAAAAGATGCTACACCAGATGCGCTTGCTGAACTGTTCATCCAGTATGAGCGAAGTAAACAAGCAGTTACTGAACATGTTTCGATGTAAAAACATTATATCCTAGCCTGAGTGCTGTAAAACGTAGCTCAGGGTTTCCTGAGCTACGGATCTTGCTTTTAGCCAAATTATCAGTTTAGATTTTATCTGGTAAAAAACCTCCAGCTTGCATTTGCCACATGTGACTGTAATGACTTGGTACCTTGATCAGTTCCTCATGCGACCCATCTTCAATAATGCGACCTTTATCAAAGACCAGAATGCGATCCATTTCCGATAAGGTAGAAAGACGGTGCGCAATGACAATAGTTGTTCTATTTTGCATTAACAAATGCAAACCATCCTGAATCAATTTCTCTGTCAATGAATCCAAAGCGGATGTCGCTTCATCCAGAATCAAAATGGGTGCATTTTTTAGCATAGCTCTGGCAATGGCAATGCGCTGTCGTTGCCCACCTGATAATTTAATCCCACGTTCGCCAACTAACGCATTGTATTGTTCAGGAAGTTGTGAAATAAATTCATGACAATGTGCTTTTTTTGATGCAGAAATAACTTCCGCATTCGTTGCATCAATGTGGCCATAACGAATATTCTCCATGAGCGTGCGATGAAATAAAGTCACATCCTGCGGAATCATAGCAATGTTTTCGCGCAATGATTCTTGGGTAACATCGCAAATATTTTTTCCATCAATCAAAATTTGTCCTGATTCCACATCAAACAAACGCAGAATCAGATTAACAAAAGTGCTTTTTCCGGATCCAGATAAGCCTACAAGACCAATCTTTTGTCCTGGCTCAATGACCACGGATTTATTTTTAAAAAGATGCGCACCTTCGTCATAGTGAAAGCTCACGTTTTTAAATTCAATCCGGCCTTGAGTGACAGTTAATGGTTGTGCCTCGGGTTTATCAGTAATCTCATGTGATTCTGAAATCAAGGTTAGGGCTTGCCTGCATTTTCCCAACTCTTCTGCAAACAATACAAATTGACTTGCAAGATACCATAAATTATAAAAAATGCTGATTGATAAGGAGATAATAAAACTAAAATCACCGATTGAGACTTGATTTTTACTGTACATATCTACCAGCATATATAAATTGGTGGCAATCAGTACGATAATGCTTATGTCCCAATAAGAACGCATTTTCAAGATAGTCCATTGCATGGTCTGATCTTTATCTGTGGTTTCTTGGGCTGTATTGCGAATTAACTGATTTTCAAAAGCCGCTCTGGAAAACAATCGTATATTGGTGATATTGCTTATACTATCAACAATTTTTCCTACCAATGTTGTTTTACTGGTCGCAAATAAATTAGACAAGTCTTGAACTGGTTTGAAATAAACCATCGCAATTCCCAAAAAGACAATAGCCCAAATAAGTAAAATCAAGGCAAATACAGGATGTACAAGCAGCATGCTGATGATCGCAATGATGAGGCCAACGACTTGGGCTGCTGCATCATCAATCGTTGTAAAAATCGCTATAGTTCCTGAGGTCATATCAGAGATTTTATTAGATAAACTGCCCGCAAAGTTATTTTGGAAAAAGCGATGCGAATGCTGATTCAAATAGGCAAACATATTATTTACCAAGTCAAAGCGAATGTAGGGAAATAATTTTAAGCGGAACCAATCTGAAAGACGCATATCAATAGCGATCAGGATCCACAAAGTAATGTATAAGATCACATAGGGTTTTATCGCATCAAATACAGCTGATTTATCGCCTGAGAATGCAGCAACCTTATCAATAATAAGTTTTAGCACATAAGGTGAAAGGGTGTTATTAATTCCCCAATACACAGCGGTAAATAATAATCCAATAACATAAACGCTGTAAGGTTTTAGCAGACTCAGGAAAAATTTGCTTAGTAAAATGTCTTTTTTATTCATATCTTTACTCGGTTATAGGCACAACTATAATAAATTTAATAATCCATTTTTAATTTCATACCTGTACGTTATTTGAATCGCGTTCAAAAAATCAGAATCGTGCGAAATAACAATCATTGCACCTGGATAATCTTTGAGTACCTGAATAACATGAGCCCGTGTTTCTCGATCCAGGTTATTTGTTATTTCATCCAAAATAAGTAACTTGGGCGTAATTGCGGCAATTTGCGCCAAGGACAGTCGGGCTTTTTCTCCACCCGATAAAGTAGAAACCAACGCATCAACTTCTTCATTTTTCCGAAATAAAAAATCATTCAGATGCTTCCTGATTTCGGTATAGGATTTGTCACTGAAGAAACAACTTATAATCTCCCATACCGACTTATCTGCAGGTAATGTGTTGTAGTGTTGATCAAGGATGCCGATTTCATGGGGATGAGGTACGATCCAGGTTCCTTTTTTTATTACAGACTGATTATCCAATATGGCTTTAAGTAAGGTGGATTTACCTGATCCATTATCACCATAAATTGCAATCCGTTCCCGAGCTCTTATTGAGAAACTCAATGCGCTTAGAATCGAATTATTTTCATTATAACCGACAGCCCCATTACTCACCGTGACTAAAGTCTCATTCGTATCTACTGCATGAATAGCAAATTTAGGGTAAATGACTTCAGGGACGTACAGTTCTGATAAACGCTGAGTCAATTCCTGTTTTTTGTGATTGATAGCACTTTTTTTGCGGCCTGAAGTCTCTTGTGCATTTCTTGCTTTGCTCTGCGAAACAATCGTAGGCCATTTCCTCTGCTGAATGTGTTTTTCTCCTTGAACTCTACTGCTTTTGGCTCGTGACTGTTCTCTCATCATATCCGCATGTATTTGTTTTTTCTGACGAGTCAACTCTGCAATTTCACCCTCAATTGCACTACGCTGAATAGTGGTTTCTCGTAAGTAGTCCTCATAACATCCTGTAAAAACATGTACTTCGGCTTGATCGATATGCCAAATTGTATCTACAGTGGTTTGCAGTAATTCAATATCATGAGTCACTATAATCAAGGTTTTTCTATAATCAGCAAGCATTCTCATCAAAGAACGGCGATTGTTACGATCCAGGTGGTTGCTGGGTTCATCGAGCATTAAGAGATCTGGAGCAGATGCTAATGCTTGGGTTAATAATTTATGAAAACGTTGACCTCCACTTAATGAATCAAATTCTTCAATAACTTGTGGGACATAGCCGATGTTTAATTCTTTAGGAAAACGGATGTCACCATCAGTTGGCTCAAGTAATCTCGCAAGCAATTTTAATAGGGTTGATTTTCCGGAGCCGTTGCGTCCAATAATCGCAATGCGATTGCCATAGGAAATTTGACCGCTAAAGTCCACAAAACATGTTTTATGGGGAAAAGAAAGACTAAGATGTTTAAATTGAATTGGCTGATGCATCATGTAACTCACTTAAGTAGTTTAATGGGCAGTTTGTGTGACTGCTTTCCGTCATTGCCCAGTGCTTAGGGCGTACTTAAGAGATTATGTCCATGATGTGTTTAAGCCTCTTTGGTGATGTGCTTGTTTGATATTGGGTACAATTGTAACCGATTGCATGATTATCTGTCAACAATCGAGAAAATCCAGCAGAGGAGGGGGATTTTAGATTGTTTCTTCCAGATGAGGGATAAGTTCTTTGCAATGTCTCATGACTCTTTGTTCTTCTGGGGGTAATTGTAAATAATCACCATATTGTTGAATAAGAAATGTTTCTGCATTTTGAGGAATATTAAGTTCTTTCGTTTCAAAGGCAACACGTTGCAAAGGATATACTTCATCTTTTTTAATTAAATTTCTTCCTACACAATTATAACCGCGTCCTATGTAAGGGCTTTGACTGCTATTCGCTCGATGAATGATTTTTTGCAAACAAAACTCAAGCAAGTTTTTGGGCAAAAATGAGGCTATAGCCTTATACAGTACGGGATAGTGTCCTATTTTTACTTTACTGTATTTGGTGCTTAACAAACGGGAGAGCTTTTTAGCATAAAATTTATATCGTTTACGTTGTTTTGGATCTATTGGCATGCTGTCATAGACAAAAACATCAATAAATATACCTTGAATGTAAGGTTCATTACCTTTTTCATGTTTTTCGATAAAGCGGCTGGTACGATCTCTGATTTTTAAAGGAGTAGCCATATTAAAATAGCCTGGATCGCTATGAATTGTTTGCAGCCACATCCAGTCAGGAATTTCTGCTGGTGCGACACGGAGAAATTGCTCATAACTGGCACGCGGCATGGCAATATCCACATCGTCATCCCAGGGGATAAAGCCTTGATGACGAACTGCTCCTAAAAGAGTTCCTGCATCAAGCCAGTAGTCCAAACCATGTTTAAGGCAGATAGAATCCACCACTTCAAGCATGGCAAGCATCTTCAATTGGGCTTGGCGTAGCCTGCCATCATGAAATGCTGTTTCCGCAGAATAAGGATTTGGAATCTTCGTTAATGTCATGAGCTTTCTTCTAAAATGACAACAAAAGCTATCTTAGCAAAATAATTCAAAATCATTAACTATAATGAAACAAAAACTTGGATAAAATTGATTTAATGAAGCAATACCTGGATCACTTGAATAAATCACTGAACTTGTTGTGTGTTGTTGGTAATATTCACTAGTAAATTGAAATTTATTAAGCCTGATGGGGAGAAGTCATGGTGCAGTTATTTACTGATGTCGGTCCAATGTTGATTCAATATAGAGAAGCAACTCCTCAAGGCCGACAAGCCATGATGCAGGATAAAATTGCAGGGCTTAAAATGCTTTCTGGACAAATTACCCATAATAATCAAGCAAAAAATCATTATAAAACACTAGCTTATGCGGCGACATTTATTAACTATGCTGATGTGTTACAACGTATAGAAAATCAGCAGTATTTTGATGTTTTATTAGATTTCTATGGTATGGAGATGGATGAAGAATTAAGTTTCTGGTTTGAGTTTGGTACCACTCCAGGTCAAATGAGATTGAAACAGCCACTCTCTGAATATAAACCAGAGATTTGGGAAAAATTTCGTACGGCTCAAAAAGCACATTTGGAGAAAACCAACAAAACCCATCTTTTTAATCTGGATCAGCTCGATATTTATCATCCTCCTGCGAATCAATTGTATCCTATTCAAATTCAAATGGGAGGAAAACTTGAGAATGAGGCAGTAGATAGAATCAACATTGATGCGCATGGGCGCATTCGGTTTGCGCAACATTATGGATTTTATATTTTGCCTGGTGGTGGGATGATTGAAATCACTAAGGTTGCCAAAATTGATGTTTTGGAACGCAAAATGTTGGAAGAGCATTTAGAAGAGGAACATGCAAATCTCTATATAAAGGCCGCTGAATTATATGATCAATTAAATCCGGATGATTTTAATGCTGCATTAACTAAAGCATGTTCAAGTAAGCAAGCTCAATCTTTGTCTTCAGAGCTTCGCAGTTGGTTGCAGAAACAAATTTCAACGAAACAAAAAAATGCTATTTGCTTACAAAAGATTGTTGCTGAACTCGATCGCCAAATAGAGGTGGCGAAGAAGAATATGCACGGTTTTTCTGAGAAATATACTCAAGAAGAACAAGTAGAAAATTTGCATATGCTTAAGTCGCTTATTGAATTACGTGCTATTGTTCAGGTACAACCTTTTGAATTAACTCCATTATTTGCTGAAGCTTTTGAGTACATAAAGAGAAACACTATTTGTGTTGATATTCAGCAATATTTGGATACTCGGGTACTTGGTGGTTCGCAACTATCTCACTGTTTCATCATGAGAGGGATTCCTCTAGAAGATTGGTTTTCTGCAAAGTTTAATGGGATTGATGGTGAGTTTGGCGATGATATTTCAGGAGCCGCAATTGAACTCATGACGTTACTTGAAGCGTTAGGCAAGTTTAGGAAAATCAAATTTTCTCATATATTGCTTGCATTGGCTGCTTATGAGGAATGTCTTGATAATGGAACATTACGGGTAGAAAATATCTGGAATGAGGTGCAATTTGAACGCTCTCGTCAAATAATGCTTGCAGAGGCTATTAAGTTTTTAGGATAGTTAACTACGATCCCATTATAATGTTATGAATTTTTGTCATTCTTGCGAAGGCGGGAATCTATTCTTATGGAAGCACCGTGTCTTTCTAGATATGGGTTCCCGCCTTCGCGGGAACGACCGTTTTTTCCAGTTTAATTGAGCATAACCTCGCCCACACCGTGTCTATTTTATTTTTAATAAAAGTAAGCATTGATTTATCAAAAATTAAAAACGAAAATAACACTCCAACTATTCTCTAGCATGTTACAGTTTTGAAATGAGTCCTTTATGTCAGACACTTTAAATCGTTATTACCTACAGGCTATGGGAATCGATCTCTGGGTGTTACGCAAGCCTAATCCTTCTGGTGAGCAGGATTTATCTGCATTAGCTCCAAGAGGTGGCCGCATGCACCCGATGTGCTTTACATAAAACTCGAACGCAAACGGTTTTTTTTCGTGGCAGTCCGCAAGCCAAATTGATGATAATTGGCGAAGCCCCAGGTTTTTATGAGGATCAACAAGGCCAACCTTTTGTGGGTAAAGCAGGAAGCTTATTAAATCAGATGCTGCACAGCATTGAAATGGTTGAAGAAGATGTTTACATTGCTAATGTTTTGAAATGTAGACCACCGAATAACCGGGATCCCCAAGAAGATGAAATTGCTCAATGCAGTTCGTACCTCGCACGTCAAATTGAGCTTGTACAGCCTCATCTGATCTTGGCGTTAGGTCGTTTTGCAGGGCAGTTTTTGCTTAACAAACCACTTCCACTCAAACAATTGCGTAATACACTGCACCAATACCAGAATATCCCCTTTTTAGTAAGTTATCATCCAGCCTATCTTTTACGTAATCCCTCCGATAAGAAAAAAGCATATTTTGATTTGGTAACAGCAAAAAAATTATTAATAGAAAAAAGTTGCTAAAAGGCCTTTTTGTACAAATACTGTATTACTTAATAAGTAGTTTTACGTATTGATGCTATTTATATCCATTTTTTATAATATCAGTAGATTCCAAAATTAGTGCTTATTAATAAAGCGGGTAGGAGAGAAAACCATGAATCAATATAAACGTATATTTATTGTCGGCCTACCAGGTGCTGGTAAAGGTTTATTTGCTAAACAGCTGGCTGAAAAATTGGGTTGGCAGTTTATCGATGCTGATCTTGGAATTGAGTATCATATTGGACGTTCCTTAAATGAGATTTTTGGTACTGAAGGCCAAAAAGATTTTTATCAATGCCAATATAATCTACTGAATGCACTGAAAACTAAAGAGAATATTGTAGTAGCTACTGAAGCAAGTATTATCTGTGATGAGGCAATTCGCCACTTATTATCTTCGGAGTTGGTGGTTTTTTTGCAAGTAAGTACTGAAGTGCAAATAGGGCGAATAGCACGTAATCCTTCACCATTATTAACTACTGATCTTAAAACCTTTTTTGATAGGCTTCATGTCGAACGTGATCCATTATTTGAAAACGTAGCGAATATCTCTCTTGATACAAATGATAATGCATTGGAAGAACATGTATTAAGTGTGTTTGAGCATGTCACCGCAAAGCAAACAAGAGAATCCAAATCAGTCAAATTAAATGAGAAAGATATTGTGCTGTTTCATAAAGTGTCACATATTCCGGTACACTTATCAGAACAACAAGCAGTCTGTCTTAAATTACTCGCCCAAGGAAAAAGTTCAAAAGAAATTGCGCGTGACATGAAGATTTCCTATCGAACTGTGGAAGGTACTCTGGCTAAGACAATGGAAGTATTAGGTTGTTCTTCCAGTAAGGAGCTGATTGTTTTGTATCATGATAAACCTTGATTATCGTGCATAGCGGAACTTATGTTTTTTGGGAGACTCAAATATCCCAGGCTCCGCTGAGACCCATGTTCAATAAGTTAAGTAAAAAACTGTCGTTCCCGCGAAGGCGGGAACCTACTTCTAGCAAGGCGTAGTGCCAACTTAAGAATTCGCGGGAATGACAAAAATCCTTAACTTAATGGCTGTGCCGCTGAGACCAGGCATCTAATGCTTAGATGCATTGTTGACATTGATTCTTAATTTTGAGACATATAGTGAATCGCCTGAATAAATGCTTCATCCGAGCAATTTTTCTTGGGTACATCTGCTTCCTTACACAACCCACTATGCGGCATTAACCCTTTGCCAAGTTTTATCTTGTATAATAAATAATCCATGGCTGTTTTATATTCTGTAGGATTGTTTTTGGCTTCTAGTTCAGCATTTTTAAAGCGTATATCCCAAGCTTTTTTATCAAAAGCCGCAGGAGCTTTTATCCCGGCTGCAAATTGAGGAGCATGGCACGATTTACACGATACTTGATAGGTGCTTTTTCCCAAATCATCAGCTAGCACTGAAGTACAAATGACACATAGTAAAATAACTAATAGATTTTTCATTGTTTCCCTCTGTTCGATTTGGTTTATATCCTTTTTTAAGCATACTCCATTATTAAAGCAACTCAAGATGTCTTTATTCTCTTGATCTGTTTTATAACTCACGCATTATACTGAAAATAATACTATAATTTACAGCAGCACATCGGTTAAATCGCCAACAAAGTATTAGCTGGATGGAATCAAAAGGAAATTGACCATGAAAGGAACAGAGCAAACGAAAGTCGTATCTAGATTAGTCTTAAAGAAACAACCTGAGCCTCCATCTGAGATGGTCAACAATTCCCATCATGCAAAATATATCAAGGAGTTGGATGAATTTTTTTATTATCTCAATAAATGGTATCAGGCAAATCTTGGTAAGGTTACAATGGGAATGAGTCCTGCAGTAATAGGAACTTCTTATTGGGCCTGGCTTTTGCAATTAGCCCAATCACCAGGCCATCTATTGGCATTGGCTTGTTATCCAGGCATACACTTGGATGAGTTTCTTGCTCGTCTGCTATGTGAAAAACAACCAGGAGAAGGAAAGGACGTTCGTTTTCATAAAGAAAATTGGCAATTGATGCCCTGGCGTTTTTATGCTGAAACTTTTCTTCAGATTGAAGATTGGTGGCAATATGCCACACGAAAAGTTCCTGGTCTTTTCGGTCGAGCAGAGCGCACGGTTTCTTTTTTTATTCGCCAGTTACTCGACGCGTTATCACCCTCCAATTTTGTCATGACTAATCCTGATCTTTTTTATGAAACAATTCGCTCTGGTGGCGCCAATTTAATTCAAGGTACCGAACTTGCAATCGAGCATGCGCAGAGAAGATTAGCCGGTATGCCACCTCCAGGCGCAGGAAAGTTCAAACCAGGCAAGAATGTTGCAATTACTCCAGGGAGGATTGTATTTACTAATCATTTAATAGAATTAATTCAATATGAACCGCAAACTGAAACTGTTTTTAAAGAGCCCATTCTAATATTGCCTGCATGGATAATGAAATATTATATTCTGGATTTATCACCAGGAAATTCTCTAGTTAAGTGGCTTGTGGGACAAGGACATACGGTCTTTATTGTCTCATGGCGCAATCCAGACGAGAACGACCGTGATTTAGGCATGGATGATTATTATCGCCAAGGTGCAATGGCCGCAATTGATACGGTAAGTGATATTTTGCCTAAGACAAAAATTCATTTGATGGGATATTGCCTTGGGGGAACTTTAGCTATGATTACTGCTGCTGCAATGGCACGAGATAAAGATAGTCGTCTTAAAAGTCTTTCCCTTCTTGCGGCACAAGGAGATTTTACAAAAGCAGGCGAACTCATGCTCTTTATCAATGAAAGTGAAATAGCATTTCTCAAAAACATGATGTGGGAAAAGGGGTATCTTGATCCCAAACATATGGCCGGTTCTTTTCAAATGTTGCGTACTTATGATTTGATTTGGTCAAAGATGGTTGATGATTATATGACAGGTAAAAAACGCGGTATGATCGATTTACTGGCGTGGAATGCTGACGCGACACGTATGCCTTATAAAATGCATACGGAATACCTTGAGAAACTATTTCTAAAAAATGAATTCGCTGAAGGGCATTTTCGTGTAGAAGATGAAATAGTAGCTCCTAAAAATGTTCATGTGCCTATTTTTGCCGTGAGTCCCGAACATGATCATATTGCTCCTTGGGAATCTGTTTATAAAGTACATTTGATGATGCACTCGGATATTACCTTTGTATTAACAAATGGTGGCCACAACGCAGGAATTGTTAGTGAACCCAATCATCCAGGACGTTTTTATTATATCCGTGAAAGCAAGAAACACATGCCTTATCTGGGGCCGAAAAAATGGGTAAGTAAAGCAAAAAGGAAAGAGGGATCCTGGTGGCTTGCCTGGCACGAGTGGTTAGTCAACACTGGTTCGCAAAGACATGTTTCACCACCGCATCTTGATCCATCGCTACCCTCTGCGCCTGGAGCCTATGTGATGCAAAAATAAGGTAAACTCAAGGTATTAGTATTTTATGTATTGAATCTTGGTTGCTGTATTGATATGTGTTAAATTTAGCGCTTTCTATTTATTTTGGAGCGTTATGATGAATAAAATATCACTTATGGCCGTAGCTGGTTTTATTATTGCAGTTTCTGTAAATTCATTTGCGAATATACCTCAGTTTAAGGTGAACTTTAAGAAAATGTACTGTGGCAATGTAGAATATCTAGGGAATGATAAGACCAAACGACCTCATTTGCATTGCGGTGAAACGTTTATGTCTTATAAAAAAGCCAATGGCGATCATGCAAATATTACAGAATATGGAACTTGTGGTCGAACAGACGCGGTTTTTGATGATATTAAAGCGAATAGAAATGCATTTGCAGATTATCAAGGCATCTATACTGCACTTGTAGCATTCCATCAAGCAGGTTGTCCAAATCAATTAGTATCTGAATAGTAGTGACGCTTGAATTATAAGATTGTAGCCTGGGTTTCGCTGCGCTAAACCCAAGCTACAAAGAACAACAAATACTACTCAAATAGCGCCATCTAAATGAGTGAATTTAAAAGCTACTATTAAAATAAATGCCCGATTGCGTTACACTGTGTCCTCAATTTCTTCAGTAGGACTGTGGATTATGTTTCTAAAACGATTTCCTGAAAATCAACTTATAAAAAAAATTAAAATAAGTGGCCCATTTATTAGCGTTTATGTCCCTGAAGCTGGACTCCAAAAGTTTCTCGATAAATATAATAAGCTTTTAACACAATATAAAGTTTTGTCTATTGGCGAAGGACTAATGCATGATTTTGCTCATTATACTCATAATAAGCACCTATCGTTTCTTATAAAGGATAAAGCAAAGGAGAAACACGAGCATTTCCATTTCATTTTGCCTGAAACAGTTAATGAAGTTAATTTAGCTCTATTTTTAGATGCATTTGATGACCATGATTTAAGTCAAGAACAAAAAAAACAACTTGTAGAGGAATTTAAGGAGTATTCTCATTCAGTGACTTTAGAGACTTTATTAGAGCAAATCAAGTCTTATAACTATCTCATATTCGCATTGTTCTATCGGGACCATTACCTTTCAGATATGATGCCATTGTTCACTGGAATGCTTAATTCGCTCGAACCTTATATGAGTAAAGATCAAGATGAAAAATTAATTGATTCATCTTCAATATCTCCAGATGTCAGGATTAAGATAGGCGATGATGAGGTCTGTGCTCGAGATGCTGATAATAACCTGATTGCATTCGTTAGGCATATTGGAATTTTATCTTCTTTCGCAGAGATTATTAACAATTTGAACAAAAATAAAAATGCAGGGGATATCTCTGAGATTATAATTAAAGTAAATGAACTCTTTAAGTCCGTCTCTATGACTCCATTTCCTGATTTTTTAAGTTTATCCCCTCCACTTTTCAATGAATTGAAAACACATTTCCCTTTTATCGATCGGGATTTAAACAATTTATATACGATGCTGAAACAACAGTTGGCAATTTGTTTAAAAACAGAGGGACTCATCTTTAATCCAAAGATATTTTTTCATCCAATCGAGGATGTTTACTGTAATCAAGCAATACATTTTTTAAATAAACAGGGACTAGTTGGCCAAAAAATCATCGACACTATAATGTGCTTACAAGAAGGAAAAAACAGTTTGAATCCATATTGGATGAATAGTGGTACAAACCTTCAAGGTATTGTCGATGCTGTATTAAGCCTTAAGAAGAGTGGAGCTGACCTCAACGAAGCAGTTCAAAATCAGGACTCTGAACTGAATCAAGCACTCAATAAGCCCCGATTTCTACCTTTAACTACTTTAGGAAGTTTTGGTATTCATCAATCAAAATCAACGATGAAGGTTGACGAGGGCATTTCAAAGCCACTTAACTATCAATGAGCATAAGGATTATCACGCCCAGTTAAGCGATACGAAACACTTAACTGGGAGGGGAGTTTTCGTCATCTCGAGTGTAACGGTGTAACGAGGGACCTCCCGCAGGCTACAAGAAACAACTACTTAAATAACTCCAGAACATGCTCAGGTGGACGTCCTATGACTGCTTTATCTTTATAGGTGACTATTGGACGTTGCATTAATATGGGGTATTTAAGCATTGCTTGTAAAACTTGGACTTCATTGTCCAGGGATAATCCATGCTCTTTAAAAACAGGCTCCTCTGTACGAACGAAGTCCTTAAGCGCGAAATGTGCTCTTAAACTATTTATTTGTTCCAGATTAAGCGGGGTTTTAAGATATTCAACAATAACAGGTTCATAACCTTGGCAGTGAAGAAGTTCCAACGTTTTCCTTGATTTGGAGCATCTAGGATTATGATAAATTGTAATTTTTTGCATATTTTTTAAGTGTTGTTGCTGTTGATTTGAACTATAACATGTTCTTGGGGTTTTATCCTGTCCAATTAATTAAAGAGTTTACTTTAAGGAAAATTTGAAGTAATTGGCCATCTGTGGGTGCACTGGATAACGCGCAATGTTTAGACCTCCTGTATGGAAGGAGATCTAGCGATTAGGATTTGAAGACGAAATCAGCGACAGTATGCATTGTCTCATTATCAGGAACAACGGGGACAAAAAATGCCAATCTCTTAAAATGATTGGAATATTTATCACCTGTCGGTTTTAGATTATATCCAGCGCGGGACGAACTTTGATCGTTATTAATAGGATTAGGGCTATTCCAATTCGTAATTGCCTCAAGAACTCGCTCTAATAAGTTCTGTAAAGAAATTAACCATTGAGGCAAGTAGCGCGATTTTTGTGGCTCACTTTCATTTTCTTGGTTTGAAGCATGAGCGATTTGTTCTTTTTCATGATACTCATTTGAAACTATGCCCATTTCAGCTAAATTCTTTTTTAAAAGTCGTTCGGTATCAGCGGTAAAATCATCTATTGATACACTTTGTTGCGGTAATTCTTGTTCGAGTTGCATTTTAACATGATAAGCGCTTGGATTGCTCTGCATTAATTCTTCGATATAAGCATCAAGTTGTGCCGCTTTTTTGCGAAAGGCATCTATTTTAATATCATACTGTAGCAAAAGTTGTTCGTTTTTTTCAAGATAACCAATATGTTGTTTCAGCAAAGCGGTTTGGAGTAATAGTGCTTTTAGAAATGATACATAACCCTCATCATGTGGGTCTAATGATTGTAGCGATTCTTTTGATTCCTCAATACTTTTAAATAAGTCATCAATTAATCGTCTCGATTTATTCAATGGCTTTAAAGCTAGAGAAGCATTCGTTTGATAATTTTCAACGAAATGTTGCCAAAGCAAATTATCTTTCATAACAGAATCAATTAATTGATGTTCATATTTTTTCTCATCCTCTGGAGAACATTGTTGATTCGCATTTTGCCACCAGTAATTAATTGATACAGCGATTAACTCACAATCGGAGGTTTGAAAAATATTCATCATAGTTATTTTATTGGCTTCAATAATTTCCTTTAATGAATCTATAACATCTTCGTAATTTCTTTGCTTATCTTCAAACACTTCCGCGATTTTTTTATGAATATCCTCATTTAACAATTCAACAGCAATCATTTGGATGCTCACTAAATCAGCTTTGCATTCAAAATATGCATCTATTTTTGACGATAAATCATGTTGAGTGTCTTTCCCCGGTAATGTATGGTCTCCGTTTAAGAGATTTTGCATTTTTAAGGCTAACCGCTTTCTTTTTTCAGCCAGTACTCGAACCTCGGTGAAGTTTTGGGTGCTGGTATAACTTTCATAATAACGACAAAAATCTTTAAGTTCTAAATCAAAAGTACCTGCAACACGCTCTTCTTTAATCTCAATTTGATCAGGATTTTCCATATTAGGCAAATAAATCCTGCCTGTGAATCCCCACGGATTTCTAATGCGTATCATTTTAATCGGACGCATTACATCCTCATCTTTATTAACAGGACGTAGCGTTTCAAAAGCATCAACAATCGTATAAGCGTGCATCGCTCTTAGGCCGGGTACCTTTTCATCGTATCTATGGGGAGTTCCGGCTGTTAAGGATTCACCCTCAGCGAGTTTATTTGTAATGTCGTTAAAAACTTGGAGCTCTTCAGGTGAATAAATTCCGCTGAATAGTTCTTGATTATCTCTTCGTACATTTTGTTTTACATCTTTATGATAGTAATTAAATAATTTTTTTAAGATATCAACTGCTTGTTGATTTGTCTCATCCTGTGAAAAATGTTTTATGATTTCTTCAAGACGTTGTTGGCTATTACTATACTCATTGTATTTTTTTCCCCATACATCTCTATTTTTTATATAAAAATCAATTAATTGCAAACAGATTTTTTCCGCGTCCTCATCAAAAATTTCTTCAAAGACTCTTATTCTTGCTGAGAGCATTTCTGAAATAATTTTATCTATTCCAGATTGGTGTTCTCCTCCGAGTTCTTGCATGAGCTTTTTCTGTTGGGTTAATACCTCCAATTGTTCAAGCTCACTAGCAAAAAAGTTACCTATATCCCAAGCGAAAAACTTATCATTATTAATATATTTTTCTTTCGAATGGCAACCCGTTAATATTTTCAATGCATTAGATTCTGTGCCACCTTTCAGAGCGCCACTCATGGAAGGGTTCGTATTTCCAAAAAACTCGGGAACCGAGGCTGCTGCTTTTTCAAGTATATCGACCCATAGCGCAGTGTGGTTATTTAAACTACCTTTTTGATCTACGATGTAGGAGTTTTCTACTCGGACATAAACTGGTTCCAATGTTTTAGGGTTGAATAAACGAACGGTCGTTGTCCCATCATTATTTTGTCGCAACATACTACGAATGTAGCTGGCTCCGTCGGGTTGACTCAAAATAGCTGCTATGGACGCTAATAAAAAGCAATCGGGTACCCTGGCTTGTCTAACATCGTCTATAGATGGAGAGCCCTTACCAAATAAGGGGGCCTCGGTTTGTTGATATTGTTCGATATATTCTAAATACTGGGTAGGATCATCAAGTTCGACTTCACAGCTATTTTCCTCATCAATAGAAATATTTCTTTGATTTTCAGGCAAATCATCACGACTCGAACCTATGGGGACATAAGGAGTTAACCTAAATCGCTGTTTTTCTTCTGGCTTATCTAAATTCAGTGGCTGGATTATTGCCAAGCTATTCGCTTCTAATGATCGGTCCCCAGGTAATGGAATTGGTTTTTTTATTTTTCCTCTAACTCCAGGGAAGACCAAAGGCACTGAAATATTGGCTGGAACCACAAGACTTCCTTGAGTTATGAAATTCAGTGGTAGCATAATATCTCCAATAAAAACGATGTGGGACTTATGGTTAATTGTTTATTATACTTGATGAGCATTAAAAGATCATTAAGGGTTAATAATTTCCAATAAATCAAATTGCAATGAACACGAATCAATGAGATAGGGTTCAAGCGAGCAAAATGCAAACAGCACCTAATTTGTCAGTGAAAATGAGTAACAGCTTATTGACTCAAAGATAAATCTTCTTTTTACTATACATCGATGCCCACCTTAAGAGCCTCCTATGCAATTTACTATTATGCCGATTCAGGAAAAACACATTGAAGCGTTTTGGTCCGCTGTAGATAGTGTTGCTCGCGAACGTAAATTTTTAGCTTTTTTGGAAGGACCTCCTATCGAATTAACTAAGGCGTTTGTTTTAGGACATATCAAAGATAATTGGCCTCAAGTAGTCGCAATGTGTGATGGGAAATTAGTTGGATGGTGTGATATTAGTCCGCTTGATCGACCTGTTTTTGCTCATGTTGGTTCTTTAGGAATTGGTGTAATTGCACCGTACCGAGGGCAGGGAATTGGGGAAGAGTTATTAAGTACCGCATTGCATATGGCTAAGCAAAAGGGGTTAACCCGCATTGAGCTTACCGTGCGTGAACACAATCAGGCCGCAATTTCATTGTATGAAAAATATGGATTTGTAAAAGAAGGGGTGCATAAAAATGCGGTGCGAATCGATGGAACATATGAACATCATATTTTCATGGCTTTGCTTTTTGAATAACTCTAGGAAGTTGGTTCTAAGCCATTACAATTGCAAACCGCAGCTGTATTTTTTTATTCTATTGTTTTTTTAGCCCATCATTGAGTTTTTCTTTATTCAATGGAAGAGGAATTTTCTTTGTATAATGTTTATAAATATTCCATCTTTTTGCAGAAAATTCTTCCGGTGTGGTTTTTAATAAGAGGAACGCTAAAAAGTCAGCGCATACAGAGGGTGGAATCAAGGTTTTTTCTTGGTACGCTTCTTGAAATTCTCTAGCTAATGGGAATTGTTCAATAGGACATTCGCGCAAATTTTTTTGCATTTCAGTATCTACTTCCCCTGGGATAACATCAGTAGCTACGATCCCAGGAGGCAATTCAGTCTGCAAGACTTGCGTCCACATATTGAGCGCCGATTTGGTGATGCAGTAAGCACCTGCACCTGGGACGGCATGTTCTGAAGCTACGGAAGTAATGTTTAAAATTCGACCGCCTTTTTTGGAGAAGAAAGGCAGTGTCTTTTGAGTGAGCAGTATGGGTGCAATAAGATTTGTTGCAATTATTTTCTTTACATCAGAAGGCCTTGCTTCATGTAATAAACCAAGAGGAGAAATAATACCTGCACTATGGATCAAGTAATTGATTTTTAATCCATTAAGTTCTTCTTCAATTTTGTTTAAACCCTTATCCGTAGTAATATCCGCGGGTATTATTTTAATCTTATTCGGGTTTTTATCCTTTAGTTTAATTAATTCATCGTTATTTCTTGCAATAGCAATTACGGTGATGTCCTTAGATGCCAGCTCTAAAGCTAATGCTCGCCCGATACCACTGCTTGCTCCAGTAATAAGTGCAACGTGTGACATATTTGGTCTCCATTAATCTTTAAGAGTTAATCAAAGCGTGCAAAACATGAAAATAGAATATTTCTTTTTCTAGGAAAAGCAAATTATATTTCTTTTGGCGCCTGGTCCTTGCGAGCAAGCCGCAGGATAGAGTAAGGTAGAAAATTAGCAGCAGCTCTCTTTAATTTGAATGGAGTTGTTTTTTTATTATTCCTCGAATGCCAGGGAAAACTAAAATCTATAAGTTATAACAATCTCACTTAATAGGAGACGTGTCACCTCCCCAATTGCTTGTTCTACTTGAGGAGATAGTGTTTCATCCAGGGTAATTGCGTCAATTTCGATTCCATAAAATAAAAGATTGGCTGGTAATTCATTCAGGGCACCAGCTAATTGCAGGGCTTGGAGAATACTGATGCCATGAGTTGAGAATGTGGGCTCCGAATCAAGAAGTGCATCTTTGTGAAACCGATGAATAGTCCCAACTTCACTACCTGATTTGACTGCATCAATGATAAAGATCGTGTTGAAGCCTCTAATTAACTCTATCAGCCGAACACCCGGGCGATCATGGTGCTCAATAAGCACGTAAGGTGCCATAGGGGTTGGGATTGCAAGTTGTCGTCTTAACTCTGCGGCTACCTTCCAACCTGCTTGATCATCGCCAAAAGGGGAACCGATGCCTAATACTTTGATGAGGTTCATTCTCGATTCACTTTAATTGTTAAAAAATGAGTGGAGCATGAAATACATGGATCATAATTGCGAATAATCATTTCGCTATAGGCGCGTAATGACTCTTCGTCTTGATTAAGGCCATATTGCGCCAAAGAAATACGTAAATCTTGCTCAATACGCGCCTGATTCTGGCTGGTTGGCGGCACAATACGGGCAAGTTTAACTTGTCCTTGAGCATCTAATTGAATATGTTGCCACAGAGTCCCTCTGGGAGCTTCGGTACATCCAAATCCTGTTCCGGCACGTGGCTTAATCTCTGGATGTGCTTCTTTAGGAATTTCATACTGTTCCATAATGCGTATGGACTCCAAAACGCAAAAATAGATTTCAACCGCGCGGGCCATCATGCTGTGATACATATTATGAGAAGGAAAATTTATTTTTAAATCTTGAAGCAGAAGATGAATAGGTGTCGGAAGATGACCAAAACAATTATTGATGCGTGCAAGAGGCCCTACCAGATAAGGCTTATTCTGCAATAAACAATGCAAGGCAGTGGAATAGGGGACTTGGTGCTCTTTGAAATAAGCATCAAATTCCTCAATGTTGATATTTAATCCGTGATCAGAGACTAAACGTCCCTCATTGAATGGATATTCCGTGGGGTGATACAGCGAGACACAAGTAAAGTCATGAGAGTTATCCGGAAATGACAGTTTTGCAAGCCAGCGAATTAATGCGTCACAATCTTCGATGCGCGCTTTTGCGTTTTCTAAAAGTGTGTTGATTGCCATATGATTAGGCGCTTTATAAAATCCACCCAAGCAGGCACCAACCGGATGCACCGAACGGCCACCAAATAATTTGATTAAATCATTGCCAAATGCCTGCAAACGGATGCCGCGTCTTACTTCTTCGGGATAACGTTTCGCCATTTCAGGTGCTGATTTAAATCCTAAAAAATCAGGTAGTGCTAAAAAATGTATGTGCATGCTATGGCTTTCCAGCCATTCACCGCAGTAAAAGAGACGGCGCATTTCACGTACCCAAGGGGAGGGTTGTATCCCAAAACAATGCTCAATTGCCTGAGTCGCACTCATTTGGTAGGCAACCGGACATATTCCACAGATTCGCGCTACAAGATCCAACACCTCGGTGTAGCTTCTGCCTTCAAGAAACTTCTCAAACAATCTAGGGGGTTCATAAATTTTTAATTGCAATTTGGTGATTGCATTGTCTTGAATGTGCAGTTCTAGCGCTCCTTCACCTTCGACGCGCGCTAAAATGGGAACGTTGATAGATATAGTATTACTCATTGCTGATTTTAATTCCCTTGAAATAAGTACCTGCTTTATTAAACACTGGTGCTTGATTATTTATATGCAAAAATTTTTGTGCAATGGCTTCTCGAGTCAGGCCTAGCTGTTCAAACCATTTTCCCAAGGATTGAGGGTTGGAATTTTCTTTAGGACCATAACATGCATAACATCCTCGTCCTACTGTTGGACATAGGGAGCCACAGCCTAATTTGGTTACAGGGCCCATGCAAGGTTGTTTTTGGGTGACTAAAACACAAATATTGCCTTTCCGTTTACACTCCATACATTCAGAATCTTGTTTGATGCGTGGCGTTGCATTGGATAATAAAAAACGAATCGCTTCCAATACTTGATTGCTATTAACAGGGCAACCCCATAATTCCCAATCTACTTTAACATGCGACGCAATTGGAGTTGAGGTGCTTAAGCTATGGATGTATTCTGGAGAAGCATAAATACTGCTTACCCATTCTTTGGTATTGGCGAAATGGCGTAATGCTTGAACGCCACCTGCAGTAGCACAGGCGCCAATCGTAATAATGAATTTGCTGTTTTCGCGAATTTTTTTTATGCGCTGCTCTTCGTCTGGGGTAGAAATACTGCCTTCAACAAATGCGATATCCACTTGTGCATCCAACTCGACTGCCCCTGCCTCTGAAAAATGCACCATATCCACTAAGTCAGATAATGTGAGTAAGGCCTCTCCTGAATTTAAAAAGGCTAATTGACATCCATCGCATGACGTAAATTTATGTACCGCTACACGTGGCTTCATGGTTGTTAAAATCCTGGCTCATTAAATAATTCTTTGATTTTTGAATAGGTAAAAACAGGACCATCCTTACAAATAAAAACACCTCCATATTGGCAATGTCCGCATTGTCCTATACCACACTCCATATTTCGTTCCATGCTCAAATAAATATTATCTTCTGAAATTCCTCGTTGATGGAGTACCTTGACCGCAGTATTCATCATCATTTCCGGTCCACACATCATGACAACTGTATTTTCAGGATTTAGATTGAGTTTATCAATCATATCCGTAACATAACCAACAGCCCACGGCCATTTAGGCCCTGCTTGATCTGCGGCAACATGAATTACAGTATTGGGTGATTTTTGCCAAATTGCATATTGTTTTCTGAAAATAAAATCATCGCTGTGTTTTACGCCTTGCAGGATACTCAGATGACCATATTGTTCTCTACGCGCTAAAATATATTCGATAATCGAAACCGAAGGGGCACAACCCAGACCGCCTGTGAGTACTACAACATCTTTGCCTATTGTGTGTTCAAGCGGCCACCCGCGTCCATAAGGACCGCGTACTCCAATGCGGTCTCCAGGTTGGAGTTTTTGTAATGCTTTAGTTACTCGACCTATGGCACGGATAGTGTGGGTCAGAATATTTTTCTTTTCCGGGTCAGAAACAATGGAAATCGCAACTTCACCCACCCCATACAGATAAAGCATATTAAATTGCCCGGGGTAAAAGCGAAATTGTTGCTGATGTTCGGGATCAAGAAAACGTAAATGCAAGGTAAAAATGGTAGGGGATTCTTCGGTTTTCTCTACAATGATAGCCTCAAGTGGCAAATAAGGATCAATTTTTGGGTTAATCACTTTCTTTAATCCTCACGTTGGATTCACCAGAAACAGCGGCTAATTCTTCAGTCATATCAATACCCACAGGGCACCAGGTAACGCATCGTCCACAACCTACACAACCACTGGTGTCAAACTGATCAAACCAACTGCCTACCTTATGAGTCAACCATTGTCTATATCGTTTACGCGTATCCTCACGAAGTACTTTTCCACTCAAATAGCTGTGGCCTGCAGTAAAGCAAGAATCCCATTCGCGTTGATGCTCGCTACAAGTGCCATCCAGACTGGGTTTTTCTACTTCACTATGGCAAAAACATGTTGGACACACTGAGGTGCAGTTACCACAGGATAAACATCGTTCTGCCACTTCCTCCCATCTTGAGTGATTTAAGTTGGCAAATAACAAATCGCGTAAACCTTGTTTATTATCTAAAGGGATTCTTTTTGTTTGCATGGCTGCGGTATGTTCTATAATTTTACTTACTTTGGTGCATTGAATCGCTTTTGCTTCAGATAACTGTAAGCTATCAATAATCGCTTGTCCACGTTCACTGCCTGATTTGACTACAAATCCATCATCAATTTCAGTCATAAGCATATCAAACGAATTCTTGACTTCAGGACCGGTTCCTGCTGAAACACAAAAACAGTTGTTTGAGGAATAAGAGCAGTTGACTGCAACAATAAAGAACTGTTCACGCCGTTTTTTATAACGTGGATCGGGATGGGCGCCCTTAATAAATACTTTGTCTTGAATGGTCATTGCTGCTAAATCACAAGAGCGTGCACCAATCATCGCTATTGGTTGTTCCTCCGGTTGATGGGGTTGGAACGATAATTTTCCCTCAGTGTCCCGTTTTACTTTCCATACCGTTTCCTGAGGCTTAAATAAAAGAGGTTTGATTGCTTGTGGGCCATTGGCAAAGGCAAATGCCTTATGTTCCGGAGTTTTTTCTAATTGATAGCCTCCTGGAGTTTGCTGATCACGGATCCCCCAAGGTAATTGATCTACACTATTGAGCACATCATAAACGATGGCTCCATCGCGTACTTGAGGGCCAACGCAGGAATATCCTGCATCGTGCAAGGCATCCAATAGACTCTGCAATTTTAAATAAGGCATGAAATAGCTTATTTTTATAGACATAAAACTCCTTATAGCTCGAGCGCAGCGTGATGCTTCGAGGTTTTTCCAGACGTTGAGAATGGATTCCCGCCTGCGCGGGAATGACAATACTTATTGTAACTAAGCCTATGGATTCCCGCCTTCGCGGGAATGACAATACTTATTGTAACTAAGCCTATGGATTCTCGCCTTTGCGGGAATGACAA
>NZ_QHJG01000020.1 GCF_003184185.1 Legionella qingyii | reverse complement strand
TTATAGGTTAAGGGTTAAAGTTTTGTGTTCTTGATTAGTGCCCCCTGATTTGGGGAAGAGCCCAAGTTTTGTGTTATTGATTAGTGCCCCCGGAAATGGGGAAGATCCAACTCTTTCGGTTCGAACACTTCCGGGCCAATGACATTAGATGCCTTGGCTAAATCTCGGAGTGATTCTTTGCTTTTTGTTGATTTTATGAAAAATGGCGCGCCCGGAAGGATTCGAACCTCCGACCCCCTGGTTCGTAGCCAGATACTCTATCCAACTGAGCTACGGGCGCGTTGACTGGCGGAGAGAGAGGGATTCGAACCCTCGATGGGATTTCTCCCATACTCCCTTAGCAGGGGAGCGCCTTCGACCACTCGGCCATCTCTCCAATCAATGGTTGCGGAGTATATCAGGTATTTTGAAGCCGTCAATATCTCTTCTTTATAAATTAAATTTTAAAGCGTGCTAAAGTCTTTATATGCTTCATAGTGAGCAATAATTAATCAATAAAGGGTGAGTTACTTGCACAACTGGATAGTACTCAATTTTTCAAGAAGTTAGGATAATTATTTTTTTATATAATGCTTTATAAAATTTCCATATTTTTATGATTACTGCTAATCTTTATCATTCATAAATCAAAGCCAATTTCAGTGACGACTAATGGCGTGAAGTTAAAAGATTTAGGTCTTTTTTGTTACTTACAAGAGGGATGTCGTTATTTATTGAGCTTTGGAGTAACTGTTCTTTTAACAAAACATCATTGCAGGACTGCGACCCAATTTTAATATAAGGAGGATCGATGAAACAGAAGTCGAATTTACATGGTCGAGACGTGTATATAGTTGATGGAAATCGAACACCATTTCTCAAGGCCAAAGGAATAGGTCCTTTTTCTGGATCTGATTTGGCGGTAGCGGCAGGTACGACATTATTAAATCGACAACCTTTTGCTCCAACTGAGTTGGATGAAGTGATTATTGGCTGTGCTATGCCTAGTCCAGATGAGGCAAATATTGCTCGAGTGGTTTCCTTGCGCTTGGGATGCGGTGATAAAGTACCTGCGTTTACAGTAATGAGAAATTGTGCCTCCGGAATGCAAGCTCTGGATAATGCAGCAATGCAAATTGCAAGCGGTCGTAGTGACTTGGTGCTTGCCGGTGGTACCGATTCTATGAGCCATGCTCCTTTATTATTTAATCAAAAAATGGCCTCCTGGTTAGCTAGTTGGTATGGATCTAAGAGTTTCAGCCAAAAATTAGGACTAATCACTCAATTTAGACCTGCTTATCTTGCTCCTGTTATTGCTTTGCTACGCGGACTTACTGATCCCATTGTTGGTATGAACATGGGGCAAACAGCAGAAAAAGTTGCTTACCGTTTTAACTTAACTCGTGAGCAAATGGATGAATTTGCGAACCAAAGCCATTTAAAGCTGGCAACAGCTTATAGCGAAAATAGAATGACAGAAGTATCACCAATTATTGATTATAAAGGACGTGTTTATTCTCAAGATGATGGACTACGAGCAGATTCAACTGTCGAAAAATTAGCAAAATTAAAGCCATTCTTTGATAAAAAATACGGTATGGTAACGGCTGGAAATAGCTCGCAAATAACGGATGGTGCTTGTTTGTTATTACTAGCTAGTGCAGATGCGGTTAAGAAATATGGTTTAAAGATCCTAGCTAGAATAGTGGACTCACAATGGTCAGCACTTGACCCATCACAAATGGGACTTGGCCCTGTGCATGCGGTAACCCCTATTTTACAAAGACAGAAATTAAAATCTGAAGACATCGATTGCTGGGAAATTAATGAAGCATTTGCAGCGCAAGTTTTGGGTTGTGTCGCTGCCTGGAATGATGAGAATTATTGCCGCACTCACTTAGGTTTGGAAAAAGCATTAGGTGGCCCTTCATTAGAAAAACTTAATCGTGATGGTGGTGCAATTGCAGCAGGGCATCCTATAGGTGCAAGTGGTGCACGTATCGTATTACACGTTTTAAAATCATTGGAACAAAGAAATGAGTCGCGGGGTATGGCTTCTATCTGTATTGGTGGAGGACAGGGCGGGGCTATGTATCTTGAACGAGTGACTGAGGTGAAAGGACATGAATAATTACAAACATTGGGACTTGAAAAGAGATAGCGACAATATTCTGTGGTTAGGACTGGATAGAAAAGATACGTCTGTAAATAGCATCAATGAAGAGGTATTAGACGAGCTTAACAGTCTTCTGCATGAAATATCACAAGATAAAAATGCTATAGGTCTGATTATTTATTCAGCTAAAGAAAAAGGTTTTATCGCGGGTGCGGATGTGAATGCGTTCTCAAAATTTGAAACCCCAGCACAAGCGGTGGATTTTTTACGAAAAGGACAAGCGGTATTTGCTCGTCTACAGGCGCTAACAATTCCCAGCGTGGCTATGATAGATGGTTTCTGCATGGGCGGTGGTTATGAATTGGCTCTAGCCTGCACTTATCGAGTTGCCAGTGATGAAAAGGATTCCCGTATCGGTTTGCCTGAAGTGATGTTGGGCATACATCCAGGCTGGGGAGGGTCTGTGCGATTACCCCAATTGATTGGTGGTTTTCATGCCTTATCACAAATCATTTTGACTGGAAGTGCAGTGCCTGCTGTAAAAGCCAAAAGTTTAGGCATGATTGATGACGTGGTCCCGATTCGCCAGTTAAAGCGAGCTGCTGTTTATTTTATAAAAAACAAGCCACCAAAACATAAACCTTCATTCATACATGGATTAACAAATAGCTCTTGGATGAGGAAACCTATTGCTGCTTTAATGCGCCGTAACGTTGCCAAACGAGTACGAATAGAACATTACCCAGCGCCTTATGCCATTATTGATCTGTGGGAAAAAGAAGGTGGTATGGGCGATAGGGCATACTTGAAAGAAATAGATTCCGTAGAACATTTGGTATCTACTGGAATTACTTCAAAAAATTTGATCCGCGCTTTTTCCTTGCGTGAACGTTTGAAAGGTTTTGCAAAAGGTAGCGATTTTAAGGCAACCCACGTACACGTTATAGGTGCGGGTGTAATGGGAGGCGATATTGCTGCTTGGTGTGCTCTACGTGGTTTGCGGGTAACTTTGCAAGATCAAACTTATGCTCAAATTGCTCCAGCAATTGGTCGCGCTCATACTTTGTATAAGAAAAAATTACGTAAGCCTCGACTTATACAAGCTGCAATGGATAATTTAATCCCTGATCCTGAAGGTCATGGTATTGCACGTGCAGATGTAATTATTGAAGCTGTTTTCGAAAATCTTGCAGTTAAGCAAGAAATTATGAAAAAGGTTGAAAAACTTGCTAAAAAAAATGCCATCATTGCCACGAATACATCCAGTATTCCCTTGGATGAAATGAGTAGTGTCATGAGTAATCCGAATCGTCTGGTTGGTATTCATTTCTTTAATCCAGTTGCAAAAATGGACTTGGTTGAAGTAGTTAGTAGTGCAAAAACCTCCAAGACAGTTGAACTCGATTCCTGTGCTTTTGTCAATCAAATTGGCAAACTGCCGTTACCTGTTAAATCCAGCCCAGGATTTTTAGTAAATCGAGTGTTGATGCCTTATCTTATGGAGTGTGTCCAATTACTGGATGAAGGATATAGTGCTGAAACGATTGATGAAGCAGCCTTATCTTTTGGTATGTTTATGGGGCCTGTAGAACTTGCAGACACAGTAGGATTAGATGTTGGTCTTGCTGTTGCTGAAAATTTAACGGGGCATTTTGGTGGGACTGTGCCACAAAAACTTCGTGATATGGTTAAAGAGGGTAAACTTGGTCGTAAAACAGGTCAAGGATTTTACCAGTACAAAAATGGTAAGGCAGTTAAAAGACAACCCAGTACACCAATTAACCCGCATATTGCTGATCGATTAATTCTGAGAATGGTAAATGAGTCGGCTGCCTGTTTGCGAGAGGGCGTTGTAGCTGACGCTGATTTACTTGACGCAGGTATGATTTTTGCTACAGGTTTTGCTCCATTTCGTGGTGGTCCAATGAATTATGCAAAGGATTTCGGAACAAATAATCTGGAAAATTTATTTAAGACCTTGGAATCCAAGTATGGTGAGCGTTTTAAGGTAGATGAAAGTTTATAATTTTGATTCTACTTTTTTATGAAACTATGTTGAAGCTCAGGTATAGGCAGCTGTTATTAAGTTAATGATTTTTGTCATTCCCGCGAAGGCGGGAATTTATTCTCAAAAGTAGCACAATGCTCGCTAGAAATGGGTTCCCGTCTTCGCGGGAACTACATTTTGCCATAATATAATTGAAGTGCTGTTTCACTTCACCCAAGCCTTGAGGTTACGTTCCAACATGGGATATTCATTACAAATGATCTTAAACAAGCAAAATTTACTTTTTTTTATGTTCATACAAATTTTTTGCGTGTTTATTTCCCATGCGGCAACTTTAGTTTTACCAGTGACGGGTAATGTTGTTGGAGAGATTCAATATGCGTTAGCTGAGGCAAATGAAACAATTGATGAGATAGGCAGACGTTTTGATGTTGGGTATTATGAGCTCGTCAGAGCAAACCCGCAAATCGATGCCAGACAATCTTTAATTGCTAATTCTCGGCTTGTAATTCCTGCACAGTATATTTTGCCTAATGTTCCTCGAAAGGGAATTGTAATCAATTTAGCAGAATATAGACTGTATTATTTTCCTGAGAATGAGAATGTGGTAATTACTTTTCCAGTTGGCATTGGCCGAAAGGGATGGAGTACGCCTTTGGGAATAACCAAAATTGTAGCCAAAGAAGCAAATCCTAAGTGGCGACCAACAGAACGACTTCGTGTCGAAGCAGAGAAAAATGGTGATTTTCTTCCTGATGAATTTCCTTCTGGGCCATATAATCCCTTAGGTCAGTACGCCTTGCGCCTGGGATGGCCAACATTCCTTATACATGGTACCAACAGACTCAATGGAATTGGCTCGCGTGTCAGCGCGGGATGTCTTCGTATGTTTCCTGATGATATTGAGTATTTATTTCGAATGGTTCCAATAGGAACCCCAGTAAGGGTGATTAATGAACCAGTAAAAATTGGTAAACAGGATGGCACATGGGTCGTTCAAGTACATCCTATTTTAAGTGAACAAAAGGGTATGACGCTGCAATCAGCACTGGATAAATTATTAAAAGGCCATAATATTTCCAATTTAGGCCACAGTAAAGTAATTCAAAATGAACTTAATTATCCAACAGGCATAGTCCGAAAAATTTAAATTATTGTTTAGTCCAGTTAACTTGAGTTGAGCCGAGAAAAGTTAGAATTTTAAACAATCTTTCATCTGATCCCTGATGTTCGCTTTGCTGCTCTAATACTACTGTATTTCAAAGAATAGTAGCTTAAAAGCAAAACAATAAAGCCCCCTATGATATCGATTAAGTAATGCCATCCTAATAAAACACAAGATGCAATAAGCAAAAGATTAATTATAAATAATAGAATGCAAGGAATTGGCCATTCTCTAAGAAGATTCACACATAATATTGCCCAAATCGCGTGAAAAGAAGGAAGTGCTATTAACCCACCTTCATTTGTAGTTGGATTAATGTAATGATGAATTTGTTTGAACTTAAGGCCTGTATCGATTTGCTCAGGAGAAAAAAAAGGGCTATTGATAATACTCGCGGGAGCAGTAGTAGGGAAAAAATAATAAAATGCAAAACCAATTAAAACAGTACTCAACATATAAAAATAATATTCTCTGATTAAATGAAATCGACAGGTGAAAATGACCAGTAAGGGCAAAATGCTCATTTGATAGGTGAGACTATCATAAATTACACCGAGTATATATTTGAACTGAGGATGATTGTGAGTCCAGGCTAATATCGCTTCCATATGGATATCCATATGTTCTTCGATCGTGTTAATTAAGGGATCAATAATTGGGAATGGAGTTAATTGCACTGCATTTGTTGCGATGGCGATTAAACACATCACTAAAAAAAAATAAATCAGTTCTCTTCCGACTTGCCTGAGTTTGTCCCCCTTGGGGAAATAGAGAACGAGCCCAAGATTTATAAGAATTAATACTAGAGCTAGAAACGGGATACCCTCAGGAAAATAGTTATTACTAGGATATTTATAAAAAAAATGATTTATTGAAAAAACAATAGATGATAAAGCCAGGACTAAACCAGAAAGGATAATAATTGAACGCGATGACACTTGATACATTTCAGACGAATTATTCAACTGTTTCTAATAGCTGCTTTTGTTTAATGGCATGAAAGATCTCTTCTCTATGCACATTAACTGACCTGGGAGCATCTACACCAAATTTTATATTTCCATGCTCCTGTGTTTTAAAAGCTAAGATTTTAACAGCAGTATCACCAATATGAATCATTAAAGGTTCTTCAAATTGAAGAGAAATTATATCCATTAAAAACCTCTGTACTTTCAAATAAGTTGATTATAAATCAATGACATTTACTTTTTATGCACGGTAACCTAATTCATAGATATTTGTCACTAAAAATTAATACAAAATTAGTAAAAAAAATTTTATTAGAGAGTTTTATTTGCCTCGCATCATAATTTAATTATTTTTAATTGATTGAGAATTGTATGATGCGACCAAAATGGTTATAATTAGCAGCTTTTTTTAAACCTTGCCTTACTGTTATTTCAGATAACAGGAGGCTATTATCCATAAGGAGAAATCATGAGACATTATGAAATTATGTTTCTTGTGCACCCGGATCAAAGCGAACAAGTGCCAGCAATGGTAGAGCGCTATGAAGGGATCATAAGCAAGCACAATGGGGTCATCCACCGTAAAGAAGATTTGGGTCGTCGCCAGTTAGCTTATCCAATTTGTGATGTACATAAAGCACATTACATTCTTATGAACATTGAGTGTAGCCTTGAAGCTCTGGAAGAAATTAAAAATGCATTTAAATTTAATGATGCAATTATCAGAAATTTAATCACTCGTCAAAAACAAGCGATCACGACTGAATCAGTTTTGATGAAGAAAGAAAAAGAAACCAGATCTGCTTAAGAGGAGTTTTATTATGTCAGCTTATTTTCGTAGAAAAAAAATGTGCCGTTTCAGTGCTGAAGGCGGCAATGAAATTGATTATAAAGATATCAATTTACTGAAAAACTATATTTCTGAAACTGGTAAAATTGTGCCAAGTCGTATTACTGGTACTCAAACCCGTTTTCAAAGACAATTAGCTAGAGCAATTATGCAAGCCAGATTTCTTGGCCTGTTGCCATATTGTGATAGCCACAGATAAATAATAATGATGCGAGCAGGCAATTTTATAATAAAACAATGTAAGGTAATGCTTGAAAGTAAACAGCAATCAATTGTTTTTGCTGCAATTTTTTCAGTATTACCCTTTGCATCTTGGCTTTCAGTCGCTTTAGTGTGTTTAGTGACCTTAAGAAAAGGTGCTCGATCTGGTTTTGATATTTTATTGCCTGCACTTGTTATTCATTCTGTTCCATTGATGATGTTAATTCCATTGTCCGGAGCACTGATTAATACTCTAATCGCTTATCTTCCATGTTACTTTGCAGCATTGAGCCTGCGAAATACTGAAAAATGGCAGGTGGCCGCGGGAGTGTTTTTTATACTGGCCTTTTTGGGATGCTTACTCATTCAACTTTTAGCCCCTGGTTTTATTGTCGAACAATTTAGGCTGTTTAAATTAATTTTGACACAATACCAGGACTTAGTTGATCCCACTCTTAATGGCATAAACTCAGTAATTTTAGCGCAGTTATTCTTCGGAATTCAGATATTAAGTGTGATTGTTTCCGCAACAATTTCCTTGATGTTCGCGCGAGCAATTCAAGCAAGATTATTTTTACCTGGTGGTTTCAGGAATGAGCTAATGTTATTTCGTAGTGGTAGACTTTCATTTTTAGTTTTCATGGGAGTTTCATTGGCAACTTTTTATGAGATCCCTTTGGCTTTGAATGTGCTTCCAATTATGCTTTGTTATTTTTTGGCTTCTGGATTTGGATTGGTTTATTTTATCTTTTCTCAAAAAAGACAAGTGAAGGTATTTATTTTATTGATGTTATTAATATTAGTGAAACCAACTTTTGTATTATGTACCTACATCATCCTTGGTTTATTAGATAGTTTAGTTAATTTTAGATCGTATTTCCCTTCAAGGGTCGGCGAGTCAATTTAAGGGGTTATTAAGATGGAAGTTATCTTATTAGAAAAAGTGAGAAATTTAGGTAACCTGGGTGATAGAGTAAATGTAAAATCAGGTTATGGTCGTAATTTCTTGATACCACAAAATAAAGCGGTTTTTGCTACACCAAAAAATATTGAGTTATTTGAACAGCGCCGCGTTGAGCTTGAGAAAAAAGCCCAGCAGTCTTTTGCTGTTGCTGAGCAGCGTGCCGCCAAGTTGAATGATACTACTATAATTATTAATGCTATGGCGAGTGACGAAGGCAAATTGTACGGTTCCGTTGGTGTTAATGAAATTAAAGATGCTTTGGTAGATAAAGGTATCGATATAGTCAAGCGTGAAATTGTAATGCCAGAGGGACCTCTTCATTCAATCGGTAATTTCGTTGTTGAAGTACATGTTCACAGTGATGTTATTGCCAAATTGCACGTTGAGATTGTTCCTGCCAAGTAAGTTAATCTATCTTGTAGCCTGGGTAAAACGTATCGCGTAACCCAGGTTTTCCTAAAGTTACGCATCGATTTGTTTATTTTATACGAAAAGTATTCGGTAAAGAGCAAGCAATGCAATCGCTGTATTCAAAAACGCCCAAATATAAGAAGGATATAATCCTTTATACGCGTTATAGTAAGCATATATCGCGATAAATGTGCTCCCTGAAAAAAATATCCATTTATCATTGTAGGCAAAACCCATAGAAAGCAAAGCAATACCAAACACTCCCAATATTAAAAACACACTATTTTCTTTGCCAAACATTAAATAGAATGTGAGGAGTTGACAGCACATTAATATAGGCAAGAAAAACTGGGTATAAGGGCCACTACCTAATAGAATTGCGGCGTGTCCAGCAATAAGTATTAATTGTAGGGCTATAAAAAAAAACAACTTAAAATGAATGGCGGTTATGAGCAAGGCAACACCGCCAATGAAATAATAAAGTTGAGAATAAAAATGAGGAGGTGAAGTTCCGAAAAACTTCAAAAGGCCACTCAATATAATAAGTGAGCCAATGCATCCCAACAAAATATATGTATTTTTAGCCACGCATCACCATTTTAAGTAAATTCCTTTCGCCACTGATTCTTGGATAATTTCACCTTGGGATTTGTTAAATGAAATCCAATAATTTCCCATGTTACTTAGAGCGAACTTAACTCTTGGATATTCACATACTTCTAATACACTACGACAGTCCACAAGAGTAGTATTTTCATCAACGTGTTTATAACATTTAAAATTTAAGTTCCTAACATCAGAAGCAAATGCACCCCAACTCATTGGTTCGAATGTAGCATGCAAAGGGGGGCTCATAAATACTTCTTCAGTATTTACACGTTCCATTTCGATTTTAGAATCAGAATGATTTTGTATTAAATAATAAGACTGCTTTCCTGTTTCATTTAAAATCAGATAATTTTGACTATAGCCGAAACCTGTAACCTCGCATCCTCTTGGGAAGGTACTTGCAACTTGAGCTTGTGCCGCGCTAATTAGAACAGCAGAGAAAATAATCGATTTATTAATTTTGTGGAACACAGACATAAATACCTCAATAAGTAAACTTTGTGGGTTATTTTAATCATAAAAAATACAAAGTCTATCCCACAGCAAAAAAATAGGACCTATTCTTTTTGCGCAGCAATTTTAGCTTTAATCATAGGATAATAAGTTCTGTAAAAACTTAAAAATATGTACATTCCAACATAAGCTAATGAAAGTGTAAGGAAAATGATGTTTGTATTCGGATAACTAATGAGCAAACAAACTGAACTAATAGCATAGATAATAGAACAAACATGCATAAGCACTTTTAATATCCTGGATTCAGTTAAATAGTCGAGTCTTGAGGGATATACGTATTTTACAGGTACAAAAATAAGTATAGAAAGGATTGTTAATATAATGGCATTTGTTGTGGCAGTAGTATTAAAGATAAACATATATAAAATAGTAACGTTCCAATAACATGGAAATCCTTTAAAAAAATGGTCTGGGGTTTTTGCATCAGACTGACAAAATTGATAAGCAGAAGTTATTGAAACCGCCGCAATTAACAAAACTGAATAGGTAGGCGGAAGCATACCGGGCTTCACAAGCAAGAAAAAGCATGGAGTTATAACGTAATTTAAGTAATCAACGATATTATCAAGCAATGCGCCATCTATTTTGGGTAAAATTTCCTTAATATTAACTAAGCGAGCAAGGCTTCCATCCACTGCATCAATAACAACAGTAATAAGCATGAGCCACAAAGCAAAAATGTATTCATGTTGATACATTTTTACTAATGAAAAAACACCAATACAGGCTGCGCTTGCGGTAAAGAGATGCACTAACCAAGCCGCTACGTACTGTAATGGGTGGAATTTCGGTTTACTTAAGTTCATTAATAATCCTAGTGTTAATAGAAAACAATCATTAAAAGCTGTGCTATTAAAGATGGATTTCTGAAATATTTATTAATTGTATAAACATATTGGTTTAAACTATGTTGCTTTTAATGAAAAGCTAAAAATATAAAAATAGTATCAATAATCAAAAGTAGTACGCAAGGAGAGTTGGTAACTTTAATTAAATATACTTTATTCTGTATGGAGACATCATGATAATTCAAACTGTAAATCCCGCAACAGAACAGATCCTGAAAACTTATAATTGCTTGAGCAAGCAAGAAGTTAATGAAAAACTCAACAAAGCGCATGAAGCATATCTGGAATGGAAAAAAACCTCTTTTAGCAAAAGAAAAGCTTTAATGCTACGGCTCGCCCAACTGTTAAAATCAAAAACAGATGAATTGGCTCATCTAATGTCAAATGAAATGGGCAAGCCAATAACTGCAGGTATCGCAGAAATTAATAAATGTGCCTGGTTATGTGAGCATTATGCAGAACATGCAGAAGAGTACCTTGCTGCCAAAGTAGTGCAAACGGATATGAAAAAATCTAAAGTATGTCATTTACCACTTGGGGTGGTTTTTGCCATCATGCCTTGGAATTTTCCATTTTGGCAGGTATTTCGCTTTGCTGTTCCTACGCTCATGGCTGGCAATGTTGCTGTCTTAAAGCATGCACCTATCTCTTCTGGAACTGGCAATAAAATAGAAGAGTTATTTCTGGAGGCAGGATTTCCCGATTATGTTTTCCAACACTTAATTGTCGATAATGATGGAGCGGCTAGAATTATAGAGCATCCCTCAGTTATTGCGGTTACTTTGACAGGAAGCGGACGTGCAGGAAGCGCTGTTGCAAGTCATGCAGGAAAATTTTTAAAGAAAGCAGTATTAGAGCTAGGGGGGAGCGATCCTTATCTCGTTCTTGAAGATGCTGATTTAGATCTGGCTGCACGTTGTATTGTTAATTCAAGACTCAATAATTCAGGCCAAGTTTGTATTGCTGCCAAGCGCATCATTGTTTTAAAATCAATTGAAGAAGAGTTGATACAAAAAATAATTGAGCAAGTTTCTGCATTTAAAATGGGGGATCCACTTAATCCCGAAACCCAGCTTGGCCCATTAGCGCGTTCAGACTTGCGCGAAAACTTGCATATTCAAGTAGAAAAATCACTAAAACAAGGTGCTAAATTATTGCTAGGTGGTATAATTCCCGATGGAAAAGGTTTTTATTATCCACCAACTTTGTTAACTCATGTGACACCTGGCATGCCAGCTTTTGATGAAGAGTTATTTGGACCTGTTATTGCTATTATTACAGTCAATAATGAAAAAGAAGGCATTGCTTATGCCAATCAAAGCCAATATGGTTTAGGTGCCGCGGTGTTTACTCGCGATTTGGAGAGGGGAGAACATATAGCTACTTATGAAATAGAAGCTGGCGCGTGTTTCGTTAATGCTTTTGTGGCTTCTGATCCCAGATTACCATTTGGTGGAATAAAAGAATCAGGGTTTGGCCGTGAGTTATCAAAAGAAGGTATTTTAGAGTTTGTTAACACTAAAACCATAGCCATCGGTGATTCATAACATTAAAGTTTGCAGTCATTTACTCAAAGCGTAAATGGCTTCAACATGATTTTTTGGCCACTCTCATTAAACCAGTTTATTTATTGGCTTGGTGTGAGTGGCTGGTTATTTTTATTTAAACAATAATTCTCGCTGTAGGGCTGAGGCAAAATCGACGAGGTATAACAACAATGTCTTATAAATTTGAAGAAGGTAAAGATGTATTAATTGAAGCCATTGTAGATAAAATTAGAAGCTCTATGGGTGGTGATCAAATTGAGTTTTGCGCCGAATTTGCCAAACAGTTGTATGGTACTGTAGCAATGGAAGACCTGAGTTCATGGACTATTGATGATCTTTATGGTGCTGTAGTAAATTTTTGGTCTTTAATTAGTGAACGAGCTCCTCATGAGACAAAAATTAGAATCTATAATCCAGATTATGAACGTCATGGATGGCAAACTACTCATACTGTAATTGAGGTTATTTGTGATGACATGCCTTTTCTGGTTGACTCAATTCGTTTGGTAATCCATAGAATGGGGCTATCCTCTCATCTAACGATTCATATGGGGGGTATTCGCGTTAAAAGAGATAAAATGAATCGAGTCTGTGAAATTTTACCTCGTGCTCAAATATTAGATGAGAAAGACGTAATTCATGAGGCGCCAATATTTCTTGAAATTGATCGACAAACTGACCCTAAAGTGCTTGAAGAATTGCATAAGGGATGCGCGCGCGCTCTTGAAGACAACCGAGTAGTTTTTGAGGATTGGGAAAAAATGCGCGCTTCAGTTCGAGAAGCAATATCAGAAATTGATAAAGTATCTTCTGTACTCGATTTAGATGAAGTAGAAGAAACTAAAGCATTTTTACATTGGATTGAAGATCATCATTTTACCTTTTTAGGAATGAGAGATTATGAATTAGCAGAAAAGGGTAAAGAAACAATTTTACAAGCGGTTCCAAATACTGGATTGGGACTTTTGCGTGAAAGTGTTACTAAATCAATGACACGAAGTATTTCTGCAATGACACCAGAAGCACGCGAATTTACCTTATCTCCACGCATATTAGTTACTTCGAAAACAAATACCCTAGCAAGTGTCCACCGTGATGCGTATACCGATTATATAGGAATTAAACGATTTAATGCCCAAGGACAGGTAATTGGGGAACGAAGAATTATTGGACTTTATACTTCTGCTGCCTATCATACTAACCCAAAACAAATTCCATTTTTGAGACGTAAGGTAGCGCTCATTATGGAAAATTCCAAATTAAATCCACGCAGTCATGCGGGTAAAATTTTGTTGAATATTCTAGAAACGCTACCACGGGATGATTTGATTCAAGGAACAGAAGAAGAGCTTCTGGAAATTGCAATGGGTATATTTTATATGCAAGACAGAAAGCGTATACGACTATTCGCGCGAGTTGACGTTTATCGTCGATTTGTTTCTTGCTTGGTATATGTACCTAAAGATAGAATTAATACCGAATTAAGAATGGCGATGAAAAACATTCTTGATGAAAGCTTTAATTCTATTGAGACTACATATTCAACTCAATTTACCGAGTCTGTTTTAGCACGAGTACATTTTATTATTAAAATTAATCCGAATATACCACTCGAATATGATTTAAAAGACATTGAACGAAAACTAATCGAAGCAGGGCGGTCATGGACAGACGATTTGCAATCTCATTTAAATGAGACATATGGAGAGGAACAAGCCAATACCCTTTTTGCACGTTATAAAAATGCATTTCCGATTGCCTATTGTGATATGTTTTCTGCAAGAACAGCAGTTTATGATATTAAGCATATTGAGTTACTCACATCTGAGCATCCGTTGGGTATTAACTTTTATAAACCATTGGATGAGTCAGAAAATAGTTTTAGATTAAAAGTTTATCAGCATGATAATACGATACCTTTATCTGATGTTTTACCAATATTAGAAAAACTAGGTTTACGTGCAATAAGTGAGCGTCCTTATTCATTAAAATTTGAAGATGGTAAAGTTGCTTGGATTAACGATTTTGCCATGCAATATAATAAACCGATTGAGTTTGATCTGGATGAGATAAAAGAATTATTCCAGAATGCTTTTGCCAAAGTCTGGTTTGGTCAAGCTGAAAATGATGGCTTTAATCAGTTGGTTTTAGCGGCGGGACTTAATTGGCGTGAAGTAGCTGTATTGCGCACCTACGCCAAATATTTCAAGCAAATTGGTATTACTTTTAGCCAAGACTATATGGAAATGGCGTTAAATAATAATGTCACTATTGCTAAAAAGTTAGTGAAATTATTTGAAATTCGCTGTAATCCTGCTGATGATCCCAATAGAGAAGATCGTTTCACTGATTTGTCTATTGAAATATTAAACGATCTCGATACTGTATCGAATCTTGATGAAGATAAAATAATCAGACAGTACATCCATGCGATTAGTGCTACATTACGAACCAATTTTTATCAAGTAAATCAAGATGGACACCATAAACCTTATATTTCTCTAAAATTAAACAGCAAGATTATTCCTGGTGTGCCAAAACCACATCCTATGTTTGAAATCTTTGTTTATTCTCCAAGATTTGAAGGGGTTCACTTGCGTTGTGGCAAGGTTGCTCGCGGAGGATTACGTTGGTCTGATCGAAGAGAGGATTTCCGTACAGAAATACTTGGTTTGATGAAAGCGCAGCAAGTCAAGAACTCAGTAATTGTTCCTAGTGGCGCCAAGGGTGGTTTTGTACCCAAATTTTTACCTGTAAACGGTACGCGAGAAGAAATAATGGCTGAAGGGATCGGCTGTTATCAATTATTTATTCGTGGTCTTCTCGATATTACAGACAATTATGTTGAAGGTAAGGTAGTTAAACCAAATAATGTCGTCTGCTATGATGAGGATGATCCCTACCTTGTTGTTGCGGCAGATAAAGGTACCGCAACGTTCTCTGATATTGCTAATGCTATTTCTTTAGAGTATGGCTTTTGGTTGGGAGATGCTTTTGCATCAGGTGGCTCAATCGGTTATGACCATAAGAAAATGGGGATTACGGCCAAAGGTGCATGGGAATCAGTGAAACGACACTTTTATGAATTGAATATAGACATTGAAAATAATGATTTTACTGTCGTGGGTATTGGCGATATGGCTGGAGATGTTTTTGGTAATGGTATGTTGTTATCAAAACACATCAAGTTGGTTGGGGCCTTTAACCATATTCATATTTTTGTCGATCCTGATCCTGATGCAGAAGCCAGTTTCAAAGAGCGTGAGCGTTTATTCCATTTGCCACGTTCAAATTGGACTGATTATGATAAAAAACTTATTTCCAAGGGCGGTGGTGTATTCAATCGTAATGCCAAATCCATCCCTGTCAGTAAGGAAATGCAAGCTGTTTTCGGAATTAAACAGAATGAAATTGAACCCAATGAGTTAATTAAAGCGATTTTAAAAGCCAAAGTTGATTTACTTTGGAGCGCAGGAATTGGTACATATGTTAAGGCCAGTACTGAATCAAACGCTAATGTTGGTGACCGAACCAATGATACAACTAGAGTCAATGCCAAACAATTACGTTGCAAAGTTGTGGGTGAGGGCGGTAACTTAGGATTAACCCAATTGGCACGTGTTGAATACTCATTAAATGGCGGAATGGTTTATACCGACTTTATTGATAATTCTGGTGGTGTTAATTGTTCTGATAAAGAAGTAAATATTAAGATTCTTCTTAACAGTATTGTTGCAGTTGGTGATTTAACTCCAAAACAACGTAATGAATTGTTAATTGAAATGACTGATGAAGTAAGTAAATTGGTGCTTCGTGACAATTTCTTACAAACACGAGCAATTAGTTTATCTGCATCACAGCCTCTTCAGGCATTGGATCTACAAAGTCGCTATATCAGTGAATTAGAACGAACCGGAAAAATTGATCGTAATCTGGAATACTTGCCAGACGATAAGATTATTATGGAACGCAAATTAATGGGTAAAGGCCTGATGCGTCCAAGTATTGCCGTATTAATGTGTTACAGTAAAACAATTCTTAAAGAGCAAATTCTGGCCTCTGGTGTTCCTGAAGAAGGGTATATGACTCAATTTTTAATTAGTTCATTTCCCAAGCCTTTGCAAGAGCGATTTAGCAAGCAAATGCAATCTCATCCACTAAGAAGAGAAATAATAGCAACCAAGTTAAGCAATATTATAGTAAATGAGATGGGCTTTACTTACATTTACAGATTACAGGATGAAACTGGTGCTCCTGTTTCAGCGATTGTAAGAGCTTACGTCATTACTCGCTCTGTACTTAATTTAGAATCTGTTTGGAAGCAAATTGAGGAATTGGGCACGAAGATCAGTGCTAAAAAGCAAGTAGAAATGATGATGCTTTATGCTAGATTGGCGCGACGTATTACACGTTGGTTCTTGCGTAGTCAGCGTAGAACTGTTGATATTTCCGAGGTTGTAAAACTCTACTCGCAAGGAATTGTTGAGTTGAAGATGTCCATACCAGCAATCTTAAATGAAGAACGACGGGTAAAATATAATGAGGAGTATCAAGGGCTTGTTAATGAAGGTATTCCACCAACATTAGCACATGATTTGACTGTAACCCGAGGCTTATTTGCTGCAACCGACATTATAGAAATCGCTGATAAGAGAAATATGAAAGTCGCTCAGGTTGCTGAAATTTATTTTGGAGTAGGCGAGTTCTTGGATCTTGCATGGATTAGAAAACAAATTATTATGCATCCGAGTGAAAATCATTGGGAATCCTTGTCCAGAGAAGCATTACGAGATGATTTGGATTGGCAACAGCGTCAACTCACTGCTGGACTTATTAACTATGACGGTGAGAACCCCGATTTGCAGGCACGTCTTGCTTCTTGGGGAGAGTCTCATCGCGCATTAATACAGCGTTGGCGCTTTATTTTAGCAGATCTGAAAGCAAGCTCGGTTCTAAACTATACGATGTTCTTTGTTGCAATCAGAGAGTTGCTTGATCTGACGCAAACTACGTTGCAATCGTATGAGTTAGTTGAGCAAGAAGCATAATATTAGTCTGTTCATGTTGGTTGGGCCTTGGCTCAACCAACATGAACTTTGTATATACAAGAAGATTTTATTATGTAAGTGGATTTGATAAAGTAACTGATGGATTGGTCAATTCTATTGACTGATTATGTCCTTCAAGAAATACCGTCTGCTCATTTCCTTTCAATATACTTACTGCAATTAAATACCGCCCAGGCTTCAGAATCGAAAAGTCAACTAACTGACCCAGTTCTGTTCCCTCTGGATTTTCAAATAATTTTTGTCCAGAATAGATCTTTTGATCTGTCATAATTTCATAAAGTTTCATTTGGTGTTTTAAGGTAGCTTTATAGTGCATTCGTGCAATAATTTCCTGACCCTTATAGCAACCCTTATTGAAATTGATGTATGGAGTTTTTTGCAAATCGAGCCTGTGTGGTAAAAACAAACCTCGAGATTCGGGATAAATTTCTATTTGTTGTTGATATAGCCTTAAAGTATGCCAGGTTAAAGAACCAAGAAATTGTTCTTTTCTCATAAAACGATCTTGGATTTCATGTGCATGCTCAGCCAGCACTAGAAAAATATAGAATCCATTGCCTAAATGATAAATACAAGAGCGGGCATTGTATGTATGTGCATAAAGAGCATTAGGAAAAAACTCTGTATCGGGAATAATATCTTCTTGATTTTGGAGATAAAATCCAAAAATTTTAAATTGGGCGTTTGACTTAAGGCTAACACGGGATAATAGAGCATATTTACTTAATGAATGAATAGTCGCTTCTTGTAAATCTTCAGGCAGTATTAACTTGACTCCTTGCCAGTTAATAATATCCATCAAAGCGAGGATCCGTCCTTTAAGATTGCACTGTGCTCCTTGAATCATTTGTATATCAGATAAGGAGCCTAAGTCACAAGTTAATTGGCCTTGAAGAAAGTCAATGGCTTTATTTCCCTCAACATCAATAGCAGATAGATAAGATAAATCAAATAAATAATTCTTTTGAGGCAAGAGCTCTAACTCATTATTCAAGGCTTTAAAGGTAGTTAAGGCTCTGTTATTAATTAAATGTGTAAAAGTCGTACTCATTATTCTTACCTAAAAAACAGTTACTTTTATATTATGGATAACTGCGAATCAAAATCTTAAGAGTTTTTCTAATTCTTTAAACTCACCATACGAAATGTATTTTAAATGAAAATTTAATGATTTCCGTTTACAAAGACAGTAGTGTATCATTTGTCTGTAATAAGATCACAAAGAGATTTAACATGTTGGATATCAAGGAAAAAGCAAAACTTGCATGGCATTGCCGTCGGGGAATGCTGGAATTAGACCTTATTTTGCAACGGTTTCTTGAACATCAAGTGGATCATTTATCAACACAAGAACTTGCTGCTTTTAATTCATTATTAAGTTGTACTGATCCAGAGCTGTTTGCTTGGTTAATGGGCCATGAAGATCCTCAAGATAAAGAGTTAAAAGAAATTGTCACTATTATCCGAAATAATAATTGAGCCAGGAAAGTCAAAAATTTATTTACGTTTGATTTTAGTGGTATATCTCATTACAACTATTTTAATTCTTTTTTCATCCATATATCTATTGATCAAACTAATTTTGCTGGGTCTAATTTTCGTTTTATTGTACATTGATTGGGTTAATCAAAGTCCGTGGTCATCAATTAAAAAAATTCAATTTATTGGTAATAAATGGATTTTGGAAATGCAAAAAGGTAATAAAGAATCATATACCCAAGCCGTAGTTCTAATTCATAATCCTTTTTTTCAACTTATTGAATTTGTAAATTCCAAACAAAAAAAACGAATCGTTTTATTTCTTGATCAAATTACGAATCATCAATTACGCCTGCTACATCTCAAAATAAGCCAAAGTAGTATATAATTGAACATAAGGTACAAATAAAGACCAATCATTTAAATAATGGAATTATGAGGAAGTGATGAGTAAAGAAACTTCTTACAGTGATGAGGACTTGATTAATTTGGCGAGACAAGGTGACATGGAAGCTTATAATCTGTTGTTGTCGCGTTATAACAATAAAATACAACAAATTATTCACTTACATATTCAAGATAGAGCAAATGCTAGTGATCTGGCACAAGAAGTATTAATTAAAGTATATCGCTACTTACATTATTTTAAAGAAAAATGTCGGTTTTCTACATGGTTGTACCGAATTACTCAAAATACAATTAAAAATCACTATCGTGCTGCTAATCTACGTATGGATCTGGAAGCTGAATATGCTGATAATTATTATCCCTCAGTGCAGCTGTCTCCAGAATATTTATTAATTAATATCGAATTTGGTGAACAATTGGAGCTAGTTCTTTCTACTTTATCAAAAGAGTTACGTCTTTGTTATGCTATGTATATCCTAGATGGTCAATCTTATGAAGACATTGCAAAAAAGATGGATTGCCCAATCGGAACAGTGCGTTCTCGTATTTTTAGGGCACGAAAACTAATCATGGAATCAATAAGTCAATTTGTTTAATAGACATTTCTTCTTTCCACTATTATGATATGAACGCAATTTTTGATTATTTATTAATCAGTTACTTTTATAAATATTATGAAGAGTTAAATTCATGCCTAATCCTCTGGAAAGACGTTTAGAAAGTTGTCGTGATAAACTTTTACGGCTTTATATAGAAAACGAACATGAAACAATGATTCTGCAACAACTAACAAAAGTTGATGCGTATTATAAGCGTTCATTCGATAAATCAACCTATCATCCCCAGGCAATTGTAGAAGCTTATGAATTATTTGTTGAGCATCTAGTCAAAGTTAAAAATGGTGAGCTTTCTGCAGAACAGGCATTACAAAAAATTCAAGAGACTACCTTTAACAGAAAATTAGGTATTGTCTTTTATAATATTGCTAAGGCACTGGAAATGGCTTTTTGGGCTATAGCAACTCCTGTTTGCTTATTTTGTGCTACCTCAGTAACCGCACCCAATCCAATTTGTGGACTAAGTTTAGCAATCCTTTTCACTGCACTAATGATAAAATCAATAAATAAATTTTTTGAATGCATTGATGATTTCAAATCTTGTACTCGATTGTTTGAAGAAGATGAGCGAGAACGAAGCTTGGTATCATTTTTTAAACCAGACATTTCCTCCACACAGGAATTAAGAGTCGCAAGTTCACATGCGCAATTGTCTGTAGATATGACTCCAATATATGGTTAGTTTGGGAGATGAAATTTATTTTATTTTTAATGTTTTTTTTCAATTGGTTACATCATCTTTAATAGTCCTTTCAATTATGATATAAAACGCCCTGATTATTTACTAGGGTCTGTTGACAATTTCTCCATTAGCCTACGTTCTGCGCTTTATGCGCGGAATCCAGTAAAACCACATTAAAAATAGGTACATCTTAGTGTGTCTCTATATTGCCCGCGCATAAAAAACGGGAAATAAGAGGAATTAAATGAAATGTCAACGGACTCTAATCAAAGCCGTTGTTATTTTTTCTTCGTTAAATTAAGGGATGAATTATGACTAGTTCATTGGAAATACGTTTACAAGAATGCGATAAAAAAATTGATGCACTTTATAAAGGAGTGGCGCTGAATGAAGAAATTGAAAAACAATTAAAAACAATTAAAGCTTATTATCACAAATTATATATTGATGCGATTGATAAACAAGCAGAAAAAGAAAGCATTAAAATATATGAGCTCCTTGTTACTGGCCTCGAAGGACTAAAAAACGGGCAGCTAAAATCTGAGGACGTGTTAAAAGAACTTGATGAAATAAAAGCACTTAGAAAATCAAACATAGTTCTTGAAAATATTCTCACTTCATTAGAATTACTATGTTGGGCTACGCTTTCAGGTATATTCTTTTCTTATTGTGTTTTATTGGCGCCTCCACTGGTAGCAGTTAATCCTTTTTTTGCTCTTGCTATACTAACAATTGCTTGCATGACGGCAATCTACTCAACAGCGAACTTTTTTAATTGTATTGATGAATTTAAATCATGTACTCATGTTGAGCAGGAGTTTAAACGAGAAAAAAAATTAATATCATTTTTTAAGTGTACGCCACCTTCTGAGTCACCCTCTAAAGAATTTGAGTTGAATGAATATTCCAAAGAAGGGCAACTGCAGGTATTAATAAACTAACAAACTCAATTTACTCTACAAATACTTGACAAAATGAAGCCAGGATAAAGATTGATATTATCCTGGGCTCAGGTGAAATATCATTTCAACGAGGATATTTAGTTAAATTTTTAGATTTTCTCTGCATATATTCAACAAATAAGCTGCTAATAAAAAAACATATGATAAAATGCTAACATTCAATTGAACTCTAAAAGAACTTTTATGCTGGAAAGTGACCGCTTAATCAGTACTCAAAGTACTGCCTCGGAAGAGGCCATTGATCGTGCGATTAGACCCCTAAGTCTTCGTGAGTATATAGGGCAGGATGCCGTGAGTTCGCAGATGCAGATTTTTATTGATGCAGCCAAAAAGCGAAAGGATGCCTTGGATCATGTTTTAATCTTTGGTCCTCCTGGCCTTGGTAAAACTACTTTAGCCAACATTATTGCCCATGAAATGGGTGTTAATTTGCGTCAAACATCAGGTCCTGTGATTGAACGTGCAGGTGACATTGCAGCAATACTTACCAACCTTCAAGCAAATGATGTACTCTTCATTGATGAAATTCATAGACTTAGCCCTGTAATTGAAGAAATACTCTATCCTGCAATGGAAGATTATAAACTGGATATCATGATTGGTGAGGGGCCTGCCGCACGCTCTATCAAACTGGAATTGCCGCCTTTTACCTTGATTGGAGCAACAACCCGAGCTGGGTTACTTACTTCACCCCTCAGAGATCGATTTGGTATTGTGCAGCGTCTGGAATATTATTCTGTTGATTCATTAACACAAATTGTTGCACGGTCGGCACAATTACTTAATGTAAAAACTAAACCCGAAGGAGCAAAAGAAATTGCATTGAGGTCAAGAGGCACACCACGTATTGCAAATCGTTTGTTACGACGAGTTAGAGATTATGCGGAAGTTAAAGGTGGCGGCATCATTAATGTTGATATAGCGCAAAAAGCTCTAGAAATGTTGGATGTAGACAAATATGGTTTCGATCTCATGGATAGGAAATTGCTGTTAGCAGTAATTGAACAATTTAATGGAGGTCCGGTAGGAGTTGATAGCATAGCCGCAGCAATTGGTGAGGAAAAGGGCACAATCGAAGACGTTTTGGAACCATTTTTAATACAACAAGGATTCCTTATGCGCACACCAAGAGGTAGAATAGCCACACCACGAGCGTACCAGCATTTTGGTTTAAACACTGTGGAACAGGATTGATCAATGGATGCTACAACCGTGCATCAACAATCCTTTCGTGTTTACGCTGAAGACGTAGACTACATGGGAATTGTTTATCATGCGAACTATCTTTGTTATTTTGAGCGGGCTCGAACAGAAATGTTAAGGCAAAATAATTTAATTCTGTCTGATTTAATGAAACAGGATACTCTTTTTGCTATATACGATGCACATGTTCGTTATAAAGCACCTGCTCGATTAGATGATTTGTTAACAGTTAAAACTCAAGTTCAACAATTAGGAGCTTGTAGTTTTTTATTTGAGCAAACCATGCAAAATCAGCAAGGCAAAGTAATTTGTGAAGCTAAAATTCAAGTGGTATGTGTGGATAGCAAACTGAAACCAAAACGATTTTCACTTGATTAAAGAGTTGTTATCGTTGCCGGCTTGCAGGTAAAACTATAATCCGATGACGATTAATAAAATAAGATCTTGGTACTGGAGATAATATAAATGGGTAATCAAGCAAATGTATTAATGTACTTTATGCAAGCAGGTCTAGTTGTTAAATCAGTCATGATGTTACTCGCTGCTGCTTCCATTACTTCATGGACATTAATATTTCAACGCGCCTGGTTTTTTAATCGTAAAAAACAGCTCACTGATTCTTTTAATCAAAGATTTTGGGATAGCGGTGATTTAAGCAGACTTTATGCAGATATCGATAGTAATTCAGAAGAACGAGATGGTATGGCAGCTATTTTCCATGCTGGCTTTAAAGAATTTGTACGGGCTAGAAAACTAGGCAATGTAATTATTGAACCCATCCAACGAGTTATGCAAATTACCCATGCAAAAGAAGCAGAAAAGCTGGAAAAACATTTACCGTTTTTTGCTTCCGTCGGCTCTATTGCACCTTACGTAGGATTATTTGGTACTGTTTGGGGGATAATGACCTCATTTCAGGCATTAGGCCATGCTCAACAAGCAACCATCGCTATGGTCGCTCCAGGTATTTCTGAAGCGTTAGTAGCCACAGCTTTGGGCTTATTTACAGCAATACCGGCAGTTATTGCATATAACCGATATACAACGCGTGCTAATGATTTATTAAATCGATTTGACTTGTTTCAGGAAGAATTAATATCGCTTATAGAACAACAAAACAGTGAAACTGTAAGAGGGTAGAATTTGAAATGATCAGAGCAAAAACCAAACGTGAGCGTCCCATATCAGAAATTAATGTCGTACCTTATATCGATGTAATGTTGGTTTTACTTGTTATCTTTATGATCACAGCACCAATGCTAAGTCAGGGAGTAACTGTAGATTTGCCTAAAGCCGCAAGCCAGAATTTGGCACCTACAGATAGAGAACCTATTATTGTTTCAGTGAATCAGCAAGGTACTTATTTTCTTAATATCAGCAGCACACCCGCTGAGCCTATAGAGTCCCAAGCTTTAGTTGTTCGTGTCGCTGCAGAGTTGGAATTAGCAAAGCAATCAGGCCAAAAGCTTAATGTTTTAGTAAAGGGGGATCAGGGCGTTGCATATGGAAAGGTTGTTCAGGCAATGGCTTTACTTAAGCAAGCAGGTGCAGAACAAGTAGGATTGTTGACTGATTCAGAGCAAGAAAAATCAGAGGGGCAAGCATGATAATCGATCCAAGTTATCGTAAACCTTTTTTTGTCGCAATTGGCTTGCATCTTTTTTTAGTGGTGATGCTTTTGACTGATAACTCAAGCCAACGGCCTGTTTTAACTGCTGAAACGAAGAACACGCCTGGGGTAGAGCAACCAATCGCTGTGAAACCACAAACTGAAATAGTGAAAGCGGTTAGTGTCGATAACAAACAGGTTATGGAAACAGTCAATCGTTTGAAACAGGAGCGTGAGCAACAAAAAAGGGCCGAAATTAATCGACAAAATGAACTCAAGCGACAGGCTGAAGCGGCAAGGCAACAAAGAATAAAAGAACAACAACAACTTGCTCGACTTAAAGAAGAAGCGAATAGAATTGCTATTGCCCGTAAAAAACAAGCAGAGGAAGAAAAAAAGCGATTAAAAAAACTTGAAGAGCAAAAGGCATTGGAAGCTAAGCGTATTGAAGATTTAAAGAAACAAAAAGAAGAGTTGGTTAAGCAACAGAAACTGGAAGCGAAAAAGCTTGCTGATTTGAATAAGAAAAAAATGGCAGAGAAGGAACAAGCTGAAAAATTAAAAGAGGAACAAGCCCGAAAAGAAAAAGCTGCGCTTGCAAAAGCAGAAATGGAACGAAAAAATCAAGCTGAGGCTGCAGCTGCAGCAAAACAAGCACAAGCAGCAGAAAATGCCGCGAAGCAGGCACGTATTGCTGGTGAAGTTGATAAATATAAAGCGCTCATTGTTAATGCTATAGGTAGGAACTGGATATTACCTGAAAATGTTGACAGTAGCTTATCAAGTCAATTCAGAATACGCCTTGCTCCCGATGGAATGGTATTGGAAGTTACTTTAACCCGTAGTAGCGGTGATCCATTGCTTGATCGTTCAGCGCAAACTGCTATTTATAAAGCATCACCACTTCCTGTGCCTGCAGATCAAGAAACATTTAGTTTGTTTCGCGATATAAGTTTAACCGTTCGACCAGAACAAGTGAGGGGGTAAAACTCGTGATTAACCGAATTATTACACTGTTTTTAGTATTTTTTACGCAGCAAATTTTTGCTCTTGATTTAGAATTGACCCAAGGGATTAATTCAGCTTTACCTATAGCAATCAACTCTTTTGGCTCAAATAATACATCTCAAGAAATCGGACAAATTATTGAAAATGACTTAAATTTATCAGGTCAGTTTCGAATTGTTTCTGGCCCACAAGGCGCGAACTCACAATCATCAATTAGTACTTTAAAACAGCTCGGTGCTGACAGTGTTGTTACGGGGCGTGTTAACCAAGTAGGAAGTCATTATGAGGTGAGTTTTACTTTAACTGATGCAGTAGCTAATGGAGCGACTTTATTAACAAAAACCTATCAAATCAGCGCCAATCAAATCAGGCCTTTAGCACATCATATTAGTGATGAAATATACCAAAAGTTGACAGGTGAAAAGGGGATTTTCTCTACCCGCATTGCTTATATTTCTGTCCAAAGAACTAGGAGCAGTACCCATTACTCGCTTGAAGTGGCTGATGCGGATGGACATAATCCACAAAGCTTGTTGATTTCATCCGAGCCTATTATGTCTCCAGCGTGGGCTCCTGATGGTAAAACTATTTCCTATGTTTCTTTCGAGAAAAAACGAGCACAAATATTTACTGTTTCAGTTGAGACAGGCCAAAGACGTTTAATTACTAGTTTCCCAGGAATTAACGGGGCACCTGCGTGGTCTCCGGATGGCAGGGAATTGGCTGTAGTGTTATCTAAAAGTGGGACACCAAAAATATACAGTATAGACATCAATACCGGGAATATGAAGCAATTGACCTTTGGTGACGCTATTGATACTGAACCACGGTATGCTCCGGATGGAAAAAGCTTATTATTTACCTCAGGTAGAGGTGGTTCACCTCAAATATATCGATTATCTTTAGCCAATGGCCAAGTAAGTCGAGTAACGTTTGAAGGCAACTATAATGCGCGTGCTTCTTATACTCCAGATATGAAAAATATCATTATGTTGCATCGCGACGACAAGCAATTTAACATAGGATTACAAAGTGCAAGCGGTGGGCCAATTGTAAGCCTGACATTCTCTGGCCGCGATGAGTCTCCATCTATTGCACCCAATGGTCGTTTAATTCTATACGCGACCCATAATCAAGATAAAGGTGTACTGGGTATCGTTTCTCTGGACGGTAGAATAAGAATGAGACTCCCCGCGCGAGAAGGAGATGTACAAGAACCTGCGTGGTCTCCCTATTTGGGTTAATTATGTCACGAATTATTTATGTGCTTGTTTTGTGTTTAGGGTTTTTAAATTGCTATGCTTGGAATGCGGCAGGCCACAAGGTCGTGGCACAAATTGCCTACGATAATTTATCACCAAAAGCGAAAGACATGTGCTATAAATATCTTCGTTCGCGCAGGCATAACACACCTAACTCGAGTTTTGTTAGTGCTTCAACTTGGATGGATGAAATTAGGTGGAGGGAAGTATATTGGTATGATGTAATGCATTATATCGATATCCCTTTTTCCAGTGATGGAACTCGCTTACCTCCTGTTGAAAGTACTAATGCAATAAAGGCAATTAAACAAGCATCGTCTGTGCTTACCTCTAAAAAAACGAATCCATCAGACAAAAAACTTGCATTACGGATGTTAATTCATATTGCAGGTGATATACATCAACCTTTACATGCCGTAACCCACGTCAGTGCACAACACCCGAAAGGGGACCTAGGTGGTAATTTATTCTTTTTAGGGAAAAACCCAGTAGGGGCTAATTTACATCAATACTGGGACAATGGGGCTGGTTTTTTTCTTGGGCAATATGATGATGCGCGAATTAAAAGCACAGCGCAGCAATTAGAACAAAAATTACCTTGTTCAGATATTGATGCCCAGATTAAACCTGCTAAATGGGCAAAAATGTCCCATAAACTGGCCTTAAAAAATGTTTATCAAATTAATCCTAATGAAACGCCTAGTGATAAATATCAAGAAAATGCTCAGCTATTAGTTCAAAAACAGGCTACTTATGCAGGATGCCGGTTAGCTGCATTGCTGAATAAGATTGCACAAACATAGTTTTTTGTACTATTCAAAAGGAAAGCTTGTGATTGCTGTTGCAATAGCTGAAACTGAATCTGTGAATTAGCGATGTGTACAAAACTCAAGGCTCGTCTGCGGGAAATAGGTGGAATTAAATAAAAGGTCAACATATTCTATTTAGTGAACCGTATTTTCAATATACTCAAAAGTTCTTTTGTGTAAAATTATCTTTTGCACCTTCGTCAAGATTTTCCTGTAATGCTAACTGGTCATACAGTTCAACTAGCTTGCCTATTAATTTAGGAAAGTTATTTTCGAGCAGTTCCTTCTTCTTCACATTCTTAGCATGATGCAATCGAGTGACAGCATGGGGTTTATTGAGTGTTGAATAGGCTTTTTTGTGTGTTTTTTCAAAGTTGTTTTCTGCTTTTTCCAAGTCTATTATATTTTTATTGAAATCCTTAATCAGGTTATTCAACTGAAGTGAAAACTCCGTGCTTTTATCCTTATGCAATTTGATTTTAAGACTGATTAATTCAACAAAAATATTAAACAGCCATTGATAATGCAATAAATCGAATAAGTCTAGTTTGTAACAAAGACATGGAGCTAAATTGTTTTGCAAGAGTTTGATTGCTTGATCTGATGAGCATGGGGCCTCAAATAATGGAAGCTGTCTGCGAGTATTTTTTGTGAAGAAGGGTATAATTGAATATTTAGTAGTTTCTATTATTGCTGGTTTAGCACTTAATTCCTCACTAACCCAAGGTATGGTTTCCTTACAAAGATAAAGATGAAGTTTATATTGCTCTTCTGCATGTTTCTTCAGGTAAAAATCAAGTTTTTCTTCTTCTGTACTTGCTATTCCCGTGTTTATAACCTCAATTTTTAGTCGGTTACTTTGGGATTGATAGTGCTCTATAATTGTTTGAGGCTCAGTATCATCAAATACCACAAATTTAGCTTCATGTGCCTTCTTAAATTCGTCCTCATTAAGTAAAATAATGACATTTGAAATACCAACTTTATCAAGTTGGTACAAGTGTCCAAAAGGAATATCGGTATATTCTACGTTTGACCAAATTACTGCAGTTTTCATTTGTATTTACAATTTGGTTAGCATGCATATTTATTAAATATAGCTTAGGAAATGGAGTATTTTGATATAGACGATGATAATCAGTGGCGAATAGGTGGTTGGCAGTACTCAACAATTATTGCCGATATATGTTGCTTATGAATACTGTAATGACACATCCCTTTTCTCCGCACCTGATTTTGCAAAACAACCCAAGTCGGCAAAAGCATATTATAATTTGTTGAATAATGGCGAGAAAGATTCTTGGTTTCGTGAGGGTTCTATGTTGGTAGTGGTTCTGCTTTTAAGAGCATTGATATGAACCAAGAGTAGATGGGATCAGTTTTAGAACTGATTCAATCAAGTGGGTTTTATTGGTTTAGCAGAGTTTACCTAAATGTACATTGCGAACATACATTAATCTTAAGTCACTCCATTCTCATTTAATGTGTATTTAAACTTCGAAATATATGATGAAAAGCAGAATATAAATATTGTGCTATATTTTAGAGGCAATTGTTTAAAAATAGGATTTTTTCCTCAATGAAAAGGAATTATAAAAATGAATAAATTATTTGCAAAGATGGGTATATTTAGCTTATTAATGAGTGTTTCTTTATTTGGTTGGACCGGACCTTGCAAAGTCATTGCAATTACTTGTATGCAAAATGGTTATTTTAAAGGCGGGGAGAATGCGGGTAAAGAACTAGTCAAAGACTGTGTTTTACCTGTCGCAATGGGTAACAAACAATTACCAAATACCAATTTTAGTCCAGAACAATTGCAACAATGCAAAATGAAGTTAGCAGAAAAAGTAAAAAGTAAAATGCAACAAAAAATGCAACAGTAACATTTAAACTCCTCACCCCTTGAGGGAGAGGAGTTTTACCTTATTCCTTTTGTAATGATTCCATCACAGCCCCTAAGAAGCGAGTTGCTTCGCCTCCAGTTACTGCTCTGTGGTCAAAACTAAGTGATAGGGGAAGTATATTATGTGCTTCTACAGATCCTTGGGTAGTGACAACCGCTCCTTGATAGAGTCTACCCACGGCTAAAATGGCAACCATTGGCGGAACAATAATTGGACTTGCAAAGCGGCCAGCAAATTTTCCAAAATTAGAAAGGGTTATCGTTGCTCCTTTCAATTTATCTGCAGTAATTTCTCGATTACTGACAGATTTTTTAAAATCATTAATCATTTTTCGCAGATCGGCATCGGAAAGTTTTGCCGCATCATGAATAACAGGTACAAACAAACCTTCCTCATTATCCATTGCTAAACCGAGGTGCACCTGCTCAAAACATTGTCGTGCACTATGTTTTGTATCAAACCATGCATTTAAGGCGGGTTCTTTGTTAGCGGCATAGATTATTGCTCGAACAAGGCGAACTGTAATATCAGTACCAGGCTTCCAAGCACTAATATCTGCTTCATCAAAAATACTTACGGGAACAACTTCGGCGTGAGATTGAACCATACTGTTGAGCATTGCGCGTCTTACTCCGCGTAGAGGTTCAAAGCCTGCTGGAACTTCGGAGTTTTTATCTGCTTGCGCCTGAACATCATTACGAGTAATGACACCAAATTCTCCGGTTCCTTTAACTGTAGATAAATCAACACCAAGTTTTTTAGCAAGCATTTTAACAGCTGGTGTTGTCTTGATACGATTTCTACTACTGTGTTGGGCTCCAATAGTGAAGTTATCTTCAAAGATTTCACTACTTTCTTCTAAGTTACCGACAACTGTTCCTTTATCTGCAGCTTTGGCACTTGTTGATTCAAAAGCTACCAAAGGCTCACCCGTTTTAATTACATCTCCAGGGTTACCGTATAATTTGCTAATAGTTCCAGACTGAGGACAAGGTACATCAACTACTGCTTTTGCAGTTTCCATAGAAACTAAAGGTTGATCTGCTACTACTGTATCACCTTCTTTGACAAACCATTCATGAATCTCAGCATCCGGTAGGCCTTCACCCAAATCAGGTAGATTGAATATATTCATTATTACTCCATTATGCTCATAACGCTGTTTTTAATACGTGTAACACTGGGTATGTATTGTTTTTCCAGTTGGAAATACGGCATTACAGTATCATATCCAGTTACCCGTTGAACCGGAGCCATTAACTCAGTCATAGAATTTTCCATAATCTGTGCTGAAATTTCGGCACCAACTCCACAAGTTTTTGCTCCCTCATGAACGATAACACAACGTCCAGTTTTCTCAACTGAGGCTAGAATTGTTTCGATATCTAGTGGTTTAATTGTTGCTACATCAATGACTTCACAAGAAATTCCTTCATCACCCAATTGTTTCGCTGCTTGTTGCGTTTCGTGAATACTAGCGCCCCAACTTACTAATGTAACGTCATCACCTTGTTGCAAAGTAAAACATTTACCTAGAGGAAGAGCCTCGCCATTATCTTCCACAGGTTGTTTGACCAAACGATAAATTCGTTTTGGTTCAAGAAAAATTACGGGATCTGGATTACGCATAGCCGCTAAGAGTAAGCCATAAGCTCGTCGTGGAGAGGAGGGAATCACAACCTGTAAACCAGGAATATGAGCAAATAATGCTTCGGTGCTTTCTGAATGATGTTCAGGTGCTCGAATACCACCACCAAAAGGAGCGCGGAACACAAGTGGGCAGTGTAGTCGCCCGCGCGTCCTATTACGCATACGAGCGGCATGAGAAATAATTTGGTTCATGGCTGGATAGATAAATCCCATGAATTGGAATTCAGCAACAGGTTTCAGACCCTGTATTGACATACCAATTGCTAATCCAGCAATCATGGATTCTGCTAGAGGAGTATCAAAAACTCTTTTTTCACCGAATCGTTCTTGTAATCCTACTGTGGCACGGAAAACACCACCATTTTTACCGACATCCTCTCCAAAAACCACAACATTTTCATCATGTGCTAACTCATAAGCCAAAGCCTGAGTTACTGCTTCAATTAAAGTAATATCAGGCATGAGTTGCTTCCTCCATAGCTATTGCACGTTGCTCCACTAAATACTCAGGTAGTTCCGCATAATGATAATCAAAAATGCTACTAATCGGTTGGGTCTTCATACTTAAATATTCATTAACAGCTTCTTCAACCTCTTTAGAACACTGGATTACCAAACTCTCTTCATCTTGAGCATTCCAGATCTTATGTTCTATAAGAAATTCTTTGAATCGCGTTATAGGTTCTTTCGGTTTTGCTTTTTCAACTTCTTGACATGGTTGATACCGGGTTGCGTCATCAGCTGTGGTATGATCCGATAAACGGTAAGACAGGGCTTCGATTAAAGTCGGCCCCTCACCACGGCGTGCTTTTTCAATCGCATCACCAATAATTTGTCTTGTTGCAAGAATATCATTTCCGTCAATTTGCATGCCTGTAAAACCAGCAGCTATAGCTTTTTGGGCAATAGTTTGTGAACCAGTCTGTTGATTTCTGGGTACTGAAATTGCCCATTGGTTATTATTAACTATAAAAACTACAGGTAACTTCCAAGTACCTGCAACATTCATGGCCTCGTAGAAATCACCTTCTGAAGTACCACCTTCACCCAGGCATACTACCGCAACACGTGGTTGATTTCTGTATTGAAAGGCAAATGCAACGCCTGCTGCATGTAAGCACTGAGAGGCGATGGGCACACATATTGGTAAATCTTCCGAGTTACATGAAAACTGACTGCCGCGCTCATCTCCACCCCAAAATGCTAAGATTTCAGACATTTTTACACCGCGTTGAAATTGAGCCGCATAATCTCGGTAATAAGGCACAAAAACGTCTTCAGGACGCATGGCATGACCTATAGCTGCTGAAATTGCTTCTTGTCCATTAATCGGAGCATAAGTTCCCATTTTACCTGTTCTTTGCAAAGCGATAGCTTTTTTATCGAAAGTGCGTGTAAGAACCATGATTTTATAAAGTTCTTTGAGCGCAGAATGATCATGGGCAAAAGGAGGTAGTTGACCGACCAGTTTTCCATTCTCATTTAAAAATTGAGTATATGTAATATCAAATTGAGCAACTGTTGCCATGTAAGGCTCCTTGTCAATAAAGCGTTTGCATAGCATACTCACAAATTAATTCAAAAACCAGAGAATAAGTAAGAAACTTGTAGGCTACTGAAGCATAGAGGAACCTGCGAAATGTCTAAAATACTAATCATCAGGTTCGCGTCGCTTCACTCAGCATCTGTATTAAAGAAAGTTTTTGTAATAATTACCTAAGAGGAACATTTTGAGTCAAATTGTATTATATTCATTGGACTATAGCGATTCATTACATGAGTACTATCAAAAATTGCACCATTTACCGGGTTTTGTTCTTCTAGAAAGTACAGACCGTTTTCATGGACGTTATGATATTATCAGTGCTTATCCTTATGATTTTATTCAAATCGAACAAAATTGCCAAGATTTGCCGGGTTTATTAAAGAGAATAAATCAAATCTTATCGCCCGTACCTTCTGTGGTGGATCTTCCTTTTCAAGGCGGTGCTCTTGGCTATGTTTCATATGATCTTGGTGCAAAGTTAATAGGGATAGACTCTAGTATACAGCCTACATTAGAGAATATGCCTTTGCTGGACTTTGGATTATATGATTGGGCAATTATTGTAGATCATCATCAAAAAGAAATAACATTATTTGCTGCAAATATGCATCAATCAACTCCCAAAGTAGTTGATGAAGTATTGGAACTGTGGAATGCCGTTAGCAAGCAGCCTTGTGATGCGTTCATTAAAAGTGATTTTACTCCTTTGTTGGATAAACAGGATTACATGAATGCTTTTTCTTCCGTATATCAATTTTTAAAAGAGGGAAGAAGTTATCAGGTCAATCTTACTCAACCATTTCATGCTGCTTATGAAGGAAATAGTTGGGCATTTTATAAAAAAATCTGTATGAAAAACCCTGTGCCTTTTTCCGCCTTTCTAAGGACTCCCGCAGCTGATATTTTAAGTTTTTCACCAGAACGTTTTCTTTTCTACGACGAAGGAAAACTAGTTACATCGCCAATTAAAGGGACCATTGGACGCTCCACGAATGAAGCTGAGGATGATGGGCTAAAAAATAAATTGTCATCTTGTGAAAAAAATCGAGCCGAGAATGTAATGATCGTTGATTTATTGAGAAATGATCTGGGTAAAATTGCTAAATCTGGCTCGGTGAATGTGACTAATTTATGTGAAATACAAAGTTATAATTCAGTTCATCATTTAGTAAGCACAATTGAAGCTCAATGTTTGCCAACTATTCTGCCATTTGAAGCATTTTTGTCTTGTTTTCCAGGTGGTTCTATTACAGGAGCACCCAAAATTGAGTCTATGAGAATTATTGATGAACAAGAGTCTTATGCTCGCGGGGTTTATTGTGGGGCTATAGGCTATTTTTCGCGGCATGGGCGATTTGACACGAACATTGCTATTCGAACGATTACCGCTAAAGAGAATATTTTACATTTAGCTGCTGGCGGTGGAATAGTTATTGACTCAGACTGTGAAGATGAATATCGTGAATGTTTTATCAAAATAGCAGCGGTTATTAATGGACTTAAATGAATTTAAAGGGAAAAAACTTGAGCATTCGGCAGTAGTTGTCTTGTATGAACAATTATCTGATTCATTAATTCTGACGCAACGCAGCGATCAATTGCGCACCCATCCAGGAGAGATTTGTTTTCCTGGTGGTACATGGGAAGAGGGGGATGAGAATTATTATGTTACGGCGCTTAGAGAGTTGTATGAAGAGTTAGGTATTAACCCAGAACGCATAACCCTAATCAAAGAATTAAACACTCAAAAAACACTATTAGGAAGTATTATTCATCCTTGGCTTGCGAGCATCGAGTCGGTACACCCATATCAATTAAATTATCATGAAGTCGTCCGCTTAATCTCGATCCCAATGGCACTAGTACAAGATGCTCAAAATTATAAAGAATTTATGATTAAACGTGACGGTCGCCGTTATGTCACTTGTGAGTTTACTGCGAATAAGGATTGGGTGTGGGGAGCAACAGCTCGCATAATGAAACAATTGGTAAAATAAAACTTCTTTTGACACGTCACTAAAGAGTGACATTGTTGCGGAGTAGCGATACTAAGGGACGAGAGTTAATTCTATTCAATTTAGACATCCCGGGCTTCGCTGTGTGCTTCACCCGGGTACATATTTATATAGCAACAGCCGGTTTTTTTTCGGGGTGGCTGGGAGAAGTATGGGAATCTTTAAGTGCCCGACGAAGAATTTTCCCAACATTTGTTTTTGGGAGTTCATCATAGAACTCAACAATTTTGGGAACTTTATAAGCAGTTAGATGCTCTCGGCAATAAGCAATAACTTGTTCTTCAGTTAAATCAGGATCTTTTTTAACAACGCATGCTTTGACGCGCTCACCAGACTCCTTGTCAATTACACCCACTACACCAACTTCTAGAACACCAGGATGCATTGCAATAACTTGTTCCACCTCATTAGGATAAACATTAAAGCCAGATACGAGTAACATGTCTTTTTTGCGGTCGACTAAATAAATAAAGCCTTCTTCATTCATTTTGCCGATGTCACCTGTTTTTAAGTAGCCACTTTTAGTAAACACCAAAGCGGTTTCATCGGGTCGTTTCCAATATCCTGGGGTTACTTGTGGACCTTTAATGCATATCTCTCCGCTTGTTCCTATAGGTACTTCATGTTCGTCATCATCAAGAATAACGACATCGGTAGAAGGGATAGGCACTCCTATACTCCCGCTATATTCGGTCATATTCATGGGATTCATGATGGCCGCGGGACTGGTCTCAGTTAATCCATAAGCTTCCAGTACCGGTGTTTTGGTGACCTCACGCCATTTAAGAGCTACACTCTTTTGTAACGCCATGCCTCCGGCAAGTGAAATTTTTAGTTTACTGAAATCAACTTCTTTAAATTTGGGTTGGTTCAATAAACCATTAAAGAGTGTATTAACACCGGTAATTGCTGTAAAACCTACTTTTTTGATTTCTTTGATAAAATGTCCCATATCACGAGGATTCGTAATCAGTACATTTCTTGCTCCATGTTTCAAGAAGGTCAAACAATTAGCCGTGAGCGAGAAAACATGGTAAAGAGGAATCGCAGTAACAATAATATCATCGCCATTGATACCTATCACAGGTCTAATCCATGCATCTGCTTGCAAGACATTAGAGACCATATTGCCATGAGTCAAAATGGCACCTTTTGCAACGCCTGTTGTGCCTCCGGTGTATTGTAAAAATGCAATATCATCATGCTCTAAATCAACATGATGTATAGGTGCTTGTTTTCCCTCAAGTAACACATAGTTAAACGCGACTGCATGAGGAATGTTATAAGCAGGTACCATTTTTTTAACATACTTTATTATTGAATTAATAATTAGTCGTTTCGGTGTTGGGAAAAGATCTGCTATTTCAGTCACAATGACATGTTTTAATGTCGGAATGGAATTTAATCCTTTTTCAACCGTTTTTGCAAAATTAGCAAGCACGACGATCGCCTCGGCTCCAGAATCATTCAACTGATGAACAAGCTCGTCCGTAGTGTAAAGTGGATTTGTATTAACAACAACATAACCTGCCCGTAAGATTCCAAACAGAGCCACTGGGTATTGAAGAACATTAGGAAGCATGATTGCTACTCGAGTTCCTTTATCCAGTTTAAGCTGCTGGAGATAAGCAGCAAAATCTCGACTTAACTCATCCAGCTCACTAAAAGTAATACTACTCCCCATATTGCTATATGAGATTTTATTAGCATGACGCGTGCAGGATTCTTTAAACAAATCTACGAGGGAAGAATATTGACTTGGGTCAATTTCATGGGGAACTCCTTTCTGATATTGTTCAAACCACCGTTTATCCACCTTAATATCCTTCTGTTATTGGTTTTCACATGTTAGTATAAACAAAAATATTGGTTATGGATATCATACTCATGAGTGAAAATACAACACAAACTCAAGCATTTAGATTAAAAGGTCGCCTTTATACATTTACTGTATTACAAGTATTAAATACGGATCCTGAGGCTTTTAAGCATCAACTGGACGATACTATTGCCAAAGCCCCTAAATTATTTGAGCATACGCCAGTTGTTTTTGATTTATCTTCGGTACACCAATTAGAATTTGATTTACAGGCTTTACTCCAACTAGCTCGTTCCCATGGCATGATTCCTGTTGCCATTCAGGGAGGAAGTATAATACATGATACCCTGGCTCAATGTAACGGATTGGCCGTACTGCATGCTTCTTCAACGCAGGATAAACCCATTATTGAGCGACCAATTGAAAATAGTCATCATGAAACTACAAAATCAAAACTAGTTACTACACCTGTTCGCTCGGGGCAGCAAGTTGTAGCAAAAGGTGCTGATCTTGTAGTGGCTTCTTCAGTAAGTCATGGTGCTGAATTATTAGCTGATGGTTGTATTCATGTATATGGAGCTCTAAGAGGAAGGGCTCTGGCTGGGATTTCTGGTGATAAAGAGGCACGAATTTTTTGTCAATCACTTGATGCGGAATTGGTATCAATAGCTGGATTTTATCGCTTAAGCGATGCGATCGAACCTTATAATGGACCCTGTCAAATTTATTTATTGGATGAGCATATACATATAGAGCCCCTATGATAGAAGCTGTTTTTATTTCTGATCTTCATTTACACCCGGATGATCAGGCCATTCAAGAGCGTTTTAATCAATTTATTGAATGGGCTAGAGTTTCTGTCAAGAATGTTTATATTCTGGGCGACTTTTTCCATGCATGGGCAGGAGATGATACCGTCGATGAATGGAGCACGGTGATTGCTCGTCAGTTATATTCCTTAAAAATACAAGGAATTAACTTGTTTTATATGCATGGAAACCGTGACTTTTTGCTGGGAAAAGCCTTTGCTCATATGGCAGGGTGGACTATTTTATCTGAGCCAACTGTCATTCAGTTAGGACAGGAAAAAATACTACTGGTGCATGGAGATCGATATTGCACTAAAGATAGAGCACACCAACGTTTTCGTTTTTTAACCAGAAACAGAATCTTTTCTACCTTATTCTTAAGTTTACCATTGAAATATCGCAACCGATTAGTAAATCAAGTGCGATATCGTAGTCAGATGAATCAGAGCAAATCTATAGAGGAAATGGATGTAGTTGCTGAAGTGGTAATTGACCATATGCTATACTATCAAGTGAGTCAATTAATTCATGGTCATACCCATAAATTTGGCATGACAACTCATCAAAAAAATTCGCAAAAATTAAAGCGTTATGTTCTCAGTGATTGGGATGACAAACCCCAGTTATTGTGTTATGATAATACAAAAGGGCTCTATTTTGCCCACTTGTGATGTTTGTGGAGAAGCAGGTTATGGCGGCTAAAAGTAAAGACCAGATGGAAACAGAATTAAAGAAAGTGAATGAACTTTCTGCAAAAGGAATGGCTCAACTCCGAGAGGAAAAAAATAAGAAAGATCTCGATGATTATATTGCTGAAAAGCGTAAAGAAGAGCAGATGAAATATTCCAAATGGTTGGATGAGTTGAGAAATAAACATAAAAAAATAAACGAAAGAACAGGTAAGGAAACAACTTATGATGAGGAATTAAAGGAACTAGCTGATGCGGTGATTAATTCAGAGCAAAATGCCTATAATGACTGGCGCTCCAATATGATGTCCTTGTTGAATTTATTCGGAAAAATGAATAAAGCAGTAAGTATCTCAGCAGATCAAGTTGCTGGAGAGGCATGGAATAGACTTAAGAATCCAGATCTAGAGAATAGCTGGGCAGCTACACAGGGTATTGGATACCTAATTAACAAAGCAGGAGATGGCTATACTGGTGTTAAAGCTAAGATGTTACATGCAATAAAAGGGGAGGGTGAGCTTCAGCTACCTACCTTGGAACATAAAGTTACATTTAAAGATGGAAAGGTTATGGTAGCCAATTTGACTTATAACCAAGGTGTTCAAATCAATTCACCACAAAAGCAAGGCGAACCAGCCAAACCAGAGAATCAAGCAAATCAAGCATTTAGGTCAATGGTTGCTCTTTGGTTAGCAGAAAATGATTATCTTCCTGTTGATGGTAAAGAAGGAGAATATAAGCACTATGCGAGTGGTGCCGTATTGGATGAAGATACATTTAAAAGATTGAATGCTGATCCAGAAACTAGTTTATCCAAGTTCCTAAAAGATAATGCCAACTTGAAATATGAGGAGCAACAAGAATCCCGAGCTACTCCTACTCCTCCATAATTGGTGAATGATTTATTAAGTATTTATTGAATTTGCGGTATTCCGCTATGGAAGCGAAATACCGTATCATTTGCTAAAATAAAATCATTTTCTATAGTTAAGAACAATTTTAGACGTTCTTCTATATTCCCCCCATATAATTTCGCCAGTCGCAGATAATCTTCAAAATGACGCGCTTCCGATTTAATTAAAGTACCGTAAAATTTTACCAAATCCTGGTCTTCAAGGAAGGGAATAATTGCGTAAAACCGCTCACAAGAACGGGCTTCAATAATCGCTCCAATAATCAACTGATCACATAAACGCTGGAGAACATTTCTGCTCGTAACCTGCTTATGCATCTGAGTTGCATATCCTGATGGTTGTAAGGGGCAAAATTCAATGCCTTTGTTAGTCATAAAGGTAATGACTTTTTCAAAATGAAGTAGTTCCTCACGAGCTAGAGGAGACATCACCTCAACCAGTTCTCTTTTTTCCGGATATTTGCTCATAAAATTTATTGCAGTTGCAGCAGCCTTACGTTCACAGTGAGCATGGTCAATCAATAACAGGGGAATATGATCTGCTGCGAAATCTAACCATCTTTGCGGTGTTTTTACTTGAAGAAAGTCAATTAATATTTGTAAATCAGCATCTAATCGTTTTAACATCTGCGTAATACACTATACTTATCGAATAAACAGTCTTATATCATAGGACCTTTTTACAATTCTACTATTTCGGTGGTAATGCCTTGATTTTCTAGGCTCGATGCCGATGTATATTGTGCTTTCGTGCCAGGAATTTCGACTTAATCTAGCGAATTGTAAATAATCCTAATATTTTGAAAATTTAATTTGGATGAAAAATGAACGGGGAAAATGCTGATAATGAATTAAGCCATTGGTTTTCAACTTACGGGGTAATCACAGCTGAGCGTATATTAGGTAGGTACAAAGTCAATTTGGCGCAAAGTGAATTAGTAGAAGCAATTAAAAGTCCATATAGTTTTTATCATCGAATATTGCGTGTTCCTCTAAAAAGTGTACTTAATGGTATCGTGCTGCAACAAGCAAATGATTATCATGTCTATACTCAAAAATTATTTATCGACTATTTATTGTCTGGGGAAAATTCTAAAGGTGAGGAAGCACAAGGTGCTTCTATACGTGAAGATCTTGAAAATGAACGACAACAACTGGTTACGGTTGGTGATGAGTTTCATAATGTTAATGGGCAACATGATTATTTGATAGCTCACAGTCAGGCTGCGTTGATACGAGTAGCACAAATATTTAATGCAGAGATGGAAAAAGCGATTACCGCTTTGAGAACGTTACTCAAAAGTACTGGTCTTTCAGAGAAAAAAAGTAAAATTCGACAAGCAATTAATCATGCTTTGATTTATTGCAATATATTAGAAATCCAAGACAATCAATATCTTTTTATAGAGAAAATGAACGAAGTTCTTAATATTTCACTTACAGAAGATTTAGAGAAAAAAATGCTCATGATCTTATCTGAAATTTTGCAAATCGATATGGATTTTGATGAACAAATCAGTGATTTTGTTGCGCAAACTGAAGAGCTAAGTCGAGCAGCTAACTCATACCGAACTCTTTTTTATGAAACGATTCTTCGCGTTGTTGAGTTAATGAAATCTTTACCTGATTACAAAATTGATCCTGAACAAGATGCTATTAATAGACAACCTTTATACTTTGATAAAACGATTGGTGCATTAGAATAGTATTGTGCAAAGAAAAGTAAAACGAGTTCTATATATGAAATGGGTAGCTATTAGGGTTTTGCTTTATTTATGAAGACTATAATCAATTGGAATGAATTTATATTAGCCATATAGCTTGGATTTCGTGTATAATACTGCACTTTAACTAAACCCCTATGGAGCGCATGATGGCAAAAGAAACAACATTGTCAATTATTAAACCCGATGCAGTAGCTAAATCTGTTATTGGTCAAATCTATACTCGCTTTGAAAACGCAGGCCTAAACATAGTTGCTGCTAAAATGATGCAACTTTCTCGTGAACAAGCAGAAAGTTTTTATGACATTCATCGTGCTCGCCCTTTCTTTAAGGATTTAGTTGAGTTCATGATTTCTGGTCCAGTAATGGTTCAGGCATTACAAGGCGAAAATGCTGTATTGAAAAACAGAGACATCATGGGTGCAACAAACCCTAAAGAAGCTGCTCCTGGAACCATTCGTGCTGATTTTGCTGATAGTATTGATGCCAATGCTGTGCATGGTTCGGACAGTCTTGAAAATGCGGCTCGTGAAATTGCCTTCTTCTTTGAACCACACGAAATTTGTGAACGATAAGATCTGGTTTTTTGATATTTAATGACTCGTATCATGTAGCCTGGGTGCAGCGTAGCGAAACCCGGGTTTCTTTTAAATGATTGGAATCCCTGATTGCGTTATGCTCACCCAGTCTACAAATCGTTTATTATATTTTTATCTCTGTCATTAAATTTGGAGTAAAAATGACTGCACAAAAAGTAAATCTGCTGGATTACAACTATCAACAAATGCGTGAATTACTTAATAGTTGGGGTGAGCAACCCTATCGCGCTCAGCAGCTAATACAGTGGATTCATCAGGCAGGTTTTACTGATTTCACAAAAATGACTAATCTTAGCAAGACGCTAAGAGAAAAATTAACACAACTATCTTGCATTAAATTACCAGAAATTGTTGCTTGCCAAAAATCCAATGATGGTACCCATAAATGGCTTTTGAAACTGGACTGTGGTAACTGCATCGAAACGGTATTTATTCCCGAAGCCAATCGAGGCACTTTATGTGTTTCTTCACAAGTGGGATGTGCTTTAAACTGTTCTTTTTGCTCTACTGCGAAACAAGGATTTAATCGTAATTTATCCACCGGAGAAATTATTGGTCAAGTATGGTTGGCTGTGCGTGAATTATCACAACAGCAAGGAGCTCACGACAAAAGAGTAACCAATGTGGTGATGATGGGGATGGGAGAACCCTTACTTAATTTTGATAATGTCGTGTCAGCAATGGATATTATGATGGATGATTTTGCTTATGGCTTATCAAAGCGACGTGTTACTTTAAGTACTTCTGGAGTTTTACCCGATCTGGAACGTTTAAGAGAAGTCAGCCCTGTGGCTTTGGCTGTTTCATTACATGCACCTACTGATGAGCTGCGAAATGAACTTGTTCCTATAAATAAGAAATATCCTTTGGCCCAGTTGATGGCTTTATGCAAAACCTATTTTAAAAATGAACCACGAAGAAAAGTAACTTTTGAGTATGTAATGCTCAAGGGAGTAAATGACCAACCCGAGCATGCGAATCAGTTGATAAAATTACTGCGTAATATTCCATCAAAAGTCAATTTAATTCCTTTTAATCCTTTTCCGATGTCACAATATGAGCGTTCATCCCAGGAAACAATTAATGCATTTAGAGATAAATTAATAGCACACGGCATTAACACGATTACTCGTAAAACACGAGGTGATGATATCGATGCGGCGTGTGGACAACTAGCCGGAGAAGTAAAGGATAGGACAAGTCGCTCACAAAGATGGCAAAAACTACATTTTACGCCTAAAGAAAATCAGGAACCGCAGGCTGTAGAATGATGATTGTAGCAGAGCCAATCCCGATTAAGAGATCATCGACACTTGGATTCGCAGTATGCTGTATCTAAAATTCTGCCATTTGAATCAACAATAAAATCATTATTTGTGACAAATCATTTTTAATTTATTTATAAGCGGTTATAATGCGCAATCATTTCTAACCTTAGTGTGAAATATTGTGTTAAAAAAGTTTTGTCTTTTGTTTATTATGACCTGTCTGTTTTTACAGGCTTGTGTGCATAATGAAGAAGATGAAAAGCAAAATTTTAAAAAACCTGATCTCAGCAAAGCTGCATCGTATAATGTACAGTTAGGCCTAGGCTATTTAAAACAAGGTGATAGACCTAGGGCGAAAAAAAAGATCCTCACTGCATTAGAGCAAGAACCTTCATCACCTGATGTTAACTCAGCAATGGCTTATTATTTTGAGCAAACTAAAGAACTGGATCAGGCAGAAAAGTACTATTTGAAAGCACTATCATTAGCAGGAAATGGAGGCGCTCAGTTAAATAACTATGGAGCCTTTTTATGTCGAAAAGGCGATTATAAAAAAGCTGAAAGTTACTTTTTAAAAGCTGTTAATGATTTAAAATATGTGCATACAGCCGGAGCTTATGAAAATGCAGGTCTTTGTGCTCTATCAGCTCCTAATGAAAACAATGCTAAGCTTTATTTTGCAAAAGCATTAAATCAAGATCCTTCAAGAAAGGTATCTTTTTATGAATTACTGAAACTTGAAGTTAAAAGCGGAAATGATTCAGAAGCTTTTGCTCTGTTACAAAAGCATCCCGATTTAATTTTAAATGATAGAGTGCTCTTGTCTTTGGCCAAAGAGGTTTCTGAGAAAGTTGGACAATATACTCTTGCAGCAGAATATCAACAAAGCATTAATAATTTAAATTCCAATATCGACACTAGTGGAGTAAATAATGAATACAATAACCACACTGGATGAAAATATAGTTGAGCATAATAAAAATCCAGGCGAGCAGCTTGCCAGTATACGTGAACAAAGAGGGTATACAGTTGAGTACGTTGCCAATAAATTACATTTAAGAACTCGTATTATTGAGTTAATTGAAAGTAATGAATTTCATTTGTTGCCAGAACCTGTTTTCGTTAAAGGATATTTGCGTGCATATGCAAAATTATTAGGAACTTCACCTGAACCTTATTTGGCAATATTTAATGAACAGTATGTAGTTGAGAAAAAATCCGATAGGGCACTGTTATGGCAACAAAGTAAACGTGAATCTCATAAAGCGGAACATATTATTCGCTGGTTCACAATATTATTTGCTGTAGGTGTGCTAGTTGCTGTAGGAATTTGGTGGCAAAAAAACAGAGATACAGAGCAAGTGTTTCCAACTAAGAGTACTCCTGTTGATTTATCACTAAATCAAACACCAGCAGTAGAAACGCAAGAATTGAAACTTACTGACATATCAAAAATGCAATCTTTATTAAATCCCAAACCGGAAATGACTCCGATGGAGAAAATTGGTGGCTGATCGAATTCAAGCAATAAGAGGCATGAATGATATTTTGCCTGATACAACGCCATTGTGGCGTTCTATTGAACAAGTATTTATAAGTGTACTGTCCAGTTATGGTTATCAGGAAATACGCTTCCCGCTTATTGAAAGCACTCAATTATTCAAACGGACTATAGGTGAAGTCACTGATATAGTCGAAAAAGAAATGTATACTTTTAATGACTTAAATGGCGATAGCATTACTCTGAGACCCGAAGGGACTGCTGGTTGTGTGCGTGCTTGCCTGCAAAATGGACTATTACATAATCAGCAGCAAAAATTATGGTATATGGGACCCATGTTTCGTCATGAAAGACCACAGAAAGGACGATACAGACAGTTCAATCAATTAGGTGTTGAGGCATTTGGTATGCCTGGAGCCATGGCTGAATTGGAATTGATTTCCATTTGCCGTAAATTTTGGGAACAATTAGGTTTTGCAGATTTTGTACAATTACAAGTAAATACATTAGGTGAGTTAACAGAGCGTCAGCGCTATAAAAAAGTTCTTGTTGAATATTTGACGGATCATGAGCATCAGTTAGATGAGGACAGTAAGCGCAGGCTAACTCGTAATCCATTGCGTATTTTGGACAGTAAAAACCCAGAAATGCAAGAATTATTGGCTAATGCACCTAAACTGATTGATGTTCTTGATGAAAAAAGTCGCGCACATTTTCAATCTTTTTGTGATGGCTTAGACGCATTAAATGTACCTTATGTAGTTAACCCTGTTTTGGTTAGAGGTCTTGATTATTATGGGCATACGGTGTTTGAGTGGGTAACTGATAAATTAGGAAGTCAAGCTACAGTTTGTGCAGGAGGTCGATACGACATACTGGTGGAACAGTTAGGCGGTAATCCCACACCTGCAGTAGGTTTTGCATTAGGCATTGAAAGAATATATCTTCTCATGGAAACTCTTAATGTCTTAAGACAGGTGAATAAAAGGAATGGGTTGTATATTATTGCTACCAATGATAATGCTGTGGTACAAGGACTCGTGATTTCTGAATCAATACGTACTGCTTATCCGGAAATTGAAGTATCAGTAAATACCGCCGGCGGTAGCTTTAAAAGTCAATTCAAAAAAGCAGATAAAAGCGGGGCGCGACTGGCTTTAATTTTAGGTGAGGATGAGTTGGCAAATAAGCAAATTAGTATTAAGGATTTGCGTCACGAAGCTGAGCAAATCACGGTAGATCAAAACATGATCAATCAGGTTTTAAAAGATTATTTAGAGTGAGTGCAGGAGAGTGTTATGTCAGTGTATATGACTGAAGAGGAACAATTAGAATCGATAAAAAAATGGTGGAAGCAATACGGTACTCTCGTCACTGTAGTATTATCGCTTGTACTCTTTGGCATTGCCGGATATCGATATTTGCATTGGCATCAGGAAAAGCTTACCCAACAAGCTTCAGTTGCATATGAGCAAATGATGGTTGCTCTATCAAATCAAAATATCAAAGCAGTAAGAGCCTATGCGAATGAATTAATTCATGAACACGGCCGTACGGTTTATGCCGACGCAGCACATATGACACTTGCAAAAGTTTATGTGTCGAAAAATAAACTGGATAAGGCTGCACAAGAGTTGCAGGCTGTTGCTTCGAACAGTAAGATGCCGACTCTAAAGCAAATTGCCAAAATCCGTATTGCACGTATCCTTGCAGCTGAAAAATCTTATACAAATGCTCTTAAAGAATTGAGTAGTGTTGAGGATGATACTTATTTACCAGTTATTAATGAATTAAAAGGTGATATTTATGGAGCCACTGGGCAATATAAAGAGGCGATGAATTCCTATAAACTGGCTTTAGATCAAGTTAAAAATAACGGAATGGGTAATTTATTTTTGGAAATGAAAACCAATGCAATTGCGAGTAAGTCGCATTCGATGGTTTCTGGAGATAAAAAAGTAGAATCTGCATAACATTTTGTTATCAGCTTAAGAGGTTCATAAAAACATACACCATTTTGATGTTCTCTTTATCAGGGCTAAAACATAATGAGTGTGTTTATTGATATGTTTTGTAAAAATTGAGGTTTGATTTTCATGAAAGTGAAATTATTTATTTTAATTCTTTGTACCATAATCCAAGGGTGTTCAAAACTTGATGATTACATGTTAGGTAAAGATAACACGCCAAAACCTAAAGAACTCAAGCAAATTAAGGACAAAGTTAAAGTCGAGCAAAACTGGACAGTAGCTGTTGGTAAGTCATCAAAAAGCAAAGAATATTTAAGACTGAAACCGGTAGTTAAAGGAGGGGTTATTTACACTGCTGATGCCAGTGGGTTAGTTCAAGCAATTAATAAGCACAATGGCAAAATGAAATGGTCTACTGCATTGAAGCATGGTTTGGTCAGTGGACCTGCTGTGGCCAGTGGATATGTTGCTGTGGGCACTAATAATTCTTCATTAGTTGTATTAAATGAGAATAATGGTACTAAATTATGGCAAACAAAGGTTACCGGAGAAATTTTATCACCACCAGCTATTTTGGGTGGAAAGGTAATCGTTAAGACAATCGATGGTCGAGTTTATGCATTCAATGCAGCTGATGGCAAACAAATTTGGATGACAGAGCATGGTTCCCCTAGTTTAATCCTCAAGGCAAGTTCATCTCCTGTTGCCATGGGAAATCTGGTTCTAATTGGCTTTTCTGATGGAAAGCTAGATGCATTAGAGTTAAAAACAGGCCGTGTTATGTGGCAACGAAGTATTGCTTATGCGTCAGGACCAAGCGATGTAGAGCGATTAGTTGATATCGATGCAGATCCAATTGTAGAAAATAATGTGGTTTATCTTGCGAGCTATCAAGGCTATATTGGGGCACTGTCTTTATCAGACGGACAGTTTATTTGGAGAAAACCAGGTTCTGTATTCAAAAATATGATTCTAAGTGGTAATACTTTATATATTACTGACAGCCATGATGTCGTTTGGTCTATTGATAAACGCAGTGGACAAGTCAATTGGAAACAGACTGGGTTGAAGGCGAGAGTATTAACCGAGCCAGCATTGGTTAAAAATGATTTGGTAGTAGGTGATAAAACTGGTTATCTACATTTTATTGATTCACAGACGGGTGAAATTATAGCTCGATCAAAAGTTTCAAGCGGTGTTAGTATTTCTCCAAGCGTGAGCGGAAGAAAGTTATATGTATTAACAGACAACGGAATGCTAAATCAATTATCTGTGAGTTAATAAATGATCCCTGTGATTGCACTTGTTGGACGTCCTAATGTTGGTAAGTCTACATTATTTAATAGGCTGACTAAGACACAAGATGCCCTGGTTGCTGATTTTCCTGGCTTAACTCGTGACCGACAATATGGTCAAGCCATTCATGAAAATAAACACTATATTGTTGTCGACACCGGAGGTATCGGTGTTGACGATATTGCAGTTGATAATTTAATGTCTAAACAATCAGAAATTGCGCTCAATGAGGCTGATATTGTCCTTTTTTTGGTTGATGGAAGAGCTGGCTTGACTGGTATTGATGAAAAAATTGCTAGTAATTTACGTAAGTTAAATAAAAAGGTACACCTTGTTGTTAATAAAACTGAAGGACTGGACGATGATGTCGTTTGTGCCGACTTTCATGCTCTAGGCATTGCAGATATTCACTCTATTTCCTCATCGCATGGCAGTGGTATTAGAACCCTACTCGAAGAGGTTTTATCACCATTTTCAGCTCATATTGATGAAAATGAAGAAGATAATGCGATTAAAATCGCTTTTGCGGGTCGTCCTAATGTTGGTAAATCTACTTTGATTAATCGAATTCTAGGTGAGGAACGAGTCGTTGTTTATGATATGCCAGGTACAACCAGAGATAGTATTTCGATTCCTTTTGTAAGAGATGAACAAAACTATGTTCTAATTGATACAGCGGGTGTACGTAGGAAATCGCGCATTGATGAAAAAATAGAAAAATTCTCTGTGATTAAAACGCTACAAGCCATTGAAAAATCTAATGTATGTTTGCAAGTTCTAGATGCCAGGGAAGGGATTACTGATCAAGACATGAATTTACTCGGCTTTATTATTGAATCCGGAAAAGCATTAGTTATTGCGGTGAATAAGTGGGATGGCTTAGATGAAGAGCATAAAGAAAAAGTAAAAAGCGAATTATCTAGAAGATTACACTTCGCCAATTTTGCAAAAATAAGATTCATATCGGCATTGCATGGCAGTGGTGTAGGTGGTTTATTTAAAGATATAAATGAAGCGTATGCTTCAGCTGTCCAATCTTTTTCAACACCAAGATTGACTCGATTGCTTCAAGATATTAGCACGAAACACACTCCTCCTTGTGTGAATGGACGCAGGATAAAATTAAGGTATGCGCATCTTGGCGGTCACAATCCCCCGGTGATTGTCATCCATGGAAATCAATTGGCGGATTTACCTGATAGCTATAAGCGTTATCTTAGTAATGAATTTATAAAACATCTAGGATTAGTCGGAACTCCACTAAAATTTGAGTTTAAAGGCGGAACAAACCCTTTTGCAGATAAGAAGGTTAAGTTATCACAGCGACAAGTAAATAAAAAAAGAAGATTAATGAGTCACGTTAAAAAGAAAGCTAAAAGCAAAAAGAAGTAGGAGTATATTTTTGTGTTGTTTCTTGCTTCGTAGCCTCTGTTTCTTAATCACATCTTTGCCTACGCTGGGCGATTTGTTAGTGGGGCGTAGTGTTTTAGGGCAGACCGCCTAAATCCCATGGACAAGCCGCGGAACGTCGGAATAGATCTGGGCTGGTTATTTCTGCGATGTGTAGAAGATTCGGCTCATAGCTTGGCGGGAAGCAAAGTGGAGCCTGGTTTTTCTTATCGTAGATTTCCTGGGTTACGGCAAATTACCTCATCAAGTTATACTACCCCTAAGTTAGCGATTAATTTTTAGAGAGTGCATGGCATTGCGCAATAATCTGTTTCATTCTTGTCGCACTAATATTTAATTTGTTAAGAAGTTTAGGACTTTCACTAATTGTTTTGCATAAGAGAATGTTTTCTCCAAGCAAGAATTCAATTTCAGCTTTTGTAAAGTTAGTAATGCAGGTTATAGGGTATAGGCCAGAACACTCTATTAATTCTTTTAAACTTCCTTTTTGGGGATAGTCCCAGCCAATTAAATGTAAACCAGAACACTGACCATATTGTATTGCATCATTGGTAAAGCGAGTATTGGTCACAAGCCAACCCTTGAGTTGTTCATGATTTTCTCTATTGTATGCCTGTTCAATATCAAGAAATCGTGCCTTGATATACAAGGTAATCTTTACATCACAAGCAAGGCCCAAACGATTATGGTATTTGCATTCTACAAAAACATGCTCATTCTGGCGCTTTCCAACTACATCTACTTCATGATTAACGCAATATCCCTTAATAATTTGATTATTAAGGACATTAAATCCTTGATGGCGCATAATTTCAGCAACAAATTTTTCAAATGGATATCCAGAAAATCCAAGTTGCATAATTGCACGTTTTAGATGATATTTTCCAGCGATGCTTCTTGATTCATTGCGTAGGTGACGAAAGGTAATTCGATAAATTTCTTGTGTTGTCATTCCCTCGACTATCGATTGAGATACGTCATTAATGATCTTGTTAATGAGGGCTTCGTCAGTACCAACCCGTTTTAATGAGCGATAGATACGTTGGGGATCAAATGGTACTTTTTCTCCAGAGGTTTTAATTATATAAATAGGCTGTTCAGGCGTAGTCACTTTATTCATTTATGGTATTCCAATTAAGCAAAAAATAGATAATATCCTGACTGACATCGATATTATTTGATGTATGCGGAATTGTATTGCAGGTAATAATCTTTGTTGCACGGGACAGTAAAAGCTTTTGATATGCATTTTCTGCAAAAACGGCATGAACACCAATGCAAACAGCCGGTTTCATATTTAATGCACTTAAATGGGCTAATGTTTCCATCATAGTCATTCCCGTCGAGATTATATCATCAATAAGAATTGGCGTTGCGTTCTGGTATTGCTTTATTCCAGGGATAGAAATTTCTACTTGTGTATCGCTTGATCTTCTTTTTTCTAAAATAGTAAATGGTACGGAAGACTTTTGTGCAATTGATTCAACCCATTGTGCACTTTCAGAATCAGGTCCAATAAGAATTGGATTCGATACATGCTGAGATATCCAAGCTGAAATCTTATACGTTGCATGAAGTACTTTAGTTGGTATTTTATAAATCGCATTTAAATCTGGCCAGCGATGTAGATGTGGGTCAACTGTTATTAAGTAATCAAAATAAGAGGAAATCAATTCCGCAAAGTATAGGGATGTAATCCCTTGGCCTGGTTGAAATACTTTGTCTTGACGCATATATGTAAGATATGGAGTTATTAATACTATTTTCGATGCGCCTAAAGACTTAGCTGTTTGTGCAGCAAATAGAAGAGGAAGAGTTTTCGGATTAGGATGTACTAAATTGGCAACAAATATAACAACGCGCTTTGCTACATCGGATTCAATTTTCACAAGAGTTTCTTTATCAGGAAATTGATGGAAACTGATTTTTCCTAGCTCATAATGACATTTATGATGAATTGTAGATGTCAGCTCATCGTGTCCAAATAGTGCAAAAATGATGGGTGATTTTTTCATACGCTGGCCTCAATTTGAAATACTTCATGACCCTGCTTTAAGAAATCAAGAGCATAATTGAGCTCTCCTCGTGTGTCTGCATAGATTCTAAAAAGAGGTTCAGATTTTTTTACTATTGAATGCAGGGGAGTTAATAACTCAACGCCTGCAGCTTTTGAGCGTGGTGCCCCTGCCAATTTAGCTAATTGAGAAATGTGTCGATTATCAATGTTAATTATGATACCCGAGAGTTTTGATTCTACAGTATGAACAATTGGAGCTTTTTTAATCTCACGCAGGCCGCCTTGAGCCCTACAAATTGCTTCAAATTTAGCTAATGCCTTGCCACTGTTTAGAAGGTGAGTTGCAATACCCAATCCTTGTCCCGGTAAAACCTGAGGGGAAAATTCTATGATATGAGCCGCTAATACTAAAGCATGCTCACGTAGATCTTGTGGCGCATGTTTATCGCAATTCAGTACTGATAATACATCAAGTGCCTCAAGAACAGGTCCTATTCCACGGCCTACTGGCTGTGAACCATCACTTAATATTACTTTTGTTCTGATATCAAACTCTTCGGCAACAAATTTTAATAATTTTTTTAGCGAATTGGCGCGTTCAATTGAACGAACTTTAGCTGTAGTCCCTATAGGCATATCAATGACAAGATGATTAGAACCTGCGGCAATTTTTTTTGATAAAATTGAAGCGACCATTTGTCCTTCACTATCGATATTTGCAGTTCTCTCAATTCGGATGAGTAAATCATCTGCTGGGCTTAAAGCCATAGAGCCCCCCCAAACAAGGCAGCCATTTTCTTGCTCAACAACGTTTTTCATTTCATTAATGTTCAGGTCGACGTTAGTGAATACTTCCATCGTATCTGCTGTTCCTGCAGGTGATGTGATGGCACGAGAAGATGTTTTAGGAATAACTAAGCCGAAAGCAGCAACAATTGAAACCACAATAGGGGTCGTACGATTTCCTGGTAAACCGCCCACAGAATGCTTGTCAACAATGAAAGGCATGTCCCATGATAATTGCTGACCAGAATGAATCATCGCTCGAGTTAGATCAATAATCTCTTTATTTGAAAGCCTATCTCCGCCACTGGCGGCAAGATACATGGCAATATTAATGTCAGAGAGTTGTCCTGACACGATATCATTGATTATATGGGTTGTTTGTTCTGCAGAGAGCTCATTTCCATAAATCTTTGAGCGAATGTAACTTAGAGAGTCCAGTTGTTGTGGATGAGATAATGCAATTTTATCGCCTTCTTTTGCAGCGAGTAGTTCCCAAGCATAAATTGAAAGACCTGCTTCATTATGTCTTAATAAATTGGATTCAACTGTATTCACTGTGGCAACAATAGAACGTTCATTTAGTATTACTCTAACACGAGCCTGAGCAGTGAATCCTTCTGATTTACATATATAACAATCATCACGCATGTAAATGACAGGTTCCTTATGGGTATTAATCCCCAAATATTTCAGCGTCAAGGTAGTGTGCTTTTTGCTCATAATTGTTCTTTTTGTCCATATTCAGGAATATCGCATTGCCAACCGAGCTGTGTTTCAATTTTAGATTTTAAAGATAAGGAGGCCTCGGGCTCCCCATGCGTTATAAAAGTCTTTTTAGGTGGTTGTTGAAACTGATTAAGCCAACCAAGTATCTCGCCATAATCTGCATGTGCTGAGGTGCTGTGCATTGATTCAACTTGAGCATTTATAGGGATAATTTTGCCATGAGTTTCAATAAACTTTTTACCTGAGATTATCTCTGCGCCCAGAGTCTCCTCAGACTGAAATCCAGTAAATAATAAGGTATTACGTGGATCTGATGCGTACGCTTTGATGTGATATACGATTCGTCCACCAGAGGCCATGCCACTTGCAGAAAGAATTATTTTGGGTGATTTATCCAAGTCAAGCTCAATCGATTCTCCTACATCTTGCACGTATGTGGCTACATCACAGAGATCCTGACATTGGGTTGGAGTCAAGCGAAGATCTTCTATGTGTTTATATAAGATTTGTGTCGCATTGATGGCCATAGGACTGTCGAGATATATAGGTACATCTGGAATTGCATTTTCTTTTTTTAATTCAGAAAGATAGTGCAGTATTATTTGTGAACGCCCAACAGCAAATGCGGGAATAATTACTGAACCTCCTCGATGAATGGTTTTATTGATAATATTTTTTAAAGTCACCTTAGGTGGTTCTTTTTCATGAAGACGGTCTCCATAGGTTGACTCAATCACAAGATAATCAGTTTGCTTAATTTCAGTGGGTTTTTTCATAACGGGATCATGCATTCTACCCAAATCTCCACTAAAAAGAAGTGATGTATCTTGATGCTGTAGCCTTACAAAGGACGAACCTATAATATGTCCCGCTGGAATTAATTGAAAACTGATATTGTCATGTAGGTTAATTATCTTATTGTAAGCTTGGGGCTTAAATAGTTGTAATGCATTTTCTGCATCAGCTGCGGTATATAGAGGAAGAGCAGGGCGATGTTTGGAATAATGATGTTCATTAGCATGTCTGGCATCCTCTTCTTGTAAGTGTGCACTGTCAGGTAATAATATGTCACATAAATCTTTAGTCCCATAAGTGCAATATATTGGTTTATTAAATCCATTCTTAACTAACAGTGGTAAATATCCCGAGTGGTCAATATGAGCGTGGGTGAGAATAATGGCATCCAAGAGTTCAGGACTGAATGGGAGTGGATTCCAATTTCTTAATCGTAGCTCTTTAGGTCCTTGAAAAAGCCCACAATCTACCAAAATATTCTTTTTATTAAACGACAGAAGATATTTGGAACCTGTTACAGTTCCAGTGGCACCAAGAAATGTGATTTGCATCATTAATCCTTTAATAATAGCGCTGATAAAAAATTAATTTTTAAAGTCGTAATGTTAATACATCACAAGGGGCATGATTAACTGTAGCATGTGCTGTGCTCCCCAAGAACGAATGCAAACCAACAGAAGAATGACTGCCAATAATAATAAGCTGACAATCCAATTCTTTTACCTTATTAAAAATATGCTCTTTTACCGAACCTACTTCGACAAATTGATGGTTGCGTGGAATGTTAAAATTTTCTCCCAATAGGGCTAACACAGTCTGTGCATCGTCTTTAGCTGGGTTGGCTAACTCTGTAAAACCAAGTCCTTGAGCTAATTGGAAACTAGCAGGTAGTTCAATGACATGTAACAGATATAATTTGGCACTAAATTGCTTTGCGATAGCGATTGCTTTTTCTGTGAGATGATTATGTTCCTTGAGCAAATCCGTAGCAAATAAAATATTCTTATACATTGTAGCCTCACAATTAAAATTATTATTGTAAATAATAGTAGATTCCTTGATATAAGTACCTATTTTACATCACAAAATGTGAAAATAATTTACTTTGAGGTTGATGCTTGGCAGTTCGTAGTTTATTTATTAGGCATTAATCAGGAGTAGATGAGATAATTTTACAATCAAGATTTTTTAAATTTGTAATTGGGATTTATTTCCATTAAAGGAATTAAGACAAAATCTCTAAATTGAATCTGTGGATGGGGAATTACAAGTTTTTTAGATCGGATAATTTGATTTTCATAAAACAAAATATCAATATCAATAACTCTTGGTCCCCAGTGCCTTTTTCGAACTCGCCCCTGTTTCTTTTCAATTTTCTGGCATGCATCAAGTAATTGTGAAGGAGATAAACGAGTAGCGATCTCGATTACTGTATTACAAAAATCTTGTTGACCTTGCAATCCCCAGGCTTTATTCCAATAAAAAGAGGAAATTTTGGTAACCACAGTAGAGGGCAAAGCTTTTATAGATTTAATTGCTTTTCGAAGTTGACGTTCAGGCACTTGCTGATTTGAGCCCAGACCTAAATAACAAACATTCATTGTGGATCACTAACTTTATTGCTTTTGGGCTTACGGCGTCGCTTACGCTTAGGCATATCTGGTTTGAGTTGGGCTACCATTTTAGCTTGCTCTGCTTCACCAGCATCTTGAAAAGCTGTCCACCATTGCGCTAGCTCCATAGATTCATCGCCTGCAAGGGCACGTAACGCCATGAAATCAAAGGCTGCTCTAAAACGAGGGTGTTGCAAAAGATTAAAGGCTCTTCCTCCAAGTCTTTTTGCAAAGCGATACTGTAATAACCAGATTTCACGAATAATTTGTGTATAGCGTTTGGGAATTGAAATAATTTGATTTTGTTCTGCAATGACAAGTGACATTGCTTTATCTATAGAAGGCAGTGGATCTATTCCAGTTTTTTGTAGTTCCTGTGCGCGTTCAATCATGGGGAACCATAAAAGAACCGCAAATAAGAATGCTGGGGTTACGGGTTTTTCTTCATGAATACGAGTATCTGTGTTCTCAAGAGCAATAGCCAATAATGCATGTACTGGATGAGCGCTGTTCAATAGAGCATTTGTTTGAGGGCATAAATGTTGAAACAAGCCATATTGCATGAGCAATCTTTGAACTGCTACCGCATTGCCACATTGATATAGCTTCGTCATTTCATCAAATAAGCGTGAACTGGAAACATGAGTAATAAGATGACTAATCTCAGGAAAAGGTGCTTCCGTCTCTTGTGCAAGTTTGAAATTTAATTTGGCACTAAAGCGAATTGCACGCAACATGCGTACGGGGTCTTCCTGATAACGTTTTACTGGGTCACCAATCATGCGAATAAGCTTATTTTCAACATCTTTTACACCGCCAGTAAAATCAACAATAGAGGAATCATTGATGTTGTAGTAAAGCGAGTTAATTGTGAAATCACGTCTCCAGGCATCTTCATCAAGGGAGCCATAGGCATTATCACGCACTAACATTCCACGTTCATTTGTTTGTTGATTCTCATCCTCCGCCACATGACTTCGGAACGTAGCTACTTCAATAATTTCGCGATGGAACAGTATATGTACAAGCTTGAATCGACGCCCAATAATTCGTCCATTTCGAAACAAATTCTTAACTTGATTTGGCGTTGCATCGGTTGCAACATCGAAATCTTTGGGAGCCTTATGCAGTAATAAATCCCTAACGCTGCCTCCAACAATGTATGCTTGAAAGCCAGCACTAATTAAGCGGTTAAGCACTTTGAGCGCATTGCTGCTAATGTCCGCTTTAGATATGGAATGTTTATTCCTTGGGATGATATAAGCTGAGGCAACAGCTGGCACATGAGCCCTGTTTCTCTTTAATAGCTTTTTAATAAATTTGATGATCTTTCTATCTCACAAGACTAATAAAAAATTTATATTATATCGAAGCAAAAGAATAAAGTGAATCTTTTGTGCTTACAAACCTTGATCTTTCAGTAAAATTTTGTGTTGTGGATTATACAAAAAGATGTAGGTAAATATCTAGTTAAGAGTATATCATATAATTTTTCAATTTCTGACATCTGGGGATTTGATGGATTTTATTGATATTACAATAGGCTTAATTGTCTTAATTATATTAGAAATAGTTTTGGGAATTGACAATTTGGTAATTTTATCTATTTTGTCTGAAAAATTACCCCCAAAACAGAGAAAAAAAGCAAGGCGATGGGGGCTCACGCTTTCTTGGGTTATGCGTTTAATCTTGCTGGCGCTGGCAGTAGATCTCATCAAATTAACCAAACCATTACTTACCGTGGCTGACATGTCGTTTTCTGCTCGTGATTTTTTCCTCATGGGAGGTGGTGCTTTCTTAATTTGGAAAGCAACAGAAGAAATTCACCAGGATGTGACCGAAGAGCTTGTAGCAACGGATGAAAAGACAGTAACTTTTAAGGCAACATTTCGTGCAGTTATTTTCCAAATTGCATTAATGGATATTATATTTTCCTTAGACAGTGTGTTGACAGCAGTGGGCTTGACCTCATATTTTTGGGTGATGGCTGTTGCGATTACTTGCGCCATCCTAATAATGATTTTTGCAAGTGAAGTAGTAAGCGCATTTATTAAAGAACATCCTACAATCAAAATGCTTGCACTAAGTTATTTAATTTTGATTGGAATGGTCCTTGTTGCAGATGGGTTTTCTTTCCATATTCCTCGAGGATATATTTATTTTGCCATGGGATTTTCTTTAGGTGTTGAGTCGCTGAATTTGCTGAAACACTCACGGAAAAAACGAAAGCATCGTTCAGGAAATTAATTATGTTGTTTATTAAAGCATTTCATATTATTGCTATGGTTGCCTGGTTTGCCGGATTATTTTATTTACCCAGACTATTTGTTTATCATGCTGATACTCAGGATGAGACGAGTCTTACTCGTTTTAAAATAATGGAGAGGCGGCTCTATTATGGAATTACGTGGCCTGCTGCGATACTGACCACTTTATTGGGAATATGGCTTATTAGCTATAATCTGTCTTATTACATGAGTGTGGGATGGATGCATGCTAAATTGAGTCTGGTGGTTATTTTATGGATTTACCACCTCTTATGTGGGCATTATTTAAAGTTGTTTGCACAGCATAAAAATCAAAAAAACTCTCGTTTCTTTCGAATTTATAATGAATTACCAACTCTGCTGCTAATAGGGATCGTGATTTTGGTTGTGGTGAAACCGTAGTTCTAAACTCGTAGCCTGGTTAAGTGAAGTGGAACCCGGAACTCCTAACTTTCTAAAATCTCTTGATCCCGGGTTTCGTATGTTCTTGATAAAGGTACTAATATTGAAACTTATTCCATTTCCACCATATCAAAATCTTCTTTACCAGCGCCACAATCTGGACAGAACCAGTTTTCTGGTACGTCTTCCCAACGTGTTCCTGGCTCAATTCCATCCTCAGGCCAACCCTCAGCTTCATCATAAATAAAACCACAGATGACACAAATATATTTTTTATATTCTTGCATGATAATACTCATTTAAAATAGCGTAATTTAGCTATTGTGGACGTCGATGTAAAGATAAACTGCTTTTTTTGCCAATTTTTAATATTCTCTGTAATATTATACTGCAAAATTATGGAGATTTTTATGACTCGCTCAACAGATTTATTTCATCAGGCTCAAGCGCTTATTCCTGGAGGTGTCAATTCACCAGTAAGGGCATTTAAAGGTGTCGGTGGCGATCCGATTTTTTTTAAACAAGGTAAAGGTGCTTATCTTGTTGACGTTGATAATAATGAGTACATTGATTATGTTGGGTCGTGGGGGCCATTAATTCTTGGGCATTGTCATCCAGCTGTAATTGAAGCAGTAAATAATGTGCTGCATAGTGGCATGAGTTTTGGCGCGCCTACAGAGCTTGAAGTACAATTGGCTGCAAAAATAATCTCGTTAATTCCCTCGATTGAAAAAGTACGAATGGTTAATTCTGGTACTGAGGCAACGATGACTGCCATTAGATTGGCGCGTGGTGTAACCAAAAAAAATAAATTTATTAAATTTAATGGTTGTTATCATGGACATAGTGATAGTTTGCTAGTCAAAGCAGGTTCTGGTCTTCTTACATTAGGCATCCCATCTACGCCGGGAATCCCACAAAGCGTTACAGAACATACTTTAACTGCAAACTTTAATAACCTGGAACAAACGGCACAATTATTTGAAAAATTTCCTGATGATATTGCAGCAGTAATATTGGAACCAGTTGCTGGAAACATGGGGTTTGTTTTACCTGAACAAGAGTTCTTGAATGGATTACGTCAATTATGCGATCGATATAATGCTTTATTGATATTTGATGAAGTAATGACTGGTTTTAGAGTAGGGTTAACTGGAGCCCAGGGGGTATTTGGTATCACCCCTGATATTACTACTCTTGGTAAAGTCATTGGAGGGGGAATGCCTGTGGGTGCTTTAGGTGGTAAGGCAGAAATTATGTCCTTTTTAGCCCCTGAGGGACCAGTGTATCAAGCAGGTACTCTTTCTGGTAACCCATTAGCTATGGCAGCAGGTCTTGCAACTTTATCTGAAATTGAAAAACCAGGTTTTTTTGCACAGTTAAGTGAAACAACTCAAAGCTTAACTCAGGCTTTAGCTTCTGTTGCTGAAATGTTAAATATTCCATTTTTTACTGCTTCATTAGGTGGCATGTTTGGTTTTTGTTTTACAGAAAAAAAACGCATTGCGGATTATGCTGATGTTGCTGCCTCTGACGAGGTTTTATTTAAAAAGTTCTATCATGGAATGTTAGAGAAAGGTATTTATTTTGCTCCCTCTATGTATGAAGCTGGATTTGTATCCAGTGCCCATGGTGAAAATGAAGTCACTAAAACCCAAATGGCCGCCGAGGAAGTTCTTAATCAATTAAAAAGATAGCATTGTAAGGTGTCGACCAGATGCTTTTTTAGGCTGGGTGAAGCAATAGCGGCACCCAGTTTTAAAGAAGTTTATTTATCTCTCAATAAACGGATTTTGTTGTAATGCAGCATAATAACCTATTGAAATAATATATTTTTAAAATATATTTATTAAAATACCTAGACAGTGATTTTTCCACATGTCATATTCAAAGACGATCTTGAATAAACAAGGAAGGTCATATGTCGATAATGACAAATAAAAAGGAATTTATTAAGTCAATGCCCCAAGGAATCATTCCTCTTTTTTTTATTCAAATTGTTTCTACTTTAAGTTTTAGCGTTTTGTACTCTACACTTGTTTTGTATATGAAGGGTAAATTAGGACTCCAAATTAGCACCGCCAACAGTATCATGGGTGTTTTTATCGCATTTAATTATGGGTTGCATTTACTTGGAGGTTTTTGGGGTGGGCGTTTGCTCTCTAATCGTGCGTTGTTTTGTGCGGGAATGGTAGCGCAAATTATTGGCTGCGTCCTGTTGTCATTCGGCGATATTTCATTTCTCTATTATGGTTTGGCAGCTTTCTTAACCGGCTCTGGTTTAAATGTAACATGCGTGAACTGTATGTTAACTCAATGTTTCTCTCCAGAAGATACTCGACGGGAAACAGCATTTCTCATGAATTATGCAGGTATGAATATCGGTTTTTTTGTTGGTTTTAGTTTGAGTGGACTATTTCAGTTGACTCAGAACTATGAGCGACTTTTTTTGCTTAGTAGTTTAGGGAATTTGATTGCCTTAATCATTTGTTTATATTGTTGGCAGCAATTATCAGATAAAGATACAATTTTCTCTAAAAAAGATAAGGTTTCTCAGAAAAGAGCTGTTCTGTTAGGTTGCATCCTGATTTTAGTTCTTCCTTTCTTTTTAGGTCAAATGCTCCAATATGCTGACTGGGCTAAAAAATTAGTTTTGATAACAGGCATTGTAATGCTCGGAGTTATTTTATATCTGGCAAGAAAACAACCAACAAAAGAGGCTAAAGATAAAATAGTAGCATTTGCAGTGTTTATGGTTGTAGGGACTGTTTTTTGGATGCTGTACCAAATAGCACCCATGGGGCTTACATTTTTTATTGATCATAATGTTCAGCGTGAGTATGCAAGTTGGATTATTCCACCACAATGGTTCCAAAATATAAATACAGTCGCAATTGTTATTGGAGGTCCATTGTTAGGTGTATTGTTGCATAAAATGCGTAAAAATGGGGTTCAAATTAATATTCCAACCCAGTTTGCATTGTCATTGCTGCTTATTGGTATCGCTTTTGTAATATTGCCTATTGGTATTGCTTATGCCAATTATGAAGGACTAGTGAATCCCAGCTGGATTATCTTGAGTTATGTTTTGCAGAGTATTGGTGAGCTTTTAATATCTCCAATTGGTTATGCTATGATAGGATATTTGGCTCCTACAACATTACAGGGTGTGATGATGGGAATGTGGATGCTTAATTCTGGGGTTGGTGCAACTTTATCTAGCTATAGTTCAAATTTGATGATTGAAGGGCAAGATAGTGTTTCACCTTTAGTAACTAATAGTGGTTATAGCCATGTATTTTTAATGTTAGGATTATTTGCAATTGGTTCTTCAATTGTACTTTTTATCCTAGTGCCTAAGTTAAGGGATTTAATTCAGGAAAAAAAGCCAACTGAATTAAAAGAAGCCAAAGGGATGGCTACGAATCGAGTAGTTGTATGTGAGTAATTTTTTTGTACCTATAAATAAGGCAGAGGTGGATTGGCATGATACTCTGCCTTTCTCGACACGATATGATGACATTTACCATTCTTCTGAAGGCGGAATAAATCAAGCCCTTCATGTATTTGTTGATGGAAATGATTTAATTAACCGCTGGCAATCATTTTCTGATGATAAACCTCAAAGGTTTACGATTGCAGAAACGGGCTTTGGAATTGGTTTGAATTTTCTCGTAAGCTGGAGTTTATGGGAGCAATATGCACCCAAGTCCAGCCAGTTGCATTTTATTTCATGTGAAAAACATCCTTTATCTCTTGCTGATTTAAGAAAAAGTCTTGCCTCCTGGCCACAATTGGAAAAGTATGCCCTGCAGCTTATAACAAGCTATCCAGTCTTGACTCCTGGATATCATCATTTGTCTTTTTGTAATGGCAGAGTAACACTGACCTTAATGTTAGGCGATGCCCTAGAATGTTATGAACAACTACTAATTTGTGGCGAATCTACGCTAGAAAAGGAACTTAGAACGGCTTTTATTGATGCATGGTTTCTAGATGGCTTTGCCCCAGCTAAAAATAAAAGTATGTGGTCTGATGCTTTGATTAACGTAATAGCGATGTTATCTAAAGAAAATACCACTTTAGCAACCTATACCGCCGCAGGCTCTGTTAAAGCAGGATTAAGCCAGAATGGATTTGATGTAGAAAAACGTACAGGATTTGGGCCAAAACGTCATATGATTTGTGCTCGTTTTACGAAAACACCGATACAAAATAACGCGAAACGACACGCACCTTGGCATGTGGGGAAGCCTGAAAAGTATTTCAGCAAATCAGCGATTATTGTCGGTGCCGGTTTAGCTGGTTGTTTTACAGCTCATGCACTTAATAAGAGAGGGTGGAACGTAACAATTATTGATGAAATGGGTCAAGTCGGTAGCGGGGGGTCGGCAAATCAGCAAGCAGTTTTATTTCCTAAACTATCTGCCTACCGATCTCCTTTAACTCAATTTATGTTAACCGCGTTTTTATACGCTGCACGAACGTATCAATGTGTTTTAAATCAAACACAGATTGGTGAACTGAATGGCTCATTATTACTTGCATACTCTGAGAAAGAAAAAGCCGCTCAGTCCAGCTTACGTTCCTGGCTTACTCATTACCCCGAGTTGGGATCTCTCGTAGATGCAGAGCGGGCATCAGAGTTGACAGGACTATCTTTAGACAAACCCGGATTACATATCCCTTTATCAGGATGGATTAATTCTCCGGAATTATGTAAGTATTTAGTGAATGCAGAAGGTATTTCCTTGCTTACTGATACTTCTGTAAGCCAATTGAATTTTGATAAACGATGGTTTGTGAATGATTTAGAAGCAGAAGTGCTCATTTTGGCGAATGGTCACAAAATCAGCTCTTTTAAAGAAACAGAGTATTTGCCAGTTAAACCGATACGTGGGCAAATGACAGGAATTTCCTCAACAGAGCAAAGTGCTTGCTTAAAAATGCCTCTTTGTGGCGATGGTCATGTGCTTCCAGCAATACAAGGTATACACCTGCTCGGTGCTACCTATGAGTTAAAATCAGCGGACTCCCAAATCAAACCACAGGATGATCAAAGTAATTTAGCTAAACTTAAACAATTAGCACCTGAGGTTTTGTGGTCTGGAACCGTAAACAATCATTGGGCTGGAGTCAGAGCATCAACTCCCGATTATCTTCCTTTAGTTGGTAAAATTGCTGATGCCGAACAATTTCTACAGCAATTTGCTCGATTGGAAACTAATGCAAAACGTTGGATAGCCCAAGCAGGTCCTTATTATCCTGGTCTTTATGCTTGTGCTGGATTTGGTTCTCGAGGCCTGACAACAATTCCTTTATGTGCGGAATGGCTTGCATCTGTAATTAATAACGAAATAGGTTGTTTACCCAGAAACTTGCAATATGCTTTATCGCCTGCACGTTTCTTACGTAAAAATATAATTAGGGGTGAGATTAAAATCGATTGAGATGGTATTCTCATTAGAGCATAATATTATCCTTGTAGCTGGGATGAAACGAACTATCGATGCTTTGACGAAAGGCTCGAGTTCCATATTATTTTTCCAGCTGGATAGGTTTACATTACGATCAAGGAGTGACAGCTAATGGCAAGTTCCATGGGAAAAGCCTTCAAACAGACAGTCAAAGAAAATAAACCCTTACCCGTATTGGGTACCATAAATGCTTATTCTGCTATGCTCGCACAATCTGCTGGAGCTAAGGCAATATATCTTTCAGGAGCTGGCGTTGCAAATGCATCTTACGGCATACCTGACCTTGGCATGACCAATTTATCTCAGGTTCTTGAGGATGCACGTCGAATTACCGAAGCGTGTCCTTTACCACTGCTCGTCGATGTGGACACTGGATGGGGGCATGCGTTTAATATTGCCAGAACGGTAAAGCTCATGGAGAAAACAGGCGTCGCCGCCATTCACATTGAAGATCAAGTGTTGGCAAAACGATGTGGGCATAGACCCAATAAAGCCATTGTGTCTCTGAAAGAAATGGGTGATCGAATTAAATCAGCCGTTGATGCGCGCCAAGATCCTGATTTTGTAATTATGGCAAGAACTGATGCCTATGCTGTTGAGGGTATGAATGCGGCTATTGAACGAGCATTACTTTGTGTTGAATTAGGGGCTGATATGATATTTCCTGAGGCAATGACACGTTTAGAAGACTATCAAACTTTTACTCAGGCAGTTCCCGTACCCGTTTTGGCGAATATTACCGAGTTTGGGAAAACTCCTTTATTTAATCAAGAAGACCTTAAACAGGTAGGTGTATCATTAATTTTGTACCCCTTAAGTGCATTTAGAGCCATGTCACAAGCAGCGCTAAATACCTATCGTGCGATTCTTCTGGATGGAACGCAAAAGTCTATGCTCGATACAATGCAGACTCGAGAGGAACTATATGAAGTACTTGGTTATTATGAATACGAACAAAAACTAGACCAATTGATGGAGGAAGACAATGAGTGTTAAAAGCGGCGGTTTAGCCGGAGTTGTTGCAGGTCAATCAGCAATTTGTACAGTTGGACTAGCAGGGAAGGGTTTGAATTACAGAGGCTACTCAATTGATGATTTGGCAGAATATGCTACGTTTGAAGAGGTTGCCTATTTATTGTTTTATGGAAAACTACCTACTCAAAAGGAATTGGATGAGTATACAAAAAGACTGGTTAGTCTTAAAACATTGCCAGATACTTTAAAAACCGTACTTAAATTAATTCCTAAAAATACACATCCCATGGATGTTCTAAGAACCGCTTGTTCATTTTTGGGTACAATTGAACCAGAAAATAATTTTTCAGAACAATATGATATTGCAGATCGGCTGCTGGCTTTATTTCCAGGGATAATGTGCTACTGGTATGCATGGCATTTTCACAACAAAGAAATTTCTGGCTTAAGTGATGAGCAAACAATAGGTGCTCATTTTCTTGCTTTATTACATGGACATAAGCCAAGTAAAATCGAAGCTCAGATGATGAATGTTTCTTTGATTTTATATGCTGAGCATGAATTTAATGCCTCTACTTTTGCTGCACGGGTCACTGCAGCAACACTGGCTGATTTTTACTCCGCAATTACGAGCGCTATTGGTACATTACGCGGTCCTTTACACGGTGGGGCAAATGAAGCAGCAATGGAGCTTATAGGACGTTTTAATAGTCCAGATCAAGCTGAAACTGATCTCAAAAAAATGTTGCATGATAAAGCCCTTATAATGGGATTTGGACATCGAGTATATACCACCAGTGACCCACGTTCTGACATCATCAAAAAATGGTCATTCCGATTGGGTGAAGCTAAGGGCGATCTTCTTTTATACCACATCTCAGAACGCATTGAAGAAGTAATGTGGAATGAAAAGAAATTATTCCCTAATTTAGATTTTTATAGTGCTTCGGCATACCACTACTGCGGTATTCCTACATTCTTGTTCACACCCATTTTTGTTATGTCGCGTATCACAGGATGGGCAGCACATGTATTTGAGCAAAGAGCGAATAACAAGTTGATAAGACCTACATCTGAATATACTGGACCCGAACCCCAAAAATTTCCAGCTATTGAGACGAGAGGGTAGTTAATTAATACATGTAATTTGAATGTAGCCTGGGTGCTGTCAAACATAGCCCGGGAATGCTTTCTAATGAGAACATTATTAGATACAAGAGGTTATTATGCACAGTTATGTAGAAGATAACATTAAGCCTGATTACGATCAGGTTATGATTGATATTGCGGATTATGTGCTAAACAAGAAAATTGATAGCGCTTTGGCTTATGAGACAGCACGTTTATGTCTCATGGATACGTTGGGATGTGGTATTTTGGCGTTAAATTTTCCTGAATGTACCAAACTTTTGGGCCCAGTTGTTCCCGGTGCTACTCTTGTTGGAGGAGCACGTGTACCTGGTACAGGATATGAGCTAGACCCTATTCAGGCTGCATTCAATATCGGTGCTATGATACGCTGGCTGGATTTTAATGACACATGGCTTGCTGCAGAGTGGGGGCATCCTTCTGACAATTTAGGTGCTATTCTTGCAGTAGCAGATTATATGTGCCGGCAAAATTGTACTACGGGTAAAGCACCAATTTTAATGCAGGATGTGCTTACTGCCATGATTAAGGCGCATGAAATTCAAGGCTGTTTGGCTTTGGAAAACAGTTTCAACCGAGTTGGTCTGGATCATGTCTTTTTAGTTAAAGTTGCTAGTGCTGCTGTTGCTGCTCAGCTCTTTGGTGCAGATAGAGATATGATGTTAAGAACTTTATCTCAAGTTTTTGTCGATGGCCAAAGCCTCAGAACTTATAGACATGCTCCCAATGCTGGTTCAAGAAAATCATGGGCGGCAGGGGATGCTACGTCAAGAGCAGTACGGTTAGCATTAATTGCTAAAGCCGGAGAAATGGGTTATCCAAGTGCATTAAGCGTTCCTACCTGGGGATTCTATGATGTGCTTTTTGACAAAAAAATATTTAAGTTTCAACGTCCTTATGGCAGTTATGTTATGGAAAATGTTTTATTTAAGTTATCTTATCCTGCTGAATTTCATGCACAGACTGCTGTTGAGTGTGCTGTAATGCTGCATCCCATTGTGAAACATCGTTTTGATGATATTGCTCGAATTGATTTAGTAACCCATGAATCTGCAATTCGAATTATCAGTAAACAAGGTGCTTTGCACAATCCAGCTGATAGAGATCATTGTTTACAGTATATGGTTGCTATCGGTTTATTATTTGGTGATTTAAAGGCAGAACATTATGAAAATGACATCGCCGCAGATCCCAGGATAGATGCATTACGTGAAAAAATGCATGTTACTGAAAATGAACGTTTTTCTCGTGAGTACCACGATCCGGAAAAACGTTCGATTGCAAACAGTATCAAAATCATATTTAAAGATGGTACCGAAAGTGATTTGATTACTGTGGAATATCCAATTGGCCATAAACGCAGACGCGAGGAAGGAATTCCTGTTTTATTATCCAAATTTAAAAAGAACATAAGCACCCAATTTCATGCAGATCGTGTTGAACGAATTATGCAAGCAATGAGTGATACAAATGAACTTGCGGCAATGAAAGTGGATGATTTTATGCAGTTATGGGTTGTATCATAATTCTTTTCTATGGCCTCAATTCAACGTTATGGAACATTAGATTATTAATATCTAGAGTTCCATAACGTTAATTCAATTTACCATGAATCAATAAGTAGCACATTTGCGTATCCCGGTTATATGTATATAATTTAATCAGGTATCTACTAAGTAACCTGGGAGAAGTAATGAAATTACAAAAGACATGTCTCTCTGTGTTATCAGCCATATTGATGTTTGATTGTTCCATTTCTGCTGTACATGCTGATGTTGTACCTAATGAAAAAGTCGTCTCTGTCTATTTGCTTCTTGATACTCCTGAGCAGCTTCAGCGCTACGTTAACGATTTGCTTAAACTAAAAAAACCTAATTTCAACCGGGTAATCTTTTCATTTGTTAAGCCGACCTTGATCGATTATCAGCAGGGTAATTTAGCAGCAACAGGCATATTAGGTTACTTTACGGATCATGATGGCAAAGGTGCTCAGGCTTTTAATGCACTAAAATCTGCAATCAAATTATCTGAAGAGAAAAAGATTCAAACATTTCTGGCAGTAGGTGGTTGGAATTACAGTTGTAACTTCAATGAAGCACAAGAGGCTTGTGGCCCAGCACCTTCAGCTAAAAATCAAGTGCTCTATGATTGGTTTCCTGACCCAACAGACCCCGATCAGGCTGTAAAGGCAAAAACATCCTATGAAAATTTAGTAAAACTGGCAAATGACTTAGGTGTGGATGGTATTGATTTTGACTATGAGGAAGTTTGGCATGCAGACCAATATGCAGTTGCTTGGGGACCTAGTACAAGTGGTGAATGGTCAACTGATATTGCCCAAAGCATACTTAATGCTGGAGGTCCAACTTATAAAAATCTCATAAAGTATGGAATAAATTCTGGATCATCTTACGTGATGCCTAAAACAATTGATAAAGTCGATGCAATTTTGCATGCCATAATGAATAATCCCAATGCAAAATATCTTAAATTTACTACAGCATCACCACCCGTAGGGGCTCGTCCAATTACCGGTTTCGTATCTGGAGACAAATATCCGGACATCGATACAAAGGGAGGTCTTTGGTGGAAAGGAAACTTGAAGGGATTATGGTATGAGCTTACAAATAAGGATGAGGCAATCGTTTCACGCTTTGATAGCATGGGATTGATGACCTATGATCTATGTGGGGATAATCCGGTTGTGTGTGCGCCATATGCTAATGGGCCTTTAGATTTGCCTGGTCAAGTAAGTGCGTACATGAAAGATTATACCAATTGGCTTAAAGCAGAGCGCATCAGTAAACCCAGTTTAACAATTGATAGCATCGGAAAAGTAACTTTTTTACCAGCCAAATATCATATTAATGCCAAAATACAATTTGGTTTTCAAGTAAATCAACCCGCCTATCCTAAAAATATTAATGGGCAATTGCAGCTGACTAATCAATTGGTCGATAAAATTCTTGGACAACAGAGAGATAGTGGAGGTGTTATTATTTGGCAAATGTACTCCAGGAAAAATACTGCTGTATCAGATGCGACAACAGTAAAATATACTATCAATCAGAGTTGTAAGACCTTTTTAGCTAATGATAGTCGATATGATTGTAATGCAGATTTTCCTGGTTCTTCCGATTAACTTCTCACCTCGTGCGGTTGTTGTTCAATTTCCTGGGTTTTGCGTGCGCTCTACCCAGGATGCATTAAAATATGGATGAGGAAACGCAACCTACTCATATTTTACGTTGTAACCCTGATGCTGCAAGGATTTTGGTTGATATTTCCTCAATAGAATATTTTGTCGAATTAATATACGAAATCTTTTCCTTTTGATACATGGCTTCCACTTCCTTTACTTCCAAGCGACATTGTTCTGGGGAAGCATATTTACTGTTAGGTCTGCGTTCTGCCCTGATTTGTTGTAAACGCTGTGGATCAATGGTCAATCCGAACAGTTTATTTTTATAAGGCTTTAGTACCTCAGGTAATTTAAAACCAATAATATCTTCTTCAGTAAAAGGGTAATTTGCAGCCAAAATTCCATATTGAAGTGCCATGTACAAGCAACTAGGTGTTTTCCCACAACGCGAAACACCAATAAGAATAATATCTGCCTTGTCGTAGCCCCGAGTTTTTACGCCATCATCATGCGATAATGCAAAATCGATTGCTTCGAGTCGATGCAAATAGAGCTTACTGTTAACAACACCATGAGTTTTTCCGACTGTATAAGAAGATTTTTCATTAAGCTCCTCTTCCATGGGGCCAATAAAAGTATTAAACAAGTCAAATACGCGAGCATTTGCTTTTTTAAAATAATTTCTGACTTCTGGATCGATCAAAGTCGTAAACACAAGAGGTTTGATGCCTTGTTCCTCAAAGGCTTGATTAATCTGCGCAACAGCATGTTCCGCTTTTTTTAAAGAATCAACATAGGGAATAGTGAGTCGCTCAAATTTAGTATGTTCAAATTGGGTAATTAAGCTATGGCCTAAAGTTTCAGCAGTAATTCCTGTGCCATCGGAAATCATAAAAACATAACGCTTCATGTAATGCCCTATAATTAAAATATTATGTATATTCTATTTTAAAATGAATTGGTTAATATCACCAGCAAGTGTACTTATTTAAATCCATCTGCTATCTTAAATTAAGGAAAAGGCTATTTTAGGGGTGATATGGAACAAGATCGATTTAGTAGCAACAGCAAGCTCTATATCTTAGGCATGATTTGCTTAGTTTTTTGCTTGGGATTATTTTTCTTTAGTTTATATATATTACCCTTTCTTGCTTGGGGACTAAACTATAATGTTCCTGAAGTTATTATGACACTTTTGAGTTCTTTGCAAGATGATTATAACTATAGTGTTGGGTCTAGCAAGTTTATTGTTTGGTTAATATTTTTTGTACCTAGCCTAATTACTGGATTGATTTCTTATTTTGTATCTAATCATATTGATAATAATCTTTATAAGTCAGAATTAAACATTAAAGAAGAGCAAGAAAGTCCTCCTAGTAAACAAATTGGGAAGGAAATAAAAGAATCCGCTGGTTTTGGACTAAAGATTCTTGGTTTGATGATCTTGATTGTAATAGCGATTTTTTTATTACAATATTTGATCCAGATAACATCATAGTAAATGGCAGGAGAGTTTATGGCCTATTTAAAACGTTGGAAGATTAAAAGAATTACCAAGAAAATAAAAGCAATGCAGGCGAACCGGGTAAATAATCAACCCGGAGATGAAATGCTTAAAAAGGAAATTGCATACTATTTTGAATTGGCGGCTATTTACAATAAATTGAAACGAAATAAAAAATTTCCTTATGCATATTTAATGTACATGGAATGTTATAGAGCAGCCGCAATGCTTGATGATGCAGAAGCTAATTATCAATTAGGACAAATGGTTCTTGAGGAAGCCAAGTTCAGGCAAAATTTGGAAAAAGAAGGGGTTTTCAAAAGCGAATCGAATCTAAAAAAATGCAATCAGCTCTTTGAAGAGGCACATGCTTATTTATTGGCAGCAATAGCTCTAGGCCATATTGCAGCAAAACGTCTAAGAGGACTCAGTTTTATTAATGGCTGGGGATTGGACGCTGATAAAAAAACTGGGTTTGAGTTAATTGTTGCAAGTATTGAGGAAGAGGGTTCTTGGGATAAAGTACCTCAGATTTTTGCATCTATGGGATTAAACAAACCTGAATTTTTTTCGCAAATTATGCAGCGCAGAAAATCATCATAAATATTTAGTACCTATAAACCTACAGCCCAGGTGTTCAATAAAACAGCAACTCCTGGGCAATATATCGCATATTTATATTAAAGTTCTACGTAATGTAATAGAACGATTAGTTGGTATTAATATCGCTTTTAATGTAAAATTGTTAACCTCTCAGATTTGGGTTTATTCAAAAATAGCTCGCATCTCTATTGTTGATTTATGTCATTACATCAATACACAAAAAAAGTTCAACGTCCAATTACACCCAGTGAAAAACTGTATCTTGTTGGCGATGCAATGAACCACTCTTTTTCACTGCAGTTGGTACTTGAGATGAACTCGCAAGTGGATGTGTCATCTCTGAATAAGGCAATTGTTCAGGCGAGCTCAGCCAATCCATATGTTCATATGCGAGCAAAATTAAGATATATCAATTCAATTTGGTATAACGACCCAGAGAAATCAATAGATTCCGAGGCTTCTCAAGTTATAAAGATGGAATGGGATGGGAACAATATCCAAGGTCTATCATTGTTCCATGGACATAAGTTTGAACCGTCACATTCTGCGACACAAATTATCTATATCAAAGGAAAACGACATTTTTTGGTGTTCCGTGCCTTTCATGGAGTAATGGATGGTATGGGTTTATACCATTGGGTGAAGGAGATTTTTCGAGCGTGGAGAAAAAAGCCATTGATTGGTACAGATCTGACAATGACGGACTATGAATTTCTTATGCAAAAAAGGAAAATTGAATATCGTCCGAATTTTCCATTGAATTGCATTGCACCAACAGGTAACAACGGCTCTGCTCACACTCATTATTTATGGCATAAAGTAACGCTTTCTGGAAAAGTTAATGCGATAATCGCGAAGATTTGTCAAATATTATTAGAGAACAGTGCTGAGCTAGGTGCTGAAAAGGCTCGCTTTATGATTCCAGTAGATTTGCGTCATCATGTTGAAGCAAATACTACAGCAAATTTTTCAAATCCTATTTTTATTGAGGCAAAAAAGGGAGGGGACTGGTCGACCATTTATTGTGATATAGTCAAGCAACTTAGTTGTCAAAATGAACTGCATATTGGAACGTATGATGCTTATTTACATCATTTGCCTTTGTCCTTGTTAAAAGTCCTGCTTAACGCTTTAATTTACTATCAAAATAAAAAAAATCAGTACATGATGTCTGGAATTGTATCGAAACTATCGATTGATTTATCAGATCTTAATTTGGAACAGGACTGTAAAGCCATCGATGGATTTTTTTTGCCAATTAATGTTCCTATTGCGCCTATTGTTCTTATTGTGACGGAACATAACAGTGCAACAACCATTTGCTTCTCTGTCTCAAACGCGCATGCCACACTTGAAACATGTACCCATTTGGCCAATCAATTTAAAAAATTGGTTGGCGAGCCTGAGCTTGTTCCAGATAACAATTTACCTTATTGCGATACACTGTGGCCTGTATATAACAATACCTTGGTTGAATTTCCTCAAGAAAAAACAATTTTTACAAAAATATTGGAGAGCTCAATAGAACATTCTCATAAGCATGCTTTGATTTCAAAAGCACAAACTATAACTTACAAACAATTGAGTCATCGTGTTTTGGAAATTGCCAGTTTCTTTTCCGATATAGGTGTAGGATGTGGGGATAAAGTTGCTATTTATTTACCAAGAAATGAAGATATGATTTGTTCTATGCTCGCTTGCTGGTATTTAGGTGCAGCTTATATTCCAATTGATATAAAATCACCCATCGCTTGGGTTTTAGCGTTATTGGAAGATGCCCAACCTGCATTAGTGATTCATGAAGAGTTTGCTTTATTAAAACAGCATTATCCAGGATTAAGTACTCATATTCCATTACAAATTATTAGCTCCAAAACGCCGAGAAGCAATGGAAACTCGCTAACTCAGTTGGCTTATATTATTTACACATCAGGTTCCACGGGCACGCCTAAGGGCGTCATGATTAATCATGGTCAATTATTGAATTATTTGTCTTGGGCATTTAAGACATATCGGAATAATAATCAACCTTATCATACGGCATTATTTACAAGCATTGCCTTCGATTTAACAGTGACGTCACTTTTTTTACCATTACTGTCAGGCGGTAGTTTGATGTTAATCCCTGAGCCCATTAACACGGTAACATTAAAAGACATACTTACAAAGCAAACGATTAACTTTTTAAAGCTAACTCCATCCCATTTGCGAATGATAAGCCTTTTACCTATGAGCTTGGGGCATCAATTAACGTTGGTAGTTGGCGGCGAAGATTTGCCTTGTAAATTAGCTCAATCAATTGTTGAAAAGATACCTGCCGTTCGAATATTTAATGAATACGGGCCGACTGAAACTACTGTTGGCTGTATGGTTCATCAATTTGATGTAACAAAGGATCTTCACGGCAGTGTCCCCATTGGTATTCCCGCAGCAAATACACGCATCTATTGTTTGAACAGCGAACTTAAACCAGTCAGACTCGCAGAAGAGGGAGAAATTTATATTGCTGGTTGTAATGTTGGAGTTGGTTATTTAAACGAACCTCAGTTAACAAGTAAATATTTTATGGATGATCCTTTTTTTCCAGGAGAACGTATGTATCAAAGTGGTGATTTAGCGAAACATCGAGAAGATGGTTTGCTTGTTTACCTGAGGAGAAAAGATCAACAAACAAAAATTCGTGGTCATCGCATTGAATTGGCTGAAATTGAAAATGTTTTATTAGCAATTGAGGGTATCTCACAAGCCGTAGTAACGCTCATAAAACAGAAGTATTTTTTGGATGAAGAACATAATGAGTTAGCTGCATATGTAGTATCAGAGTCAAAAGGGCAAGAAATCAATTTGCGTGGTGAGTTATCTGCAGTTCTTCCTTCTTATATGATACCGAAATATTTTATTTATTTGACTGAGTTGCCTTTAACAATTAATGGAAAAGTTGATTACAAAAAACTACCAGACCCTGCTTCTGAATTGATTGATAAAAACATAGACGGTCATGATGATTTATTAGCGCAAATTCGCCAATTATTTGCTAACGTATTATCGTTACCTCTTGAAGTTATTGATAATCATGCTACTTTTGGCGACATGGGTGGAGATTCCATGCAAATGGCTTACATGATTAATGAACTGATTACCAAAATGATTTCTCCGCAGCATCATATTGTTTTTTCTAATGAATTAGAGCGGTTATTAGTTCGTGCAACGCCGTATAATTTTTATAAACATCTGTCAAAAATTATTTAAAAGAATATTATCGTACTAAGGAGAACTGAGGCAAAATATCTTTATCTTTTATATTAAATGCTGGATTTGCAAGGTAGATTAATTGGTTTAAAGGAAGTGATGTAAATGAAGATTTTAGTTACTGGAGGTAGGGCGCCGGCTACTATGGATATTATGCGCAGCCTCATTAATCAGGGATATGAGGTTTATGGTGCCGAGAGCATGCTTTATCCGCTCGCGCGATTTGTTAAAGGAGTAAAGAAGCATTTTGTTATTCCTAAGCCGAACCAAGACCTGACAGCTTTTTTAAAGGCAATTAAAGAAATAGTAATTCAACATAAAATAGATCTGATTATTCCTACATGTGAGGAGATTTTTCATATAAGCCAAGGCTATGAAGAATTATCAAAGCATACCAAGATATTTTGTGAATCTTTTGAACGACTGAATCAATTGCACGATAAATACGCATTTAACCACCTCGTTAGTGAATATGGTTTAACAGCACCCCAAAGCTGGTTAATTAATACAGATAAAGACAAGGAGCATCTCCCCAAGGATATAGGATTGGTACTAAAGCCGGTATTCTCTCGTTTTGGCTCGCGTACACTTATTAAACCGTCACCAAAAGTCATAGCAAATCTTACAATTAATGAGCCTTATATTGCTCAACACTTTATTCAAGGAAAAGAATACAGCACTTATACTATTGCTCATAAGGGTGAGGTATTAATTCAATCGTGCTATCACTCTAAATATCAAGCTGGCCGCTCTACAGGAATATACTTTGAACCCGCAGAAATTAAACCGATAACTGAGTTTATTAAGGTATTTTGCAAACGGTTTCAATTCAGTGGCCAAATTGCCTTTGATTTTATTTTGATGAACGACAAGGCATATGTTTTAGAGTGTAATCCGCGGGTAACCAGTGGACTTCATCTGCTTACTGATAAGATTGATTGGCATACCATTTTGAGTGGCCAAAGACAGTATGATATACCTAATATGCAACATATGCAGCCTTTCATGTTGGGGCAGGGAATGATGCTCCATTGTTTGAAATATATACTGAAAAATCCACGTCAATTCATTAAAGATTATCGAAGAGCACATGACATATTGAAACATAAAGCTTATCCATTGTTTAAGCTGAAGAGTATGCTGATGATGCTTAATGTACTTTGTAGAGCTATCAGAGTGCGGAAGGGATTTTATCCTGCTTCAACGTATGATATTGATTTTAATGGAATTGAAAATCTGTAAATAAATTTAATCTCCAATATTTGATATCAAAGGAGTAGTTAGTCGATGAAAATAGCAGTATGCAGTGATGAGCTCTATCCAGTCAATGAGTTCGTTGTGCGAGAACTTGAGCGTTTAGGGCATCAGGTTATCCCATTTGGTGCAATCAAATCACGTCAAAATGAATCGTGGATTCAAACTGCTCAAATTGCTGCTGAAGCGATTCGTCATGGTGAATGTGATGAGGGTATTTTCTTTTGTTGGACAGGTACAGGCATTTCTATTGTAGCGAATAAAATTCCGGGTATCAGAGCGGCGTTATGCACCGATGCCCAAACAGCAAAAGGTGCAAGAATATGGAACAGAGCTAATGTCTTGGCACTATCCAATCGGCTTCTAACCCAGGATTTAGCAAAAGAAATCTTGGACTCTTGGTTTAATACCAAAACTGATGAAGACGATAAGCAAATCATTAAGGAAATTGAAGCAATAGAGCGAAAACATTACTAGAACTGTTGACATTTCATTTAATTCCGCCTATTTCGCCCGCTTTATGCGGGGCTCTATACAGAGACATACTAAAATGTACCTATTAATACGGCCTCTATTGGATTCCGCGCATTAACTGGGGAGATAGGCGAATAAAGTAATTATCAACAGAGCCTAGTTTATTTATCACTAGGAACGTATAGTGCAATCGCTACCTAATCAGAGAGAATATCTAAACGTAATTAGCTGATAGTAAAATATTTTTAAGAAGTATTTGTAATATATCGAATTATTAAAACTTGTATAATGAACTACTTTCTGGCTAAATTGGAGTATCACCTTTCACATAGGTTTTTATGTTAAAACGGGATATTTCAACGGCTAATATTCTCATTGCCTCTGCTGGCGGAATGATTGGATCCGGGTGGTTGTTCAGCCCGTTTATTAGTGCCCAAATGGCGGGAAGTAATTCATTAATTTCATGGATTATTGCTGCTGTTTTTATGATCTTTATTGCTCTGCCGCTATGTGAACTTGGTACAATGTTTCCGATCTCCGGAGGGATGTCTAATTATCCTACTTTTACCCATGGGAAGGAAGTTGGGTTTTTATTTGCGTGGACATCATGGCTGTCTTATGTTGTGATGACTCCCATAGAAATACAGGCAATTCTGCAGTATTCAAGTCATTTTTTTCCAATATTAATTGTGAAAAATTCAACAGCATTCACACTTTCTGGGTACGGCTATGTTGTAGCAATGGTGATCATGCTCTTTGTCGTGATATTGAACTCTTATGGAATTAAATTGCTTGTTGAGTGTAATAAATATGCAAGTATCATTAAATTTATATTACCAAGTATTGCAATCGTTTCCTTGCTTCATGTTGCACCAACGCTGGATAACGTCAAAATTAATTTGTCAGATAAAGAAAGTTGGGTAAATATTTTTACGGCACTTTCAGCTGGAGGTATTGCTTTTGCCTTTACTGGATTTCAAAATGGCTTGGTATTAGCAGGAGAGGTAAAAAATCCACAACGAAATATACCCCTTGCTATTTTAGGTGCTGTACTGATTGGATTTATTTTGTATTTCATGCTGGAACTAAGTTTTATCGCTGCAGTGCCACAAAAATATTTAACACAGGGTTGGCAAGCTCTGAGTTATCCAGGAGATAGCGGACCTTTAGTGGGCTTAACTTTGCTTTTAGGTTTAGGGGTTGTAGCCACTTTGCTGATGATAGATGCTGCTTTTTCTCCCTTTGGAACAACCTTGGTTTATACAGCTGCAACTTCACGAATTGTATATGGAATGGCATTAAATGATCATTTACCCAAAATCTTTTTAAAGGTAAATCGTCATAAAATCCCCTATGTGACTCTTTATGCAAATTTATTAGTTGGAATGTTTTCATTTCTCCCATTTCCAGGATGGCAGAAGTTAGTCGCTTTTCTTTCTTCTGCAAGTATTCTTTCTTACAGTATTGGTCCAATATGCCTTTTGGCAATGCGTAAATTACAGCCATTATCACCGAGACCCTTTAGGCTCGCAGGAGCACTGTTTTGTTCGCATATTGCATTTTATTTTTGTAATTTAATGCTTTATTGGTGCGGATTTTCGATCATATGGAAGTTGGATATTGCTTTACTCGTTGGTATTTTTATTTATTGTATCTATCATCGCAGAAACTCCTGGGATAATGGTTCACTTTTATACTGGTTCTTATCTTACATGGTTGCCATATTTGTTGTTTCCTATTTAGGTGCTTTTGGTGGCATAGGTATTCTAAAGTTTCCTTTTGATCTCTTGAGTCTATTACCCATAAGTATCGTGATTCTGTACTTATCTCAAAGATTGCTATGTCCAACACGACATAAGCATGTTGTTTCTATAGTAGAAGAGTCAAATGCTGTAATAAAGAATGAAATTCTTACATAAAGACTCTTCAATGATATGATTGCACTTTATTTTATTTTCCCAGGTTTATTTTATGGCAGCGGAGTTTCTTGGACAGGGGATAGGAAAACTCCTGCTGATAAATTTATAGATGATGTATCTCATAGTGGGTATAACACTTGGGTTAAAGGAGATACAGATGCTAAAAGTTATGAATCGATGCTAATTGATGCATGTAGGAACCTATGGATGAGCCTCATTTATTAAAACTACTTCATTGGTTGGATAAAACGCAGCATCCATATATTTCCATATCAAACTAAATATACTTTTAAAAGCGTAGACCAAAATACTTGGATTAGGGGTTGCACTTCGGCTCTGAATCGGTAAAGCTATACTTCATGGATCTTATTAGGGTAAATGCCGTGCGCTATTCTAATTATTTATGTTTCTTTGCCGCTTTTTTCTTCAATCAAATAGGAAATTCTCAAACGCTTTCAGAGAAAATAGATGGGATTATTGCACAAAAATTGCCACATGCAACCGTTGGTATTCTCATTAAAGAGGCGGAAACTGGCCAGGTAGTTTACAGCAGGAATGCGGATAAATTACTTTCTCCAGCTAGTGGCATGAAGTTATTTACCGCTGCAGCAGCCCTATACCAATTAAAACCCGATTATCGTTTTATAACAACGCTTTCTCGCAAAAATCAAGATTACTATGTTCAATTTACAGGGTCACCTTCGTTTACTGCAGATAATTTAACTTCATTAATGATGAACTTGAAAAAGAATAATATAAGCTCCATAAAAGGAAATATAATAATTGACAGTTCACAATATCAAACTCCAAATTATCCAAGTGGAACTTCTTATGACGATTTAGGGTGGTATTACGCTGCTCCAGATACAGCAGCAATATTGAATGAAAATAAAGTGCCTTATGAACTCATCAGTGCGAAAGAACTAGGTAAACCCACCGAAATTAAACCGAAAACACTACTTAAAGCACTGACGGTTGTTAATGAAGTAGTAACAGTAAGTAAAGAAGAGGGGAAAGATCATTGCAGTTTGAATCTTGAAATCAAACCCAATAATACCATTCGCTTATATGGATGTATGATTCAGGAGAAAAATCCAAAATTAATAGAGCTTGCTATCCCTGATCCTTTGTTATTAGTAAAGCAAGTGATCCAAAAAGCGTTTAATAAAAACAGTATTGCGCTGAAAGGTAAAATTATTAACGGAACATCTCCTGGTGATACGGATTTTATTGCGAGTTATCAATCAAAAGCGCTGAGTAAGCTGATTACTCATATGTTACAACAATCGGACAACCTCTATGCAAACAGCCTTACCAAAAAGCTTGGTTATTCGCTAACTGGAAAAGGAACCCATAAAGAAGGTGCTTATGCAATTAAAAAAATATTATCGGAACACACTCATCTGGATATGTCGCAGGTGGATATCGTTGATGGTGAGGGAACTCGTTATAATTTAGTGACCCCAGAGCAAATGGTAGTCTTGCTTAGCGATCTCTATCATGATCAAGCGATGAAAGATATTTTCTTCAAAGCACTACCTCAATCCGGTGTTTCAGGAACGTTAAAGGACAGAATGAAGAAAACCATGCTTGAGAAAAAAGTTTATGCCAAGACTGGTTCAATGCATGATATATCTTCATTGTCAGGTTTTATTATTAATCCACATGAGAAAACATTCATTTTTTCTATTATTATCAATGGAGTGAATAAACCTTTAAATAAAGCGAAGTCTCTTGAAGAAAAAATTTTGTTAGCTATAGATGAATACAGTTTAGAGGAGAGTCCTTCCTAATAGCTTACTCTTTAAGTTCTTGCTTTAAATTACGTTTCTGTATCGATAGAGGCATCTAATTCTATCTATAAGTTTTTCTTTGGCTTATACTATTTTTTATAGCTAAGGAAAAGAATATGGATGGAAAAGTATACTATAGGACTGTAACGTACTTAATTGGGGGAGTTTGTTCCCTCATGGGGCTTTTGGATTTATTTGCTTGGTATTTCAATCCTCATTTATCAGTAAATCTCCCTGGATATATCTTCATGAGACCAGGTACAGCCTTGGGTTTTATTTTATCAGGGCTATCTTTAATTTGTTTAAATAAAAAATTATTGCAAACCAGCCGAATTCTTAGTTGTTTTCTTTTATTATCTTCTGGACTTGTTTTATATGAGCACATTATAAATGTTAATCTGGGTATAGATGTATTTTTCATTAAAATTTTTGTATTGGACCCTACTCAATATCCAGGCTCTGCGGCACCTGGTGTTGCTTTGAGTTTTATAATTACTGCCCTTTGTTTTTTAATTGTTTCATTTAATTTTTCCACTAATTGGCTTTGGCTGAGTTTATTCGGTGTATTCTTCATTTTAAGTTTGGGATTTATCGCCGCGGCTGATCATTTTATTGATTTCACAACACGTTTTGGTGTTGGACGATGGATGAAAATTTCAATTTCCACTGCTGTTGGTCTAATCCTTTTAAGCCTGGGAATAATTTCTTACATTAATTCAAAAAATATAAAACACTCTCGCATATCTCTTCCATTAATAACCGTTTTTGTCATTTTAAACATCACTATTTTAGGATGGCAGTTCACTAAAAAAAACCAAGAAAATTCATTAAATATGTTATTAGAGTTAAAAGTTGAAAATGTAGAAGATGTGATTGAGTCCCATTTGCAAGAGCTCACGTCCTATTTTTCCAGGATCGCTCAACGCTGGCTAAGTAATCAAACAACATCTGAAAGCGAATGGCATACGGATGTAATGCACTATATTCATGATCAACCAGGTTTTCGCGCAATTGAATGGGTAGACAATAAATATAATGTACGCTGGATTACCCCTGAGGAGGGTAATGAACAGATAAAACGATATAATCTATACAATGATATCAGTCGACGTAAAGAATTATTAAAAAGTTTGGAAAAAAATGAACTGCAAATGAGTTCTCAGTTTGAACTTGACGGGCAAGAAAAGATATTCTTATTGTTAAGTCCATTGCATAAAGACAATCATTTTCAAGGATTTATGGTTGGTATTCTTGATATAGAAACTTTTTTAGAAGAAATTTTAAAGAAAATGGATATTCAAGGATATAATTTAAGTATCTATGACTCCTCAGGGCTTTTATATACTAATGCTCGAGATAATAAATTTTATTCGAGTTGGCAACATACTATTATTCTTCCTACATATGGTCAAACTTGGAAAATAAGCCTTTGGCCTTCTATTGAACTTTATGAACAGGTTATTACCTCTTTTTTCCCTGCCATGATCTTAATAATCGGAGTAATCATGGCTGTACTCTCTGGATTTTTGATTTATACCCTCCAGGTTATAAGAGCGAACTCTGAAAAGTTAAAGCGAGCACAAGTAGAATTAGCAAATGCTCGTGAACGCTTGCAAGGAATTATTGAGGGCAGTAATGATTTAGTTGCTGCAATTGATTTGAACTACAATTTTATTGCTTTTAATACAATGTATAAATGTGAAATTTATCGTATTTTCAAAATTGATTTAGAAATTGGTATGAATTTCAGTGTACTTTTACAGAAAATGAGCGCCGAGAATCAAACAAAATCGATGTCGCTTTGGAAAAAAGCAATTAAAGGTTCCGCATTTACTGTGATTGAGTCATTTAAAGACAAACGATATGACGGATTGGACTTTGAAATACATTATAATCCGATTCATGATTCAGATGGTAATCTTATTGGTGCAAGTCATTTTGCAATTAATGTCCATCAGCGTATCCAAAATGAACGAAAACTCGAGGAATCTAAAATAGAGCTTGAAAATCTCGTCAAAAGTCTTGAAATGCAAAATAAAGAACTGGAGTTATTGAAAGAATTAATGAGTTTATTGCAATCCAGTCTTTCCATGGACGATGCGATTGAGATAATAAAAAATTACAGTAAACGTATCCTATCTGGTACATCTGGAATTGTTTATCTTATTTCATCAGATAATTTGAACGTGATTAGTAGAGTTTTAAGCTGGGGTGAGCCCGTTTCCAATTTATTTCTTTTTACTTCTAAGGATTGTTTGTCTTTATTACGACACCAATCCTATTATATTTCAGATACAATTGAAGGGTTATTGTGTAATCATATTAAAAAAGCTGGGAAAAAGCCTAAAAGCTATGCCTGCTTTCCTTTATTAGCCCAAAATGAAATGTTAGGTTTGTTTTATGTGGAGTTTGGCGTAAATACAGACAATCAACGATTAATTGCTTTGGCACAAATTATTTCCGAGCAGTCTGCACTGAGTCTTTACAATATTAAACTTCATGATGTCTTGAAAACCCAATCTACTCAAGATAGCTTAACAGGTATTTATAATCGACGTTTTTTTGAAGAATACTTGCAAAAAGAAATTTTAAAATCGAAAGATTGTCCGTTCACATTTGCTCTATTATTAATTGATATTGATTATTTTAAAAAAGTAAATGATACCTATGGTCACTTGATTGGCGACCAGGTTCTTTTTGAATTTGCTACAAAAATAAGGCAAATATGTCGAGAGGATGACTTGGTATGTCGTTGGGGCGGTGAGGAATTTATGATTTATTTACGAACCAGTAATTTGGAACATGCCAAAACAAAGGCGGAAGCACTACGTGAGTCGATCGAGAAACTTACAATTGAAATCAATAAGGAAGAACCTATTTCTGTTACCATATCAATCGGTATCGCTTTTTATCCTTATGATGGTAAAAGAGTCGATGATTTAATATCAAAAGCAGATGAAGCACTGTATCAGGCAAAAAAAATGGGTCGTAACAAAGTAGTAGCTAGCTCCAGTGTGAATCAAAATAGAAATCACTAAATACTAGATGGGCTGGTCTCTTCTTAAATTCTGTTCTTTCTGAAGTTTTAAAATGGGCCTCAATTTGGACAATATTATTTGTTTGAAAATTTGCCTGTTAGTTTATTGATACCTTTGATGATTATAAATGAACGAATACCAAATATAAATGCAGCTGGACAATGATAATCGAATTATCTTTAATAAATCACATCTCATTAAAAGTAAAAAAGGGATTCAATCAAAACTGGAACTTTCTATGAAACGGGTCAAGTATATTTATCTTGTCATTATTAATAAAAACCAGATAATCGAGCATTATTTATATAGGTAAAGCGATGAATACTGAGAAACTATTTTCTTATGGCACTTTGCGCTATGAAGCAGTGCAAATGAGTAATTTTGGACGAAAATTGCAGGGGGCCGTAGATAGTCTGCCAGGATTTGGTATGTCCAAAGTAAAGATTAAAGACCCCTGTGTAATTGCTATGAGTGGTGAGCAAGAGCATCCCATCATTACGTATACTGGAAGGGCCGCAGATAATGTTGAAGGCATGGTATTTGATGTGAGTACCGAAGAGTTAGAAAAGGCAGATTCATATGAGGTAGCAGACTATAAACGAGTCAAGGTGAAGTTGGCTTCAGGTGTATTCGCTTGGGTCTATGTTCATGTTGAGAGTATTGAATAATCATCTGATTTTAATTCATTAATTTAGCGATCAAAAAGTTTATTAATCAATCTACAGAGGAGGTTGAAGTAAAGCAGATTAATATGCGTTAATACAAAATGAACTAAAAGAACTTATTATTTGAAGCCACATACCCAGTGAATTATCTGATTATGACCATGAGAAATTTAGACTAGCTTTAGTCTAGGTCAAGTTTAATATGAATTCGAACACAGTGTCTAAACAATAGCCATTCACCAATATAATTAAAAAATGAATCATTAAGTTTATTAAACTTAATGATTCATTGCATACTTAATGAACCGTATGATGTTCATCTTTCACCCATCGCATCAAAAATGCACCAATTATTTGATATAAAGGTAAAATAGCTAATGCAATATGATAACTAAATAGTGAAAAATCATGAGAAGTACCTGCGTTACTAAAAGTATCAAGCAGCTTACCTATTGCTGGCTCAGTAATTGCATCCAAAAAAGCATCACTGGCATTGATTAAAGAACTTACTGTACCCGCCAGATATAACGGATTTGATTCTTTTCCAATTACAAATACTATTGGAAATGCTCCTAAACTAAAACCGAAAAGAAAAAGCAATACACTCAGTAGCCAAATTGGCATAGGATGAGCGAAGATTATCAAACTAATCGATAAAGCAGAAACCAAAGTACTGTAAAAAATAAATGCGCAGCGATTTTTTATTCGATTAATAAATAAAGCAAATAAGGGACATGCAATCGCTAATCCTACAAATACTAATGAAATGAGCGAGGGGGCAACCAATTTATCTAAATGATATGCTTTTTGCAAAAAAGGATTTCCCCATAAACCACAAAAAATAACGATGGGAGAAAATGCTAAACCACTATATCCAGTTAACAACCAGTTTTGTTTGTTTTTTACAATTAATAAAATATCTTGCCATAAATGTGGATTTTTAGTTGCATGCTGAGTATCTGATTGTGATGTTTCAATGGAAACGGATGGTTTATCTTTAACAATAAATAAGAACAAGAAAGCCAAGATTATTCCCATCCAGGCTACATCAACTAAACTGGCTCTCCATCCTATTTGGCTAACCAGCCATGCCAGTGGCATTTGTCCAAAAATTGCACCGATCATGGCGGCAGTAACAAGTAGTGAGGTCAGTAAAGCATAATATTTTTTGGGAAACCATACTGCTGCCAATTTGAAATAAGCAATGGACGCAAAGGAAACACCTACACCCGTTAAAGAACGCCCCAAAATAGCGGTATTTAATTCCTGGGCCTGAGAAAAAATATAAATACCAAAAGCACAACAAAAAATGGCTCCCGTAGTCACCCATCTCGTGCCGTAATGGTCGAGGATAATCCCTACAAATAGAGGTACGATAAGATAGGTCCAGAAGTACACTCCTGATAAAACCCCAAGACCTAAACCTTGGAGGTGAAATGTATCCATCAACTGTTGAGGCATTACACTTGGAAAGTTTTGGAGAATGTACTTATAAAATAAAAATGCTGCACATAAGCTAATGATAAAAATAGCGCGACTGGTGATTGTTTTTTGTTTTTGCGATGCTTTTGCATCTAGTGCGGTTTCCAAGGTTGATCTCCTCAAAATAGTTAAAGTCGTATCGCCTGATTATTTGGCCTTTCCCTAGAGAGGCCGAATAATCAAAAACGCAACTCTAGGGTGAGGAGAGAAAGACCACGACCACCACAGAAACGACAGAAACAATAGCACCCATCAACCCTACAGAGCTGTTTAAAGTTAAGTGATGTTGGAAGCCATTGTTCATATATAAAACAGAGTGCGGAATAAATTGGTAATTGTATCATGTTAACAATTAGTATTAGATATTGTCAAATAGATTATCGAAAGATTTAATATTTGGGTCTGAATAGTTCTTTGATCTCTGTTGAGCTGGGGAAATAAGCTAAATCACTCAGAATTTACCAAATTTGGATGTATTATCTCTAGGGGCTGTTGAGCATTGCTTGATTAGCCTACTCCTCGCGCATAAAGCGCGGGGAGTAGGTGGGATTAAATGAAATGTCAATAGAGCCTAGTATTTTAGAAACATTTATTTTTTCGGATATTTCAAACTCGAATCTAATTCGGGTACAGGAAGATCCGGTATCAGTTTCTTAACTCTATGGAGCCAACCAAGTCGTGCATCTGGAGCCATAATTTCCCCTGGTCTCACTTCGCTTATTAGTTGTTTTAATTCACGTTTGCGTTCTGGCTTAACTACTGCCTCAAGTGCATTTC
>NZ_QHJG01000002.1:74899-237929 GCF_003184185.1 Legionella qingyii | reverse complement strand
ACTCCGGAATCGGTGATCAAATGACTAACGGAATTAGTGATCAAGTCCTCCGGAATACGCATGAAAAAGGTAAAATCAGTTCATCTTCCTTAAATTTCGAACCGAAATCAATATTCAATGAAGTTGAGGCTGAATTTAAAAAAGAAGATTATATATTTTGCGATGATCTTGGAAATGAATGGGCAGACCACATTACCTTCAATATGCAAGAACCAAGTATTTCCTTTATTCATTCCAAATTTGGAGAAACAAGTACATCTGCCTCAAACCTTCATGATGTTGTAGGACAGGCAATTAAAAATCTGGGAAATATGTACTTTACACCTGATGATTTTATGCTCAGGAAAAAAGATAAATTAATAAAGACGTATAACCAGTCTGATATTATTAGATTGAGGCAAGGGAATAGATCAGAGCTCAAGAACCATTTATGTATCATCCAAAGAAATCCACAACTATACAGAAAGTGCATATTAGTTTGTTCATTCATTTCTAAAAATGAAATAACCAACCAATTCAATAGTATAAAGAAAGGAAAAAAAGTAAAGGGAAATATCACTCAACTATTATGGATTGTTTCCTCATTTGTCCATGCCGCAAAAGAAATGAATGTCATACCTGTAATATATTCCAAACCATAATTCATATTTTTTAGGTTAAAGAACCCATTTTAACTGCGACACAGCTGCGACACAAAAACAAACCACTTCAATAAAAATTTGTAACTTATTGATTTTACTATGCCGCTGATGTGAATCGAACACACGACCTTTTGATTACGAATCAACTGCTCTACCAACTGAGCTACAGCGGCGTATTGAAAAGTATACTCAAGTTAAATGATGATGCAACTGCTGTGAATTGTCGTAGTATTGAAACCAAGCAAAAAACCACGTTTTTACATGAATACTAATGATTACAATCATTTTTGCAGGTTTAATCTCTTAATTGAATCAATAAATTATGATTTTATCTGTAATAATTTTCACTAATCTAGCAAATAAATATTCAAATAGATAAAAAATGATTTATAATATCTTGCTCAAAAGATATTTTAGTATATATAAAAAATATTTCTGATTTTTTAATTGAGAATGGTTTTAAATTATTGCAGATGAATATAACATAGCGTCACCCAAAATTATGACAACCTGTGAGAACTAAACAGCCCGTGAAAAAGAGTAAGATTGAAACAGATAAACCCATTAAAGACAGTGGTTATAGCCGAAGATTGAAAGACCGTCATGTGCAGCTGATAGCCTTGGGGGGAATTATCGGATCAGGCTATTTTTTAGGTACTGGTGAAGTAATTAACCTTGTCGGTCCTGCCGTGTTTCTAGCTTACATACTAGGCGGCTTGATTATTTTTCTCACCATGCTTTGTATGGGTGAACTTGCTGTAGCAATTCCTATTTCAGGTTCCTTTGTCACATACACCGCTGACTTTATATCTCCATCCGTTGCCTGTGGCGTAGGATGGTCTTATTGGATCAGTTGGGTAGCATACATCCCCGCCGAATGTGTTGCGGGGGGAATCATCATGGAAATGTTTACTGGAGTAAATGGTTATGTATGGGCTGTTTGCTTCGGCTTACTGATTACATACATTAACCTGGCCAAAGTAGATACTTTTGGTGAAATCGAGTTTTGGCTGGCTTTGATTAAGATTTTGGCTTTATTTGGCTTCGTTATCTTAGCTATTTTAATTTTCTTAGGCCTAATTCACGGCCCTGACTCAGATGGATTTATTGGCTCGAAGTATATTTCAGGCGATGGAGGATTTCTTCCTAACGGGACCATGTCTCTATTAACCGCGATGGTTCTCTTGCTGGTTAACTATCAAGGTTCTGAAATCATTGGTCTTGCTGCTGGAGAATCAGAAAACCCTGCACGGATGATCCCACACGCAATTCGCAATGTAACTTTAAGAATTCTTTTCATCTACATCATTCCCGTATTTTGCCTTGTATTAATTTTCCCTTGGCAAAAAGCCGGATTATCTAACTCTGTGTTTGCAGATGCCCTAAATTTTTACAATCTCAAATGGGCCGGTGCTGTAACCAGTTTTGTGACCCTCAGCGCTACTTTATCGTGTGCTAACTCGGGATTTTATGGCACTGTCAGGGCTTTGAATGCTTTAGCTCGTGATGGTATGGCTCCACATACATTTGCCAAATTCAATCATAATTCAGTACCACAAAATGCGATTATTGCAACCTTAATCACCATCTGGATTCTTTTAGGTGTAGGGTACTTTTTCGGACAAACTCAACTCTATATCGCCCTTCTTCTTGTATCTGGATTTACAGGGACTCTGGCATGGATATCCTTGTGCACCTCACAAATTCGTTTTAGGAGTCGATTATATCAAGCTGGGTATACTACAGCGAATCTTCGCTATGTGACCCCTTACTCTCCCTACACTGGAATTCTCGCAATAATACTTATGTGTATTGCTTTATTTTTCCTGGTACTGAATAAAGATCCTACCTATAAGCTTGCTTTTTACATAGGTATGGTTAGCTTTATCGTTCCCATCATAATCTATAAGATTTTTGACTTGTCGAAGAACAGGAAAAAAGCACTACACCTCAAATCGCGTGTTAAGTTTCAGGATCTCTTCCCACCTGTTTAATTTTTACATCAATTTATTCACACGAAACAAGCCCAAACTAAATTGGGCTTGTTCTTATTTAAGCAAATCTCTAATGTTCTCATTACAAAGTGCATTTAAACACAATAGATTGTTCTGATTTATTGTCCTTGTTAGGCAAGAATTGTGTATGAATCGTATTAAATAATCCTTTAATGAAACTTCTATTTCTCTTTTGACAAAAGAAAGTGCTTAATCCATCCTGTGATCCTCGTTTATCTTGTAATAACTTAATTCCATCTTGCCCTAATGGATTTAAACAGATGTCTAATCTATCTAATTTTTTTAACTTTTCAGAGTTCATTTTAGCTATTGCTTTTATACTTAATTTATTATTATTGAGAACCAACCCTCTAATTCTTAAATTCTCATTAATTAAAGTAATAGCACCAGCATCACCAATTTTGTTTGTGCTTATATCGAGAAAGTTAAGTTTTTTATGTACAGCCAGATAAGATACTCCTTTATGAGTAATTTGATTATTACTTAATATGAGCCGACGTAAATTAGTTTTTGCTAAAGTTTTTGCACATTCATCATTAAGTTCATTATCACTTAAAATGAGTTGTTCTAGAGTTGAATTCCTAACAAAAAACTTCAAACCTTTTGCAGTAATGTTTTTGTCATATCTATTATTGTTAGAACTTAGATCTAATTTTTTAAGTGATGGAATGGTAGCCAATAAACGCAGACCTTTATCTGAGATTTTATTCGCTCGTAATGAAAGCACTTCAATTGAACCTAGCCTTGATAAGATTTTAATTTTATCATCATCAATCATACAGCCATTCATTTTAATTCGTTTTAAATGAATATTTGCGTTTATGGCGTTAACCAGTTCATACAAACATTGTTCGCTAATCTCTTGATCGCTCAAGTCTAAAGAAACTAAATCTGGTACATTATTTTGTAGTAAGAAAATTGCTTCATTTAAATTAATTTTTCTGTATTTAGGCATAAAAACTCACATTTAAAACATATTGTATTATAATTGAATGGTATAATCTATTTTTGTACACAATTAGATTAATATAGTAAAGGTTTTAATCCATGGCTATATGGCAAGATGTTTACGCCCTTGATGATTGGCTTATGATTTTAAAAAATTGTAAACAACATGATGATCCAAATGCTAAAGAATTAATTAACAAATTATCTAATCTATTAGATGAATATCATAATATTTCAAAAGTAACCTTAAAAAATATTCCCAAACGACAGAAAAAATTAACACAAATAGCACAACTTGCTCAAGAGTATAAGGATTATTTAGGCGATCAATTTATATCTAAAGAACAAGAGAACGTAACTGGGGATAAATTTCCAGTTGGATTTTTGGACTCAACATCTACAAAGCCACGAAAAGATACCCGCCTTAAAGGCTCTATAGATCCATGGATCCATGGGTTACAGCAGAGAGCAAACAAGAAAATAAACTACCTAAATAAATTAAGCGAGTATTATAAGCATGCACATTCGAAATATGTAGATAAGAAATCACTACTTAAGACCCTAAAGACCGAAGAAAATAAACATAGTAAACAGAAGTTTTTTCGTTTAAGTAGTGGCACTTTATTGGAAAAGCAAGATCCAGTTCATCGTCCCATTGAATTTATGCTCGAAGATTTAAAAAGTAAACGTAATACCGCAGAATATCCAATGAATATTGCTTTTTATCAATGGGTTGAGACCAAAACTAAAGTCCCATTTTTCTTGTGGCTGGAAAAGCATCCTATCAGCACAACAACCCGAGATATTAGTACGAATTGGCGTGGCTCTTATAAAAATAAAATGGGTCCAGTTAATTATGAATCTCCAGAAAACGTATCAGTACATATTGAAGATGTGGATGGTGATTATAAATTAATGGCTAAAAAATTAAATTCTAAAAATATATTTGAATTAAATACAAGTAAATTAGCTGATTTTGTCTTTAAGGTAGGCTGCCCACTGGGCGCAGCTGCATTTATTTGGGATGCAAAAGATAAGAACCATTTTTACACACATATTCATGAGTCTGGTATCTATCATCACTCAACGATGACTTCTGGAAAAAAAGTACGGTGTGCGGGAATGTGGTTAGTAGAACATGGAAAAATCACTGCAATCGATAATAACAGTGGTCATTACAAACCCACTTCATTGTCTTTTTATAAGTTGATTTGTCTCTTGCATGATAAAAATCTACTTCATCCAAATGCACAAATAGCCGACTTGCGTAGGCCTAAAAGGCTTAAAGACAAAAATAATATTTTTAAAGGTTATGAAGACAATTATACTAATTTGAAAAGTTATCTTGAATGGGCAGAAGACTTGCCAGAAATTAAAAAATATTTACATAAAAAAAATATTCAACCTTTGAGTGAACGATACGAACCTAAGACTAAAGTAATGGGTTCCCAAAAGTTTTAACTCTATCTCTAAGCGATTTTTATGGCTGCTTACCCTTCAAATTATAAAGCAACAGCCCCTAATGCAACTTTTGTCCATTAGGTACTTTGGGGTCGGTGGTTACGAGGCATATCGCTCCATTTTCATCAGAAAATCCAACCAGCAAAAATTGGGAGATAAAACCTGCGATATTTTTTTCACCTAAGTTGACACACCCTACTACGGAACGTCCTAATAAAGTTTCTGGCGTATAATGTGCGGTAACTTGAGCAGAGGTTTGTAATACTCCTATATCCTTGCCGAAATCAACCCAAACTTTATATGCAGGTTTTTTTGCACGAGGAAATTCTTCCACCTTAACAACGGTACCTGAGCGCAATTCAACTTTGGCAAAATCATCGAACGATATAATCATTTAAAACCTCTTCCTCATAAATGAGTACTATAAAACACTCTTAAACCAATTAAGCTACCGTTGCTACAGTGCTTGTATTTAACTCAGGAACCAAGCTTTTTAATAAGATAAACAACTCATCGCTCTGATTTTCCTGACAAGCCGTATTCAATAAGCGCATTGTTTGAATTAACTCGTCCCAATTGAGTTCACGGAATTTTGCCTTGAATAATTTTTCATGTTCTGTTGAAGCCAATTGTTCAGATTCATGGAACAATTCTTCAAATAACTTCTCTCCTGGACGTAATCCAGTGTATTCAATCATAATGTCCTTTCCAGGCTCTTTCCCTGCCAAACGAATCATTTGCTCTGCCAAATAGCTGATTTTAACCGGCTCCCCCATATCCAGGACAAAAATTTCTCCACCTCTTCCATTAACCATGGCCTGTAAAATCAACTGACATGCTTCAGGTATGGTCATAAAATACCGTTGCATATCAGGATGAGTTACTTTTATCGGACCACCACTTTGTAATTGTTTTTGAAATAACGGAACAACGCTTCCCGCTGAACCCAAAACATTTCCAAAACGAACTGTAATAAATTGGGTGTTAACCCTTCCATTCAGGTTCTGACAATAAATCTCAGCGACTCGCTTGGTAGTTCCCATTATGTTGGTTGGATTTACTGCTTTATCCGTAGAAATCAAAATAAATTTTTCGACACCAACGGTGACGCTAGCCTTAGCAACAGTCTGAGTTCCAAGTACGTTATTAACCACTGCAACACGTATTTGATTTTGTAAAAGTGGTACATGTTTGTATGCCGCAGCATGAAATACTATTTCAGGTAAAAAATCAGCAAAGAGATCATTAATCGCTACTTCATCTGTAACACTGATCAACTTAAGTTCTAAAGGGATATTTGGGAAACCTTGCTTCAGCTCAAGTTCAATTTGATATAAATTAAACTCGCTGTTTTCAACTATTGCCAAACTCTTCGGTTTAAGGGCTAAAATTTGTCGGCATAGTTCTGAACCAATTGAACCTCCCCCACCAGTAACCAAAACTCGCTTGCCGGCTATACCCGCTGTTAATCGGTCCCATTGTAAATTGACCTGATCCCTGCCTAATAAATCTTCTATATTAACTGGTCTTAATGCATTGACCTCTACTCTTCCAGACGCTAAATCATTCAGGCCAGGAAGTGTACTGAATGGAATTTGGCTCTCCTCACAACAGGTTACAATACGGCGCATCAACGAAGAACTCGCTGATGGAATAGCAATAAAAATCAAATCAATCTCATACTCCTTGACTCGATCGGCGATTTGGCAAGTCGTTCCCAGAACAGGAATTCCATGAACCTCAAGACCACGTTTTGCCAAATTATCATCAATAAAACCTACTGGTTTATATTGATTGGAACGTCTTAAATCACGGCCAAGTCCTTCTCCCGCCATACCCGCACCAATAATGAGTACCCGTTTCATTTCAGTTGATTTATTCCATTTGGCTCGCTTATCCCAATAAATTCTTCTCAGCATCCTACAACTACAAAGAAGTGTAGTTAAAATCAGACAATATAAAGGAAATACAGAACGAGGAACCTCATGGAGAATTGAAGCGAGATATAAAACAGGGATTCCCAACACTGTAGCCGAGAGGGTAGCTTTTAAAATTCGTACTACATCGTTTAATGAAAAAAAGCGCCACAGGCCGCGGTATGTCTTAAAATAAAAATAACAGCAAACTTGAATCATTGTTAATAGAGTCAAGGCAATAATGAAATGCGTCGAAGTAAATATTTTAGGTAAGGGATGCATGTTATAACGCAACCAATATGCTGTATACCATGCTACTGGAATAGCAAAAATATCACACAGAAAAACCGGAAATTTTTTATGCAGTTTTTGCAGAAATATTGGCATTTTGTGTATCATAAAGAATCATCCTTCACTCATTTTATTTCTTATTATCGAGAGATAGTACACTATGTTGATAGGTATCTCATCAAAAATCACTACTGCCCTAGCAAACCTTAATTCTAATCTATTTCTTTTCTGATGAAAAAAAAGTGGAATTTTCATATATTTCATAGCGATACATTGAATCAGGGTTATTGCTCACATAAGTGTTACTTAATTTATAGTCGTGACGGTTGCGTAAAACTGCTTTTAAACAAACATCACTAGGGGTATATATTACTCTTCCTTGATCAATAAGCGAAGTTAAAATGATAAATGCTGGTTTTTTATGCAAAACTTCCTTACAAAATTGCTCATACATCTGTTTTGTCGGATAGTGGGCCATCGACAAATTGTTTAAACAATATGAATCAATAAAATTCAGTGGGCTGGCATAAGGAATCAACCCGCTATCTGCTAAAACCACCCAATCCTTGGGAGAGCCATGACTATGTAACCAATCCACTACCTTGCCACGTAATTGTTCGCCTTTAACTGGATTTTGGCTAAAGTACTGGTAATCGGCCAAACTCATGGCCGGGATAAAAAGAAACAAAAAAACAAAAAAACTTAAATAAAAAAGCAACGCGAAAGTGAAATCCTCCTTTTGCCTACAGGCAAACACTATTCTGCGAATACCTTGTACTAACAGGGGAAGCAACAGAGCAAAAGCTGGTAAAAAAAGTCGATTATCAAATGCCACCACGGGATCTGAATCTGCTAGCATAATTAGGTAAACAAGACTGGGTAACCATAGAAAAAAATACCGTTTATCTTGAGGCTTGATGCAGGCAGGCAAAGATAAAAGAGCTAATGGCCAAATTAGTTTGAGGTAATGAAAATCCAAAGAAAATGTGAGTGATTGAGTTAGCCCTTTACAATAAACTGAATTAGGAAAGAAATATCCAAAATAAATGAGGCGCCAAAAAAAATAAGGTCCATAAAACAATATGAGGGTTAAGCAAAAAAGTAAGATATCATACCAGTACTGTTCTGTTTTTTCTTTAGGCCTATCCCAGCACATCAAAATAAAAAACAAAATCATAAATACAGGAGCCTCAGGTCTTGTCATTCCAGCCAGCGCAAGCAAAATCCCAGCACTTACAAAATAAGGTTTTCGTGTGGCTGCACGCACATTAGGAAAAAGGTTATACCCCATTCCTCTAAAACAACAATATACAGCCCCACATATGAATGATTGATATACTGTAGTCTCCAAACCGCTAGTTGCCCATATAATTTGACCTTTATAAAATAATAAACCCATACATGGAAGAAGTGATTCACGTACAGAAAGCCAGAATCTGCTAATTAAGTAAATAAAATAACAGGTAAAAAACAGCCCGAATAATCCAGCTATTTTTAAAACAACTATGGGGTTACCTTTTAACAGGAGGGTTAAAGCGCCCAGAGCGACAAAGCTAAAATTGGAATATCCTTCTACAGGAGGAGCATGCAAATTCCATAATAAGCCCTCTCCACCAGCCCAATGCTTGGCATAGCGCAAAGAAATGTACATATCATCAATGGTAAATGGCCAAATCGCTTGTATCTGCAGAATAAATAAATAAAAAAACAATAAAATCAGAATACTGTCATACCAACGAACTCCTGATTTCATTGAGCCAAAGCCATAAAGGTTAAAACTACAAAACACCAAAGATTTATTCGTGATAATCGATCGCTTAAAAAAACAATAACAGGATCATCATTTTCAATATTTTGCGTTGCAAGCCAGGCAAAACGCCACAATGCAATTGCAGCAAATGGAACTGTCAACATAAAGTAAAACGATTCATCACGAGCGTATATAATATAGAAAACGTAAGTAAGGAAACTGCTGACACCAATTACAAGAATCAGCCAATGAAGCATTAGAGGATTATACTTCTTCAATACTTTTCGTGTCGCATGCTTTAGACCTAATTGCATTTCCATCCTTCGTTTGTTTAAAGCAATAAAGAGGCTAAGCAAGGTTGCTGTAACAATTAACCAAATAGAAATAGGCAAACCTATACCCAACGTCCCTGCTAATACGCGCAGCATAAATCCTGCAGCAATGCAAAGCACATCAACAATAGGAATCAATTTGAAAAGATGGTTGTAGGCAACATTAATTACTAAATAAATACAGAGTATAATTGCCAGTTTTTTAGAAATTAACCAACCTAAAGTGAGTCCAGTGAGTAACAATAAAAACAACATAAAAATCGCTTCGACCACAGAAACACTTCCACTTGCTATTGGCCTATGTCGTTTGTGAGGATGCAAGCTGTCTTCTGTTCTGTCTTCAATGTCGTTATAAATGTATATGGCACTCGAAATCAGGCAAAAAGCTAAAGAAGCGAGTAAAGCAGGTATAAAATATCCAGGAGTAGGTGTATAACAAAATCCCAACATCACAAAGACTGCTTTGGACCAATGGGATACACGAAGAAGCAAAAATAAATGTTTCAGCCTTTCCATGACACTCACTTTTTTTATATCATTTATCAATTCAATCACCTTCTCTGTTCCGGTAAAAATACACATAGGGGCAACTACGTAGTAGCATAACTCAGTACTGAAGTTACACGACGTACATACCTAGCAATTACACTATAACTATAGTCAATAAGTAAAAGTATCATAATCCTGAAAAAATGCATCATTTCAAAAGCTTAATCATTAAATAAAATATAAACTTTCAACATATTGAAGCAATTTAGTAAATAGTAATCAAATAACATTGCATTTATACAATTACGAAGTAAGATAAAATATACAAAAGGAATTACACGCATATAGTACATACCAAGAATGCCAACGGACGGGGGACATCATGCACTTTATTCTTACACCAGGATGTATCGCAAAATTCGATAATCTACGTAAAGATTATGAAGCAGAAAAACATGTTGATTTAAATGAAAAACCTTCGATGATAGGAAAACCTATTTTTTTTGGAGGAACCGATGTTGTCAGTAGAAACAAACAGGTTTCATTCTTGGAAAAAATCAAAGCGGTTCTTAAAATCCATTTGCTACATGAACAAGACATTAAAACCCCCGCACAACGTCAAGTATATATCATTGCAGCACGATTTATGATTGCTGCATGTTTATATGTGCAATCCCAAATTGGGAATTCCAAACGTAATTCTGCTTTATATCGACTCACTGAGGATAATTTAGGAATAACTGCCGAGAATTTTCTGGATGAGGAAGATAAAGAAACATGTTATTTAACTGCAGAGCGACTTATTAAAACGCCACATGCTCTGGAGCATGCTAATCTGGTTCTCGAAAAGGATGGGCTTAGGCCATTTACTGAAAAAGAATGGAAACAATTCGCAGATTTTTTAAATGAGATATGTCATAAAAAAGAAGCACAAGATCAAATCACAAACTTCCCCGTCATCTCAATTACACAACCTTTATTCGGCGCCGCTTTTGCCTATGTTGGAGCCACTGTAGGTGTCGTATTAGCCGAAGGCGCGACTAATTCGACCACAGCCATATCCCCTCGGGTTCAACTAACGGCTCTGGTTGGAAGCACCTTATTAATTTTCAGTCCTGCAGGAACAACAGGAGTTGCCCTCTTTGCACCTGTAATTGCAACAAAGCTTTTTACATCTTTTTGTACAATCAGTTTGGCTCATCTTATGGGAACAGCAGGAAGATACCTGGGGCAAGGTGTAGGGATAGGAATAGGATTTCCTTTTGATGCGGCATATAACTTACTCTGGTCTATTTGTTCTCTTATAAATCATCACTACAGTAAAAAACCCGAACTTGCTCCAATTGATGGCATACGCATTGTTGATGGCGCTATAATCATTGCAGGCATTCCTATTCAATGGGTTGCTGAGAACTCTCTACCGGAAGGTTGTACTAAAAAAATTCTTGAAATAACTGAAGAAGGTGAAATTCACATTGAGGGAGAAGAGGTAAACGACAGTGAAAACCCCATGCAAATCCCTCGTGAAGTTATTGAAGAGCTAAAGAAACAATTGGAAAACAGCTCCACTCAAACGCCCGAATCAACTGGAGTCCAGCAAGAAAATGATGCAAAGAAAACTCAGAAAAAAGAAGAAGAGGAGGAACTGGGAGATTCATTCTCTCTGGTATAAACTATTGCCGTTGATGACAAAATGGAAATTTGAGTTAAGAGTAGGAAAAACATACATATTGATTCAATAAAATTGCATTTCCTATTTAGCCTGGGTGCAGCGCAGCGGAACCCAGGTTTAAAAGCAAGTAATTTCGAGCCTATCTTCGGGTTCCGCTGTACATATTAAGGGCGATTATCAACCTCTTTGCGTTGACTGGGCATAAAATCTTTTCTATCAAGCCCCATTGCCACTGCTAAAGCTCCTGCAACATAGATAGAAGAGTAAGTACCTATCAGAATACCAATGATCAATGCCAGAGAAAATCCATGAATGGCCTCACCTCCATAGATAAACAGAGCAACCACCACAAAAAGCGTCAACATCGATGTCATGATGGTACGTGATAAAGTTTGGTTAATCGAAATATTCATAATTTCTATAGAGCTGGCACGACGAATCTTCACAAAATTCTCGCGTACTCTATCAAAAACTACAATGGTATCATTTAGAGAGTAACCAATGACTGCCAATAAGCCTGCCAATGCTTTAAGATCAAACTCAATACCAAAAAAGGCAAAAATACCTAATATCAATACAGGGTCATGGACTAAAGCAACAGCAGAGCTCACTGCAAGTCGATATTCAAAGCGCATGGCAATATAAATCATCGTTGCTAACAAAGAAACAACAACAGCCAGGGCTCCTTTAGTCGCTAACTCTTGCCCTACTTGTGGCCCAACAATATCCACCCTTTGTTTTGCAGCACCAGGAAGAGCACTCATAACCTGATCAACCAAGCGAGCCTGCTCTTTATCCTCTCGAGGAGCAATACTAATTAATACATCTTTGGAAGTACCGTAACTCACAACCTGAGCTTCTTTAAATCCTGCCTTACTCAAACTTTCCCTGATTGAAGGTAAGTCTGCAGCTGAAGAATAAGAAACTTCAATTTGAGTTCCACCCGTAAAATCAAGTCCCCACTTCAAACCATGAATCGCTAAAGCACCTATAGAAAGCACAAAGATCAACATAGAGAATATCGCCGTCCAACGACGAGCACCCATAAAGTCCACATTTGAATTTGGATTAAAAAATTCCATCTGAGCCTCGCCTTAAATACCAATAGATAATTTCTTAACAGCCCTACCGCCATAATACCAATTTACAATCCCTCGGGTGTAAGTGATGCCGGTTAACATGGAGGTCAGCAATCCTAAAGAAAGCGTTACAGCAAATCCACGCACAGGTCCTGTACCCACAGCAAACAAGATAATAGCTACGATTAGGGTAGTTACGTTCGCGTCAAGAATGGTAGAAAATGCACGCTCATATCCTGCATTAATTGCAGCCTGGGGTGATAATCCATGCCGTAACTCTTCACGAATACGCTCATAAATCAGTACGTTGGCATCCACCGCCATACCCACCGTCAATACAATCCCTGCAATACCTGGAAGGGTTAAAGTTGCATCGATCACAGACAGTAATGCACAAAGTAAAACCAAGTTAAGCATCAGCGCAATATCAGCGATAAGACCAAAAAGGCGGTAATAAACCAGCATTAAGACTAGAATTAAGCCCATGCCAACTTCTAATGAAATAATACCTCTACGAATATTTTCCTTACCTAAAGTGGGTCCTACGGTGCGTTCTTCTATTGGGTAGATCGCAGCAGGCAAAGCACCTGCTCGAAGCAATAAAGCCAGGTTACTTGCTTCTTTACTGTCAGTAAGGCCAGTAATCTGGAAATTATTACCCAAAGCATTTTGAATTACTGGAGCACTAATAACACGCTCTTCTCTATGAGTAACTCTTTTTTCCACTCCATTTACAGTTTGTATGGAATTTTTTGTTTCAACATAAACAATGGCCATACGTTTACCAATATTCTCTCGAGTTACTTTGGTAAACAAACTTTCACCGCCCCCACCAAGCTGTATTTGTACTGCTGGGGTAGCTGATTGCTGATCATAACTGGAAACGGCTGAGGTAATTGAATCACCACTCAATACCACTTGTCTTTTTAACAGAATAGGACGTCCATCCATCACCAGTAATTTATCATTGACAGGAATAGCCCCAGTTTGTTTCGCAATTTGAGGATCATTATCCTGATCCACCATATAGAATTGCAACGTTGCAGTTCCACCAAGAATTTGCTTCGCACGTGCTGCATCTTGAATTCCAGGCAAATCTACGGCAACACGGGTTGCTCCCTGTTGTTGCACAACAGCTTCACCAACTCCTAACTCATTAACTCGATTTCGTAAAATACTCATTGTTTGTTCAATGGTATTTTGACGGGTACTGTTTAACTCGACTGGTGAAATCGAACCTATTATTTGATTGCCCGTTTTGCCTTTTACAAAAACGAGATCAGGCATTTTTTCCTTTAAGCCCGAATAGGCATTATTCATTGATTCACTATCACGGAAATGTAAGTCAACACCTTTATCTGCTACATAACGAATGCCGATATAACGAATGCCAAGCTCGCGTAATTCTTGACTAATATTTTTCATTACCCCTTCATAACGACGGCTAATCACACTTTCCACATCAACCTCTAATAGAAAGTGTACCCCTCCACGTAAATCAAGACCTTGTTTCATTGGAGCCGCACGAATAGAATCCAACCATCTTGGTGTAGATGGAGCTAAATTCAAGGCCACAGTATATTGAGATCCCAAAGCATTTTTGATGGTATCGCGAGCTAACAACTGTGAATCAGTTGATGAAAAAACGACTTCAACAGATTCATTTTGAGTGATGACTGATTTATAAGATAGATTATCTTTCTTTAAGATACCTTCTACCTGGTTTTTTAATTCATCATAATCCACAGGTGTTTCAGACGAAATCTGTACTACAGGATTCTCTGTATACAAATTAGGTATAGCGTAAATAAACCCAACCACTGCAATAATAATCAGCATCAGGTTTTTCCATAAAGGATATTTATTTTGCATTTCCGTGTCCTGACTTTCTTAAAGCGATTTTAAAGTGCCTTTCGGCAAAACAGTGCTCACTGCACCTCTTTGTATATTAATCTCTACACCTTCGGCAAGACTGATTTTGATGTATTGCTCATCCAGACTAACTACTTTAGCTAATATACCTCCTGAGGTAATAATCTCATCACCTTTCTTTAAACGGCTTATTAAATCACGATGTTCCTTTGCTCTTTTGTTTTGGGGTCTTATAAGCATAAAGTAGAACAACACAAAAATTGCGGCGATCATAATGAGCGAAAAAGTTCCATCTCCTTGAGGCGCTGCTGTAGTCCCCGCTGCAGCTAGAGCATCGCTAATAAAAAAACTCATATTGTCTCCTATAATCTACTATTGATAATCGCGTGACATCATATAGCGAATTGCCCTTAAGGTAAATGAATCAACGAGGAAATTAAAACAGTTTTTCACAATAGTAGTTTTTATTTAGAACTATAATTTTCTGGAAGGATTTAAAAGGGAATTCAAATGAACAAAATTAAGCGCTTTATTCTTTATTTATAATGACCTATTTGATATCACTGAATCCAGTCCATTAGCCAAATGATAAACAGTACGAAACCCAGCTTGTCTTAATAATATCAAAGCTCGCTGACTTCTTTGACCTGACTGACAATAAATAAGGGTGGTTTGTAACGGATTTAATTCATTAAAGCGGTCAGGCAATTCAGACAGTGGAATTAATGTCCCGCCCAAGTTATTCATATTATGTTCTGTAACTGTTCTTACATCCAACAATAATGCGTCGGGATTATTTTGCAAAAAGCTTGGTAAAGCATCTGCTAATACTGCAAAAGATTGCATCTCATCGGATGGTACACTTTGAGTAAAAATATTTTTCTCTACGGTTTGGCCAGACACACAGAAGGAACATTCCTCATTTTTTACCAAATGAATATTTTTCATTTCCATTGATAAAAAATCGATACAAAGCAAGCGATTCAACAGAGAAACACCACTTTGAGTAATCCATTTGATAATTTCTGTCGCTTGCACGATCCCTAGTAAACCCGGGAGAGTCCCTAACACACCACCATTCTGACAATTTGCAAATGAATCAGGAATCACGGGAAACAAACAGTGTAAACATGGATTGTCTTTACCATAGAACAGCGAGCAATGACCTTGAAATTGGTAAGCACTGGCATAAACATAAGGCTTTTCCAAGCGATAGCAAATCCCATGGGTCAAGTAACGAGTGTAAAAATTATCCGAGCAGTCGGCAACAAGATCATATTGCGCGATGATATCTTCAGCATTCTCATTATTTAAACGAGCCTCATATACCTGAATGTTAATGTTTGAATTCAAGCCCTGTAATTTCATTTTTGCAGTGGTCGCTTTTAGGTGATAGATATCCTTTTCTTGATAAAGTATTTGCCGATGTAAATTACTTTCTTCGATAAAATCATCATCGATTATCCCTAAAGTCCCGACCCCTGCCCCTGCTAGGTATGGAAGTAAAGTTGCCCCGATTCCTCCCGCCCCAACACACAATACACGAGATTTTTGGAGTTTTTTTTGTCCATGAACGCCTATCTCTTCTAATCTAATTTGCTGTGCATAACGTTTTAATTCGGATGACGAAAACATGTTTAGCCTCTCATTGTTCGATTAAACTCAAAAGCTTCAGAGTAGATTGGTGAGGATCGGCTGCTTTGGTAATTGCAGAAATAAGGGCAACGCCTTGAACACCTGTAGCCACCACATCAGGCATGCGATCGATATTAATTCCTCCTATTGCAACTAAAGGATAATTTAACGTACGTTTCCAGCGCTGTAAGCATTCAATGCCTTGAGCTGCAAAAGGCATTTCTTTGCTTGTTGTCGGAAAAATTGGGCCAATTGCAATATATGAAGGGCACAGCGCATGCGCTCGTGCTACTTCGTAGTAACAATGAGTACTTACTCCCAGCAAAAGCCCTTGTTTTCTAATTGCATCAAGATCCGCTGTATCCAAATCTGATTGCCCTAAATGCACTGCTTCTGCATTTAACTTTAAAGCCATTTCCCAGTAGTCATTTATAAATAATGTGGCCCGATGTTTTTTAGCCAAAGCAATGCTTTGCCGCATCTCCTCTTCAAGGGTGTTTGTTTTTTCTTTAATTCGTAATTGAATGGTTTTTACTCCAAGATTCAAGAGCCGTTCAACCCAAGAAAATTCATCAACCACCGGATAAAGACCTAATCGGTGACATGGCTTAAATGGTTGTGGCGCTTCATACAATGGTTTAGATGCAAGATAAGGTAAATCAGTTTCATCTTCTGGAAAACCACCGTAATACACACTGGTTTGTCCTCGACGTACTGCCTGATGTACGTACATTTTTGCTATGATTAATGCGTCTTCAAGCAAATAACCAAGAGCCAGTGCACCAGTAATTGCTGCGGAGAAAATCGAACGAAGTTCCGGATATTTTGCATCATAGATACGATTTTGAGTCAGCCAAAATGAAGTGCTTCCATTGGTCCAATAATCATGCTGCCATGAAGACTCGTGCATAGGCTGCCCTATGAGAAATACACTTTTAGCACCAAGAGCTAGTAGTTTATATGCAGTTTCTTGCATGGCGTGATGTGTTTTGACCTGACAATTTAAAATAAATTCAGCTTCATGCGTATTTAGTACCAAAACATCGGCAAAAGAAAGTCCAGCGCCTAAATTACTCTTCTTTTCCTCAACATATTGAGATAAGGATAAGCTAAAATCCCAAACTACAGGTCCCGCATAATGATTGAGAATCTGAATGTCGTCAGCAGAAACTCTCGTTTCAATTTTAATTGCGGCAGGCGGAGTTTTAAGAAATCGCTGCGATTGCATCTCAAGACCCAATCCTCGAAGTGTTTGTCTATCTGCTTCATTACCCATGTTGCTCCATACAGTACTCATCATGCGATCTCCTGATGCCAAAACGGTGTATCGATTAAAGGAGTACACGATTGTGCCGTAATTCGTTCAGGCATAAGGCCAGCTTCAAAAGCAGAACGTCCTGCGATGACAGCATGTGAAAAAGCCTCAGCCATAGTCAATGGATAAATCGATGAAGCGACTGCACTATTCAACAAGACCGCATCAAAACCTAACTCCAAAATGCGTGTCGCATGAGATGGCTTTCCAATTCCTGCATCGACAATCAGGGTTACATCCGGTAATCGTTGGCGTAATGTCTCCAAAGCAAAAGGATTAAGTAGCCCTTTTCCAGAACCTATAGGTGCGGCCCAAGGCATCAAAATCCGACAACCGCAATCCACTAAACGCTGACATAAAACCAAATCATCCGTACAATAAGGAAACACTTCAAAGCCTCGTTTTACTAATTCGGCGGCAGCATGTAACAATTCAAAAGGATCGGGTTGTAAACTGTAATCATCACCAATTACTTCCAATTTAACCCATGAAGTTTGAAATAGTTCACGTGCCATTTCGGCTGTAGTAATCGCAGTTTGTGCGTCACGGCAGCCCGCAGTATTAGGAAGTATATTGCAACCCAAAGACTGTATGGTTTGCCAAAATAAATCGCCCCCCATATCACAAGGCATTTGCCGTTTTAAAGAAACAGTAATCACGTTGGTTTTGGAAGCTCGAATTGCATCAGTCATTACCTCAAGTGATGGATAGCCAGCTGTCCCCAAAAGCAAACGACTTGTTAAGGGTTTATCTGCTAAATACCACATAGCCCTACCCTCCCTGCATCGGAACAATCAAATCAATACGATCGCCTTCACACAATGTGGTGTTGGAAAACATAGACTTAGGAACAAACTGATTATTAATTGCGATTGCTACATGTGCAGCAATACCCTCTCTCTGCTCAAGCATTTCCTGCAAGGTACAGGATGAATCAAGAGTATATGGTTTATCATTTATATAAATGATCATGAATAAGCCTCCCAAAGCTCAGGATAACAAATGTCTTTTTGATTGCTCTTTAATCCACGTAGAATTTCCTCTACTAATGCCGGAGCGATTAAATATCCATGACGATAAAGTCCGTTAACAGCAATAATTCGTTGGGCATATCGTATGCGTGGCTGATGATGCATTAAGGTAGGTCGGCAATGCGTCACTGTCTTAATTACCCGTGCTTCAGCAAAACCTCGGTGCACATAGTATGCAGCGGTTAATAATTCAAGTGTGGTACGCACTGAAATGGGGCTGGGATCTTCTGATTCTAATTCACTGGCGCCGATAAGGTAATAACAATTAGGGCGCGGTGCAATATAAATATTATAGCGTGGATGCAAGAGGCGTATTGGCCTTTTTAATTGAACATCAGGAGCATACAGCCAAAGAAGTTCGCCTCGAAGCCCACGTAAATTTGGAAAAGTGTTTTTTGCTCCAAGACCTCTGCAATCAAATACAAAATCAAATGAATAAGACCTCTCTCTTGTTTCTATCTCGCCTGGATGCATGCGAGAAACAAAAGTATGATCTCGCCAAATAGCACCGCGCTGGCAAAGATGTTTTTTAAGTGCCAGCAATAACGTCTGATTATCAAGTTGTGCTTCTCTGGGAAAATAATATGCCATTTTCAACTGATGCAGTTCTGGTTCCAGTTGGCTTAATTCATTTTGGTTGAGCAACTGATAACAGGAATCACTTAATTTATTGACAATTCTGCCACTAAATTGCTGCCATTCTGCTTTATCTTGAGGATGATGCACCACAAGACATCCATTTTGGCGAAAATATACGGGGTCCGCTAATTGATCCAAAATAGATCTCCATAAGGTGTCAACTGACTCTACTCCCAGATTAAAAATCACTTGCTCCGCTTTATCGAGTTCAGACATTGGTGCCAAAAGCCCTGCTGCTGCATTACTGCAATTATTGAAAAAGGGTTCTGCCTCAAATAATGTCACTTGCAAGCCTTCATTTTGTAAACGAAAAGCCAATAAACACCCCATAATTCCAGCACCAACAACAGCAACATTTTTCATTTAATTAGAATCACTTTTCTCAATATATTGGTAGCCTGTTTGCAGCTGCATCTAGGCTACAATTGTATTTTCATTCACTAATGCAACACGCAATAGGTTCCAGCTCCGAATGAGGTATCTTAGGGAGCAACTCGTTTGTATAACAAGCATTTACTGCAAAAGACTCATCGATAATTCCCAAATGCTTGCCGAAACGACCTACTTTATTCCAATCACGCTCCACATTTAAAAGAGTACGCGAGAAAAAGGGTAAACTGCGGATGAAAATTGTATGATACATAGGGGTTCGCAATTGAGGTTTCACCCTGCATAACAGTTCATAAGCTTCTTCGGGGTTTTCGGTAGTAAACGCAGCCCCCCGTTGTGTGGCATTGAGAAATCCTTTAAGTGTTTCAGGCTTTTTTAACATGCGTTCTGGCACAATAAATTGAATGGAACAAAAGCAGCAACAACCTAAGCCTGCAAGCTGATCGATACGCAGAAATACCGTTTCACCCCGTAAATGTTCTAATTCAACTTTTTGAAAATTAATAAAACCAATCCCTGTATCAACGATATCACGACAAATCGCATCAGTAACATTCATGCCAATACGAACTGTTTCATAACTTGAGGGATCAATGCCAGCTAATGTTGCCAAATTATCGATAATGATTTTGCCAAACTCGCCAATATAACCAACCCGTTTGCCAACAATATCCTGAAATGAGCTTATACCACTGGATTTCAGTGCAATCAGACCTGTAGGAGGTTCATCCAATAATGTACCAATTGAGGTAACAGGATAGCCTTTTGCACGGGCAGCTAAGGTATGAATCATGGCCTTGACCCCAAAATCAACATGGCCCATACCGACAATTTCGGTCACATCGCTTGGATCGCTAGGTTCTAAAATTGCGAGTTTTATACCTTCTTGTTGGTAATACCCTAACGCATGGGCAACAAAAATGGGGGTATGGTAAGGGTTTGCATACCAATTAAGTAATAGGGTAGTTCTCATAGATAACGCACTCATGCCATAGCTCCTTGTTTAATTAATAAAATAGGATGGCTAAAGATATCGCGTTAAGACTTAATAGAAGAAATGAATCTGCATTCAACAAAACAGTTAAATAACTCTTAAAGACCGGTCTACAATACGGTAGAGAGTACTCTAAGAAATTAACTGTTCTAAAAATAGATACAGATTTAAGGCGTTCTTACGCTGGTATGAACCAGATCAAGTTCAACGGGTATTTCTCAGACGTTTATCACGACACCCCGCGCCATCAAATTGACCGTAATGCTAGCTGGTATGGAAAAAACTGTCAAATATTATAAGAGGCCCCTCATCGCCCCTAACGGGCACCTTCTCCCATTTATGGGAGAGAGCTGAGGGTATTACCATTAAGTTAAGAAAAACTGTCGTTCCCGCGAAGGCGGGAACCCATTTCTGACAAAGCATTGTGCCAATTTAAGAATAGATTCTCGACTTCGCGAGAATGACAAAAAACCTTAACTTAATGGCAGTGAGTGCTAGGGTCAGGTTTAAAGAGCATCAACTAACCTCACAATTCTGCACATAAAAAACATTATGCTGGATCAGAAATCGCTGACATAATAAAGGAGTATGTTGCAATAAATGATGTAAATAAGCGCGAGTAAATTGTTGCGAACAAGTAGGACAAACACAATTCGCATCGATCATTTCAAATTGCATTTGTGTTTTTGAATCCATTAGATCCACAGTGCCTGTCTTGCTGTACACCCTTCCTTGCATTGCTGCTTGAGCTGGCTCATCCGTCTCAATAAATCCTATTCCCTGATGACGCAAACGTTGAATTAGTTCAGACTCAAAACATCCCATAACATAACGTGGGACATGGGAGAATTGCTCTAATTTAGCCCAATTCGGTTCATTCAAAATCTTAAAATAAACCCCATGAGGTTTCATAACTGCATGCTGTTCTAAATCATCACTATGAATAAATGGAACAATTGCATCATCCCAATTGTCCCAAATTTGTGGAAAATCACGCATGATATGTTGGGGTAATAGTACTGCATCCGGTTTTAGATACAGGATCAGTCCGATGAGCTCTTCCAAAGCAAGTTTGACTCGGGACCCATCATAAGGAGACTTAAGAACATAAACCTTTTCTTTATTGGCAACAAGTGACGCAGCATTGATTATCATCATTCCAGGACAAGCCAGATAATGCGCTAAATCAGGTATTTTTTGAAGTACATCCTGACCAGGCTTATACAACAAACTCTCCAAAGAATAGGATGCGGCAGTTACCTTTGCCTCTTGCCAATTTGCCGTTGTAAGGCACAAACCTGCTTCTGAAGTTAAAACAGGTATAAAATTTTGTACTGCAGCCAACATTCCTGATCTCCTGATTTACAGCAATAAACTGGTGTCGCCATAACTAAAAAACCTGTACCTTTTTTCAATTGCTTCCTGGTAAAGCATCATTGCTTGTTTATGGCCTATAAAAGCTGAAACCAGCATTAATAAAGTGGACTCAGGCAAGTGAAAATTAGTCATTAATCCATCGCAAATCTTAAACTCATATCCCGGGTAAATAAAGATGTCTGTATCTCTGCTACATGGGGTTAGTTCTCCATTTTGTGCAGCACTTTCAAGACTACGCAAAGTGGTTGTACCTACTGCAATTACTCGATTTCCTGCTGCTTTCGTGGCGTGTACTGTCTCACACAATTCAGGACTAATTGTAAATCGCTCACTATGCATTTTATGATCTTTAATATTATCGCAACGAACGGGTCTAAATGTTCCCGCTCCAACATGCAAAGTAAGATACGCCACAGTAACGCCTCTTGAACGTACGCTGGATAATACATGCTCATCAAAATGCAAACCTGCTGTGGGAGCAGCAACAGATCCTTCATATTTTGCATAAACCGTTTGATAACGATTCTGATCTAGCGTTTCATCAATTCGGGTAATATAAGGTGGCAATGGAATATGCCCTATTCCATTCAATAAGTTCAAGACATCCATATCGGCATGACAAAGAAATAAATCATCGTGTCGATCAAGAACTTTGATTTCTTTATCTTGCTCCAACTTAATCATTGAGCCAGCTTTCAGCGCTTTACTGGCCTTAATATGAGCTAGAAAGGTAAGTTCGCCAGTAATACGTTCAACCAATAACTCAACTTTTCCACCAGTATTCTTATGGCCATAAAGTCTGGCTGGGATCACCTTGGAATCATTCATTACCAATAAATCGCCAGGGTTTAAAAAATCAGCTATTTCACGAAACTGGTAATGACCGTATTCACCATTCTGACGATTATAGGTTAAAAGACGTGAGTCACTGCGATTCGCTAACGGATACTGCGCAATGAGTTCTGGAGGTAAATCAAAGTAAAAATCCTGTTTATTCATAGAGCAACCTGAAAATAAATTGCCGCTATTATACACGGATTATAACCATTCATCACCCCTGACGGATAAGAATCATAATTAAGGATTCAATGGTATTTATTTCTCTTTTGGTTTTTGGGTTCTGTAACCAGAACCCAAAAACCTGCGATCTACTTTGTCTTTAGTTTTTTACAAGAGGGTACAAGTGAGGAAACGATGTCTGTGAGTTTAAAAGATGAAGATCCGGAACTTCTGAAGAAGAAGGATCAGCAAATACCTTAGAATGAATTGGATTTTCATCGTTCCCATATGTCGTTTTCTTTTGTGGATGGAAGTCACTACCCATCTCGGAATAAGAACCACTTATTTCAGGACCTACATCCTGCTTTTCTGAGCCTGAAGATTTTGAAGCACGAGCATTCACCGCTGCTTTAGCTCCCATTCCAGCCAAACCACCAATGAGTAAAAATGGTGACCAAAGTACAGCGCCTATAGATTTCATAACTCCTTTAAAACTTAATCCATCTTCATTAACAACTCGTGATTTAATCATGTCAAACACATTTTTATCACTTCTATAGCATTCTTTAGCACTAGAATACAAAGAAACCAGACCTAAAGCCCCATATAAAACAAGAGCACCGAGCCCAAAAGTTGCAGCACTAAGAGCAATTGCACCCGCAGCACCTGCGCCCGCAACTCCTGCAGTAGTTAACGATGATGCAGCTAAACCAAAAGCGAACTTAACTGTCAACGCAAAAATAATAATAGGAAGAATAATAAAAGAACCTATGAGTAGTGCCCCAGTACCTGCGTAATGGCTTCGGCGAGAATAATATGTATAATCGTGGGCATTATAACTCGCTCTCGTAACTGATGGAGTTGGGGCATGAGCGTGACGGGTAGCGGGGGTATTAAAAACGTTGGAAGCATGATGATGCTGATTATCATACCCCCCCCACGAAGGAGTACCACGAGTAACTTGATTATGAGCATGCTGCTTATGAGAAGACGCCACTTTTATTCTCCTTTTGTTTTTATTAAATTCCAAACTTGAGGCAAGAAGTATAAAAAAGAAAACTTAAGGTTTTATTAATAAAATCACTGAGTCTTTACAAAAAAATTACATTTCTATACATAAAGATCATAGGATGATTAATAGAAAAACAGACAGTATCCAAATTAAACCACTCGCAACATAAGGATGCTGATATCCCTTAAAATTTTTTCTTCGGGATAGAACATCAAGAATAAGAACCGGGACCACAGAAAGTACAGTTATCATAAATACCAATACCAACGAAACCGCCTCTTTCTGAAAAGGCATCATACGCACTAAAAAATTCAATACATCATGCAATAGTTCACGTGCGTAAAATATTCCCCATAGAAACCAAAAATTATAAGTATAAATGAGCCAGGATGCAGCAAACATTGGTATTAATAATTTAGCACCTTTTATAGCAAAGAGATTATTAAAGGCTTTGATAAATTCTTCTGAAAAGAAAACTGTAATCGCACTAAAAAGAATAACCAAAGCTAAGGTTAATAACATTTATCTATTCCTTTTCTCAACATCTTCTAGCACCTCCCAGCGCTCATAAAGCTGGGTTAATAACGTTTCATCCTCAACCAATCCTTGATTTATCTTTGCAATCATCTGAGCATCTTGTTGGTAAAATTTAGGATCAGCCATTTGTAATTGTAACTCCGCTATTTTTCCTTCTAATTGCTCAATTTTCTGTGGTAATTGCGCAAGCTCTCGTTGCTCATTAAAACTTAATTTATTGGTTACCGTAGTTCGTTTTAAAACCGGTGCTTTTGTTACCTGATCACGCTGTTGTTGTTTCTTATGCATTTTGTATTCATCATAACCACCAACAAATTCATTAAACTGTCCTGCTTCCTCATAGACCAGAACACTGGTAACGACCTGATTAATAAAGGCTCTATCGTGACTAATTAATATTAAAGTTCCAGGATAATCAGCTAACATACCTTCCAGGAGCTCTAAAGTTTCAATATCTAAATCATTAGTAGGCTCATCCATCACCAACAGATTGACTGGTTTGGCAAAGAGTTTTGCGAGTAATAATCTGTTGCGTTCACCACCTGAAAGCACTGAAACCGGTTGATTAAAACGCTCGGATGAAAATAAAAATTCACGCAAGTAACTGGCAACATGTTTTTGTTTACCGTTAATCGTTACATAATCTGCCCCATCACCAACATTAAACATGACGGTTTGATCTTCATGTAGTTGCCGGCGTAATTGATCAAAATAAGCAACACTCAAGGATGTACCAAGTTTTATCTGCCCAGAATCTGGTTGTAATTCTCCAAGCAATAGTCTTACTAAAGTCGTTTTACCGCATCCATTAGGACCAATTATTCCAAGCTTATCCCCCCGACTTAGCAATAAGGAGAAATCACGTAAAATCGTTTTATCTCCCAAGGTATAATTAACATGGTTTGCTTCAATGACCACCGAACCTGAACGAGTTACATCCAAGGAAAATGATTTGACCTTACCCAATTGATTACGACGTGCCTTATATTCTTCACGCAATGCCTTTAACGCACGAACCCGACCTTCATTTCGGGTTCGTCGTGCTTTGATTCCAGTACGAATCCATACCTCTTCCTCAGCCAGCTTTTTATCAAATAAATCATTTTGCTTTTGCTCGCTTTGACGAATAGACTCTCTTCTATCCAGATATGTTTCATAATCACAATCATGCTGGTACAACTTCCCTCTATCAATTTCTACAATCCGATTGGATACTTGACTCAAAAACTCTCTATCATGAGTTACCAAAAGCACCGACCCTTTGAAACTTTTCAAATATGACTCTAACCATTCAATCGCTTCAATATCCAAATGGTTTGTCGGTTCATCCAATAATAATAAATCCGGAGTCGCGATGAGTGCTGCTCCTAAAAGAACACGGCGTTTCATGCCTCCTGACAAGTTATTCATACGCTCACGAGTGTCTATGCCTAAACGACTGGCCATAGTCTCAATTTGTGGCAATTTGTCCCAAGCATGTAAATTATCCATTTGTTGCTGGCATATGGCTAATTTTTCCATATTACCCAATTGGGATAATTCATTAAAACGAGATAAAACCTCACCTACTTCACCAAGTCTTTTCACTAGAAAATGATAGACAGATTCCTCTTCTGCTACTGGGACTTCCTGCGTGAGTCCAGCAACACGCAATCCGGAAAGCTGATTGATTTGACCACTATCAGGAATCAAGTCTCCCTGCAGGAGTTTAAGTAGAGTGGATTTACCCGCTCCATTTCGTCCAACTAATGCAATACGATCCTGAGGTTGGATCTGCCAATCTGCATTATCCAATAACTGATTTCCCGCAATATTGAGGGACACACCATGAAGGGAAATTATACTCATACACTAACTCTGACTTTAAAATATCTAGCCTGTATGAAGCGAAGCAGAGCTCGGTTTTCTTATTATGGATTTCCCGGTTACGACTTGCGCCTCGTCGAGGCTACTTTATAAATGAATTACTTCGAAGATAAAACCATTATACCATCCATCTCAACTTGCGCACCACGTGGCAATGCAGACACTTCTATCGCAGCTCTTGCTGGGTAAGGTGCAGCAAAATAACGACTCATTGCTTCATTAATTAATGGAAAATGATGCAAATCAGTAAGATACACATTCAATTTCGCTATTTGCGCCAAACTGCCACCAGCGGCTTCACAAACTGCTGATAAATTTTCTAAAACCTGAGTAATTTGTAGTTTAATATCTTCACTACATAGTTGCATCGTTACTGGATCAAGCGGTATTTGTCCTGAAAGATAAACTGTATTACCACATTGGATGGCTTGTGAATAGGTTCCAATAGCCTCAGGAGCCAATTTTGTATTTACAGGTCGCATTAATTATCCCCTTGTTTTTTTCTATAAAGACGCATCACTACTTTATTTGCTCGTAATCGACGCATAACTCGAGCCAAATGCGTTCTATCGACAACGCTAATTGAGAAGGTAACGGCATTATGTCGACCATCACGCGGATCGACATTGATATTTCCAATGTTTGATCCCGCCTCAGCAATAGCAGTTGCCAATGCCGCCAATACTCCGCGCTCATTCACTACATCAACAGTAATATCAACCCAGTATTCGCCTTCAACCTTCTCATCCCAACGCAAGGCAACAAATTGTTCTGGATTGGTTCGTGAATTTTTTAATGTAGCACAATCACTGCTATGAACGATAATTCCTCGGCCTTGCTGGAATTTTCCAACAATGTTATCACCAGGAATGGGCTGACAACACTCACTAAAATGCACCACCATTCCTTCTGTTCCCTTAATTGCCAATGGTCGTGTCTTAATTCCTTTATCCAACTCATTAGAATCTTGAGTTACCACCAATCTTTTAGCAATTACCATCGCCATTTGATTGCCTATTCCAATCGCATAAAGCAAATCATCCATCATTTTATAATGTAAGTCGCTTAATAATGCCTGTAAGGACTCTGGTGGTATTTTAGCATAATCACTGGACAGTTCATTTAATGACTGCTCAAGAAGACGTTTACCTAAACTAATTGATTCTGTATTTTGTTGGCTCTTCAGAAAATGACGAATATTTGATCGTGCTTTTCCAGTAACTACAAAGTTTAACCATGCCGGGTTAGGATGAGCCCCTTGTGCGGTAATAATCTCAACTGTTTGCCCATTAGATAAGGGGATGCTGAGTGGCACCAGTTTTCTATTTACTTTAGCTGCGACACAACTATTACCTACTCCAGAATGGACTGAATAAGCAAAATCAACAGGAGTTGCCCCTTTGGGTAATTCCATAATATGGCCTTTAGGGGTAAATACGTATACTTCATCAGGAAATAAATCAATTTTTACGTTTTCGATAAATTCCAACGAACTTCCTGTGCTGCGTTGCATTTCCAATAAACTTTGCACCCACTCTCTTGCACGTAATTGTGCTTCGTTTACCTCGAGACCAGATGATTTATAAATCCAATGTGCAGCGACCCCATTATCAGCTACTTTATCCATATCGCGAGTACGAATTTGCACTTCCAGAGGGACCCCAAAAGGTCCGAACAAGGTTGTATGCAGCGATTGATATCCATTTGCCTTAGGTATGCCAATATAGTCTTTAAAGCGTTGAGGAACAGGTTTATAAGTACAGTGCAAAGCACCTAAAATACGGTAACAGGAATCAATATCTTCCGTAATAACACGAAAAGCAAAAACATCGGTAATCTCGGTAAATGAGGCTTTTTTCTGACGCATTTTCTTATAAATGCTGTATAAGTGCTTTTGTCTACCGAATACTTGTTCGTAAGGGATATTCAATTGTGCTAAAGCCAGTTGCAAATCACGCTCAATAGTTTGGGTCAATTCACGTCGATTGCCACGAGATTTTTCAACTGCTGATTTAATTGCCCTATAGCGCATGGGATATAAAGCCTGAAATCCCAAATCCTCCAAGCCTACATAAATTGAATGCATCCCCAAACGGTTAGCAATGGGTGCATAAATTTCTAAAGTTTCTATGGCGATGCGTCTACGCTTTGCATAAGGCATTGCACCAAGAGTTCTCATATTGTGCAGGCGATCAGCCAGCTTAACAATTATTACGCGGATATCTTTGACCATGGCCAAGACCATTTTACGGAAATTTTCCGCCTGGGCTTCTGCCTTTGATTCAAATTTGATTTTAGTTAGTTTGGTAACACCATCTACCAGAGAGGTAATTTCTTCACCAAATTGGCGGGTTAAATCTTCTTTACTCACCGAAGTATCTTCAACTACATCGTGGAGTAAAGTTGCCATTATTGTTTGATAATCAAGACGCATTCGAGCGAGAATAAGGGCTGCTGCTACAGGGTGGGTAATATAAGGTTCGCCAGAACGACGCATTTGCCCTTGATGCGCTTTCTCAGCGACCAAATAGGCTTGATAACACTTTTCAATTTGCGACTGCTCAAGATAGCATTTCAGCTCTTCATCGAGCTCCTTAAAGTAGCTCACGCAGTACTCCCTAGTATCTAACATGACCATACCCCTATACCCCTAAATTCACCCTGTTATGGCGACCCCGAATATTCACTATCCTCTCTATCATTCGTAGCTGGGGTGAAAAGTGGAATCCTGGAATTTTTAGTTGCTTAAAAACCTGGGCTTCGCGTCGCTTCGCCCAAGCTATATAAATAGTTTACCAGTATCCCTAAAAATTACTCTTTATCCAAAATGTCTGGGGTAATTAAACCTTCTGCTATTTCACGTAAAGCAACTACTGTAGGTTTATCATTTTCCCATTCAACCATGGGCTGATCTCCTCGAACTGCAATTTGGCGTGCACGTTTCGTGGCTACCATAACCAGCTCAAATCGATTCGCAACATTCTTTAAACAATCTTCAACTGTAACTCGTGCCATAAATCATTCTCCGGTAGCAAAACCCTGCATTTTACTGCGATGACAACAGGAAAGAAAGCAATTTTGATTGTTTATTTATCTGTCGCTTAATACATAAGCGGTTTGCAATCACAATCGCCCCTAGCTCCATCGCCGCTTTTTCAAAATTATCATTAACAATTAAATAATCAAATTCAGGATAATGACTCAGCTCATCTTGAGCCTTTTTCATTCGGTCACTAACCACTTCATCTTTATCTTGTCGTCTATTTAGCAATCTTTGTCTTAAGACTTCCAAAGATGGTGGCACAATAAAAATACTTACTGCCTCTGGAAAAGAACGTCTAATCTGAGTCGCTCCTTGCCAATCTATATCCAGAACCACATCGATGCCATTTTGCAAACGTCTTGTAATTTGCTCCATCGAGGTTCCATACAAATGATTGAAGACTCGGGCGTGCTCTAAAAAGGCACAATCATCAATCATACGCATAAATTCATTTTCATCAGTAAAAAAGTAGTCCACTCCGTTTCGTTCTCCAGGTCGCATTGTTCGCGTTGTATGCGAAATGGATACTTCAATGTCGTCCATAGTTTCGATTAACCTTTTTACTAAACTTGTTTTGCCTCCCCCTGAAGGTGCTGCAACAATAAATAAATTACCCGAATAATCACCCACAATAGTACTCACTCAATATTTTGAATTTGCTCACGCATTTGCTCAATTAAAACCTTCATTTCCACCGCACTCTTGGTCAATTCTACAGAGTCGGATTTGGAGCTTAGCGTATTCGCCTCCCTATTTAATTCTTGCATCAAAAAATCAAGACGTCTTCCTGCGATTTTATCGCAATTTAACGTCCGACTCACTTCATCAAGATGAGTCTCTAGTCTATCTAATTCCTCACTGACATCAATACGAGTCAAGATTAAAGCAATTTCCTGCTCCACACGTGACTCTTGAACTTCAAGTTTCACTGAGTGCAATCGAGTCAACAGTTTATCTTTTACTTGTTCTGTTTGCATTAACACTATAGAGCGTGCTCGCTTAACTTCTTCACTTAATTCACTTAATCGTCCTTCTACATGTGCTTTTAATGCGCTCCCTTCTGTTATACGCATTTGTTTTAGTTGGTCAATTGCATCCTTAAATAAAGAAAGTGCGTGCCCTCCTAAAACATCTGCATCGGGCACACTGGCTTGCACCACACCAGGCCAGGATAAGACGCGACTAATACCTAAATCATTCGGCAAATGATGGGATGCAGAAAGCTTTTCACTTAAATTTACTAATGCATTAACCATGCCTACATTTATAAGCATAGACTGATTATTAGAACTTGTATCTTGATATTTCAGCTGACACTCCAATTTGCCACGATTGATTACATCTCGCAACACATGACGCAACTGAGGTTCTATAAATCGGAATGATTCAGGTAAACGAAATGAAACATCCAGATATCGATGATTAACTGACTTGATTTCCCAACAAAAATGACCTTCTTCGATTTGCTTTTGCACTCGTGAGAAAGCCGTCATACTTTGAAGCATATAGAGTACCAATGAATAAACCTTGCGCGAATATACCCCAATTTAAAGCAATTGGACAGAGAAACACCGCATGATATTTACCAAGGCTTAGCAATTACCATGATCAATAATAAAGCAATTTGGTAGTTAATTAAAGACCTGGACATGAAATTCCTTCGACGCTTTACATATAATTTATCCCGAATTAATAATTTTTAACCCGGGATTAAAGAATTATTTACTTAGCGATGAACCTGTAATTGATTTCGATTGCTGATTTTGGGACAACAACTCACTCATTTTCTCATTCATCCAACTCATCAGTGTTACTGCAGACATTACGCGTAGACCTCGTGGCAGCCCACCATTAAAAAAACCATAAATGCCATATTCTGCATGAATTTTTTGAGTCGTTTTGAAAAAACCTGAAGGATTTTTAGCCGTTGATGATTGCTGGACTGTCTTTATCACATCAAACTTTTGTGAGGCGAATGTTGCACCTACTCCTGCCAATACACCCGCAAGCGAAGAAGCAACAAAATCATTTGGACAATGCTCCTTTATTCTGTCTTTCAATGCAGGAGTCACAGCCAAAAAAAATGTAGAAAACATACCCTCTCTCAGCATCGTTGCCATCATCCCTGTATAAAGACGAGACCATCCACCCTGCTTCACCAGCTGAGCGCCGGCCGAACAAAAACTCGTTTTTTGATGGGTCATAATCATTTCGGTTGGACAACTAATTACAGCAGAACCCACTCCTGCAGCAAATGCACTGATCAATTTTTGAGTATCAGACAATTCATATTTATTCTCAAAAAACCATTTTTGGAAAAAACGGTTCAAACCTACTTGTACTGCAGTTATTGGGACCATGCTGGCAGCATTTGGCAATATACCTCGATACAATACTTGTGGATTTAGAGTAAAAGGCTCTCTCTTCTGCATTCGAGTTTTTATCGACCACAAAGGGTGATCAACAAATACTTCAAAAGCCCCAGTAACACTTCCCGAGAAAATGCTTTGAACTACACTTAGATTGTTTTTCTTTTCTTTAGAGCGCGCCTCTTCTTTATGCGCCTCAAATTTAGTTTGAGCCATAATATTCTCCAATAGCTTATGTCAAATTGAATTTATTACCCGCTCGCTTCCTCCCTAGAGAGGCGCGGATAACGAAAAAAGACCGCCCTAGGGAAAAAGGGGTAAGAAAAGAATCACTAATAAAGAAGAAAGATTTTGAGTATCAACTAAATCGCAGGCAAACAGCGAGCTTGCAGATAAATCTGCAGATAAGGCAACACTGTGTTTATGACTGCGGTTGTACATAATGGCGCTTTTTTTACAAAAGAAAATTCAAATTAACACAACGAATTAATATTAATCAATATGATTATAAAGATATTTTTGTAACTTAATTAGCGCTTGTGTAAATTATTTTGTCGATACCTCATCTATGTTCAACCGGATCCATATTTGTTTTATTACATACTTTAGGATGCAACTCAGGGAGTTAAGCGTTATAATTCCTAATTTTCACGAGGATTATCCTATGCGCCCAAGTAACCGAGAAGCCAATCAACTACGTTCTGTTAAAATAACCAGAAACTATACAAAGCATGCTGAAGGATCTGTTCTGGTTGAATTTGGACAAACTAAAGTATTGTGTAACGCATCGGTAACCGAAGGAGTTCCCCGTTTTATTAAAGGTAAAAACCAAGGTTGGGTTACTGCTGAATACGGTATGCTTCCACGTGCAACACACAGCCGTACTGAACGCGAAGCAAGCAAGGGAAAACAAGGCGGCAGAACGATGGAAATTCAACGTCTAATCGGCCGTTCCCTAAGAGCCTGTGTTGATCTAAAATTCTTGGGTGAAAATACAATAACTCTAGATTGTGATGTAATCCAGGCTGATGGAGGGACAAGAACAGCAGCCATTACAGGGTCTTGTGTCGCCATGAGAGATGCAATAACCTGGATGGTCGAGCGAGAAAAAATTCGTAGAATGCCCGCATTTAATTATATCGCTGCTGTTTCTGTGGGACTCTATCGAGGTCAATCCGTGCTTGATTTAGATTATGCAGAAGACGTACTTGCTGAAACAGACATGAATGTAGTAATGACCGAAGACGGACATTTCATAGAAATTCAAGGAACTGCCGAAGACAGACATTTTAATCGCGATGAATTAAACAACATGCTGGCACTAGCTGAAATTGGTATTCCTCAATTAATTGAATTACAGAAAAACGCCTAAAAGCTTTTTAGAATTCTCACGACCTCACTGCCATTAAGTTAAGAATTTTTGTCATTCCCGCGAAAGCGGGAATCTATTTCTTCATGAAACGTTAAGCCTCTCTAAAAAATGGCTCTCCGTCTTCGCGAAGATGATGGCAAAGAGTGTAGTTAAAACGTTTAATTTAATGGAAGTACCTCCTGGATGGCCTTCGTGAGACCAATACTTTAAAACAACGATTTATCAATAGCCACTTCATGTGCTGTATGGGATGAGATAATATTTTTTTTAACCAGTTCAGTTAAATGCTGATCCAAAGTTTGCATTCCCTTGGCTTGACCCGTTTGAATGGAGGAATACATTTGTGCCACTTTATCTTCGCGAATCAAGTTTCGTATCGCGCCGGTACAAATCATAATTTCCAAAGCTGCAACTCGTCCCCCACCATTTTTTTTCAGTAAAGTTTGTGCTACTACAGCTTGCAAAGATTCAGACAACATGGAACGAACCATCGATTTTTCCTCAGCAGGAAACACATCAATAATCCTATTGATAGTCTTGGTTGCCGAATTGGTATGTAACGTACCAAATACTAAATGTCCAGTTTCCGCAGCAGTCATTGCCAAACGTATTGTTTCCAAATCCCGCAACTCCCCTACCAGAATTACATCCGGATCCTCACGTAATGCGGAACGCAAAGCGGCATTAAAACTCAGCGTATCACGATGAACTTCACGCTGATTCAACAAACATTTCTTACTTTGATGTACAAACTCTATAGGATCTTCAACCGTTAAAATGTGATCATAACGGTTTGCATTGATGTAATCGATCATGGCAGCCAAAGTCGTACTTTTCCCTGAACCTGTTGGACCAGTAATTAGCACTAACCCTTTGGGATAACTGGCCATTTCTTCAAAAATGGCTGGTAATCCTAAATCATTCATGCTTAAAATATCCGCTGGAATAGTACGAAAAACTGCTGCTGCACCACGTAATTGATTAAAAACATTCACCCTAAAACGAGCCAGATTTGTTATTTCAAAAGAAAAATCGACTTCTAAAAATTCTTCAAATTCTTTTCTTTGCCTGTCATTCATTACATCGTAGATAATTTTCATTACCTCTTTATGCTGCATGGCGGGTAAATTTATTTTACGTAAATCCCCATCAACGCGAATCATTGGGGGCAAACCCGCGGAAAGATGTAAGTCTGATGATTTATTTTTTACAGAAAACGCCAGTAGTTCTGCTATGTCCATTGCTTAATTCATCCTGATTGAATCAATAATAGATTGAACCTTGATGCCCAATCTCAAATCTGATGTTATTAGATTAGCTCACGAAGTGGTACTCGGCAAACATTGTTTCTTTTGCTATTGTTGAGATTTTCCAAGGTATATCTAGAGATCATGAATTTTTGTCAAAATCTAAATCAAATTAAACAATTAATCACACAAACTGAACTTGAATGTGATAGAAAACCCGGGAGTGTTCTATTGCTCGCTGTCAGTAAACAACAAAGCACCGAGGCAATTAGTGAATTATTTCATCTTGGAATCACTCACTTTGGTGAAAGCTATTACCAAGAAGCACAACAAAAAATAAATGCCTTAAAAAGCATGCCCATATGTTGGCATTTTATCGGCCCCATTCAAAGTAACAAAACCAAAGGGATTGCTACTTCGTTTAGCTGGGTTCACAGTATTAGCCGCTTTAAAATTGCTCAATATCTCAATGAATACCGCCCAATCGATTTAGGTCCACTCAACGTTTGTTTACAAATTAGCCTGGTAGAGGAAAAAACCAAATCAGGAATACCGCCCGAACATGCTGCTGAGTTAGCCTTGGCAGTCAACAAACTTCCCCATCTCAAACTAAGAGGGTTAATGACTATTCCTCCCCCACAACATGATATGCGAACTCAATATGAATTATTTATGCAGCTTAATCAATTGATGCATTCGCTCAATCAGGAACTTGGCCTAAACATGGATACCTTATCTATGGGAATGAGCGATGACTTAGTCCCCGCAATTAAAGCGGGAGCTACTATTGTGCGTGTTGGACGAGCATTATTTGGTGAGCGACAAAAATAAAGCGACGCGATATAATCCTGAAAAATCAGTTGAACGAATGCATTATAGGGGAAAATATATGTCCGGGATTATCGCAGTACTGATCTTTATTGTTTCTTTATTTTTTTCACTAGTCATTTTCAGTTTATGGCTTCGCATCGCCCTACGCTATTTACGTGTTAGTGCACTTCATCCAGTAAACCAGCTTCTTTATAAAGTGACTAACCCCATAGTCAATCCCATTCAACTGCTATCAAAACAACCCTATAAACCGGGACAAAAATATGACATCCCCGCTTTAATTACTTTAGTTCTTGTAGAGCTATTAAAAATTATCTGCATCAGCCTTCTTGCCTTGCATGGAATAATTCCTATCGTCTTCATATTCATTTACATCATTGCAGACCTAATCATTCAACCTTGTGATATTCTATTTTATGCCATCCTCGTACGCGTTATAATGAGTTTTGTTAATCCAAATTGGCAAGGCCCCATCGCTGATCTTTTACGCTTGCTAACAGAGCCCTTGTTAAAGCTTGGTAGAAAGATAGTTCCAGATATTTCAGGTTTTGACTTTTCACCATTTATCATCCTGGTTTTATTAAAAATTATTACTTTATTTATTAGCGCAAACTTACCCTGGAGATTATTATAAAAGCGACTATACTTTATTTTAAGCAGAGGATTATCAGGATTAAATTATGAAAATGACGCTCCTCAGTAGTACTGGCTTAGGATTGCTCCTTTTACCTTTTAGTCTCTTTGCTGATACCCAATCTTATTATTGTCCGCAAAATCATGGATATATTAATGTAGGTATGACTCCTGATGAAGTGATTGCGGCTTGTGGTCAACCAATAAGCCAACAGGAATCAAATCAACCTGTTATGCAAAAAATTCCCGTACAACAACTCATTTATAATAATATGGGAACGAGTACTGCTTTTTATGGAGTATGGAATATACCTACAGGTAGTGGTGGAGTGCAGCTTGAAATAGATATTGTGAATCAAAAAGTACGATCCATTAAAATGAATGGTTCTTCTAGCAATGCGATTTCCGTTTGCCAGGGAGCAAATATTCAAGCAGGTGACCCAGTACAAAAAGTATATTACGCTTGCGGTAGCCCTTCTATGGTAAATAATTCTTTTATCAATGAAATCGTACCTACAGCAACAAAACCTATAGTATGGATCTATCAGCCTGGAGAGTATCAACCGACTGTGTCTATGACTTTTGTTAACGGTAAACTACAATCCATTCAATAGTACGACTAGTAATTCAATGCTCCAAGTTTACTTCGGTTGGTTTTCTATTTTTTGGCAAATCACAGTACAACACTATGGTAAGTTACAAAAATAAGATAAACTCCCGAAATTTTAGCGCAAAGACACATTATTATTGATACGCTCTTTGTTTTTTTGAAATATTTATTGAGGTAAGGCTCGAAATGACAGCAAGTATAGATGAAATTACTATTGCATATGGCGAAAATGGAACAGAAACCGTTAAAGAGTTGGATAAGAAAGTATTAACTCGTGGAGCATGGACTACAATTATGTTCAAGTATCAAGATTGGGATAATGCCCAAAATGACTATGGCCCAGTTAAATTTTCAATTCGACGTTATCAAAAACGTAACAATCAATACTGGCAAAAATCTAAATTTAATATTTCCAGCACAGAACAAGCACAAAAAATTATTGATATTCTTGGTGATTGGCTGAAATAATTCACATCTTTGATTTTCCGATTTGAGTTTTAAAAATTTAGAACATTTAGATAATAGATTCCTCTACCCTCCAGATTGTGATTCGTTTGCTGCATTAAAGATGCATTTCTTATGTAACATCATGTAAATATAATATTTTCTCTTAATAAAAAATCGACCTACTGGAGGGTTTATTTAATGAGAATACTCATGTGCCCATAAAATAACCCCAAAGAATTTATTTTGATCTAATTAGTCATATTTCTTAAGGTTCAGTTAATTTTTGGCCTGTATACTAGGACTTTATATTCAACAATTAATATAAGATATAGCTATGCAGACTAAAAGAGAAACATCAAATACAAAATCTGGGCAAACAACCATAGTTCCATCTATATGGAGCACATTGTCACCTATGGATTTAATCAAGCAAAGAATGCAAGATTCAAGTGGAAAAGGCCCCGTGGTTCCACCAATGTGGAATTTTCCTGACCTCACCAAAATGCCCTGGTTTATATCACCAACAGAAATAATAAGGCAGAGTGTAGCTTCAAACTCTGGTCAAGCACCTATGACTCCACGATGGTTTTCAAACCTATATACCAATAGCACTGCGTGGTTTTCAACACCAATGGATATAGTAAAGCATAATCTGCACGCCAAAGCGGTTAAAACACCTACGCCTGTAACAACACCAGTTGTTTCAACACCAGTTGCTTCAGCTCCTATTGTGCCCCCCCCAGGGAAAAAAGGCGGTAATCTTCCAAAATGGATGCCTGAAATGGATCAGGTGTACCAAAAAGCTTGGGATGGACTTAATTTTTCAACCGTTGCATTATTCACCAGTTTGAGTATCGTAATGGTTCAAAGTCCTATAAAAACGATGCTAGTTAACTTGACCAAGAACGGTACGATGATTCCTCCTTACAAAGGCGGAGTTATGGGATTCTTCAATGCGATGTATGCTGGGACTTCAGCTTCTATTTCAGGCTCAGTAATTCGAACTGGCTATGTTACTGGTGCTAAAGGTGGCAGTAAGCCTATAGAAGAAGGAATTCTGAGAGATGAAGCAGCTAAAGAAGAGGCAAAAAAATATTCATTAGCAAGTTTTCATTATGTTATGGCTATGGCATTAGGCGATATTTTGGTAACCCAAATACCCGAATCTTTATCTACACTGAGAAAGGCTAATATTCTTCCTGAAAATTTTGTGTGGAAAACTCCTAATAATGCATGGAATTTGATGACTGGGGGCTTTATACCAAGATATGCAGCAGGAATGATTAATTTTGGAGCTTTATGCATTCTTGAAGATATGATAGCAAAAAATCTGCCATTTAAAGGGGATAAGGCACATTTTATAGGCGGGGGAGTTGCGGGAGCGCTGGCGGGGGGAATTGCATATGCACCTACAGTATTTAAAGATTACTTACTCGTGCAATCTACAGTTACGCCTGATGGACGCCTGCATAATGCGAACACATTTAAAATAACCAAAGAATTATTTTATTGCTTCCTCGGCGATCCAAAAGCGTCAATGAAATCCTTTGGGCAGATGGCTCTGAAACAAGTTCCTATGCGCATGGGGTTAACTGGAGTCATATTTGCTCTTGTTGCAGGCGTTGGTGAAACTATGGGTGCTGAACCACTGAAAAAAGTTGTTCCAGAAAAATATCAACCTTCACCTGGAAAATCCAGACATAGTATGTTTGCAACCAAGGAAACAACTCCTCGAATTGAAGAAGTGGTTGAAGAGCAAACCAATGAAAAAGAACAAAGTAAAAGTTCCAAATTAAATTAGTGATTAAGGAAGATTGTATAGCAAACCATTTAATTTTCAAAAAATGGTTTGCTATACACAAATATAGTGTATGATAAATACTGTAATGCCCAATTTTGGGGCACATTGCAGTATTTAACGTTATTAAAAGGATTAAAAATGATGTCACGACTTTTTTCCGGACCTGTTAAAGCAGTTGTTGAAACCACAGGCTACTCCATTGCGGCCTCAGTAGTAGGCTCCACAATTCATGCACTCACAACTATTAATGACAAAACCAAAGACGCTAAACCAGAATCTGAAGAACAAGACAATATGCCAAGTGACATAAAAATGAGTTTTTAATTCAAAATCATCATTTAATTTCAATAAACAACCTAATGATGGTGTTGTCAGAATTGTCAACACCAATCCAAACAATTTTATAAGAAATGGAATCTCTATATGCATTCCAAACCAGGATGCAAGCGTTCAAAGTACTTCTGAACCATTTGCTCTGAAACCAAATCCAAACGTGCCGGATGCCATTGAGGATTCTTATCTTTATCAATTAATAAAGCTCGAACTCCTTCATAAAAATCATGCCCATGCATAAAATGACTAACTATGTCATAGTCCATTTGCAAACATTGTGCCAAAGATAAACCTTTGGCTTTTTGTAATTGCGCTAACGTGACTTTAAGACTCAAAGGAGATTTCTGTGCCAAGGTATTATCAACGGCTTCCGCCCATACTGTATTAGCACTTTGTAACGATTCGCGGATCATTTCGACTGTTGGATGAGCAAAACAGACATCAATCAGGGGTTTAATTTGGCTTACCTCATCAGTAGACGATATACTGTTAAAGGCTTGGACACATCGATTGACACGTTGAATAGCATCTGTAGATAAATCTTCATTCATTAATGCATCATACAATGCAGGCATTTGTTCCGAAGAGACTATTTTTTTAACCAACCCAGCTTTCATTGCATCATGTGAACTCAAGCGATTACCTGTTAACCCCAAATAAACACCCAAAGATCCTGGGCATCGTGTTAACAAATAACTGGCACCAATATCAGGAAAGAAACCAATACCGGTCTCAGGCATAGCGAATACGAAACGCTCACTGGCTATAGGGTGACTCCCGTGCATGGAAATTCCTACCCCCCCTCCCATCACAATGCCATCAATTAAAGCAATATAAGGTTTACCAAAATGATGAATAAAATGATTTAACCGATATTCGTGCCAAAAAAATTGCATTTGTTCCGCATCATTGACTTGCCCGGAAAAATAAAGCGAACGTATATCACCCCCGGCACAAAATGCATTCCCAGGAACTGCTCGCACAACCACTGCATGAATAGCAGCATCTTCTTTCCAAAGACTCAACTGTCTTTGGATGCTAAGAATCATATTTAAAGTCAACGCATTCAATGCGCTGGGTCTATTTAATGTGATGACTCCTAATGAACCTTCTTGATTAAAAAGTACTTCATCGGTCATGATTATCTTCCTTCGAACTGAGCAACTCGTTTCTCTAGAAATGCAGCAACGCCCTCTCTCTTGTCTTCAGAAGCACATACTTTGGCAAAATGGATTGCTTCCAGATGTAATGCATCAGTTAAAGATAAATCATAACCATGATCAATAACTTCCATAATACTCGTTACAGCAAGAGGCGCCATACTCAATATTCCATGCAATAATGCTTTACCACGCTCTAACAATGCTTCTGGTTCAACAACATCACTAACCAATCCCCAATCTAATGCAGTATCTGCATTGATAAATCGACCAGTCAAACATAAATCCAGAGCTCGCCCTTTACCAATCAAACGAGCTAATCGTTGTGTGCCGCCATAACCAGGAATAACCCCTAGTTTTACTTCAGGCTGACCAAACTGAGCTTTTGTTGAAGCAATTCTTAATGTTGCAGAAATAGCCAATTCACAACCACCACCAAATGAAAATCCGTTCACGGCTGCCAATGAAGGTTTACCCAAAGTTTCCAAAAGTCGAAACACTTCTTGTCCACGACAAGCAAACTCGTATCCTGTTTGTGCAGTACATTCAGCCAAGCGATTTATATCTGCTCCGGCACAAAAGGCCTTACCATTTCCCGTAATCATCACTGCATTAACTTTTGGATTTGTTTTTGCATAATGAAATAATTCTTCTAAAGCATCTAATACCTCGGAACTTAAAGCATTTAACTTCTCTGGTCTGTTTAAAGTTAAAGTTAAAATTCCATGATCATCCAAATCTTGTTCAATTAAATTCATTCATTTACTCCCTTTCTATTGAAGGACATATCAGACTACAAACTACAACCAGGTTAATCAGGACAAAAAGTGCTCCTCATCCAAAGTTGCCTTGGCTACAATTTCCCGCATAATTTCGTTAGTACCTTCAAGAATTTGATGCACTCTTAAATCTCTGAATATTCGCTCAATCTTATAATCACGTAAATAACCATAGCCACCATGAATTTGCATTGCTTTATCGCAAATACGGAAAGCAACATCCGTAGCCAGACGTTTCGCCATAGCACAGTATATCGGGGCTTGAGGATCATTTTTATCCATAGCACTCGCTGCTCGATAAACCATTAGGCGTGCTGCTTCATAATCTGTTAACATATCAGCAAAATAAAAACGCAAGGCTTGCATCTCGGTAAGCGGTTTGCCGAATTGTTTACGCTCATGCATATAGCTTTGAGTTAATCGTAAACAAGCGAGTGCCCCTCCTAAAGAACATGAAGCAATATTAATTCGCCCTCCGTTTAAAGCATTCAAGGCAATTTTAAAGCCCATTCCTTCTTCACCAACACGGTTGGCAACGGGTACATGACAATTTTCAAAATATACCATGCTGGTAGGTTGACTATGCCAACCCATTTTTTTCTCTAATTTGCCAAAACTCAATCCCGGAGTGTTTTTTTCGATCAACAAACAACTTATTCCATGATGTGATTCATCACCAGTACGAACCATGCATAAATAAACATCACTTACTGAACCTCCTGAAATAAAAGCCTTAGAGCCATTAAGAATGTAATAATCCCCATCTTTTATAGCTCGAGTTTTTAAGGAGGCCGCATCAGAACCCGACTCAGGTTCAGTCAAGCAATAACTGCCGATCACGTCCATAGAGGTTAATTTAGGTCCCCATTTCATTCGTAACTCAGAATCAGCATACCGATCAACTAACGATGTAACCATGTTATGGATAGAAAGATAAGCACTAGTACTGATACAACCAGTTGCTAATTGCTCAAACAATAATGCAGAGTCCAAACGCGTTAATTGCGATCCACCAATATCCTCACGCGCCATCATCCCAGCCATTCCTAATGCAGCGGCTTCACGTAAAACTTCAATGGGGAAATAATCATGCTCATCCCAACTATCGGCCATAGGCGCTAATTTATCGCGTGCAAAATCAGCCGCCATCTCACGAAATGCTAAATGCTCCGCTGTGAATTCAAAATCCATAAACTGTCCTTAGAAAATTTATTCAATTATATTATTATTGCGAATTTTTATCATCCGTGAAAGTATATGCTCCGAAAATTACCCAAAACATTTTATGAACGGGATACTATTATTGTTGCCAAAGAACTTTTAGGCAAATACATTATTCATAATCAATCCGGATTGGAATACATAGGAAAAATCGTCGAAGTTGAAGCGTACCTGGGACAACATGATCTAGCGTCTCATTCATCTAAAGGCCTTACTCAAAGAACAAAAGTCATGTTTGGGCCTGCTGGTTACGCTTACATCTACTTAATTTACGGGATGTATTACTGTACTAATGTCGTTACTGAAACTGAAGGTACCGGTTCGGCAATATTGCTGCGCGCTATCGAGCCCATCAAAAACATTCAAGGACGAACACAAGGGCCGGGTTTGCTTTCTAAAGCAATGCATATAGATAAACAACTGAACCAGCAGGATCTAACCAGTGATACCTTTTACATTGCCGAATCAGAGGATCAACAACCAATTAGCATTGTGGAAAAACCAAGAGTTGGAGTTCATTATGCAAAGGATTGGGCAGAAAAATTACTGCGCTTTTATATAAAGGATAATGCTTTTATTTCCAAACCATAATCCTTAAAAAAAGTGTAGCCCCTATGCGGACTGTCGTTCCCGCGAAAGCGGGAACCCATTTCTAACGAGGCCAAGTGGGATTATAAAAATAGATTCCCGCCTTCGCGGGAATGACAAAAATCCTTAACTTAATGGCAAATTCTTAACTTAATGGTATTAATCCTAGGCATTCATCAAGAGGTCTACTGCTTTTGTAACGATAGTGATATGATTGCAAATTTTCTGCGTCCGTGAAAAGAATAAGAATAGTCAATGGAAACTCTTGCAGCATCGGTAACTCGCAATAAAAACTCACTTGCTGTACTCAAAGAATACTTTGGTTTTGACTCATTCAGAACACCACAGGAAGACATTATTAATGATGTTATTTCTGGACATGATGTGCTTGTTTTGATGCCCACCGGCGGTGGTAAGTCTCTATGTTATCAGATACCTGCCCTAATAAGGCCAGGTGTAGGCATTGTTGTTTCTCCATTAATTGCCTTAATGGAAGATCAGGTAACTGCGCTTAGATTACAGGGAGTTCGTGCCGCTTATTATAATTCGGCTTTAACCAGTGAAGAAGCAAAGCAGGTATTAACTCAATTACATCAGGATGAATTGGATTTGCTGTACATTGCTCCTGAGCGCTTGATTAGCACATCGTTCCTAGAGCGATTGAAAGAGTGTCATATAGCACTTTTTGCCATTGATGAGGCCCATTGCATTTCCCAATGGGGACATGATTTTCGTCCCGAATATTCTGCTTTAGGCATTTTAAAAAATGAATTTCCTGATATTCCTATTATTGCTTTAACTGCGACTGCAGATAAACAAACACGCCAAGATATTGTTGACAAATTAAACTATTCACCCAAAAAATACATTGCTTCATTTAACAGACCTAATATCCATTATAAAGTAATTTCTAAGACCAATGCCTCGAAGCAATTAAATCAGTTTTTACAAACAGTAGAACAACAATCAGGTATTATTTATTGTGGGACTCGTACAGGTGTAGAGAATCTGGCGCAAAAACTACAAGAAATGGGATTCAAAGCCCGTGCCTATCATGCAGGCCTTCCCCATAAAGAACGCCGAGAAGTGCAAACTTTATTCAGGTATGATCGCATCGATATTGTTGTTGCTACCATCGCTTTTGGAATGGGAATTGATAAGCCTAATGTTCGTTTCGTTGTGCATCATGATTTACCAAAGAATATTGAAGGTTACTATCAAGAAACAGGACGTGCCGGGCGTGATGGTTTACCAGCTCAAGCACTCTTACTCTATGACGCAGCTGATAGTGCCAGACTACGTTCATGGATCATGAACAACCCGCTCGATGAGCAAAGACGAGTTGAAACCAACAAGCTCAACCATATGCTTGCTTTTGCCGAAGCATCTCATTGCCGTCGTCAAATTTTGTTACGCTACTTTGATGAGATCTGTGATACTGAATGCCGGTATTGTGACGTATGTGATAATCCACCCGTTACTGCCGATGCGACAGAGGATGCGCAAAAATTCTTATCCTGTATTTATCGATTGCGGCAAAATTATGGTTTAACGTATACCATAGATGTATTGCGAGGTAGTTCTTCAGATAAAATAAAACAATATGGCCATGAGCAACTCAGTACCTTCGGCATTGGTAAAGACAAATCAGCCCACTACTGGAAACAACTAGCCTGGCAACTCATCCATAAAGAGTATTGCCTACAAGATATGAATCAGTTTCATGTTCTTAAACTGACGCCCAAGGCCATTCCTTTGCTTAAAGGGGAAGAAAAAATATCACTGACTCTACCCAATAATGATCTTCAGGATAGTAAAAAGAAAGGCAAAGAACGACGCTCAATTCAAGCCACAAATAGCCCCTTATTCGAATTACTTCGAGCATTAAGACGTCGGTTAGCAGATGAAGAGAACAAACCACCTTTTATGATCTTCAGTGATGCAACCTTGCATGCAATGACCGAAATAAGACCTCAAAACCTGGAACAGTTAATTGCAGTACCCGGTGTGGGACAACATAAATTGACTCATTATGGAAGTCAGTTTCTTACCGTGTTGAATGAATACAGTGAATGAATATTCCACGGCTTTCCGGCCCCGTCTATGGTAATATCAACTCCCCTTGAGCGTTAAAGCGATATCGATTTTGATCCCAACCTTCGCCATAAAGTCTTAATACCGAGCCGTAATAATCATTATTGGTAAATTCCACTGCATCAATACGTTGTCTTTGTATTATGAGTTCCGATTGATTGTTTGCCAATAGAGGCAATAACGCAGCGGCAAAGCCAATGGGACCTTTACCTTGTGTTTTACCGTTGACAATATCAATTTTTTCTGGGACCCACCCCAATTGTTGCGTCAGATAAATAATGGGCAGAAAGTGTTTCACTAATTCTGCTGCTTGGGGCGCATCAGGGGCTAACATCCCTATCCAAAGATACACGCGAATTGCATCATAACTGCCTAAGTTAGGGCGCTGTGAATCAGGCTGCCAACCCATATTTTTTTTCCACATCACCCAATCTGGAGCAAAACCCTTTGGAGAAGTTTCTAACAGCAAACGCCTGCTATTGCGCTCTAGTATATTCCATTTGCGGTTCAGTGCGGCAAATCGAGCAAACAACTGCGGGGGCAAATAACTGGGGTTAAAGCGCCAGGTATTTTTAAAATTAAACCCGAATTTACCAGGAAGTAACATAAGTCCAAGTTTCGGAATTTGAATGATTTCTTCTTTGAGAATACGCTGAAGAAGCATTTTGCCCAGAGAATCATAGCGTTTGTTTTTCCACAAGCGCCCTGCTTCAAGTAAATCATACGCAATCCATAGATCAGCATCCGCTGCAGAATTACTATCTAAAACAGCCCATTCTTTTTTGGCATTTTGTCCCCATGCCCATGCAGGTAAGCGTTTCCTCAAATCACCTTCAGCAAGATTATTTTCAGTCCAATGTAATAATTTATCAAACATAGGTTGATCATCAGCAACCAAGGCAAAGAATAATCCATAACTTTGCCCCTCTGAAGTTGTCTTTCTTTCCGGAAGCTGTGGATCAATGACTCGTCCGTCCATACTGATGTAATACTGCTTAAATTTCTCCCACATTGGCCATTGTGTACTGGCCACGACCTTACCAGTACTTAATGCAAATAAGATAAAACCAGACAAGAATTTCTTATTTCTTAATTTTAAAATCACGTTTTATCCTGTTGTGAACTATTTAAACGACGCTTACTTATTCGTAATAAACCATTCCAAACCAAAAATGTAACTATGAAAGCTGCCAAAAGAGATATGAGGGCTAAAGAAATTGGATGCTTTTGCAACGAGTACCAAAAGCGCTCCCAAAATGGTAAATTTCCTATTTGATAAGTATTCCCCACCCGTAAGCTGCTAATACCAGAATCACGGATCACCGCTACCGAACCAAAGATCTTGTCTACATTTTTTTTATTGGTTAATGCTCTATTGAGTAGGCTAAAACCTTGTTGGTTTTCCGCTAATAAAGCAATAATGCTGCGTTTTTCATAATAGGGTGATTGAATACCGAGAATAGCTCCTACAGAACCCATTGCACTAACAGTAGTTTTACTCTCAGCCGCGGTGAAAGCAGTCACTCGATGTGTATCCGGCAAAGCATTTCTATTTAACGGTTTTTTAATCCAATCTTGAGTTTTATTGATCAATAGATTGAGATCATTATTATCATCAAGCTCTTTAGGCAGTACACCAATAATCAACAGATCCGCATCTTTATTTTTCACCCGAGACCAGTCATCTGTCAAAGTCATCGCCAAAACAGGATAACCTGTTTCTGCACCAATATTACCTGCAACATTAAGTAAGGTAGTCACCGCTTCAGCTGGTGATCGAGGATCAATGTACACAATTGTTTGCGATAGATCAGCCAGAATACTAAAAGGAAAACCAGCGCTTATAAATGCTTTTAAATTGGGCATCGTAATAAAATGAGAATAATTGGATAAATTTAAAGTTGAAGAACCATCAATAACTCCCAAATTATTTATTACCTGATAGGTAATGCACTGTTCATTTTGCATTCCTCCAGCAATCTGTGTTCCATATGCAAAGTCAAAAGTAAATTGATTATGTACTCCTAATTTTGCTGGAATATATAGATTTTTACTTGTTACAGCTATATTTTCTGTAAGAGTGTGCTCTCCCTTAGGCTCCAACTTATAGCTTTTCACAAAAGAATTATTCAGACTAACATCCAGTTGTGACATACTGGCAACTGGCGGTAATGAATAACGGTATTTTAACCGTAAATCAATACCCCTGCTTTGATTAAAATACAAATCAGGAGGTACATTAAATCTGAGTGAGACTGGATAAGGAGTATATCCTTTTGTTTGTAGTTGCCCCTCAATTTCTACTAATTTCTCAAAAGGCACTGGCTTATCTGTAGGAACCCAATTTGGGGCATCATAGGGTTTTCGGATCTCTAACATTTTTACGTTTTCGATTTTGACACTTGGTCCTCGGAAAAGAACATTACCTTGTGCGATACCGTAAACGGCAGTCAATAAATCCTGATCATCACGTCCCAAAATCAACAATAATTTGATATAGGGGTTATTAGGATGACTGATCATTTCGACTGTAGGCGCCTCTACAGTTTTATAATTTTTCAAGAAATCTGGTCTTTGTGAATTGGTAGCAAATACTACAGCATGACTTACTGGTAATTGATTATTTAAAACAGGAAAGAATGAACCACGCCATAAGGCTTTGCTACCAAACCAAGAAGTTAAAATTGCTGCAGCTCGCTGTTGCATTAAATCAGGTTGACCAGCAAATATTATGGGTAGATTTAATTGATTATTATCAAGAGGATCGAAGAAAGGCTCAGGAAAATGTGAAAGATCATTTTTCAACAGTAACGTCTGAAAATTTAACTCAAGGTAGCTAAGTTTATCAATATCAATCCATATTGAGTTGTGTGCCGGATTTTCACAAATAGCATTGTAATGACCAATGAATTCCAGTCGGAGACGATTGAAATCATTGATAAAACGAGGATCAATGGACACATCTATAGAATTTAATTTACCTAATTGTTCGGCAGTAATTGCGATAACATCAACCAATTGATCATTTACATAAATTTTAAGTTGTGACAGTAAAGGAATCAGTGCTGGTGATGGTGTAAACTGGAGATGCAATACCGCCTGAAATACCAGTTCATCTTTGCGTATACTGAAGTCGATATTTCTGCCTGTAGAGAAGCTACCTAAAGTAAAGTTCCCCTGCTGCTGATTTAAATCATTAAAATACAACTGAACTTTTCGTGTTGGAACATTGGCAGGAGTAGATAATACAGGCTTTGTAGGAGCGGGATTTGCTGAAATATAAGGAGCAGCATATAATCCAACGTTCGCGCCCCCCAAGGCCAGCAATATAATCCAGATTACTCTTCTTATCATTATCTCATCCATTAGTTTTTAAATTTTATTTCAATTCAGATAATCCATGATTACAGATTACTCTTTAATTGAGGCTTATGTGGAAGAAATGTCCCCATCCAAATAATAGCATTGGTAAACCATAAGAGTATTTTTCGAATTCTTTGTGGTGTATATTCTATGATATCGTAATAACCACGCAAGTCCAGAGTAACTACATCTTGCATGCTTTTAAGAGGATTATCCTGGCTAAACCCTTCGTGCCACAATAACCAAATATCCGCTCGCGCGAAAGTACATTGGATAAAGTCAATATTTTGCCTCAGAGATAACTCATACAATCGAATGCCTGCCTTGCGATGAAATGTGTAGGCAATGGTTCCAGGGAAAGCAAATTCATCGTCTTTGTGTTTAAGTAGAAGGCTTACCCCCTCTCCTGCACCCAGCAAATCCTCATGCTCCATTTGTATCCCCACCCCTTTATCAGAATAATCCCTCAAAGTGCATTGAAATACTTGACCATCCGATCGCCTGATCGCTGCAGGCATAACAAAAGTTACACGAGGTGCTTTACGTCTTTGCCTTGCTTCAATGCTTACTCCAAGAGCCCCTCCAAGAATAGCTATATTATATAAAGACCAGGTTGCAGTTATAAGAACAGCTAAAATTGTTGCCGCTGGATCAAATGTCAAACGAAAGCCTACTGCGATTAAGCCAGCAATATTAATGCATAATAATATGATATAAGGTCGTGCGGTCATCCAATCTACATGTGTTTCTGGAGTAACATCTCCTTTAGGTGTGACGTTAAATCGACCCTTATGTGGATTGATTAAAGCCATAGTCGTAGGGACCGCAATATACCAGGCCATCACTGTTTCATAGATTTCATTCCATAGGAAATGACGGAACCGTCCTTGAATTTGGTTATTCGTCACTACTGCATGAACAATATGAGGTATGGCATAAAGTAATATCATCACTCCAGATGCATAAACTACATAAGCATTCAAAATTAAAAATGCCGCAGGGGTGATGAAAAAGATTAAGCGAGGTAGCCCAGAAAGAAAATGCAACATTGAATTAAAATAGCAAAGTCGTTGGCCAAAGGTTAAGCCTTTACCCAACAAGGGATTATCCATACGCAAAATCTGTATCATACCACGGGCCCATCGAATACGTTGACCCACATGGCTCGCAAGGCTCTCAGTTGCCAGGCCTGCTGCTAATGGAATTCGAATGTAAGCAGAATTATAACCGAGACGTTGCAGTCGTAATGAGGTATGAGCATCTTCGGTAACGCTTTCTACCGCCAGACCACCAATTTTTTCCAATGCAGAACGGCGCAAAATACCGCTCGAACCACAAAAGTAAGTTGCATTCCAGGTATCATTTCCATCTTGAACTACACCATAGAATAAGGCACTTTCATTGGGTGTTTTCCGAAAAGATTTCAAATTGCGCTCAAAAGGATCTGGTGAGAAAAAGTGATGTGGAGTTTGTAAGATAGCAAGATTAGGGTCTTTTAAAAACCAACCTACAGTCAATAGCAAAAAAGGATTGGAAATCACATAGTCGCAATCAAAAATTGCCACTAACTCACCATTTGTCTGCTTCAGAGCATAGTTGATATTTCCAGCTTTTGCATGCTCATGGTTAGGACGCGCTATATAATGTACACCGACCTCCTCAGCAAATGCTTTAAATTCGGGACGATTACCATCATCCAGAATATATATATTAAGTTTTTCTTTTGGCCAATCCACACCCAAAGCAGAATATATCCCAGGTTTAAGGATACTTAAATCTTCATTATAAGTTGCGAACAAAATATCTACCGTGGGCCATGTAGAAGGATCAACGGGCAATGGTACAGGCTGACGCTGTAATGGCCAAAGACTTTGAAAATATCCCAATACCATCACTAGCCAAATATATGTTTCAGCAAAGATAAGTAAGCTCCCAAATACAACACTTGCGGTATCATCCCAGACCAACGTATATGCGTATCTCCACCACAAATAACGACATGAAACAATCACAGAAAGAACCACTAGCATAACAGTACTGACACGACCAGGAATTTTACGAATGCTCATAGCCATTACCCAGAGGAGCACTACGAAAATAAATTGTGCTACCGGCGCAAATGGTTGAGTAATACAAATTAATAACAATATGGCTGAAAAAATACTTAATATAATAAACACTGCACGGCGTACAACATTATTTACTTGTCCAAAATGTTTTATAGTTTGCTTCGCTACTTTACTGGCTATAATCTTTGAAGGTAATTGTTCTATCCAGGAATAGTAATAAGCAAGGATTCTTTTCAAAAAAGTATTTGTACCATAAAACGTTCTTCTACTTGATTCAGGAAAGAACAAAATAAACCATAGGCTTTGAATTAAATAACGAAACATGTCTCCGGGACGAGGATATTTCCTTGAGATATGTGGAAAAAAATAGTGATGATTCTTAAGTACCATTTGCCAACTGCGTGATTCCAGTCTTAAAAAAGTCCAGCCTATTAATTGGGATAAAATAATGAATGTTGTAGTAAAAAATGAAGTTTGATGTCGCCGAAAATGATGGTAAGTTTTTTCAACTTTTTTATATGTATTATGAGACAAAAGTAAATACAGGACATTACTCATTTTGTATTTCCAAAATCATAGCTCATGCACCAATTGGCTAATGCTTTGCTATCCAAATAAGAGTGCACCCAAGTCAGGCCCACAGCAATCGAGGTAACACCGATCCCTCCTCAAACATAGCCCTCTTTGAGAAAAAAAGCAATTTTATCTATGATGTTACATTTCAATTCATTGCAGTCTGTGTTCTGCAAAGCGAAACAGTAATTTACCGTTCGATTTCTCGAGTTACGATATGCATTTTTACTCAAGCTACAACCCACTGGCATCACTTTAAGTGAGTTAATGAAGCATGAATTGACTCCCTCCTTTTTTCAATGAGCTCCTCTGCTTTAACAATGATTAGATTTTCTTGTACGCTTTCCCCTGGATGAGTTTGTTTGTGGAGTTTTTTATATTGCTCTAACTCTTGTTCTCGCATATAGAGTTCAAATTCCTTGTAAAAGGCCTTTCCCTTCTCATCGCCTAGAATATCAATGAATTGTTCATATAAACCTGTTTTGGGATTACTATAAAAACATATATCCATAAATTTTTTTTGATAAATAGATGAGAACTGATAGGGTTCACCGACAAATTCTGGTATTTGGTTAAACAGGATATCCACGCCTATTGCCTGAGATGAATTTTTTGCTTGATATAAAAGCTCTATCACTTGCTGACGTTTTTCTTTAGGAACAATAACGGAGCGAACCGCTGCAAATTTTTTGTTTTCATCATTTAAAAAAGGAGCGCCACCTACCCGAGCACCTCGCTCAGCAAGCGAGAGTTTCATATGTTCATCTGACATATTTTTCAATGTGGCAAGAACACCATGACCAGTAAAACCCGTTGCCTGAAAAGCCATACCTTCTCTATCTAAACGACTTAATATATCCTCAACTGTGGTATCAGATTGAAGTTGATTTAACGCAGCCAATAAAGGTTCGAATTGTGAAGCATATTCTGGATGTTTTTCCCGAATAAAGTCATTTAAATACTCATCAAGTACCTGAACCCCTTCATCGAATAAACCGGAACCAAACTTGACATCCGCGTTAGGAAATTTAAGAACCTCATTCAACTTTTCTCCACCGAATATAAAGTAAAGTCTTCGCCTGGCATAATATTCTCTATAATCAAGTTGATGAGCATCAAACAAAAGTTTAAGTATTTCCTGGGGAAAGGTATTCAAGGCAGTTATGGTAATAACCGATTGATCTTTATCGTTTTTGGCTAAGAAATTAGCTCCCGCTTTCCTCAATATTGGTATAGCCTCCAGATTATGAGATTCGACAGCCGACAATAAGGCAGTATTGCCCTTAGCGTCTCTTAGCTCAACCAACTGAGCTTTTTTTTCAGGTTCCTCACGAACCAAACCCATGATGTGCTCTATTTCTTCATTGTGCTTATTTAAAATCGCTGTATGTAAGGGTGGTTCTCCTTTATTATTTTTTTTCAAGATCAAATTAGGGCTATGAGTATAAAGGTACCCCGTAGCATTTCCCCAATACCCCTTGGCGAACAACAAATGAAGCGCGGTATTTCCTTCTCGATCTTGTACCTCTAATGAACCCCCATTTCGATGCAAGAGTTCAACAAGTATTTCGGAGTTAATTTCTGCGGCTACTAATAACGGAGTTTTTCCTTGTGAATTTCTATCTTCCAGCGGAAAAAGATCTTTAGCAATTAAATGCTCCACAACAAAAACCTGTCGGTTTTTTATTGCCACAAACAATACGTTATCACCCTCGCCATCCTTATCATGAATAAGTGAAGGATCTAAACTAAGAAAATAATCAAATAATTTTATATTACCCAATTGTGCCGCTAATAGCAGAGGAGTCATTTGAAATTTATCCATCGCTGCTAAAGAAGCGCCATGTTCCATCAACCATTGTACCGCTACTAAATCTCCTCTATTTACGGCATCAATCAAAGCATAGTCTTTTTCATTTGAAGTACTACGGGCCACTAATAAATCAGCGATCTCAAGTTGAGACGCCTCTAAAGCAAGTTGAAAAGCTGATTTTCCTTGATTGTTTTGCAAATCTACAGATAGACCACGCTCCAACAGATATGAAACACACGCTACATGTCCCTGGCGTGCAGCCACGAGCAAAGCGTTTTCACCATTATCATTCACTATTGTCAGGTCTGCACCTTTTTCTTCTAAAAACTTAAGTGCATTTAAATGTCCATTTTCAGCAGCAAAAATAATCGCCGCTTCCCCTTGATTATTTTTTAGATGCAGGTCCACCCCATTTTCAAGTAGGTACTCAATAATTTTTAAATTTCCCCTTCCAGCAGCAACCATTAAGGGAGTATTGCCATAATTATCTCTAACTTTTGCGGCAAATTCTTCTGGAAATAATTTAATTGCATCCAATCGATCATTCAATGCGGCGAAATGAACTCCAGACCAGCCATCTTTGGTTTGATAATGAAGTAAATTTTCTTTATTTCTTGTAATATTTAAAATAATCTGCAATGCCGTAACGTCACCTAAGGCACTCGCAACCAGGGCAATTTTTTCGAGTCCTTCTCTACGCAAACCATTTGGGGGCAAGCCCTTCAATCTATCATACTGTTTTGAGATAACCAGCTTCGTAGAGGCACTTAATTGAGGATTAGATTCTAATAATGACAGCGTCTTTAATGATGAATACAAGTAACAGCACTCTAAAGGGGTAAATCCATTGTCATTGGTAATTTCAAGTATTGAACTATTAAATTCTTCTGCTTTACTCAGAAGCACTTTCAGAATTTCAGGTTGATCATATATTGCAGCCAGATGCGCAAGTGTATTACCGTTTTCATCTGTCATTAGAAAATTTTCTTCATATACGCTGGACATGAGCTTTGCGAATTGAACCAAATTTCCCTGTCTAATTGCAGCTTTGAGTAATTCCTCTTTTCCCATTAAATATTCATCCTATCTATCACTCTATTAATCAAAGTATAGTTCGATTGAATGAAATACTATGAGAAAGTAAATAAGCAAATCCTGCTGTAAGAGCCAAATCAAAGAAAAATCTCAACATCATACATCAGATGGATTATCCATTCTGATAAAGAGTTAACTCACGTAATATTGCTGTGGCATATGCTCCAGCAGGCAAACTAAAAGATAACTCAGCTAAATTATCCTTAATTATGCAGGTGAATTGCTTTACATGCAGAATATTAGCCCGCCAATCCTCATCCAAGCCATAATGCTCCAAAGCTGCTAACCAGGGTTGCCAATCAAGATAAATTTTATTAATCAATTGCAATGCTTCATCTTTGACTTTGTATTTACTTTTTCCAGGTAAAGGACTCGCGGGAGAGATATCTTTGTCTTGAATCCTTTGAAGTAATTCATTATCAACGTGATCGATAACAAAAATACTGTTTGATCCTTGAAGTTGCATCACATCACCAGGCAGGGGTTTATTCCAGCATTGTTCTCTAACACGATGCGATAAAATCAAATTGTAAATCCATGAGCGTGCGGCAGAACAATACATGCCCCGTAAAAAACGGTCTTTCACTTTACGACCACGGACAAGCATCTCTTCTGCTTTTAACATATTGCCTGCATTGCGACCAAATCGCTGTTCTCCAAAATAGTTTGGAACGCCATGCTTTTTTATCCGCTCGATGCGTTCGAGTAAATCTTCTTGATTAGAGATTTCGCGCAAACGTACAATAAACTGATTTCCAGTCAAAAAACCCGGTTTCAGTTTTTTATAATGGCGCGTGCATTCTAAAATGCGCCAGCCAGGTGCCGCAAGCTGTGCAATTTCTGGAATCTGCTCCCCCGGAGCATGAATACTCAACCATTGGGTAGTCAGTGCTTGTCTGTCTTTTAACCCCGCATAGCCAATAGATTTTTCTGGCTTATGTACTAATTTTGCCAATGACTTAACCACCTCCATAGTGGTTAAGCCTGTTTTTTCTATTTTCAGGACAATATGTTCGCCTTCTCCAGAAAATGGACTATCAAAAAATTCATTCACCTGAAAATCTTCTGGGGTACATTTAAAATACGAAGTGGACTTTGGTAGTCCATTAACATAGGACCAATCTAAAGAATACATTGACAACAACCCTTGCTGAAATTTACTCTACCTTTTACCAAAAATTTGATAAAAAACTATATAAATCAAAAAATTTTAAGTGCATACTCAAATATTTGCTGCACAATTTATATTAATTGTTACTAAATGGATAGATTAGCAATGAATGCAACATTTCCACGAATACGTAAAGCGGTATTTCCAGTAGCTGGTTTAGGGACTCGATTTTTACCCGCAACGAAAGCAGCCCCCAAAGAAATGTTAACTGTAGTCAACAAACCTTTGATTCAATATGCGGTTGAAGAAGCTTATGCTGCCGGCATACGCCAAATGATTTTTGTCACATGTCATAATAAACGTGCCATTGAAGATCATTTTGATCTTGCCTATCAGCTTGAAAATGAATTAGAACTTCATCATAAAAATGAACTTTTATCTATAGTTAAATCAGTAACACCTGATGACATGGAATGTTTTTATGTACGACAGGCAAGGCCCCTTGGTCTGGGACATGCCGTTTTATGTGTTGAACAAATCGTTTGCAATGAAGCATTTGCTGTAATTCTTGCTGATGACTTAATGACAAATACACCACCTGTTATCCAACAATTAACCCAAATGCATGAGCGGTATGGGCATAGTATTATCGCGGTAGAAAATGTTCCTCAAGAATTAACAGAGTGCTATGGTATTATTCAAGGCGCGCCTTGGGAACAAGGCCTTTTGAGCATACACCATCTGGAGGAAAAACCTAAACCCCACCTTGCTGCATCAAATATTGCAATCGTTGGCCGTTATGTTCTAACTCCGGGTATTTTCGAGCAAATTAGAATGTTGCCACGTATGGACCATAAAGAAATTCAATTAACTGATGCAATTAATGGGTTAGTAAAGAAGGAAACTGTTTTAGCATTACCTTATGAAGGAAAACGATATGATTGTGGAAATGTCCTCGGTTTTCTTAAAGCGAATGTAGACTTAGGAAAAGAGCACCCTACTGAGGGAAAAAATTTTTCCGAGTGGCTTTTAACTTAAATAATTTAGATTGAGAATGTATATGGAACAACTTACGAAAATGAACTCCTGGAAAAAACTCGAAAAATTGGCCAAAACATACAATAGTCAAAATCCAGAAGCAAAAATTTTCTCTATATCTAGTGACAACATTACTCTGGACTACAGTGGACAACACGTTAATGCCCAGATCATGGATTCACTTATTGAACTTGCTAATGAATGTAATCTGCATGAGAACATTAATGCCATGATGAGTGGAAAGCCTATTAATAATACCGAAAATAGGCCAGCCTTACATACAGCTCTTCGTGCCCCTGACAATAAAGTCTTATTAGTAAATGAGAAGAATATTATTACTGATATAGTCAATGTTCGTAACTCGATGAAGCTTATTTCCACAAAAATTCGAAATGGGGAGTGGCTTGGTTATTCTGGTAAGCCTATTACTGATGTAATTAATATAGGAATAGGCGGCTCTATGCTTGGCCCCTTATTTTGTATCAATGCATTAAGTGATATAGTAACGGACAAATTAGACTTTCATTTTATTTCCGATTTAGATCCAAACGCATTTCCACGCGTGACTAAAAAACTAAATCCCGAAACCACGCTATTTATTATTTCCTCGAAGTCATTTACTACACCGGAAACCTTATCTCATTTCCAAAATGCCTTATCGTGGATCAATCAGAAACAACATTTTAATCAACATTTTATCGCAATCACTGCAAATGTTAAGAAAGCAGAAGAAATGGGGTTTGAAACTATTCTTCCTATATGGGATTGGGTTGGAGGACGCTATTCCTTCTGCTCGGCAATTAATTTAATTTCCTGTATTGCCATCGGTTTTGAACATTTTTCAGAAATCCTTGATGGGGCATACCATATGGATATGCATTTCTGCACCGAGCATTTTAATAAAAATTTACCGGTTCTTTTGGCTTTATTAGGAATATGGGACATTAATTTTTTAAACATTCATAACTTGTTAGTTATGACTTACTCCCAAGACTTACAATATTTTGTTCCTTATCTTCAACAACTTGATATGGAAAGTAATGGAAAATCAATAAACAAGCAGGGTCGTAGAGTAGAATATGCAACTGGCCCCATTATCTGGGGAGGCTTGGGTAATCATGCACAACACAGTTACTACCAGCTATTGTGTCAAGGAACTAATAAAATAGCGGCTGATTTAATTTATCTTCGTAGTTTCGATGATAGTGTAATTAATAAAATATGTCATGCTCACAAGGAAGTCTTAATAAAAGGTGGAAATCATAGTGAGAATCCTCACAGTTACATTCCAGGGGAAATTCCTGTAAATCTTCTCAGCATGAACGATTGCTCTCCACGAACTCTTGGCTCATTAATTGCCTTATATGAACATAAAATTTTTGTCCAGGGTGTTATTTGGAATATCAATTCATTTGATCAACCTGGAGTTGAAAGCGCTAAAGAACTATTTAGACAGAATCAATGGATTAGTTAATGCTTATAGCAAGATTCGCTCTATGTTTGTTTAGCATAATCGTTTTAAAAGCGCATGCTGTTGATATTAATCCGAAACAATTTCTATTGAATCAGGTGATTTGGGGTGAAACCTATTATCGTGATGATTTTGTGAAGAATTCGCTAAATCGCTTACAATTGATCGCCCCTAATGACCCTGATGTTCTTGCAGCGCGAATTAGACTAGCTATACGGCAAAAAAACCTAATTCTCGCAGAAGAGCTGCTTGAACTATTAAGGCAGAAGGCACCTAATTCAATGGATTACAAACAGGCTCAAATGAGCTTATTTCTAACTGAAGAAGATACAAAGCAAAAACTTCAGCGAGCAAGAGTAATGGCGATGTCTGGGCATCTCGATTTGGCTAAAACTCAATACGATGCGCTATTTCATGGGGTTTTTCCCACTCCTGAATTAAGTGCTGAATATTGGCGCATCTTATCCAGAATTCCAGCGCAACGCCAAAATGCGTTCAATCACCTGCAAGAAATATATAATTATTTGAATGAACATCAAGTTTATTCGAGTAGTAACAATCAAGATAATTGGTCCTATGCCCTCAAAGAAACCCTTTCAGATTTATGGGTTTCTAGTGGAGAAATCGCATTTCAATCGGGTAATATGGATTTGGCTGAAAAAAGATATCAGCAAGCACTCCTACTTGATAAGACGAATTATGATGCTTGGGTAGGAGTAGGTGAAGTAGGTTTTGCCCGAAAGAATTTTGTCGATTCAGAAAAAGCATTTAAACAAGCTTTACTCGTTAGCCCAGGCAAAAGTAGTGCAATCTATGGGCTACTTGGCATCTACAAACGTCAATCATTACAAAAGGCATTAAATTACCTAAATAGTTTACCCGAAGATCTAAAATTAAAATTTAAAGACGCAATGCTCAGTTTGGAGAGTTCTTCGTTCCAAGAACAAGCAGAACAACTTGAAAAAACAAACAAATGGATAAAAGCAATAGAGAGGTACACCCAAGCACTAAAAATTGCTCCAGATGATGTTTGGTTAACTTATCATTTAGCCTTAGCGTTGAACCATATAGGTCAATCCAAAAAAGCAGATGAGTTGTTTCAACGATTGATAGCAAAACAAAAAATGAATCCGGTTCAAGTATATGCTTATGCACTTTATTTATCGAGCACTGATCAGTTGCAAAAAGCATTGGCTCATCTTCATACCATTCCACAAAAACAATGGAATGTAGGCATGCATCAGTTGGCAGAACGGATATCTACTGAATTGATTTTACAACATGCACAGCAGTTGCGAGATAGCGGCAATATACAAGGTGCAGAAGCTTATTTAATGAGTCAAAAGCAAATCACTCCCATTAAACTCACTTTAGCAGATTGGGCTTTATTGGATGGTAAATTTGTAAAAGCACTAGACTATTATCAAGATGTGAAAATTCATGAACCACTTAATGCTGATGCAAATCTCGGGGTTATAGAGTCACTAATCGCTCTAGGAAAAAAGAGTGAAGCACGCCAATTGCTAGAACATTTACGAGAAATGGAATTAAGGTTCAATCCCAACATGCAAAGAAAAATAGCAAATGCTTGGAATGCTGTAGGGGAGCCTCAAAAAGCATTAGCTATGTTTAACCAAATCAAAAAAGAAAGCATTCATGCGGCACCCAGCCAAGATAGTGCGCTGATCATGCGTGATGCAGCCCGCTTGGAAACACAACTTAGAATACCAAAATTAGCACAAGAAGATTACAAAAGATCCATGCTCCAAAGCAAGATAACATCAATATGGCCTGCCAGCAACGACTATTATACTTGGCTGACCCGTAATCATGTAGAGGATGATTGGCTAAAACGCAGCATCCGTTCTGAGTCAGCCCTACTTTATCAGCAGCAAGAAACACGCATTACTGTAGACGAAGATTATTGGCGATTGGCAGGTACAGCTGGGACCTCCGAATTGCGTGCCGAAGATACCATAGCTCAAGCAGATTGGGGTTATGCCAACGGTCGTGCATTTTTAAGAGCTGATAGAGTCAATTTAAGTGCAGGAAGTTTTACTACAGTCAATGGAGTTTATTTTGATGATTTTGGCACTTGTGCGATTAATGGATGCACTACTGGCATCGCACAACGAGCTAAGGGTATTGGCTGGGACGGAGGATGGCAAAATCCAACTTGGGGATTTGATATTGGCGAAACACCTATAGGATTTCCTGTGGGAAATTGGATTGGGGGTATCAATTATAGCGGTGAAATACGACATATTGGCTGGACGATTACGGCATCACAACGCCCAATGACTAACACGCTACTTTCTTTTGCAGGAGCAGTTGATCCAAATACAGGAATTGCATGGGGCGGGGTTGTTGCTACGGGACTTACTTTATCGCTCAGTTATGATCGGGGCGAAGCAAATGGTTTCTGGGCAAATATCATTGGTAGTGAATTAACTGGGAAAAATGTTGAGTCTAATACCCGTATTCTTTTATTGGATGGTTATTATTATAAAATAATCAATGAAGATAATCGCCGTTTTATCATCGGACTTACAAATATGGTCTGGCACTATGATAAGAATCTATACGGCTTTAATATTGGACAAGGCGGATATTATAGCCCTGACTTTTTTTTATCATTTACAGTCCCAATTAATTATCGACGACGAGTCGCAAACTGGTCTTATGAGTTAGGAGGCACAGTAACCTGGTCACGTGCGGTAACCCAAGATCTTGTTTCATATCCACTACCCAACCTTATTCCAAATTTTGACACTACACAAAACTCCATTCAAACTGGTGGGCCTAGCGTAGGTTACGGTTACTCATACCACGCATTAATAGAACGTCGGCTAGGTTCGCATTTTATTATAGGGGGACTGGTAGATATCCAACAATCAACAGATTATACGCCTAGCCATCTCTCTCTCTTTCTTCGTTACTCATTCGAAGGTTGGCAAGGTGACATGGACATGCCTATTGTCCCACTAATACCCTACTCCAACTTTAGATGATATACCTTTAATTGTTAGCTGGTGAAATGTTACTCGGGTTTTAAAAATGAAGAAACCGCTCAATCCCAGGTTACGTTGCGTTTCACCCTGCTCCTCATTTGAATAGGTTAATTAGTAATTGCTAAGGATAAGGTACCCAGTTACTTTCACCTTTCAATAAAATATAAAATTTATCTTGATATTTCATCACAGTTACGCCTTGATTGGATGAAACAAAGGGGGTCTTTGGCAAGTTTTGTGTTAATGTTTCTAAACTTACATAATCCTGATTAAAGATTTTTCCATCAATCAAACGAGCAATTAATTCTGAAACAGCCAAATAACTGCTTGGATCATTTATTTGGATTTGTGCAGGCTTTGCTTTCATCCCAATAAATTTAATACCTACAGGAACATGAGTAACACTCGGGCCAGGAATATCACGTAAACCTGGCATTTGTAATTTATCACCAACAAGATTATCTCCTTGATCCGGGATAAAAACTACCATCACTTTATGACCTGACTTTTCTAATGCAGTGAAAAAATTCATCGTTTGATCTAAAAATCTTTTTGCTCGCGGTTCATAAGGTGCCGGTTTATTTTCTCCAACAAAAGTATTACCATCATGGAGTGAGATATCATTAAAATAGGTAGCATTCCGTTTCATACCTGAGAGATTTCGTTGCTTAATCCATCGCTCCTGTAATTTACTATCATCTGAAAGCAGTTTTCCATCAAATGAAAGCACATCAGGGGGTATACCTGCTCGTGACATTAAAGGTACATTAGCTAAGCCACCATATTCTTGTATCTGTTTAAGAAAATTATCAAATAAACCATCATGGTCAAGCACCATCTCCAGAGAAAAACCAAGTTTAGCCAGGTTATCTAAAATATAACAATCTTGAGCAACTGGTTTATAAAGATCCGCATGTGGCGTCTGGCCGCAGCTTGCACGTAATAAACGTATTGCTGCAGGACCGCTATACGATGAAACCGAATTAAAATCATTAAACATAATATCAAATTTACCCCATATAGGATGATCTCTTAAATGCACGGCCTCTATATCTGCCCAAGCCAACGAACAGATCTGAATAAAAATTATGTCAAAAGTCTGTGCATCAGTAGCAAGAGAACTGGGGAAAGAGGTACGTAATTTTTTTTGCTGCTCATAAAATTGATTCAAGTACGCATTAAGATTTTCATTGGTAGGTGGCAAATTACTGCTGAGCTCTGTTCCACTCGTCTTAACTTCAGTCTCAGCTAGAACGTTATTTGTAACGCTCTTGGTTTGAACTGGCGAAAGGTTAATGGTTGGGGCGGTCAGTGTGAGAATGTTTAGCCAAGTTAAGGCAATTACAGTAAACGAAGTAATTCGAATCCACTGAGAAAGAAACAGGTAGGCGACTAAGAGTACAAAAGCCATTCCCACCAGTTCCCAATTAATAATTCGATTTAATAAGTCAATAAGGTAGCTGAAGTTGAAAGCCAAAAGATTTGTCCACTGACTCGCAATTGTACTGAAACCAGGTAGCCAGGTATCATTGTAAAATACCGCTAGACCTATTGGAATAGCTATCCAATTACGACAACGATGGAGTAGTCTTGAAGGTAATGGAAACAACAAAAACGCCAAAAAAACCAGATTATTAAAAGGATGAAAATTTAGATATCCAGCCCATAAAAGAGCAAATTTCAATAAAAAATAATAGTTCCAACCATCTATATCACGCCACTTGGAATGGATTTCTTGTTGTAGCTGTACTGTTTCCATCATTTCTATTTTTAATCCATAATAATCGATAAATTAATTTATCTATCTAACCTTATCAACAGTATTTTACAAAAGATATGACAGAACCGACAGGATAGGCGTTTTTAACTTTTTTTAGTTTAACAGGATGTGCAATATATTCAATGTAAAATAGTAATTTTTCATTTGCTCTTTCTCAATCTATTCTTGACAGACACCCCTTCATCTTGGTACTTTTTGGATAAAATTTAAAATATAAGTCAATATGCTCAAGTTTAATACCATTTCTATCATTGGTGCAGGTCATTTAGGAAGTGCTTTAGCACGTGGTCTCATTAAAAGTGGATATCCTGCAAGTTCAATAACATTCAGTAATCGCGATCCCAGTAAATCAGAACGTTTAGTTAAGGAACTGGGCGTGCAGTCAGCAAAAACCAACATTGAAGCGGCTCAAAACGCGGAGATCCTTATTTTTGCTGTAAAACCTCAATATATGCAGGAAGTATGTCAGGAAATTGCGCCAGCCATGCAATCAAGAGAACCTATGATTATTTCTTTGGCAGGTGTAATAGACATTGATAATATAACTCGTTGGCTCAACAAGAAAAATCTGGGGGTTATTCGTGTAATGACCAATACTCCAACTGAATTTTGTAAGGGAACCTCTGCTTTATTTGCTAACTCCTTCACAACATCTGAAAAAAAACAATTAATTGAAACTCTTTTTAATGAAGTAGGATACACTTTTTGGGTAGAGCAAGAATCCATGCTTGACACACTTACAGCCCCGATTGGTTGTGCTCCGGCTTATGTCTTTCTATTTCTCGAAGCGTTGCAAAAGGCGGCCATGAGTAGAGGTATCCCAGAAGAGCTCTCAGAAAAAATCGCCCTGGAATCTGTGTTTGGTGCAGCAGAACTTGCTAAAAAGTCTGGGCGCTCTTTTGCCCAATTACGAGCAGGTGTAAGTACTCCTCATGGTGTAACAGCCCACTCCTTAGAGAAACTGTCTTTTACTGATTTTTTTGATCTCTTTAAACAAATCTATGAAGCAGCAGAAGAACGTATTGAACAAATAACCCAAACATTGAATATTCGAGAGTAAGATTGTAGCACTGTATAACTCGCAAATTTTTAGTCGCCGTAACCCGGGTTACCCCGTACTTCAACCAGGCTACAATTCGTAACCGTTTAGGGAGTATGCTTGGATCTTGGGAAACGGTTGGATTTTCGAGGAAGAAGTGCCAAATACAGCCGTTCAGTGAGTAGGGCGTAAACACTTATTACAGTTCTAATGATTTTTTATGTTCAGCCCTAGGTAACTTATCCAAGACTCGATACAGGCCTAACCCAAGGATTTAATTTAGTTATAGCTGTTGGTAACTTACCTATGCTACGTTGTGCTTCAGCCCTGTTTTTATATTCCCCCACCGTCAGCACATACCAAACACCTTTAGCATTGGTAAAATGTCTTATTTTAGCATTTTCGGCAAGTAACTTATTATTCTGCTGAAAACGTTCTATATCTTTTTTATTATGGCTCGCAGCGACTTGTATGGTATACAAGTTGATAGTTGTATTATTACTTGAAGATTGATCTTTCTTATCTTTATTCTGTTTTGTTGCTGGAATTTCAACTAATTTTGATTCACGCTTGAGATCTGACTCTGGGTTTTCACGTTGAAACTCAGACTCAGGAATTCTGGCCTCTTGTTTTGCAAGGCTCTGCATTTGCAATTTAGGAATCACAACGACCTTATCAATAATTGCTACAGGAGGATCATTGAGCATCTCATCGTTAATATCATCTAAAATCTGTTTTTTGGGTAAGGAAGAGTATACTAACTGTCGCGTTGAAGAATCTTGCCAAGAAGCAATTTGGCTCTCAAGTACTTCAGGTTGTGCCTGTTGTTTTATTGCTAGATCTCTTACATTTCTATTTTGGTTAGAACCAGTTATTGAATGATAAAATGATGAAAGATCATAGTTTTGAGCAAAATAAAATCCCACAAGCCCCGCAATAAATGCCACACTCGCAGCAAGGCTTGCTTTTTTAACCAGTTTTAAGGGTTCTTTTTTCTTTTGGGTGGCGCACTTAAATACAAATGCCTCTAGATTGCTGTTAATCTTTGCTAGATTCCCTTTTGTTAATTGATAAAACTGCTTAAACTGTGTATCAGTTAATGGTTTACTGATCAAATGTGTAGCCATAGCACGTTGTAATACATAAGTCCTTGTTTCGCTTTCATTCAATGAGCCCAATTCAATAGTGTGGACTAAATTCTCAAAAAAAGAAGCGACTAAATTATTAAGCGTTGCAACGATTGAATAGTCAGATATTAAACAAAGATGGAAAAAACTGAAATTCTCCTGGCTCTTTATTGCTAGCATTGCTTCCTTGATAAAAGACTCTGGCAAATGTTGCGCATCATCAATCAGTATCAACACATGTGCTTTACGTTCGTTTATTTGTGCCACTAAAGAACTAATATCAGTATGTTCATCGCAATTAAGATGCAGCTGAGTTGCAATATCCTCAATGATGTTTTCTCGATTGCAAGGAGGCTTCACGGTAATAAAAATTGATTTGATCTGTTGATCTAAGTTGCCTTGCAACAAAGTACCAAAAGAAGATTTACCTCCTTCTTTTTCAGATAAAACCGTAACGAGCACGTTATTAAAAAGAATCAAATGGTTAATGAAATCAATCTTAGCGAGCCAAGATCCTGGTTTAAATAATACTCTTGGTTGAATAACAGCCGCTAAATCAGACTGAATCATTCCCTCTTTCATTTTTATTCTCCTCTTACAGCTGCAACAAGTGCATTACCCAAACAATCTTCTGTTACTTCAGAGTCGAGATAACAATCACCAGGCTTTCTAATCAGCACAAAGCGTAAACGGTTATTTTTAATTTTTTTATCCGATTGCATCAACTCTTTGAGTTTTTCTAAATTGATATTTCGTGGAATTTTATGTGGTAGACCTGCCAGTTGCAGAATTTGCTCTACTTGTTCGACCAATTGTTCATCAACTAAATGCATTTTATACGACAGAACTGCTGCACAATATAAGCCAATTGCTACTGCTTCACCATGTAACCATTGTTGATAATGGGTATAAGTTTCCAGTGCATGAGCAAAAGTATGGCCAAGATTCAATAAGGCTCGTTGCCCAGTTTCCTTTTCATCCGTTACAACAAATTGAGCTTTAATACGGCAGCACTCAGCTATTAATTGAGGTAACTGCGGGTTCTTGGTAGTTAATCCCTGTCGGAGCGCTTCACTAAGCAGTTTGAAAAATTCATCGCCAGCAAGCAGAGCATATTTTATCATTTCCGCCAAACCAGCACGAAACTCTCTTTCAGGAAGAGTGTTTAATGTATTTAAATCAATAACTACTGCTTGTGGTTGGTAAAAACTGCCAATCATATTTTTACCCAAAGCATGATTAATTCCTGTTTTTCCACCCACGGAAGCATCAATTTGCGATAATAAAGTTGTAGGAATTTGTATCAGCTTTACTCCACGCTGATATGTTGATGCTGCAAATCCAGTCATATCACCAATTACTCCTCCACCTAAGGCTATAAGAGTCGTATCCCTATGGTGTTTTTTCTGGATTAATGCATCATAAATAGCGAAAAGACTTTGTTGATTTTTATATTGTTCACCATCTTCTAAAATCAACACGTCACACTGAGCTTTGGTAAAAGCGGACTGCACGTAGTGCAAATAAAAAGGAGCTATTGTTTGGTTGGTAACAATTAAAATTTGCGAAGAAGTTACAAGAGTTTGCAAAAAATCCGGATTTTGCAAACCATTGCGACAAATAACAATAGGATATTGATGTTCCGTTAAAGAAACATCAACCCGATCATAAATCTCAAAGTTCGCCATAAATATATTTTATTATATTGTTTGCAACAGCCTTGACTGTTAATTTATCTGTTTCAAAACTAACATCAGCTAACTCATTGTAGAATGGCTCTCGCTCATCTCTCAATAATTCCAATCTTCCTTCAAGATCTGTTGTTTGTAGCAAAGGACGCTTGGTATCTCGCTTAGTTCTTTCAAATTGTTGTTGCAATGAGGTTTTAAGATAGATTACGGTGCCACGTCCTGCTAATGCATTTCTGTTTTCAGGAGTAATTACAACACCACCACCCGTTGCCAAAACAATATTGGTTTTTTGAGTTAATTCTTCTATAACTTTTTGTTCGCGACGTCTAAAGCCCTCTTCTCCTTCAATATCAAAAATCCAAGATATATCGGCGCCAGCACGCTCTTCAATAACTTCATCCGAATCAAAAAATTCTAATTTGAGCTCCTTTGCCAAAGCACGACCTATAGTGCTTTTACCTGCACCCATGGGTCCGATGAGAAAAATATTTCGTACTTTAACTATGCTCATTTTTTATCACATACCTCTTTAACTGAAATGTCATTAATTAAAGATCGAGTCCGAAATAACTTCCCATTTTAGCATTGGACTAAAATATGATTCAGTAGCCAAAAGTGGGGGATATTTGGGGCTCAACCCTAACTGTATTTTTCGCAGTTAGAAATTCCCGCCCATTATTCTACAACAAATGAGCATATTTTATAACTATTTACTCTTATTCATTTATATTATATCACTTCATTAATAAAAAAATGCCCTGTTAAAAGCAAATTATAAATAAAACAAACCTTAATTGCTGAATTCATAGCAATTTCTCTAGGGTCTGTTGGCATTTCATTTAATTCCACCTAGTTTCTGCGGCTTATGCACGGGCTCTATACGGAGACACACTAAAATCTACCTATTTTCAATGCCGCCTTTACTGGATTTCGCGCATAAAGTGCAGTGCGTAGATAAATGAAGCAATTGTCAACAGCCCCTAATCACTTAATAAATTTTATTTTTCATCAAATCGAACTGCTTTTCTCCCCTCAATTGCCGTAATTGATAATGAATTTGTTATTATTTTGGGGGTTATAAAAATAAGTAACTCATCATTTTGAATACCAATTTGCGTGTTTTTGAATAAATTTCCAACTACCGGCAACTGACCAAAAAATGGTACCCTCGTAATGGTCTTACTCTTATCTTGCTGATAAATCCCACCAAGCACTATGGTTTGTCCATTACTGACCAGAACATTCGTCTGAATTTCTTTAGTTGCAATTGCTGGCACCCCATTAAATGTCAGGTTGGGCAATGCCCTATCCTGATTAATCTTCAACTCCATAAGTATCTTGTTGTCCGGGGTAATTTGTGGTGTTACCTTTAGGCTTAATACAGCCTTTTTAAAGGCCACTGCCGTAGCACCACTTGAAGTCGCTTCTTGATAAGGAATTTCCTGTCCTGAATCAATTACAGCAGGCTGTTGATTTGCTGTAATGAGCCTTGGACTGGATATCAATTCAGCTAGTCCCTCACTTTCCAAAGCGGAAAGTTCAAGATCAAGCAGAATATTATCGCCAAGCTGTGCTAATGCAATACCTACAGAAGCTGGGGTAGCACCGGTTATTGGGGCAGCGACTAAATCCAGGTTTAATCTGTCTGTAAAGGGTTTGACATTTGCAGGAGCGACGCCCTGCGCTAATTGATTTGCCCCTTCTAGAGTACCACTGAGATGGGTTGGTTTAGATACCCCCCAACGAATTCCAAGGTCCTGAGCAAAATCTTTCGTTACTTCGACGATACGAGCCTCAATAAGCACTTGTTTGACAGGTATATCTAACTGCTTAATCAAATCTCTAACTTCATCAATTTTAGAACCAATATCTTGAATCCAGATGGTATTTGTACGTGTATCGACACTCACGGTACCCTTCTCAGATAAAAGAGAATTTTGTTTGTCTTTAATCAAAACGGCAAGATCGGTTGCTTTAGCATAATTAATTTGTATTAGCTCAGAACGTACAGGCTCAATTTTTCGGATGTTTTGTTGGGCCTTGAGTTGTTCTGCCTCCATTTTCTCAAAAACCCCTTTTTTATCAATCAGAATTACATTACCTGTTTGCCGCTTTTCTAAACCTTGGGTAGTTAAAATAATATCCAATGCTTGATCCCATGGAACATTATTCAATCTCAGAGTAATATCACCTTGAACCTGATCACTCACTACGATATTAATTCCTGTAAAATCAGCCAGCAACTGTAATACGGCTCGTATGCTGATGCTTTGGAAATTTAAGGAAAGTCTTCTCCCAGAGAACACTTTCTTTTTCAATTTGCCCTGTTGCACCTCTTCTGGAGTTAAAGGAATTACATCAATCATAAATTGTTTATTAACCTGATATACAGATTGGCCAAAGCCCCCTTTATTGAATAAAGTCATATGTGCATTTTTACCAACTTGCTGAAAAGTAACTATTTGTACAGGGCTGTGGAAATCTGAAACATCGAATCTCTTTCTTAAGTTCGGAGGAACTTTAGTATTTAAAAATTTAACTAGAATTTCTTTACCATGCTCTTCAACCTGGGTCGGAACACTCGTGCTGGAAACATTGACTATGGCCCGACCGCCCTGCCGTTCAATTCCTCGAAAATCAAAATGATTAATCACATAATTTGTCTTGGCTGGGCGATGAGTAATTATAAGTTCTTGGGGCGGTTGGAATAACTCATTGCTTTTGCCATTCAAAATAAGAGTATAAACTTTCCCAGAAATTGTACCTGAAAAAGGCACTGAATAATTTAACTCCAATACAGCCCGAACACGCGAACCCACCGCAACAACAGAGTACTTATTAAGCGATCCCAATTTAATTTCTTTTGCTCTCTGTTGGGGAGCTATCTGCAGATTCGAGTCAATAAAATCAAGAACAATACGTGCCGGGCTTTGGGTGACAAAACTTGCAGGCTCTTGCTTTATCGGCTGGGTAAACTCGAAATCCATACGCAACTTTTCCTCCGGTAAAGGAATTACCCCACTTTCCTGAAGATTGTGTTGTTTCTATTAATTGAATTGAATTATTCTTAATTGAAACAATACGACCATAATTTTGTCCCATATAATTACCTATTCGGACATGAGTAATATTCTTGTCAGGTAATTTAATCAATGCCCATGTTTCGTTTCCTTGCGTTAAAGTACCTACAAATTTTAATGCGTCTAAAGGATATGCCTCCAAAGGTTCCTTTGGCCTATTTTTATCTGGAGCATTAACATCAACTTCCGTCCTTTTTTGAGCCGTAGGCTTAAATGGATTTCGCCTGTTACTATTATCAGGAAATTTAAAAGTAGGTAAAGGTGTAAATGAAGGGATTGGTTCAATATCTCGTGTTTTTCTAAATTTTACTTCATGGATGTATCGCACCAAATCATCATTACTACTGGAACAAGCAACCAATAGTAAAGATAATGAACAGATAGAACTAATCCCTAGTTTTCGTCTCATCATTGTGTGCGATATCGATATATTTTGGCAGTGATGCTCATTATCAACTCATCCCCCGAAACTGCTTTATCATCTTTGGAAGACACCCTTTCAATACTAAAGTCATGTAACGTTACAATACGATCCATTTCGGCTACACGACTAATAAACATAGCCAATTGAAAATAAGTTCCTACTACTGAAATTTTTATAGGTAACTCAATATAAAAATCGTGCATTACCTCAGGCTGTGGCGCAAATAACTCAAATCTTAAACCTGATGCGACTCCTGTTTTGGAAATTGTTTCCAACAAGCCAGGCATCTGATTTTTTTCTGGGAGCTGTTTAAGCATTTCGGCAAATCGCCCCATCATAATCTGCAATTGTTGGCGATAAGCTGGCAAATTAATTAATTGGCGTTGCTTCCTTTCAAAATCAGCCTTCAAAGTGACCTCTTGAGCTTGTAATTGATCAAACTGAGTAAAATTATCTTTTATGATCAACCAATACCCTAGAGCAACAATCAAAATACTAACACCAACAAGAACACAGCTCTTCACTACTAATGGCCATTGTCCCACATTTTCCAGAGTTAATTCATTCAGGTTAATACTGTTCATAGTTTTAACCCAATCTGGAATTGAGGAGCAAGCACAAAAGTTAACTTAAACTCATTCTCTGCTGACTCCTTTATAGCTTTTTCTTTATCTGTATCTTCTCTTTTGATTTCACTTAGAACAGGATCATGAATCCATTCATTATTTTCAATGTTTTTCATTAATATGGAAACAAAAGTATTTGATTCAGCATAACCAGTGACTGAAATAACATCTCTTTTTCCCTCTATCTGAGTAAAATAGATACCTGCCGGGATTACATGAATCAATTCATCAAATAAATGAACCATTAATGTTCGCGTAGACTGTAAATGCTGAACTATAGACATTCTGGAAATAAGCATTTCTCTAGTTTTTTGTAAATTTTTTATTTCGCTTATTTGCGCATCCATTTCATTAATTTCTTTCTGAAGCATTTGATTCCGTATAATTTGATTGCTTACCAAACCCGTGGCATAAGAATTAATTAAAAATACAATAAACGCAGCGAATACGATGCACAAAAGCAGCATGGTCATAAACAGCTTTTTCTCCTGATCACGCTTGAGTTCTCGCCAAGGAAGAAGATTAATTTGCGTCATATGGTCTCACTTAATTTCCCTTAGAGCCAAACCACAAACTACCATAAGCCCTGGTGCATCATTATTTATAGAATCTAAATGTACCATTTTACCTGGAGTCATGTGTGCAAATGGATTGGCGATCGTGGTGCTCATCCCCAAACGCTCTTGAACCAAAGCCACTAAACCTGGTAAATTAGCTAATCCTCCAGCTAATAAAACATGATCTACATCTCCATCCTGACTTGTGGAATAAAAAAACTGCAAGGTACGTTTGATTTGCAACAAAATGTCTTCTTTAAAAGGTTCTAACACTTCCTTTTCATAATCCGCAGGTAACTCTCCATTATCCTTAGCCAACGCAGCTTGCTCCGAGGTCATTTTGTAGTGTTCGGCAATCGAGTCTATTAATTGTTTTCCTCCAAATTTTTCTTCTCTTGAGTAAACTAATTTCATTCCTTGTAATACAAATAAATGGGTGTAGATTGCACCAATATCAATGATGGCAATTGTTTTATCTTGTCCAGATGCAGGTAAATCTTTAGCAATTTGTTGCGCTGCTCGTTCCACGGCATAAGATTCTACGTCGATCACTACAGCATCCAAACCTGAATGAACTGCAATATCAACACGTTGATTCACATTTTCTGCTCTTGAGGCAACAATAAGCACGTCGAGCATATTCTGGTTTTTTTCGGAAGGACCTAAAATTTCAAAGTCAAGGTTGATTTCATCAATTGGATAAGGAATATATTTATCTGCCTCTGTAACAATCAATTCTTCCATCTCTGCGTCATTTAAACCCTCATTGATTTGTATTACTTTACTGATTATTGAGGAATCAGGCACAGCTAGAACGGCTTGTTTACATGAGGTATGTAAGCGGTCAATTATTTTCTTGATACACTGGGAGACTGCATCAATATCTTTAATGGTGTTTCCATCCATTGCATTTGCAGGCAATACTTCTCGACCATAGTTTTCAATAATAAGTTCATAGCCTTGACCTGAAAGCTCCAAGATTTTAACTGCTGTTGATGTAATGTCTATTCCGAGAATTGAACGATGCTTGGGCTGAAACAATTTGAGCATGTCTCTTATTCCCTTGAGTCTTCCATGCATTCAAAAAATACTCCTCTAAGATCATATGTTGATGTTAACGTAACCTATTAAAAAATTACAATGTTTTCTACCTAGTTAAACTTATTAAAATGATTACATGTTGTCATTTTCGCCATTCAGTTAAAACAACTTGCACTACTCAAAAACATTTAATATAGTGAAAGACCAACTTGTAAGGGGATTTCGCATTTATGCTTTGAAAAGGAGATTTTCATGACTAGGTTAGAAGAGTTAATTTATGCATTGGCAACCGTTATAGTTCGTTATCATGACAGCCAAGACAATATCGAGGCTAAAGATAAACTAGTTACTGCAGTTGACCCTATAATACACAGAAAAAAATCTCATGATCGTGCAGTAGAAATAATTCAAAACGAAAATTTTGTTCCGTACCTAGAAGGAAGGATCGCTGCGTGTACAAAGGGTTATCATGGTCGAGAAGAATTCCTTTTTTTCCTTTTAAATAAGATCTCTTTTCTAAAGGAACAACTCGATATTAAAACTCCGTTCAAGGAACACGAATTAAAAGTATTTCAAGAACAATTAACTCAATTATTCATTGATTTTAGAAAGTTATTAAACATAAAAAAAGGGTTTAAGCATCCAGTAATGCTCCAAGATTCTAAAGTTAAAGAGTTATCTGGTTTATTGAATGATCGATATATAGGAAGTAAATACTGTAACTCAGGTCAACTACTGATTGATGAAGTTCTTTTTGTACTTCATATGACGCCCGAAGATTCTAATGAAGAACTCAAAGATATTGCAGCAAACATCTGTTCAGAACAACAAACTCTTCTCGAGTTGCAAAGCGAAAAAGTGAACAAATCAGCTAAAGAATCAGACAAAGAATCTGAAAAAATAGAGTTAGAACAACTAAAATTGTTAGTGAAGACACAAAAATCTGAGTTTGAAACCCGGATAGAGGCGTTAAATGAAAAAAATAAAGAACAGCTTACGACTATTGATGCATTAGCTAGTGAACTGGAAAAAAGAAAAGCGGAATTACAAAAACTACAGTCAGAGCTCGAGAACATCAAAAGACAAAGCGAAGGCGAAGCACCCTTCAGACGTTTCTCAGCATACCCTCCCATTTTTGGTCTTGCTGGAATACCCGCATTACAAAGACATGGAGGAATTAATTCTCGATTTTTTTCACCATCAATCCAAAATCTGCCTTCCTCATCTCAAATTGGATCAACAATAGAGGAGCTTGATGATAATGTTTCAAAGGTGACAATGGAGTAAAGCATCGATATATTTAGGCAACTCCCTATGTTTCATTGGATTTTTACTACAAAATTCAATGAAACATTAGAAACCAGTGTAAAATTACCCTCTTTTTTGCACAAAACTCGCAATCTTATAGAGAATCACTGTATAATATCCCCCAAATTTCATTAAAATCACATGACTCTATGAAAATGGCATACTTCTGGCGTAAAGGTCTATGGGCGCTGATGAGCCTGTCTTTTGTTTTAATTGTAGCAGGCTGTCTGTTGTACCTCTATCTTGAAAGTCAACTTCCCAATGTAGATTCGTTGAAAACAGTACAATTACAAGTACCGTTACAAATTTTCAGTAAGGAAGGTCTGCTAATTCAGGAATATGGCGAGAAAAAACGAATCCCAGTTACTTACGATGAAATACCACCTATGTTGATCAATGCTTTGATTGCCACTGAAGATCAACGTTTTTTTGAACACCCTGGTGTGGATGTTCTAGGTCTTGGCCGTGCGGCAGTTCGTATGGTGAAAACGGGTACAAAATCTCAAGGTGGCAGTACCATTACCATGCAGGTTGCGCGTAATTTTTTCTTAAGCCGTAAAAAAACCTTTTTGCGCAAATTTAATGAAATTATGCTGGCCATAAAAATAGACCGAGAGTTGAGCAAGGAAAAAATTCTCGAACTATATCTTAACAGGATCTATTTAGGTAATCGTGCTTATGGCGTTGGCGCAGCAGCAATGGTTTATTTTGGAAAGCCGCTCAAAGAATTAAATCTAGCAGAACTAGCAATGATTGCAGGGCTTCCGCAAGCCCCTTCAACACAAAACCCCATCGCAAATCCACTTGCTGCGAAAAAACGTCGAGATCACGTCTTAGAACGCTTGCTTGAAGAACATTATATCAACGAAGAACAGTATCAAAATGCCATAAATCAACCAATTACTGCTAAGTATCATGGCAGTCCTATTGACGTAAAAGCTCCTTACGTTGCTGAAATGATTCGTCAATCTTTATACGACAATTTCGGCCCTGATGCTTACACTAAAGGCTACAAAGTTTATACGACTATTGATGGGAAATTACAAAACACAGCCAATGATGTCGTCGAAAAAAATTTGATAGCCTATGACCATCGGCATGGTTATCGAGGACCTGTTGCCACTATTGGTGAGAATGACAGCAAATCCTTAAACTCAATTCAAAAAATTCTAGAAAAATATCCAGAACTGAATCATCTTACGCCAGCAGTCGTTACCGAAGTCGGTGATAAAGAGGCAACAGCCACCTTACAAAGTGGGCGCGCTATTATTATTCCTTGGGCCGGTTTATCTTGGGCTAGACCAGCACTTAAAAATGGCTGGGTTGGAAAATCGCCATCTAAAGCCATGCAAGTTGTTGCTGTGGGAGATATTATTTATGTTCATTCAACAAAGGAGCATTGGGAGTTAGCACAAATTCCTGAAGCTGAGTCAGCAATGGTAGCACTCGATCCTAAAAATGGTGCTATAGAGGTCCTGGTTGGAGGGTTCAACTTCCAAAAAAGTAAATTTAACCGTGCAACTCAATCAAGTAGACAACCTGGATCCAGTTTTAAACCTTTTGTCTATGCCGCAGCATTAAATAATGGTTATACCTTAGCAACATTAATTAATGATGCACCTATTGTCGTTGATGATCCAAGCCAACCGAACTTATGGCGTCCTCATAATGTGAATCTTAAATTCAATGGACCAACACGTTTAAAACAAGCTCTGGTTCAATCAAAAAATCTCGTGTCCATACGTATCCTTGATGATATCGGTATTAATTACACGATTGATTTCCTGGCTCGTTTTGGATTTAATAAGAAAACTCTTCCTAGAGGCTTATCTTTGGCTTTAGGTAGTTTGTCAGTCAGTCCTATGGATCTTACTGCTGCTTATGCAGTGTTCGCTAATGGCGGTTATAAAATTGAACCTTATCTCATCGACCACATTACTGATAAAGATGGTAAAATTTTATTACAAGCCAAACCAACTGTTGTTTGTAACAATTGTGACGGCAATGTAGATCATTCAACGTTGGCACCACGAGTTATTCCTGAAGATATTAACTTTTTAATGTATACCGCTTTAAAAGATGTAATTCAGCATGGCACTGCCCGCGCAGCCAGAGTGCTTAATCGTCAGGATATAGCAGGCAAAACCGGAACAACTAATGATCAAGTGGACGCATGGTTTGCTGGGTTTAACTCTGATCTCGTGGTAACAACCTGGGTTGGTTTTGATAATCCTAAATCCTTACACGAATATGCAGCAGGACTCGCCCTGCCCTTATGGATCGACTTTATGAAAGTTGCTTTGAAAGGAAAACCTGAAAGTGAAATAAAACAACCTGAGGATGTAGTCGCAGTTCGTATTGATCCACACAGCGGCTTATTAGCACATCCAAATCAGGCAAATGGTATTATCGAGTATTTTCGTAATAAGGAAGTTCCATCGGAAGAAGATCCAACACCTATCTATAATGCGAATAATGATCAGCAACCACTTCCAATGAGCGAAGATAGTCTATTTTAAAATCAATGCAGCCCGGGAGCAGCGAAGCGCCCCCGGGTATCCTAATAAAAACTCCCAAGTTACGGCACACGTCCTTCACTCAGACTACAAAACACTCAAGTGATGCTATTTCCATCTAATAATCGTGTCAGAACGCGCCTCTGTTAAAGCAATAATATTGCTCTGTTACGAGCCAATACCAACATCATCACTACAAAAAAAGTTCTCACTCTGTCAGGTTACATTCATAAAGTTTAAAAATTGTGACACTTAATATTCACTTAATATTAATACAATATGATATAACCATAGGCAGAGTGTTTTTTCATGAATCCCAAGCCCTATTTGAATAGATATTTGGTGCACAATCAGATAATCAAGAGGTCATTATGAAAACGAAATATGATTTTTTTTCCGATAAATCAGAGACAGTTAAACATAATTTTTGGAATACATTTCGTCAGGGGCCAAGCAGTAACGCAACCTTTCAACTGAGAACACTTGCTAAATTATCCAAAGTTGGTTTTGTAGGTACTTTAGTTGGATGCACAGTACTCTATGGATGGGATCAGTACGAGCAACATAAAACCCGGGTTATTTTTGACTCAACAAAACCCAAAGGACATGCCACTTTGGAAAGAGCAACTGCTCTCACTCCCAAGGACTTAGATACTTGGGACTATAGTAAGGAAAATAGCCTTGTCCAAAGATATGGTCAAGGAGCCATGGTAAAAATTGGAGGAGGAAAAAAGGAAGGATTTAGAGGCATAATCCCCTTCCCTGCATGGTTGACATGGTTACAACCGTCCGAGAAAGTTCGTTCCAAACCATTAGATGTATCTGATGTTTGCCATGTTGGTATTGTTATTGAACCTGTCGATGGTGATAAAGAAAGTCGTCCATTAATTATTGGACGCCAAAGTCCGATGGGCCCATTACCAACCCTAAAGTCAGCAATTGAAGCTGGATGGAAACAATATGTTAATCCAGCACCAGGATTGACAATTACTTCTGTGATGACAGAAAAATTAAAGACTACCATTGCAAATGAATCTCCACATATTGCTAAAGGAACTTCTTTTGATGCCACGGTAATTCATGATTTAGCAATCCCGATTGAATTTGTCGAACAGGCGATTAAGGCAGCCGAAGACGATTTGAACCCTGTAATGACATTTGCATGGGATAATTGTATAACAACAAAATCATACGTTTTATTAAAATTAGCACAAAGTGTTGATGAATGGGCTAAATCTGCAAAAGAAGATGCACCAACCAGGGAAAAGGCAGATAAATTTATTATTGGCTGCTATACAATAATCGGAGATGATATGCATAGAGGTTATGGAACGTTGAATAATCCCAAAATAGCTCATGAACTAGAAGAATTTGGCAAAGTAACAAAAAGAATTGGGCGCGATGAAGAAAATTTAAATGCTAAAAATAAGTCCGTTCCAACTCTTTAATGCGGATTCAAAGATTTAATTCTGGTTGTGTTCGTTTTAGAGACGATGCATTTCTCCTGAATTACGACCCAACATAATCCAGGAGAATGTTTACTCTGTTAATTGAGTATTATCGTCCAGCCAATGCTATAGCTGCAGGTGTATACTCATAACCTAAATCACGAGCAACTGCATCAAACGTAATCTTACCCTGATGAACGTTTAATCCATTGAGTAAATGCTTATCATTCAATAAAGCCAGCTTCACACCTTTAGTTACAATACTTAAAACAAAAGGTAATGTTGCATTATTCAAAGCAAACGTTGATGTTCTTGGCACCGCGCCGGGCATATTCGCAACGCAATAATGCACCACATTATCAACAACATATGTAGGCTCTTGATGTGTTGTGGGACGGCTTGTTTCAAAACATCCACCTTGGTCAATAGCCACATCAACTAATACTGAACCAGGGCGCATTGATTTAAGCATAGCTCGAGTGACTAATTTTGGAGCTGCTGCACCGGGGACTAATACTGCACCAATTACCAAATCAGCACTGGCAACATATCGCTCTATAGCATCAGCAGTGGAATAAATCGTATTGATCTTAGAACCAAATTGGAAATCCAATTCATTTAAACGTTGCAAAGAACGATCCAGAACAGTCACTCGTGCTTCCATACCCATAGCCATACGTACTGCATTGGTACCAACCACACCACCACCAATAACTACTACGTTTGCCGCAGCTACTCCAGGAACACCACCTAATAAAATACCACTACCACCTTGAGCCATTTCCAAGCAATGAGCACCTGCCTGAATAGACATACGTCCGGCAACTTGTGACATAGGAGCCAATAATGGCAAACCACCACCTTCCTCAGTTACTGTTTCATAAGCAATAGCAGTAACTCCAGACTCTTTCAGCATACGCGCTTGGTGAGGATCTGGGGCCAAATGCAAATAGGTAAATAAAGTTTGACCTTCACGAAGACGCTTGCACTCAATAGGTTGTGGCTCTTTTACTTTTACAATGAGTTCAGCTCTGGAAAACACTTCATCTGCGCTATCCACAACCTCAGCACCAGCATGTCGATAATCATCATCAGAAATACCGATTCCTAATCCAGCACCCTTCTCAACTATAACAGAGCTCCCTACTCTTATAATTTCCCCAATACTAGAAGGAACAAGACCCACGCGATTTTCTTGAGGTTTAATTTCTTTTGGAACACCTACTAACATACATTTTCCCCTCTAACGGTTTTTTAATTGTGCTATTAACTGCGGCACGAGCTCGAATAAATCACCAACCAAACCATAGTCAGCGATTTGAAAAATAGGGGCATCTTCATCCTTATTGATTGCAACAATAATCTTAGAGTCTTTCATCCCTGCCAAATGCTGTACAGCGCCAGAAATTCCCACAGCAATATAAAGCATTGGTGCAACTATCCTTCCGGTTTGCCCCACTTGATAATCATTAGGAACAAACCCTGCATCTACAGCAGCACGGGATGCTCCCACAGCAGCACCAAGCTCATCAGCTAATTCTTCGATCAACTGAAACTTCTCAGCACTTTGCAACCCTCTTCCACCAGAGACAACAATTTTGGCACTGCCTAAATCAGGTCGCTCAGACGTGCTTAACTCATGCTTAACAAATTGGCTTTCTTTGGCGATAAATTCTTTATCAATTTGTTCAACCAAACAACTTCCCTGACTTGCGGTTACTGGATTAAATGCTGTTGCTCTAATGGTTAAAACTTTTATGGAATCAAGAACGCGTACTGTTTCTATTGCATTACCTGCATATATTGGATGTTCAAAGGTATCTTTATCAATAATTTTACTAACATCAGAAACTTGAGCTACATCCAGTCGAGCTGCGATACGTGGAGCAATATTTTTACCAAAAGTGCTGGCAGATACGATTATGGCATTAAATGAATGCGCAAAGGAAAGAATCAAATCGCTTAATTGCTCTGCTAAAGCATGTTCATAACAAGGTTTATCAACGTACCAAACGGCATTTACTCCTGCAAGAGTTGCAGCCTGCTCTGCTACTGCCTTGCATTGATGTCCTACAATAAGTAAGGTCGGTTCTTTATCCAACTCCAATGCCGCAGCTAAAGCATTACGAGTAGATGGGTGTAATGTTTGATTATCATGTTCAACGAGTACTAAAGTGCTCATCACTCCCCCTTATCAAAGCACTTTGGCTTCATGCTGTAATTTATCCAATAATTCGGTCACTGAGTCAACTTTAACTCCACCACTACGAGTCGGTGGAGCAGTAACATTTAATACTTCAATATGTTTTTTAAGTGACAATCCCAGACTATCCAGTTTCCTAATATCCAACGGTTTCTTTTTGGCTTTCATAATATTGGGGAGGCTGGCGTATCGTGGCTCATTTAAGCGTAAATCGGTACTCACTACTGCGGGCAAATGCACACTTATTGTTTCAAGACCTCCGTCAATTTCACGAGTGACTTGCAGATGATCGCTTGTTGCTTCTATTTTAGAAGCATATGTAGCCTGTGGCCAATTTAATAGAGCAGCCAACATTTGTGGCGTTTGATTATTATCACCATCAATAGCTTGCTTACCCATCAATACTAAATCTGGTTTTTCATCATCAACAATCTTTTTTAATATTTTAGCGATATTAAGGCTTTCCAATGAGTCTTCAGTATGAACCAAAACGGCTCTATCAGCACCTAATGCCAAAGCATGCCGCAATGTTTCTTGCGAACTATCTCCGCCAATACTTACTGCAATCACTTCGGTAGCCCAATTATTTTCACGTAAGCGTAATGCTTCTTCTACAGCAATTTCATCAAAGGGATTCATTGCCATTTTAATATTTTGTGTTTCAACTCCGGAATGGTCCGATTTGACCCGAATTTTGACATAGGGGTCGATTACACGCTTCACTGCCACGAGAATTTTCATAATTCCTCACTGGATAATCAAAACAAATGCATCTTGCCAGAGATACCGTGCTAAATTCAAGGGGTTATTTTTATTTAACCGAATTCGATAACGATATCGTCATCAGATATAATGCATAAAATTTAGTATGAAACAAGATAACTAGTCGCAAAATTGCTTTTCTATCGCCAAAGAACTAAGTCATACCCAATAAAGAAAGTTGTATCTGAGAGTCTTCTTTTAGGAGATTAATTACACGTTCAGCCCGATCAACTGCTAAGGCGGTTTTTCCTCCCTCAGTATAAACACTGGGATTTTCTTTCACAATTTGCAACGCTTCATAGGTTTGAGCAATTTTCTCTTCAATCTTCAATTCATCGTCTTTATCTATAACACGCATTCTCAATAAAAATGCATCTAATGCGCGATATTTCCCGCCTCCTGCTCGCCAATTTCTAAAAAATTGCAGTTCTAATAATCCAAGGTACGATTCAATTGGCGCCGCAATCATTTTTAATTGGGGGGTTTTGAAGTTCTCACTAACACTTTGATTTTGACTTGCAAGAATTAATTCGCGGCATAAATTTTCATCGACCATTGATGCATCAAATTTCATTTCAGGAGAAGCACAAATTAATGGCGTTAAAAGAGAGGAGCCTATTTGCAGACTCATCTCATAGCATTGTCTGGATGCCCAAAAAGTCATTTCAAGTAAACGAACTAATAAAGTAGTAGTGGTTGTAGCAGAAACCATAGTAATTTTTTGCAAAGTAGTTCCAAGTTTTTGCAATTCTTGTGAGTTGGTAGACCCAATATACTGTCCACCTTTTAACAAAGCGAAATAAAGTGCATAAACAGCAAATAATTCTTCTACAAAAACAAAAGTACCAAAACTAATGAAAACCATTGGAAGAAATGAAATTAAAGCACGTATACCCTTCGGTTTTATTTTTCCGACTTCGTCAAAATATCCTGTTGACTGGTCAAGCAATCCTAGAAGGCTTGCATAAAAATTACGCTCGGTAAATGTTCTAGAAGTATTCCTTAAATGTTCTATCCACTTTTTAAGATCTTCCCGAGTAGTAATTTCATCAAATTTAATGGATTTAAAATCCTGGGGTGAGGTAAGTTTTCCGTAACAGAGGCTTAATGTTTTAAAACAAGCCCCGTCATTGCGAGCTTCAGATAAATTTTTCTCAATCCATTTGACTTCTGGGCTAAACCTTTCGATAAGGTCTGGATGAAAATTTAAAGACAATTTCTTATAATTTTTTTTAATTCTTGCTTTATCTGGACCGTCCTTAAGCAACAACTTATTAATTAATTTAATAAAATCAGCATCCAGGCGTAAAAGAGCTTCTTGATTCAATTCACTGTTATAACATTTTTTTTCTTCATCATAACTGGCATAGATACTAACCAGAGTTTTTAATTCAGTCTCTATAGTCATAACCTCTCCCTAGATTGGCTATCAGGATCGATACTGTTAAAACTCTGGTGGCCCTCCAGAGTCTTAGTTATCTTACAGTACAATCCATTTTATGGAACCAATTCTTCCGTTTAACATATTCAGTAAAAAAGCCAACAACCAACAGACTAATATAAAATGCACTCATCACATCACTTAAATAATGAAAGCATAACAAGATTCTTGATGCCGCAACTAACAGGGCAACAACAAGTAAAACATAAAAATAACGAGGAAAAAGAATTCCCAATCCTGCAGCCAAACTCATGACTGTTGTTGTATGCCCTGAAGGCAAAGACCAATAATTTGAACTCAATTTAAACCAATAAAATCCAAACTCATTACTTGCGAACAATAACTCAGGACGAGCACGACTCAAAGCAACTTTCAAAATCAAACACACCAAATTGGCTAAAAGCACACAACCAAGTAAATACCAAGATCGATTTTCGTAAACAGTATTAACTTGTATGTATCGGAAATACAATCCTGCAATAAAAAACAAAACAATATAAGCAATCCATTTGCCCAAGGCAGTCAATACACCCAAAAAGGGTAATTTGGCCTCAAGATTCAACTGATGAAAATAAATTGCCAACAACCGATCTAAAAAATAATAGGCTAAAATAACAAAAATTGCATAAAAAATAATAACCCAAGGTTTTTTCATAAAGTTAAACAACTTTTCAAATTGCGTCATAATTTCAAATCCTTCTTTTTAGTTCTCACGTAAATACCAAGGGATTGTAATAACAATCATACGTGGATCTCTCTCTAAAAAAAGCAATGCACGTAATCCTGGCGCATGGATATTATGTAATAAGTACTCATACCATTTAGGTTCTACTAACTCAGGTATAATAAGGGCAATAAGTCTATTTTGCCTCTCTTTTCTTACTTTTCTCACAAAATTTAATAAAGGCTTATAAATGCGGCGATAAGGTGATTCAATAATTTCTAATTTAGGGATTCCTTTATCTGCCTTTTGGGCTGGCAATTCAATTTTTTCAGACCAAAGCTGCTTCAAGCGATCAACGTCTCCAGAGCCTGCATCAATAAAAACAGCTGTCACATCATCCGAAAGCAACATTCCAAATTGAATTGCTTTAATAAGATAGCAAGACATAATATAAGCGTATAAGGATGTAATGACGGAATTGCCGATACTATGGCACCAACACCTGCCGATATTCCGACCGTAACATTTAACAAATAATCCAATATTAATGAAATTGCTGCCCCCAAACCATAATTCCGCCCAAGATTATCACTGGCAACAATATATGACCCTCCTCCTTGTGGATAGGCTGCGGCTGTTTGTCTATAAGAAAAATATAAAGACACAAGAACAAGAACAACTAATAGAGAAATAGTAAAAAAATAATGTAATCCTATTATCCCCGCTGATAATAACACTGTGAGTGCAGCTTCGGGACCATAAGCTGTCGAAGATAATGAGTCTAATCCCAGTGCAGGAACTCCAGTTAATACTGATAATTCTTGCTTTTTCCTTGACTTTGAAGAAAGAGGTTTTCCCAAAATTTTATCTAATATTGGCATTTCCCTATAACCTAAAAATTTTTAATCATTGTAATCATTCAATGAATCTTAATAAAGTCATCTTACTACAAGTAATTAAAGAAGGTCTTATTCATAAAAGCATAAAGTCGAGCAAGTGATTTGTTTACATAAAAATCAAGAAGAATAACAATTCAAAATCCATTTATTAAGCAAGGAAATACATTAACTTGGATTTAACAAGATTTTCTAAAAAACTAATGCAAGTACTTGTTGTCATTACATTTGTAACCAAGGGGGCTATTAATAAAACCAAACAATTAAAATTCGGTTGTGGTGGCACATGACACAAAATCCAACATACTCGCAGGAACATCATGGTTTCGCTGCGTTTCACCCAAGCTACATAGTAACTTAAAAATATTCACCCTAACATTTGTATTTTTTAAGCAAAATTGTTGATGAACATATCTTCTTCAACAAGAAAATCACCCTGTGGCTGCTGTTTCGGTTTATCGGTAAAAAACTGTTGCTTTTTAGAATTTGAGTATGTAGACGTTAAAGTGTCTTCCCTAACTGATTCCACTAAACTTGGAGTATCTCTATATCCACCCAGACAATATCTCTGCCATTGACCATCCAACTCCATCTCAACAAAGCAATGATCTGAGTTAACAACAATAGAGACAGGAACTTCAGGATACAATTGTTGCATTTCCTCTTTAAAAGCAATAGCTCTTATACGACAACTTGCAACACTTAATTTTCTCGCTTCCTGAAGATATTCATTACCGTTATGTACCGTGACCCCAGTGGCATTACGTAGTTTTCCACGATCTTTACCAAACTTGAGGTATTTCATTAATAAGCGATGAATCTGTTGGTGCTCTGAAGAAAGTGCACTCAACGTATTAAAAACAGGATTTGCTCGATAATTCTTGTGCATACGTAGCAATAAATTAGTAAAAGCTTCTCGTGGCTCGGCTGTTGGTTTAAGTAATCGAATGTAATGTAAACGATTTTCCTTAGAGTACTTTATTTCAAAATCGTCCTTTTTTAATCCTTTAATTGCGATATCCAGTAATGTTTCACCTGGATGCAAAGATGGCAAAGCCTGCCAATCTTCTGTCAAACTTAATCTTTTTTTTCCTTCTAATAGAACTAGATTTGATTCTTTTTTTCTATTATTGATTAGTTTTTCTGTTAACCCTTCAGGATGAAACTGATATTTACAGCCCACCAGATTTTCGGTCGCATTCATTCCCACTAATTCAAAATATTCAAATGGCGATGATGGATTTTCATGAATCACCAGATCGGAATACACTTCATTACGGTAATACTTTGCGGATGGTGTCAAACTCAGTAAATCAATTGATCTAAATATTGGTTCTCGATGTGATGGTTGAGACACGAAAGCCCTGGTATCGATACCACTTCGATATGTTTTTTGTTTTATTCCATTCTGAGTTGCAATCCGCTTTTTCAAGGTCTGCATTTCTAATTGCTCTTTTTGATCGTATGTAGAATTTGCAAGCTCTATATCAATAATTCTTTGCTTGGTTTGGTTTAAATGCTGTTCATCTAATTTAGATGAAAATATTGCTGCAACCTGATTAAGATGTGTCTCAATAGACTCACGATCATCTGTCAATTCTCGACAAAATTTATAATCAAGAAAATGAATTTGTGTTGTATCTAATTGTTGGTGTTGTGCTTGTGCAAGCACTGTAGCCTGGTTTGCTGGTTTTAATTTGGAAGCCAGTAAATCATCAAAATCCGCACCATTAATCGCACTTTTTAAGGACTCTTTATCTCTTTTGATCAGTTGTCCGTTCTCCCAGGTATATAGCTCATGTCCTTCAGCAAGCAAACCAAGCATATGCTTTAGCATCAACTCACGTTTACTTGTTGGCCAACTGGAAAACGACCAGTCAGAGAAAATATAAATTTGACCAGTAGATAATGACTCAAGATCATCACCCTCTTCTTCGTTCATCTCCTCCTCTTCAATAGTGGGTGAAGGATTACTCTTTAATTTCTCCAATGTGTCACGAATATCCCCGTCAAAAATACCTTGGGTTCGGGCAAATGCCCGCACATTGGCATAGGAAGTTGCTGGGAACCATTCACCTAACCAACCTGTTTTTCTCTGTAGCGTCGGGAGTAACGTTGCAATAAGCTTTAATGCAACATCAACCTGCAAATTAATGGGATATTTTTGATATTTTTCAGCACGAAAGGGTAAAAGGAGTTGTTTCAAATCGGATGCTTTCTTTCTATCCTCTTGATTAGCCCATCGTTTGGTTTCAATCCGCTTAATTTCATTATCGACCACCGCCAATAATGTGCTCATCAATTCTTTACCGGTTGCAGGTAAAATTTGCAAGCTAAATGGAGGGAGAAATTGTTCTTGCGCTGCAATCATCGTTTCGAAATCATCAATCTGCCCCTGATTTACAGTTTCATCTGATTTTTTTCTACATTTTGTTGCTTCACGAAGTCCAGCCTCCAGGGTTTTGGGTAGCACATGTCTTCCTCTGTGTACAAGATTAGGATCGACCTGATTTAAAACTTGCATCACATTTTGTGAACAGAACGTTGCATCAGAGGGAGTAATACCTTCTCTGTCTTTTTTATCCTGCTGATTTGACCATTGAAAAAGAGATTTAATCACAGCCCAGAAACTGGTTCGGCTTTTTCCTTGTTTATGAAGTCGTTCAGTAACCTTAACTTGTTCTTGATATGCAGTAAGAAATTTCTGTCTTTGTTCACTATCAGTATGTTTAAACACTAATAAGCTTGAATGAACCGCAGGCAGAACTTCTGCTTCTCCTGAAGCACGCCAGAAGGTAACCAGTAACTGAATTAGTTTTGCTTTTCGTTCTTGAGTAGCAGTAAGGAATCGCTTGATTAATTCATCTGAATCCTCATTTCCAGTCATTTCAGCAGCCAATCGCTTCATCCACAGAGAACCGCCTGCTAGCGCGTTTTTTATTTGGGTTGCATTGAATTCCGTATTGCAATAGCTCAGAAGTAACGTTGTCAATTCTTCTATAGTGCTTTCTTGGAGATTCTGAATGAATGCTTCTGTTGATACGCTCATTTGTCGTTCATAATTATGACAGATGACGCCATATTTATTTTTACCTGTACAAACAAACACCGTAATTACTTCTTTATGTCCATGTTTGTTGCCGGCAGTAGTTAGTGATTGGGCCGCCTGTTTTAAGCGCCCCCAAGGCTTATTGCTATTGGAGACAACAAACAAAATATCACCTGGCTCAATAGCACAATCTTTCATCACTAACATAATTACTCTTCCTAATGTCTAAATTTATTAAAAACGACGACTAGGATGCCCATGTTCGTTTCTAGAACAACTTTCAAGTGTTTGCTCGCAGATGATCAATGATAATAAAAGAGCGATGCCTGTATCTTCATCACCTCCTGCCTGCTCTAAGCCTTTAGTCATTTTGTCAATTGTATCGGAGTCAAAATCGAGTTCTTTAAGTCGGGAAGCAACATCTTCTGGTTTAGAAAATGAGAGCACACTGACTTCAGCTGCATGTTCTTTCAACAGTTTAAGATAAGAGTCTCTTAGTATTGTTAAATCTGAAGAGCTGGGAGATGTTCCTTTGATTAATTTATATCTTTTAATTACGTTATCAACGTATGTAATTGCATCTTGATTATCTCTAAGCGATTCACTGTTGCTCTTTTTACGTAAGGCTTCATATTGCTCTTCAAAATTTCTCGCTTTACCTAATGCCTTAACAAGTTCCGGCTGCAATTTATTCAATACTGGCATTTTGTCTCCTAGACTAGTTAAATTTCGGCCAGAATGTTATCACGCACAGATCAAGCAATCAACTTTATGACTGCATTTTAATCAACAATTTAAAAAAATCATCTTGCATCAAGTAGAACTAAGAAATCGCGTTAAAAATGAAAGACATCGAGAGAAAAGGAGACTTTAGATCCATTTTACTTGTTATTGGAAGCAACTATTCGATAGAATCAGAATACATTGATTACTGGTCAGTTTTTTTTAATGATAGAATTTACTTTGATCCAAAAAATATGTATTTGGGCCATTCCCATTTTACTTGCCATCACCTTACATGAAGCAGCTCATGCGTACGTTGCATATCGTTGTGGAGATACTACAGCAAAAATGTTTGGTCGATTAAGTTTAAATCCTCTTCGTCATATTGACCCGATAGGTACTGTCTTCATACCCTTACTGGTTGGTATTTTAACTCAATTTAATTTTGTCATTGGTTATGCAAAACCGGTCCCAATTAACTGGAACCAATTGCGTCACCCTAGACGTGATATGATTCTGGTAACTCTTGCGGGACCATTTGCGAATATTCTTATGGCATTTTTATGGGCTGCCTGTGACAAAATCGCCCTTATCTTAAATCCAAACACCTCGATGGCAGTGCTTTTTCTTTACGCTACAGCTCAAGCAGGTGTATTTATTAATTTGATTTTGGCCGCATTAAATTTACTGCCAATTCCACCTCTAGATGGGAGTCGAGTAGTTAGTAGCCTTTTACCTCCTAAACAAGCTATGACCTACTCCAAAATAGAACCCTATGGATTTTTTATTCTAATTCTTTTAGTGTTTACAGGTGTTTTGGGCATGATACTGACCCCATTAATCAATCTAGGACTTATCGCACTAAGCTCCATTTTTAAGATATGAATGCTGACGATTTGAGAGCTCAATACAAAAATTTTAGATGGTACATTCTTTTGATATGGAATAAGTATTCGCTATGAATATTCTTGCTGATGCCTCACTTCCAGGATTGAAGCAGGCTTTTCCAAAGCCTTTTCACTTAACCGAATATAATCGTCCCGACGAAATAGCTCAGTTACTTCCCGGACAAGATATTCTCCTTTGTCGTTCTACGCTAAAAGTAAATCAATCTTTATTAAAAAATCATCGTTTGCAGTATGTTGCTACTGCAAGTAGTGGTACTGATCATCTGGATCACTTCTGGCTAGACTCTCAGAATATTCAGGTAATCGACGCAAAAGGCTCTAATGCGCAAGCAGTTGCTGATTATGTGGTTGCGTGTCTTTCTTTTCTGGAACAACAACATCTTATCCATGGGAATAAAGCAGGCATCATTGGTCTTGGAAAAGTGGGAACCAGGGTTGCTGCACGGTTACAAGCAGCCGATTTTGAAATTGTCACTTATGATCCTCTCAAAGCAAAACGTGAACCTGCTGCTTTTCAAAGTTGTACTTTAGAGGAATTGTATCAAGTTGATCTGCTATGTATCCATGCAGAGTTACATAGTAATCATCCCTATCCTACTGCCAATTTAATTAATCAAAATTTTCTCGATCGCTTAAAACCCGGTTGCATTATTATCAATGCAGCACGAGGTGGAATTGTTAATGAAGAAGAACTTCTCCACTCATCAAAACCACTAATCTATTGCACCGATGTATATCTTAATGAACCTGAGATTAACCCACGAATCATCGATAAAGCCACTATCTGTACCCCCCATATTGCCGGTCATAGTCTTGAGGCGAAATATGCTGCTATTGCTTTGGTAAGCTCCGCTTTGCACCAAATTGCAGGTCTTGCTCCACCACAATTTGCAGTTCCTTCGTTGCCTCAATTTTTAAGCTATGAAAAGGATAAATTATGGTACGAAACTATTTTAGAAATTTACAACCCCATTGAAGAAACTTCTTCATTAAAACAGGCTACGGACAAAAAAGCTGCATTCTTAAATTTGCGTAAAAATCATCAAACGCGCCATGACTTTTCTCAATACTTTGCGGACTCAATTTTGAACTATAAAACCAAATTATTACTAGGTATATAAAAACAAGATCAACTAGAGCTCAAATTGATAGCTTGATGCTCATTATTAAATCCAAACTGGTCCATTGTAAATTAGGAAATCAAATGATACTCTTTTTCCGATTTTAAAAAACAAAGGAGTATGTGTTATGTCTTTAGGAGTAAAATTATCAACTTTTGCAGCAGCATTAGTTCTCGCTGGTTCGGCTTTTGCAGAGGAAGCTGTATGTCCTAAATTGAGTGATATTCAATCTGTAGGAATTACAATGGCTTCGCAGCTTGGTTACAATTATTATATTGGTTATTCAGTAAATCACTACAATACTTCTTCTAGCTGGGGATTTGCGATTGGGCCTGTAGAGGCAGAATCTGAAGAAGATACAATAGATATCACTAATGATATTTTAGCAGGTTTGACTGCTCCAGGTATTCCTGAGTCTGGTCAAGGCGATGAATTAGTTTGTATTTATGAAACAAATAACCCTGACCTTTTTGCAGTGGCAATTAAAGACTATGAAGAAATGTCACCTATGAAGTTCAAGCAATACATACATAAAGCTCGTTAAGAAAAACTGTAGCTTGGGTGACGTTTCATGAAACCCAGGCTACAAAAAATTACAACCCTCTGTTTTACAAATCATCTAACCAAATTATTTATGGATTAATCTTTTTACTACCTCTTGATCTGAAAAAGCATATTTTACTGAGCCAATCTGTTGATAGGCCTCATGTCCTTTACCTGCAATTAATATCACATCATTTTCAGCGGCTTCATTTAATGCATAGGCAATTGCTTCTTCACGCTCAACAAGTTGAATGACATTGGAAGATTTTGGTATACCTTGTGCTATCTCATTGACAATAATTTGTGGATCTTCTGTGCGTGGGTTATCACTGGTAATTATGATTTGATCCGCAAGCTTACTTGCAACACGTCCCATCACCGGTCTCTTGCTTTTATCCCTGTCACCCCCACAACCAAACACCACCCACAAACGACCTTTTTTTAATTGATTTAAAGTAAGCAGCGCATTTTCCAATGCATCGGGAGTATGTGCATAATCTACAAGTACATAAGGAGCATTGGCAATAATTTCCATCCTTCCGGGAGCTGCTCTTAATTCTGTCATCACCTCTACAACTTGCGTAGGTGCATAATCAGAAGCCAATAAACTACTAAATACAGCTAAGCTATTATAAATATTAAATTGTCCTAGGGCTTTTATTCTTAATTGATGCTGTCCCCATGGTGAGCGCACTTCAATTTCTGTACCCTTTATATCCATGGACCAATCTACGACTTTTACATCACAATTCTGGTGTATTCCATAAGCTAATTTCTTTACATGAGGCTTAACTGCCTCCGCCATTATTCTTTGATAAGGATCATCTTGATTAATAATCGCCCATTGTAATGATTCTCTGGCAAACAACATGGCCTTTGCAGCTGCATAATTTTCCATATTTATATGATAATCCAGATGATCCAGTGTTAGATTGGTAAATATTGCCTGCTTGAATTCAATCGCATCAACTCGATGCTGGGCAAGAGCATGAGAAGATACTTCCATGCATACTTGCCTGATACCTTGATTTTTATATTGATGTAATAACCTCTGTAAACACAGCGCATCAGGAGTTGTATTATCCAATAATTGGAGGTTATCTACATTACCTTGTCCAATTGTACCAATATATGCTGCTCCTTGTCCCAGTAAACGATGGGCCTGAGCTAATTGATAGGCAATTGTTGTTTTGCCGTTGGTTCCAGTTACTCCGGTTATCGTTAAATGGCGACCAGGATCGTCATAAAACTGCTTTGCAATTGCGGCCAGCTGCGTCGCTAACTCTGGAACAGGAATACAAGGAATCGACTCAGGTAATATGTAGTCCTTGGGGAAATGAGAGGGATCATAAGCAATCGCAACAGCACCGGCGGAAACAGCTTTATTTATAAATAAACGGCCATCAGCTGCTGCACCTGCATAAGCTACAAACAAATCCCCTGGTTGAATGCGACGACTGTCATTTTCCAGACCTGTCACGGTACAATCCGATTTTACGTGATGCATCCAAGGTTTTAATAATTGTGAAAGTTTCATCACTAGGTTCCTAATAGTTCTAAAAAATAGCCTGGATGCAGCGCAGAGAAACCCAGTTTATGAAATACTGCATCCCAGTTCCGCTATGCTACCTAGGCTACATTTATAAAGATCGTTTACGGGCCGCGCTTTACCCTACCAGCTCATCAGTAGGTATATTAAACAATCGCAAAGCCCCCGACATCACTTTAGCAAAAAGGGGAGCTGCAACTGCTGCAGCATAATAACCTTTACGTGAAGGTTCATGAATTATTACTACTACAACAAACTTGGGTTTTGAAACCGGTGCAATACCTATAAAACTTGCAGTATATTTTCTGTCCTTATAGCCATCCTTTCCAGCTACACGTGCTGTCCCTGTCTTTCCTGCTACTCGATAACCAGGTACTCTTGCTGCTTTTCCAGTACCATCTTTCCCTAAAACTGCTTCCATCATAGATAAAACCTGTTGAGCTGTCTCAGATTTCATTACCTGCACACCTGCTGTTGGTGGATCATTATGCAGTAAAGTTACTGGAATCAATTTACCTTTATTCGCAAAAACCATATTAGCCTTAGCTAATTGCAATGCTGTAACCGACAAGCCATAACCGAAGCTTAATGTTGCCAATACAAACGGTTTTGCATCTTTAACACTAACAATTCCTCCCTCACTTTCCCCAGGATAAGTACTTTCTGTTCGTTGTCCAAAACCGCAACGCTGCAGCAATCCAATTAATTGTTCTGGAGGGCTGGCTAAAACCATCTTTGTGACCCCTACGTTACTTGAGTGTTGCAATACACCCGTTACATCAAGGACACCATAATTATGAATATCGCGAACCGTACGGCCTTGAACACTCATCCAACTTGGATTCGTATCAATAATCGTTGAGGGCTTAAATAGACCGGTTTCCAAGGCACTGGCAATACTAAACGTTTTAATGACTGAACCAGGCTCAAATGTATCGGTAACAGCTCGGTTCCTGTAAGTATCTTTATCGTAGCGTCCCCGAGAATTGGGATTATACGAAGGAACATTAGCCATAGCCAAAATCTCACCGTTTTCTGTATCAACTACCACAACAGAACCCGATTTTGCAGCAAATTCATCAACCGTTTTATTTAATTCACTGTATGCTAAATATTGTAAACGCCTATCAATACTTAAAGCCATGTCACGTCCCGGACGTGGTTCTTTTATCACACCTAGTTCTTCAATAATTCGTCCTAAACGATCTTTTATCACTCTTTTTTTACCAACAACCCCCTTCAGCCAGTCTTGATAAGCAAGTTCAATTCCCTCCAGACCTTGATCATCTACGTTGGTAAATCCGATTAATTGGGAAATGCTGTCCGAATCAGGATAATAACGTTTGAATTCCTTTTGAAAATTAACACCAGGGATTTTTAACGTTTTTATTTTTTTAGCCAAGGGCGGTGGCAATTGTCTTTGTAGATAGAGAAATTCCAATTCTTTTTTTTCTGCATCTACTATTTTTCTACTTAATTGCTGGGGAGTTAAATTGAGATATTCAGCTAAGGACATAAATTGTTCTTTGTCGGGTGAAAACTCTTTCGGATTCACCCATACCGATTCTACAGGAGTACTAATTGCTAAAGGAGTACCATTCCTGTCCATGATCATCCCTCGATGTGCAGGAATATCTACAACCCGCAAACTGCGGGCATTTCCTTGCCCTTGTAAAAATTGGCGATGCAGTACAGTGAGATCAACCATACGCCAAATCAAAATGAGTAAAATCAATGCAAAAAAAGTAGATACTACAATCAGTCTGTTTAAATGAGTTGAGTTTTTCATGGATATAATCCATCTGTAGCCAGGGTAAAGGCCATGCCATAACCTGGGTTTGATTGCACAAAAACTCCCAGGTTACCATCATACTCCACCCAGGCTACGTTACACTAAAACCAAACGGCAATGGTACTCGTTTAAAACAAAAACTTCTACTGCTGTGCTTGTAACCAATAAGTATTTGTGGATGTTGGTAAAACCATTTGTAATTTTTCAGCAGCCAACTCCTCTACTCGTGCGGGTGTAGCTAAACTTGCTTGTTCTAAGAGTAATTGCCCCCATTGCAGCTGTAAATAGTGAGTTAACTGCTCCTGTTGTTCTACTTTACTTAAAGTCACTCGGTATGAATTGGTACTATATACAACAGCCAAAGCACTCACTAACACTGCAACTAATAATATAATCAGCATATATAATGATTTTGACATATGCATATCTGCCAGTTGACCATTAAATAAGGTACCTTGATTGATTACTTTCGCCGCAGCGTTCATGCTAATTTCTCCCCTATTCTTAGTACAGCACTTCGAGATCTAACATTCTCTTTTACTTCAACTTCTTGTGGCATAATCGCCTTACCTATTCTTTTAAAATTTGTTTTTAATGCCTCATAACGAATGGGCACTTCCGGGGGAGGCTTGGCCCCTTCTTCTTTATTACGCATAAATTGTTTGACTATGCGATCCTCCAGGGAGTGAAAACTAATCACTGCCAGCCTTCCTTGCGGCGCTAGAACATTTAGACATTGCTCCAGACAACTCTTTAAATCATTTAATTCCTGATTGATGTAAATTCGTATTGCTTGAAACACACGTGTTGCAGGATGCTTGTGTTTTTCCCATTTAGGATTTGCTTCTTTCACAATTTCTGCCAATTGCAAGGTTGTGGAAATAGGAGCTATATTTCTTGCAGCAACAATTGCCTTTGCGATTCGGCCTGCAAAACGTTCCTCACCATACAATCTGAAAACAGAAGCCATTTCTTCTGCTTCGGCTTCATTAACAAATCGCGCAGCACTCATTGGTTGAGATAAATCCATGCGCATATCCAATGGTCCTTGCTGCATAAAGCTAAAACCTCTTTCTGGATTATCCAATTGTGGTGAAGACACGCCTAAATCCAACAAAATACCATCTACTTTTCCCAACACTCCTGCTTCGGTGGCAAACTCCTCAATTCGTGCAAATGAACCTTGAAATATATGAAAACGCTTATCTTGGCCAAAATGTTCCCTGGCATATGCGATTGCTTCCAGATCTTTATCGATGGCATATAAACGACCTTGATCGTTTAAATGACGCAAAATTTCCCTACTATGACCTCCACGGCCAAAAGTACCGTCAAAATAGATGCCTCCACTTTTAATCGCCAGGGCTTCTATTGATTCATGAAGTAATACTGATTGATGCATTGCCATTTTTGTTTCCATTACAAAGAAAACGTTTTCATTTCATCGGGTAAGCCACTAGTTCCGGAACTTTCCTCAGCCAACCATTGTTCACGTCGGGTTTCCCAAAGATCCTTATTCCAAACTTCAAATTTATTTCCTTGGCCTATCATCACTACATCTTTTTCCAACTGTGCATAATTTCTTAAAACAGTGGGTAGTAACACCCGCCCATTCGCGTCTAATTCGACATCAGTCGCATGTCCAATCAATAAACGCTGTATTCTTCGTGCGGCAGCATTAAAACTGGGTAATTTCTGCAAATTATCTTCAATTATCTGCCATTGAGCCGCGGTATAGAGCAATAAGCATGTTTCCTCAGTATCAATAGTCACCACCAAAGGCGTTTTATCTTCAGCACCCAGCGCGGATCGATAACGCGTAGGGATTGCTAAGCGCCCTTTAGTATCAATGGTGATGGCATTTATTCCGCGAAACATGTTTTTTTATGTGGAAGTTTTTTTCTTCCACAATTCTCCACTTTTTTAATATTTTACCCCACTTTTCTACACTATAGAAACACATTTCTCCATGCGTCAAGATAAAAAACCACTTTTTAGTTAATTTATTGATGGATTATGAAACGAATGATTAAAAATTGATTTGCATGAAAAAATTGCGACCATGCATTGAATTAAAAAATTGAGACCTGCTTTATGGATTTCATCCAATCATGCAGGAAATTAGGAAATGCTTTATTTAAAAAGGAGCTATTTAAAACATAAGATTTATGAAGTGATGCACAATGAATTTGGATTACAGACATATGACTTTAAGTCTGGTTCGCACAAGGTTTTACCTCTAACTAAAGACTATGCATTAAAATACTGCCCAGAAGAACCAAAAAAGCTTGGTATTTTTATCTACATTTGGCTTATTCAATTCATCAACGCAGCGAGTCTTATTCCTTGCAGAACCAAATCAGGAACCAGATGATCATACAAGCCTTGTTTTTCAAATAAGGAGGCAAAACCACCTGTTGCCAATACCAATGCTTTTTCAGCGCCAAAAGCCTCCTGATTCAGACGTTGAATCAATTCACGGCAAGCACCAATTGCACCATAATAAACACCGGATTGAATGCTTTCTATTGTCGAGCGCCCCACTGCATTTTCAGTTTTTATGATTTCTACAGCAGGTAATTTTGCTGTATTTTTTGATAAAGCATCAACAGAGAGCCTAACTCCAGGTAAAATTGCACCGCCCATATATGCTTTTTGAGCACTAATAACACAAAAGGTAGTTGCAGTGCCGAAATCAATAACAATCACATTTTGGTTTGGATGACTATGAGTTGCTGCAATTGCATTGGCTATTCGGTCAGCCCCGACTTCAATGGGGTTGCGATATTTGATATTAAGACCCGTTTTAACTCCAGCCTGCAACAAAAAAGGTTCTAGAGAAAAGTATTTAACACAGGCTGAACGCAAGGAGTAATCAATTTGGGGTACCACAGAACAAATACCAATCTGTTTAATTGATTCCGGAGAACAATTATTTTCTCTTAAAACACTTTTTAAAAAGATGCCCAGTTCATCAGATGTACTTACTTTAGAGGTATGACGAAAACGAAGCTTTATCTCTTCTCCATCAAAAACACCACCATAGATATGAGAGTTTCCAACATCAATACAAAGAATCATAATGTCATGCATCCAGATTTAAAAAACACGATAGTAAATTGCGATTCTCTTATTAGCAAGTTATTAGTCAGCAAAAATGAATGTATATAATAGATTTCTTCGGAAACACACTACAGAGAGAGGAGTGCGAGGAGACATGCAGTGCCCAACCAGGGTGTGTACGCAAATACATAATGATTCGAGTACCATATCGACGAAGCAATCATCTTCTAAAGTAGAGTTTCTGAAAAAATCAAATGAAAAAGCCCTGCATAACGCAGGGCAGAAGTGGAGATTATCATGCTGATTCTTCGCTAATAGGACACCAAAACATCACTGATGCCAAACTGATTAGTAGGGTTTAACAATCACTGTCGTACCAATATCAGCAAAATCTTCGTTTAACCATTTTGCTGCACTGGGTAAAACACGGATGCAACCATGGCTTGCATTGTAATTAGGTACTTCATATGCTGCATGAATGGAATAGCCCCCATGGAAATGCATACAGTATGGCATTTTTGCACCACCATGTGTTTCTAATGGATAAATACTGGAGGTACAATCTTCGCCTTTTTTAGAATAAACACTGAATGTTCCGGTTACAGTACGACATGGTTTACCAGCATCTTCACAGAAATCCTTTCCCCCGGAAGCACTACCAGTATTTACCCTATTACCGTCTCTATCGTAAGCTGCCCATGCTGTTGCTTTAGGGTCAAATACAATCACTTTTTTCCCTGTTGCCGGTCTTTTCATGGGAAAGTAATTTGAGCCCTTATGGTCTGATTGCATGCTCATCGTATAATGAGTATAGCCTGCATCATCAACTACAGGGACTGACCTATCCATGGAAGCACAGGATGTTGCTAAAGCACACACTGGTACCAACACTAGATATTTTTTCACTTTATTTCTCCCTCTTTTTTTCTTATTTATCGGGAGATTTAAAAATAGGTTTAGGTTTTTTTATAAATATTTTTTACACTGTGTTTTTTTTATGCGCTCTAAGACTATTAAATGATTACTTTTGGGGTTGTTTTGGAAGCATAAATTGGATGGCGCGCATTAACTGTTTATCAGTACACTCAAAGCACCCCCCTCTTGCAGGCATTGCATTTAGACCCTCGTCAGTATGCTTAAAGAGTACCTCCATCCCTTGTTTTAAACGCATTTTCCAATCGGATTCTTCGCCAATTCTGGGCGCACCGAGAGGAATTAATGGTTTTTTTTCATGACAATTTGCACAAAAATGATGATAAATTTGTTCGCCTTCATTTTTGGTACCACTAATTGATTGCAAGAACTCTTGAGGATGATGAGTTTCTGCATGAACCGGTAATTGGCATATCCATAAAATCGCTGCATAAATACTGAAACGAATCATCATGTAATTCTCCTGAAATTGGCATAATATTTGCTATTTACAACAAGTTACTCAAAGAGGGATTATTTGTGAACAAGTGCATACTAAGTGTTTTACTATTTTTTGCAAGTACAGGATTACATGCTGATACAATACAATCACTTGAAGTATTAACGAACAAAATAGAACAACATATACGCAATGAACTTTCTTCATATAAAGAGGGAACAATTCGGGTTACGGCGGATAAAATTGATTCTCGTTTAAATCTCAAAGCATGTGCTGAAGATAAGCTCCTTGTTTTTAACCCCTACCAATCCCCTATCTTAAGTACCAGTACAATGGGTATTAAATGCCAAGAAAATGACAATCACTGGTCCTTGTATGTTCCTGTTAAAATAACCGTTTTAAAAACGATCTATGTCGCAAAACGTGCTCTAATAAAAGGCAGTCGACTTACTCAAGATGATATCTATCAAACAGAAATGGATGTACAACGATTAAATAAAGGCTATTTCACTGAAAAGGACTTATTAGTAGGACAAATTTGTAAACAAAATATTTCACCTAATAGCCCGCTGAATCCTCATAATATTGAGGCAGCAAAATTGATTAATAAAGGAGAACATGTTTCTATTGTAGTCAATGATAATAATTTAACTGTTAGTATGGATGGTGTGGCTCTGGAAGATGGTACATTAGGTGAAACCATTAAAGTGCGTAATCTTTCTTCCAAAAAAGTTATTGAAGCTCAGATTACTGATGCAAAGAAAGTGAATGTTATTATCTAAAAAAATCAATAACTAATTAAAATTTACTAAAGATTTTTAAAATGCGGCCGATAAATTTAGAAGTCAAACGTGATTGAGGATAAATTATGTTTAATCAAATCAGCGATGCAGTTCCTGTAAAAACTTTAGATGCAGACAATCGTTTAAAAACAACACATCAAGAAAAAATCAAAAGTTTGATTGAAGATCCCTCTTCACTTGTCAGCATCAGTGACACCTCCAAGCAATTAGAGGCAATAAAAAACTCCCTTAAGGAAACATCTGAAATCAATGAGGCTCGAGTTTTATATTTCAAAACAGAAATAGCGCTGGGAAATTATCAGATTGATAGTGACAAAATTGCCATGAAAATGTTAAATGTAGAACCAGCTTAATTTCTAAGGGCAATTATATGGATAATAAAGAGAAAGTATTGAGTAGCTGTTTGGCACAAGAAATTAATTGGATAGAAACGCTCAATTCTTTGTTAGTTGAAGAAAAAGAAATATTGATGTCTCGAGAATTTAACAGACTTGAAGAGTTTGCGAATAAGAAACAGGAATTATCGAATAAATTAGAAGAAAGCGCCAAACAACGGATGCAAATTATTAATCATACCGATCCCAATCAAACTATGAATCAGGTTTTAACAGAATTTCTTAAGGATTGTAGTATTGAAGAGGTAAATCAGATCAATCAACTTAATATTAAGCTTGCTGAACTTCTCTCACGCTGTCGCGAATTAAACGCAGTAAATGGACAAGTAATAGCCAATAATCTTTATATCCGTCAAGAAATTGTCAATACACTGTCAGGAAATCAAACAAATGCGATCAGTGTTTATACGTCCCATGGGAACATAGAATCAACAAAAGATAATTCACATCATCAAGAAGCTTAAAAATACAAAGCACTACATTCTGGGTGAAAGCAAAGCTGAACCCAGAAGATACATCAACAAATCTAAGGTGTGTTGACAATTCACCTACCGCCTACTTGCCAATAAGCAAAACCAAATATAAATAGAGTTATTTTTGCTCAGAAATCAAAAAAATGTATAATAGGATACAATTTTTATTTTTTATTCATATGAAATTTTTTACGAGAAATTACGACAGAACTGTTGTAGTTGAATTTTTCTCTGATAAGTCAACCACAGAGAACGTAATAAAGGAGAACTCTAAAAATTTGTTAGGAGTTCTTTTTAAAGAAGAAAATCGATTATTTTACTCATCTCTACTTGAAAGTTATCCTGATCTGAGTCAATTAACTTCTCAATCTCGTTTATGCTTGATTGGTCACAGTGCTCCAGGAAAACAAAAATTTTCCAGTTGTGACGTAGATATGCTGGTAGAACGCTTGGTAGAAGATTGTTCCTTAAAAGCAGTGAAACGAATTACGTTCATTGCATGCTATCTTGGAGAGACGAAAGCATTCATAGAGGAACTCCAATTAAAATTAGCTCATGAAGGTATTTATACTGAGATAGCCGCTTATAAAGCCTATTTGGTTATTGACAGCTCAGGACATCGTTGGGTTGATTTAGGTGAAAAAGATGGATTGGTCGAAGCAGGAAAACAAAAGATTGTAATGGGCTGGGAACATGGCTCTTTGGGTACTCCACCAAAACAGGTTGTTTTGGTGGATACGAATGAGATTAACCCCCATTACGTAGATGAGCTATCTGAAGAGGATTATGAGGATGCTGAACTAATCCCCACTCAAGTAGATGATTTAGAAAATATGTCGAAAAAAAGGAATTTAACCCTATTTAAAGAAGCAATTAATTCCGCAGCACCCTCTCTGGCTTCGAAAGGAAGTTTAGATAAAACTTCATATCAAAAGTTTTTTTAAAATTTAAATTAAATAGGACAAGTTTGGAATTTCTGGGTTTCGCTTTGCGTCACCCAGGCTCACGAACTAGATTAAAAATCGTAGCATTATCGCATACGAAGAGCCCCATCCAAGCGAATCACCTCACCATTTATCATCCCATTTTCAATGATATGCGCTACTAATGAAGCAAATTCCTCAGGCTTTCCAAATCGCTTGGGAAAAGTCATAGTTGCTATCAAATTGTCTTGTACCTCTTGTGGCATATTCAACAGCATTGGTGTAGCGATTAGACCGGGGGCTATGGTATTCACGCGAATGGCAAGCTGAGCTAACTCGCGTGCAGCAGGAAGAGTCATCGCAACGACTCCGCCCTTGGAGGCACTGTATGCGGCCTGGCCAATTTGCCCTTCAAAAGCCGCAATTGAAGCCGTGTTTATGATAACCCCCCTCTCCTGTGAATTACTTTCCAACTCCAAACCGCTCATTGCGTGTGCTGCAACCCTCATTACATTAAAAGTACCAATTAAATTGACATCAATAACCTGTTTAAAGGCGGCTAAAGGCATCGCGCCCTCTTTTCCAACAATACGCTTTGCTGGAGCAATTCCTGCACAATTAACACAAACTCTCGGGACTCCCAATTGCTCTATAGTCTGTTGCATTGCCTTTTCGACCGATTCATCACTGGTTACGTCACAACTGATAAATAAATCAGCTTCGCTCTGGTCGTCTATTTGCTTATCCCATGCCACAACTCGCATTCCACGCTTTCTCAGGTAATGAACACTTTCTTTTCCCATACCTGAAGCACCGCCTGTTATCAATGCGATTTGATTCGTAAAATTCACTATTATTCTCCATAATTTTTAACCGGGTTCCGCTACGCTACGCCCAGGCTGCAATGAACTGGCGTCTGTTATATTTCGCAAGCTTGAGCCAAAATAGTCAAGTTAGTAGCGATGTAAACAGGTCCTAAAAAAACTCTTTACTCAATTGTTTGAATTCAGAAGTCCCAGCTTTTCTTAACCATTCAAAAAAAACCATTTCAGAAGTAACCAAATGAATCCCTTCATTTTTCATTCGCTTCAGTCCATATTTCATATTTTGCTCACCACGACAACTTACTGCATCGACAACAACAAAAACATCAAATCCTGCTTCTCTCATTTCCAATGCTGTCTGCAAAACACAAACATGTGCTTCAATGCCAATAAGGATTAATTGCTTCTTATGAAGCTGTTTTAATCGCTCCACATATTTAGGCTCAGCCATGCACGAAAAACTTACTTTATCAATACAGTGTTGTTGATCAAAATACGATTGAAATTGCTTTAGAGTTGAACCGAGACCTTGCGGATATTGTTCGCTAACCAGAACCGGTACGCCGATTTGTCTGGCCAATTTTAAAAGCCATTCACAGCGCGCAATAAATGCTTCACTATTTAATACGGCTGGTGTTAATTTTTCTTGCACATCAACCAATAATAAAAGTGAATCCTCTTTATTAAGTAACATCCTTATTCTCCTTGGCGAATCAATTTAAAGACTTATAACAGCATACAGCCTGGATTTGAAACTGCAATCCAGGCGGTACGTATTAGCAGAAAAAACCGAGTAAAAACCTAAATTCCTGCTATATCAATTGTTCTCATTTTTACATCCATCTGCTTATTACCACGCTGAATGGATACAGTTATTTGCTCGCCTACTTTTATTTCGGTAAGCATGTTATATAAGACATCGTAGTTAGGAACAGCATGCCCGTTAAGTGCAACAATAATATCACCTAACTCGATACGTCCCCAAGCATCTCTGTGAGTACCTCGCAAATGAGCTTTATCCGCGGGTGTATTGTGTAGCACATCCGCAATTAATATCCCTTTACGTATACCTAATTGACGAGCAACATTAGGAGGCACACTTTGAATACCTATACCAGATAATACAACTCGACCATTTTTAATAATTTGCGACACGATGCGATCAATATCATCAGCAGGGACAGCAAAACCAATTCCGGCAGACGAACCAGAATTAGAATAAATCATCGTGTTCATACCAATTAACTGCCCAGCACTATTCAATAACGGACCACCTGAGTTACCGGGATTAATTGGTGTATCTGTTTGAATCATATTGCGAATTGTAACTCCGCCAATTCCAGGAACCTTTCTACCCAGGGCAGAAATCACCCCCTTAGACAAGCTATGATCCAGACCAAAAGGATTACCGATCGCAATAGCCTTTTGCCCCACCATGAGCTCATGCAGATGTACCACTTCAAACGGTTTAAATTCTTTAAGTAGAGCCAAAGCTTGCGGCGATTCAATCTTTAATACAGCGATGTCTTTACGTGGTTCTGCACCAACAACCTTAGCCGGTACTGTCAAATTACCTAAAGTAATAGCCAACTTATCAGCCCCTTTGATGACATGATAATTAGTGACTATATACCCACTGTTATTCCAGACAATTCCAGAGCCTGCGCCATCTGACACTTGTTTTTTCTGTAACGATCTGTTTGTGATTGTTGCTAGCCTGTGAACATAAACTACCTTAGGTGCGGCGTCATGAAATACTTGCACTGTATTTTGTTCATCAGGAAGAAGAGAGTTTACACTTGTACTATGTCCTGGCAAAGCCAGAATTGAACATAACATGAATGTCATAAACCATAAATAACGATGTTTTGCCATCAATATATCTCCATCAATTAGCTTAAAATCTTGCATTCCTGCAAAAAATGCAAAATGAATTGTAATATAAACAACCATAAATGTCACTAAATGAATTATGAGAATAATTTTCAAGCAAATATCATGGACTGATTTCTCTCCTCTCCTTTCTCTTTTTCTTCATTGCCATCGTGCCGTTCATCCAGGTGGGTTGTAGGTGCCTTGGCATCTTTAATTACCTGATTTTCTTGTTCCTTAGGTGATGGATTATTTATTTCTTGTTGTATTTTATCTACCTCAGTACGTGCCACATGCTCTACTCGCGTTTGAATCAAAGAAATTCCGGGACTTACTCCAAAGTATTGCATCAAAAATTGTATTGGTATCATCAGCATATCTTTAAAAGTCATAGATGAGGCTTCCATGGTTTTGACAGCTATAGTTTCTGTATTATCGATATGACGCAGATATACTTTTTCCAATAGCGCTGAATGCTGTTTATACACATTATCCAAACTGTCATTTCGAGCTTTTTCTTGATTCAAAAGAAACTTTTGAAAATCAGTATGCGCATCCCATAGGGTACCTCTTCTTTCTTGTAATTGCTTGAGTTCAGTATCATAAAATGCGATCTCACGATCAATTTCCTCTCTTAAGCGATCGCATGCAGTTTTGCGCTCAGATGAAATCTCCCCACACACTATTGAGCCCGACTCTTTTATAATAGCTTTGGCATAACGCTCAACCAATTCCTTTTTTTTGCTTAAAATCTCCTCTATTTTAGTATCTATATACCTAATTGCATCTTTATTCGTACCTAGAACTTGGTAATGAGAATCAAACCGTTTCTCACTTTGCATTTGGGTACGCATTTTTTCCAATTCTTTAACTTCCTGAGATAAAGCCCTACTTTGTGCCGTATCATTTAATTGCTTATCTCTGCTCAACAAAATTTGTCTAATGAATGCGGCCAAAACAACAACTGTTCCCAATACTGCAGCACAAATAAGCGCTATACTGACTGGCTCCATAATCAACTCCTAGAATGAGACAAATGAATTAATTGAGTATGAATTTCAATAGCAAAATACTGGCTAAAAGTTTGATATGAATCAATCGATGGCCATTGAGCAGGTATACTCGACATACGGCTCATCGCCGCCGAAAAAATTGGAATATAGTTGTCTTTAATAAAAGGTTTTATTTCTGTCAGATTGGAGAAGTTCCTCACCAAAGCAGTAGCATTTTCTTCCAAATGCGATAATTCTACTTTTTCAATAACATCAGACAAATCGTCTTGACCCTCTAGGGATTCTTTAATCCAATCGAGTAAAGCAACACGAGGCCTAATGAGCAATAATTGATGACTTGTTTCTATTGAGGGCTCCATCAACACGATATGGTTGTGTAATTCAAATTTAAAACAACAAAGAAAATCAAGAAAATTGGTTTCTATTTCATTACGTGCTTTATCACCTAACCAACGACAAATTTCATGGCGAAACATTTTTGAAAAATGTTGTTCTATTTCATCCAGGGTTGCATCATCTGAATTTTGTTTTTGCAATACATAAGCAGTATTATCAATTTGCAATAATCTAAGATCAGGTAATTTTGTATCGGGTAGTTGTGAGGCAAGAAATGATAAAAAAACAGCCGTAGGTTTTAATATTACTATTTCATGTTGGCTATGGCGCATAATCTCTCCTTGATTTGTACCTAAATCTCTCACCAACAGATTCACAGCACACGCTTAATCCATTGAACCTGCGCATTCACTTAAGATCTTTTTGTTTTTAAACATTTAGTGTTTTACGAAAAAATCTTAAAAACCCACTGCTTCAATATAATAAGCCGTCGCTACAATCTTTAGCAAAATGATTCAGCTTGATTTAACTCATCCTGAATACAACAGGCACCCTATTTAAAACGATAGACCATATATCGGCACTTAGCGAGTCACCTTTAATTTTTTCTTAATATTGACCTTAACTCCTTCTTTTTTTACAGTACCTCACCATAAAACCTTAAAGTACAACAAACGTGGATAAACAAAATTTATATGAACAATTTAGTAAACCATTACTGAACTGGTTTGCTCTTTATGGACGTAAAAACCTGCCATGGCAATTGCCTCGTACACCATACAGGGTATGGATTTCCGAAATTATGCTCCAGCAAACACAAGTTCAAACTGTTATCCCTTACTTCGAACGTTTTATGCAACGATTTCCTAATATTAGAGATTTGGCTCAAGCAAGTGAAGATGAAGTACTCTCTTTATGGTCAGGACTTGGTTATTACAGCCGCGCTAGAAACCTTCATCAAACAGCAAAAAGCGTGATGCAAAACCATGGCGGTGTTTTACCTGATAATTATCAGTTATTAAAAGAATTACCAGGGATTGGTCCCTCAACTGCAGCAGCCATTGTGTCACAAGCCTTTAATCAACCTGTTGCTATTCTTGATGGAAATGTAAAACGAGTACTGACGCGCTTTTTCGGCATTAAGGGTTATCCTGAACAAGCACAAATAAAAAAAACTTTATGGGAGCTGGCTAACTTGTGTATGCCTCAAGAGCAATGTGCTGATTACACTCAAGCGATTATGGATTTAGGTGCAATGTGTTGTACCCCTAAAAATCCAAACTGCCTAAATTGCCCTTTACAGAATAGCTGTCTGGCATTTAAACATAAGGAACAACATCTATACCCAACAAAAAAAATAAAAAAACCATTACCCACCCAATACCAACAATTACTTGTCTTATACAATGAACAAGGCCATATCTATTTAGAAAGAAGACCTCCTGTCGGATTGTGGGGAGGATTATGGTGTTTGCCCAATTTAGATGAAGGAGATTCTCCCCTTGATTTTATTCGTTTGAACTATGATTTATCTGGAGAAACACCCCGGAAGCTGATTGCTTTTAAACACCGTTTCAGCCATTTTCATTTGGAAATCAATGCATTCAGCATAAAAACTAAAGTCTTAGGTAAGATCCTATCTGAAAAGCAAGGAAAGTGGTTTGCAAAAGAAGAAATAAACTCATTAGGGTTAGCTCAGCCCACCAGTAAAATATTATATTTTCATTACAATATGCCCATTTAATGATCTTTATGGTATAACGAAGTCATTTTTTTGTTGGATGACTTTTTTTAATGAAAGAATTTATTCAATCTAGTGCTGTTTTAAATAATTTGGTCCTGTATATTCAAAAAAATGGAGTTTCATTAAAAAATTCTTCACCCCAAAAGAAAACAGTTGCTAAACAGAGCGAAGACCCACTTACTATAGAACAGCAAAAATTCAAACAAAATCGAGCAGCAAGAATAATTCAGCATGCATATCGCAGCTATAAAATGAAACAAAAAATAGGGGAGAATCCTTATAATTTTTATTTATCCATGATGAATGAAGAGGAAAAACAACGCATCCCCGCCCATATCCTATTTGGAAGTCATATAGCCGAAATGAGATCTGATTCAGTACATCGAATAAATAATCCTTATATTTACTCCGAAGCAAGATATCATCGAGACGATGATTTATCTGGAGTCTTATTGGACAATTTAATTGCCTCATTCAATATTAGTAAAACATCACGTGAAGCAAATGACTATATACCTGTAACCTTGCTTGGCAATGCTCCTGTTGAAGACATTGCCAGACGTTATTTTCCCCAAGAAGAACCACAACCTCAAATTATTAAAGATGCAATGCATTCTATTGCGTTGGTTGCTGTACCCAATGACAATCCTAATTCCCATGAAATAAAGGGGATTCTCAGTATTTGTGGCTTAGTAGCAAGTCCTTGGGAAATTGCAATCAATATGAAAAAACTTCCCTATCCTCTTATAAAGCCAGAGAAAATCAACCCGGCACTCAATCTGGTTACAACGAAAGAAGCATTATTAAAAAGTAAATCATGTAATAAACTTGATTTAATTGCTAATAGTTCACAACATACAACCAACAAATTGGCCAAAGGACTAAAACAATTATTAATCAATCTCCCTGAATTAAATGAAAATGCGATTCAACGTATTGCACTTATACTCAATATGACCTGTCTTTTTTATGAAAATAACTATCCAAAATTTGCTTTCTTACTTTATACAATCATTCATGAAATCAGTCTGGGTTTATTACAACAAAAGGACATGAGATGTTTAGAAAATGATTATTCCAGATTCATACACGAATCAAAAAATGTATTACTCAATACATTAGGACTAGAAAAAGAACAATTAGCAAAGACAACTTTTTTTGCTTCACTTGCAATGTCCGGAACCAATGCATATGTCATTGCCATGCATTTGGCCCAGAAAATGAAAACTAAAGACAATAAATTACCGACAATTAAAGTATACGGAACCGGATATTATGAATTTGAACTGATTACGAAAGATACCAAATCTTCTGATGCAGATGTGTTCATAATCTCCGCGGGTCCGATTGTCAACGAAGAGGGCATTATTCCAGGCATTGATATTAATCAATTAATAAAACACGAATTTATTGATAGAAAACGTGAAAAACCCATCACAGTTATTATTGATGCAACTACTGCATTGCATAAAAATTTGCATTTAGACCCCGCTCTTCAATCTCTTGTTATAGAAGGAAAACTATCAATAATCATCCATGAAAGCCTCCAAAAATTTGGTCTCTTTCATACAGACCAGGCTCAATGTGGAAAAGTATATGGACTATGCTCAAAAGAAAGCTATGCAGAGGAACTACTTATAGAATTACAGAAAAATGCCCAGAATGATTTTAATCATCACGTCGATCTGCGCATAGGTGCTTATATAAGTATGAATTGCAGCCAAACTTTAGAAGAAGTAAAACACCAGCATTTTGCTAATGGTGCGCTTTTAAGAAATATGCTCGCACAAGCTCAATTAATAGATACCGAAGTAATCAAAAATCCAGATATGCTCTCCAACCCCGATGAGCTATATTTTGTAAATTTTGCTCCCCAAAAATCCAAGTCACTTGAAGAATCAGCTCAAGAACACATTGAATCAAGAGATAGTTTCGGACATTTTTGCACAACCCAATCCGTAATAAGTGATTTCATAAACTCTGAAGAAATAATGCAAACCCGAATTAGTGCTGATGCTTCAGATACCATTGATACCTTAATCCAAATATCACAATTATATTTATCAAATTTTTATACAAATGACGAATTGTTAGAAATCCTCATTCAGAATGCTCGAAAATCCGATTCCTTATCATTCGACGAGCAAATTATTTCACTCGCCCTGCTCAATAATATAATTGACCGCATTTCTGTTGATTCACCCATCATGTATAAAAACTTAATTGTGCTTTTTGCTTCGATAAAGTGCTTACGTGAACAGTGCTCCTTATTAAAAGACCGTCAATATATTGCAAAGGTAGATAGTTATTTATTGAAGTTACAAAACAAAATTATTATCACCTGTAAACCAATACATCCTCAAGATTTCATTCAATCCATTCAAAAGAAGTACCAGCAAGGGAACTCATCCGCTTCCATGGCTCCACAATTACAGTTAGATGACGAATATTCCAGAAATAAAAATGGATTACTATTTTTCGATTTATCTAGCTCAAATTATTCTTCTCAATCGTCTAAACAGTCAAATGACTATATATGTGGACCTAGAACTATGTATTTTTAAATACTTGGCCTGGGTGCAGCTCAGCGAAATCCGGGCTAGCTTTTTTAACTTAACGAACCTCCACTAGCGAGTATTCGAATTGCTTCTTTTGCATCAGGTTGTCCTAGATTGGCAGCGGCATTGATCCAAAACCAGGCTTTCTTTCGGTCTTCTACCACTCCTTTACCATAGTAGTACATATAACCTACAGCATACTGTGCATCAGGCTGACCTTTTTGAGCTAATGGTTTTAAGCGAATAAACGCCTTGCGATACTCTTCAAGTCTGAAATTTTCAATTCCTTCTCGTAAATTGATCGCATTAGTCATAGTACACCCGGCAAGAATAGAAATAAAAATTACAACGAGTAATAGGTTAAATAAACGTCTCATAAATTTTTATTCCCCTTCCAAAGGCTTTGCTACTGGTTCAAAGATTAATTCATTTTTAGGTAAACTTAAACTCTCTAAAGTACCATTGCGTTCGACCAAAATTCCAGACGCCATAATGCGCTTAATCACTGCACCGCCAGGAATGGTATCACCCAATTTATACGTATTTTCTTCCCCATCAGCAGAACGAATGATTACTTGAGAATCATTTATCTGATTGGCAAATAAAATGCCTACTAAAGTAACATTCAGCATTGATTTCTTAATAGTGGATAAATTATCAGAAACATAAACACCAAATAAAGAAGAATGTAAAATAGCATCAAAAGAATTTTGCTTTGATATCACAGGCATCTCATTTGTGGTTTCAGGCTCTGCCTGGATCGGTACAGGGGAAAATAGCAAGGTAGCGTACTCAGTAATAATCAGTATGGAAAGAAGCGAAATTAAGGCGATAATAATCCATTGTGCGTATTTTGCTGAAAATAAAGCTTGAATATCAAATTTCATTGTCAAAACGCCCCTGAAGTATAAACTTGCCTAGACCTAGACTCCTTGCAGTGCTTTGGAGAAGTAGAACTTGCCTATATATAGAACCCCCACTAGAATATCCTACATAAACCGCTCTGAAAAGATCGTCCGCCCATAAATAACCCTTTTTCCAAATTCGCTGTGAAGAGTGAAGTATTAGGAGACGCAGAGGGAAGAATCGGGATGTACGTACCAGTACATGAGAATTCGAGCACTGCATCGACGAAACATTCTCCTCTGTCAAGTTTGAACAGAGGTCTAATGAAGAAGGTATCGATATAAAAAAATTTACAGCCCTAAGGATAGTCCAATGAAAAAGAATCACTTTGAAACTCGAGCCATTCATGCAGGTCAGAAACCTTGCCCAAGTACTGGAGCAGTCATGACGCCTATATATGCAACATCAACCTACAAACAAATTGCCCCGGGCGAACATCTTGGCTACGAATATTCCCGCACGCATAACCCCACTCGGGGGGCCTATGAAGGATGTATTGCCAGTTTAGAGTCTGGGGAGCGGGGTTTTGCTTTCGCTTCTGGAATGGCTGCAATTAATACGGTTGTTGATTTATTGAATGCCGGAGATCATGTTGTTGCCATGGATGATCTTTATGGAGGTACTTTTCGATTATTTGACAAAGTCAAAACCCGTACATCCGGATTATCCTTTTCTTTTGTAGACATGACTGATGCACGCAATATAGAAGCTGCGATTACACCAAAAACACGCATGCTTTGGGTAGAAACACCTTCAAATCCCATGCTAAAACTGGCCAATTTGCGGGAAATAGCAACCATAGCCAAACGCCATAATCTCATCGCGGTTGCCGACAATACTTTTGCAACTCCTTGGATTCAGAGGCCCATTGAATTAGGATTTGACATTGTATTGCATTCGGCAACTAAATACCTCAATGGTCATTCAGACGTAGTCAGTGGCGCCGTGGTTGTTGGTGACAATCCAGATTTAGCGGACAAAATCGCTTTTCTCCATAATTCCTGTGGCGGAATTGCAGGTCCATTTGACAGTTTTCTGGTTTTAAGAAGTTTAAAAACCCTGTCATTACGTATGGAACGACATTGCGAAAATGCCCATCATTTAGCAAATTGGCTGAGTAATCAGTCCAGAGTTAAAAAAGTCATTTATCCAGGCCTTGCAAGCCATCCTCAACATCTGTTAGCTAAAGAACAAATGCATGGGTTTGGCGGCATGATATCCATAGTAATTGATGGTGGCATTGATGCCGCCAAACGCTTTCTTGCTCGCTGTGAATTATTTACTCTGGCCGAAAGTCTTGGCGGTGTAGAAAGCTTAATCGAGCATCCAGCAATTATGACACATGCATCTATCCCCCCAGAAAAACGTAAAGTGTTAGGAATCGAAGATGGATTTATTCGGCTCTCAGTGGGCATAGAACATGTGGAAGATTTACAAGCTGATTTGGAATATGCACTGGCATATTAAATTTTGATTGGTATCCTGAGTGCAAAAGTTAATATAGGAAAAATAAATGCAGACTTTACAAACTATAATAGAGCAAGGTTTTGAACAACGCCAAACGTTATCAATTGATACAGCTCCTCCGGAACTCATCACAGCAGTAAATGAAGTGCTTTCTTGTTTGGACAGCGGTCAATATCGAGTTGCTGAAAAAATAAATAATGAATGGGTTGTACATCAATGGATAAAAAAGGCTGTTCTTTTATCTTTTAGACTTTACCCCAATCAAGTAATAGATTCAGGTTTTTGTCAGTTTTATGACAAAGTACCGCTTAAATACAATAACTATACTGAAGAACAATTTAAACAAACGGGGGTACGCGTGGTACCGCATGCCATGGTTCGCAAAGGAGCATACATTGCAAAAAACTGTGTTTTAATGCCCTCTTACGTCAATGTGGGTGCATATATTGATGAAGGAGTCATGGTAGATACCTGGGCTACAGTAGGTTCCTGTGCCCAAATCGGTAAAAACGTGCATCTTTCGGGCGGAGTAGGCATAGGTGGCGTGCTAGAGCCTTTGCAAGCTAATCCGACAATTATCGAAGACAATTGTTTTATCGGTGCCCGCTCAGAAGTAGTTGAAGGGGTCATCGTGGAGCGAAATTCTGTCTTATCTATGGGCGTTTATTTAGGACAAAGTACCAAAATATACAATCGTCTCACTGGGCAAATTACGTATGGTCGTATCCCGGAAGGATCTGTGGTAGTAGCTGGTAGTTTGCCTAGTGAAGACAAAAGTTATAGTTTGTATTGCGCGGTCATTGTGAAACAAGTGGATGAAAAGACCAGAGCGAAAGTAAGCATTAATGAACTATTGAGAGCTAACTAGCATATGATTGAGCCGAAAAAAATGGTAGAAGGTTTAGAAGAAATCGTGGCGAAGCTCGTTAGCTTTCCCTCGATTAGCCCCGAGGATGCAGGTTGCCAAGAATTTATGATCCAATTTTTGGAGCAAGCGGGATTTACTTGTCAACGGATGAATAAAGATTCTGTATCCAACTTTTTTGCATCTTATGGAGAATCTGGACCTTTCCTAGTATTTGCGGGCCATACGGATGTCGTTCCTGTTGGTGATATCACAAAATGGTTGTCTGATCCGTTTGTGACACAGAATAAAAACGGAATGCTCTACGGACGTGGTGTTGCCGACATGAAAGGAAGCCTGGCTTGCATGTTGCTGATGGCGAAACGATTTATTAAAACCTATCCCAAATTTCAAGGAAGATTAGGTTTTCTAATTACTAGTGGTGAGGAAGGTGATGATTATGATATGGGCACCCCTTATGTCATGCAGCTCTTGCAAAATCAAGGCATTCAAATTGATTATTGCATTGTTGGTGAACCTTCAAGTAGTCAAAAAGTAGGTGATGTGATTAAAATTGGTCGACGCGGTTCATTAAGCGCCAAAATTAGGTTACATGGAAAACAAGGTCATGTTGCTTACCCGCATTTGGCTGACAATCCAATCCATAAAATTAGCCCCACATTAGCGAAACTGACCACTACACTTTGGGATCAGGGTAATAATCATTTCCCACCAACATCCATGCAAATTACTCACCTTCAATCAGGAGGGCATGCAGCAAATATTATTCCTGGAGATCTGGTTTTACATCTCAATTTTAGGTACTCAACAGAACAAACACACGGCGCATTAAAAGAAAAAGTTCTTGCTGCTTTTCAGGAACATGATCTCAATCCTGTCATTGAATGGCGTCTAAGTGGAGAGCCCTTCTTGACAGCTCAGGGCGCTTTATTAGAAAGTTGTAAGCAAGCAATCATCGAGCTAACTGGAAATACACCTGAGCTTTCTACCAGTGGCGGAACATCTGATGGCCGCTTTATCGCACCCTATGGCGTTGAAGTAGTAGAACTTGGCCCTGTTAATGCCACGATTCATCAAGTGAATGAATGTGTCTCCTTAAATGAGCTGCATCAATTAGAAAATTTATACTTTTCAATTTCTGAAAAATTGTTAATCAATTAGGCTCTGTTTCATTACACTAGCTTGAGCTAAAGTGGTCTATACTTTGAGAAAAGCAATTGAATTTATTGTAGTTTCATTGTTTTCATAACCTGGGTGAGGCGTAGTGAACCCAGGCTGCAATTAAAATGGCACTATAAGGAGAGACGAGCATGAACGGTTGCAAATTAAGCCCTGTAGCTCTAGGTCTTGCATTTGGAGTTCTCTGGGGTGTATCTATTCTAGTCATGGGATTACTGGCTTACTATTATACCTATGGTCATGGTTTTGTAATTGCATTAGGGACTTTATATCCTGGATATGCGCCTTCAATCCAAGGAAGTTTACTAGGCGGTGTTATAGGTTTTATTGACGCATTCATCACAGGTTTTATCATCGCCTGGTTGTACAATGTATTTTGTTGCTGCAAATGTGTGTGCTGCGACAAGAAAAAGCATGAAGAAGTTAAATAACGCTAGATAGTCTAGCCTGAGCAAAGATGCGACCCGTAAACCGATAGAAGCGGTGCAAAAAAGTAAGGCAAAAAACCCGGGTTCCGCTGCGCTTCCCCCAGGCTAGATATAATAATTTAGTTTACAACATGCCATGTGCCATCTGGCTGACGACATGCACTACCACGTAATGTTTGTGGTTTTCCATCAATAATTGCCTTAGTTAGATATTCACGGCAAGGCAAATGCTCACGATAATAAGTACGAGTGGGTTGTACTGTATAGCTATTTCCAGTGTCTGGATTTGACCAATGCACTGATCTGCCGGTGGGTGCAGTTTCTAAGGCGCGTTGCATTTCCATTCTATCCACTTTATCCATATATTTACCAATTTGACCACCCAAATAAGCACCAGCAATAGCTCCACCTGCTGTTGCTGCCAATCTAGCTGCTGGGCCACCTCCAAATTGACTTCCAATTAACCCGCCAATAACTCCACCTGAGATAGTACCGACATCTTGATGATTCATTGATGCACAACCAACTAATAATAAAGACAAAGATGCAACAGCTATTTTTTTCATAACATATCACCCAATTTAAAGGTTATAAAAATCGGTTGTAATTCTATCATCACGTTCAGTTATTATCCATAGCTAAATGGGTCTGGGTGAACCGCGGTGGAGACCGGGTTACGGTCCTTCGGATTGCACTCAGGCTACATTATTATTAATCGTGGCGAACTCGCTCAGAGATTTGACACAATAACTCATATCCCGAAGTACCTGCAGCTTTTGCGACTCGCTCAACCAAAATATGCGTCCCCCAAAGCTCAACAGGTGCCCCAGGTTTTACTTCTGAATGATCGGTTAAATCCACAGCAAGCATATCCATTGAGACTCGTCCTACTATAGGCACTTCTTTGCCTTGGACCCAAACGGGTGTGTTTGCCGCTATATGCCGTGGATAACCATCACCATAACCAGCAGCAACAATACCAATAATCGAAGGCTTTTCGCTTTTCCAAATCCCACCATACCCAACTTGGGCTAAAGGAGGATTATGATAAACAGCACTAATTGCTGAAACAAAACGCATTACGGGGAGCAAACCCAAATCAATCGCGGTCTGATTAGTGAAAGGAGATACACCATAAAGCATAATACCAGGCCTGACAACATCGGCGTGAGTCTGTGGAAACGAAATAATAGCGGCCGAATTGGCGATACTGCGTTGACTAAATCCAGCGACTGAAATACTTTCAAATAAAGCAATTTGTTGGGAATTTTCAATGCGCTCTGGCTCATCAGCGCAAGCTAAATGAGTCATCAAGCCAATCTCTTTATCCACCCACGGACATGATTGTAATGCATCCATGACTCCTTGCAGCTCATGCGTTTTAAAACCTAAGCGATGCATACCCGTATTCACTTTAACCCAAAGTTTAATGGGTCTATCTAAAGGGGTATTTAATAGCCATTGTACTTGGTGCGGTTGATGAATAACACAACCAAATTGATGCTGAGCCACCACCTTAAACTCATCAGGACTAAATACACCTTGAAAAAGAATGCAATGAGTTCGAATTCCTATTTTGCGAAGAACCAGAGCTTCTTCAATACACGCGACACCAAAAGCATCGACGTGTCCTTCCAATATTGGTGCGACAACATGTACACCACAGCCATAGGCATTGGCTTTAACCATAGCAATTATTTTCTTGCCAGGAGCCAAGCGTCTTATCCGCGCTAAATTATGGTGTAATGCATTGGGTTCTATCACCAACCGGGTTGGTCTGGACATCTTAATCTACCCCTTGATAACCATTGTAAGCTAAATCTTCAAAACGAGTGTACTTACCAATAAAGGCTACACGTACCTTACCAATAGGGCCATTTCTTTGTTTTGCTACAATTATCTCTGCTGTTCCTTTATCTGGACTGTCTTCATGATAGACTTCATCTCGATAAATAAAACAAATTAAATCGGCATCTTGCTCAATCGCTCCAGATTCACGTAAATCCGACATTACAGGACGTTTATCTGCGCGTTGCTCCAAACTTCGGTTCAACTGAGATAAAGCAATCACTGGCACTTGTAACTCTTTTGCCAGCGATTTAAGGCTGCGTGAAATTTCAGAGATTTCTGCCGTTCTATTATCAGCACCAAAGCCTGGTACTTTCATTAATTGTAAATAATCCACCACAATTAGACCAAGATTTCCATGATCTTTGGCCAACCGCCGGGCTCGCGCACGCATTTCACCAGGACTTAAAGCTGGAGTATCATCGATAAACAAAGGAGCTTCCGAAAGCATATGCACGGCAGAGGTGACACGAGGCCAATCATCATCATCCAATTTACCCGTTCTAATTTTATGCTGATCAATACGGCCTAAAGAAGACATCATCCTCATTGCCAAAGAATCCGATGGCATTTCCATAGAAAAAACAAGTACGGGTTTTCCAGATTTAATTGCAGCATGTTCTGCCATATTCATAACTAAAGTCGTTTTACCCATGGAAGGACGACCTGCAACAATAACTAGATCAGAAGGCTGTAATCCAGAGGTCATTTCATCCAAATCAGACAAGCCCGTAGCAAGTCCAGTAATGGCATCGCCATTATGGTAAAGTGCATCAATTTTTTCCACTGCACGAACCAAAACTGATTTTATATTTTCAGGTCCGCCATCACCCGCTGTTTGTTCGCCGATAGCAAAAACTCTGGTTTCTGCCATATCAAGTAACTCAGGGACTTGTCTGCCCCCAGGATTATATGCCGAATCAGCAATCTCAGTGGCCACAGCAATAAGCTGTCTTTGCACTGATTTTTCTCGAACTATATCAGCATAAGCAGATATGTTAGCAACGCTGGGGGTATTATTAGCCAGTTCAAATAAATAGGCTTCACCACCTGCATCATCTAATTCGTTGTAAGACTTTAATGCATCTAGCAGAGTCACGACATCAAAAGGTTGATCTTTCTTTACCAACGAAGAAATTGCTCGAAATAAAATTCGATGCTCAGTGCGATAAAAATCTGCTTCACATAATTTATTGCTGACTTTATCCCAAACCTCATTATCTAACATTAATCCACCAAGGATGGATTGTTCTGCTTCCACTGAATGAGGTGGGCGCTTTAAAGGATCAACTGTCTTTTTGGAATTTTGCAGATCATACATGGTAGTGACATAATGAGAGTTTGGAACGGTGTCTATTGTAATGATCTTTTAAAAGGATGTCACCCTGAACAACCGGACAAAAATCATACCTTCATTGAATTACATCTTTTTTGTCATTCCCAGGGAGATGGGAATGACAAAAAATTAATTTTGTTTGTCAATTATTGCTTTTGCCAAACTTGAGTACGGCCTAATAAAGAAATACCTACATATCCTCGAACCAAGAGTTTATTGCCTTGGACAGTGAGCTTGGCGCGATAGACTTTACCTGACTTAGGATCTAATATTGACCCACCGCCCCATTGATTATCACCTTCATTTTTCAATCCCCACATAAACTGCAGTCCTTGGATTTTCTTACCTTTAAATGCACCAGGACATTTCTCACAAATACCAGTATCACCAGGCTGTGGAAATACCTTATTAATAACCGCGCTTAAAGTACCTCCAGATTCACTAATGGTAACAACTGCTCTTTTCTGACCTGTTTTATCATCAATTGTTACCCACGTACCTACCGGTGCTTGAGATGCGGCAAGTGCTGCAGGCAAATAGATTACAGCAACAAAAAAACCACAAGCTAGCTTCCATAAGTTCATAATTTTCTCCATGTTTACAATCATTTATAGCTTATGCCATGATCGAAAACTATGCCAGTTCTAAATAAAATATATTTCTAAATTGAGTGTTTATCTTGGATAAAATAAGGCATTGTAGCCTGAGTGCAACACAGGAGAACCCACAGGACTTAAGAAAAACCCCAATCTCTTCGTTAAAAACATTTTTTGCCTCAACCTTGGGGTTTTTCGTAAGTCCTGCCCATTTTTTAACATGAATAATCTTCTTAATCCCAAATTCATCTGCACTATCCCAAAGCTCAAGAGGAGTAACATCAACTCACATTAGGTTAGGGGCATAAAAAATTGTTCTACATCCTCTTCACTTAAAGTCATTGCTTTAGCAGGATCAGCAGATAAAATACCTTCTACTAATAGTCTCTTTTTCTCTTGCATCCCTAAAATGGCTTCCTCTACCGTACCCGATGTAATCAACTTATAGACAAACACAGGATTTTCTTGGCCTATACGATGTATTCGATCGGTCGCTTGGTCCTCTACTGCTGGGTTCCACCAGGGATCATAATGAATTACTGTATCAGCACGCGTTAAGTTAAGTCCAGTACCTCCTGCTTTCAAACTGATAAGAAAAACAGGCGTTTTTCCTTCTTGAAATTTTTCCACCATTGCCTGCCGATTTAGCGTCTGACCTGTTAACTTTAAGTAATCATAATTTCTTGTATGCAGCTCTGCTTCAATCAATTGCAACATCGAAGTAAATTGTGAAAAAACCAAAACGCGTCTTCCCTCACCCACCAAATTATCTAATAAATCCATTAGAGCCTCGAGCTTGGCAGAGGTTCCATAGGCGATTTCTGCTTCCGGTAATGACAATAATCTGGGATCACAACAAACTTGACGTAACTTCAGCAGTGCATCTAGAAGAAGAATATGGCTTTTCCCTAATCCTTGTTTGGCAATAGCATCACGAACTTTTTTCTCCATACTCATACGAATCGCTTCATAGAGATCCCGCTGTGGGCCAACAATCTCTATTGTACGAGTCATTTCCGTTTTTGGAGGCAATTCACGAGCCACCTGATTTTTGGTTCTTCTCAATATGAACGGTTGTACTCTCTTAGTCAGCACTTCTCGTCTACCCAAATCTGCATATTTCTCAATAGGAGTTCTGAACCAAAGCCTAAATTGTTTTGCATCACCTAGTAGCCCAGGCATTAGAAAATGAAATAAAGACCATAATTCACCCAAATGATTTTCCAAAGGTGTACCGGTCAGACATAAACGATGGGTAGCGTGGAGCTGCTGAATAATTTGCGTCGTTTTGGTACGCGCGTTTTTTATAAATTGTGCTTCATCCAATATAAGATAATAGAAAGAATAAGCTATAAATTTATCTTTATCACGTTGAATTAATCCATAAGTAGAAACAACAATATCATAGTCATCAAAATTATCCTGATGACGTTCCGAACCATGATAAATTAAAACCTTTAATTGGGGAGTAAAACGTTTTGCTTCAGCCTGCCAATTTCCAACAAGACTTGTTGGGGCAACAATTAAAGTCGCTGCGTTTATACGACCTTGTTCTTTTTCATATTGCAAATGAGCCAAAGTTTGTATTGTTTTACCCAATCCCATATCGTCGGCAAGAATTCCACTAAAATGACTTGTTCGCAAAAATTGCAACCAATTCAATCCATAGCGTTGATAATCTCGCAAATGGGCTTCTAATCCGGCGGGAGGTTGAACTTCAGGAATTTGAGTTAATTGAGAGAGTTGTCTGATTTGCTCTCTTAGGGTTTCAGCGCCTTGCCAACGTGTTTTAGTTGCTGCAATAGCTAACTCAGCCTCTCGCATTAGAATAAGTTGATATTTATTAATTTGCACCTGTTGGTTTTCATCTATATGACGCAAACCAAACTGCAGCAACAAACGGACTAAAGGCTTAATTCGTCCCATTTCTAACTGCAGGGCTCTCCCATCGTGCAATGGCAATTTGACTAATTGTGTATCCGGAAGATTATCCAAATCATTACCACTGTAACGGTGAATCAAGTCAGCTACCAAAGGTACGATACTGACTGGTTTACCCTCAACCAAAATTCCCAATTGATATGAGAAAAAATCAGTTGTATTTTCATACAGATCCGAATACCACTCAACATCATCAGCATGAACCACTTCTTGATACAAAGAGCTAATACACTCAACTCGCCAGTCATGGCTTTTTAACTCAGGTACTAATTGACTGTAAAGAAATTCCAAATCTGCCAAGACGTTAATATTCTGCAAAATAAAATCAGCTTGTTTTACTTTTTCCCATTGTTCACGTTCCCAAGCTCTTGGTACTCTTAACTCAAGTATGTTCTGTACTTCATTCCATTTCGATTTCTCAAAATCCCTATCACGCTTATATTCAATTAAAACCCCATCCTGATGGCAAACAACTGTGTCACACTCTTCAGAAGCTGCTATCTTTAAACCCGCATAATCAAAAACAATCTGTGCTGTAAATAAGGCATGCAATTCTTCTTCGGTATCATAAAGCCAAGAGGATTCTTCACCATGTTCACTAACGGCATCCAGGATAAGTACCGGTATTGGCATAACTTTTCGAACTTCACGCTCTTTAAAAACTTGTGGCATGGGAAATTCAGGACAGGTTTGGGCCATTTTCTTTGCTAATAATTCGGTCTGATCCATTGGGATTGGTGGTGCTTCCAATAAATAGCCTAATTGCTTTATTGGATATGGGGTAATTAAACGCCCCATTTTGCTTTCCAAACAATTAAAATACCAACTGTCATCCAACAATAATGGTTTCAATGCTTTTCCTTCATGCATTAATAACAAATTTTGACTGCCATTATGAGATAACACCCATTCACAGGTACCTTGAATAGGCTCGCTTAAGTGAATTGGTTCATCCTGATTCTGTATAAAAAAAGCCCTCCCAGTGGCAACAACCCTCTCTAATAATTCGCTATTGCGAATAGTTAATGTATCAAACCAACCTGAAACACCACATTTAAACAGCAGCAGCGCTACCAGCTCATTATCATCATCAATAAAATGTTGCTTTTTGGAATCCGAAAGACTATTGAAAGGAATCATTTTTCCATAACCGCCACGTTTTAATAACTTGGCTAAAGCTAATTTAATCGCAACACGATGCTCATAGCCATCAAGTCTTAGCTCTATGAGATAAACTAAATGATGAGTCACTTCAGGTGCTTTCACTACAGCAGCTTCTTGGGCTCGCAAATTTTTCAACCAGCTGTCAAGTCTTCTGTTTAACTTAGCACCAGAGCTCGATTGAGAACTTCCTATTTCTCTATCACGCAAAGCAAACAAACAAGCAGCAGCATGTTTACAATTATATTGATACGCACAAGTACAATGCGCTAATTTCTTTGGCCAAGCCTTCAAATCCATATGTATATCATAAATCTGGCTTGAACTGCCTTTGACTCGTCCTTTTAACAATCCATCACTGAAACGAATATTGAGCACATGTCCATTTTCAAAATACTCTTGACCACGCAATAATATTTTGTCTTCAAAGACTTCTGGCATTTTTGAGAGTGCTTCATTTAACATAAGTGTGTTTTTTACTGGGCAAAGGAACTATTTTAGTCAATTTTTAAATTAATTAACAATTTTATCTTTAAATTAAATGTTCTTTATATAAGGCTCTGTTGACAATTCGCCAGATTAATACAAAATGATGAGAATTTAGAGCAACCGAAATGCACGAAATCTGTGAGAGTCGGAGCGGGTGAAACCTCATCATTTTGATTTAGATGGTAACGTTGTCAACAGGCCCTGCTTTAGCGAACCTTGGGTCTTTTTAGAGTATATATAATGCAGAATAAGCTTGCTGTACTTATGGCACAAATCAATCCTACAGTAGGTGCCTTAACGTCCAACAGAGATAAAATTATAGAGATTATAAAAGGCAACCAAGAAGAGCACAATGTAATTCTCTTTCCTGAACTGGCTTTAACAGGTTATCCCCCAGAAGATTTACTTTTTCGCAAAGAATTTCAAGAAGCAGTTAACGAACATTTAAAACAAATACAAGCTGTAACAAAGGATTGTTATGTTTTGGTAGGACATCCTGGTCATAACCAAAAACAGCTGTACAATAGTGTAAGTATTTTTCATAAGGGGCAAAAAGTTGCTGAATATCACAAGCAAAATTTACCCAACTATGAAATTTTTGACGAGGCACGTTATTTTACTCCAGGCAAAAAAAATCCATGTATTCTGGATATAAATCACTACAAAGTGGGCGTGTTGATTTGTGAAGATTTATGGCATCCAGGCCCCACCGAAGATTTGATAGAGAATGGAATTTCTGTCCTGCTTATTTTGAATGCTTCTCCATTTGACTGCGGCAAATATCACAAAAGAGAATCGCTTTTAAAATTTTATGCGAAACGAGGTATATCCATAATCTATGTGAACCAAATTGGTGGCCAGGATGAACTGTTATTTGATGGCCAATCATTAGCCATTGACCCACAAGGCACAGTTTGTGCACGTGCCCCTGCATTTAAAGAAGATTTATGCACCGTTGAGATCCAAGGAAACTTAATTAAGGGGGCAGTGTCTCCTCTTCATAAGTTTGAACCATTAATCTATGACGCATTAGTTTGTGGTACTCGCGATTATGTAAATAAAAATCATTTTCCTGGAGTTTTGGTTGGACTCTCTGGAGGAATTGATTCAGCATTAACATTGACTGTAGCAGTAGATGCTTTGGGAGCAGATCGAGTTCATGCCGTGCTTATGCCTTCGCGTTATACCGCACAAATGAGTAATGAAGATGCATTAGCTCAAATAGAAAGATTGAACGTATCGCATTCCATCCTATCGATTGAACCCGCTTATAATGCATTGATGACCACCTTAGAACCAGAATTTGCAGGACTAGCTTCTGATACAACTGAAGAAAATATTCAGGCACGCATTCGTGGTTTGTTAATTATGGCATTGTCTAACAAAACAGGAAAAATGGTACTCACAACATCGAATAAAAGTGAGTCCGCTGTAGGCTACGCTACATTATATGGAGACATGGCCGGAGGATTTGCGGTATTAAAAGATGTACTTAAAACCCAAGTTTATGCGCTTGCTCGTTACCGCAATAGTCTTTCTGAAATCATTCCTGAACGCGTTCTAACCCGTGCTCCATCCGCTGAATTAAGAGCAGATCAGACAGATCAGGATAGCTTGCCTGACTATGAGATATTAGATGCAATCATTGTTGCCTACATGGAACACTACTTAACTCCCGAAGAAATCATTCAACAGGGTTTTTCTGCGGAAACAGTAACTAAAGTGATTCAATTGATCAAGCGCAATGAATATAAACGCCGTCAATCTGCACCAGGAATTAAAATTAGCCCAACTGCTTTTGGAAAAGACTGGCGTTATCCGATCACCAATGGTTTTTAACGCACGGTTCTTAGGAGAGCAATGACTGGTAACAATCATCGCTTATCCGACTCGCATTGGGTCTGGGAGGTGTAGACTCTGAGACTAATTGTCAACACCCCCCAAAGAAGTCAAAAAACTATACGATGCTGATATTTTGATGCTGAGTTACATGATTCATGGCATTATGTAATTCAGGAATATTTAGCTTGATGTTTCCTTGCTGATCAATCCATTGTAAGTCAATAAGTGTTTGCAACGTACGTTTATCGTTTTTATGAAGCGCATAGCTTAAAATATCTTCCAGAGATGCTTTATGTTGATCGATTCTTGCTTTAGTGAACGAGCCAAAAAAGCTACTTCTATCTTTTGCTAAGCTCACTTCATATCGAGCACAAAATGCTTTTTTTAATTGAGTCGCAGTGATGTTATGGGGTTCTTCATCACCAGTCCCTGGCTCAATAAAATTAAACTTTGATTTGTATTGTTCATAAAACATATTAGCCAAGATCATATGAAGATCGGCTGTTGGATGAATATCATCCCAGAATGCATAACCTTGCGCAGGAGATGTACCATTGGGTAAGATGACAAAATCGTCAGAGGTTGTATAGGGTTGCGTTAACTTTTTCGGATCAAATCCATAATCTTGTGGGTTTTGGTAAGCATTCACAAAAGTACTATTAATGTCAAATATATCAAATGAGCAAAAAGGGTACATTACTTTAAGCTGCTCACTTGCTTTGGCAAGCTCTTGATTAAAGTAATTGACACAGTCAGATGCATTTTTGCGCGCCTTTTCCCCTTTCTCACCTTTCATATTTTGAAAACGCGGTGTCAAAGAGAGATCAGGTAAATTGAACCAAATAAAATTTCGATACCCACTTTGTATTAAGAGTTCGAGATTTTTTGTTCGCTCCTTAATTGCTCTGTCTACTTCTTGGATTGAAGGTTCCGCATTTACTGTAATTAAATCATTGGCTCCAGACCATTCTATTACCAGAGACTGACTTTTATGTTTTGAAGATAGTTGATGCTCTTTATCATAAGCAAACAACTTGTCACGCATTCCCTTTAAAGTAGGAAGAATAATTCGGCTAAAAAAACGAATCAAACTTGAACTTGGGGTCCAGGCATAATCATACGAACTTAATCCGCCTTGATCATAGGAACGGATAAAATCTTTACCTTCAAACTTGATAAATAGATCATTATCCAAATTATAATCGTACATAATTTCATCAATTATTTTTCGGTCTTTGCTTATAATTGCGTCGGCGATGTCGTCGTTAGAATACTGATACTTCTTTTTAACTTGTTTGATCATAAAATCACTGGCAAAAAATGCTCCAATCATATCAGCCCAAACATACCCATTAGTAAATCGGCCTTTTGCTGAGGTTCCTGATAACCCAGCAAAATAACGCATCGGAATACAACCTAAGATATAGGCTTCGTTTGCAGTCCCTCTATCGCTTAAACTATCACCCATCATTACTACATGTGAAATTTTGGATTGTGTCATGATGTTCATCCTTGTATTAGAGTAGATTTTTTGTACAACCTACATTTTTTACTATATCAGCACGATGCAACGTGTTCCCCGGTCTTCATTTATTCCACAGGACTTACGAAAAATTCTAAGGTCGAGGCAAAAAATGTTTTTAATGAGGGAGTTTAGATATACTAAATGACCGAATTAAAAACATTTTTTAACAAAGAGATTGGCTTTTTTCGTAAGTCCTGTTCCATATAAACTTTGAGCCTCGAGCCTTTAGTGTTGTCAACCTTCGGGTCATGTAAGAGCGCTAATATGACCTTAAAGACATCATTAAAATGTGCAAAACATGAAACAATTCACTTTGTCAGAGACCTGACATACCAGCTATGAAGATTTAAGCTATTTTCTTTTCCGTATACGTGGAAATTGATAGGTTTGAATATTGTGGTACAAAACGATCATCCCTCTCCTCATAGGAAGAGTGGGGAAACGTTTATTTACCAAATTGAGTATATACAGGGATCGGCTAATTAACAAATTAATCAAATACTCATCTCACAAGTCTAAATATAACTACGATAAGATTTCAAGTTAATACACAAAATCCATCGGGAACTACCATCAATTTTTTATTGCTTTATGAAGTTGAGGCAAGACCAACCAAGAAGAGAACATGGGCATTATAAAACTATAATGCTGAAATCAGGAGGGCCTTTAGCGTATACTCCTCAAGATTGACATAGTCGAAAATAATTTACCCCGGTTTTGTTGGCACACCGGGGAGAGCATAAAAACTAACCATTAGTTAAAGATTTCATTTCCTCAATTGCCGATTGTTCTGCAGCAATTTTACGTTGTTGCCAAAAAGTCGGTAACTGTGAAAGAGCTTCATATCTATTTTTATCTAATTTTTTAGAATGTTCTACCGTGGTCTCTTTAACAACTTCTTGTTTAGAGAAAGTAGATTTCTCTTCTGTATCAGTCTCATCAACAACCTCTTCCTTAGATAAAATAGGTTTGTTGGTAGTTACATTTTCTATTCGAGACTTCAGATGTTTCTCGATAAGCGCAAATTTCTTCATGTTTATCCTGCCTTGGCCAGGAGCTGTTTTCTTCATCTCATCAACTGCTTGTTGATTCTGCTTATTTTTATTTTGCAATATCTGAGAAAACATACTATTCATTTTATCTAGTTTCGATGAAGCAATTGATTGAGCGGTGTTCAATTGCAATAAATATGCTTTTAATTGCAAAACATCTGCGTCTTTAAATGCTCCTTTCTGATTGGCCAACCAGGAATCCAGCTTAGGATAATCTGTTAATGAAATTTTATTTGCACTACCCATGCTGTTAATCCACCAGAGGCTCGTCCCTTCTTTTTCTGTATGTCGTAATACAAAAGTTGAAGTAATACCTTTTACAGCAAGATCTTCGTTAGTTAATGCAAGGTTTGTTTTGGGATTCTCTGGATTGATGAGTAATTGAATTTTAGCAAGGTATTCTTCTCTTGCTTTGAGGCACTCTCGTTTAATTTGTTTTAAATGCACAGAGTTTAATTTTTCTACGTCTCGGTTTTCAAATGTCGCCAGCTTCTGTGACAGCTCTTCGCTCGGAGTCAGAGGATATACCTCTCCCGTTGCATCAACCCAAGAAAGTTGCCATTGAGAATTTTTATAACTTAAAGTAAAAACAACTTTATCTTGTTGTGCGGAGGATTGCTCTTTTGCTGCAGCAAGATTATTAAAGACTAGCACGTTTTCGGATGCTTGCAGTGCTTTTTGCAGTGCTGCTTGACGTTCAATTTCTCGATTTTTCTTATCTTCCAATGTCGCCTTATATTGGGCCATAAAGCTATTAATCTCTATTAATACTTCCTCTTTAAGCTCCATAATGAATTTAGGAAGCTGAGCGTCTTCAACGACTTGATAGTCGGGTACCGCATCGATTAATTCAAGAAAGAGGAAATAATTATAAGAGCTATTTACATTCCACTCACCATCGCTAATCATGAGCTTTAACTCTTGCAATCGAGTAAAAGCATCAGGAAAATCTTTCATCACATTAATTGATTGTTCAATTTTTTCACCACGAGTTCTGGTGTACTGATAAACCCAACCTGTTAGCCATGATTTTACGGGACGCTGATAATTTTTTTCTGCTCTTTGAGCAATAGCGACTATTTTTTTGCGTCCTTCCTCTGATTCATTTGCAATTATAGCTACTACTTGTTCAACAAATTCTTTAGGTATTTTCAATGATTTTTTTTTTGGCATTTTGAAACTCCTTTTCATGATGCAAAATTCATCATTACATTAATGTTTATTTTATACAAGTAGAAAATTATTATGCTAAATTGATCGCATGCGTATAGTCATGTTAATTTTTCTACATCGCGCTAAGTTCTAACAATTGCTTTTTCCTAAACATCATTCCATTAGCCGATGGCCTAGACTTGCATCTTCCGAAAGATAAAAATTGAGTCACTTTAGCTTTAAAACTTTTGCTCTAATAAATATATCGAGCGTTCGCTTTAATCCTTGTTGGCGTCGGCATCTCCTCATATAAGGTATTCTTAAATAAGAAATGCCAATTGGAAGTATAGACATTGTTCCAAATTTTGCCATAAGGACATTCCATCTTTTAAATTCATAGCAGTTTAATTGTTTCTGTTTATATCGAGGAAACTACCTATTTTTAATGCAGTCTTTACTGGATTCCCTGTATAAAGCGTGGTACATAGGCTAATGAAGAAATTGTCAACAGACCCTAGAATATCGCTGGCAAATGGTACGGAAATTACAATTTTTTTTATAATCAAAAAGTATATCCATCATTCTTATTTCCAAAAAATATGCGTGTCTAATACTTGCAAATTTAAAGTAACACGTTAACATGATTCGACAAAAAAATAATAACAAAGGGATGTTATGAAATTTGCTTTTTTTTCAGCTACTTTATTATCTAGTGGTATTGCTGTAGCTGCAGTACCAGTCAATGGATGGTATTCCAGCGTATTTGGTGGATATACTCACATATCTGGAAATGTATCAAAATATCATTTGGGATTTCTGTTTGATGATGTCGCTTATGAAAATGGCTATAACGCCGGGGTACGTTTAGGCTATCAAAGTAATCCTATCCGTTATGAATTAGAGTACACCTACTTACGAGCTAATACCAAAGACTTTGATGTTGACTTAATTGATCAAACTGGGGTATCAGGTAACACTAATGCTAACGTAGGTATGGCGAATATTTATTATGATTTTGCTGATGTTATCATGCCGACAATTTCTCCTTTCTTAGGATTAGGTATTGGATATGCTTATATTAAGACTTCTTTGAACAGTACAGGTCCCTTTGGAGCAGCCTCCTTTGGCGTCACAGAAGGTGCCTTTGCCTATCAGGGAACTGCTGGACTAACTTTTAATTTTGCAGAAAATTGGGCATTGAATGCCTCCTATCGTTATTTGGCAACAGCCAGTAACGACGATTTTGGAAAGACGCTCCAAGTTCAGATGGGTAATGTCGGTGTCGTTTATCGCTTTGATCAATGTAATTATAAGTAATTTTATCTTGATTCGTCAGCTCATCCCGAGCACACTGAGGGCTCTATGAGACACGGTTTTATAATCAATGTCAAAATCAATTGACCCATCGTCTTCAACATCTGAGGCGACGGGTCGTAAACGATTAGTCCATACATTAATTCTTTTGTTAATACTGAAGTGTTTTTTTAGGACTCAAAATCTGCGGCTCTTGCCATAAAGTCATAAATAAAACCATAACCAAAGGACCAACAAATAAACCAAGCAAACCTAAAGTTTCGACTCCACCCAGAATTCCAAATAATACCGCTAAAAAGGGTAATTCAATTGCACCACCAATCAAAGCAGGTTTAACAAAGTGATCTGCAACAAACATCACAAGGGTTCCCCAAACCAAGACTACGATTGCACCAATCATACTGCCTAATGAAAACAGAACCATTGCTACCGTAATAAAAACTATAGGAACAACAAATGGGATCATTGCTGCGAGTGCAGTTATAAATCCGACTAAGGTAGGTGCAGGGAAACCAACCAAACCATAACAGACTCCCATTAAGATACCTACTCCAAGTCCTACTACTATGGTTCCATTAACTGTAGCCCTCAATGCTCTGGGTAATCTATCTGCATAACGAAACCATCTTTTTCCCAAGCAATATTCCCCTACATGGTAAATCTGCGATAATAATTGATCGCCATCACGATAAAAGAAAAATAAGCTTAACAAAGTGAAGCCTAATTGGACGCTACGATGAGCTAAACTTGCCCCTATTTGTTTCACATAATAGCTCGTAGGTGTCAGCGATAAGTGAACATTAGACAATAAACTCTTAATCATTCCTGGCTTACCAATATGCTCATCCCAATAATTAACTAAATCATTTCCGAATAATGGAAAGTCTCTTAAAAATCCTGGGGCAGCACCACCTTGTTGATTAATCTCTTGAAGAAAATTAATAAATATCTGTAATTCCTTAATCAACAGTCCCAATAACCAGCTTAAAGGAAGTAAAAACAACAAACCAATTAAAGTCGTAAATAGTAAAGCGGATAAGTTATTTTTGTTCCCAAAAAAAATACGCCATTTTTCATATAAGGGATAAGTAGCGATAACAATTATGGAAGCCCATATTAATGATGGGATAAAACGATGAATAATAAATAGACTAAGAATTACAATTCCAACAGTTAAGCCCATGCTAATGAGCTCTTTATGGTTCTCATTCATTAGGCAAAACTCCATGCTAAAAGTTGCATCAATATCCAGGAAGGCACTGCAGCCAATACATCATCAAACATAATTCCAAAACCACCACGTACTCTTTGATCGACGTAATCAATAGGTTGTGGTTTCCAAATATCAAAAATTCGAAACAAAATAAAACCACAGATCATCCATTTGACTCCCTGGGGTGCCATAAACATAGTTAACAAATAGCCTACAACCTCATCCCAAACGATTCCTTTATAATCATGCACACCCAAATCTTGTGAAACTTTCTCACATACCCACACACCCAATAAAAATGCAATAAGCGTAAAAAAAAGATAAACCAGCCAATTGGTACCCATAAGCAGTAAATACACAGGTATTGCAGCTAATGTGCCCCATGTTCCTGGCGCTGTCGGCATTAAACCACTACCAAAACCAAAGGCAATGAAATAAGTAGGATCCTGAAAAACTTTTTTTGCTAAATTTATTTGTTTCATTTCTTATTCTCTTACTTAGCTAATCTTAAAGGTTGGATCAAAATGCATTAACTTACAATAGTCACTACCCTCTGAGTTCTTTTTGCGTCCCTAGGCTAAAAATGGGAGTATCCTGTTGGTTTTAACTCATGGTAGTGATTGTTTGCATCTTTCATTCTTAAACCAGCTCTCTCCTCAACTACTCCGATGGGATAACAATGCAAATTAGCACTATTAAAATCGCTCAATAATGAGGACAAATGATGTTCAGGTACAGTAAAACATAATTCATAGTCATCGCCGCCAGTCAAAGCCAAATCTAGTGCATTATCAGTCCAATACTTATAAAGCAAGGGATGTACTGGAATTGCCTCTTTATTAAGACAGGCGCCAACTCCACTCGCAACACAGATATGGTTTAAATCTGCACTAAGCCCATCCGAAATATCTATAGCTGCAGTTGCATGACATCTTAAAAATTCAATTAAATCAACTCGAGGCTTAGGGTATAATAATTTATCCATTAACTCCCCTTTATCTTGCGCAGAAATGTCTTGATTTTCAAGAAATTTAACTGCCAAAGCAGCAGCACCCAACTCACCTGAAACTACAATAATGTCACCAGGTTTAGCTCCACCACGTGATATCACTTTACTTTTGGGTGCAGTCCCAAAAATAGTAAGTGTAATCGATAAAGGACCATGGGTTGTATCGCCACCTATTAAAGTCATATCAAATTGGTTGAGCGAATCTTTTAATCCTTGAGCAAATAAAGCAAGCCACCGCTGATTGAGTTCTGGTAAGGTTAGAGCAAGAGTAATCCAAGAAGGCTTTGCCGCCATAGCGGCCATATCGCTCACATTAACCATGACTGATCTGCATGCAATATCATAGGCATTCCAATGTGGGAGAAAATGTACTCCTGAAACCAGAGTATCCATGCTCACCAGTAAATTCATTTCATGGGGAACACATATACAGGCAGCATCATCTCCAATACCTAACAGTACATCATCACGTTCATAATCTAGTGGTTTAAAAAAATGCTCAATAAGTGAGAACTCATCCATAGTTATGACTGATTTCGACGGAGCGTACTTGTTGGGCCAAACTATGTAATACACCATTGACATAGCGATGCCCATCTTGGGAACCAAATTCTTTAGTCAATGATATTGATTCATCAAGCACGACTTTATAAGGAATTTCAGGGCAATATAATAATTCAAAAGAACCAATACGTAATACAGTCAGTTCAATTGGATTTAAGCCAGTAATTTCTCTATCAAGAAAAGGAGTAATGTTTGTTTCCAATGTTTCAACATGGGCTGGAACGCCATGCAAAATACGGCAAAAATAATCTACATCCACTTTATCCATATTGTTAACGATTCGAAATTGTGCTTCGATTTCATGTAAATCACTTCCAGACATTAACCATTGATAAAGAGCCTGAAGTGCTAATTTTCTGGCTTTTCTTTTACCGCTTATTGACTGCTTTTCCACCTTAACCTCATGAATTCTTTATAAACATCTATAAAACTCCCCTCTCATTGAGAGGGGCATAAAAATAGCGAACACCAGGGTATTAATAATTCGCCTTATTGGAGTTATGTTCCGCGAACATATTGCGTTACATCAACAAGTAAATTTTTACCCTAGTCTTTATTCATCTGGTCTATAGTTTGTCTGAAGTCACTTACGTCCTTAAAGCGTTTATAAACAGAAGCAAAACGCACGTAAGCTACATGATCCAAACTATATAATTCCTTCATGACCAATTCACCAATGATCTGAGAGTCAATCTCTCGTTCTCCGCGACGGCGAATTTCCTGTGTAATCGCAATAATCGATGCCTCTAATGCATCAACACTGACAGGCCGTTTTTCCAAAGCACGCAACATACCTGAGCGTAAATTATCAATATTAAAAGGTTCACGCCTGCCATCACGTTTTACAATTAACGGCATAATTAATTCAGCTGTTTCAAAAGTAGTAAAACGTTCATGACATACAAGACATTCTCGTCTTCTTCGCACCTGGGCACCTTCAGCGACCAGGCGTGAGTCTACTACTTTAGTTTCTTCTGCATGGCAAAACGGGCAAAACATAATTATCCATAAACCGGAAACTCACGACACAAAAGCAGTACTTGTTCTTTAACTTTTGCTATGGTCGCCTCATTGTTAATATCATCAAGAATATCTGCTATCCAATTGGATAAAAGCGTCATTTCTTTTTCTTTAAATCCTCTTGTTGTAACCGCAGGAGTTCCCAAACGTAAGCCACTGGTTACAAAAGGAGAGCGAGGATCATTAGGGACTGTGTTTTTGTTCACGGTAATATTTGCTTTATCTAAAGCTGAGTCGGCATCTTTACCCGTGATATTCTTGTCTATTAAATCAACCAATAATAAATGATTGTCTGTGCCGCCTGAAACAATTTTATAACCACGACTCATAAGCACTGAGGCCATAGTCTTGGCATTCAACAATACTTGCTGTTGATAAGTTTTAAATTCAGGTAGTAAGGCCTCAGCAAAAGAAACTGCTTTGGCAGCGATCACATGCATTAATGGTCCGCCTTGGTTACCAGGAAAAACAGATGAATTCAATTTTTTCTCTATTTCCTCGTTAGCACGACATAAAATCATTCCACCTCTTGGTCCTCTGAGTGTTTTATGGGTAGTTGTGGTTACTACATCAGCATAAGGTACTGGAGAAGGATAAAGACCTACAGCAATCAATCCGGCAACATGCGCAATATCAGCCATTAAGTAGGCACCGACCTTATCTGCTATAGCTCTAAACCGTGGCCAATCAAGGACACGTGAGTAAGCAGAAAATCCGGCAATGATTAGTTTAGGTTTATGTTCTACGGCTAAACGTTCTAATAAATCGTAATCAATTAAACCGGTATTTGCATCAACTCCATAAGGAATTGCATCATAAAGCTTTCCAGAAAAATTAACTTTGGAGCCATGGGTTAAATGACCGCCGTGAGGTAATGACATACCTAAAATGACGTCACCAGGAGCTAATAGAGCCATCATTACGGCCGCATTAGCTTGCGATCCAGAATGAGGTTGAACATTTACATAATCTGCTGAAAATAGTTTTTTAGCGCGGGCAATTGCTAACTCTTCAGCGACATCAACATACTCACATCCGCCATAATAACGTTTGCCCGGGTACCCTTCAGCATATTTGTTAGTTAATACAGAACCTTGTGCCTGCAAAACACGTGGACTTACATAATTTTCCGATGCAATAAGCTCTACATGCTCTTCTTGCCGGCGTTGTTCATCAACAATCGCTTGAAATAATTCATCATCAAAATTTTCTATAGTATAGCTTTGGTCAAACATGAGTAATCCTTGGGAAAATGGTTAAGGTCTAACGATGATGTCATTACGTACCTTTCTAACACCATCCACGCTTGCAGCAATAATCCCTGCTCTTTGCTTCAATCTTGGGGTAGCAACAAAACCACTGAGTTGCACTTCATCTTTAAAAGTTTTAACTTGTACTGCGAAACCCGTACGCCCCAATTGATTCACTAGGGTTGCTTTTACTTTAGTAGTGGTAGTCGAACTATCCAAAAACTCTCCTGTGCTTTCACTTCCAGGAGAAGCAACACACGCTATAATAATTATAGATAAAAGTCCCACAAACAGCATTTTAAGTGAGTTACGCATCCCCAAACCCCCTAAAGAAAAACCTCATAAGACTACCACAAAATTTACCTGGTTACGAATTGTGAATATAAATCGGAATTATTACTGGAATTTTGATTTAAAAAAGCACATATCCTGAGCTATGATCATGCATAACCCAGGAATATCAAACATCGATTCCATTCAAAAGTTATTTTCATTATTTAGTAACTACAACCTTGGAACCAGATTCTGAAGGATGATGTTTCACCACCTGATTTTTTTTCTCATCATGTCCATGAACATCTTTCTGATTTGTATTGTTTACCACAACTTGTTTTTGATTGGGAGTATGTCCATGTGTCTGTTGATTATGGCCATGTATTTTAGCCTGGACAGGTGCACCATTTGTTTTTTTATGACCTCGATGATAAGGAGAAGGATGACGGTAGTCATGAGGACGCTCATCGAAACCATAGATTTCTGCTCGCGGAGGAACAGAGTGATAATAACCAGCATCATAATATTCTGGCGCGGTGATCTCACATGAAGTCAAAAAGGGTAATAACAAAAGGCAAGGGATTAAACGCTTCATGAACAACTCCTGAAACACAAATAAAAAAGGGAAGGTGCACTTGCATGCAACTTCCCTATCGTCAAATAAGCTATTACTTATTTTTAGAAATTACTTATTTTTTTGCTGTAATCTCAACTTTATCGCCTTTAATACCTTTGTTCAGGTAATTAACGATACGTACAGTGCTATTTACATTAGTCCAACCTGAGTAAATAGTACCATATGGAGATTGGATTAAAAGGTTCATACCAGAGTGGCAGTAACCATAGTAGTACAAATTGATGTAATGAGGTGCATCATAGTAAAATATAGTGAATGGATCTAAAGGAACACCATCATCAAAAGAACCATATACACGAATATTATCAACACTGTTATTGATGATTTCAATTTCGCAATAGCCTGGGTACATCATTGATTTACCAGCAGGTTTATGATTTTTGTCAGCCTCTGTAGCTTTTGGATGCAAGTGTGCATTTGCAGCAAAAGCTTGACCAATCAAGCTAAAACAAAGAGCAAATAATAAGGACTTCAACTTCATGGTTTCTCCTTCGTTTAATGAAAGCAGCATAGTAACAAAGTGTTGTATTTAGTCAATAGGATATTTTTATAACCATGAAATAAATAAAATTGAAACTTATAAACACAATAAGGGTAATAATATTCAGCTTTCATGTTATATTTGGCGAGTTTCAAAATTATCGTTTTTTTTAAGCATTTAGGGGAATATTAATGAAAAAGCGAATGATCATCATGGGAGTAGCCTTACTGATCGTTTTCGGTGGGATCATTGCTTTTAACCTGATCAAAGCATTTTTGATTAAGCGTTTTTTTGCAAGCTACCAACCACCTGCTGTTTCTGTCGCATCATCCGTTGCCAAAGCAGTAGACTGGCAGCCAACCATTCATGCTGTCGGTAATTTCGTTGCATTTAATGGAGTTGATGTAAGCGCCCAAGCTTCAGGAAACGTGGTAAAAATTGACTTTGAATCAGGACAGTATGTCGATAAAGATGCCCCATTAATTACTATTGATGATAGTGTAGATCAAGCCATATTAAAATTTAATCAAGCAGAATTAACTCTGAAAACGCTTAGCTATAAACGCCAAGATGACTTGTTTAAACGAGGCGCTGCTCCTATTTCCAATGTGGATGAAGCTAAAGCAAATCTCGATCAAGCCCAGGCAAAATTAGATCAAACTCAAGCCCAGATCAATCAAAAGCACATTACAGCGCCCTTTGCTGGTAAATTAGGTATACGACAAGTAAACCTGGGCCAGTTTATCAGCCCGGGGCAGACAACAATCGTTTCATTACAATCACTTGACCCATTGTATTTAGAATTTTATCTCCCAGAACAATTGTATAAACGTATTCGACCCAATCAAGCTATTACGTTTTCCGTAGAAGGATTTCCCAATGCGCTTTTTGAAGCCAAAGTAACTGCGATTAACTCTAAAGTGGATCTGAATACACACAACATGTTGGTTCAGGCTACTCTTGCGAATTGCCCTACAGCTGCAATTAAAGCCCCTGAAAATTCTCCATTAGTGCAAACCCGAAAAGAGCCAATGGGTAATAAACGAATTGTTACTTGCAATTCTGATTTAAACAGCAAAAACAAAATTCATAGTTTTACCTTCGTACCAGGTATGTTTGCTTCAATTGAAATAAGCCAAGCTCCCGAGCCTAATACAGTCATTGTTCCTTCAACTGCTATATCTTATAGCTTATATGGTAACGCTGTTTACATAATAGAAAAAAATGCGGAGGGTAAGAAAAACTCAGATGGTTCTGATCTACTCACCGTCAAACGCGTTTTTGTTACCACAGGCGAGCAACGTGGAAATTATACCGTAATCAAAAAAGGAATTAAGGCAGGACAATTGGTTGTAAGCGCCGGAGAAATAAAATTACAAAATGGCACGCCCGTTGTAATCAATAATGATGTCAAACTGAATGAAGTCAGTAATCCGGATTTGTTAGGACAATAAACTAAATTGAATCATAGTAGCCTGGGTGAAGCAAAGCGAAACCCAGGTTAATTTTAATATAGGCATAGCACACCTATTACAAAATTTTTTAATCAGGAACACGTTATGAAGTTTACCGATCTTTTTATCAAGCGGCCCGTACTTGCCATGGTAATTAGTTTGCTCATTCTGCTTTTTGGTATTAACTCCATCTATAAGATGCAAATTCGCCAATACCCGCGTATGGACAATACAGTGATTACCATTATGACTGGATATCCTGGTGCGGATGCCGATCTTATTGCAGGCTTCATTACTTCACCTTTAGAAAAAGCGGTTGCCAGTGCAGAAGGGATTGATTATATGACCTCTTCCAGTACTCAAGGCTTAAGCACTATTACTCTAAATATTAAATTAAACTTTGATCCTCAAGTGGCTTTTACTGATGTGATGAGTAAAGTGCAACAAACGCTAAATCAATTGCCCAAAGAGTCTCAACAACCAGTTATATTGAAAACATCTGATAGCTCAACAGCATTGATGTACATCAGTTTAGACAGTACCGAAATGACACCCCAGCAAATCACTGACTACGCAACCCGTGTTGTTCAACCACAACTGCAAACTGTAGACGGTGTTGCTAAAGCAGAGATTTTAGGTGGTGCCACCTATTCCATGCGAATTTTTCTTGATCCGGTTAAAATGGCTGCTCTGGGAGTTTCCCCCTCAGATGTATCTGTTGTTCTTGCCAAAAATAATTTCCTCACTGCAGCAGGAAATACCAAAGGTGAATACGTTGCAATCAGTATCACTGCAAAAACGGATCTTAATGACACAACACAATTTAGTAACCTGATTGTTAAAAGTGATAAAGGTTCTATTGTTCGCTTACGCGATATTGGCAGAATTGAATTAGGTTCACAAGATTATGATACATCGGTTACATTTAATGGTAAAAAAGCGGTATTTATATCCATTACCCCCACACCAACAGCCAACCCTCTGACCGTAATTAGTGATGTACGAAAAATACTTCCCTCCGTTATTAGAGAGTTTCCACCCTCCTTAACAGGAACAATAGTTTATGACGCGACAGCATTTATTAGAGCATCTCTGGATGAAGTAACTCATACTATTATAGAAGCAGGCCTAATTGTTATCGTAGTGATTTTTTTATTCTTAGGCTCTATTCGTTCGGTACTCATTCCTGTGGTAACCATTCCACTTTCATTAGTTGGCGTATGTACCTTGATGCTTATTCTAGGATACAGTATCAACTTACTTACCTTGCTCGCTTTTGTTCTAGCCATTGGTTTGGTAGTCGATGATGCCATTGTGGTTGTAGAAAACGTCCATCGACATATAGAGGAAGGAAAAACTCCTTTTGATGCTGCATTGATTGGCGCTCGAGAAATAGCCACTCCAGTAATTGCAATGACTATTACCCTTGCCGCTGTATACGCACCAATTGGATTTATGGGAGGATTAACCGGTGCTTTGTTCAAAGAGTTTGCATTTACTTTAGCCAGCGCAGTAATCATTTCAGGAGTTATCGCCTTAACTCTTTCTCCTATGATGTGCTCAAGGGTATTATCTAAAAATATAAGCAGCGGCAAATTCGTGCAATTTCTCGATAATTTTTTCAATAAGCTTAAATTGAGATATCAAAATGCGTTGCATAGCTTGCTAAATACCCGCGAGATTATGTTGTTCTTTGCAGCAGTTGTTATCCTGATGCTACCTTATCTCTATACTCATACCGCAGCAGAAACAGCACCTGATGAAGACCAGGGTTTCTTTTTCGTCATGGCAATGATACCTCAATTTGCCACACTTAATTACATCGAGTCATTTACTAAGCCATTTGATGAAATTTATAAAAGCTTTCCTGAAACAGAAAATTATTTTACCGTAAACAATAGCAGCCAAACCATCTCGGGAATGGTATTAAAACCATGGAATCAACGTAGTAAAAGCCAGTTTGCTTTAAAACAACCACTGCAAGATAAATTATCACAAGTTGCGGGTTTAAACGCTTTTGCAATTGTCCCCCCCCCTCTTCCAGGTGGTGGAGGCGGAACACCAGTTCAATTTGTTATTAAAACCACTAACGACTTCCAAAGCTTATTGGATGTGTCACAAAAACTCACCGAAAAAGCTCAAAAAAGTGGTTTATTTATTTATGTCGATAATTCTCTTAAATTTAACAAGCCCCAAATTATACTGGATATCAATCGCTCCAAAGCTTCTGAAATGGGATTAGATATGCAAGCAGTTGGGAGCAGCTTAACCAGTGCTTTATCAGGTAATTACATCAACTATTTTAATTTGGAAGGACGTAGTTATCAGGTTATTCCGCAGTTAAGTCGCTCGTTCCGCATGACCCCGGAACAATTAGGGCAAATATATGTGAAAACCATCAACGGAACTATGGTTCCTCTTTCAACTGTAGTTACTGCTGTGGAAAAAACAGCTCCTAATGCCGCCACACATTTTCAACAAATGAACTCAGCAACCATTCAAGCAGTCATGATGCCTGGAAAAACACTTGGCGAGGGTCTTGAGTTCTTACAAAATGCAGCCAACGATACATTACCTAAGGGGTTCTCATATGACTATGGTGGTGAATCAAGGCAATTTATACAAGAAGGAAGTGCCCTGATATTTGCATTTATCTTTGCAATCATAATTATCTTTTTGGTACTTTCCGCTCAATATGAAAGTTTTCGCGATCCTTTAATCGTCTTAATCAGTGTCCCCATGTCCATCTGTGGCGCCTTAATTCCCTTGAATTTGGGTCTGGCGAGTATCAATATTTACACTCAGGTTGGCTTGATTACTCTTATCGGATTAATCTCCAAACATGGGATTTTGATCGTAGATTTTGCCAACCATCTACAACGAGAAAAGAATTTGGATAAACGAGCTGCCGTAGAGGAAGCTGCAGGTATTAGATTAAGACCCATTCTCATGACCACTGCAGCCATGGTATTTGGTGTATTGCCGCTTTTGATTGCTAGTGGCGCAGGAGCAGTAAGTCGCTTTGATATAGGTCTGGTTATTGCAACGGGCTTGTTAATCGGAACAGGATTTACTTTATTTGTGGTTCCTACCTTATATACATACATTGCAGAAGACCATCGCTTGAAAAAGGCTGAACCTCAGTTTGATGAAGCAAAAATTCCTGATGTTCAAGTGCCTAACCCAAAAGAACAACATCCCTAATATAAAATGCCCGGGTGCCACGCAGAGGAACCCGGGTTTAAAATATCACAATTTTCCCGAGTTCCGCCGCTCTGCAGCCCGACTGCAAAAGCTAAACCTGTAATTTTCCAACCCCATATTATTGTAAGCTTATTGGCTCAACTTATGGTTGAATTTGTGGTAACATTTCGTCTTTTTATCAGTACAGGTTTAATCATGGATAAAATCTATTCCCCTGAAGCAATTGAAAAATCATGCTATAAAAATTGGGAAAATCATCATTATTTCCAGCCTCATGGTGACGGCAAAAGATATTGCATTATGCTCCCTCCTCCCAATGTTACAGGTAGCCTGCATATGGGGCACGGTTTTCAGCATACGATTATGGATGCATTGACCCGTTATCATCGGATGTTAGGCGATAAAACTCTATGGCAACCGGGTACTGACCATGCTGGTATTTCAACGCAACTCGTTGTTGAACGTCAACTTGAAGCCACGGGAACCTCTAGAAAAGATCTTACCCGCGAACAATTTTTAGAACGCGTTTGGCAATGGAAAAATAAATCTGGTAATACTATAACGCAACAAATGCGACGTTTGGGTGCTTCAGTAGACTGGAGTCGCGAACGATTTACTATGGATGAAGGATTATCAGCCGCAGTGCAAAAAGTGTTCGTACAACTCTATGATGAAGGTTTGATTTATCGTGGAACTCGTTTAGTGAATTGGGATCCTAAATTAGGTACTGCAGTATCGGATCTCGAAGTGCTCTCTGAAGAAGAAGATGGTTTCCTCTGGCATATTCGCTACCCAGTTGTGAACTCAACCGAGTCTCTTATTGTTGCTACCACCCGACCTGAAACGATGTTGGGAGACACTGCGGTTGCCGTACATCCTGAAGATCCACGTTTTAAACATCTTATTGGGCAAGAGGTTTATCTTCCACTTTGTGAGCGGACGATACCTATTATTGCGGATGAATATGTCGATAAAGAATTTGGCAGCGGTTGCGTTAAAATTACACCCGCCCATGATTTTAATGATCATGAAGTGGGTAAACGTCATCAACTTCCTGTTATAAGCATCTTAACTAAAAAAGCATCTATTAATAAAAATGCTCCTTTAAAATATCAAGGAATGGATCGATTTGTAGCCCGAGAACAAATTATTAAAGATCTGGATGCAGAAGGCTTATTAGTTAAAACAGAACCACATAAATTAAAAGTGCCCCGTGGTGAAAAATCGAATGTCATTATAGAACCCCTGTTAACCGATCAATGGTATGTCAAAACTCAACCTCTCGCTGAACCCGCAATCGCTGCTGTGAAAAATGGTGAAATTCGCTTTATTCCGGAAACCTGGAGCAAAACCTATTTTCAATGGATGGACAACATTGAAGATTGGTGTATTAGTCGCCAATTATGGTGGGGACACCGTATACCCGCATGGTATGACAGTAATGGTAATGTCTATGTAGGATATAGTGAAAATGATGTTCGCTTTAAATATAAAATTAAAGATTCAACGGTATTAAAACAAGATGAGGATGTCTTAGATACCTGGTTTTCTTCGGCGCTTTGGCCCTTTTCAACTTTGGGTTGGCCGGAACGTACTCAAGAATTAGATCAGTTCTATCCAACTTCGGTTCTGGTTACTGGTTTTGATATTATTTTTTTCTGGGTAGCTCGGATGATCATGATGGGGCTAAAATTTACCGGAAAAATTCCTTTCAAAGAAGTGTTTATTACCGGCTTAATTCGAGACAGTGAAGGACATAAAATGTCCAAATCTAAAGGGAATGTGCTAGATCCACTGGACATTGTTGATGGTATTGATCTCGAGTCGCTCATTACAAAACGAACCTCTAATTTAATGTTGCAATCTGTTCGGGACAACATCATTAAAAACACCCGTAAAGAATTTCCTGAAGGTATTAGCGCCTATGGAACAGATGCCCTTCGTTTTACCTATTGCTCTCTTGCATCTACCGGTCGAAATGTACGCTTTGATATAGGACGAGTTGAAGGTTATCGTAATTTTTGTAACAAATTGTGGAATGCAGCACGTTATGTTTTACTCAATACAGATGAAGAGCAAATAGATTTCGATGATGGAGCATTCCAATATACCCCTGCAGATCAGTGGATTTTATCACGCCTGCAACACACCATAAGTAAAGTACATCATTATTTCGAAACCTATCGATTTGACTTGTTATCAAACACGATTTACGAATTTGTCTGGCATGAGTATTGTGACTGGTATCTCGAATTATCCAAACCCATCTTGCAAGATGAACATGCACTGAGCGCATTGAAACGCGGTACTCGTAAGACATTAATTCACGTCCTCGATCAGATTCTTAAAATGTTGCATCCTTTAATGCCATTCATTACAGAAGAAATTTGGCAACGGACTACAAAGTTAACCAGTGATAATGGTGCAAGCATTATGATCAGTGCTTACCCCCAAGTGAACCATGAGTTCATTAATGATGTAATTGAAGAAGAATTAGAATGGTTAAAAGCAGCGATTCAAGCAGTACGTACCATCCGTAGTGAAATGTCTATATCACCTGCCAAGCTTATTCCGCTTTATATTCGGAATATTACACCGATGCTTAAAGAGCGAGTGGAGAAATATCAACACACGTTAAAAGCATTGAGTAAATTAAGCCAGATCCATTATCTGGAAGCAGATGAAAAGATACCCGTCTCTGCAACTGCTGTCCTTGGTGAAATTGAATTACTCATTCCAATGGCTGATTTAATTGATAAAGAGGCGGAACTGACTCGCTTAACAAGAGAGCTTACCAAGTTAGATAAAGACATTAGTCTTGCTGAGGGTAAATTAAATAATCCTAAATTTACTGATAAAGCGCCTGCGGAAATTATTGCTAAAGAACGTGAAAAATTATCGCAAGCACAACAAACTAAAGAAAAGCTCTTACAACATAAAATTAGAGTTGAGTCATTGTAAGAAATAAACTCCAGCGAGTTTATTGTAGCCCGGGTTCAGGTCCGAAAGACTGGAACCCGGGTTTCGCTTTCGCTACACTGCCATTAAGTTAAGGGTTTTTGTCATTCCCGCGTAGGCGGGAATCTATTTCTTAAAGTGGCACTGTGCCTCGCTAGAAATGGGTCCCGCCTACGCGGGAACGACAGTTTTTTCCTTAGCTTAATGGCAGTGCCGCTTCGCTCCACCCAGGCTAAAAATTATGAAATTGAGCCGTTTCCGTTTCCAACAACTCTATGATTGATCCACCAAGCAAGAAACAAGGTGGATATAATTCCCAAATAAACGCCTATATTATTCCAACTGGGTCCTACCAATTGCAAAGCATCAGGACTTTGAAAAATTGAAAACGGGATTGCAAGCAATACATCCATAATAGCAGAACCAGCAACCAAACCACAGGCAATGAGCGTCCCCTTTTGTTTACGAATCAACGCTTCTTCTTTAACAGGTATTGCGCGTTTTAAACGTCTTTTAACAAACAAGGCAATCATTCCCCCAATAAATAATGGAAATGAAGAAGAAAGTGGCAAATACATTCCTATAGCAACACCTAGAATGGATAAATTTAAATAGCGTCGTAATTGAAAAAAATGATTAAGAAATATAATAATCAAAATAATTGCCGAACCAATAAACATCATGTTCCATGGTAATGAATTTCTAAACACCGCTTCGGTGATGGCTGCCATTAAAGCGGCTGTGGGCGCAGGTAAAGATTGACTTATATCCATGCCTGCATGAGGCATTACACCTGCAATCCCATATACATTGAATAATAGTTGCATTACTGGCGGAATAACTAAAGAGGAGATCACCACGCCCAGCAACAGCATCAATTGTTGTTTCCATGGGGTTGCACCAACCAACTGACCTACTTTCAGATCTTGGGTATTATCATTGGCAATCGCCGCAATACCAGTTACTACTGCGCCAATCATAATCGTAATTGCCTCAGCAGCCTGAATTTGCTCGGGTTTTAGAGGTAATGGCAATAAGTGATCAACCGCGACTAATAACAACCAGGCAGCAAAAAGCATCCCTGAAATAACAACAGAACTTCCGGGACTAGCTGTAACACCAACCATACCTGAAAAATAGGCAGTAATAACTGAAAAAATAAACCCTATAATTAAGACATAAAGAACAGCAATAAAAATTAGGGTTGGAGAATATTCATTATCCAAACCGACTGGATGTAAAGGAAGAACAAGTTGAAAAAAGAGAAACAGGATTGCAGCTAATGCGCCTGTACCTATCAAGATATAAGGCAATGGAATATCCTTATCGGTTCGTGGCACCTGAGCATCAACACCTTTAGACGTATATGTTTTCAGAGAAGTTCGGATACTTCTGGAAAGTGGTTTAACTAATTTTAAAAAAGTCCACACTCCAGCAAACAACATAGCACCTATTCCCAGATAACGCATTTCACTATTCCATAAAAGGGATGCAGCTTGCTCTGCAGGGTGCTGATTTAGAAACTCAGGATAAAATTGACTTACAACAGGTAATGCAACTAACCAGGATAACACTGCGCCTAAAAAGATACTGATTGCCATATCATGGCCAACAAGATAACCAGCACCAATCATTGTAGCAGAAAAGCCTGCGCCTAGACCAAATAGAGAGCGTTTTACCACAAACCAATAATTCCAACTATTTGCAATTACTTTAAATCCAGTTTGGAGTAATTCAGTAAGTGCGCCTATTCCCCCCCCGATTAATATGTCTTTGATACCTGTTTTTTCAGCGGATGATTTTAATACCTCGGCAATTGCCCTCCCTTCCGGAAATTTTAACGATGGATCATGAACCAAAATACGTCGTAAGGGAATGGAGAATAAGACACCCAGAACTCCACCACTAACTGCAATGAAAAAATTTGTCATGTAATCAAAATGATTCCAAAAACCAATAATTATCAATGCTGGAATGGTATAAACAATCCCACCAGCAACGGCCTCACCAGCAGAAGCCGCAGTTTGCACTGCATTATTTTCAAGAATGGTAGAGTTTTTAAAGAAACGTAAGATACCCATGGAAATAATTGCAGCAGGTATAGATGCTGAAGTTAAAATCCCTAGTTTCAAGGCAAGGAACGCATTGGACATTGCCAACAATACGGTCAGTATTATAGCAAGAAACACCACTCGAAAAGTAAGTTCGGCTACCTTTTTATCGGCAGCTATAAAAGGAGTATCAGCCATTAACGACCCCAAACACTATGTTTTACTTCAGGATTTAATAAAGAAGAAATCTGTGACAAAGGTATTTTTACTGTTTGCGGACCATAAACATATGCTGCTACCTGATACGTATCAAAGATAATATTTATTCCATTTGCTGAAAAAGACCAGATTTTATAATTTTTTTCTACAGGCTTAGTACCCTCTTCGATCCATTTTTTATCTGAAAGATTTTTCTCGGTAATTTTTTTACTGCAAAAACTGGCTATAGGTTTTAAATAATTCGTTTCAGGTCGGAATAAGTCAGCTAACTCAACCTGGCTTCCATGGATAAAATTCAATACTGCCACCGTATTTGAAGGATGTGCAGCTCCTCGGTGGTAAATAGAAATATTAAAAGAAACGCTCAATGCATTTTTTGTTTTGTATGGCAAAGAGTACGTGACATTTAAACCGGATTTTCCAGGTGCATCTGCAGGAATGTCCGTATCAGCAGCAATTTCTTTAAAAAAACTTCTTTTGGTTTTTTCCATGAAGTCTTGTACTACTGCATTAATACGTGGATCACTAAATCCTTGTGGATATTTCACATCAATAATATATATGGGGGTTTCTTTTTTTATTGATATCGGATTTACGGCCCAAGTAGCAAACGAGCCTACGATAATACTTAAAGATAGAATTGTTTTAAGTGGTTTTAACATACATTTTTTTCCTAGTAAGTATCTGGTTTAGAAACCCATTCCCCTGCAATCATCATACGATGTGGTAAAGGATATGCAAAGTAATAACAAAGAGCAGCACTGTCATTAACAGACCACCATATCAAATCAGCGTTCATACCTTCAGCAATAGTCCCTACCTCCTTTTGCAAACCTAATGCTCTTGCCGCTTGGCTGGTGACTGCAGCTAAAGCTTCGGGAACCGTTAATGAAAAGAATTGGCAAGCCATACTCATCATCAAACGTAATGACGTAGTTGGTGATGAACCAGGATTACAATCGGTAGCAACAGCCATACCTACCCCAGCTCGCCGCAGTAATTCTACCGGAGGTTTTTGCTTTTCACGCAAAAAGTAATAAGCACCAGGAAGCAAAACAGCAACTGTGTTTGCCATTGCCATAGCAGATGCGCCTTTTTCATCTAAAAACTCCAAATGATCACAAGATAAAGCACCAAACTCAGCTGCAAGCTTGCTTGCTCCGATATTGGATAATTGCTCGGCGTGACATTTTATGGGGAGCTTTAATTCCTGAGCGGCTGCGAAAACTTGCTCAGTTTGTTTCAATGAAAAAGCAATGGACTCACAAAATACATCCACTGCATCTACCAAATTCTCTTCACATAATGCAGGCAGCATTTCTTGACAAAGTACATCAATATACGCTTGGCTGTTTCCTTGAAATTCAGGGCCTATTGCATGGGCTCCAAGGAAGGTTTTTCTAACCCTTAAGCCCGCTAATTCGCCTAAACGTTTAGCTACTCTAAGCATTTTCAATTCATTAGCCAAATCCAAGCCATAACCTGACTTAATTTCCACTGTAGTTACACCGTCAGCTCGTAAAGCAAGAATTCTTGGCAAAGATTGTTTGATCAACTCCTCTTCAGAAGCGGCTCGAGTGTGCCGGACAGTAGATAAAATTCCACCACCCGTTTTAGCAATTTGGGCATAACTGACACCAGCCAGTTTCATTTGAAATTCAGTCGACCGATTACCCCCGTAAACCAAATGAGTATGGCAATCGATAAGACCTGGGGTAATTAATTGCCCCTGACATTCTTCTTGATGCGGGGCTTCATAAAATTGTTTTGGCAATTGTGCTTGCGCCCCACACCAGACAATAAGACCCTCTTTAATCGCAACAGCTTGTTGCGTTAATTGATTTCCTTGAGCATCGATGGTCGTCGCATTTAATAATAATTTGTCGCAGACAGGCATTAAAAATCCCAATGTTGAACTTGATGAGGAGGCTTAAGCCAGGCTTTATGGTGCTTCGTATCATATATATCCCATTCTTTAGACATATAAGTGTCCTTGTCTACATCCAACAAAAGCCAAGTCAAAAATTCAGCGACTGTCTCGGGTGAAACCAATCGATTTTCATCTTTCAAGCGCTTATAAAAGCTAATTTTCTCATAATCAGGATTTTCTTTACTTCGAGCGATTGCTTGCATATTTGTATCAATTATCCCAGGCATAACACTAGCAAAAGCAATTGAATCAGATTCCAGCTGCCAGCACTTGGTTAACATCGATAAGGCGGCTTTAGATACACAATATGCAGCCCAGCCTCTAATCGCGAAATAGGCAGCTCCAGAACCGATATTTAAAACACGGCCATCAGTCAATTTATCATAGATTAATTGTGGAAGAAAAAGGGCCGCATTCAAATTTGTATTTAATGTTTGATTCCAGTCTTTAGGATCAATTTCCTTCATGGGAACCAATGGATTTAAAGTTCCTGCATTGTTAACAAGAGCGCTAATTTGATTGACATCGTGCAAACGATTTTTAATTGACGCCAACCCTTCACATGTTGATACATCGGCGCAAATGTATTGGATGTTTTCAGAAAAAGCTGCTGTTTCTTGCAAAGCCTTCTCTGTTCGCCCTACAACTAAGATTGATTGCTCTCGTTTTGCCAAAGAAAAAGCTAATGATCTTCCTATCCCACTTCCTCCACCGGTAATAACAATCACAATATCCTCTTACTCTTTTTTATTTAACGTGCGATAAATAATACCAGACATTGAATAAAGTTGGCATAATTTTATGCGCGTGCATTGCTGGATAAGTAAATTCTGTTATAGATTGGACAGGAATCAAATCTTTTGACACGACACCATCATGTTATAATGAATTCAATAATAAAATAATCGAAGGCCAATCAAAATGAGAACTCCTGTTTGCATCAGCTTCTTTCTAGGACATATCGTGTTATGCAACTTAGCGTCTGCAACAACGATACAGTGCCCTCAGGTTATTCAAACGAATCAATCGTTACACCACGAAATCACAAAATGGAATGAATTCTCGGATAAATTAAATGACGCCAATCATTTTGAACGTATCACATTTTATTCAGGACATCCTAAAGAACATGCAAGCCTTGCACCTGATACCGAGTCTTCAAAAAATAAAAAATTAACATGGACATTTGGTGAACAAGAAACTTGGATTGCCTGTGAATATACAAATACCAAAATTCAATTGATTCAAATGATTCCTGCAGAAACAAAAAGCTGTACTGTAACTTATAATGCAGATTTTTCTAAAGTAGTTGCTATCAATTGCATTTAAGCTCAGAGTTAAGATAGCTTAAGAATAAATATTAGTAGGATTTAATGGATAAGGATAAATGCAGATTTTTATAAAACGCATCTTAGATAAATTGTAACATCATCATTTGAGCAGAGGGAGAATTTAATGTTTGAACATCTTTCCAATTACCAACGTGCCAATCCTGCACTCTGGCAAGGTAGAAAAGATACGATTAATGCTGAACGGTTCTTTCAAAAAATTATTTTTCCTGTAAAACAAACCGATCTAATCACGAAAGAGAAAAAAACGGTTTTACTTGGTTTTGCCAGCGATGCAGGTATTCGTCGTAATATGGGAAGACCAGGAGCAAAATTAGGGCCGGATCAAATCAAAACACAATTAGCAAAGCTCCCATGTTCTATCGATAAGCCAATTTTTGATTTAGGTACTATTTTTTGTGAAGAAGATGAGCTGGAAACTGCGCAAACTCAATTTGCCAATTTAATCAGTTTTTGTCATCAACAAGGTCATCAAACAGTTGCCTTAGGTGGAGGCCATGAAATTGCCTGGGGACATTATCAAGGTTTGGCGCCCCATTATACTAAATTAGGAATTATTAATTTTGATGCACATTTTGATTTAAGACCCCACCAAAAAAATCAGCCAGGTACATCAGGAACTCCCTTTTCACAAATTGCAGCGTACTGTAAAGAAAATAGCCAACCCTTTAATTATTGCTGTATTGGAATCCAAAAAATGGGAAATACCTCTTCCCTTTTTGAACGAGCTGACGAGCTTAATGTTAATTATTTGACTGCTGAAGAGTTATATTCGAACAGCTTAGCGTGGCATTTGGCATTTCTCGATGATTTCATGCTCAATCTGGATCATATTTATCTGACACTCTGTTTAGATGTTCTAGCTGAGTCATTTGCTCCTGGCGTGAGTGCACCCCAACCTTTAGGACTCACTCCCTGGCAAATTGTACCACTCTTGAAATACATTATTCAAAGTGGCAAAGTAGTTAGTTTTGATGTCGCTGAACTATCACCGCCTTTGGATCAAGAACAAAAAACTGCTAGACTGGCTGCTCTTATTATCGCAGAATTGCTACATACTATTTAAGGAGTCAATTTCATGAAGAACACATTACTAGGGAGTACTCTGTTTGCGCTACTTGGTACTCAAGTACATGCTGATGTTACTCAGCCAGTAACACCTCCGCCGCAAACTCCAGCCACGGTACAACAGCCCCCTTCTACGCCCCAGCCTCAAACTCAAGGCACTGTACAACAACCCTCCGCTACGCCAACGCCTCCAGGTCAAAATATACCATCAATAAATCCAGCACAGGCACCCGCAGCACCAATCAATTGTGAGTATAAAATACCTGCAGAAACCAAAACTATTGATCAATCATTGGTTCTGAAATGGGCTGCAAAAGCAGTGACTCAATCTTTTGACTTTGACCCAAATAATTTAGACGCTCAACTGCAAAAATTGCAACCTTGTTTCACTGAGCAAGGATGGACTGGATTTAATACTGCTTTGCAAAAATCAGGTAATCTGGAAGCCATTAAATCTCAAAAACTAACTGTGAGCAGTCAAGTGGATGGACAAGTTATCTTAACAGAAGCGAAAGACAATCAATGGAAAATTAATTTGCCTTTGCAAGTTGTTTATCAGAATGACAAAGAAAAAGTAACACAATTACTCAGTGTTGATGTGACTATAGGCCGTAAGATAACTGGGGACTTGGGAATTACTCAGATGATTGCTGCTCCAAGAGGGACAGTAACTCAAAAACTACCACCAGATTTTAACCCTAATCCTGCCACTGTCATGAATCCAAACACTGAAAATACTACAACTCCAACTAGCTCAACTGCACCAAATCCAGCTACACCGTCAACTCCAATGACAACCACACAACCAACTACTGCAAATCCCTCAGCGACTCAGTCACCAGCTACTACTGGACAACCTACTTTGCCAGAAAAGAGCTCGACACAACCTTCGCTCCCACCCCAGTAGTTCTTAATTCGGAATATTGCCGTTCCTACCTGAAAATTTATAGCCTGGGTTCCGCATTCGCGTCACCCAGGCTATAGTGAAATTAAACTTAGGGGAGATGAATAATTCATCTCCGCTCATTATGCATGTACAGCAGGTTGATTGGCACCCGCTTCATTTGGATATTCTAAAACAATAACTTTTGTACCTATTTTGAAAAAGTTTTCACTTAACCATTTGGCAGCACTTGGGAAAATACGTATGCAGCCATGGCTGGATGGGTGTTCAGGAACATCGTATGCTGCGTGGACGGTATATCCTTGATAAAAGTAAGTGCAATAAGGCATTTTAGCGCCGCCTTTAGTATCTACAGGATATTCCCCAGATTTGCAATCGGCTCCCCTTCGATTATAAACTTTAAAAGTTCCAGTAACAGTTCGGCACGATTGGTTTGAATTTTCTTCACAGAAATCAATACCTGCTGATCCACCACCAGTCAATAATCGATTACCATCCTCATCGTAAGCAGCCCATGCAGAAACTTTTGGATCAAAAATAAAGCGTTTTTCACCTGTTGCCTGAATCTTCTGCGGAAAATAATCACGACCTCGTTTATCCTTTGTATAGTGAACTGTTCGATGCACATAACCTGCGTCATCTGTAATTAAAGTAGACGGATCATTCTCAACACAGGATGTTAACCCCCCAATACACAGTAACAAACCTGCCCAAAACAACTTATTCATTTAAATTTTATCTCCACTTGATTAAAACTTTCTTGAAATTCTCTTTCTTTTCCCTAGATCGCATTTCCCTTCGAATAGTTACAAATTACCGCGAGATCTAGAAATTGGTCAGCATAGGCTCTCTAGACCTGCAGTGAGAGATAAGTAGTTACGTTTACTACTTATCTTCATTTGATATTTCAATTTTGATACGTTCAATTAAAACTTATGATTCCAATTTTCTGTATTTAATACGTGACGGCCTATCCGCTTCATCACCCAAACGGCGTCTTCTATCCGCTTCATAATCACTGTAATTTCCTTCGATAAAGGTAATTTGTGAATCACCTTCAAAAGCCATCAAGTGAGTACAAATTCTATCTAAGAACCATCTATCATGTGAGATCACAACAACACAACCAGGGAAATTGAGAATCGCGTCTTCCAAAGCACGTAGAGTTTCAACATCCAAATCATTACTAGGTTCGTCAAGTAGTAATACATTCCCACCACTTTTCAATAATTTTGCTAAATGAACGCGATTACGTTCACCCCCGGAAAGTTGGGACATTTTCTTTTGTTGATCGCTACCTTTAAAGTTAAAGCGGCCTACATAAGCACGTGAAGGCATTTGAAAACTACCTACTTGCATTATGTCATGACCATCAGAAATCTCTTCCCATACTGTTTTATTGGGATTTAATTCATCACGTAATTGGTCTACGTAAGCCAATTGTACCGTTTCCCCAATACGGATAACCCCATCATCCGGCTCTTCTTGACCAGTAATCATTTTCAAAAATGTAGACTTACCTGCTCCGTTAGGACCAATAATCCCTAAAATACCCCCTTTAGGGAGTTTAAAATCTAAATTGTCAATTAAGATTCGATCTCCAAATGATTTGGTGATTTTTTCTCCTTCAAGAACCAGATCACCCAAACGCTCTCCAGGTGGAATGTATATTTCATTTGTTTCATTACGTTTTTGAAATTCCTTCGAATTCATTTCTTCAAATCGAGCAAGGCGAGCTTTATTTTTAGCATGACGTCCTTTAGGTGAGGTGCGAACCCACTCTAACTCTGCTTTCATTGCACGCATATGTGCATCTTCTTGCTTCTGCTCCATCTCTAGACGTGCTTCTTTTTGCTCAAGCCAGGAAGAGTAGTTACCTTTATAAGGTATCCCTTCACCACGATCCAATTCTAATATCCACTCTGCCGCATTATCCAAGAAATATCGATCGTGGGTAATTGCAACTACAGTACCAGGAAAACTTTCAAGATAATGTTCTAACCATGCTACAGATTCTGCATCTAAATGGTTGGTTGGTTCATCAAGCAACAACATATCGGGGTTAGAAAGCAATAACCGACATAATGCAACTCGGCGACGCTCACCTCCTGATAATTTACCCACAACAGCATTCCAATCAGGTAATCGCAGCGCATCAGCAGCAACATCCAACTTCCTATCTAAATCCCAACCGCCACCTGCTTCAATAGCATTTTGCAACTCACCTTGCTCAGCAAGCAACGTATTCATTTCATCGTCACTCATTGGTTCTGCAAAGCGCATACTAATTTCGTCGAAGCGTGCAAGTTTTTCTTTCATTTCCTTCACGCCCTCTTCAACAACTTCCCGTACGGTTTTATCCGGATCCAATTTAGGTTCTTGTTCTAGATAACCGATTTTAATTCCTGGTTGTGGCCTTGCCTCTCCTTCAAATTGAGTATCAACACCTGCCATAATACGTAATAAAGTTGATTTACCAGAACCATTCAATCCTAAAACACCGATTTTAGCGCCAGGAAAAAAACTCAATGAAATATCTTTTAAAATAAATCGCTGATTTTCAACAATTTTGCTGACACGATTCATGGTAAAAATATATTGTGACATAACTACTCCGTCTTCTTTAAACTGTCTTTGTAGCCTGGGTGAGGCACCGCCATAACCCGGGGAAATAATACTCGATATTTCCGGGTATTACGGTCAAGCCCTCACCCGGTTACAACAATATCTTTACTATTGCTATTCAAAATTCATGGTCTTCTACCAATCAAGAATTACTTTACCTGATTGACCTGATGCCATAATTTGAAATGCCTGTTGGTAATCATCCACTGGGAAACGATGCGTTACAACTGGTGAAATATCCAGTCCGCTTTGTAACATAGCAATCATTTTGTACCAGGTTTCAAACATTTCACGCCCGTAGATACCTTTAATTACCAATCCTTTAAAAATAACTTGGTTCCAATCAATAGCTGTTTCCTGAGGAGGAATACCTAACATGGCCACATGTCCGCCATGGTTCATTGCTTTCATCATATCATTAAGCGCCATAGGATTTCCTGACATCTCCAAGCCTACGTCGAACCCCTCCAGCATGCCCAGCTCTGCAGTAACATCAGCCAGCTTTTCATATTTAACATTTACTGCACGAGTTACACCCATTTTACGGGCTAAATCCAAACGGTAATCATTCACATCCGTAATGACTACATGACGAGCACCTATATGTCTTACTATTGCTGCTGCCATAACCCCAATAGGTCCAGCACCAGTAATCAATACATCTTCTCCAACTACATCAAAAGCCAAGGCACAGTGAGTTGCATTGCCAAAGGGATCAAGAATTGAGGCCTGTTCGTCGGTAATGTTATCTGGAAGAACGATAACATTGGTGGCAGGAATAGATAGATATTCTGCGAAGCATCCTGGTCTATTGACGCCCACACCTAAAGTATTACGGCAAAGATGACGTTTACCTGCGCGGCAATTTCGGCAGAAACCACATGTTAAATGTCCTTCACCAGAAACTCGTTGTCCTACATGTAGTCCTTGCACTTCCTGGCCTATTGCAACAATTTCACCAGAAAACTCATGGCCTACAGTCATCGGTACGGGGATAGTCGCTTGAGCCCATTCATCCCAGGAATATATATGGATATCAGTACCACAAATCGCTGTTTTTTTAATCTTAATTAATACATCGTTGACGCCGTATTCAGGCATTGCAACTTCTTCCATCCAAATTCCAGGTTCCTTTTTCGCCTTGACTAATGATTTCATAAAAGTACCTCAAAAATTAGCTCGTCCCTATAGAATTAAGAGAAGAGCGTTTTGCTTTAAATAACAGAAAATTCCTTACCTACTGTTTCAAAGGCTGCGATCGCTTTATCCAAATGATGTAGCTCATGTGCTGCAGACATTTGGGTTCGAATTCGAGCCAACCCTTTAGGTACTACAGGATATGAGAAACCAACCACATAAATACCTAACTCCAACAAACGATTTGCCATGCGCCCAGCCAGACTCGCATCACCCAACATAACGGGGATAATTGGATGTTCTCCTGGGATTAGCTTGAATCCCAATTTCGTCATCCCTTCACGAAAATAAAGGCTGTTTCGTTTTAATTTTTCAGCCCAGTGGTTATTTTTCATTAAATTATCTAAAACCACACAAGAAGTATGCGCAATAACTGGAGCCAAAGTATTTGAGAATAAGTAGGGTCTGGAACGCTGACGTAACCATTCAACGACAGTCTTGTTTGATGCAGTATAACCGCCAGAAGCGCCCCCTAAGGCCTTACCCAAGGTACCCGTAATAATATCAATACGATCGCTAACGCCAAAATGTTCTGGAGTTCCCCGACCAGTTTCCCCCATAAAACCAACTGCATGTGAGTCATCAACCATAACCATGGCATCATACTTATCTGCCAACTCACAAATTGCTGGAAGATTTGCTAAAATTCCGTCCATCGAAAAAACACCATCTGTGGCAATCAAACGAAATCGTGCATTTTTAGCAGCAATCAATTGTTCTTCCAATGCTTTCATGTCGTTATTAGCATATCGATACCGCGCAGCCTTACACAGACGAATCCCATCAATGATACTGGCGTGATTTAATGCATCACTAATAATCGCATCTTCCTCACCTAATAACGTTTCAAAAAGACCCGTATTCGCATCAAAGCATGATGAATATAATATAGTATCCTCTTTGCTTAAAAATTGACTGATTTTCTGTTCAAGCTGTTTGTGAGGAGTTTGGGTACCACAAATAAAACGCACAGAAGCCATACCATAACCATACTGAGCCAGTGCTTTTTGCCCTTCAGCAATAAGTTGAGGGTCATTAGCCAAACCTAAATAATTATTAGCGCAAAGATTGATTACTTCTTTATGATTTACTGTGACAGCAGCTTGTTGCTGGCTAGAAATAACACGCTCTCCTTTGTATAAGCCTTCACTCTTAAGTGTCGCTATTTCAGTTTGCAAATAATCAGTAAATTGCTCAAGCACTGCATTCTCCCAGTCGTTAGATTATATTTATTTCCCTGTCATTCAACATCGTGAATGATGTATGGGTAATTATAAATCGGTTAAGAAAACTCTTAAAAATTGCAGATCATAACAAACTTTAAACAGAGTCACCACGAAATTTGGGATTCAAACATTATTTCTTAGCACATGGGCTATTTTTTTGCTAAGATTGTGCCAAAGTTTTGAAAGTGTATTGACAATTCACTTCTGCCATCTTGTTTCACAGCTATTTGCGGAATTCTAAAATCACCAAAAGTGGATCACTGCGAATAACAAAAACGTTGGCAAATGAATAATCAATCTTAACCTAAAACAATCAACACGGTAGAACAAATGAGTTATCAAAGCGCACGCATTAACATGGTCAAACAACAACTTCGAACTGGCGATGTTTTAAACGAATCCATCCTTAATTTGTATGATGTTGTACTAAGACACGAATTCGTTCCCGAACAATTTATCCATTTTGCTTATTCAGACATGCAAATACCCCTTAATCACGATCAACGCATGCTTACTCCTTTGGAAGAAGGAAAAATTCTACAAGCATTGGATTTGCAAGGTCATGAAACCGTTTTGGAAGTAGGAACTGGCAGTGGATTTTTTACCGCGTTGCTCAGCAAGCTATGTAAAAAAGTAATCAGCATAGACTACTATGCCGATTTCACTACCAATGCGGCACATCTATTAAAAAAACACCACTGTGACAATGTAGAATTAATTACTGGTGATGCCAGTCAAGGTTGGTTAGAAAGTGCTCCTTATGATGTCGTTGTATTTACTGGTGCCAAAGAACAAATAAATGAGACTCAAAAATTACAGATACTTCCTGGTGGAAAATTATTTGTTATTGAAGGAGCTTCTCCTGTCATGCAAGGCCGATTGTATGAACTAGATCATAGTGAAAATTGGCATGAAGCACTGCTTTTTGAAACAAACATTCCTTTATTGATCGATAAATCAATGCAAAAAGAATTTGTATTTTAGGATTTAGTTTAAATGAAAAAATTGTTGATTTGCTATCTCATGGCTTTTGGTCTGTTGTCGCAAGCATTTGCCGCAACAGACTTAATGGATATCTATCATCAAGCTCTTGAAAATGATCCTATATTCAAAAATGCCTATGAAACGTATATGGCTAATAAAGAAGCTGTTCCTCAAGCCTGGGCAGCATTGCTACCCCAAGCAGGTCTTACAGCGCAAACAAGCCGAAACTTTCTGCATGTGAATGATGGCTTTTTCAGCGTTCAAGACGACTATTACAAATCCAAGATGTGGCAAGTTTCTGCATCTCAGGCTATTTTCAATTATCAAGCCTGGGCCAAAGTAAAACAAGCAAGGGCATCTGTTAAAGCAGCACAAGCTACTTTTAACGATGCAGCTCAGGATTTAATTCTTAGAACAGCTAAAGCCTACTTTGATATATTGTTTGCCCAAGATACTTTAAATTTCGCTGAGGCAAAAAAACGCGCAAACATGCGCCAGTACGAGCAAGCCAAACAACGCTTTGAGGTGGGTCTTGATCCAATTACTTCTGTTTATGAAGCAAAAGCAGCTTATGATCAATCGGTAGCTACGGTTATTGCCTCCCGTAACAACCAAATCAATCAAAGTGAAAATTTAAGAAAATTAACGAATCATGTTTATGAACTCATTGCGCCTCTGCGGGATGGAAAAATTCCTCTCATTAAGCCAGAACCTAATGATGTAGATGAGTGGATAGATACTGGTCTTAAACAAAACTACAAATTGTTGTCTGCCAAATGCAATCTTGAAGTAGCACGTCAAAATATGAAAGCGCTGTCTGCTGGCAACTGGCCTACTGTTGCTATCCAAGGCAGCTCAGCAGAAACAACAAATGAAGTCAACACATCCAGCCCTTTCTTACCGGAAAATCAAAAACAATCTAGTGTTAGTTTGGCGTTGAACTTTCCTGCATTTCAAGGAGGACTAGTACTCTCCCAAACTCGGCAAGCAAAGCATAATTTTCGGGCTACCAGCGAACGAGTCGAACAAACTTATCGAGATGTGGTAGTAAACAGCCGGATTGCTTTTAACACAATTACTGATGGAATTAGCAAAGTTAAGGCAGACAGGCAAACTGTTATTTCCCAACAGAATTCATTGGAAAGTACAGAGGCTCAATTTGAAGTAGGCACTCGTACCATGGTGGATGTAGTGAATGCCCAACAGCGTCTTTTTGAAGCTCAGAACCAACTTGCTAATGACCAATACAGTTTGATTAATGCCGTTCTAACTCTAAAATATCTTGCCGGAACATTAAACGTAAATGATCTTGAGCTGATTAATTCATGGTTAGAAACAACTCGTGTTAACGGATTAGTTTCTGCTGGAAGCACTACCACTAAATAACAATTTTTTATTCAGGTTTTTATAATGTCCAATCCCTCCCAAGTTGAAAAAAAATTACTTCATTATACAGGTAAAGCAATTGCAGATTTTAATATGATCCAGCGTGGTGATCGTGTTATGGTCTGTTTGTCTGGTGGCAAAGACTCTTTTACGCTTTTAACTATTTTGGATCAATTACGCCGGCGTTCTGGTAATAAATTTGAACTCTTTTCCTTTACCCTAGATCAGGCTCAACCTGGTTGGGATGATACTGCAGTGCGGCAATGGCTCGCCGAGCGTTCAATTCCTCATGAAATCCTAACTCGAGATACTTACAGTATCGTAAAAGAAAAAATTCCCGAAGGTAAAACATACTGTTCTTTATGCTCACGCTTACGTCGCGGGATTATCTATCGTTATGCCGAAGAACATGGCTTCAATAAAATCGCTCTTGGCCATCATCGAGATGATCTGGTTCGTACCTTAATGATGTCCATCCTATATAATGGTGACATTCGCTCAATGCCACCCAAATTGCTCAGCGATAATAAAAAGCACATAGTAATTCGTCCATTATGCTATGTTCAAGAAAAAGACATTATCACGTTCGCCAACGAGCAATCCTACCCTATCATTCCCTGTACACTTTGTGGTTCTCAGGAAAATTTAATGCGCAAAAAAGTAACACATTTAATTAATCAACTTGCCGAAGAAAATCCTAAAGTTCCAAGTAATATCCTGCATGCGCTGCAAAGCATCAAACCCAGCCAACTTATGGATCAAAATATGTGGAATTTTAGAAATCTTGAAAATGAATTAGCCACCAATCAAACAATCAATACCAGCGAACTCTTTAGCACAGAAGAATTCGACTCAGTAGAAGTATAAAATTGTTTTAAAGCCCGGTGAAAGACCTGTCTCTTAGTCACAAGTTGAAAATCTTTGGGGAAAAGTCAGATTTGAGTACAAATATGGCTTTTCAGTGAGATGTGCATAAGAGTGTAGTGAACAACGTAGCCAATCCCGGGTTTTAATTAACAAAACACTCTTTCTTGCTTTTAGTCTAGGCTTTTCCTTTTCGTTTTTTTGAATTATTTGCATCAGTCGAATCTTATAAACCACAAACACAATGAGCACCAACAAACCAAATAGCCCTAGTTAAGCACACATCCTTAACTAAACCGTAACATTTTAATAACATTTTTGTTACAATAATGTTTTATTAGATGGCACTTTAGTCTAAAATTAGAATACTTTCGCTTAACCTTTTCACTTTATTTTGTTAATAGAGGATCTATCCCCATGTTTACAAATACATCGGTTGACTCACGTATATTTCGAATTTATGCCAAGCGTTACTTTAAATTTGATTTTGTAGCAGCCATAGTCGTATTTCTCGTCGCCATACCATTATGTCTAGGTATTGCCTTGGCTTCTGGTGCACCACTTTTCTCTGGAATTTTAAGTGGCGTTATTGGTGGAGTTGTCGTAGGTTGCTTAAGTGGCTCGCACGTTAGTGTCAGTGGACCTGCAGCTGGTATGGCGGCGGTGGTAGTAGCTGCCCTTACTCAACTAGGAGATTTCAATTCATTTTTAGTTGCTCTATTTCTTGCCGGTTTACTTCAAGTGGTTATAGGAAGTTTGCGAGCTGGATTTGTCGCCGATTACGTCCCTTCCAATGTCGTACAAGGTCTACTCTGTGCCATCGGTATTTTATTAATAATCAAGCAATTGCCACTTGCATTTACTCTTTCTGCAGATTTCAACGAACTCAAAATGCATTTGTTAGAAACCGCTGAAGAAATCTCATTAAGTCCCATTCTTGCTGTGTATAAGCATATAAATACTGGGGCGATGCTGATTACGATTCTTTCTCTCAGCACATTAATTTATTTTGATGTGACGAAAAATAAAATACTAAAAGAAATACCGGCACCAATCCTCGTCGTTATTTTGGGCGTGTTGCTTAATGAGTTGTTTTTGTGGACCAATTCAAGCATGATTCAAAATTCGCCGCAGTTAGTTAACATTCCCCAAACAGATAATTATCGTGAGCTATTTAGCCAATTGGAATATCCCAACTGGTCTACTTTAGCGAATCCAAAAGTCTATCTTTATGCTTTTATCATTGGCATTGTGGCTTCTCTTGAAAGCTTATTGAATCTTAAAGCAGGGGAAAAACTGGATAAAAAACGACGCCATCCCTCCTCAAACCGAGAATTGGTTGCTCAGGGAGTGGGAAACATGACCGCTGGTTTAATTGGTGGGATTCCCATTACCTCTGTAATCGTAAGAACCTCAATCAATATTCAAGCAGGTTCGACAAGCAAAGTGTCAGCAATTTTGCATGGTGTTTTTATTTTCCTTGCGGTGATGTTAATCCCGGGCACGTTAAATAAAATTCCCTTATCTTCTTTGGCTGCAATTTTGATCTATACCGGATATAAATTAAATAAACCTTCAATTTATCGCTCTATTTATGCTCAAGGTAGTGATCGATTTATCCCATTTATCGCTACAGTGATCAGCATCATTGTATTTAACCTCCTAACAGGCATTTTAATCGGGCTGGGAGTAAGTTTGTTCTATATATTAAAATCAAACAGTCAGGCACGAATTAATATCCTTAAAGAAATTCATCCTACTGGAGAAATTAATCGTTTAGTACTCCCCCAGCAAATGACTTTTCTTAATAAAGCCGCTTTAGTTGCCGAGCTTGATTCCATACCCAGGGAATCACAGTTAATTATTGATGCGCGTTATACTCAGTATATTGATAAAGAAATTTCTGAGCTTCTAAAAGAATTTAAAGAGGAACAAGCGCCCAATAAAAAAATTGCATTGAATCTGATTGGCTTCAAAGAACATTATAAGATTCATAATTATATTGATTTTATCAATGTAACCACATACGACGTGCAATCGCACCTGTCTCCAGCACAGGTATTAAATATTTTACATGAAGGAAACCAACGCTTCCTCAATGACACCCCAATCCACCGTTCGAATCAATTGGACATTAAACTCACAGCGAAAGGGCAACATCCTATTGCCATTGTTCTTGGTTGTATTGATTCACGAGTTCCAGTAGAAACAATTTTTGATATGAGCTTTGGTGATGTTTTTTGTGTGCGGGTTGCTGGAAACGTGGTGAACAATGACGTTCTGGCCAGCATTGAATATGCTTGTCATGTTGTTGGCGTTAAACTCATTGTCGTTCTGGGCCATACGCGTTGTGGCGCCATTCAATCTGCGTGCGACGGAGTTGAAACAGGCCATATAACAGAATTGTTGGACAAAATTAAACCAGCGATCAATGCGGAGAGCGAAACTGAAACAAATCGTCACAGTAAAAATAAAACTTATGTGGACAATGTTACTGAGTTAAACGTAGCCCATACCATGCAGGAAATTTATGATCGCAGCTCTATTTTGCATGACATGATCGAGCAAAATGATATTGCCCTAGTTGGTGGGGTTTATAATGTTCAGACAGGTAAAGTTCATTATAAAAATTATGAGTATGAATTAAGCCAACTTGGAGGAAAAAATTACGAACACCTGGCTTCCAAACTAAATACATTATTAGAAGAAGCCAAGATTAAGATTTAACATCTCTAGATAGCTGCTGCGAAGCAGAGCCCAAGATAAAAATGATTTAATAACAATGGGCTCCGCCTCGCAGGCTAGATGCCTCACGCCAATTAATCTGTTATTGAACAGAAACTTCTGTATAATGCTTTGCACTCAAGAACAATACTATTTTCAGGAGCAGAAATGCGTGCGTCTCAATGGTTTTTAGCAACTCTCAAAGAAACTCCAAACGATGCAGAGATTGTTTCACATCAATTAATGCTGAGAACTGGAATGATTCGTAAACTGGGTTCAGGCCTTTATACCTGGATGCCTTTGGGTTTAAAAGTATTACGTAAAATAGAACAGATAGTCCGTGAAGAAATGAATCGCATCAACGCAATGGAGTTGCTCATGCCCGCAGTACAACCTGCTGAACTATGGCAAGAAACTGGGCGTTGGGATACCTTTGGCGGGCAGCTTCTCACCATGAAAGATTCTAATGGTAGAGAATATTGCTATGGCCCTACTCATGAAGAAGTAATCACAGATATTATGCGTAATGAGTTACAATCCTATAAACAATTACCCACAAGCTTTTATCAGATCCAAACTAAATTCCGCGACGAAATCAGACCTCGTTTTGGTGTGATGCGTGCACGAGAATTTATTATGAAAGATGCATATTCATTCCATTTAAATCTAGAAAGCCTGCAAATGACCTACAAAGATATGTATCAGGCTTATTGTCGTATTTTTGATCGCATGGGACTTAAATATCGCGCAGTTGAAGCCGATACGGGTGCTATTGGAGGCTCTGCATCACATGAGTTCCAAGTATTGGCTGACTCTGGTGAAGATTTAATTTTCTATAGTGATAAAGGAGATTATGCCGCAAATATTGAACAAGCAACCAGTTTAAAACCCGAAAAAGCAACACCCACCACTCAAAAAATGATTCTGGTTGATACTCCAAACCAAAAAACTATAGCTGAAGTGTCAAAATTCTTTGGTGTAGCAAGCAGTCAAACCATCAAGACATTGATTGTAAAAGGAAAAGAACACCCTATGGTGGCTTTAGTTTTAAGAGGCGATGATGAGCTCAATGAGGTCAAAGCAATAAAACATCCTTTGGTGCATTCTCCCCTACAATTTATTGATGAAGAAACTGTCTTAAAAACCTTGAAGACCCCCATTGGCTCTCTTGGACCAGTCAATTTACCAATTCCTGTAATCGTGGATCATCATGCTCTTGCTATGGATTCTTTTATTTGTGGTGCCAATCAAGCAGACAAACATTATCAACATGCTGCTTGGGATAAAGATGTGAGTGAATATCTTGTTTATGAATTACGTAATGTAAAAGAGGGCGATATCAGTCCAGATGGGAAAGGAATACTGCACTCTTGCCGCGGCATTGAAGTTGGTCATGTCTTTCAGCTGGGAGATAAATACGCTAAAGCCATGAATGCTGCAGTAATTAATGAACAGGGTCAATTAGAGACTATGTTAATGGGATGTTATGGCTTAGGTATCACTCGTGTAGTTGCAGCAGCAATCGAACAGCATCATGATGAAAATGGAATTATCTGGCCTCAAAATATTGCACCATTCCAAGTAGTCATAATTCCTTTAAATGGGCATCGTTCACAAGTAGTTCAAAAACAAGCAGATGCACTATATGAGCGTTTAAAAGAATTAGACATCGATGTATTAATTGATGATCGGAATGAAAGAGCTGGCGTGTTGTTTGCAGATCACGATTTGATTGGTATTCCACATCGTATCATCGTAAGTGAACGAAATATGGAACAAAACTGTGTGGAATATAAAAACCGAGCTACTGGAGAAACACAACAACTAAGTTTGGATAAAGCAATTGATACAATAGTTCGACTGGCCTCAAACAAGTAGGCTGAAACCCGGGTTCCACTGTGTTCCTCCAGGAAAATTTAGAGGATATTACGTTTATCGTAACCGTTCATGGGGGAATGGTTGGATTTGAGCGCAGGTTGCGCGAATATGATACTGAAAAAACGTAGCATACATCATCAGTATGTGAGGCTTCCGAAGTGTTATTTTTCGCGCAAGATGTGCCAATAGGGCATGAACTTACCGCTTATCTCCAGGGTTACCTTCAGTATTCAAATAAGACAACACTTCATTACTTTTTAATGCTTTTATTCCGATTGCAGTAATTTGATTAAAGCTTACATCTAAGGTATATAAAGTTGCAGTTTCAGCTAAAGTTAAAGCGCCTTCATCTCCAATATAATTATGACTCAAACTTAAATTTTGCAGTTGTATCGCTTTGGTTAAAATTTTTGCACCTTCATCCCCAATAAGATTATTATCCGCATATAAATTAGTCAGAGAACTCATTTTTGCTAGAGCTGCGATACCCTCATCACCAATTAAATTATTGTCGATATTAAGCAAGGTAAGATGACTCAATTCAGATAAAAACTGAGCCCCTTCGCGACCTATGCTACAACCAGCAGTTGAAAGCCATTCGAGAGAACTGGCCTGGGCCAAAAAAGCTGCCCCCTCATTTTGTAATGGATTGTTATCAAGAATGAGATAAAGTAAATTGGGATTTCTTGCTATAATCTCAACGCCATCTTTATCAATATTATTGTTTTCCAAGTCAATAAAGTTGAGGGATTGATTTCTATCAAGAGACTCTACACCCTCATTCCCTAAGCGGTTGTTACCTAAATATAAACTTTTCAATGTTTGATTCGAAAACAATGCTTTCGCACCTTCTGCTCCGATTTGACTTCTTTTTAGAGAAAGATGAGTTAGTGATTTATTTTTTGCTAATGATTTCGCCCCCAAAGAGCCTATAGGATTACCATCAAGTGAAAGAAATATCAAAGTAGTATTATTCGCTAAGGCCTCCGCTCCATAGGAGCCAATATGATTATCCCCCAAAAGAAGGTAAACCAAAGAAGTATTTTTAGCTAATGCCTCAGCTCCAAGTGAACCAATACGGTTTCCAGTCAGGAAAAGATATCGAATATGGGTATTAGTAGAAAGTAATTCGGCACCTTGATAGCCAATCTGATTGTCCGAAATGCTTAAACGATTGATTTCCGGGTGCTTATTGAGAAAGGATAAAATTTGTGGAATATCACGATCGTGTATATGACACTGATCGAGAAATAAACCACCATTACTGGCACGTAATTCTATATTTTCAACACATTCATTAGATTGGGAATCAAAATTTTTTATTTTATCTTTCGCAAATAGTGGTGAAATCAGTACGCTCAAGACAAGCCAAAGACTTAAAGCTGCTTTTCTCATTATAAAACCTAATCCTTTTGTTAAATTCTGATATCCTCAGGACTTACGAAAAACCCCAAGATCGAGGCA
>NZ_QHJG01000002.1:54772-74889 GCF_003184185.1 Legionella qingyii | reverse complement strand
GGGGGGGCTAATTATACAGAAACTATGGACAAAAAAGTCGCCTACTAAAATTATGGAGCCGTTAACGGGAGGGAAGGCCTTTAAAATTGCTACCTAGTACTTGGTTTTATGCAGCATTCCCTTACCTCTTATTCTGTGGGTCTTGAGGTGGTGATTGACGTTACTTTTTTAAACAGTACATTAGTTTTACTAAGGTTTTTGGTTATTAATAGTTACGACCTTACCATATTTGTTAGGGTGGTCGTTGCCGGAGTGGTCGTCTTCGGCGTCAAACGTGACGTAATAAAAGTTCTTACCATCTCAAAAATTTCTTTGCATTCTATGGGTACCTTTATTAACGTCGTCCATATCTACGACTTCAATTTTAGGGATCAAAGTTCCGTTCCTTGCGTAACCTGTAACGGTTGTTATGCCAGTCATAATATCGTTCTTTGTGGTGAGCTTTTCATTCAAGCCGATGGAAAAATAGCCGTCGATATTTTCCTCATAGTCGGTAATTGCTGGGGTTTGTGATACAAAATGAAGTCCTAAATTATTTCTTCTTTAGACACTGTTTCCATAAAAATGACAAACGCCTGGTATTTGTATACGACGATGGACTATGCATAGTTTCTATTATAAATAAGGTAAACGACTTTTTCTGGTCTAAAATATTAAAAAAAGATGTCCGAATCATGGGAGAAGCTAGGTAAAAAATAGACTTTCTAAAAAGAGCCATTAAAAAAATGACGTTTTTGACCGATATCCAAAATTTATTAAGCAAAGTCCAGCCTTATTCAGTCGATTGAGTTGGACCGAAGGTACCTATTTTAAGTTATGACGGTTGGCATAAACTTCCTACACGTCGAGGAGCCACCATTTATCTTTATAATTTTCTTTGCGAGTTACGTAAAAAACAAAACATACCGTTTCTCATGCACTGTAAATTTGGCCTAAAAGGTCCACGTAGACGTCCTTACAGGCATAGTCGTCGTTAAAGAAATTTTTTTGAAGAAAACCAAAAAAGGTACTTCAGAACATGATGACGTAATTATGCACCTAGTGATTTAGGAACACCTATAAAGTGTAGTTATTATATATACCCCCAAAGAAAAAAATAACTATAGCCTAAATGCCGGGTTCATCGTTTGCTCGGATGCTATTATGAATTTCTATCTTAACAAAATTCACCAAAATTGTATGTAAAAAAAGGATCATTCATAGACCAAATCTTTGGGTAAGGGGACGTTAGTAGTATGCTACACCATTTCCTATACGTTTCATTATTGTTTCTCGTCGTGACAGTAATTGTCTGGTGGTATAGTTTAGTCGCAAGTATGGAAGTCGTTATCAGGGATGGAGGAAAACGTTTGGATTACGAGAACGGCGAACCGACCACTGACGTCGATTTCGAAGCCCTTGGCAATTACTTTTCTTAACCGTTCGGTATGAGTAGTAGTTTGCATTACTGCATCAACCACTACTTGGTCCTAATGTTAGCCATCGTTGTCGGTATGGATGGGGTCGAGCGGCGTCATTAAGATGGCCTCCAAAAACGAAAAGTGCGTTTTTCATTATTCGTGGTCCTTCGTTTTGTCGTTGACACAAACGGTAACGGTATCGTCTACGCGGAAAAAGTAGATTTTTGAGGTTTACTAGTGTTCTATTTCGTGGTTTGAGTCGACGTTCGAACGAACGAGGCTATAACCTATTAACGAGCCGCACTGTAAAATACCCCTCGAAATTAAGGACTCGCCGACGCTTTTGAACGAGTCAAACAAAGTTACTTTTTCGTTACCTGAGTGTTTTATGTAGGTGACGTAGATGGTTTAAGAGAAGTGTATTACGTCCGTCGTAAAGAACTGTTTCATGTAGTTATATGCGAACCGACAAAGGAACTTTAAGTCCCGGATAACGTACCCGAGGTTCCTTCCAAAAAGATTGGGAATTCGGGCGATTAAGCGGATTTGCAAATCGATGAGATTCGTAAAAGTTAAGTAATCGGTTTAGGTTCGGTATTGGACTGAATTAAAGGTGACATCAATGTGGCAGTCGAGCATTTCGTTCTTAAGAACCGTTTCTAACAAACTAGTTGAGGAGAAGTCTTCGCCGAGCTCACACGGCCTGTCATCTATTTTAAGGTGGTGGGCAAAATCGTTAAACCCGTATTGACTGTGGTCGGTCAAAGTAAACTTTAAGTCAGCTGGCTAATGGGGGCATTTGGTTTACTCATACCGTTAGCTATTCTGGACCCCATTAATTAACGGGGACTGTAAGAAGAACTACGCCCCGAAGTATTTTAACAAAACCGTTAACACGAACGCGGGGTGTGGTCTGTTATTCTGGGAGAAATTAGCGTTGTCGAACAACGCAATTAACTAAAGGAACTCGTAGCTACCAGCAGCGTAAATTATTATTAAACAGCGTCTGTCCGTAATTTTTAGGGTTACAACTTGAACTACTCCTCCGAATTCGGTCCGAAATACCACGAAGCATAGTATATATAGGGTAAGAAATCTGTATATTCACAGGAACAGATGTAGGTTGTTTTCGGTTCAGTTTTTAAGTCGCTGACAGAGCCCACTTTGGTTAGCTAAAAGTAGAAAGTTCGCGAATATTTTCGATTAAAAGAGTATTAGTCCTAAAAGAAATGAAGCTCGCTAACGAACGTATAAACATAGTTAATAGGGTCCGTATTGTGATCGTTTTCGTTAACTTAGTCTAAGGTCGACGGTCGTGAACCAATTGTAGCTATTCCGCCGAAATCTATGTGTTATACGTCGGGTCGGAGATTAGCGCTTTATCCGTCGAGGTCTTGGCTATAAATTTTGTGCCGGTAGTCAGTTAAATAGTATCTAATTAACACCTTCTTTTTCCCGGCGTAAGTTTAAACATAAATTACAAACTAAGGTCAGAAATCCTAGTTAAAGGAAGTACCCTTGGTTACCTAAATTTCAAGGACGTAACAATTGTTCTCGCGATTAAACTAACTGTAGCACGTTTGCTAAAAATTAACTGCGGTTGGGAAGTGTACAACTATGTAGCCGCGTTTACATAACCTACAAAAGTCTTTTTCGACGACAAAGAACGTTTCGGAAGAGACAAGCGGGATGTTGATTCTAACTAACGAGAGCAAAACGGTTTCTTTTTCGATTACTAGAAGGATAGGGTGAAGGAGGTGGCCATTATTGTTAGTGTTATAGGAGAATGAGAAAAAATAAATTGCACGCTATTTATTATGGTCTGTAACTTATTTCAACCGTATTAAAATACGCGCACGTAACGACCTATTCATTTAAGACAATATCTAACCTGTCCTTAGTTTAGAAAACTGTGCTGTGGTAGTACAATATTACTTAAGTTATTATTTTATTAGCTTCCGGTTAGTTTTACTCTTGAGGACAAACGTAGTCGAAGAAAGATCCTGTATAGCACAATACGTTGAATCGCAGACGTTGTTGCTATGTCACGGGAGTCCAATAAGTTTGCTTAGTTAGCAATGTGGTGCTTTAGTGTTTTACCTTACTTAAGAGCCTATTTAATTTACTGCGGTTAGTAAAACTTGCATAGTGTAAAATAAGTCCTGTAGGATTTCTTGTACGTTCGGAACGTGGACTATGGCTCAGAAGTTTTTTATTTTTTAATTGTACCTGTAAACCACTTGTTCTTTGAACCTAACGGACACTTATATGTTTATGGTTTTAAGTTAACTAAGTTTACTAAGGACGTCTTTGTTTTTCGACATGACATTGAATATTACGTCTAAAAAGATTTCATCAACGATAGTTAACGTAAATTCGAGTCTCAATTCTATCGAATTCTTATTTATAATCATCCTAAATTACCTATTCCTATTTACGTCTAAAAATATTTTGCGTAGAATCTATTTAACATTGTAGTAGTAAACTCGTCTCCCTCTTAAATTACAAACTTGTAGAAAGGTTAATGGTTGCACGGTTAGGACGTGAGACCGTTCCATCTTTTCTATGCTAATTACGACTTGCCAAGAAAGTTTTTTAATAAAAAGGACATTTTGTTTGGCTAGATTAGTGCTTTCTCTTTTTTTGCCAAAATGAACCAAAACGGTCGCTACGTCCATAAGCAGCATTATACCCTTCTGGTCCTCGTTTTAATCCCGGCCTAGTTTAGTTTTGTGTTAATCGTTTCGAGGGTACAAGATAGCTATTCGGTTAAAAACTAAATCCATGATAAAAAACACTTCTTCTACTCGACCTTTGACGCGTTTGAGTTAAACGGTTAAATTAGTCAAAAACAGTAGTTGTTCCAGTAGTTTGTCAACGGAATCCACCTCCGGTACTTTAACGGACCCCTGTAATAGTTCCAAACCGCGGGGTAATATGATTTAATCCTTAATAATTAAAACTACGTGTAAAACTAAATTCTGGGGTGGTTTTTTTAGTCGGTCCATGTAGTCCTTGAGGGAAAAGTGTTTAACGTCGCATGACATTTCTTTTATCGGTTGGGAAATTAATAACGACATAACCTTAGGTTTTTTACCCTTTATGGAGAAGGGAAAAACTTGCTCGACTGCTCGAATTACAATTAATAAACTGACGACTTCTCAATATAAGCTTGTCGAATCGCACCGTAAACCGTAAAGAGCTACTAAAGTACGAGTTAGACCTAGTATAAATAGACTGTGAGACAAATCTACAAGATCGACTCAGTAAACGAGGACCGCACTCACGTGGGGTTGGAAATCCTGAGTGAGGGACCGTTTAACATGGTGAGAACTTTATGTAATAAGTTTCACCGTTTCATCAATCAAAACTACAGCGACTTGATAGTGGCGGAAACCTAGTTCTTGTTTTTTGACGATCTGACCGACGAGAATAATAGCGTCTTAACGATGTATGATAAATTCCTCAGTTAAAGTACTTCTTGTGTAATGATCCCTCATGAGACAAACGCGATGAACCATGAGTTCATGTACGACTACAATGAGTCGGTCATTGTGGAGGCGGCGTTTGAGGTCGGTGCCATGTTGTCGGGGGAAGATGCGGGGTCGGAGTTTGAGTTCCGTGACATGTTGTTGGGAGGCGATGCGGTTGCGGAGGTCCAGTTTTATATGGTAGTTATTTAGGTCGTGTCCGTGGGCGTCGTGGTTAGTTAACACTCATATTTTATGGACGTCTTTGGTTTTGATAACTAGTTAGTAACCAAGACTTTACCCGACGTTTTCGTCACTGAGTTAGAAAACTGAAACTGGGTTTATTAAATCTGCGAGTTGACGTTTTTAACGTTGGAACAAAGTGACTCGTTCCTACCTGACCTAAATTATGACGAAACGTTTTTAGTCCATTAGACCTTCGGTAATTTAGAGTTTTTGATTGACACTCGTCAGTTCACCTACCTGTTCAATAGAATTGTCTTCGCTTTCTGTTAGTTACCTTTTAATTAAACGGAAACGTTCAACAAATAGTCTTACTGTTTCTTTTTCATTGTGTTAATGAGTCACAACTACACTGATATCCGGCATTCTATTGACCCCTGAACCCTTAATGAGTCTACTAACGACGAGGTTCTCCCTGTCATTGAGTTTTTGATGGTGGTCTAAAATTGGGATTAGGACGGTGACAGTACTTAGGTTTGTGACTTTTATGATGTTGAGGTTGATCGAGTTGACGTGGTTTAGGTCGATGTGGCAGTTGAGGTTACTGTTGGTGTGTTGGTTGATGACGTTTAGGGAGTCGCTGAGTCAGTGGTCGATGATGACCTGTTGGATGAAACGGTCTTTTCTCGAGCTGTGTTGGAAGCGAGGGTGGGGTCATCAAGAATTAAGCCTTATAACGGCAAGGATGGACTTTTAAATATCGGACCCAAGGCGTAAGCGCAGTGGGTCCGATATCACTTTAATTTGAATCCCCTCTACTTATTAAGTAGAGGCGAGTAATACGTACATGTCGTCCAACTAACCGTGGGCGAAGTAAACCTATAAGATTTTGTTATTGAAAACATGGATAAAACTTTTTCAAAAGTGAATTGGTAAACCGTCGTGAACCCTTTTATGCATACGTCGGTACCGACCTACCCACAAGTCCTTGTAGCATACGACGCACCTGCCATATAGGAACTATTTTCATTCACGTTATTCCGTAAAATCGCGGCGGAAATCATAGATGTCCTATAAGGGGTCTAAACGTTAGCCGAGGGGAAGCTAATATTTGAAATTTTCAAGGTCATTGTCAAGCCGTGCTAACCAAACTTAAAAGAAGTGTCTTTAGTTATGGACGACTAGGTGGTGGTCAGTTATTAGCTAATGGTAGGAGTAGCATTCGTCGGGTACGTCTTTGAAAACCTAGTTTTTATTTCGCAAAAAGTGGACAACGGACTTAGAAGACGCCTTTTATTAGTGCTGGAGCAAATAGGAAACATATCACTTGACAAGCTACGTGTATTGGACGCAGTAGACATTAATTTCATCTGCCTAGTAAGAGTTGTGTCCTACAATTGGGGGGTTATGTGTCATTGTTTGGACGGGTTTTGTTGAATAAGTAAATTTAAAATAGAGGTGAACTAATTTTGAAAGAACTTTAAGAGAAAGAAAAGGGATCTAGCGTAAAGGGAAGCTTATCAATGTTTAATGGCGCTCTAGATCTTTAACCAGTCGTATCCGAGAGATCTGGACGTCACTCTCTATTCATCAATGCAAATGATGAATAGAAGTAAACTATAAAGTTAAAACTATGCAAGTTAATTTTGAATACTAAGGTTAAAAGACATAAATTATGCACTGCCGGATAGGCGAAGTAGTGGGTTTGCCGCAGAAGATAGGCGAAGTATTAGTGACATTAAAGGAAGCTATTTCCATTAAACACTTAGTGGAAGTTTTCGGTAGTTCACTCATGTTTAAGATAGATTCTTGGTAGATAGTACACTCTAGTGTTGTTGTGTTGGTCCCTTTAACTCTTAGCGCAGAAGGTTTCGTGCATCTCAAAGTTGTAGGTTTAGTAATGATCCAAGCAGTTCATCATTATGTAAGGGTGGTGAAAAGTTATTAAAACGATTTACTTGCGCTAATGCAAGTGGGGGCCTTTCAACCCTGTAAAAGAAAACAACTAGCGATGGAAATTTCAATTTCGCCGGATGTATTCGTGCACTTCCGTAAACTTTTGATGGATGAACGTAATACAGTACTGGTAGTCTTTAGAGAAGGGTATGACAAAATAACCCTAAATTAAGTAGTGCATTAACCAGATGCATTCGGTTAACATGGCAAAGGGGTTATGCCTATTGGGGTAGTAGGCCGAGAAGAACTGGTCATTAGTAAAAGTTTTTACATCTGAATGGACGAGGCAATCCTGGTTATTAGGGATTTTATGGGGGAAATCCCTCAAATTTTAGATTTAACAGTTAATTCTAAGCTAGAGGTTTACTAAACCACTAAAAAAGAGGAAGTTCTTGGTCTAGTGGGTTTGCGAGAGGTCCACCTTACATATAAAGTAAACAAAGTAATGCAAAAACTTTAAGGAAGCTTAAGTAAAGAAGTTTAGCTCGTTCCGCTCGAAATAAAAATCGTACTGCAGGAAATCCACTCCACGCTTGGGTGAGATTGAGACGAAAGTAACGTGCGTATACACGTAGAAGAACGAAGACGAGGTAGAGATCTGCACGAAGAAAAACGAGTTCGGTCCTTCTCATCAATGGAAATATTCCATAGGGAAGTGGTGCTAGGTTAAGATTATAGGTGAGACGGCGTAATAGGTTCTTTATAGCTAGCACCCATTAACGTTGATGTCATGGTCCTTTTGAAAGTTCTATTACAAGATTGGTACGATGTCTAAGACGTAGATTTACCAACCAACCAAGTAGTTCGTTGTTGTATAGCCCCAATCTTTCGTTATTGGCTGTATTACGTTGAGCCGCTGCGAGTGGAGGACTATTAAATGGGTGTTGTCGTAAGGTTAGTCCATTAGCGTCGCGTAGTCGTCGTTGTAGGTTGAAGGATAGATTTAGGGTTGGCGGTGGACGAAGTTATCGTAAAACGTTGAGTGGAACGAGTCGTTCGTTGCATAAGTAAAGTAGCAGTGAGTAACCAAGACGTTTCGCGTATGATTAAAGCAGCTTCGCACGTTCAAAAAGAAAGTAAAGGAAGTGCGGGAGAAGTTGTTGAAGGGCATGCCAAAATAGGCCTAGGTTAAATCCAAGAACAAGATCTATTGGCTAAAATTAAGGACCAACACCGGAACGGAGAGGAAGTTTAACTCATAGTTGTGGACGGTATTATGCATTATTTCAACTAAATGGTCTTGGTAAGTTAGGATTTTGTGGCTAAAATCGCGGTCCTTTTTTTGAGTTACTTTATAGAAAATTTTATTTAGCGACTAAAAGTTGTTAAAACGACTGTGCTAAGTACCATTTTTATATAACACTGTATTGATGAGGCAGAAGAAATTTGACAGAAACATCGGACCCACTCCGTGGCGGTATTGGGCCCCTTTATTATGAGCTATAAAGGCCCATAATGCCAGTTCGGGAGTGGGCCAATGTTGTTATAGAAATGATAACGATAAGTTTTAAGTACCAGAAGATGGTTAGTTCTTAATGAAATGGACTAACTGGACTACGGTATTAAACTTTACGGACAACCATTAGTAGGTGACCCTTTGCTACGCAATGTTGACCACTTTATAGGTCAGGCGAAACATTGTATCGTTAGTAAAACATGGTCCAAAGTTTGTAAAGTGCGGGCATCTATGGAAATTAATGGTTAGGAAATTTTTATTGAACCAAGGTTAGTTATCGACAAAGGACTCCTCCTTATGGATTGTACCGGTGTACAGGCGGTACCAAGTAACGAAAGTAGTATAGTAATTCGCGGTATCCTAAAGGACTGTAGAGGTTCGGATGCAGCTTGGGGAGGTCGTACGGGTCGAGACGTCATTGTAGTCGGTCGAAAAGTATAAATTGTAAATGACGTGCTCAATGTGGGTAAAATGCCCGATTTAGGTTTGCCATTAGTAAGTGTAGGCATTACTGATGTACTGCTCGTGGATATACAGAATGATAACGACGACGGTATTGGGGTTATCCAGGTCGTGGTCATTAGTTATGTAGAAGAGGTTGATGTAGTTTTCGGTTCCGTGTCACTCAACGTAACGGTTTCCCTAGTTCTTAACTCCGGACAAGCAGCCATTACAATAGACCTTCTTGCTATTGTAACCACCGTCCTTATCTATCTATAAGACGCTTCGTAGGACCAGATAACTGCGGGTGTGGATTTCATAATGCCGTTTCTACTGCAAATGGACGCGCCGTTAAAGCCGTCTTTGGTGTACAATTTACAGGAAGTGGTCTTTGAGCAACAGGATGTACATCAGGAACGTGAAGGACCGGATAACGTTGTTAAAGTGGTCTTTTGAGTACCGGATGTCAGTAGCCATGCCCCTATCAGCGAACTCGGGTAAGTAGGGTCCTTATATATACCTATAGTCATGGTGTTTAGCGACAAAAAAATTAGAATTAATTATGTAGCAACTGCGGCATAAGTCCGTAACGTTGAAGAAGGTAGGTTTAAGGTCCAAGGAAAAAGCGGAACTGATTACTAAAGTATTTTCATGGAGTTTTTAATCGAGCAGGGATATCTTAATTCTCTTCTCGCAAAACGAAATTTATTGTCTTTTAAGGAATGGATGACAAAGTTTCCGACGCTAGCGAAATAGGTTTACTACATCGAGTACACGACGTCTGTAAACCCAAGCTTAAGCTCGGTTGGGAAATCCATGATGTCCTATACTCTTTGGTTGGTGTATTTATGGATTGAGGTTGTTTGCTAAACGGTACGCGGGTCGGTCTGAGCGTAGTGGGTTGTATTGCCCCTATTAACCTACAAGAGGACCCTAATCGAACTTAGGGTTAAAGCAGTAGGGAAGTGCTTTTATTTCCGACAAAGCAAAATTAAAAAGTCGGGTCACCAATAAAAAGTAATTTAATAGATTTTGGTGTGTTCTTCATACGCGTTATTGACCTCGGTTTCATAAACTCTTATTCATCCCAGACCTTGCGACTGCATTGGTAAGTTGCTGTCAGAACAAACTACGTCATATTGGCGGTCTTCGCGGGGGATTCCGGAATGGGTTCCATGGGCATTATTATAGTTATGCTAGCGATTGCGGTTTTACAAGACCTCAAGGGGCTGGTCAAAGGGGGTATTTTGGTTGACGTACACTCAGTAGTTGGTATTGGTACCGTAGTATGAATAGACGGTTGAGTGTTTAACGACCTTCTAAACGATTTTAAGGCAGGTAGCTTTTTTGTGGTAGACACCGTTAGTTTGCTTTAGCACGTAAAAATCGTCGTTAGTTAACAAGAAGGTTACGAAAGTACAGCAATAATCGTATAGCTATGGCGCGTCGGAATGTGTCTGCTTAGGGTAGTTACTATGACCGCACTAAATTACGTAGTGATTATTAGCGTAGAAGGAGTGGATTATTGCAAAGTTTTTCTGGGCATAAGCGTAGTTTCGTACTACTTATATTATATCATAGGAGAAACGAATTTTTAACTGACTAAAAGACAAGTTCGACAAACACTCCTCAAACCCATGGTGTTTATTTTGCGTGTCTTCGGTATGGTATTGGTATGACTCGGTCACGAAAAACGGGAAGTCGTTATTCAACTCCCAGTAATCGGTTTGGATTTATTAATAATCGCGTTTCTAACTAATGAAGAAATACTAAATGACACTGTCGTCGAACAACGACCGATCTTTATTGTGCGAGAGGAAACATATTCGGAAGTGAGAATTCACAGCGATAAAGTCAAACGTTTATTAGTCATTTAACGAGTTCGTGACGTAAGAGGGTCAGCAATCTAATATAAATAAAGGGACAGTAAGTTGTAGCACTTACTACATACCCATTAATATTTAGCCAATTCTTTTGAGAATTTTTAACGTCTAGTATTGTTTGAAATTTGTCTCAGTGGTGCTTTAAACCCTAAGTTTGTAATAAAGAATCGTGTACCCGATAAAAAAACGATTCTAACACGGTTTCAAAACTTTCACATAACTGTTAAGTGAAGACGGTAGAACAAAGTGTCGATAAACGCCTTAAGATTTTAGTGGTTTTCACCTAGTGACGCTTATTGTTTTTGCAACCGTTTACTTATTAGTTAGAATTGGATTTTGTTAGTTGTGCCATCTTGTTTACTCAATAGTTTCGCGTGCGTAATTGTACCAGTTTGTTGTTGAAGCTTGACCGCTACAAAATTTGCTTAGGTAGGAATTAAACATACTACAACATGATTCTGTGCTTAAGCAAGGGCTTGTTAAATAGGTAAAACGAATAAGTCTGTACGTTTATGGGGAATTAGTGCTAGTTGCGTACGAATGAGGAAACCTTCTTCCTTTTTAAGATGTTCGTAACCTAAACGTTCCAGTACTTTGGCAAAACCTTCATCCTTGACCGTCACCTAAAAAATGGCGCAACGAGTCGTTCGATACATTTTTTCATTAGTCGTATCTGATGATACGGCTAAAGTGATGGTTACGCCGTGTAGATAATTTTTTTGTGGTGACACTGTTACATCTTAATTAATGACCACTACGGTCAGTTCCAACCAATCTTTCACGAGGAATACTACAGCAACATAAATGACCACGGTTTCTTGTTTATTTACTCTGAGTTTTTAATGTCTATGAAGGACCACCTTTTAATAAACAATAACTTCCTCGAAGAGGACAGTACGTTCCGGCTAACATACTTGATCTAGTATCACTTTTAACCGTACTTCGTGACGAAAAACTTTGTTTGTAAGGAAATAACTAGCTATTTAGTTACGTTTTTCTTAAACATAAAATCCTAAATCAAATTTACTTTTTTAACAACTAAACGATAGAGTACCGAAAACCAGACAACAGCGTTCGTAAACGGCGTTGTCTGAATTACCTATAGATAGTAGTTCGAGAACTTTTACTAGGATATAAGTTTTTACGGATACTTTGCATATACCGATTATTTCTTCGACAAGGAGTTCGGACCCGTCGTAACGATGGGGTTCGTCCAGAATGTCGCGTTTGTTCGGCTTTGAAAGACGTACACTTACTACCGAAAAAGTCGCAAGTTCTGCTGATAATGTTTAGGTTCTACACCGTTCAAAGACGTAGAGTCCGATAAAAGTTAATAGTTCGGACCCGGTTTCATTTTGTTCGTTCCCGTAGACAATTTCGTCGTGTTCGATGAAAATTGCTACGTCGAGTCCTAAATTAAGAATCTTGTCGATTTCGGATGAAACTATATAACAAACGGGTTCTATGAAATTTAAAGCGACTCCGTTTTTTTGCGCGTTTGTACGCGGTCATGCTCGTTCGGTTTGTTGCGAAACTCCACCCAGAACTAGGTTAATGAAGACAAATACTTCGTTTTCGTCGAATACTAGTTAGCCATCGATGCCAATAACGGAGGGCATTGTTGGTTTAGTTAGTTTCACTTTTAAATTCTTTTAATTGCTTAGTACAAATACTTGAGTAACGCGGAGACGCCCTACCTTTTTAAGGAGAGTAATTCGGTCTTGGATTACTACATCTACTCACCTATCTATGACCAGAATTTGTTTTGATGTTTAACAACAGACGGTTTACGTTAGAACTTCATCGTGCAGTTTTATACTTTCGCGACAGACGACCGTTGACCGGATGACAACGATAGGTTCCGTCGAGTCGTCTTTGTTGTTTACTTCAGTTGTGTAGGTCGGGAAAGAATGGCCTTTTAGTTTTTGTTAGATCACAATCAAACCGCAACTTGAAAGGACGTAAAGTTCCTCCTGATCATGAGAGGGTTTGAGCCGTTCGTTTCGTATTAAAAGCCCGATGGTCGCTTGCTCAGCTTGTTTGAATAGCTCTACACCATCATTTGTCGGCCTAACGAAAATTGTGTTAATGACTACCTTAATCGTTTCAATTCCGTCTGTCCGTTTGACAATAAAGGGTTGTCTTAAGTAACCTTTCATGTCTCCGAGTTAAACTTCATCCGTGAGCATGGTACCACCTACATCACTTACGGGTTGTCGCAGAAAAACTTCGAGTCTTGGTTGAACGATTACTGGTTATGTCAAACTAATTACGGCAAGATTGAGATTTTATAGAACGGCCTTGTAATTTGCATTTACTAGAACTCGACTAATTAAGTACCAATCTTTGTTGAGCACAATTGCCTAATCAAAGACGACCTTCGTGATGGTGATTTATTGTTAAAAAATAAGTCCAAAAATATTACAGGTTAGGGAGGGTTCAACTTTTTTTTAATGAAGTAATATGTCCATTTCGTTAACGTCTAAAATTATACTAGGTCGCACCACTAGCACAATACCAGACAAACAGACCACCGTTTCTGAGAAAATGCGAAAATTGATAAAACCTAGTTAATGCGGCCGCAAGACCATTATTTAAACTTGAGAAAAGGAAATGGGATCTAGTCCGAGTTGGACCAACCCTACTATGACGTCACGCCGTTACCGAGCGGCTCGCAAGTTAAGGAGTACTTTAGGATTGAGCTCTATGAATGTCATAGCATTTTCTTTTTTAAGGGCTTCCATTTTGTATGACAAGAAATACGAGTGCGAATGCAGCGCCCTAATAGATAGCAATACGGCTTCTTGTACCGAAGTTATTTTAGCGAGAACCGGTAGTAGCTCTACTAGACCAAGCATGGAATTACTACAGGTAGGATATATTACCACTGTAAGCGAGTTACGGTGGGTTTAACGAGTCGCTATTATTTTTCGTGTATCATTAAGCAGGTAATACGATACAAGTTCTTTTTCTGTAATAGTGCAAGCGGTTGCTCGTTAGGATGGGATAGTAAGGGACATGTGAAACACCAAGAGTCCTTTTAAATTACGCGTTTTTTCATTGTGTAAATTAATTAGTTGAACGGCTTCTTTTAGGATTTCAAGGTTCATTATAGGACGTACGCGACGTTTCGTAGTTTGGGTCGGTTGAATACCTAGTTTTATACACCTTAAAATCTTTAGAACTTTTACTTAATCGGTGGTTAGTTTGTTAGTTATGGTCGCTTGAGAAATCGTGTCTTCTTAAGCTGAGTCATCTTCATATTTTAACAAAATTTCGGGCCACTTTCTGGACAGAGAATCAGTGTTCAACTTTTAGAAACCCCTTTTCAGTCTAAACTCATGTTTATACCGAAAAGTCACTCTACACGTATTCTCACATCACTTGTTGCATCGGTTAGGGCCCAAAATTAATTGTTTTGTGAGAAAGAACGAAAATCAGATCCGAAAAGGAAAAGCAAAAAAACTTAATAAACGTAGTCAGCTTAGAATATTTGGTGTTTGTGTTACTCGTGGTTGTTTGGTTTATCGGGATCAATTCGTGTGTAGGAATTGATTTGGCATTGTAAAATTATTGTAAAAACAATGTTATTACAAAATAATCTACCGTGAAATCAGATTTTAATCTTATGAAAGCGAATTGGAAAAGTGAAATAAAACAATTATCTCCTAGATAGGGGTACAAATGTTTATGTAGCCAACTGAGTGCATATAAAGCTTAAATACGGTTCGCAATGAAATTTAAACTAAAACATCGTCGGTATCAGCATAAAGAGCAGCGGTATGGTAATACAGATCCATAACGGAACCGAAGACCACGTGGTGAAAAGAGACCTTAAAATTCACCGCAATAACCACCTCAACAGCATCCAACGAATTCACCGAGCGTGCAATCACAGTCACCTGGACGTCGACCATACCGCCGCCACCATCATCGACGGGAATGAGTTGATCCTCTAAAGTTAAGTAAAAATCAACGAGATAAAGAACGGCCAAATGAAGTTCACCAATATCCTTCAAACGCTCGACCTAAACAGCGGCTAATGCAGGGAAGGTTACAGCATGTTCCAGATGAGACACGGTAGCCATAAAATAATTATTAGTTCGTTAACGGTGAACGTAAATGAGAAAGACGTCTAAAGTTGCTTGAGTTTTACGTAAACAATCTTTGGCGACTTCTTTAGAGTAATTCAGGGTAAGAACGACACATATTCGTATATTTATGACCCCGCTACGACTAATGCTAAGAAAGAGAGTCGTGTAATTAAATAAAACTACACTGCTTTTTATTTTATGATTTTCTTTATGGCCGTGGTTAGGAGCAGCAATAAAACCCGCACAACGAATTACTCAACAAAAACACCTGGTTAAGTTCGTACTAAGTTTTAAGCGGCGTCAATCAATTGTAAGGGGTTTGTCTATTAATAGCACTCGATAAATCGGTTAACCTTATAGGGTTGACCAGATGAAATCGCTTAGGTTTTCAGATAGAAATACGAAAATAGTAACCGTAACACCGAAGAGAACTTTCGAATAACTTAGAATTTCGTCCCCTTTTTGACCTATTTTTTGCTGCGGTAGGGAGGAGTTTGGCTCTTAACCAACGAGTCCCTCACCCTTTGTACTGGCGACCAAATTAACCACCCTAAGGGTAATGGAGACATTAGCATTCTTGGAGTTAGTTATAAGTTCGTCCAAGCTGTTCGTTTCACAGTCGTTAAAACGTACCACAAAAATAAAAGGAACGCCACTACAATTAGGGCCCGTGCAATTTATTTTAAGGGAATAGAAGAAACCGACGTTAAAACTAGATATGGCCTATATTTAATTTATTTGGAAGTTAAATAGCGAGATAAATACGAGTTCCATCACTAGCTAAATAGGGTAAATAGCGATGTCACTAGTCGTAGTAACATAAATTGGAGGATTGTCCGTAAAATTAGCCCGACCCTCATTCAAACAAGATATATAATTTTAGTTTGTCAGTCCGTGCTTAATTATAGGAATTTCTTTAAGTAGGATGACCTCTTTAATTAGCAAATCATGAGGGGGTCGTTTACTGAAAAGAATTATTTCGGCGAAATCAACGGCTCGAACTAAGGTATGGGTCCCTTAGTGTCAATTAATAACTACGCGCAATATGAGTCATATAACTATTTCTTTAAAGACTCGAAGATTTTCTTAAATTTCTCCTTGTTCGCGGGTTATTTTTTTAACGTAACTTAGACTAACCGAAGTTTCTTGTAATATTCTAAGTATTAATATAACTAAAATAGTTACATTGGTGTATGCTGCACGTTAGCGTGGACAGAGGTCGTGTCCATAATTTATAAAATGTACTTCCTTTGGTTGCGAAGGAGTTACTGTGGGGTTAGGTGGCAAGCTTAGTTAACCTGTAATTTGAGTGTCGCTTTCCCGTTGTAGGATAACGGTAACAAGAACCAACATAACTAAGTGCTCAAGGTCATCTTTGTTAAAAACTATACTCGAAACCACTACAAAAAACACACGCCCAACGACCTTTGCACCACTTGTTACTGCAAGACCGGTCGTAACTTATACGAACAGTACAACAACCGCAATTTGAGTAACAGCAAGACCCGGTATGCGCAACACCGCGGTAAGTTAGACGCACGCTGCCTCAACTTTGTCCGGTATATTGTCTTAACAACCTGTTTTAATTTGGTCGCTAGTTACGCCTCTCGCTTTGACTTTGTTTAGCAGTGTCATTTTTATTTTGAATACACCTGTTACAATGACTCAATTTGCATCGGGTATGGTACGTCCTTTAAATACTAGCGTCGAGATAAAACGTACTGTACTAGCTCGTTTTACTATAACGGGATCAACCACCCCAAATATTACAAGTCTGTCCATTTCAAGTAATATTTTTAATACTCATACTTAATTCGGTTGAACCTCCTTTTTTAATGCTTGTGGACCGAAGGTTTGATTTATGTAATAATCTTCTTCGGTTCTAATTCTAAATTGTAGAGATCTATCGACGACGCTTCGTCTCGGGTTCTATTTTTACTAAATTATTGTTACCCGAGGCGGAGCGTCCGATCTACGGAGTGCGGTTAATTAGACAATAACTTGTCTTTGAAGACATATTACGAAACGTGAGTTCTTGTTATGATAAAAGTCCTCGTCTTTACGCACGCAGAGTTACCAAAAATCGTTGAGAGTTTCTTTGAGGTTTGCTACGTCTCTAACAAAGTGTAGTTAATTACGACTCTTGACCTTACTAAGCATTTGACCCAAGTCCGGAAATATGGACCTACGGAAACCCAAATTTTCATAATGCATTTTATCTTGTCTATCAGGCACTTCTTTACTTAGCGTAGTTGCGTTACCTCAACGAGTACGGGCGTCATGTTGGACGACTTGATACCGTTCTTTGACCCGCAACCCTATGGAAACCGCCCGTCGAAGAGTGGTACTTTCTAAGATTACCATCTCTTATAACGATACCGGGATGAGTACTTCTTCATTAGTGTCTATAATACGCATTACTCAATGTTAGGATATTTGTTAATGGGTGTTCGAAAATAGTCTAGGTTTGATTTAAGGCGCTGCTTTAGTCTGGAGCAAAACCACACTACGCACGTGCTCTTAAATAATACTTTCTACGTATAAGTAAGGTAAATTTAGATCTTTCGGACGTTTACTGGATGTTTCTATACATAGTCCGAATAACAGCATAAAAACTAGCGTACCCTGAATTTATAGCGCGTCAACTTCGGCTATGCCCACGATAACCTCCGAGACGTAGTGTACTCAAGGTTCATAACCGACTGAGACCACTTCTAAATTAAAAGATATCACTATTTCCTCTAATACGGCGTTTATAACTTGTTCGTTGGTCAAATTTTGGGCTTTTTCGTTGTGGGTGGTGAGTTTTTTACTAAGACCAACTATGAGGTTTGGTTTTTTGATATCGACTTCACAGTTTTAAGAAACCACATCGTTCGTCAGTTTGGTAGTTCTGTAACTAACATTTTCCTTTTCTTGTGGGATACCACCGAAATCAAAATTCTCCGCTACTACTCGAGTTACTCCAGTTTCGTTATTTTGTAGGAAACCACGTAAGAGGGGATGTTAAATAACTACTTCTTTGACAGAATTTTTGGAACTTCTGGGGGTAACCGAGAGAACCTGGTCAGTTAAATGGTTAAGGACATTAGCACCTAGTAGTACGAGAACGATACCTAAGAAAATAAACACCACGGTTAGTTCGTCTGTTTGTAATAGTTGTACGACGAACCCTATTTCTACACTCACTTATAGAACAAATACTTAATGCATTACATTTTCTCCCGCTATAGTCAGGTCTACCCTTTCCTTATGACGTGAGAACGGCGCCGTAACTTCAACCAGTACAGAAAGTCGACCCTCTATTTATGCGATTTCGGTACTTACGACGTCATTAATTACTTGTCCCAGTTAATCTCTGATACAATTACCCTACAATACCGAATCCATAGTGAGCACATCAACGTCGTCGTTAGCTTGTCGTAGTACTACTTTTACCTTAATAGACCGGAGTTTTATAACGTGGTAAGGTTCATCAGTATTAAGGAAATTTACCCGTAGCAAGTGTTCATCAAGTTTTTGTTCGTCTACGTGATATACTCGCAAATTTTCTTAATCTGTAGCTACATAATTAACTACTAGCCTTACTTTCTCGACCGCACAACAAACGTCTAGTGCTAAACTAACCATAAGGTGTAGCATAGTAGCATTCACTTGCTTTATACCTTGTTTTGACACACCTTATATTTTTGGCTCGATGACCTCTTTGTGTTGTTGATTCAAACCTATTTCGTTAACTATGTTATCAAGCTGACCGGAGTTTGTTCATCCGACTTTGGGCCCAAGGTGACACAAGGAGGTCCTTTTAAATCTCCTATAATGCAAATAGCATTGGCAAGTACCCCCTTACCAACCTAAACTCGCGTCCAACGCGCTTATACTATGACTTTTTTGCATCGTATGTAGTAGTCATACACTCCGAAGGCTTCACAATAAAAAGCGCGTTCTACACGGTTATCCCGTACTTGAATGGCGAATAGAGGTCCCAATGGAAGTCATAAGTTTATTCTGTTGTGAAGTAATGAAAAATTACGAAAATAAGGCTAACGTCATTAAACTAATTTCGAATGTAGATTCCATATATTTCAACGTCAAAGTCGATTTCAATTTCGCGGAAGTAGAGGTTATATTAATACTGAGTTTGAATTTAAAACGTCAACATAGCGAAACCAATTTTAAAAACGTGGAAGTAGGGGTTATTCTAATAATAGGCGTATATTTAATCAGTCTCTTGAGTAAAAACGATCTCGACGCTATGGGAGTAGTGGTTAATTTAATAACAGCTATAATTCGTTCCATTCTACTGAGTTAAGTCTATTTTTGACTCGGGGAAGCGCTGGATACGATGTTGGTCGTCAACTTTCGGTAAGCTCTCTTGACCGGACCCGGTTTTTTCGACGGGGGAGTAAAACATTACCTAACAATAGTTCTTACTCTATTTCATTTAACCCTAAAGAACGATATTAGAGTTGCGGTAGAAATAGTTATAATAACAAAAGGTTCAGTTATTTCAACTCCCTAACTAAAGATAGTTCTCTGAGATGTGGGAGTAAGGGATTCGCCAACAATGGATTTATATTTGAAAAGTTACAAACTAAGCTTTTGTTACGAAAGCGTGGAAGACGAGGCTAAACTGAAGAAAAATCTCTTTCTACTCAATCACTAAATAAAAAACGATTACTAAAGCGGGGGTTTCTCGGATATCCTAATGGTAGTTCACTTTCTTTATAGTTTCATCATAATAAGCGATTCCGGAGGCGAGGTATCCTCGGTTATACTAATAGGGGGTTTTCTTCCATTTGGTTTCTTCATAAAAATCGATTACGGAGTCGAGGTTCACTTGGTTATGCCAAAGGTCAGTCCTTTTCTATAGCTTATACCCATAATCATCTTTCATTAAGCCGTGGAACTATCGGTTAGACTAACAGGCTTTACGAATTTGCTAACTAAAGGCCCACGAATAACTCTTTCCTATTTTAAACACCTTATAGTGCTAGCACATATACTGTGACTAGCTCTTTATTTGGTGGTAATGACCGTGCATTAAGATATAAAAGTTGTGTAAGTAATCTAACCCTTAGTTTTAAAAAATAAAATAGAAAGCGTTTATCACCACTTTAGTCATGCGAGTTCTGTTCGGTTTCTGAATTTCGACGAAAAGAGTAATATTTTGGATTAGGAAAACAATTTAAGACTATAGGAGTCCTGAATGCTTTTTGGGGTTCTAGCTCCGT
>NZ_QHJG01000002.1:0-54744 GCF_003184185.1 Legionella qingyii | reverse complement strand
ATGAGGGAGTTTAGATAGACTAAATGACCGAATTAAAAACATTTTTTAACGAAGAGATTGGGATTTTTCGAAGTCCTGATCCTAATAAAAATTATTGAGTTTTATCATGAAGATAAATAAAAACCAACACATCAACGTATGAGATCCCTCTATAAATGGATACAAAAGAATAATTCTCGTGGATTATGTCGCATCGATTGCATATGAAGGGGATTCGTCATTGGTAATCCGAAAACTATCATAATCTCGAATGAAGTTTGCTATATGATATGCTAATGAAAAATTAGTATGCTCTCCGAAAATATCATGATAAACACCTCTAGGCGTTTCATCTAATTCAGCGGTACAAGTTTTTAGCAGAATATCTGCATATTTTTTATTTATTTCTCCCCATTTGTCCAATATGGCTTTGCCATTAGCAAGATGAATTTCATCTTTAAAAATACTTAATTTATTGAAATGGTATAAATTACCCATGAGATAAAGGGCAAAAACCCGCGTTTCCATATATTGCATAGGAATAGCATTCAATACCGAGGGAATAAGAAGTTTAAGCATCAGGAATTTGCTATTATCCAAATTGCGAATTACAAACAGTAAATTCCAGCTAGTGTACAAATGCATCCATTCTTTATACACATAAAATTGACTGACTCTTTTAGGAAGTCGATTAATGATTAAGTTAGGTAACAAGCTGTATTCGCCCTCCTCTGTTATTGAGCTTTCCTCAGGCAAAACTAAATTTTTAAAAGAATAACCGTGAGAGGGTCTAAGGCATTCTAACAAACGAATAAGCGTAGCCCCTGCAAAAGCATTGTCAGCCGGTTGACCATCCTCCTCATACTTTTCTTCCCAAGTTGCTTCCAAGATATTTAAACTCACATTTTTGACTGAATCATCATGCATTTCACCTAATGGAGGAGGACAAATCTTGGCATTCCACAGCGCTAATCCATGCTGCTTAATAAACACTTTTGATTTTTTAACAATTTCTTCCTGACTAAGTTCCTCATCTCCTAATGCACGAATAAATGCACCTTCAGTAATCACGGGGTCAACAGAAACTAATTTTAGGCTTTTAAAAAGAGAAAAGTTATTTCTATTCGAACAAAAAAAGAAATTATTGATGGGATTTCCAGGATAATAAGTGTTTCTTTGTTTTGTAGTAAAACTATAGATATCTTCATTCAATGTGAAACTGTTTACCATAGTCACTGCGAATGCCTCGAATAAACATAATAAATTCAGCTGGATTTGCAGCTGTTCTGACATTTCATTTAACTCTAGATCTGCAATTAATTCTTCGTGCTCTATAAAAGCCAGTAACTCGCATATTGGTGGATTGTTTAGCAAACCTTCTTTTACAGACTCAATGAGTCGCTCCAAATCAATAGGTTCTTCTGTGAGTTTAGCCAAGAAGTTTTTGAACCCTTGATCACGAATTTCAAGTGAATTTAAACTAAAATCATGGAGAGTATTTTTGATAATGGCTGGATTGGATTGTTTCTTAAGATATTTCGTTACACGCTCTAAAAATTGTTTTGCTAAAGTCCTTTGCATAAAAAATCCATGTATTTGAAAATAACAAAGTATATGTCTTTAGCAAAAATTTTTAAATAAAAGGGACTCTTTAACTATTTTCTCCTTCCTGTGGAGGAACCACAATAGCAAAAGGTTCGCTAGAGCTGCCGTCTATGACTTTATTTAATAATGTAACTCTTACTAAAACGTTCATTGTTTTACTTTCTGCAGAACATTTTGTTTCATTCGGCTCACGCTTACAGTTTGCAACCTGGTGCACTGTATCTATAGGACTGGTATCGATATCAATCACTTTTTGATGTTCCACATCAATAAGGGCTATCTGCAGGTGACTAAGCTTCCATTCGCTCCCTTCTGCAGTATATCCCACGCGCCGTTCATGAACCAGGGTAACTTTTTGCCCTCTTTTCAATGTAGTTTGGTATTCCCACACTGGCTGTTCTACGGTCAACTCGCTTTCCACAATATTATTTCTTTGTTGAAATGCTTTTTCCATATTGAGGTAACCCCAACCATACGTTCGATTCCATGCTGAGCCCATAATTTTAGTATGTCCCGAATTCATTGAACCCGCATCGGTCCAAGTATCCGCACTGTTAATAAGTAACGCCTTGATGGCCATAGGATTCTGAATCCCTGCATCTTGCAATAACAATGCTGCCGCACCTACATGAGGGGCAGCTGAGCTTGTTCCCCCCATGAGACGATAACCATCTTTATAGTTCATCGCATTAGAATAGACAAAACCATAAATTTTAGGGTCAGGAGCACACGTCATCGTATCATGGCCAGGGGCAGTTAAATCAGGTTTACGTCTACCAAAAGGTGTAGGACCTCGGCTACTGGTATTCTTTATATGATGTTTGGCTCTATCTACAGTTTTTACCGTAGATTCATTTTCAGTGACCAGCGTATTCATATTGGCAATAGTAAGCGCATTATAATTATCACCAGGGACTGTTAATGTGGAGGCAAAGGTAAATTGATGCGCTGGCTCTATGTATCCAGCATTCCCTGCTGATTTTACCCAAAGGATTTTTTGAGTATTTACTACATAATCCATCACTTTTGCTAGCCCACTCCATTCAGGACAAGCAGGACAATTTAAATCGAGCCGACCATTTCCCATACTGTAATTAATAATGGTAGGTTTCAGTTCAGCACGATTCAACATCCAATCCAAAGTTTCCATCGTACGCATAATACTTGCAGGATCAGCAGTTTCCTCTCCAGCTAATCCAGATACGATGGCTGAAGCGCCATAAGCAATCCCTTTATATTTCTCATGATTACTGGCATAAATACAGGCGACGCCTGTTGCATGAGGCTCTTTTACACCATTAATCAGATTAGAATATCCAGAACCTACATCTTGGCGCACTACTAATCTTTTACCGGATAAAGCAGAATGCAAAGGATCTACTCCTGTATCGATTATGCCAATAATTCCTTTTTGACCAGTATAACCATGGGCCCACCAATTACTCACATTAGGGTAAAAGGATGAGGGTGTCAGTTTTAAAACTTGGGCCGTAACATCCAACTCTGGCATAGCTGCTGGATGTGAAGAAATTTGTGCTGCTGCATTTAAATTAGCAATGTGATAGAGCAAGGTACGATCTCTGGGAATTTGTATTGCTACTGCAGGCATAAAACCGAGGTCTTTTACATTTACATTGGGAGTTTTTTTTAACTGTTCAATAAATGGTTCTTTCTCCGAGGCATTATGTAAAAAAACCAGGAGTGATAAAGGAGCATGTGAAGAGGATCTGGAATGTTTTAAAGTTTGGAGGACATCAGCATCGATAATGGCTCTTGCCGAAAGAACAGGACTTACAGTAAGTAAAATTATCGCCAGATAAGATCTTTTGAATATACGCCACATACAGCACCCTCATTTTTGAGTTTCAATATAATGGACAAAGCTTACCTTCTCAATTGGTAAATCATTGTTATCATCTCAGTAATGAATAGAAGGATTTTAAAGCAAGGAATCGAAAGAAGAAAGCCGTCTTAAGAAAAATATAGTTTATACAATAGGATACTGCTCCTCAGTAATAGAGGAACTATCGTGAATTGGTCAGGGCGGGGCCTGGGTATTAGATACCGGTATGTTAAAATTGTTATTGGCTGATTGTGATCAAAATATGAAGATTATGGCAGCTCAACAACTGGCAGAACTTGAGAAAAATTGCACGGAACATGGGGCACATTTTGATTTTGCCCCTTTACTCACAGCGTTAAAACAATGCGCTGACAATATTGAGGTGTGGAGTGATGAGCAAACCGATAAGTATTGGATTACCACTGCAGGGGGGTGCCAAAAAGCCCTCAAAATTCATTCCTAATTTGAATACTGTTCATTCTAATGATACATTTTGTCTCTCAACTACTTAGAGATAAATAATGACAAGGACGCTTTTTTCTTCAGCACTCATACTGTTTTGTTCCATTGCTTTTGCACAAGATCAAGTGATTGAGGATTTTTTTAAAGATGTGAATCCATCAGCAATATCCACCAAGACGGAAAATAATATACAAGCGAGTCATTTTCGCCTTGTTGAAATTGACCTCAGCCAACTGTATGCGGAACTGGAAAACGTACCCCATCGAGATGAGTTAAAATCAGGAACTGCATCACAAATTGCCCTTCCTTTGCCCGATGGAACTACTAAGCTGTATCAAGTTGTCGAAAACAGTACATTACATCCGGAACTCAGTGCAAAATTCCCCACAATTAAAACCTATGATGCTTATGGGGTTACTGATCCAGGCGATTTCGTCAAACTGGATCTTACTCCGCAGGGATTCCATGCGATGATTCTCAGACCAGGAAAAAGTCCGGTTTTTATTGATCCCTTAAGAAAAAAAAATACTCAATATTATATTGTTTATAATAAAAAGGACTTTATAACCTCCAAGCACTTGAAATGCGGCGTCCAAAGTCAAAATCAATTTGCAACCTCGCCTGTTAGTTCAAAACATTTCGCTCGTTTTAATCCTTGCCAACTCAAAAAATACCGCCTAGCCATGGCAGCAACAGCAGAATACACTCAATTTCAAGGCGGAACAGTAAACGATGCATTGGGGGCAGAGGCAACCACGATAAACAGAGTGAATGGTGTTTATGAAATTGATATGGCCATTACAATGCAAATTATTGCTAATAATAATCTTATTATCTATACAGATCCTAATAATCAGCCCTATACACACGGTGTTCCCGAAAAGATGATCAATGAGAATCAAGAGAATGTGAATCAAGTTATTGGTGCACCTAATTATGATATAGGCCATGTTGTAGATTCAGCAGGAAGCGGTTATGCCGGGCTAGCCTGTGTTTGTAATGATGAACGTAAAGCAAGAGGGGTTACTGGTCAAGCCAAGCCTGTAGGAGACCCTTTCGACATTGACTATGTAGCACACGAAATGGGACATCAATTTGGCGCAAATCACGTACAAAACAATAGCTGTCAAAGGAATGGACCCACAGCCGTAGAACCTGGAAGTGGTAGCTCCATTATGGGCTATGCTGGAATTTGCGCCCCTAATGTTCAAAAAAATTCAGATGCTTATTTTAATGGCATTAATCTTCAAGAAATGGGCACTTTTGTCTCCAGTCCCTCGCATACCTGCCCTGTTACAACAGACATTCCTGATGCTCCTGTAATTACTAGTGTTAATGCAGGAGTTACAATTCCTGCGCAAACCCCTTTTGCTTTGACTGCATCAGCGACTAAAAGTGGCGGCACTGAAGTATTAACCTATACCTGGGAACAAATGAATAATGAAGTCTCTCCCCAGCCTCCAGTCAGCACAGCAACAGGGGGACCCAATTTTAGAAGTTTCTCACCACAACCGACAGGCACACGTTTCGTCCCTAATCTCAACGCGCTCAGTAACGGAGGTCCTTTTACATGGGAAGTTTTACCTTCAGTTTCTCGTATTATGAAATTCAGAGTTTCAGTACGTCGGAATACTCCGGGAGGCTCTTGCAATGCATATACTGATACAACTGTAACAACAACCACTAATGCGGGTCCTTTTATCGTGACCTCCCCTACTAGCAAAGGCATCAACTGGATAGGTTTATCGCCACAAACAATTACTTGGGATGTTGCCAATACCAATTTTACTCCGGTTAATGCCCAAAATGTAAACATCCTTTTATCTACTGATGGCGGAAAAACATTTCCCTATACCCTTTTATCCAACATAACAAATAATGGGCACGAAGAAATCTGCGCCCCTAATTTAAACACAACTACAGCCCGTATTATGGTGCAGGCGAGCAATGGAACCTTCTTTAATATTTCAAAAAATAATTTCTCAATCATTGCAGCTCCAGCTAAAGCACCGGTATTGACAGCAGCCGAGCGTAATCCAATGAACACCAGTAAAGCATTTGTCTCATATGCTGAGTGTATTCCCATATCCAATGATGTCTATACAGTGAATGGTTTACCTGGAGCAACCGTGAAATTGGATATCAAGAATCATCGCTTCGTCATTGAAAACATCCTGACGCCAAAAAGAATCCCTAAGGTCACGATAACTGCGACGAATGAAAGCCGCATGAGTCAAACCTCAAACCCAATTACTATTCCCAGTATTTTATAGAAAAGGCTTAATATGAATAAACATTCAATATCAACAATCATCGCTTGTATCCTCTCATGTAATGCATATACAGGCGTATATTCCGGTCTTAATTTAGGTATTAATACAGTTACTGTTCACAAAGATTTGAGCTATCCTCTTGAAGAAGGTTTGCCCACTTCTTCCAGTTTTAACAACGCATATACTAATTTTCACGGACAAATTTTAGCAGGATATGAATTGCCATTGAGCACAAAATTCTCTACTGCTTTAGAAGCAGATGCGGATCTGTTTATTGGAAAATCACGGTATAAAATTAACGAATGGTTCTTTAATGAAGACGTTGATGCAGAAGAGAAATTAGAATATGGATTCTCCCTCTTTTTACTGCCCGCATACCAATATAATGAGTCAGCTCGTTTTTTTGTAGGACCAGGAATTTCAGGCAGCCGTTTTGCAGTTAACATGGACAATACGGCTGGGAATGTTGGAGTCAGCGCGAATTTCAAGAAATGGTTAATCGGCGGTGGTTTAAAAGCAGGAGCAATCACCAAACTCAATCATAACCTGGATCTACTCTTAACGTATCAGTTCACTCAGTACAACAGTACGGAACGAACTCAAATTGAACCGTTATCTGATGAAACATTACGAGGACGTTACAGGCCGAATGTAAATACTGTATTAATCGGTCTTAGAGTCAATATGCCAGAATCAGTTATTGTAACTAAATGATGTATCTTAATAGTGAGTGCAGGTCGTATATATTGGACCTACCCCAACCGGCACTCACTACCACAAATTTTATGATCACTGATCTCAAAACTATAGTACCTGCTTTATAATTATTAATGCCATCTTGATAAACGTAATCTATTTGACTTAATTTTCAAAAATAGAGGACTTATGAAAAAACCCAATCTCTTCGTTAAAAAATTTTTTTAATTCGGTCATTTAGTCTATCTAAACTCCCTCATTAAAAACATTTTTTACCTAAGCCTTGGGGTTTTTCGTAAGTCCTGAAATAGTGCTTCACCAACAAGACAGACTCGACTTAAATCGAGCCTGTTTGCCGATTAATAAATTGCTTCATTTTGAAGGTTTGCTTACTGAAAAAGAAGAGTCTTCCTGTTCCTCTTGGGGGTTGGTAAGTTTTCCAGTGTTTGAGTTAAATTTAAATATATAACGATGTTGGGGGCCTCTTGATTTTGTACGTTGATGATATTGGGTTACATTTCCTGTTTTAACATCCAGACGAAACATATTTTGATCTGTGGAAACTGTGTTATCTTCTTTATTTTTTTCCTCAATATCATCCTGATTCGTCTTTATATCAAGGTCAATTTTAAACATATATTTTTTCATCTGCTTATTTTGTTCAGACCCAAAGAAATTTTTTCTCTTTTTCAAAGAGGGTTTACTACCGTCTTCTGGTATTTGCAAGGATTTATTTTTGTTTAAAGGTTCCGCTGGCACCGCATCTTGTGACTTTTTACTATAAAAAGCTTGCTCCAATTCACTAAGATCTTCGTTATTTAATTCTAATTCAAGAAGGTGATTATCCATTTCTTGTGGCTTTTTGCCATAAAAAGCATCTTTCAGTTGCTTAATGTCAGCATCATTTAATTCTAATTTCAGAAAATGATTGTAGGGATTAGGCATGCAAACTCCTATTTAAGAATAAATAGTCGCGCATACTATCAACCGGACTTATTTGATGTCAATGTGATTTAAAAATGCCATAAAAAGCGGCTGAAGCTTTAGCCCCTAGTAAAGAGAGAATGCGAACAAAAAATACACTTCCTTCTAATGTCTGTTGACATTTCATTTTATTTCTTTTGCTCAAAGACAATCTTCGACAAATTGAAAATAGCGTTCTATAAAAATTAAATTGACACAGCGAAGGCCAATTTGCTATGTTAACCCAATAATAGATAAAATTTTACCAAACTGCTATCAATATGAATCACCGCGATACGAACAAAAGCAATAAGTACCCTGCAGTGTTCACTGCAAAGGTATCGCCATGCCATGATTCATTACCAACAACAATCTCTTCAGTAGACATTATTATTATTTTGCCCTCTTTACCCTAGAGCGGTTGGCTATTTCTTATTCCCGAACCTCTCTAGGGAGGAACTTTCGGGTAATTGGAATTATTGCTTTATTAATACTGGAGGGTATCGTGACTCAAACTAACTATTTAAATTTAAAAAACAATTACTTGCCCTTTATCATGTGGTTTTTTCCACTTTCATTTTTTGCACTTCAATTTATTTTGCGTCTTTGGCCAGGATTGATGATGCACCAAATAATGAACCAATTTTCAATAGATGCAGCCAGTTTTGGTCTCTTAGCTGCTTTTTATTATTATGGGTATGCCGGAATGCAAATTCCCATGGCGATATTGCTCGAAAAATTTGGTGCCAAAAGAGTGGTTTTTATCTTTACTCTACTTTGTGGATTAGGTGCCTTACTCTTTACCTCAACCAATAATTTTTATCTAGCCTTATTGAGTAGATTTTTAATCGGAGCCAGTTCTGCTGTTGGTTTTTTAGGAGTATCCAAAGTTATTTCTGAATGGTTCAATAGCAATCAATACTCTCAAATGGTTGGATTTTCTTTTAGTGTTGGGTTATTAGGAGCAGTCTATGGAGGTAAGCCAGTAACGCAATTGATCGCAACTTACGGTGGTCAACATGTAGGACAGGTACTTGCACTCTGTTCTATCACCATAGGACTTTTGGCATATTTAGTCCTACGTACTCCAAAGAATATTGAAACCACAAAATCGAATGAAATAAATCTATCTTATTTATCTGTTTTATTCACCTCAAGAATATTATGGACTCTGGCCCTGGCAAATTTACTCATGGTTGGCGCACTAGAAGGTTTTGCGGATGTTTGGGGGGTATCCTATTTAACTACTGCCTATGGTTTTGCAAAATCTGATGCCGCCCTGCTCGTATCATTTATCTTTGTTGGTATGTTATTTGGTGGACCAATACTTGCATTTTTGAGCAAAAAATTAGGGAATTATACAGTAATAGGCATTTGCGGAATTGGGTTGACCTTAGCATTTCTCGTGCTTCTCTCAGATCGCGTGAGTAATTGGTGGATGCTTAGTATTCTATTCTTCGCAATTGGGCTCATGTGCTGCTATCAAGTCATTGTCTTTGCGGCAGGATCCAGACTGGTTTCCCCAAAACATTTAGGAATAACCATAGCTTTTTTAAATTGTATCAATATGTTTGGTGGCTCATTTTTTCATACTTTAATTGGCAACTTAATGGATTATTACTGGGAGGGAAGTTTCACTGCAGATGGTATGAGGCAATACAGTATTCAATCCTATCATCATGCATTAGTAGTTATACCTTTGGGAGCTCTTTTGGGAACAGTATTGGTTTATTGGGTTCACAAAAATGCCAAGAATCAAGTACCTACGGCATCTGTTGAACAGACTACAACTTCTTAAAGCTTCATTGAATTAATAAGTATCAATTTATTGATTTAAGCTGCATTATAAACTCTTCGTCGATTTTATAATGCAGGCAATTATTTTGTATTTTTTCAATATAACCTAATTCCTCCAATCTATTTAAAGCCGGGAGGATATCTGGAGACAATTCATATCGAAATCGAGGTATTGAAGAATTCAATATTGCTTCCTTATCGACTACAAAAAACTCTTTTATATGCTTGCAACCAGGATTAGTAACATCATTTTTAATGACACTCATAAAATGAGGATAATCATTAAAAAGCCTATCGAAATCTAATATTTTCTTCTTCTTTATATTTTCCGAATTTTTTCTATTATTCACGAATTTTTGTACTTGCCATCCACCTAGGGCTGTAGTCAAACAACCGCTTAAAAAGCCAAATATAAATGAAGTATCCATGTTGTTTTAAATTAAGATGTTGATAATGCGTAGCATGATCATTGCACGATTAAAAGTTGGCTAATTATATATCAAAGTATCAATAAAAGTAACGATACTTTATTTTAAGATCTTGAGTCTTTTTAGGTAAGATACCTGCTTGCTTTTTCAACTAGGCATTACTAAACTACGGCTGGCTTGTTCTGTTTGAAACTCATCTGCATTTTATATGGCCACAATACCAAACTATTTGCTTCACATAACTCATCAAAAGAGGATAATATGCTTAAAAAATTCTTCATCTTTTCTATTTTGGTTTTAGCTGGCATGTTGACTGCCTGTGGTCCTATCTATAATACCGAGTACAGTTTTGTTCCGCCGAAATCAGATATAGCAAAAATGTGTACTGCCCAGTGTATTCAAGGTAAAAATGATTGCGAACAGAGTTGTCGGGTAGACAATGAAAATTGCCGCATGAGAGCCCAACAAAATGCGATGTTTGAATACAAGCAATATAAAGAGGACCAAAAAAGAATGGGGCTACCAATTAGTAAATCTGTGACTGATTTTGATCGAAGCAGCAGTTGTAGCAACTCCTGTCATTGTGAGTCGACCTATAGGTCCTGTTATTCAGCCTGCGGCGGCGAGGTCAGAGAGCATAAAGTATGCGTCGCTTTTTGTGACAAACAGCCATAATAAGATAAAAATTTTTTACCTTTTTGACATATAATCAAAGCAAACCAGCAATTTATTGTATCAAATTGCTGGTTTTTCTTTTTTTACTTTTATCAGCCTACTAATAGTCAAATTATCAGAACTTACGAACCCCCCCAAGATCGAGGCAAAAAATGTTTTTAATGAGGGAGTTTAGATATACTAAATGACCGAATTAAAAACATTTTTTAACGAAGAGATTGGGTTTTCGTAAGTCCTGATTATTTTACAATTCAAGAAACCTTTGCCACACTTTAGTTGATCCATTGTAAAGAGTGGAAATAATAATGAAGAAAATTATCCTTTATTTTTTAGCCTTCATTGGGACTCTGGCTATATTATTTTTTATCTCCCAATGGTTTGGTAGAGCTGGAACGACAATGTATAGGGGAAGTCCTTTGCCAATGCAAGCGGCAGTTGGAAAACCTGATTACGCCGTTAGCTCTGTAGCAATGCGTATTACAAGCCAGTCTTCTGGAAATCAACCCTCAGAAAATGTGAAGCGGGGTATGATTATTCGTAATGCGAATATTTCCTTGCAAGTTAATAACATTAATTCAGCAATGGAAAAAATCTTTCAATTAGCGGAAAACTCAGGGGGTTATGTTGTAAGCTCCAACTTAACTCAAGATAATGATGAAGCCAATAATACTACTGCAAATATGAGCATAAGAGTACCTGCCCAAGGCTTAAATAATGCGCTAACTGCCTTGAAGTCACTCGCAACCCAAGTCATGCAAGAATCAATAACTGGTGAAGACATCACACAACAATTTGTCGATTTACAAAGCCAGCTCAGTAATTTACAAAAAGCAAAAGAACAGCTATCCAAAATTATGGCTAGCGCGAATAATACATCCGATGTTCTTAGTGTATTTAAGCAACTAAGCGACACCCAAGGACAAATTGATGTAATCCAGGGACAAATTAAATATTTCAAAGAGTCAGTAGCTTATTCATTGATAAATATTAACTTAAGCATGAACCCAATTATTCAAACGGAACAACAAAAACAGTGGAAAATAACTGAAACATTTATTGACTCCTATCATGCATTGATCGATCAATTACATCATTTTACCTATGGTTTGATCACATTTTTTGTGTACGTTTTACCATTACTATTATTATGGATTTGTATCTTTTTGATTATTTTTTGGATAGGGAAAAAAATTTGGAATAAATTCAAAAAGAGTTAATCTCACGAAATAGAAACTGTTTTAAGAAAATCTGTCTATATTGATTGGGCTTTTATTCTAAATACATGAAATAAAACTGACGGGAGTATTTTGTGTTACGTCATTTTAAGTCAAAACAGTTCATTACCTTCATAGTGGCAGGAGCAATTGCAGTTACGGTAAATTTCTGCAGCAGAATTTTCTATAGCTATGAGTTCAGTTTTTCACTATCAATTATCTTAGCCTATATTACAGGCATGATTGCATCGTTTATTCTGGGTAAATTATTTGTATTCAAGAACAGTCAGCAAACCTTTTTACGATCAATTCTGTTTTTTATCCTCATTAATTTAATTGGTATGCTGCAAACCTGGCTTGTTAGTTTATTTCTTGCCTATCATATCTTGCCTGCTTTGGGTATTAAATCATTCACTTTAGAAATAGCACACGCAATTGGGCTTGTTTTCCCCACTTTTACTACGTATCTGGGACATAAATTTTTTACTTTTCGAGAACACATTTAATGTGCTCAGCGAAACTTTGCAAACGATTTTAAAAATTCAGTAAGTCGTTCAAGGTCTTTAAACTCATGGCATTATAAATCTTTTAATTATAGGAAATAATCAATTTATTTCTTGGTTTTCCCGCCCCTAAGATTTTGAAGTGTGCGAAGATAATATATTCAGGACTTACGAAAAACCCCAAGGTCGAAGCAAAAAATGTTTTTAATGCGGGAGTTTAGATAGACTAAATAACCGAATTAAAAACATTTTTTAACGAAGAGATTGGAGTTTTTCGTAAGTCCTGATATTTTTAGAGAGACTGCAATAAGAAGGGATTACTGGAAGGACAGTTTCTATTTGATTTAATAATCAGGTAATCTTGATTATTCAATGAAGTAAGCAGATTGATATAAGGTTGCTGATTACTGGTACACACGTTGACATCACTCACTCCTCCCAACAAAACACGGCCACTCCAACTGGAAGCCATTATGCAATTAAAGGCTGCTGAAGATCCAACGTAAAAACAGGTTGCCACTTGAGAGTTGGACGAATCAACGGATATAGTGACATTAGACAGATCAACCGTTTTAGGAGGTGCGTTACCTCCTGTACCCAGAGCAATCGTTCCTGAAAGAGTTACAGCATGCTCATTATTGATTAATGTGACATTATTACTTGAATCATAGGTGAGCACAATATTCGTATTAGGAACTGTGACGGTATAGGTAGTTCCGGATGGGACAGAAGGAGGATTGGGGTTTGGATTTGCATTAGGAACTCCTGAACCTATAGCTGGTAAGCTAGTACTGGTGAAAGTAGAATTAAACAATTGGCCACTGAGGGCTGGATCATTTTGGCTAATATAACTTGCGGATACCAAAGATAAATTTTCATTATTAGAATTGATCCAGGTCACCAGATGATCTACTTTTTTATATTTAGAATTATTGGTAATCGTCCAGGTGCGGTAAAAGGTGGAATCGAACTCGGTAGTAATATCAGAACCCGTTGTAATCGCATTATACCCAGCAATCGTGGAATAATTACGCAACTGCTCCATTTTTTGATTAAACAATTGCGTGGACAGATAATCTTGATTGGTATTTGCTTTGGCTTTGATAAGGTGCACTTCCGTCTTGCTGCCAGCAACCATCCCAAAAATTAATAACGAGGTAACAACCATGGCTTCAACCAATCCCAAGCCGTTCTGTTTGCTAGGGGTTGAGTTGAATTGATGAGTGCTCATCGTCTCTCTCCTCAACTATAAATCCTTAAAAATCTCGCCAAGATCCTGGGACCTTGACAAAAGACCCTACTTTGTTCAATTGATTCAGGACCGTTGTGCTATAAGTAATATTGGGTGAACCAGTAGATGTTATAGAACCTTCTACTACGGCACCACCGATTATATCCAATGTTCCTCCCCCGCTATTATTCCAATCTCCTATTATATAAACCATACCATAAATCGTAGTGCTGCCATTAGCTTGCAAAGAACCATTAACTACCAAGACAACCGGATTCGTAGGAGAACCTATCGTGGCACTACCCGAGAAGCTGGCAGAACTTCCTCCTGTTTGGTTAATCCAAATCGATTGACCAACAACTCCATTTAAAAGACCACTGTAATTTGTAGTACTATTATTAGTATAGGTAATATCCGCCGATTGTTGTGCTAAAGTTTTTGTAGTAGCAAAAAAGTCACTAAAAAATTGATCCGAGCTCAAACTACTTATACTTGAATCGTTGTGTACCACATCAGTCTGAAGACCAGCACTATTGGAGCCAGAACTTGTATTTGAGGCTGTGCTTGCTGAACCGCTTAAAATCGTATCCCCCCCACTCCAAATGGTTGTCCCAGTTGTCGTATTGGTAATAGTCAGGGAACCACTCAAGTTCACATTATTTTTTACAAGAAGAGGCACTGGTGTAGGTGCAGGTACAAAGGGATAAATCTGCATAATTTGAACTATAGTGGTTGAAGAGCTGTTATTATCAGCCGTTCCCTTTGAAGTTACTGTAATGCGGTTGAAATTAGTGAAAACCGGGTTGCTATAAGTGATGGTATAGGTGGTATTATTACTAAAAGGTACATTGGTTATTTGCGCGTTGGTGTAGGTATCTATAAAACCATCATTGTTCGTATCAACAAGAATGGCTGTTTTATTGGCTTCCAGATAGGCCAATCCATACTCCAAACCGGCTTCAGCCGCCATAAAAGATTGCGATGTTCGATAAAAATTATTTTCTATTTTTTGATCAAAATCGACTGTTTTAATGGTTAATAGTGCAGTTATTGCAATTCCCAGTAGAATCATCATTGATGTAGCAAGCAAAACATAGCCGCGTTGATGTTTCATAGCAATAACCCTCCTCCTATAATTCAGGGCTGAAATTTATCGTTACGTACTCGTATTACTTGGGTAAAAGTGCGGCTCACTGAATTATCTGAAATCAAACTACCTGTTAAATTAACAGTAACATTTCGTATCGTAAGCGTGCTTATTCCATTACTTAATGTGATAACCGTAGGTGTCAGATTAAAAGATAAATTAGTCACCTGGATCTGATTGGGATCAGTTAAATTGATCCAATTGCCGTTGTTACAATCAAAAAATGAGTCTGTTGCTGCTCTTGCTTGTAAGACATTATTCGAGAGCCTAAATCCAAAGCGTTTGTCATAACCCGCGGAATTTAATGAAGGCATAGTGCCATTTGAATCTGTGTCATAGGTGAATAAGATACAGCTGCTAACAGGAACAGTAATATCATTAGCAGATGCCATAAAGGGATTAGTAATAGTCCCAGAACCTATATCATTAGCAGCGTTTGCGGAATAGCCCGCTCGTCGTATTTCGATGACCATCATATTCATTGCGGAACGTAATTGTTGATCCAATCTGTTAACTGCCATGACACTGTAAAAAGAACGCATTAAGGAAATATAAATCGCAATACTGCCTGCTAACAAGAATAAGCCAATGGCAATTCCTATTAGTATCTCGAGCAGGGTATAACCCCTGTGTTTTTTAATCGTTATTAAGGACATGTCTGATATCCTGAAACAGTATTGGAACAAACAGTAACTAGCCCCATGCTGTTGGCATTAATCGTTGCTGATTTATCTGACAGACTAACATTTATAGAACCTCCAGATGTAATTGTTCCATGAAATCCGTCAAAAATAATGTAAGGGGCAGAAGCTGAGCCTGAAAATCCAGTTATAGAAAGGGCAACAGGATTACCTGAGTAGTCACTGCTTTGTACTATGGTTTGAATGCCATTAACCAAACAACTGTTTACTACGGTGCAATCACACGGAGCGGTATCACTAAGTCCATAACACCAGGTTGTTGGCCTGAAACTAAGATAAAGAGTATTCTTTGTAGTAAGAGCCTCTGATTGTGCGATTTTAATATAATTATACAATTCCTCCGTCCCTGTCCTTACGCGCTTTTGATTCATAAAATTTGTGTAGGAAGGAAAAGCAATCCCCATAAGGATTACGAGTATCGCGATGGTGATCATTATCTCGAGAAAGCTAAAGCCCCTCAGTTTATTTGTGCCAATCCTTTGAACGGCCATAAGGAATTCCCTTTTCTTAAGCAATCTCAAAATGAGTAATGTATATTATTAGTTTAGTCTAAGATTAAAGAGAGTAATTATGGAGAATTCTTAAAATGGATAATTTCAAGAATAAAAAAGAGGGATTTTCATTGATTGAATTAGTAATCGCCCTGGCTATTATTGCTATTCTTGTTTTGATAAGTATGCCAAGTTACTTTAATTATGTTATGCATTCTAGACGAACAGAAGGGATTAACGCCCTAAACAGCATCCAACTTGAAGAAGAAAAATACCGTGGTCAAAATACGGCTTATGGTACCTTGGCAGATGTTTGGGGGGGAGTGACTACCACAGAAAATGGATATTACACCTTATCAGCCACTAATAATACAGCAACAGGTTATACCCTTACTGCAACCGCCCAAGGCTCCCAGGCAAATGATACACAGAATGGCGTTTCATGTAGCACTTTAACCTTGACTGTTAATGGACTCAATACCACCAGAGCGCCACAGGCTTGTTGGTCACAATAAAACTCTAATGAGTCAATAGACATCTTTCATTTCTGAGAGTGAATTAGGTGAAATGCAATGGAAACTCGAAATTTATCCGAAGCAGCTTTACCCATTACATGCGATTTATTTCATGTCCTATACTTATTGAATAACACCAGCCAACCTGTGTGAGATTTAAAAATGGAACGCTCATGGAAAGATCAGTTGCATCAAAAGCTAATAAAACAATTAGGTATGAAAAAGGGGAAAAAATTTGCTGAAAAATATCTTCCGGCATTATCAATGAGTTATTGTGAACAACACACCATTGAAGAGGCAATAGAAGATCTCTCGCAAATTGATAATCTGTCACTACAAAACCCATTAACGATTGTTTTTTTTGAATCACCACGTGGCGAACATCCATTACACATTAAAGTCTATCGATATGGCAGTTCTATTCCGTTATCGGATATCTTACCCATGATTGAGAATATGGGATTACGAACTTATACTGAAAGACCCTATAAAATTTCGATAGAACCCAACCAGTTTATATGGATTGGTGATTTTAATGTATCTTATTCCTCCCCCAATTTACTCACCCTGGATCAAGTAAAAAACAATTTTAACGAAGCCTTGATAAAAATAAATGTGGGGCTTTGTGAGAATGATGGGTTTAACAGATTGGTTTTAGGTGCGGGATTATCCTGGCGTGAAATAGTGATCATTCGTGCTTATGCCAAATATATGCAACAAATTGGATTTCGCTTTAGCCAACAGTATATTGAGAAAACCATTTCCAACTATGCACCCATTGTCAAAAAATTAATTGAACTCTTTTGTTTAAAATTTAGCCTGAAACAGAATGCTAAAAATAAAAATAAACGGGTTGAATTGGAGCAAGAAATTCGAGCCGATATTGATGCCATTACCATCCTGGATGAAGATCATATCATCCGTTTTTTCTGGTCTCTAATCACAGCAACACTTCGTACAAATTTTTACCAGCTAGACGCTGATGGTAACCCCAAAGACTATTTATCATTTAAACTCAATTCAGCCAAAGTACCTGATTTACCGCCCGGACAACCCATGTATGAAATTTTTGTCTATTCCACGCGATTTGAGGGCATACATTTGCGCAGCGCAAAAGTTGCTCGTGGTGGTATTCGGTGGTCCGATCGCCCCGAGGACTTTCGTACAGAAGTTCTTGGTCTTATGAAAGCTCAAAAAGTAAAAAACTCAGTGATTGTACCTTCTGGAGCCAAAGGAGGTTTTATCTTAAAAAAAGCAACTAATATGCTTGATCGAGAGCAGATAAAACATGAGGTAATTGCGTGTTATCAATCATTCATCAGAGGGTTGCTTGATCTTACAGACAATTTTGAAAATGACCATGTTGTTTCACCCCTGAATACCATTTGCTATGATGATGCCGACCCCTACCTTGTTGTCGCAGCAGATAAAGGAACTGCCACATTTTCAGATATTGCAAATGACATTGCCAAAGAATACAAATTCTGGCTTGGAGATGCCTTTGCTTCAGGTGGCTCTGCGGGCTATGACCATAAAAAAATGGGGATTACAGCGCGTGGCGCATGGGAGTCCATTAAACGGCATTTTCGTGAAATCGATATTAACATTGAGAAACAAGATTTTACGGTTGTTGGCATTGGAGACATGAGTGGGGACGTATTTGGTAATGGTCTAACCTATACCCACCATTCTCTTTTGATTGCAGCCTTTGATCATCGCCATATATTTCTTGATCCCAATCCTGACGGGTGTAAATCTTTTGAAGAGCGCCAACGCTTATTTAATTTACCCACTTCATCATGGGAAGATTTCAATCCTCGATTAATTTCCAAAGGTGGTGGTATTTACAAACGTTCAAGCAAGTCCATTACCATTACCCCCGAAGTAAAAAAAGTACTTGATATTAATGCAGATTCATTAACGCCCAATGAATTGATTCGAGAAATCTTAAAAGCCCCTGTTGATCTGTTGTTCAATGGCGGTATTGGTACTTATGTAAAAGCATCAACTGAATCGAATGCCGATGTAGGTGACAAAACAAATGAATTTTGCCGTGTTAATGGTAATGAGTTGCGCTGCAAAATTGCGGGCGAAGGCGGTAATCTTGGCTTTACTCAACTTGGAAGAGTCGAATTTGCACTTACAGGTGGTTTGATCAATACCGATTCAATTGATAATTCAGCAGGAGTAAATTGCTCAGACCATGAGGTGAATATTAAAATTCTACTCAATAAGGAAATGAATCAAGGAAAACTTACTGAGAAAAAACGCAACCAATTGCTTACCAAAATGACGGAGCAAGTAGCCCGACTCGTTTTACAAGATAATTACAATCAAGCGTTGGTTTTAAGTTTTTCTGCGATTAATGCACTCGCTTATAGCGGTTTATATCAAGCATACATTAAAGAATTGGAAGGATTGGTGCATTTAGATAGAAACGTGGAATTTCTTCCTGATGATAAACATCTTTTGGAACGTAAAGCCGCTGGCCAAGGCCTAACGCGCCCTGAATTGTCAATTCTTATGGCTTATACAAAAATTTATATTACGGGTGAATTATTAAAATCTGATTTACCCGATGACCCCTATTTTGCAACCATACTGGAAACAGGCTTCCCTTCAATGTTGATGAAATCCTATGCCAAATCAATGCAAACCCATCGTTTGCGTCGTGAAATTATTGCTACGCAACTCAGTAATCAAATTGTTAATAGCATGGGTATTACCTTTATGTACCGCTTACAAATGGAAACTGGACAATCAGTAGCAGACATTGCCCGTGCTTATATTATTGCTTCCAAGGCTTATGGGATAGATGAATTACACCAATTAATTGATTCGCTTAATTATAAAGTAACAGTACAAACTCAATATGAATTACTTCACCACGTAAGACAATTAATGAATTTGGCATCTCGATGGTTCTTGCACCATAAACGTCTTGCAGGCGGAATTAGCAATAATATTGCCCATTACAGTCAATCTATAGCCAAACTTGAAGAATCAATTCCTAATTTGATGGCAGGGGTTACGAAAGAATATCTTGATAAAACCGTTATTCAGTTTGTAGACATCGGTTTACCCAAAGAGGCTGCAAAAAAGATCGCTGCTACACGTGCTATGTACACCGTGTTAAACGTAGTGGAAGTTGCGACACAAAATAAATTTGACTTGGGAAGAACTGCCGAAGTTTATTTTAAAGTAGGCAGCAAGTTTAGTCTGGTTTGGTTCCGTGATCAAATTGGTAATGATTCTCGTGAAGGCCATTGGAATAGTCTGGCACGCTTATCTTTGCGTGATGAATTGGACAATTTGCAACGTCGCCTTACCATTGTCATTGTGATGAACAATCAAAAAGGACTTAATTCGGAGGAACTGATTACTTATTGGTTCTCAAAAAACCCTTTTATTCAACAGCGATGGGAAAAATTGCTGGAAATGTTACTCGGCAGTTCAAGCATTGATTACACGATTTTCTTTGTTGCACTACGCGAATTATCAACCCTAATTGCAGTAGAGTAATATAAAATCGTTACAGAAATCATCGCTTGAATATGCGAAGCATCACTGCATTGAGTTAAGAAAAACTGTAATTCCACTGTAAAAATTAGATTCTCGCCTTCGCGGGAATGGTCTAAATCCTTAATTTAATGGCAGTAGCGTATAGTTAAGTCCAGGAATCTTTTGCAAGAAAGCCCAATCCACACTGCTCCCCCCTTTTTCGCATGGAAGGTGATTCCCATTGTATTTTTGTATCCGTTGATGATACTTTGTTTGTGAATTAATTTAATGTTAATGCTTTCAGGAGGTCTTTATGGATGAAGAATATAGAAAACAAGCTAAGTTAAAAATTACAAATGCCAAATATCTGGATCGTGAAGTTATTACAAAAAAAACTGTAATTGATAAATACCTACAAGGGATTAATTTATTTTTACTCATTGTTAATAAAACATTAAACGATTTTCATGAACTTTCCGATGCTTATCATGATCTGGCTATCGTTTATTTTAATAGCTCCGAATATGAAAAATCAGCTCAATGTTATCTGGATGCTATTAAACAACTTCTGCAAACTCCTCTCAATGATAAAAGTTATAGAAAATTAACCGAGTTGTATATTGATTTAGCCGATGCGTGTTATGAATCGTTAAATCAACCCGCAGGGGATGAGGCAATGGCTAATGCCATAAAAGCATTCGGCTGTATTAAAGAAAAAACCTTTGAGGAACAAAATATCGGTGACCCAGTTGTTAATTTCAAGCAATTTCATAGTCATTATGAAAAGAAACTCTCAACTGCTTCATATATTGCTTCATCCAGATTTGCTAATCATGAACATCTACTGGGTGAAGGACAATTTGCAAAACAAGAACAAGCCCTTTTCGAACAGTTTGAAACAATATCAATTCATGAAGTTCAACAAATTGATCACAGTATAGAAAGCATGTTAAGCCAACTCTCCTTATCAGCTGATAAACACCCATTTAGCCCAGTTTTAATCAATGAAACACCTGGTGATGGTGCTTATCGTAATATGGCAATGCAGCTTTTAGCACTCGCTAAATCCCAGGTTCAAAATCAACGTGTAAGAGATACCATTGCAACATATAAACAAGCCATTAAAACATTACAAATGATCAAAGCCCCCCAACAAAGTGATCATCAAATAATTCAACATTTGGAAGAACAAATACACTATTTATCGAAGAAACCCATTACCACAAAAACACAATTCCCTGCAACTTCCCCCTCTATACCTCAAGAGAATCAAAGTTCTATTTTGGTAAGCCAGTCTGGGGCAAGTTTTTTTTATCAATCGTTACCTCAAGAAACAAAAGAAGAATGTTTTGAGAGTTATGATCAAGATGTTGAAATGGATAACAACAGAATGAGTATGTAAAGAGAATGCTACCTTAACGTTTTGTTATTCTGTGTGCTTATGCCTCATCAGTTGAAGGAGGTCCAATCTTTTGCAACTTATGGATATTCTAAATTTCCTACAGAACTCCCAAAACAGTGTTATGGGAGTTCCTAATTTAAAATGACTTTTTATAGATTGTTATCAAGCATAAAAATCATTTAAATTTAGGATAAATCTAAAAAATCCATTTTAGATCAGTCTATAATTTTAAGAGTACAAAATACTATAAAAACAATTTAGTTAGAAACTAAAGGTATCTCAACAAATCAGGTATAGGAGCTATTCTATTATGAATCAGTATCAGCCTATTCCAGTTCATTGGTTTTTTGATCCATCGATCTATCAACTTGAAAAAGAATATATTTTTAAGCAAAGCCCCCAATATGTTGGACATCAGCTTATGGTTCCTAACTTAAATGATTATTATGTTTTGAAACGAAGTAATAATACTGAGATGCTGATTCATCACCAAGATGGGATTAGCCTGCTCTCTAATATTTGTCGGCATCGACAGGCGCTTCTGTTATCCGATTCAGGAAATATAAAAAGAATTCGCTGCCCAATTCATAGTTGGTCATACAATATCCAGGGTGAATTAATTCATGCACCACAATTTGAACAAATACCCTGTCTTAATTTAAAAAAAGACTACGTAAGTGAGTGGAATGGACTTCTGTTTAGAGGAAACAATAAAATAGAAGGAGATACAATCGACACTAAAGCATATACCGTATTGGATTTCTCTGATTATGTATTCGCTCAATCAAGACATCAATGCCATTCCTTTAACTGGAAAATATTCATGGAAGTATTTTTAGATGATTACCATATACCTTTTTTCCATAATGGATTGAGAAAATTAGTCGACGTACGAGAACTTGAATGGACGCTTGATGATACCTACTCCATCCAGTATGTAGGTATCCAATCTGATTTAACCAAATCAGGTTCTGCCAATTTTAAAACCTACCAATACGAATTATTGGCGCAAGCAAAAAACGAGCTACCCAGGTATGGAGCTGTATGGATGGCCTATTACCCAAACATCATGATTGAATATTATCCCTATATGTTAGTCATAAGTACTGTTTCTCCAATAAGTATTGAACAATGCATCAATATTGTAGAGTTTTTTCATCCGAAAGATATTTGGCTTTCTAATCCAAGCTTGTGCGCAGCAGCACAAGCGGCTTATTTAGAAACTGCGCAAGAAGATGAAGAAATATGCCTCAAAATTCATCAAGGTCGCAAAGGACTTCATGAGCAAGGAGAAGACCAATCAGGCCCCTACCAACCCGTATTGGAAGCAGCACTGCCCACATTTTACAATTTCCTCTTAGAAAAAATAAAAAAGAAAAATAACGAGGGGCTGTTGACAATCCACCGCGGCACCTAAGCGGGCAAAGAGAATTGTCAACAGCCTCTAATATTTTCCTCAGTTCAATACCTCTGCTTCATGCACCAAAGCCCTAATTAATTCTTTAACACTAGTGCTCCTGCACAATGGAACAGATTGTCCTGCCACATTGACATAAAATCAGAGTTAATACCCGAAAAACTTATCAAATGGCTATCTGTTGCTGGAAAATGTTCTGTGATTTTCTTAGAATGTTATTTTGGATTAATGAAGATAGATTTTTGCTCTCTTCAATTTTTAATAAAACGCCTGGTGCATCAAGTTAGGAGGACGCTATGAAAGCACAAGCTATATCATCTTTTGGTGACCCTTCAGTCTTTGAAATGATTGAGCACCCCAATCCCCAAATTAAACCCGGCTATGTGCTGATTCGAGTTGTGGCAACTAGCGTAAATCCTGTAGACTGTAAAGTTCGCTCTGGAAAAAACAGCCATATTTCCCCTCCTTTTCCTGCAATTTTACATAGTGATGTAGCTGGTATCGTTGAACAAGTTGGTGAAGACGTTACTGAGTTTGCTGTCGGTGATGAAGTCTATGGATGTGCTGGTGGTTTTCTTAATGAATCAGGTGCGTTAGCTGAATTTATGCTTGCTGATGCCCAGTTAATTGCGAAAAAACCCCATACCTTGAGTATGGTTGAAGCCGCTGCCTTACCTCTAGTATCAATCACAGCCTGGGAAGCATTATTTGAAAAAGTTAAAATTAATTCTGGACAAAAAGTATTAATTCATGCTGGTACAGGAGGAGTTGGACATATTGCGATTCAGCTCGCCAAATGGGCTGGCGCTGAAGTATACACCACTGTATCTTCTTCAGATAAAGCAGATATAGCGAAATCACTTGGAGCCAAAGAGACAATTAATTATCGGGTTGAATCAGTTGAAGATTATGTCAACCGACTAACCAATGGTAAGGGTTTTGACATAGTATTTGATACCATCGGTGGAGAAAATCTCGACAAATCATTAGCTGCTGTTGCCATGTATGGAAACGTAATCAGCATTCAGGCAGCCTCCAACCATGATCTTTCACCTTTACATACTAAATCGGCCAGTTTACATGCAGTGTTTATGCTATTGCCATTATTACGTAACATACAACGTGAACGGCATGGCAAGATTCTAAAAGAGATCGCGATGCTAGCAGATGAAGGTTATTTAAAACCGCTCATTGACCCGCATCTTTTTTATTTCGAGAACATTGATAAAGCTCATACATTATTAGAATCAGGAAAAGCGGTAGGAAAAATTGTAGTTCAGGCTTATTAATTCTGTCTTATTAACGCCATAACCCGGGAATCCAACTGATTACACCCGGGTTTCGCTGTGCTACGCCCAGGCTAGGATTTTGGAGGTTGAAGCAAATTTTTACAGGACTTACGCCCCTAAAAAAATCGAAGCAAAAAATGTTTTTAATGAGAGAGTTTAGATAAACTAAATGATCGAATTAAAAACATTTTTTAACGAAGAGATTGAGTTTTTTTCGTAAGTCCTGTTTTATTGCGTTCACAGTAGAGAATGGTGCTTGCTATCACCGCTGCAGGCATGGCCAATATATTTAAGATGGGGATAAAACTGGCTAGATTTATAGAAAAACCCAATCCAAGTGAACACATTTTATTACGAGCAATTTTTCTACGCATTTCTTTGAAGCTAACAAGGTTATTGTCCATAGCAAAATCTTGGTATTGAATACTTAGAATCCAAGCATTAAAAATAAACCACAAAAAAGGATAAACAGGCTGTAGAAATGGTACAAAAAATAAAATACCTATAATTAAAAAGCGTGGTAAGAAATAGCCAAGAAATTCACATTGACGTTTTACACTACGAACTATGACTTCATAAAATGTTGAAGGGGGAATGATGCTTCCAAAAAGCAGATTTTGTGTTTTTTCTGCTAGCAGGCCATTTAGAGGTGCTGCAATTAAATTGAAAAAAACCGTAAATAAAGATAGAAACATTAAGAAAAAACTGAGAATAAATATAACAAAAAAAATACTGCTAAAAAAACTTAACCAGGAAGGTAACTTATCAAGATAATGGTAAACATAGGGCAACAAATAGTGGTAGATAAGATAAAACAAGCCGGAAAACATAATAAAATTAATTGCTAAAGGCAATAGGATAAAACGTCTTAATCCATGAGTAGAAAGATGACGAATACCTCGTAGCATATAACCCATACCATGAAAAAAATCCCTCATTTATCCCTCAATCCACATCATGCGCGTTGCAATATACAAAATCTAATAATACACATTAATCGTATTAGGTTAAGTAATTTTGTCAAAAAACATCATATCTTTTAATATCTTTGTACAAAGAAATGATAGAATAACTTATTAATATATAATTATATTTTCTGAAAATAAGGTTTAATAATGCCAAGAATAGTGCAACAAATACCCAAACTAGCCACCCTGGCAGCAAAGGAAATTGAGAAATCAAATCCTCATCTTTTTTTTACTTTATATAAAAATACAACGTTACCCCTAGATCTAGAAAATCAGTATATTAATCCCTTAGTACAGGATCTCGTGAATAAACATGGGAAAATTTATTTGGCCAACATAAAAAAACGAAAAAAGCTGATTGATGAACGCTCCTCCGCCATTGAAGAGGATTGTTGTTATAAAAAAGCCATCACTCTCGCGATGGTGGCTTTAGGCACTGGAGTACATTTTGGTATTTATTTCATTCTACGGGCAAGTGGAGTACCCCATTCAACAACTCTAACGTTTCTTGCTACAATACCAGTCACTGTGATAGTCATGGGATGTTTTAGTCCTTGCGCCTCTATTTTACTATCAAAATTAATAGCACGAGGTACCGTGCCTGATATTCCGAGTGAGGTAGTTGATTTAACTGAAGTAGTTGAAGATATTGAATCACAAAAAAACAAAAGCCATCTAACTGTCTGAAAAGATTTATAACCAAAGTAGCTTACAGGCAGCGCAGCGGAACCCTGCAACTATACTGGCTATACCGCTCTGCACCAGGCTATTTTACTTATGCTCCTTTTGTAACAACTTTGTTACAATTACAGAACATCTTGTTATATCCCTGTTACATTTATTATTTAGACTAGTCATCAGATAACAATTAAAGAGGGGAATATAAGAAATGATGATCAAAAAATTATTGCTGTGCGGGATGTTAGGCGCGGCTACTTTATTTTCCACTACGTCCTTCGCTTTTTATCATACACATGATTATTATCCACGATTCAAGAATTTCCGCCATCACCATCATCATTCAAGATGGAGAAATACTCATCGTTGGACGCCGCCAAGAGATTATATTGTAGTGGAAAACGGTGCACCCTACCCACGATACCATCAACACTATTGATTATTAAATAATTTTCTTAAGATTGGGCCAAAATTGGCCCATTTACAGAATTGTGCTATACAATTTTCACCTACAGCATGTTCATTTTGTTCCGCCTTCATAAAATGATCTGATAAAATTTTCTCGCATAAAAATAACATCAATTATTTAGAGAACTTCATGAAATTTTTCAGGCGAACATGTTTTTTTTTCTTGATCACAGCTATTGCTCTTTATTCTTTTGTGGCGATGTATGTTACAAAAAATGCCGAAAAAGACGAAAAAAGGCAGGCCGATGTTATTTTAGTACTTGGAGCCAAAGCCTATCGCAATAATTCGTACAACCTTTGCCTCGTGGCTCGCGTAAAACATGCAGTTGATTTATATAAGGCTAACCTTGCCCCAAAACTTCTTTTCTCAGGTGGTACAGATATTGAAGATGGCGCAAATGAAGCGCGAACTATGAAAAAAATTGCTTTATCTTTAGGTGTACCTACCGAAGACATCCTGCTTGAGCCCGAATCAACTTCCACTTATGAAAATCTTCTTTTTTCTAAAAGGTTATTGCAAGCGAAGCAATTAAAATCCATTATTTTAGTAACTGAACCTTTTCATGCACCCAGAGCCATTCTAGTGGCTCAAAAATTGGGGCTTAAGGTATTCTGTTCCCCTGCAGTAGAAAGCGCATGCTGGAAAAAAAATAAATATCTATCGCGTTACTTTCTCAAAGAACCGCTTGCTATAATTTTTTACAAAATGAGAAATCAGTTATGAGCAGAATTAATTGAGAAATTTATTAATGAAAAGGGCTACACTCAAGGTAGCCCTTTATGCTTTTAGATTATTAATTATTTACTTTTAGTACAAGTCTCTGATCCAAGTTGATTGTCTGATTGTAAAACCCAGTTGGATTGTAACGAACCATCTGGTTTAATTTCTATCATTTGAATACCAATCACTTCCGGTTTTCTTGGATCCCAAAATGAGGAAGCAACAACATTAGTTTGATTTGGATGCATAACGCCTGTACCGTAAAGAACTGGCTCTCCATTACTATTATCCCATTCTAAAGTATAGGTATCGCCAGTTTTGGATACTGTAAGAGGATAAGCAACAGTATTATTGGCAGAATCAACACGTTGGCATTGATAATCCCCTATAAAAGAAGAAGTACTAGCCTTACTTGTTGAAGTATCACTACTGTTCGAAGCAGGAGAAGTTGAAGTACCAGCAGCACTTGTACTCGAGTCATCTGCATAAGCTGTTAGAGTAGGTAGGGATAATGCGGCGACTAAATAAATACTTTTAATTACAGTTTTCATAATAAATTCCTTTTCTCACCTTTATGCGAATAAATCTACTATTGGACTGATTTAGTACATGTTTCAGTACCACCTTTATCCTTATTACTTTCTGCAAAAACACCATCCAAAGAACCATCAGGCTTAATTGTGAAAATTTGAATTGTGGTTACAGTTGGTGATTTTGGTTGCCAAAATATGTAGCCAATCGCATTATTGACATTTTTATTAAATATGCCTTTACCAATGTAATATGGAAATACACTTCCTGTAGGGATTCCTGAAATTTTATACACATCTCCATTTTTTTTGAACACTACGGTTTCAGTACCGTCATTGGGAGTAGTGAACGGATCATGGTACGAGCATTTATATGAGCCAGAAATATCGGGTGTATCTGCAGAGTAGATACTGGGTGACACGGCTAAAATACCTAGCATTGTTGCTAGGGAAAATTTATTGATGACACGCATAAGAACTCCTTTTCTTAATAACTTAAAATTGATTTTAAGATACCTAAGCTAATACTAAATATATGTTACGCAATTTGGAAAAGCAAATTTCAACTGGAATAATTTTTATATAAAACAGATGTATTAAATGAACATGGAAGTTATTTAGATAGGTAAGAAGTATATTCTTCCGAATCTAAAGCTTGATTGTCGTCAAGAAAATCAACTACTTTTTTCAACTGCCCTTGATTTATGGCCAGGCTTTCAAAAAAACCGAACTTAACGGGTTTGCCAAGAATCGCTAACTTTCTTTTTTCAGCTGCTTGACATCTTGTCTCTGCGGAAAACGACCATAAAGAATATTTGTCACGAGAATCCTTTTGACGATTTTTTTTATATTCCTCCAAACAAAATAAACAAGTTGCTAAATAAACTACGCTTGCTTCCTGGCTTGTTAATATTCGTGCTTGTCTGTTTACTTCGGAAGCAAAACTTAAACCCGCTGCAAGGGATTTCTCTTTTCGAGTTGCAAAATCCAGTTCTAATAAATGAAATGTCTTTTCTATTAGCTCATCTTCTGTATCGCCAGGATTAAACCTGACTTGCTGAATAAAGGGATAAATCCAACGACTTTGGTCCGTAGCGCTTAGAAAATCGACGCGTAGAGTAGGAATTAAATGAGTTACCTTCCGCAAATCCTCAAGGAACTTAATTGAGCGGGTATCAATGTATTGATTATGTGTATTGAAAAATTTGATGCATTCATCTGTATTTTGGGTTAACCAATTAAAAATTGCCAACTCAGAACGTCGCTCTTCATCTGTTGTATGGGAGCGAAAATGAATCAGAAACGGGATTAAAGTAAGTTGCTCCACAGTGCAATATTTATAAATTAAATAATAAAGTGTTCTCAGCAAAAACAGTACATCTTTCATTTTTACGATCACTTGTGGTTTTTCTGAAGTTGTCCCTGCATTCAGTCTTAGGAGAGGATAGTCATTTTCTGAGCGCTCTTTATAACCTAACATTCGACTCGCACGAATAAATAAAGGCATAAGCTCGGTTATCATTAATCGATTTCCAGCCAAATGATCAAAATTATTTTTTAATTCTTCATACAAAATAGAATGATGGAAATCAGCTTCTAACACATTTGCTTTCACCAATGACTGTTGAAAAAAAAGCCAAGGCCTAACATCAGCACCATTGTTCCATTCGTCATAAGGTACATTACCAACAACCCAGTGCCAAAATTGATTAATGAGTTCTTTTACAGGAAGCATTATGCCAGGATGAACATCTCCCTCATCCTCGAGTAACGCGACCATCTCAGTTCGTCTTGAGACGAATTCAATAATTTCTTTGGGATATTTTAATAATTCAATATTACTTTTAAGTTCGCCAATCCGTAGTTTTAACTCGCAGACTTTCATTCTTTTACTCCATGTCTTTTATTGAGTAATGATTAAGAGACTACTTAATAAGTGTAGAAAAAAGCTGTACTAAACCAACAAGTATCTCAAATTATTGACATTTTAATTAAATATATAACAAAATATTTATTTTAGATCTATAGCAATATGACGTTTTTTATTACAGAGCTTTTTAAGGATATACTTCAAAAAAATTCAGCTTATTCCTAAGTCTTGTCAATAATTCCCTAAACTTATTGCGACAAATTGCTAATTATTCTCAATCAATAATTCCTGGAAGGATATTATTATGGCAATATAATCAGCTTCTACCATTACATAGACTTTATTGCGGCAAGAAGGATACTTATTCAAAATGTTTGATTTTACCGGAAGTTATACCGATCTATATCAACTGACCATGGCTCAAGTTTATTTTTTAAAAGGTCACAAAAATAATACGACCATCTTTGATTATTTTTTCAGAAAACTTCCTTTCGGCTCGGGATATGCCATCTTCGCAGGCCTAGCAGATTTATTGGAAATATTAGAAAACTATCATTTCAGTGAACAAGATATCGATTTTTTACGAAATAAAGGAATGCATCCGAAGTTTCTTGAGTATTTGAACAATTTTCGTTTCAATGGAACTGTTTATGCTCCCTCTGAAGGTGATTTGGTGTTCCCTACTTGTCCTGTAGTCACCATTGAAGCCAATATGATTGAAGCACAACTGATTGAAACCATTCTATTGAACTTACTTAATTTTCAAACACTTATTGCCACAAAAGCGAGCAGAATCCGCCATGTCGCTGGTGATTGTACCCTTGTGGATTTTGGATTACGCAGAGCCCAAGGGCCAGGGGGATATTATGCTAGCCGTGCAGCGATTGTTGGAGGATTTGATGCCACAAGCAATGTATGTGCCGGACGTGATTATCATATCCCTATTTCGGGAACTATGGCTCATTCATTTATCCAAAGTTATGACAATGAATTAACGGCTTTTCGTGATTTTGCCGAAATATGGCCTGATAACTGTACCCTTCTCGTAGATACATACAGTACATTGGAAAGTGGGGTACCCAATGCAATTCGCATAGGTAAAGAGATGGAGCAACGCGGCCATCGGTTGCAAGCAATCCGCTTGGATAGTGGGGATTTAGGCGAGTTGGCAAAAAAATCACGTCAAATGCTGGATGACGCTGGTCTGCATTACGTGAAGATTATTGCCTCCAATCAATTAGATGAAATCAGAATAAAAATGCTACGTGAACAAAAAGCGCCAATTGACATTTTTGGTGTGGGAACCAATTTAGTTATTGGCGCCCCTGATGCTGCTTTAGATGGAGTATATAAACTGGCTTTTGCAGAGGGAAAACCGAGACTTAAACTTTCTGAGTCAACAAGTAAAATCACCCTGCCTTATAAAAAACAAGTGTTCAGATTGTTACACCAAAATACTTTTTTAGGCGCCGATGTTATCGGGCTTATGGATGAGAAGAATTTAGATGGGGTTTATGCTCCTTTTGCATCTGAAAAACTATTGCCTATCACTCCAGATCAGCAAGAACCATTGCTGCAAAAAGTCATGGAGCATGGCAAACAATTAATCCCATCGAAAACACTGAACGAAATTGCAGAATTCAGTAGAATGCGCTTAAGTCAACTTCCTGATGAATACAAGCGGCTTGATAAGCCCAATATCTATCAGGTTGGATTAAGCAACCAGCTTAAGACAAAACGCAACGCATTAATTAATGATATAAAAACAAATCCTATCTGATGAAGACATTAATTATTATCGATGTACAAAATGATTTTATGCCAGGAGGCTCCTTAGCGGTGCCTCAAGGAGATTCTATTGTCCCCATCATTAATCAAATTACCCCCAAATTTGATTTAATTGTTGCTACTCAAGATTGGCATCCAAAAAAACATAAAAGTTTTGCATCCAACCATCCTGGAAAAAAGCCTTTTGAAAAAATTATGCTGCATGGAATAGAACAAATACTATGGCCAGACCATTGTGTTCAGGGAACCTGGGGCGCAGAATTTTATCCCCAGCTTGAAACAAGGCCTATAGCAGCTATTTTTCGCAAGGCGATGGATCCTGACATCGACAGTTATAGCGCCTTTTATGATAGCGCTCATAAAACAAACATCGGCTTAGCGGGTTATCTCCAGGCAAAAGGGGCCAAAGAACTCTATTTCTGTGGTTTATGTGCCGATATTTGTGTGTATTTCTCTATAAAAGATGCACTTCAAGAAGGATTCAAATGTTATTTAATTGAAGATGCTACCCTACCCCTAAATGAAAAGGCTTTTAAAAAAATCAAAGAGGAACTCTTGGAACATGGCGTCGAATTCGTACGCAGCAGTAATATTAAGTCTTGAAACGTTTCTGTAAACCCTCACCCCTGCTCCTCTCCCTAAAGAAGGAAAATTTTTATATCCCTTCTCCCCCAAGGGGAGAAGCTGCCGGTTAGGGGGATATCTACACCGGTGAAGAAACTTGACCCGAAACTAACTGTATCTCTGATTTTATCGCTGCAGAAACCCGCTCACCTGGCAACACAATTCCTATTAAATTCAGAGGATCCACAGATGAGATAGTTTGTGGTACCTCATCAAGTTCCTCATTTCGCATAGCCCGTAAGGAATCCACAGCATAAGGTAATGCAAATTGTTCACCTAAAAATCCGTCAACAAAACGACCTCCGCGCACCTCACCACGTAATTCAAGGCGTCGAAAAAAAATCAATAAATCGCGCCAACGAGGAATATTTTTCTCGCGCACGAGCAAATCACGGAATACTACGCCATAGCGTTTCAACAGCATCCAACATGCTGCTTCCACACGCTTTTCATAATCAGCTTGTGCATGAACATGCAACAAAGACCAACGCCCAGTACTAAGTGGAAATAGTGGTCTTCGTCGATGTCGGCCACTATATTTGCGTTTTGTACTAATAAGAGTACGTACATTATCAAAACTATCCGCCGTGACCATACCTACTGCAACTAACTCCCATAGGCCATTTTCTACTTCAACTTTTAGATTCCCCGTACCGCGAACAATGTCTGCATAGAATGAGGCACCATATTTTTTTAGGAATTGATAAATATTACGAGCAGGATGACTTAAACTATCCACCTCTTCAATATTATCCACAAGTTCATGAGGTGGAATCCAATCGGCTTCTTCTCGGACAAAAAATGTAATTGGTGCATTTCGCGTGGGTGCTAAACGCCTTGATTTTGTTGTTTCTTCTTCACTAACAGCTACAGAAGGATGAGGAGACATACGTCCCCAACCTACAAGGCCACTCATACACAGCTTATCGAGCATCAACAGATCATAGTCGTGTACGCGTGCAGGGAAGATCTCAGACTCCCATGCATTTGCAGCGAGCTCAAAACCCTGTAGTTGTCTAATAACCTCCAGAAGCCCACTCTCACCGCGCAGCTGATTCCCTTTTGCCACATGTTGCCATTTAAGTAACCAGGCCATAAATTGCGCCCGGGTAACCGGTTTGATCTGTTTGCGCAAGGATTCTGTAGTATAGCGATGGATACGTGCCAGTAAACGACGTTCACACCACTCGACTTCACCGGTATGCTCTGCACGAAAACTCCCGCGCAATACATACCCACTGGCTTCCAATTTTAATAAAGCATGCGTCACATCCAAAGAGGAAAGTTGTAAACAGTCACTGAGTACTTTTTGGGTGATTGGACCTGTATGTAAAAGCCAACCACGTAGGGCGTTCAGGATGCTCTCATCTTGTGATCCTGGTTCATCCTCAATATCAGCAAGTTCGTTGGCAAATGTTGCTTGCGGGAAAATGCAATGAAATGTCTTCTTCTTTTCAGCTGGCACATAATAATTTTTGCCTACAACTGAAGCTAATGTGGCCCTTCCTTCCTGCTGTAACTCAACAAAATAGTGTTTCCATGCAGGCAAAGTAGATTGATACTCAGACAATTGAATTGTTTCCGGAAAAACAATCACCGTTTGCAAAACATCGTGTAATTCATCTGCAGAGCGAATATCTGGCCAAGCGTGTTCTTGCACCTCTGTAATTGCTTTAGGATCCAGTTTACCCACCTCCTCCAAAAGTGCTTCCGGGAGTACACGCCGCATTTCAACTGCGCGAGAGCGTCGCTCCTCTAAAGGAGCATCATCTAAAAATGCATAGGGATTAGCATTTAAAATTTCATGGGAAAATACGGAAGGAACCGGAGTATCGACTGCAAGACATGTAATATTCTTGGATTCAATTGCCTGGATCACTTGGGCAAATCCCTCAATATCTAGAGCCTCCATTAGAATATCTTTCATAGTCTCTTCAATGAGTGGATGTTCGGGCAAGATGACATCACGTCCACCCAAATTATCCTGACATGCCGCCGCATCTGGAAAAACCGCAGCCAATAAATCATCTGCCAACATACGCTGAATATTGGGAGGAATTTTTTTACCGCCACGAAAACGTAATAAGGATAAGGAGCGTGAGGCTACTGCGCGAAATCGCACACCGAGTAAAGGGGATTGCAATACTGCTTGCGTCACAACCTCTTTTAGTGTGTTGGTATGCAAAAAGTGAAACACATCAGATAAAGGAAAACTATGTTGTTCTGCCAAAGAAATATTTAACCCATTATCGGTTGCTGCAGCTTGTAATTCAAAATTAAATGATCGACAAAACTTCTTGCGAAGAGCCAATCCCCATGCTTTATTGATACGCGCACCAAAAGGTGCATGAATAATCAGTTGCATCCCGCCACTTTCATCAAAGAAACGCTCTGCAATCACTGTTTTTTGCGTCGGGACGGCTCCCAAAATTTGTCGACCTAATCGAACATATTCCAGCAACTGCTCTGCAGCAGAACCATCCAGTCCACAATGATTGATTAACCATTCAATCGCGGCCTTTATTTCAGGATAGTGTTTTATATCAACAAGTTGTGGACTTTTTTCTGGCAACAATTCACTTATTTTTTCGCGCATCAGCGAAACCTGTAGTGATAACTCAATGCTACGTGCCGGTGCTTCTCCTAGCCAAAAAGGTACGCTTGGCGGCGCACCATGTGCATCTTCCACAAGTACGCGTCCATTTTCAATGCGAAGTATTTTCCAGGAGTTGGTTCCTAGTAAAAAAATGTCACCTCGATTGCTTTCTACCGCAAAATCTTCATCCAAAGTTCCTACCATGGCATTATCGGGCATCGCAATAACGGTAAATAATCCATTGTCTGGAATAGCGCCACCACTGGTAATTGCTGCAAGACGGCTGCCACGCCGTGCTTTGATCATATGATTTACCTGATCTCTATGAATATAGGCACCGTAGCGTCCTCGTGTACCGGCGATTCCTTCGGATAACATCCTAAGAATTTCATCAAACTTGTCCCATGTTAAATGATGATAAGGATAAGCGTTTTTAAAATAGTTAAAGAGCGATTTCTCTTCCCAATCCTGAGTAGCACATGCAGCCACAATTTGTTGTGCCAAAATATCAAGCGGCTCATGGGGAATAATTAACTGATCCAAATCCCCTTGGCGTATTGCATAGACCAGTGCCGCACACTCTAATAACTCATCGCGGGTAGTTGCAAAAATACGTCCCTTGGAAATCGCAGCATGCCAGTGCCCAGCTCTCCCTATTCGTTGTAATGCGGTGGCAATAGCGCGTGGCGAACCAATTTGGCAAACCAGATCAATACTTCCTATATCGATACCTAACTCCAAAGAAGCTGTAGCGACTAATACTTGTAGCGCGCCATTTTTTAATTTTGTTTCTGCTTCGAGTCTTAATTTTCGCGATAAACTGCCATGATGAGCTAAAACTTTATGCTCCCCTAAACGTTGCTCTAAATGATGGGCAACCCGTTCCGCCAATTTTCGGGTATTAACAAATACCAAAGTAGAACGATGCTCTCGGGCATAAATAGCAATTTTTTCGTAGATTTCATCCCACATCTCATTGGAAGCAACGGCAGATAATTCACTTTCTGGCACCACAACCTGCAAATCCAATTGGCGTTCATGTCCTATATTGACCAATTTCACTCTGGTTTTCTTAGCACCCGTTAAAAAATGCGCTACCTTTTCCAAAGGTTTTTGTGTCGCAGATAATCCAATGCGAATAAATGGTTTTAGAGTGAGTGCTTCTAAACGTTCCAAAGATAAAGCCAGATGCGAACCTCGTTTGTTGTTTGCCAGGGCATGAATTTCATCAACAATCACTGTATGGATTCTTGCTAAATTGATACGGCTTTTTCCAGCAGTTAATAAAATATAAAAAGACTCAGGAGTGGTGATTAGAATATGTGGTGGTTGCTTGAGCATCTTTTGTCGCTCACTGGCGGGTGTGTCCCCTGTTCTCACCGCGATGCGAATTTCTGGCAGGTATATACCGCGTTCTTTAGCTAATTCAGTAATTTCCAGCAATGGTATGAGTAAATTTTTTTGCACATCATTGCTGAGTGCTTTGAGCGGTGAAACATACAAGACTTCAGTCATATCCTGTAAATTTCCCGATATGGCTTTCCGCACCAAACCATCCAAACACGCTAAAAATGCAGCAAGGGTTTTTCCTGAGCCAGTCGGCGAGGAAATGAGGGTATCATTTCCTGCCAAAATGAATGGCCATCCTTGCTCTTGTGGTTCAGTGGGCTTTCCCACTTTCTGGATAAACCAATCCTGAACGAGCTGATGGGCCCAAACAAGGCTCTGATAGTTTGGTAAGTTCATAAGATTAATGGTAAATGAACAAATTCAATACATAGTATAGGCGATATTACTGGAATATAAGACTTCCTCAAATTTTACTTTTCTATCGATTGATACTTATTATTCAGCATCTATAAGAATTTGCTCAATTTCTTTATTTTTAAAAACTACATATTGGTGTAACCCTGTAGCAACTACTGCTGGGGCTAACTCTTTCATTGTCCTAACTGCTTCTTGTTTTTGTATATCTGTACTGTTTTGTTTTTCAAGAATCTCTGCATTTGCTAAAAAAGCAGCAATTGTACCTTTTCTTACGATTTTGCCATTGATGGATGCATTATCAACGCCATCAGGTAATATATTTTCAGGTCGAATTGAGCTATTATTTGACATATCGTTCTCCTTATATATGATGATAACCCATCATTTTTATCAAAAATTCAAATTAAGCGCGGCATTTCAATTTCATCTGATTTAGATTGTTCTACGACCGTAGATTGCCTTAAATCCTGCATTAATTTTGTTTGCTTGTCAGCCCATAATGAAGATGCTTTATGAATTCCTGTGTACTCAGAAATAATGTTCTGAACCTTTTTTTTCATTTGTTGCGCTACATCAGGAGCAGAATGTTTTCCCTCTGCATCTGCCTGTTCTACCAATTCTGCTGCTGCATTTAATGTCTCTTGAGTCCTTTGAAAATTAATCCCCTTTCGTAAATATTCTTTTAACATTAAGACCACTCTGTTTATTAAATGACAAACGAACTTTAGCATTGTTTGCGTAAAAATTAAAACTCGCAGAGCAAGGCATCAATATTGTTGTTGATTCGTTTATTACAACCATGGATGAATTTAATCGCTACAAAGAAGAATTAGAACAGTATGGAATTTTATTTGTTTATCGTTATGCTTCTGAACACTAATCGAGCAAAATGAGGAAGCCAGAGGCGATCGATTAAATATTTTACATAGACAAAATAATACCAATATGATCTATTTATGATCTTCGCTATTATTTTATGATCTAGTTGTGCTAAGATGCGCTTGCCTTCTCTACTTTTTAGAGAAAGCTTGAATTTTTATAATGAGAGCGAGGTTGAAATAAAATGGCGTTTGTGAAGTTTTTTAAAGATACAGCAGCTGATCTTGGAGAGGTGGTTAAACAAAGACCCCCAATTTATACTTCAGTTAAAAAGTTAATTAATCAGTTAGACTATGAAGCAAAAGAAGGTAAAAAAACGCTTCCTAACGATGTTCTCAATGCGGTTCAACAACTTAAAGCTCAATTACAGTCAACACTAGATAAATTTGACAGTGATCTTGAGAAAGGGATACGAATTCTAGCATATAAAAATCGGGTTAAAGAAATGGCCGAGGAATGTCGCTCAGCTATCTATAGTTGGGAACCAACCTTAATGGCACAAACTGGAGCATTCAATAAGCTCAAAGCATACATTAACGCGTTTCTGGAAGAGTATTTTGGGATTGAGTCATATTTTACAATAGAGAAAAACGAACTTGGCTTGAAACAGGGTATGAGTTCCAATTGGGTTAACACAAAAGGTGCTCTCACCGAAGAAGTTATTCAAAGTCCTGAAGATCTTCCATGCGGCTGTATCCTAAGTTGCTAAAATAAGGAATTTCTTATAACCTGGGAGAACCCATCCCAGGTTATATTCCATGTAGCTTACTCACAAATAAACTCCAAATTCATTTCCAAAAAATAAATTCTATCCTGTTAGTTTTTCAATTCTTCTCCTAATCAATCAATGCTAATATTATTGATATGAATCAAAAAGTTCAAAAGGAAGTGTATTATGCTCCAAGGCTTATCTGCTCAGCCAACTCATTGCTTAGGAGTTAGCCTATGAATCGCACCATTCTATTTACATCCGGATTAATTATCATATGGATAGTTGGTTACTTTCTGGTAATAGGAAGCCATGTGTTGATTCCTTTGGTGATTGCGGTTTTTATTTGGTTTCTTCTTAATACGATAAGTAACATTATTCAACGCATACCAGCGATACCTAATTGGCTCAGCATGATTTGTGCCTTTGCAATACTTGGAGTATCTCTTTTAATTTTTATAAATATCATTACCAATAATGTCACTAATGTCATCGCTGCATCCAATCGCTATCAAGAAAACTTATTAACAATTTTTAGCAATATTGATCAAAAATTTCACATTCAAATATTAGCGAGTATGAATAACATGCTCAAAGGTCTCAATTTTCAAACGATTTTCACGAGCGTTTATGGGGTATTCACAACGCTTACTAGTTCAACTGTACTTATTTTATTGTATGTTGCCTTTTTATTTGTCGAACAACATTTTTTTCTAAAAAAAATTGATGCGCTTTTTCCCTCTTTGGAAAGCCGTCTTTTAGTTAACAACATCATTAGTCATATCGCAAACAATATGCAGACTTATCTGGGAATTAAATCCATTTTAAGTATTATTACTGCTCTTTCCAGCTGGATAATTATGAAATGGGTGAAATTGGATTTTGCAGAATTTTGGGCACTTCTTATCTTTTTTCTCAATTTTATTCCCAATATTGGCGCCATTATTGCGATTGCTTTTCCAGCCACTTTGGCCTTGGTTCAATTTGCCAGTTGGATTCCTTTTACTGAAATCATTCTGGGTTTAGGAATCATACAATTTATAGTAGGAAATTTGATTGAACCACGTTTCTTAAGTAATTCATTGAATTTAAGCCCATTAGTTATCTTAATTGCCTTAGCAGTTTGGGGTGCAATATGGGGAGTATTAGGGATGTTCCTCTCCGTACCCATCACCGTCATGATGATGATTATCTTTGCCCATTTTGAAAAAACAAGACCTATAGCCATTCTTTTATCTCAAGACGGAGATGTCTTCAAAACTTATGAACTATTGCCTGCAAATAACTTACCTGAGCAAGATTGGACTCAATTTTAAAAAATGTAGCCTAGGTGCGGCGCAGCAGAACTGGGCTTGATGATATATAACATCCCCTGACTTTCGCTGCGCTGTCCACCCCAGGCTACGCATCAATGAAATCGTTTATTTTGGTTCCCAGAATGCAATATGAGCTCCAGTAGGATCTTTAATAATCGCAAAAAGTCCCATATCTCCAGCAGGAGTAACTCCTTTAATTTCTTCAGCTCCATTTTGTTTGGCTTTTGCTAATGTATCTGCAACATGACTCACCAAAATATAAGCCATCCAATGAGGTGAAATTTCATTTTGTTGATTTGCAGGAATCTGCCAGATACCTGCAAATTCTTTATCGTTGGCTTGAATAAGAGTGTATGTCATTTCACCAGAGTGTATTTCTTTAAATTGCCACCCTAGTACTTTGCTATAAAACTCTTTCGCTTTGCTCACATCCGCAGTAGCTAATTCATTCCAGCAGAATTGACCCATAGAATTTTGTGACATATTCATTTCCTTATTTTATTAGCAGTGTTTGAATGATAGTCCATAATTGCAAAAGATGTTAAAAAACATGGTCTGGAAATAAGACTATTCTTATCAAGCTGCCGAAGCAGCTTTAGCGGCTTCGCTTAACTCATTCTGGAATTTCTCCAGATCAGGAAAAAGATTCTTGCGAAATTCAAAAAGGTTTCTTTCTATTGATGAAGCAAAAAATCCGGGTTTATACGGTTTTTCTTCTTTATAATATGCCTCATACAGAGGAGCAAGAATGTGTTTATCTATCCACGCCATAAATTGGTTAAGGCGCTTATTTGAAGAAAATTTAGGGAGGTTTTCATTAAACTCCTCACGGAGATCTTTAATTAAATCACCTGCTTTATCGTGATTAGCAGTTGCAAATTTTTTTAATTGTTCTTTTGAATCACTCAGGTTATCCAGGCATAAATCATTTCTAGCAGTGCCAATTTTTGCTACTAATTGCGTCACTTCGGCATCATGCCGTGTAAATGCTTGCAATAACCCTTTCAAGATAGTAACTTCTTCTGAATCCTTTGAAACGTCCCCCAAGCTTTCAAGTTTAATTTTATCGATAATTTCCTGTACTATTCTTTTTCTCTTATTCACAAGATCACTTTGTTTTTCAAGCAACTTCGTTAATTTGCCAAATTCCTCAATTTGGTCAAAAGGTTTTACTTTTTGTTGCAACTTATTAAATAATTTTTTAATAGATTCTATGTCCAGAGTACTATTCTCACCCTTAAAAGCCTGCTCCAGTTCTCCATAAGCTTGATTATATTCTTGAATTTGCTTTGCAATCGCAGCATTTAGAGGATAGGTTTTCTCTTTATACACCAGAGAATTCCCTTCGTAAGTTAAAGTAAGAGGGGAAAAGGCTGCAAACCTGTTTCTTAAATCGTCTAGCTCTCTTTGCTTTTCAACAAAACTCTTAATTTCGTTTTGACTTTCTATTAGTTGGATGAACTGTTTTGTTATCTTCTGTAAGAGTTCTGCATTTATCATTAACGGGTTTGAAGTCGAAGAATAGTTTTTAAAGAACTTAGTTAAACGTTCATATAAGTAATTATATCTCTCAACCATATGTTGGGTAGAATAATTCAGAGTATAATTAGCTCCCTCAAAAGATAGAGCTTTTTCCTTTGAAGTAGTGTTCGTTAAGACAAACGGAGTGTGATTTTTAAACTTTTCTTTGAAATCTAAAAACTCTTTCCTATTTTTTCTTTGCTCTTCAAGAAAAGCAATAATCTGTATTTGATTTCTTTGTAATGCAGCAAACTGTTCTTTTTTATTCTTAAATAAAATAGGATCTACTGGAAATTCGTTATCACTCAATGCCTCAAATAATTGTTTATGAGCGAGATTATATTGCTCAACCAATATTTGAGTTGGAAAATCCAAGACATATGTTTCTCCTTGATATTCTAAAGAATCATTCTGCAAATTAAATTTCAGAAGTGATTTTGAAAGTTTTCCTTTTTATATCTAAAAGATCCAGTCTATTGATTTTTAGCTCTTCTTCATATGCAATAATATACTGCTCAATTTCAGTTTTACTTTCTCTAATAAGTTGTAATTCATGATGAAAATCAACATACTCGCTCGACTTATTGTCATCCTTAAACGCATCACTTATTTTTGCTCGTGCTGAAGTATAATTCTCTAAATTTTTTCTAATGGAATCAGAGATAAAATAAGATTTACCATTGTAATTAAAAAATTCGCTTTTAACTGTTAACAGAGGAAAATCTTTTTCAAATTGCACTTTTAATTTCTTGAGATCACTGCCTACATTTCTCACATGGCGAACAATAACACAGTTATCAGGAACATCGGTTGAGAAACCCAAAGTATAAGTTAAGAGTCTATGTAAATACCATTGTGCCTGCTGATTATCTATTCCTTTGTCAAAGTCATATTCCAGTGCTTTTTGATAATTATTAAAATTTTGGTAAAAATCATGAGGGGCATTTGTAAATGCCTCATAGAGGCAAGCTCTTTTGACACAAAAATCTAAATCTTTTCCAATTAAACCTTTAATGACTTGCTGATGACTAACAATGACACTTATAACTTGAGCAATATATTTTTTTTTCTCACCTAGTTGAGCAAGTAAATTTTTTCGCTCTTTTATAATTTCCTGTCTAGTAGTCAGATCATCGTCCCATTGCATGGAGGATATAAGTAGTTTTGCCTCATAATCAGTTGTATTAAAACTAAAATCAACTGATTTTAATTGTGTTGCTAAATCAACCGGACCTCTATTCGTCCTATAATAGGCCGTATCTATAATACCCTTTACAGTAGACAACCTCTCATGGAGAGCCTCAAGCTCTTCGACCTGTTGCTTAATTTCCGCATCCAGTTTTGATATTTCAAGTTTGTCTTCAATTAATTTACAAACTTGTTCGAAATCAAATTTTTTCTTATTAATCTCATAGACCTCATTGGCCATCGCGGCATATAAATCGGGTGGAATTCGTCCTCCTTTTAAACGTTCATAGATTTCGCCTGTTTTCTGTGTAATTGACTCGATTTCATCAAGAAATTTTTTCAACAGCTCCAGATCGGACTGAATTGAGTCACGTAATATGGGATCAATTCGCCCCAATTTAAATTGAATATTGAAAGTATGTTGTTTTAATCGGGCATAAAGTTGGGCAACCGCGTTTTTATTTCTCGAAAAAACTTCGCCATGTTCTTTGGGGTCAAGTTTAGGGTATAAATCCTCTTCAATAACGGAAAGATCGGTTTCAATCTGCCCTATGTTTGCAATGGCAGTCTTCAGCAGTTTATTGCGATTCTCAAGTAAGAGAATGCACGCGCTTCTGGGCATGGGCTCTTGTAGACGTTCCTCTATCGCCTGAATTTGTTCCTGTAAATGAGCGGTGATGGCATCGCGTTTTTTTAATAAAGCTTTTGCATCATTATTGATTGCCACACAGCGATAGATTTTTTTCTGAGTTTTTGCCGTGTCAGCCAATGCGTAACCTTCCTCCCTTAAAAATTTTTCTCTTTCATGATCGGCATTAGGTGAAAACGCTTCGATTATAGCAACCCGGTCTCTTCCTTGCTTTTGCTTATGCTTTATTTTGCCATCTTTCATATAAGATACTCTTATTGGTTTACCCCCAGCATCATATGATTATAAATCGCACACATTAAGCAATTATTAAATATTTGAGTGAATTTTTAGTAATTTTGTCTATAAATTTATAAATAAGAGATTAAGCAAAAAAGCTATCTAAAATTAGTCAGGATGCATGATAAGAAACTGAAGGAGTCGAATTAATTATAGGCAAACTGTAAACAGACTCCCTCTGATTGCTCCGAATCGAGTTCTAAAAGACGATAGATATCTTGAACAGCTTCCTCTTTAGGATTAAGTTGTTTTTGATAGGTATCATTTAATCGATACCCCACATAGATTAGCGTTACACCCAAGGCAATTGGCCAAGAAGCAACGGCCGCAGTAATAAGAAATGCAATTCCCCCCACATTAAAGGCCATGTTGTTCCAAAATTCGAGGTAATTTTTGCTGCATTCATCGTTGAGATTTTTTAAGAGTTGGCGATGATGATCATCGTCCAGGATTTTACCATTTGCCAATTCACGTCGTACCGCAATAGATGATTTTTGGTATTTTTTATATTCTTCCGCGGTGTTATACAATGCATTACCAAGCATACTAAATAATGCAATTCCGGCTAAAGCAAGTGGACCGGTACATACCATACTGATTGCAAAACAGGTGGCAATTAGGTTTGCTCCTACTATGTTAATTGCAAAATAGGTGCATTGAGCTTCCCATTCATCATTTAGTACATCAATCTGGCGCTGAATGACGGCTTGTTCGAAGGTTGTTGCATCATTTAATTGTGTCTGTAATTCCTGGACATGATCCTGATATTGGCCGGCTTCAAAAAGCCACTGTGCTAACAACAATAATGTGTCGAAAGTAAGGCTAGCAACAATAATTAGTGGAACAGCAGAGCCAGCAATATGAAAAAAATTATTATAAGTAGTTAACAAACCTACTCCAGCCCAAACCAAATCACTAGCCATGATAAAACCACGTTTTTCCATTTCTTGTTTCAGTACTTTCTTTGACGATAATTCTTCACTTATTGCGGACTGGAGAATATGTTTGAGCACTAAGATTAAATTAATCACAAAACGGAATGTATAGAGGAAAATACCCAGATCAGTAATGGCTTTGCGTGAGTTATTCAGAAAATTAATGCCATCGATAAAACTGTATTGATTACCAAGAACCGTATTAACTTCTTGAATCAATTCAGAAACAGAACTCTTCTGAAGATAAATAATTACATAATTTGCTAGACTGCGGCTGTGGGTGAATTGAGAACGCCAGGTGTTTAAAGCACCGACATTTTGGCGTAATTTGGAAATACTAATAAATGATGTCAGATGATCTAGAATGCTTGTTTGCAATCCCTCTATCATGAACTCCGAGAAATTATCAATTGATTTTCGCTTTTCTTGTGCAAGGTCTATTTTATAAAATGCCTCTAATTTTTTGCGAAATTGTTTTAATTTTTTCAAATCAGAATCAACAAAATCAAGTTGATAATAAGAAATTAGCGAATCACACAAGAAATACAAATAATGCACAGTAACGCTTTCTTGTGTCCAACATGATTTATTCGATATAAATACTTGATGAAACGATAAAAATTCATCATTTAATCGATCTAAATGAAACTCATCCTCTTTAAAGGAAAGATTATTTTTTTTCAATGAATTATTAAAAAAAGCATGCTTTATGAGACCAATTTTTGATTTTCCCATAAAAGAACTCTTTGAGATGAATTGTGAAGAATTGCTCAATTGTACTATGGGTATTTAGAAACAGATTAAAACAATAGTGTTAATTTTCTGCAAAAAAATAGTTAAAAAAAAAGTAAATGATCAAAATCAAAATTAAGAGAATGATTTAAGTACAAAAGCACCCTCTTTTTTTTCTAAAAACTAATTGATAAACTCTCTCCCCAAATAATCCATAATCCCGAGATATAAAGTTGACTCTTGATGCAAATAATTCCTCTGATTCTATTGAAGAAAATTCTTTAGAAAAAGAGAAAGTGGTTATTATTATTCCAACGCACAATGAAGCGCTGGTCATTCAATCAACAATAGAACAAGTATTTGCATCAGTAGAACAAATTGAGCAATATGATATTCATATTTTAATTTTTGATAGCGCCTCTACAGATAACACAAAACAAATTGTTACTTCATTACAGAGCAATTATCCAAAATTACATTTACAAAATGAGCCCACTAAATCCGGACTTGGTTCTGCTTATTTGCAAGCCATGAATTATGCGTTAACTGCTCTAAATGCAGATATTATTTTTGAATTTGATGCGGATCTATCTCACCAACCCAAGTATATTCGCCCTATCTTAGATATGTTGCAAAATTGTGATTGTGTGCTGGGAAGCCGTTATGTAGAAGGTGGAAGTATTCCGAGTAATTGGGAATTACATCGAAAATTATTCTCCATTTTAGGCAATTACATTGCTCGAGCAGTACTCACACCAAAATATAAGGATTTTACCAGTGGTTTTCGTGCTACTCGCAGGCAACAACTTATAAAAATTCTGCCTCATCAATTTCTTACAAATCATTATGCATATAAAATGCAGTTGTTGTGGCTTTTACATAAAAATAAAGCAAAAATTCGTGAGTATCCCATTGATTTTATCGATCGAAATCAAGGGTACAGCAAATTACCTAAAAACAGTGTTGTTGATTCACTGCGAGTCGTTTTTACTTTACGATATCATGAAATCAAGCGCTATTTGAAAATGTGTCTTGTTGGCTCCTTGGGTATTTTTGTACAGTTTATTACCTACAATGTATTGCGTGAATACTTTCAATTCTCGCCTTTTGAGGCCTCACAAATTGCAGTATGTGCAGCGATCATTAATAATTTCTTTTTAAATAGCAAAATTACATTTAGCGCCAAGAATAAATTACCCTGGTCCTTAAAAATAAAGCGGCTGTTGATTTTTACTATTTATTCAGTATTTATTATTAACTTACAAAGTTATTGGTTACGCTTAGGAATTTTTTGTTTTGGCGTCGGACCTTTACGTGAAAATATAATCATGGGTATCGGCATTGGATTAATGTCTCTTTTAAATTACTACACTTATTCTCGTCATATATGGGCAGATAAATATGTACTTAGTAATTAAAGATAACTATTGTCATAAAAATGGAGCGACAAAAAATAATTTCACCCATGAATATTCTACCGGGAAATGGATATCCATCAGAGAAACAAGCAAATAATGGGATTATTTTGTGGGCTTTTTTAAGCTCGCGAAGTGTTTACCTGTTTTTAACTCTGTATTTTATCATTTTACTCTTCTTAGCACCTATAAATATATTATCTCTTGATACGTACTATTATTGGGATTGGAGCCGACACCTGGCATTATCCTATTATGACGGCTCCCCAATGATTGCATATTTTATTAGGCTTGCAACTTTATTGTTCGGAGATAACCTATTTGCCTTGAGTTTTATAGGCATCACCTGCATTGCCATCTCGAGTGGGATTATTTATAAAAGTGCTCGATTTTTTTTATCCCCTGAAGCAAGCTGTATTACTATGTTATCCTGGCTATTTTCCCCACTAGTCACCTTAGATATTTTAAAACAAACGACCTATGATACGCCCCTTGCATTATTTTGGTCATTAACCCTGTATTACACTATAAAATTTATTCAAACCAATAGAATAAGAGACCTGTACTTAATTGGTATAAGCTCCGGATTGATGATGTTATCCAAATATAGTGGCATCGTTTTAATCCTTTCCCTGCTGATTTTTTTAATTTTTAGTACCTATCGTTCAATTTTCAAATCAAGACATTTTTATTTTGCTACGATTCTAGCCATTATTATTTTTAGTCCAGTAATTTTCTGGAATTATCAAAATCATTGGCAATCATTTATCTATCAGTTAACCACTCATAAACTTAATCCTGGAGTAAACCCTTTTTATCATGCTGTAAAAACATTGTTTACCTCATTCATCCCGTCACTAAATATTATGCTTCTTCCTCCATTTTTAGTACGAAACCAAAAACTGGATGAAAAAAGTGCATCGGTTGTGACATTGTGCCGTACCATTTGTATTACTTTTCTTTGTTTTTACTTATATACCGCAAGCCAAGCAGGGATTAGGGAGTTTTGGCTGACTCCGTACATAATTAGCAGTGCGATTTTATTTGGATATTGGTTTACAACATTTAATTATCGTAAATTCGCCATTTTATTGCTCATACTTTATGCAATAATTAGTCTCTGCATTCTAATAGATAACACCTCCAAATTTAATTTTATCAAATCAAAAAAACTTATCTCCTATCATTTAATCCAAAAATTTAATGCGAGTCATACAGAGTTACCCGATACAGTCTTTACTTCAGGCTGGTTTACAGCACGCATGCTCTTTTTCCTCAAAAACAAGCCGATTATTTATACTTTAGGTTGTGGCACTGCTCAAAACCAATATGCTTTATGGAATGTTGACATCAATCAAAAAATTGCAGATAAGACTTTGAAAGAAATATTGTATATTGATCGGCATGACCGCCAGAGTTGCTTGAAACAATATTTTGATCAATGTCAAAAAATACCTACTCATGTACATCCATTTAGACATAAGGAATATGCACTGAATGTGTATAAATGCCGAAATTTTTAAGAACTCATCATGAAAATATCCATAAAATATAGCGTTAGTGACAGGCCAGCTTGATAGCTGGCCAATCTTTTTTTAACGTATTCATCGAATTATGTTACCATCCACTTTATTAGATTTTGATAAGGACCATCGATGCTTAAATTACTCTTTCTCTTTATTACATTATTTTCTTCAATATGTTTTGCTGATGAAAAAGAAATAGCAATTACTATGGATGATTTGCCTCTTGTTGCCTCAAGAATGGATACCCCCGGAAATCGACAACGATCAACCGAACGCTTTACCCAAATTGTACAAACATTCCAAAAATATAAAGTTCCAGTCACGGGTTTTGTGATTGCAGGAGCGATAGAAAAAGGTCAATGGGATTTCCTTGAGCAATTTCGTCAGGCAGGCTTTATGTTAGGTAATCATACTTACTCACATTATAATCTGAATCAGATCAACACTGAAAAATATATTGCAGATGTAGATCGTGCCGATAAAATTCTTACGCCAATAATGACTCAACCCAAATATTTTCGCTATCCCTATCTAGCGGAAGGAAATAAAGCCAAAAAACAAGAAGTATATGCTTATCTAAAGAAACATAATTACACTATTGCCCCTGTAACCATTGATAGTAAAGATTTTGACTTTAATGAAATGCTTTATAAAGTTCCATATCGTTCACGAGTAAATTATATTCAAAAGTTAAAACCACGTTATTTGGCTTATATATGGAAGCAAACACTAAGAGCCGAGAAAAACTCTAAGGGCGGAAATACCAAGCAAATATTATTAATTCATGCGAACCTTCTTAATAGCTATGTATTAGGGGATATTTTGGAAATGTATCAAAAAAATGGATATAAATTTATTAGTTTGACTGAGGCACTGAAAAATCCTGCCCCAATCATTAATTTTTCTCCTGCTATGAAAAAGGATACTTTAGGAGCACAATTGAAAAATGAATTCATCAATATTCCCAAGTCAAAAGAAAATTATGTAACACCTGAGTAAATTTCAATCGTCTTTTCAACCTGGGTGCGGCGAAGCGGAACCCAGATAGTTCTATATCAACTCCCGGGTTCCGCTTCGCTGCACCCAGGTTACAATGTGATTAAACAAATCAGTACTGGAGGTTAAATGTTAATACTTGCTATTCTTTTATTTCTTGCTGCAGTAGTTTGTGGTCTCTTTCTTTTGACAGCAATACTACAAGACAGGCCGATTAATATAACGGTGAGAAATCTTCATGCAGTTTTTGCAGCATTGGGGTTGCTCATAATCATCGCTCATATGCTTGCATTTGCGACAGGTAAATCGACACTTCTTGCCGTAAGTTTAATCTTTTTGATCGTTGCTGCATTAGGTGGATTGAGCATGGTTGCACTTGCTAAGAAAGGTAAAGCACTTCCCAAAAAGGCAGTACTTGTTCATCCAATAATTGCCCTTGCCGGATTAATTGCTTTAGTAATCTATGTATTACCCTGATTATTCGGGTTCAAACCTGTGTTTCAATCGTTCACGAAGCGATTGAACTAATATCGGTGGTGCCTTATCTGGTGATCCTGAGTCAAACGGTGGTTCGGGATCATATTCCAAACCAAGTTGTAAACTTTGCGCCACATTTTCATTAATAAGTTTTGCAGCAAGATATAAGGCCATATCAATACCAGCAGAAACTCCAGCTGCAGTAATAATTTTACCATCCGTTACAAATCGTTTATGTGTCGGTATGGCTCCCCATTTTTCCAATCGATTCATTACTGCCCAATGAGTTGTTGCTTTAACTCCAGATAAAATTCCTGCTGCTCCCAGGATCAAACTTCCAGTACAGACTGAAGTAGTCCATAAAGTATGTTCATGAATTGTTTGAATCCATGTAAGAATTTCAGGACATTCACGTAATGCAGTTGCATTACCAGCACCTGGAATCAACACAATATCAGTTTGAGAAATTTCATTTAATGCATGCTCAGCAATTAATGTGAGTCCGGAACAAGTACGTACCTGTCCCTTATTTAATGCAACCCGCTGCACGATAACTTCTGGCAAACGACTCAGTACCTCATAGGGACCAATTGCGTCGAGAGCCGTCATTCCTTCATAAAATAAAAAAGTAACGTGCAGTGGTTTAGACATGCTTTTCTAACCCTTTTTAACAAACTGAGATTTTAATTTCATGGCACCAATTCCCTCAATTTTACAATCAATGTCATGATCTCCATCTACCAAGCGAATATTTTTTACTTTGGTACCAACTTTTACTACTTGCGATGATCCTTTTATTTTGAGATCTTTAATTACAGTAACCGTATCCCCATCTTGCAGAATTTGACCGTGGGCATCTTTAATAATGCGTTGATCGTCATGGCTCTGTTCTTCGACACCATCTTTTGCCCATTCATAGGAACATTCCGGGCAAATTAGTTGATTACCATCTTCATAAGTATATTCTGAATTACATTTAGGGCATTGGGGTAAAGAAGACATATTTTTTTCCAGTTAAAAAAGAGATTCATAGTATAGCAAAAACTCAATTAGTCTCCTACAACACTAATAAGCAGATGACGTTCTTGTGATTGATAACGATGCTCATAGAGATAGATACCTTGCCACGTACCTAAAACCAATGTTCCATTTTGTATAGGAATGGTTAAACTGATTTGAGTTAATACAGTACGAATATGTGCAGGCATATCATCCGGGCCTTCAATTAAATGTTTAAAAAGTGGATCCCCATCCGGAATTAATCGAACCAAAAAATGTTCTAGATCCTTGCGAACCTGAGGATCATAATTTTCACAAAGCATCAAAGAAGCACTAGTATGTTTGAGAAATAAATGACATAAGCCTTGTTGTATCGTGGTTTTTGATAAGAGCGCTTTCACATCAGCAGTAATATCCTGCGTACCTCGACCAGAAGTGTTAAACGTGATGGAGAATTGTTCAATTTTCATAAGATTAATGATTCGGTTATTGGTTCATTTGTACTATCGCAAAATTACGTCACGATTCAAAGTAAATCATCGGGCTCTACCATAGAACCAATAATTGTCAGTACTTTATGTCTGGACTTATCTCCTCGTTGCAAGGTAATTTGTCTTGCTGGTACTTTAAATATCTGTGCAATATACTTCAAAAGTGCTTTATTAGCGCGACCTTCAAGTGGTGGGGTATTTAAGCGTATTTTAAGCTCCCCCTCATGAAGACCTACAATCTCTGTTTTTTTTGCACCCGGCTGAACATATAAACGAAGGGTTAATCCTTCAGCATCACGTTGATACCACATTGATACCATCACCCCTGGAGTTTTTAAAACCAAATTAAATCATTTATTAATGAGTTACAAGATAAATCAGAGTAAAGAAGATCAGATCCTGGGCTACAGCTGCGCATTCACCCAGATGATCCAATTGATTTAGTTAGTAAGACTAAGAGAAGATACTACGTGTTCCATTTGTGTCATGGTACTGTCATAAGTTTTATCAAATAATTTGATATTACTCTCCAACATGCGTCGATTTACTTCCTCCATCTCCTTTTCTATTTCCTGCATTTTATAAGTATGAGAAAAGAACGAATCGACATGATTTGCAATGCTTGCCCCATTTTTTCCAACTTGAGATTGAAACCATAATTTCACATTAGGAGCAGGACATTCTTTAGTAATAAGACGCGCAGGAAACTTGCCATCACTTAATGGTTGAGCCAGGTTGTCCCCTTCTTTTTCTAATCGCTCCAGTAAAGAAGGATCATCCGTCATAATTGCTTGGCGTATGGTCGCATCGCGAACGATTGTCAGCATTTTTGTGTATTTTTCAATCTTCTCGCTTGCCACACTTCCTACGTATTTCTTTGCTGTTGCATAAGCCAAGTTCTCACCATCAAAAATAATGCGTGGATCGTTTGCAAATAGTTCTAAAATTTCTGGACGACCAGTGGATAAAATGACACTCATGGTCGTTTTAGTCGCCTTAGCGCTTTCAAAGCTGAGATCAGGTTGTTTTGCAATAAACTCAATCAAATCTAATGGTGGTGTTAAGAGAAGAACGACTCGCATCAGAAGGGTTCTTCCATTTGTGTTTACTGCATTGACTAATTCAGGATAATCAGTAATCAGCGTTTTAACTTTTTCGTATTCTTTTTTAGTTATAGCTTGCCATAATGCTTCTTCTTGTGGCGTCATTATTTTCTCCCTTTTATAAAAAATTGGACATATTATAACAAAAAAGAGGCATGATGTGGTATAAAATTTCAATTATAATACAAAAATCATTTACATCCCCACACTATTTTGTGGCTTATCATTGAACTGAAACATAGAGGCAAGGCTATCTTTTACATGATTTAAAGGATCATAATCAATGCCCAAATTACATGCTTCACAAATTTTTTGAATGTGAGACGGGCTTGCTTTATCAAAGCCAATTGATTTTACATCTTCAATAAGATTTTCGATTTTTGCTATTTTTTCTGCAATTTCTGGTTCGGCATCTTCATTTAATTCACTTAAAACAGTGGATAATTCTTCGATCATTGATTCATAATGGTGCTGTTTTTCAGGATCAAACTCAATAAACTCAGTCCTATCCCTCATAGAACTCATATAAAATCGATATCGTTGAGCAGACAATGAGTTTTGAGGTTCTTCACTAGGTGCAACTTCAGATTCTTCTTCTTTAGGCCTTGAAAATTCAATCACAGGGTCAATTGGTTCCGCATCAATAATGCGCTCTTCAGCAACAGGAGCAATTTGAGCTTTTTCATCATGAGTAACTTTAGACTGATACTGTTCTCCGCTCATCAGCTCATCAGCAGAGCTACTAAATTTCAGGTCAACGCCTCGCTCCACCGACACAGAGGAAATGGAAGTATTTCCATTAAGAACTGTAGAATCATGGTGTTCTTCGCTCTCAGCCTCAACAACAGAAATATTTGGGTTCAACTCAACGTCATGTTTTGCAGACCCCGCGGGAATGGAAATATTTTCACTAAGTACTTTAGAATCAAGCTGTTCTTCGTCCGCAGCATTAACATCAGAAGTACTTGAGTTCAATTCAACGCTATGCATTGCAGGCACCGCGGGAATGGGGGCATTGTCATTAAGTACTTTAGAGTCATGCTGTTCCTTATTCTCTGCCTCAACAACAAGTGTGCTTGATTTAAAACCAACATTTTGCTCTTCAGGTATAAGATCAGCAAGCCTTGGAGCAAGGGTTTTAGAATCCACATCAAGCACTTCTTGTATTAGAGAAGAACTTTTTGGAGTTTGCAATAACTGCTCTACGCGAGGTTGAGGCAGAATAAACACTTTTTTTATCAGGTTTACACTGATATCAAAACGTTTTTTTGATTCTTCTGACAATATTGGTTGAACAATACTCACTATGTTTTCCAATTCTTTATTACATTTATTTAATAAAATTTGAGTGGCATCATATTTCTCAACTGTTTTTAACTCTTCTTTATATTTTTTTAATTGCATCAGTGCCATATCCAGTTTATTGATTTGTTCTTTATCCAATTCATCAGCAGGACATTTTATTAATTCATCTATAATAATACTCAAACTACTGTCTACATCTTCTAAAGCATGAGCACGTGCTTTCTCATAATGAACAGAAATCGCCTCCATCTCCTTTTTCCATTCGCTTTGAATCGCTTGGATTTCCTTTTGAAAACTCATAGTAATTGCTTGATGTTTTTCATAAGCTTTTTGTAATTGTGGTGACTCATGACGAACTTCTTCAAAAAATGCTTCCAGAGCTCCTTGGGCTTCTTTAAATTTTTCTTTTTTAATTTGGTGGTGTTTTTCAATGGCTTCTATCTCTAATGGAGTTTCTCCAACCACTGGAGTTATCTCTGTACTTCTCGCATCCATTTCCTCTTTTATTACTACTAATTTTTTATAAAGTATTATCGCTTTTTGTTTTGTTTCTTCGCGAATGTTATCGTCTTGGTTAATGACATCTAATGTCTCTCGCATTAGGGTAAGATGTTGCACATAAGTTGTGTCGATTTGTTTTATTTGCTTCATATGGTAGAGATGAGTAATTCGTTGCATTTCATCTTCATAATATCGAAATAAATCCATATTAGTTAAGCCATAAAGCGATTTTTCCCATTCAGATGCAGGCGCGGCTAACGATTTATGTTCTTCAGGTTGTTGTAATGATGGCTCTTTTTTTCTGGGAACAAACACAAAATCCTGTAAATTGGCGGCTGCAGCCTGAGCTTGCTCTTTTTCGATTTCTTCAAGCAATGCAATTTCTTTTGCCAATAGATCTTTATCTTCAAAAAGAGATCGAATTACATCAAACTGACCAGTAACCGTTAGAAAAAAGAGCAAATTGTGCTCGCACAAATGAATAAATTCACTAAGAAATTGTTCATTTTGATGAATCACGTCATTTTTATTTTGGATAGAATTGAGCCTTCTAAGCCATCCTAAATAGGAAACCAAAAGAGGATAGGTTGCTTCAGATAACTCACGTTGTTTTAAGATTGCATCACTGGGATCACCCATTACCCGTTTTAAATGCTCATCTGGTGATATATGAAGAATTCCCATCACTCATTACCCATTTATTGCTCACATTTTCCTTAAGTATAGTATTTTTTATTCCATGCGATTTAATAATGAACAGTGAATGAGTCGTTTTTAATGTAACAACAGGAATGAGTCGAGTGATTGCAAGCAATGTACTGCGTTCAATGCCGTACATTTTTAGGGAGATAATTCATTACGCAGTAACTCAAACATTTTGCGTTAGTAATCTCAAGATCACGAAAATAGGTTATTTCCTTTAAATAAAAATCAAATGTCTCCTGAATTGCTTCAAAATAACCTTTAATGACAACCGAATAACGCATTTTCTCTGTATAGTGCATTTCGAGTAGTTTGGAATATAAAAAAGTGACTTCATCAGCACATTGTGTGTGCGCCATAAGCGCAACATCAAAACAATTCGCTTCAAGCAATTTAGTGTTCAGCTTGTATATATTGGCAAGTATGTTGGAAATGTAAAAATTAATTTTTCCTATTTTTTCTTTATACACATCACCTAACACGTCAGGAATTGAATGAACCATATCACGCAAGAAATTTAAATCAGCAATATAATTTCCCAACACATGATCTTTCTTCATTTCTATAAATCGAGCTTGCCATTCTACCAAGAGCATCACGATACGCTTATATGCAATTAGTTCTTTTTCTTTAGAATAATCTAGTGTAGGAAATTGGTTGCTGGTTTTTATATGTTCCATTTTTCCCATCACCATAAAACATGCATTTTTTATATCTTCAAAAGTTAATGACTCAAAATTACTAGTTCCAATTTTTTCACTAATAGTATCAATAACTTTGACTACATCAGGAGATAACATTGCGATTCCAAATTTCAGTTTGGATATAAAGAACGCTTATTTAATTATATTTCTTGGAGCCAAAAGCTTCAGCATCAAT
>NZ_QHJG01000019.1 GCF_003184185.1 Legionella qingyii | reverse complement strand
TAAACATCTGGGAATTCTCATATCAATCTGTTCTATTCTTAAACTTTGATGAAATCGCCCTGGATTATTCCTTAAATAATAGGTCTTCTTAATATTCATTTAAGCAAAGCTTGCTAATATTCTCTAAGCTTAAATGCGACTAAACCTATCTAATTATAATCGAAACTCCTCATGGCGAAGGAGAGCTGTACCGAGATTCAATCTGCGTCTGAAACAGAGAAATAATATGTATCTTAATAAACTATACAATTTTATTCATACTGAAATTTTTCAACACGATAAGCAATGGTTTGATAAAGCAACCTTATTCCGACAAACACACTTAAACGGCACGTCCTATTATCTGCTTCAGCTTCCAAAGAAAAAAAATAAATTTCCAGAGGGATTAACTTTAATTGAGCATCATATCAGTATTTATGAGCAGCCGCTGAGTATAATTGATACACTGAGCGAATATCATTACACCGCGATTTTTAAGGATAAACAAAAACAAACCTATCGTCTCCACGTTTATTTTGATCAATTGGATACAATGATTTCCTCTCCACACCTCGTTTTAGAAACAAGCAATCAGGAGCATGAGTCGATTGCAGTGAATCAATTTGATGTGGACTGGTTAGCCGTGAGTACACAGGCGATGAGTTCGATTATTACTCAGTTAAGAGCTGAACAAAATAACCATTGTGCTCTGCTTAAATATAGAATTGAAGCATTAGATAAAGTAACAGTTAATTTATCAATAAATCTGGAAAAAAATAAGAAACAATATTTAACCACATTAGATCAGCAAATTAAATTAATTACCCAGTTGGATGCAATCAACTCGAGAGAAGACATGCAAAAAAAAATTGCGTTGTTGAAAACAATTTACCAAAAGGTTGACTCTGAAATATCTTCTCCTCGTGCATCTAGAAAAACAAAAAAAATTGCATCTTCTTCAACTCAATCAGCCACTACAGAGGCATCACAATTAACTAATGCAGATGTCGCTAATGTAAGAAAAACAGCTAGTTCAAAAAAAAGCAAATACTCCCCCATGAATGATACAGTTAAAGAGGAGTCGCTTACCCCTAGGATAAATAAATTGTCTGATAAGCTCCTTCAGATTGGGACGATAACCGATGAATCAGAAAAAACTGCAGTAATACAAGATCTATTTCAGCAAATAAGCGAATTACAATTGATAGTTTCTTCTTCTAAAGTGAATTCTATCCAAATGTTAAAGAAAATGGAGCAAACTGTTATATCCGTAGGAAGAAAACATCTTCATTCATTATTGTTTAAAAATAAATTTGATGAAGCAGTCCAATTAAGCCCTCTTTTTTCAGTTGCGCTTGATGACACTATTTTAAAAAAAACACTAATAGAGTTAAATGCAAATTTACTCAACTTTTTATTGAAAAACAAAAAATATGATTTAGAAAAATTTAAGTTCAAAGTGCATAATAAAAGTTATGATTCAATATTGGCTTATTTATTGCAGTGTGATTTTAGCTCCTCGAAAACAGAACAATGTTTCAATATTTTATTGACCCATAAAATGTCTTTATTAAGAAATGATTCTGTTGGACTGCCACTCTTATTACCTATTATTGAAGATGAAAAACATCCTCTTGCTAATATATTGTTGAGCAATTTAGAAGGTTCACCAGAAAATTTACATCTGTTGAAACAAATGATTAATTTCTTTGAGGCTCAAAAGAAGAATTTTTTGCCAGATACTCCTCACTATCAACGGATTTCAAAAGCGCTTACCTTTATGAAAAAATTGGATGAAAACCTCAGCACGAAATTGAAGAAAAATGCTGGTTTAAGCTCCAGAATCAGCGATATTTATGGTCGCCTTGGGCTATTCACACTTCATGATAAGGTCAAAAATTCGGCATCATCGGAGTCATCGGCATCATCAGAAGAGCCCGCATCCGAAAGCCTACCCGAAAAATTGCTGATATAGCTGCCATCGGCCCAAGCCTTTAAATTTTTATTGCAGGTTTGGGCTGGATATATTGATGTCTTCAAAATTTTCTCGTGAGTATGTATGAGTTAAGTTATGCTCATCATAATCCTCTACTACCATTTAATATTTTCGTAATTTTCTAGGCTCTGTTGACCATTGCTTCATTAGCCTACGTTCCGCGCTTTATGTGGCAGAATCCAGTAAAGGCCGCATTACAATAGGTACATTTTATTGTGCCTCTTTATAGATCTCGCACCTAAAGATGGGAAGTAGGCGGAATTAAATGAAATGTAAATAGACTCTAATATGATTACATTTCAATACTTTTGAAATTAAAGGTCAAACAAATAGGGGATTTTATTTGCAAATATAAATATGTAAATTTAAATTCTAATTATTTTGTAAGATAATAAGATTTATTAAAATAATATCATGTCCAGATTTTTTGTTAATTTTGGAGAAAAAGTTGTGAGAAGTAACATTATAAATAAAACTGGTTTTAGTTATTGGTTAAGTAGTATTGCGTGTCTTACAGTTATGACATTAGTAAGCCATGATGCAGCTGCAAGTAATGAAGTCCTGTCTTTAGGGGGTATGGCATCAACAATTACTAGCTCATTTGAGAACCTGGCTAAATTGATTACTGCTGGTGCTTATTTGGCTGGTTTGGGATTTTCCATCGGGGCTATTATGAAGTTCAAACAGCACAAAGATAATCCTACTCAAATTCCAATTGGAACGCCAATTGCTCTAGTCTTTATTTCTGCCGCTTTATTATTCCTACCTTCAATTCTAGGTGTAACAGGAACAACAATGTTTGGATCTTCTGGCGGTCAAACTGCAGGACCTACCGGTCTTATTTTTGCAAGCAACCAATAAGTAGCAAATAGAGTTTAGGTCTTTTCTTTATCCTAGAGGCAAGACCTGCTTCTGCTTGTTTACATATAACACAATTAATCAGACATAAGATGATGCTTTAATTGTCCTCAAAACCACTTTTTTGCTCATCAATCCAGGCTAAAAATGCCTCACGATCAGCATCAGACAGACTTTTGAATTTATTTTTAACTGATTCAATGGGAGCTAACTGTTTCCTTGGTGTTGGTGAGGGCAATACATCTTTTAACGCTATTTCACCTTGCACTACTTTATTATATGTCTCCTTATCGTTGTTCCTTAACTTAAGAAGCTGGCCATCATTTGATTTAGATCGTGAAGGCAAATATGTGATTGTTTCCTCAACATCTGGATTTGTATGTTTACTATCTAGCGCATATAAATTTTTATCCAACTCTTTAATTGGAATTTTATTTTTTTTAGCATAAGTCCTGACCGATCCATCAACTTCATTCAGAACATCACCCCATTCAACTGCATGTTGGCCATGAATATCCATAGCACACTTTAATAGCCATAATCTGTGATTATTGGTAATGTTTAAACCACAGGATGATTGTTTCAATGCATACTCTCCGAAGTTTTTATAATTTTTTTCTTTCCAAACTTCATGCTCTATAATTTGCCCAATGATTCTGGGGAGTTTTTGGAATACAAGATATTGTGCTTCCAAAATACATTTATTGGCTTGTGAGTGTATGTCTTCTTCAGATAGTTCCAAGGAATCCATATTATTAATGTTTGGTGTTTCTACAAAATTGTCCATCGCAATCCTATTTCTTTAAATTTAAAAGGGCTCTTAACAAACTTCTAATAACTGAGGATTCTTTTCAGTACAAATTAAAAAAGTAATACTTCTTTAATCTGGTATCTCAATTATGCAATTGTTTCTAGATTAATATGATACACGATAGAAAACTACGATAGAAAACTATGTTTTTGTGGTTTTGTTAACTCCATCAATTCATGAAACGATGAAAAATAAATCCGATATTACTTATTATCGATATAGTCTTTTTTCTTTATATTATAAAAAACTATTTTAGAATAACTCCAATTAACTTGACGCAGAATCACATGCTACAAAGGTAATTTTACGATTAGAAAATTGGCCCCATTATTTAAATTTGCGAGGCTCCTCTTTCCCCATTTCCATTTCCATTTCCATTTCCTCAAAGAACTCTAAACTCGTTCCTCCTGAAAAGTAAGAAATTATTGCTGCTTTATGCTCCTCACTATAATCAACTCCCTTAATATTACCCCGTTGATGTTAAAGCATCTCTATTTCTTTTTCTTCAACTCTAAATGAGCGAGGACTTCTTCCAACTAAACCATGCATTTCTTGATTATATTTACAGTCAGCTTCTAATTTTGACATCCCCCTAAAAGCAAGATTATATGTTCGGGGTATGTAAAAGAGGCTGAAAAGATTAAATTCGTCTAACTTTTTACCAGAAAAAGTACTCGTTGGAAAACATTGTGTCTCAATTGTCCACTGTGAACTCAATGTTTTTGAATAAGATTGAGTGCGAGTCCATAAGGATCTGGATGAAGGACTACTTTTTATATTAGAAGAAAACACTCCAGTTCTACTGTACATATTTCACCTTTTTGGGGCTGATAAGCGCACCTTAAGTGTAGAACTAATAGCCATGGAGAGCACAATTCAATCTATTTTGCCGCTCAATCTCTTTCTTCTAAAAAAAAATAAATGAAACAATAAGTTACGATAGGAATTTTAGACACAGTGCTACTCGTTATGATATACAGCACTAATGTTTTTGGGTGCACTAACTCTAGTAAGTATTTTATGTGGCTAAAATTTTAAAAACATGCCCTAGAGATCACATGATTGAATGTACCTGTATCAAGAGCAATATCCTGGGGGTTCATTTGGGTTCCTGAATATAAAAAGTGCCATATGATATATTGAACGATGTTGGGCACAGCCCAACCATCATTAAATGCCTAAAAAGTCGACACCTTCGCCCCATTTATCTGCAAAACAAATATCATGCGCTTGACGGCGGCCTGCATACAATTTATCGGCACCTTTTCGTTTGCCAATGCCAAGCAAGGCAACGACACGAATGTCTTGGGGGATTTCAAGCACAGATTTTACCTGATCCTCAAAAAAACCTTCCATGGGAGCTGTATCATAACCCAGGGCTTCAGCCATCCACATCATCGTAGTAAATGCGATCATGACATGACGATTAACCCACACGGCATAATCCGGTGCAAAACCCATTGCATTTCCCGCTGGGGCACTGAACGTATTTTCAAGGAGTGCTTTTACTTTTAAGTTTTGCTCTTTATTGAAGCCATGCTTTTCTGATTCCTGCAGCACTGCGTCTAAACTTTCTCCGCGAGGGGCATTCAAATCGCCACAACAGACTATGACGCAACCCGCTTCTTCTACCTTGGGTTGACCCATAGCTGCTTCGCGTAAACGTTGCTTTTGTTTCATATCGCGAACTACAATAAATCGCCATGGTTGAAGATTGTAACCACTTGGAGCTTCCATCCCAGCTTTTACAATTGCAGCGAGGTCATGATCGGAAACCGGCGAACCATCAAAATTTGGAGTTGCCCGTCGTTCGGAAATAATTTTTTTAAAAAGTTGCTCAGGAGAATTGAAATTTTTGTCCAACTTTTCCATGTATTGCCTCCTAAAAAGTTTTTTAATCTACAAAACCTATTCATTCTACGCTTAATTAATCCGATGAAAAATAGCAATCAGGCCTATGAAATTTTCACTCAAGACCATTCCAAAATGAAAAATGGTTTTATTGGCTGCACACAGCTTGGAAAAATCAAATTTATGCTAATCTTTAAAGACGATAGGATATTTAGTTTTTGTTAGAAAGAGCGATGCATTATGAAATATGAAAGACCCCTTTTAAATGATTTTGAACAAATAGTTGTTCTGCAAAATGAAAATTTAATTTCTAGGTTATCTTCATCAGAAAAAGCAGATGGTTATCTTTCTGAAGCATTTTCGGTAGAGCAACTCAAATCTATGGATGAAGATATTTGCGTCTTTGTTTGTAAAGATAAAGAGCGAGTTTGTGGTTATATTTGTGTCAACTCAGTGGAATACAATAAAAATATACCCTTGGTCGCTTCAATGCTGGATTGTTTTCCTGATATTACTTATCAAGGGAAACCTCTATCAACGTATAATATCGCAATTTCTGGTCCTGTCTGCATTGACAAAGCTTACAGAGGCCAAGGTCTATTCTTTAATCTTTATAATAAGCTCTCCGAGTTCCTCTTGAATGAGCGTCCCGAATTGGAATTATACGTCGTCCTGATTTCTAGCCAAAATCTACGTTCTGTTAATGCTCATAAAAAACTGGGTATGGAAGATGTTGGTGCGTTTTCGTTTGATAAGAATGATTTTTTAATCATGGCAGTTCCCATCAATCAATTTAAGGGTGACAGCAACAAAATTACTGCTCCCAAGGGATAATCAATAGATAGCAGGGTATGGGAAAACTCAGATTTATATGCACTTTGGGCTGTCAATTAATGATGCTTTGCATCAATTCTATATTGAGAATCGTATTAAAAAACAACCCAAAACAGATTCCCACAGAACATCCCACCATAAGGTGCAAACCGATTTTCTTCAAAATGTACATTCCATTTTATTAATTTAACAAGGGCGCTGGTCAATAGAATATAAATGATCCCTTTCGGGTTTATTAAGACCGGGATTAAAGTGCCTTTTTCGCCAACCGATTTAAAATATGTTTGGGAAGAAGTAGCCAATAATGCCCCTCATTTTTCATATGCTCACCTAAAAACGTAGCAAACTTTCCTGAACCCCAATAAATATCGCCTCGCATAAATCCACGAATTGCACCACCTGTATCTTGTGCAATCATAAGGCGTTGAAATTGCTTTTCACTTGTTTGATCTTTAGCTGGCCGTTTTGTATCCAACCAAAGAGGGGCGCCAAGTGGAATCCATTTTTTGTCTACAGCTAAAGAATATCCTGGTGTAAGAGCCATCCCCTGAGCGCCAAGAGCCATGGGTTCTTTTAAATCTTCAAAAAAGACAAAGGATTTATTTTTCTGGATAATCGTTTTGGCTTTTTCAGGATGACTTTCTAAATAGCGTATAATCGCAGCTTTAGATGCATTATGTCGGGTCATGATCCCTTGATTAATCATCACTTTCGCAATTGATGTGTATGGAGCACCATTTTCACCTGCATAGCCTAGGTATATATTTTCACCATTAGGCAGCTGAATAACACCAGAGCCTTCTATTTCTAAGAAAAGCCGTTCGGCGGGACTGTGGATCCATGCAATCACCCGTGCCTTTTTCTTAAGAGCCCCATTATCAATTTGCTCGCGTGTATAGGAGGTTGAATATTTACCCTTTGGTAGCCCATAAATCGGCGTATTGTATTTAGGGCTTTTTGTTAAATTCCCTTTGATTTTAGGCATGTAATAGCCTGTAAATAAACCATGAACCGGCTTTTTTTGTGCAAACTCAATAGGACGAAACCACTTCTCAAAAAATTCTTTTGCTGAGTCGTCTGAAATTGAATCCAGAGCCAAAGCCGCTTTACATGCCGGATGCCAATCTCGAGCTTTTAATTTAATGTGTTGCGTCCTGATCGTATGAGACGGGGCCTGTTTCAAGAACGTCTCACATGATTTCTGAAATGCTACTAAAGATTTCTTAACATCTGCAGTATCCCAGCCTGGTAATTCTTCAAAAGATACCTTGGTTAAAGCAATATTGTGGCTTTTCATAATAACCGTTCTTGGAGTGTGCTTAGGTCGAGAGTTTTCTCTTGCATCAGCTACCGCTTTATGAGCACTCTTAGGTGCCATATTCACTATTTTTCCAACACTCTCGTGTGGGCTATTATTTTTTGCCGTAGAGTTCCTTACAGGTTCGGTTTTAACAACTTCTTTTTTAGGACTAAGTGGTTTCTCATGCGCTTTGGCTTTCTTATAAACCGACAGCCCAACCACACCGAATATAAGGCAACTAATACAGATTATTGTGTAAATTAATTTCCTACTCATAGTGCGCAAGGTTTACATAAGATGAAATTGAAATCAACACTTTTTGGTATTTTTTGAGCGCATTAAGGACAAACAATCAAATATTAATTCTATTTTTATTAAAATAGAACAAAAAAATCCATTTGTGAATGGATAAAACTCATCGTCGATCAGTATGATTTTAGGTCATGTTGAGTTGCTTTAACTCAACATACTGGGCTTAAGATTTGGCATTTTCTGCTGCGGCAAACCACAAATTAATGCATTCAACTAATGTAGGATGGGCAAACATTACATCGCGAAGTTTTTGATAAGGTATATTTAATTCCATGGCCAATTGGATTACTCCAAGGATTTCACCCGCCTCGGCACAAAAAATAGAAACACCTAAAATATGATCTGTTTTTGCATCAATAACAGCTTTTAAAAGACCTGTTGTTTCTCCCTGTGTTTTTGCTCTAGGGATAACTGCAGCGGGAATTTTTGCTACTTTTAGAGAGTACCCTTGGGCAAGGGCTTGCGTTTCTGTCATGCCAATCCGTGCTAATTCTGGATCGAGGAAGACTGTATAAGGAATAAGTCGGCCTTGAGCAGAATGCTTATTTTGTGGGTTTTGTAGATTATGCTTGACTAAACGATAATCATCTAAGGATAAGTGTGTAAATTGGGCCCCGCCCTTTACATCACCTAAAGCCCAGATCCCTTTAGTTGTTGTTTCAAGGTATTCATTTACTTTGATAAAACCGCGCTCATCAAGCTCAACACCCGTTTTCTCTAAATTTAATCCTGCTGTATTTGCAAGACGTCCAACAGCAATCAACACATCACTTCCACGAATCAGCTCGGACTTCCCATTCTGATTCACATGGATCACTATGTCACCATCCTCTTCTTGAATACTATTGATTTTAGTATTCAATGAAAAATGAATTCCTTCTTTAGTTAAAGTATCTAGAACCTGTTCAGCAATATCTCTGTCTTCGCGTCCCAGAAACTTGCTATCCGCCTCTATCACCGTGATATCAGCCCCTAAACGACGAAATAACTGGGCGAACTCCAAACCAATATAACCGCCACCAACTATAAGCAAATGCTTGGGAACCTTATCGACATTCATCAAGCTGTCATTGGTATGATATTTTATTTTATCAAGACCAGGAATGGAGGGTACGAAAGGTAAGGCACCTGTATTAATAAAGATTTGATCGGCAGTAATTTCCACTACTTTTCGATTATTTCGTGGTGATGATAGACTCACTTCAATAGTCTTAGGTCCAACAAAATGCCCTCGTCCCAACATGAGATCCATCCCAGAATCTAAAAATTGTTTTAAATTAGCTTCGCGCATCATTTTAACTATTGCATCTTTACGAGTGCGAACCGCTCTAAAGTCAATGGGAGCCAGAGTGGCTTCCAAGCCATAGGCTGATGCTGAACGACAATAGTGCGCTATCTTGGCGGATTGTACGAGTGTTTTTGTGGGAATACATGCCACATTAATACAAGTTCCACCAATTTGGTTGTCTTCGACCAGGGCAACTCGTTGACCCGCTTTTGCTAAATCGACAGCTAGTGTTTTACCACCTTTACCACCACCTAAAACGATCACATCATATTTTAATGCCATGATTCTTTCCTAAGTTGTATCAAGTAAATACTTCCATTTAATTAACTATAGAATCAAAATATCTTATTTTGAAATCCCTATCTTGGCTATTAGCTAGCCTTCTCCAGAGCAAAATTTCCGGTAAGATTGATGGTGCTTATTCCAAAAGCACTGTTACTTGAATTCGTAGTAGAAGAACCAGAGTTATTATTACTAAAATTAAATGTAGAAACGTAACGAAAATCCAGGCCAATGGTAGTAAAATCGTCAATATAATAATTAAATCCAATGATACCTTGTGCTGCAAAGCCAAAATGTGAGTTATTGAAGCTCTCATTGACGATTGGTGAGCAAGTTCCCAAGGAAATGCATTGGTTATTACTTTGAAATACGGCATGGTTCAAAATATCAGCTCCGCCTACACCTACTCCCAGATAGGGAACAAAATTCACATTAGGGTCAGAGGATAGAAAATCATAAAACGCATTGAAAAATCCATATAATCCTATGGTATAACCATTAAATCCCAAGCCAACATCCACAACTTCAGCAGGACATGTTCCTTCAGGGCCTAATACGGCAGGACTTATAAGGGTACAAGAGCCTGCATTTAATTGACCATAATTATTTATATTAAAAAGAAACTCACCCTCTAGTCGGAAATTCTGTATTTTATATCCAAGAGAAGCTCCTATCCCACCACCAACTGGTCCTAATTGTACTGTTCCTATAGTTCCTAAATTAGGGAGTTGAGTGAGTGAAAAATTAAGGTCAAGATTTGTAGCATGACTCAGCTGTCCCAATAATCCCAAATATAGCCCCTGAACAGGCTCGGCACTGAACGCACTGCCGCTTGTCGACAAACCCAATATAAATCCAAATTTAATTATCTGTCTCATTCTATATCCTATATTAATCCAAAGGACAAAATGCGATGTTCTCCACAAGCTGAAAAGGCTATATGAAAACATACTTTCGATGCAAATTTTCTTATTTCAAGATGATGGCAGCTACCTCGAAAACCCTTCTTTGAGCGGAAAATTTATCTTTAAACAACTTAAGCCCCTCTTCACGCATCTTCAGTGCAAATTCAGTGAAGTATACTTTTAAGGATTCTCTATTTTCCAATTGATATTGGACTGTTAATTTTTCCTGATTTGCTGTGTTCTCATTTTCAGGTTTTAAAATACTTGCTTGAATAAAGCCTGGAAACTGAAGCATTTCTTTGACATGCTTTTTTAGCCATAATTGAAATTGAGGGTAAATATCTTCATCAATGACCAAATTTACTTCGTAGATAACCATAATCTTCCTAAATTAAGATCGAAATTAAAGCAACATATAGACTTAATAGAACATCGCGTTTAGGTCATTACGAAGGGTACAATTAAATTGGATGTTAATCCAGTAAATCAAACAGGATAAGAAATAAAAATTTATTGTGCTATTATTTTGAAAAACAAAGGATTCATATTTTTTTCAATTGATTAAACCTGCATATTAACAAACTGCCAAGGATCATGGACATCCACGTTTTCTGAATATAACCATCCTCTGTTTTTTAATGGATTCCAATCAGTGTAATATCCATTTACAGTACCAAGATAAGGCAAAGCAACCTTCAAAATTTCGTCATGATCCAGCTCTTCGGGTTCAACGATTCCTTGATTAGGATGCTCAATTGCCCAAATAATTCCAGCAAATAGCCCTGCGACTACTTGTAGACTGGTCGCATTATTATGCGGAGCCAGTGCTCGCGCTTGTTCAATAGATAAGGTTGAACCAAACCAATAAGCGCCATTAGGATTTCCCATTAATAAAACACCCAACTCATCGACACCCTGCTTCACGTCGTCAACGAGTAAGCGACTATTTTCTTGGGGTATCCACTCATTTCCATAAAGCTCATGTAATGAAAGAATCGCATCAGGACATGGACAATAGGCATACAGAACCGTTGGTCTATATTGTACTTCAGTGTCATTTTTCAACGTCAAAAAATGAGTAATTGACGTTGTTTCGGGATGAGTGATTAAAAAACCATGGTATGTCCCAAAGCTTGGAGTCCACGAGCGAACTTTAACGCTAGCACTAGGATGCTCAAGATAAATAGCGCATTGAGGGCCAACTGAATGAAATTTCGCTCCCTCCGGTATATGCCGCTCATGAATTCCCCAACCAATTTCAACAGGTTGCCTTATTTCTTCAATAAATCCTTTAATCGACCATGTATTAACAAACTCACCTATAGCCCTGACAGGTAGTGCAGTTTGAGTATCATGTTCAGCAATATGAATCGCCTTAATACCTAATTTATAAGCGAGTCTAGCCCAATCAAAACTGGTTTTAGGTGTCTGTATTTTGATTTGATTATCCTGGGCCATATTTAATAGCGCTTGTTTTACAAAATGCGATACTAAACCAGGATTGGCTCCATGAGTTATGAGCGCTGTGTTACTGGTTTTTCCTTTTAATTTCAGTACTTCTTCTCGTAACAAATAATTGGTTCGAGATTCTGGCGGTATATTTTCTAATATAAATTCATCACCCCATCGTTCAGTAGAGGCGTTAATGTACAGAGCCCCTTTTTGTTCACAAAGGGTAAGCAGACAATAACTGGAAAGAGTTATTGAAACATCAATTACAAAATCGCCCGGGTGTAATCGGTTTCCTATGATCTCAACATAATTATCACGTTTAATTGTTTTTCCCTGAAAATTTATTCCAAATTTTTGCGCCACATGAACCGATGTATCATCACTGGTAATCACTGTAATCTGTGATGGTTTAATATTTAAATTATTAATAAGTAAGGGCAATAAAGCTTGGCCAATACAACCAAACCCAATCATAATAATGTGATTGTTAAAATGCGCCTTGGCTTTTTCCATGCACGATTCCCTCATTTCGGTAAATATTATTATTGTTAATTATATTAGGACTTATTGATAAAGTTGTCCAAATTTTAGGTTTCTCTAAAAATCCCCCGTCTTTTCCGGGCATCACAGCAATTAAAATTAAAAGGAGCAGATCACCAAGACAGGACTTACGCCCCCCCCAAGTTCGAGGCAAAAAATGCTTTTAATAAAGGAGTCTAGATATACTAATTGACTAAATTAAAGGCATTATTTAACGAAGAGATGGAGTTTTTAGTAAGTCCCTGCAAGAATCATTTTGTAATTCAAAGTTCACTCACCAACCCACTGAAAGATAACTAAAAATCCAGTACGCCCAAAATAAATGCACTTTTTACAAAAACAACTATACTTTTAAAACTTGGACGAACAGGAATTGAGTGATATGGATACCATTCAATTTGTACTGGATGCACCGTTAAAAAGGACTATTCAAAACCCGCATAGATTATTTTTCAAACAACAAGACTTGTCAGAAGCAAACCATCCCTTGCTTGTATCCTATTTAGAATGGCTCAGAAAAATTAATACAACCCTTAACAAAAGGGATGTGATACATCAAAACGAACAAAAAAACAATGAGTTTAAATTCCTATGCAAATACAACTTATTATTTTTTCTGACAGTTACAAGACAATTTAATATCATTGAAAAATTGTTTAAAATTCCATCCTTTATAGCGAAACTGCGTCATTCAATCGCTTTAACTAAAAAAATGAGCCGCAAGGTAAAACAAAAAAAATGGAATTGCTTAAGTGTATTATTTGCTCCAAAAATAAGAAGTTTCAATCTGGAAAAGCTGAAACGTCATGCTCATGATTTATCCGATATGAATCAGATAAAAATTTTTCATCAACTATCACCTGAACTCAAGATAAAAAAAATGAAAACCCTTGAAGAGGAATTGGAAAATCTGATGCTCGAGTATTGTGAAGATGAATTGTGTATAGAAAAACCTCATAACTCAACAACAGTGCATACCGATTGTCATTTAACTTTTTTTACGAAATTTGCCAAACAATCTATAAATATAAAAAATCGTCCTTTTATGGCTCAACGTCTCACTTTTTTTTCATCATCACCGCAATATAAGCTTAAAACAACGAAGCATTATGAGCCAATTTTTAATTTAAATGAACAAAAAACAGAAAATAACATTAGAGTTTAAGTTAAAAGAAGCTTACTCTTGAAGATTGTTGCAGCAAAGCTGCAACAAAGAAGCTATCAACGCAATTGAATATCGATTGCAGTTTTTAAACTGCACATTGAATGGACTCAATCCCCCCCATATAGGGTCTTAAAGCCATTGGAATGTGAATATTTCCGTCTTTATCTTGATAATTTTCCATCAAAGCAACCAATGTTCTACCTACAGCAAGCCCAGAACCATTGAGTGTATGAACCAGTTCAATTTCACGGGTTTGCTCATGTCTATAACGTGCCTTCATGCGACGAGCTTGGAACGATTCCATATTGGAACAAGATGAGATTTCCCGATAAGTATTTTGACTGGGTAACCAAACTTCCAAATCATAAGTCTTTGCTGAGCTGGGACTCATATCACCCGTACAAAGAGTCATAACCCGGTAAGGCAATTCTAAACGTTGTAAAATTGTTTCTGCATGATTGACCAATTGCTCCAAAGCGGCATAAGAGTCTTCAGGCTTAGTAATCCAAACCAGCTCAACTTTTTCAAACTGATGCTGTCTGATCATTCCTTTAGTATCCTTACCATAAGAACCAGCCTCACTACGAAAACAAGGTGAATGGCAGGCATAACGAATAGGCAAAACCGATTCTTCCAAAAGAGTATCTCGCACTGTATTCGTTACAGGAATTTCTGCAGTAGGAATCAAGTAATATCCGTGATCTCCCGTTAACTTAAATAAATCTTCTTCGAATTTTGGTAGTTGCCCCGTTCCCAGCAAACTGTCTGCATTGACAATGTATGGTACATAAATTTCTTGGTAACCATGTTGTTGAGTATGGATATCCAACATAAATTGAATCAAAGCTCGATGTAATCTAGCCAATTGATTTTTCATAACTACAAAACGGCTACCAGTCAGTTTCGCAGCTAAGGAAAAGTCCATTTGGCCTAAGCTATCACCCAACTCATCATGAGATTTGACTTGAAAATCGAAAGTCGGAATCGTACCCCAACGTCTCACTTCCTGATTTTGTTGCTCGTTTTCACCAACAGGAACAGATTCATGAGGTATATTAGGCATCCTTAAAGCAATGGCTTCAATTTGCTGTAACAAGTCATCCAACTCACTTTTCTTCTCATCTAACTCTTTAGCAAGACGATTCATATCCTCGCGCATTGGCTCAATATCTTCGCCGCGAGATTTTGCCTCACCGATAGCTTTAGAACGTAAATTACGCTCATTTTGCAATGCTTGAGTTGCAACTTGCAACGCCTTACGCTTTTCTTCTAAAGCCGTAAAAGATGAAACATCAAATTTAAAACCTCGCTTTAATAACTGCGAAGCGACAAATTGCGGATCATCACGTAATAATTGAATGTCTAGCATATAATATCCACTCTAACTTATTAAATACTTATATTCGGTTTACCTAACAATTCCACGTGTGGATTGATTTAAAGCGTCAATCATCAGAACTACTTCAGGACATTCACTTTGCATCAATTCTAATTCAGCGACAGCTTGTTGAACTGTTAATCCTTTGCGGAAAATAATTTTATAAGCACGTCGTAAGCCATCAATCGCTTCAGATGAAAATCCTCTTCGACGCAATCCGACTGTGTTAATGCCACATGCTGAAGTTGTATCACCAGAAATCATGAGATAAGGAAGTACATCTTTACTTACATAAGAAGCTCTAGCAATAAACGCATAGGGCCCAACATGGCAAAATTGATGTACTGCTGCATAACCACCTATGTTCGCATAATCACCAACGGTTACATGCCCTGACAATGCAGCATAACTTACTAAAATAATTTGATTGCCAATCATACAATCATGACCGACATGGGAATATGCCATTAAAAAGTTCTTATTACCAATACGAGTAACACCGCCCCCTTTAACGGTTCCACGGCTAATCATACAATATTCACGGATGATGTTATCATCACCGATTTCTAATCGAGTTGGTTCGCCTTTATAAGTAATGTCTTGTGGCGCATCTCCCACTGAAGCAAATTGGAAAATTTTATTATTTTTTCCTATAGTTGTTGGCCCCTCAATGACTGCATAAGGACCAATCCACGTATTTTCACCTATCACTACTTCAGCACCGATTATAGCGCCAGGACCTACTGATACCCCTTTTGCCAGTTTTGCACTAGGGTGAATTATCGCACGTTCATCTATCACTTTTGAATTTCCTTCGCAGCACTTAATAAATCCGCGGAACAGGCCAGTTTATCACCTACATAAGCTTCGCCATGCACACGCCAAAATTCTCTTTTTCTTGCTAATATTTTTACTTCCAAGCGCAGCTGGTCTCCTGGAGTAACCACATGTTTAAATTTTGCATTATCGATACCGGCAAAAAAATGCAAAATACCATAATTTTCTTCAGGTGTTTGAGACAATCCCGCTAAGAGCCCACTGGCTTGTGCCAACGCTTCCAGCATCAATACGCCGGGCATAATTGGATTTTCTGGGAAATGGCCAGTAAAAAAATTCTCGTTAATCGTGACATTTTTTATCGCGGTCAAACAATCAAATGGTGTGTAATCTAATACCCTGTCTACCAGGATCATTGGGTACCGGTGCGGCAATATATTAAAAATCTGTTTTATATCTACAGGTTCACTCATACGCAGTTTCTCGCTTAAATAAATATGCTTGGTATGGGCCAAAAGTGAGGTCCAAAAGAGAAAACATTATCCTGCTTTAACAAGTCTAAATCAATTGCTAATGTTAAAACTTATTCCTCTTCAATTCTGCTTAACTTTTTCTCTAAGGTACCAAGCTTTACTATATAATCATCCAATCGTCGAAATCGTGCTGCATTACGACGCCAACGGTGGTGTTCATGTACTAAAGTTCCAGAGGAATAAATTCCAGCTCGAGCAAGAGATTTGCTTACTGTGGACATTCCGGTGATCACTACATCATCAGCTAAATGCACATGAGCCGCGATACAACTAGCACCACCAACAATACAATCTGCGCCAATTTGCGCATAAGCACCTACAGCAGCACAACCCGCAATGATTGTATTTTTACCTATCAATACGTCATGTGCAATCTGGACTAAATTATCAATACAGACCCCTTCACCCAAATAAGTATCGCTTAAAGAACCTCGGTCAATTACAGTATTAGATCCTACATGCACGTCATTTGCAATAATAACAGCACCCACACTATAGCCCTGTTGCCAGCGCCCATGTTCCTTTAAATAATTGAACGGAGATGCGCCAATAACACAGCCAGAATTTATAACCACGTGGGCACCTAACTGACAACCTGTATGGATTACTACTTCATGTCCAATTTTAGTGTGTTCACCAATTCGTACCGAAGATTCAATAACAGCATTTGCTCCTATAGTAACTCCATCAGCAACTTGAACATCAGCACCAATTACACTGTAAGCACCTATTGATATATCTTGACCTAATTGAGCAGATGGATGAATTATCGCCGTAGGATCAATCCCGGATCTTGGAAACATGGGTACTGATAAAAGCTGGGTAGCATGTATCATCGCGTTTAAAGGGTGAGAGACGACGATACAGTTTCCACGATATAAATGCTGATGTTCCGCTCTAAGTAAGACTGCCCCGGCTAATGTAGTATCCAGAGCTTGGCGTAATATGGATTTATCGTAATAAGCAACATCCTGCGAAGTAGCTCGACTAAGGGAGGCAAAACAAAAAATGGCGTGATCAGCATTTCCATGCCACACGCCATCTAATTGATCCGCAAGTTCTGCTAAAGTCAGCAAGTTTATATCGCCGAATTAGTTAATTGCTTTGACAACTTTATCAGTTACATCAAGAGTAGTTGCACTGAAAGGAGCCGCATCTTTTTGTACAATAAGATCGTACTTGTCATCTTTCGCAACTTTTGCAATAGCTGCACGAACTTTAGCGTACAATGCTTCCATTGCTTCATTATTTGCGGTACTTAATTCTTGTTGATATTGCTGACCATCACGCTCAAATTGTTGTTGTGCACTAACAATTTTCTTTTCCATTTCTTTCTTTTGAGTCGCGCTCATGATTGAACTATCACGCTTGAACTTCTCCATATCAGCTTTAATTCCTGCTTCAACAGCTACAAGTTTGTCGCGACGAGGCTTAAACTCTTTCTCCAATTTCTTTTGGATTTCTTTTATTTGACTGGAAGTTTGCATAATCTTTTGTAGATCAACTACGCCAATTTTTGCTGTATCAGCGAATGCGCTTGCGCCAAACACGCTGAAAACAAAGGTCATTATGACCAGACCTAACCGTTTCATAACTAATCTCCTAAATTAAAGAGCATGATGCTAGCATAATTCGAAATAGGTTGCGATATGTACAACATGATTTTCGATAATTTTATAATATATAAGAAATTACTTATCCTCACTCTCAATCGTGAGAGTGGGGATAGAAAATTATAAATTAAAATCCTGAAGATAGAGCAAACTGGAAGATCTGCGTTTGATCGAATTGTTGAGGATTCAATGCCTTAGCCAAGCTAAATGCCAAAGGTCCAAAAGGAGAACGCCATTCAAGTGAAAGGCCTGCTGAGTATCTTAAAGGACCTTCATATTGTCCAGTCAAGGTAGGTAAGGTATTCACACCAAAGACGTTACCCGCATCAACAAACACCGTTGTACGTACGTTATCTCGACTTAAGGGATAAGGCAAGATAATTCCCGCCGTTCCAGTAAGTAACAAGTTACCGCCCACGGAATTACGGTAATTATCTAATGGACCTAAAGAGTAACTGTCATATCCACGTACCTGGCCAGGCTGTGCAGTACCCCCTGCATAATAATTCTCGAAAAATGGTAGTCCATTATTGTTAAAAGAATTTCCATAGCCTGCAAACCCTTGCAAGGAGAAAATCCACCCACGTGCTATAGGCTGATACAGACGCGCTTGATATGAACCCTTATAATAGGATAAAGAATTCGAACTGGCAGGTAATGCAATTACGCCAGAAAGTTGTTGGTTGAGCCCTTTTGTAGGATATGGAAATTGATCATAGCTATTACGACTCCATCCTGTAGATAGACGAATTTCCTGGAAATGAGTTCCATACATTTGCACAAAATTCTTAATAGGCACTACATTACCAACACTTTTAATTTCTACATCCTGATAACCATAGCCTAATTGCCATCTGCTTGTTTCACCGAGAGGTATACTGTAATTTACGTCTCCACCAAAACGGTTAGAGTTGTATGTACTGACATTGAGGTTTCTGGGATCGACGCGTGCGTAGTAAAGATTGAGACCACGTCCTATCCCTGTATCGGTATAAAATGGGTTATAGTAATTTACAGTGTAGTCTTGTCCCCATTTACTTGCAGTAAATGCAGCACCCATGGAGCGTCCTGTACCCATAAAGTTATGTTGATTTACTGAAGCATTTAATTGATAACCATTAGTACCATAACCAATAGAAGCACTTGCTTCAGCAGAAGGCGCCTCCTCTACTTGTACATCTAAATCAACCTGGTTGTTTGCTTCGGGTACTGGAGTGGTTTTTACATCAACATTCTTTAAATACCCTAATAAGCGCAATTGTCTTTCAGATTCTTTAATATTATGAAGAGATAATAATCCCCCCTCATCCTGACGAATTACACTTCTCAATACATAATCACTGGTTTTGGTATTGCCATGAAATTTAATGCGTCGAACGTAAACATGCCGTCCTGGTTGCACAATAAAATTAATGAATACGGTTTTGTTCTCTTCATCGATTTGCGGTTCTGCATTTATTGCAGGGAAGCCGTAACCAACATCCCCTAACGCCAGCCCAATAGCAGAAATTGAATCCGTTACCTTTTTGCGTGAAAAAACAGCACCTTTTTTTACCTGGATTAATGAATTAATTTTTTCTGGTGCCAATATCGGTTTTCCTACTACTTTATAGCCTGAAAAATGATATTGAGGCCCCTCTTCAATATGAACATTGATGAAGACGTCTTTTCTATCGGGCGACAGCAACACCTGTGATGATATAATTTTAAACTTCAAATAACCTCTATCCATGTAAAAAGAGCGTAATGCTTCTAAAGATGCATCCATACCTGACTTGGAGTACTGATCTTTTTTAGTAAAATAAGTAAAGATGCTGGATTTTGATAAAGCAAACTCGGGTAACAATTCATTTTTAGAGAAATCGTGATTACCTATTATTTTGATTTGTTTAATGCGTGAGACACGTCCCTCAGAAATCGTAACGGTAATACCCACTCTATTATCGGTTAAAGGGCTAACTCGAGTTTCAATCCGCGCGTTATACTTTCCTCTAGCGTTATAAGCTTGCTTTAACTCTTTCTCCAAACGCTCCAAAGTGGATGTCTGAAATACGCGTCCCTTGGTCAAGCCCATTTCTTTGAGGAACTCTTTCATCTTGTCGCTAGGAATTTCTTTATTTCCTACCACACTAATTGAGCCGATGGTTGCTCTTTCTGTTACATTAACAATTAAAGTATTGCCTTGTCGCTCCAATGAAACAGACTGAAAAAAACCAGTATCATAAAGAGTTCGAATAATCTCAGCAGTTGATTCAGGACCTATCTCCTCTCCAACCTGGACAGGGATATAGTTGAGTACTGTTCCAGTAGAAACGCGTTGCAAACCGGTAACTTTAATGCTGCGCACGACAAAAGTATCTGCTGCTATCGTTTGTGAAGACCAGGCTATGAGCGAGGAACAACAAACACCTAATATAAATTTACTGCTGATTTTTTTCATTATTATTTTACGCCCAGTACTACGTGTACTTTTAATACTCAAACTCTGTACACCAAAAATTGAAACACTTTTTATAGGAAGTAGAAACTACTGTCAAGTTTTTGTTCCCCGACTTTGCCAATACTTTGCGATTGCGATTGCGATTTGATTAGTCGCTCCAACTATCCTGCGAGTCTCGATAAATCATTAGTCAATGCAATAAACATCAGCGCGGCTAATAGCAATAACCCCAGATAAGCTCCTGCCGATTTTAAACTATCAGATAACGGCTTACGTCGGATTGCTTCTAGTAGATAATAAAGCAAGTGTCCGCCATCTAGCATAGGTATGGGTAATAAATTTAAAGCCCCTAAGCTGATGCTGACCAAAGCAAGGAAAAATAAATAGGAAGTTAATCCACTGCGCCCAGAATCACCTGCTCCTTGAGCAATGCCTACTGGACCACTAATACTATTTAATCCTAATCGGCCAGTGACCAACCTGCCCATCAAAGTAAATGTAGTACCAGTCAATTGCGCCGTTTGCTGTAATGCGGTGCCAACAGCAGTTAAGGGATCTTGTCTTTCCAAACGTAACCAATGTGATGGCCATTGGACCTTTTGTGACCGCACACCTAAAAATCCTTCAATTTTACCTTTATTTTTCTGGCTTCCGGTTTGTACTATTACTTTTTGTATACTTCCTTTTCTATTAATTGATAAAGTTAATTGTTTATCTGGGCGTGCCTGTACATAATCAACTAAAAATAACCAGTCATTAAAAGCTTTCCCATCCACACTTAATATTTTATCGCCATTTTCTAATCCTGCTTTTGCTGCTGGAGAATCAGGAACGACCTCCCCAACTATGGGAGGGATTGAAGGGATAAAAGGTTCAATACCCAAACTTTCGAGAGGATCTGGTTTTTTACTATCCAATTTCCAATCAGTCAAAGGCAAAGAAATCTGACGTTGATGCCCATCCACTAAAGACTTCAACGTTAATTGAATTGTCTCCTGAGAACCAACAAGAGGCATAATCGCATATTGAAAATCGCGCCAACTGTTTATTTTAGTATCATTCATCGCAATGATTTCTTCTTTGGCTTTTAATCCAGCTTGTGCTGCGATGCTATTAGGTTTTACCGATTCAATCATCGGTGCTAAAGACTGCATACCGATAACCAATACCCACCATAAAGCGACAAAAGCAAAGAGAAAATTAAAAAAAGGACCAGCAAGAACGATTGCAGTTCTTTTCCAAAGAGATTGATTATTAAAGGCTAAATGACGCTCGTTCTCGGCAACATCTCCTTCGGATTCATCAAGCATTTTGACATAGCCACCAAGAGGAAATAATGACCAGGCATATTCTGTTCCTTTTTTATCACACCAACGTGCCAAAATGGGGCCGAAACCAAAAGAAAAGCGCAGTACTTTAACTCCGCACCAACGTGCCACTTGAAAATGGCCATACTCATGAACTGTAACTAATAATACTAAAGCCAAAAGAAAATACAGCAATGTTGAAAGCATAGTGCTATCCCAAATTAAGTAATACTCGAGAATTACTCTCCCAGAATTCTCCGAAACCTAGAAAAAGTGCTTTCTTGCTATGGCACACTCACGAAAAAACATCCTGTTTTATCGATTTATAAGCTCGGATGGTTTGAATAACCCATGTGAGTAGTTACAAAGTTAGTCCGAAATAAAATAAAGGTAAAGCTGCAATTAAACTGTCTAAACGGTCTAAAATACCCCCATGACCAGGAATAATGGCGCCTGTATCTTTTAAATGACAACGGCGCTTCAATATACTGATGAATAAATCACCAAATATGGCAATAATTATAGTACATAAGGCTAAAATGAACCAATGAACACCGGAAACTGGGTGAAAATAACCATAGCCAACCCAAGCAATCAGCATGGACAGGATAATACCACCGGCAACTCCTTCCCAGGACTTTCCAGGACTAACTTGAGGAATTACCTTATGTTTTCCCATAAGCTTACCGCTAAGATAAGCTCCTGTATCTGAAACCCAGATTAAAAACAGCAAATAAACAAGTAATGCTTTACCGTTAGATAAATAATATAAATGAATAAGACTTTGTACGAATAAAGGTAAGAGCAACAAACACACCATCGCAACAATACCAGGGTATCCCCAATATTTCTGTGATCCTGGAAAACTAAGGATGGCAAAAATATTCAAACCCCAAATAATTAATCCAGCATATAACCAATATGTAAAAAGATAACCACAAGCCCATAAACACAAAAGCATCAACGCAACAAATCCGACTTGTAACTGCCAATTTTTTAAAGGGATCAATTGAAAACATTCTCTTGCTGCAGCAAGAAAAATAACCAAAACGATACCTGCCAAAATCCATTGATTACCATAAAAAATAAGTAATAAAACCAAGGGTACTAGAATTATGGTTGTAATTAAGCGTTGTAAGAACATCTTGTTGTCCTTAATATTAGGGGCTGTTTACAGTATTGCTATCAATGTAAAAGGCCCCTGAGTTAATTAGGAAATTTGCCCAAATCTTCTTTTTCTTTTATTAAAAGCAGTCAAAGCCAATTCAAGTTCATGCTCACCAAAATCGGGCCAATGTACCTCAGTAAAATAAAGCTCTGTATAAGCAAGCTGCCAAAGGAAAAAATTACTAATTCGTAACTCACCGCTGGTACGAATAAATAAATCAGGATCTGGTAACCCTGCTGTATCCAGATAATGAGCAAAGCTGGTTTCGTTTATTTCATCTATGTTTAATTCACCATTCAATACGGCCTTGGCTATTTTTTTGGCGGCATTCACCAGATCCCACTTACCACCATAATTAACAACCACATTCAAAATTAATTGCGCATTATTTGCCGTCAAAAGCTCCGCTTCCTGCATTTGTTTTTGCAATACAGGCGAGAGCAAACCACGATCCCCTGTAAATCGTAAGTGAATCCCATGTTGATTCAATTCAGGAAGCTCCTTTCGCAACGACTCGAGGAACAATTCCATTAAAAAATTAACTTCTTCAGCGGGTCGAGACCAATTTTCTGAACTAAAGGCAAATAAGCTCAGACAAGGAATACCTTTGGTCATACAACAACGAATCATTTTTTTTACTGATTCAACACCCGCTTTATGACCCTCTATACGCGGTAACCCTCGACTTTCAGCCCAACGACCGTTTCCATCCATAATAATGGCAACATGCTGAGGAATTTTTTGTTCCAAACTACTCTTCCCAATCTAATAAATGGTGCATAGTCTAACCTCTTTAATACAAAAATGTCACTACTGAATGTAGTGTCGGATAATCCCAATATTTTTTCCATGAGCAATATCGGCAATGATTTCTAAATCGTACATATGCCGTTGTAACCACATAGATGATTTTACTGCAAGAAACATAATAGAAGCCGAGAGAATACATTACGAAATAGTTATTAAGTAAGGTATAATTTCCCCCATAAAATTTGGATTGTGTTCTGGAGAACTTCATGCAAAAAAAAGCAACCTTGTTGCTCATGATCTTAGATGGCTGGGGGTATAACGAAAATAATAAGCATAATGCTATTGCTCAAGCTAATACCCCCCAATGGGATGAATGGTGGAAAAACTGCCCCCATATTCTTTTGCAAGCATCTGGATTTGCTGTTGGTTTACCTGATGCACAAATGGGCAATTCAGAAGTAGGACACATGCATATAGGCGCCGGCAGAGTAATACAACAAGATTTCACTCGTATTAATGAGAGCATAAATCACGGGGAGTTTGCCCACAATCCTGTCTTCCATGATGTCATTAACACATTGCAAAAAAATGGAAAATCATTGCATCTCATGGGATTATTTTCTCTAGGAGGAGTCCACAGTCATGAACATCATTTATTTGCTTTGCTCGACTTATGTGCACAGCAAAAATTTACGTCGGTTTATTTGCATTTATTTTTAGACGGACGAGATACCCCACCACAAAGCGCATTGCAGAGCTTAGAACGCCTCAATGCAGAATTAAAATCAAATCCAATAGCCCGAGTATGTTCGATTAGTGGACGCTATTATGCGATGGATAGAGACAACCGCTGGGATAGAGTAGAGCCTGTCTATACTTTATTAACCCAAGGCAACAGTGAGCATCATTTCCAAGATGCAGAAACAGCAATAAATTCTTATTATCAACAAAATCTGTCTGATGAATTCATACCGCCTACCCTTATAGGGGAGAAGAAAGCAATTGAGGATGGAGATGCCGTTTTATTTTTTAATTTTCGTGCAGACAGAGCGCGACAATTAACCACAGCTTTTATTGATCCAACGTTTAAAAAATTTACTCGAGCAGTGCAGCCGCAATTATCCTATTTTGTCAGCCTGACTCAATATGATAAAAACTTACCAACAACCCAGGCTTTTCCTCCTATTCCTTTAAATAATACCTTAGGAGAAGTGCTTTCAACCCATGGCTTAAGTCAATTACGCATTGCAGAAACAGAAAAATATGCTCATGTAACTTTTTTCTTTAACGGTGGAAACGAGAATATTTTTACTAATGAAGAAAGAATTTTAATACCCTCTCCCAAAGTTGCTACATATGACTTACAACCTGAAATGAGTGCACCACAATTAACAGAAAGTTTGGTCGAGGCAATTAACAGCCAAGATTATGATGTCATTATTTGCAATTATGCGAATGCTGACATGGTAGGACATAGTGGAGATTTTAAGGCCACAATTCGCGCAATCGAATGTCTTGATCAATGCATGAGCAAAGTATGGCATGCACTAGCAAGGCAAGGAGGGAAGTTGCTCATTACGGCCGATCATGGCAATGCTGAAGAAATGTTTGACGAAACAACTCATCAAGCACATACTGCTCATACTAGTGAACCTGTACCATTAGTATACGTTGGAGGTAATTGGCACTTTACCCAAAGCGAAGGTAGCTTGATTGATATCGCACCAACAATGCTGGGCTTACTCGGAATTACTCCACCTGCGGAAATGACAGGTCGTCAATTGTTAGAAAAAAATACTCATGAATAAATGGAATGATAAAGTTTCTTTTAATTTATGTCGCTCAGATGTTAAAGATTATTGTTTTCACAGCTCAATAACAATCAGACAGAAATTAAAATGCAATAAACCTCTTTCGAAACGAGTACATAAGGATTCGGACATTATATCGACGAAAAACTATTCTTCTGAAGCAACATATCAAATGCGATCTAGGATAGAAAATGGTACAACTTATTTTTCCGGATTACTCTTTGGTCTTTTGCTTTGTTTCGGGGGCCATGCAGAATCCACATCTGCTGTTGTGCAAACACAAAATAAATTAAAACAATTGGATGCGCAAATTAACAGCCTCCAAAAAACATTAAATTCAGCTCACGATAAACGAGGCCTATTAAATAAGGAATTGTCTGAAACTGAAAAGCAAATTGGTGCAGGGATTCATAAATTACATTTCATCCAAAATGAGATCAAGAATACAGAAAATAAAATTACTGACCTACAAGAACAAGTAAATCAACTAAACCAACAGCTGATTACCCAACAGCAATTATTAGCGAACCACGTACGTGCTCGTTATCAAATGGGAGAATATCAACCGCTTAAATTACTCCTGAATCAGGATGATCCCAATAAAGTGAGTCGAACTTTAACATATTATCAATACATCGTTAAATCACGGCAACAGCTTATCGATAAAATTGATAAAACCCGCACGAGCCTTAGCGAGAGCAGGGAAAAATTGAGAACAGAACTTATTGCCAATAAACAATTAAAATCAGAACTTACTCAACATCAACAGCAACTACAAGAAAATAAAAATTATCATAAAACTCTAATTCAATCACTGAACCATGAAATTCAAGATAAACAAAACAGGTTGCATGACGTTCGGAAAAATAAAGAAAATTTAGCACGTTTACTCAAATCATTAGCAACACAACAAAGTATTCCCACTGCAAGCACACCCTTTAACCAGATGCGCAAAAAATTGCCGTCCCCGGTCCAGAGCCAGAGCCGTTCTCTACGAAAAATGAACCAAGGGGTGACATTTTTTGCCGATGAAGGAGCCGTAGTAACTGCCGTTTACCCTGGGAAAGTTGTATTTAGTGACTGGCTTAAAGGATATGGTTTACTTCTTATCATTGATCACGGGCAAGGCTTCATGACCTTGTATGCTCATAATCAATCTCTATTTAAGAGCAAGGGCCAGTACGTACGTCAAAATGAGCAAATTGCTAGTGTAGGTCATAGCGGCGGAATTAAACAAAACGGTCTATACTTTGAAATAAGACTAAAGGGAAAAGCTATTCCACCGCTTAATTGGTTGTCTTAGTTTAACCCTGGCACCTTAATTGCATTTCAATAATTATAATAAAAGAAGATGGCTTATTTTGCAGCCTTGCATCTGAGGAGATCGCTATGTTGATAAAAAAACTATATCCATGCACGCTTGCGATAGTATACGCGTTTACTCTTATGTTACCTCTTACAGGCTTTGCAGATGATGAGGCTAACACAGATACGTCTACAACCTCAAGCTCTACGACTAAAGCGGTTCCTTTAGAAGATGTTCAACGCTTTTCCAATGCTATAGGTGAAATTAAAAAATACTATGTCAAACCTGTTGATGATAAAGAACTCTTTGATAATGCCATTCGTGGTATGCTCACGGGACTTGATCCGCACTCAAGTTACCTGGATGAAGAAGAGTTTAAAGATCTACAAACATCAACTAGTGGTGAATTTGGCGGTTTAGGGCTCGAAGTAACCATGGAGGATGGAGTGGTTAAAGTAGTTACTCCTCTCGTTGATACACCAGCCTTCAAAGCAGGCATCAAATCTGGAGACTACATTATTAAATTGGGAAAAGAATCCGTTCAGGGTCTTTCACTTAAGGATGCTGTCAATTTGATGCGTGGTAAAGCTGGAAGCACAATTCAGTTGACTATATTACGTAAAGGGGTTAATAAAGCGCTAACTTTTGATTTAATTCGAGAAATTATCCAAATTAAAAGTGTACAAAGTAAAATAATCGCCCCCGGCTATGGTTATATTCGTTTAACACAATTCCAAGCATTAACTGGAAAAGACATGTTACAAGCCATTGATAGGCTAAAACAACAATCTGGTGGAAATTTAAAAGGCCTAATCCTGGATTTACGCAACAACCCAGGAGGACTACTTGATTCAGCAATACAAGTTTCTGATGCCTTCCTCGGTAAAGATAAATCAGGCAAACCAGAAACAATCGTTTCAACCAAAGGACGTTTGCCTGGCTCAGATTTTACCGCCTTGGCCAAAGGAGTAGATGTCTTACATAACGCCCCAATGGTTGTATTAATCAATAACGGTTCTGCATCTGCAGCTGAAATTGTAGCTGGCGCACTAAAAGATAACAAACGAGCTGTTATCCTCGGTACAACAAGCTTTGGTAAAGGCTCAGTTCAAACTGTATTACCGCTGGATGAAAAAACTGGAATTAAGTTAACTACCGCGCTGTATTACACTCCATCAGGAACTTCAATTCAAGCTCAAGGAATTGTCCCTGATATCGTAGTGAATGAGGTAGAAATTCCTAAAACTGCTGCGAAACCTGCTGATCCTACTGGATATAGTGAAGCAAATCTCAGTGGACACTTAATTAATAAAAATAACAAGGAAATTACTAAAGCTAAAAACTTCAAAGCTCAAATGGATGAGTTAATGCATAATGACTATCAACTCTATGCAGCTTTAACGGTTTTGGAAGGCATGGCTTTAGCTAATAGATAATTAGTAACTCGTAAAAAAGAGGAGTCAATGGGTTGGATTCGACCCACTTAGGCTCCTCTTCTTTTTATAACAGGGTAGAACAGAGTACCCCTGTCTCTCCGTCACAAGTTGAAAACCTAGGGGAAAGGTCAGATGTGCACAAGACTAAGGTAAAACCCGCGGCAATCCTTCGGATTTACCTCCAGGTCATTTTAGAAACAGTTACTCAGTAGCCATTCAATTAAAGTTAGGCAGTAAGCGTCTGCTTCTTATATGAAACACCATTTTTACCTATATTAAATGCACCCATGACTCCCATTCCAGGCTCAATAGCCAACAGATGAGTTGCGATTGCTTGGCTGGAAAAATCAGAATGGGTTTGCATCGCAAGCAAAGCACTATTATGGATTAGATGGAATACATCAAAAGCATACCCTGCTTCACTGATAGGATGACTAAGGTATTCTTGTTTAAATTGCGCGATAAATTCTGGCTTCGTTGATTTAGTCAATGCAGCAGATTGTTTGTGATTAGGGCTTTGTGCCTGAAAATTATTTTTTCCATCGGCAATTATTGAGTCATCAGTGAGACAAAAATGAATGAGTTTATTTTTTTTCGCCAAAGGTGCAACTAAAGCACCACTCTCGGTTCCTTCAGTCATAATTACATTAATGTGATGTGCATCAATAAATTTTTGCAAGGTTTCTGCTGCATTAGCATTATTTGGCATTTTATCCAGCGTATAAAACTCATAATTAATTTCTGTGGACTTTAATTGATCTCGTGCAATTTCCATTGCCCCTAACATATTTCTACCAATAAAAGCAGATTTTTCAGAAAATGGAGCATAAATACCAACATTGATTGTCATTTTGGCTTTATTTGTAGAATCACCCAACTCAGATGCAGCGTTACAAAAACTTGCTGTTATTAGCGACAGAAAAAAAGTACCTAATACAGTATAAAACTTTGATAAAAAATATTTCATATTCATCATCCTAATTGATTCGACTTAATATTGATATTTACATTCAAATGATTGTTGAACCCTTTTCCTGCATGCCCCTATTCTCAATTTATCGCTCCCTAGATCGGCGTAATACAATTACGGCGAGAACTGATGCGACAGCGCCTAAGAACAGTAAAATCATTTTGCTATGAATAGAATGTAAATACAATGGTTGGGATTTAATAATAATTGTGCGATAATTCCACAAATTTGACATATTTTCGAATACAATGAACTATATTAAATCAATATCACTCCTTGCTGGTCTATTCTTTTCCTCTTTTGTTCAAGCTAATGTTCAATCTTATTTTGATCAAATAAAAAATGACCCTCACACCTTATATGCATTTTTTAAGAGCATGCCTAAAGGTGGTGAATTACATTATCACTTAGCCGGAGGTGCTTACCCTGAAGTTATGCTGGAATTGGCATCTAAAGATAACTATTGCTTGAATACAGTCAATTGGACAGTGAGCAAAAACACCTCTGACTGTAATGGAATCGATACAAAGGATCTGCTTAATCACCCTGGACTTTATGCAAATACTGTGAGAAGTTGGTCGATGAAAGATTTCGTACCAGGAAAAGAATCAGGACATGATCATTTTTTCAGCTCATTCTACAAGTTCAATGCCATAGTTGCAGATCATCAGCCTGAGCTAGTTGCCGCGGTGTTGCAAACTGCAGCACAACAAAATGAACACTATATGGAATTAATGATTTTACCTGATAACGCCCATTCAAGCAGTTTTGGCGATATGCTTAAAGATACTACTTCGTTTGACCAAAAAACAAAGCGTTTATTAGCCAATCAGGATTTTCAAAATAATATCAATTATACAGTGGTCGAATCAAATCGTATTTTGCAACAAGCACGTCAAGAGATAGGCTGCGAAACGAATCCGGAAAAAAAAGCCTGCCAAATAAAAGTTAAATTTTTATATTATTCACTTAGAGAGCAATCTTTTGATAATCTCTTTGCTCAAACACTTAATGCTTTTGAAGCCGTAGCTCAATCCATAAAAAGCAAAGGCACACTTGTCGGCGTTAATTTGGTCCAACCTGAGGACGGTATTATTTCTTTGCGTGACTTTCGCAAACAAATGCAAATGTATCAATACCTGCATAAGATATACCCCCAAGTCAATATCGCCTTGCATGCCGGCGAACTAAGCCAGGAGATAGTCACTCCGGAAGATTTGGATTATCACATTCATGATGCCCTTTTTACTGGTCAGGCGCAAAGAATTGGGCATGGGGTAGATATTGCTCATGAAAATAATGTGAAAAATACCTTAAATTTTATGGCGAAGAATCATAGGGCAGTAGAGATTAATCTCGTCAGCAATTTTAAAATATTAAAGATTTCTGGTCGCAATCATCCTTTGAATTTTTATCTTCAACATCATGTTCCAGTTGTATTATCTACTGATGATGAAGGTATATTACGTACCAATTTGAGCCAGCAATATGTTGAAGCTGTATTAAAACATGGTCTGGATTATCAAACTTTAAAACAAATTAATAGGAATGCTCTAACCTACGCATTCGTACCTGGAAAAAGCATATGGTCCGATGCTGATAAAGCGCTACTGACTCAAGATTGTCAAGATTTAGAAAGCGAACGCTGTCAACAGTTTATAAAAGGAAGTGAAAAAGCTCAATTACAGTGGGGATTGGAGCAAAAGCTACGCACCTTTGAGAATAAGTTTGCAGATATCTAAATTTTTATGTCTGAAATGGAGTTTTTTGACAGTTCATTCCTCCTTTTACGCACCGCGACTTGTTCCTGAGAGATGGTCACAAAAAGTGACCATCTCTCAGGAACAAGTCGCGGTATACGAGAAGTATAAGGGTTGTTAATACATCCTAAAAATCATTGTAGCCTGGAATTTTGTATAACCAGGAACAATTAAGCTCCAAACGGACCGCGTAAAATTATCGTCGAATCACGTTCTGGACCTGTTGATAATATATCAATGGGGACATTAAGCAGATTTTCTATGCGTTTCAAATAAGCCAGTGCATTCGCAGGCAAATCACTTATATTCGTTATATCAGCAGTAGACTCTTCCCAGCCTGGCATTTCTTCGTAAACTGGCTCTAATCCCTGAAAATCAGCCGCTGATTGAGGTGGACGAGAAATTAAATTACCCTTTTCGTCTTTATAAGCAACTGCGATGCGTAACACCTCTATTTTATCCAGAACATCCAGCTTAGTGATACATAATCCTGTAATACTATTCAACTCAATTGAGTGTTTTAACAAAACCGCATCAAACCAACCACAACGTCTAGGTCTTCCAGTAACGGCCCCAAATTCTTGACCGCGCTCAGCAATCTGCTTGCCTACATCATCAAAAAGCTCTGTCGGGAAAGGACCACCGCCAACACGCGTAGTATAAGCTTTGGTAATCCCTAAAACATAGTCAATATATCTCGGGCCAAATCCTGCACCATTAATTACCGATCCCACACAAGTGTTTGAAGAAGTAACAAAAGGATAAGTACCATGATCGATATCCAGATAGACCCCTTGGGCACCTTCAAATAAAATATTATCTCCTTCCTCTCTGTGTTCATGCAAACAAGCAGAGACATCACACACCATAGGGCGTAATTCTTCAGCCCACTGCAAAGCGGAGTCTAATATAGGTTGCATCGCTACAGCAGGCTGTTTGAAATATTCAGTCAAAATAAAATTGTAGTAATCTAAAAGGTCTGATAATTTTTTTTCAAACCGCTCAGGATGAAATAAATCACTAACCTTTAATGCGCGGCGAGCTACCTTGTCTTCATATGCAGGGCCTATACCACGTCCAGTAGTACCAATTGCTGCATTTCCCATATGGGCTTCGCGTGCTTTATCCATAGCGACATGACATGGGAGAATTAGAGGACATGCCATGCTAACGCGTAAGCGAGAACGAACATCAACCCCACTTTGTTCTAGTTCTTTAATTTCACTTAAAAGTGCATCAGGTGAAAGAACCACTCCGTTTGCAATGTAACAGATTACATTGGGTCGCAGCATACCTGATGGAATGAGACGTAAAACAGTTTTCACCCCATTAATTTTTAAGGTATGGCCTGCATTATGACCGCCCTGATAACGAACAACAACCTGCGCATCTTGAGTTAATAAATCGACAATTTTACCTTTGCCTTCATCGCCCCACTGCGTTCCTAAAACAACAACGTTTTTACCCATGATCTACTCTTAATTTGCAAAATGCTATTCGCCGCTCTAAATTGAGAACATTTGAACTCAATTTCAACAAAATTTGTAACTACTCCTCCCTGACCCGCTTCCTCATTAGAGACATCTTAAATAAGAAACATTCTGAAAAATACTCACAAAGTCATCGTACTCTTTCAGAATGTTTCTTATTCAACCTGCACTCAAATTCGGACGTTTTCCACAATTTTGCTATAGGATGAATAGTTATCAAAACTTAACATTATAGTTACTTTTTAGCAGGTACACCATCATTTTTTGGTGTAGCTTCCTTAAAATAATCAAAAAATGCACTACTTTGATCCAATACCAAAATATCTTTTTTACTTTTAAAACTCACTTCATATGCAAGCAAACTGCGATATAAAGCAAAGAAATCTTTATTCTTATTGTATGCATCTGCATAGATTGATGCCGCTTGTGCTTGTCCAATTGCTCTTATTTTCTGTGCATTACTGCGAGTTTTTGCCAATAAGACCATGACATTAGCATCGGCTTTAGCTTTTATTTCCTCAGCAGCCGCTTGACCATCAGCACGATGTCTATTCGCAATTTTTTGCATATCAGCACGCATACGTTGATAAATCGCATTGCTAGTATTGGCTGGTAACTCTATTCCTTTAATGCGCACATCAACCACAATCATACCTAATCCGCCTGCTTGCTTTTGAGCCGCTTTTCGCAACAACTCCATTAAATCGTCACGACCGCCCGATACAACTTCAGAGATGGTGCGTTTACCAAACTGAGCACGTAATAATGTATTTAATTGTTGTTCTAATAATGTTTCTGCTTTAAATTCACTACCACCAGTTGACCTAAAATACTGGGCTAAATCAGTAATCTTCCATTTAACATAATAATCAACCATTACATCCTTTTTTTCCTTGGTAACAATACGAGTCGATTTAATATCCATCGTTTGAATACGAGTATCAAAAATGCGTACATTCTCGATAAACGGTATTTTAAAATGCAAACCAGGGTTCAATACCTTAACTTTATTAGTTAATTTATCATCCACCAAACGCCCTAAACGCAGAAGAATACCTTGCTGCCCTTCCGTTACCGTAAATACACTGGTCAATAAAAATAAAAGTATTAAGAAGATCAGGATGCCAAGGGTTCTAGCAGTAGTTTTCATTGTTAATCTCTCCCTTGTCGATAAATAGGTCTAGTAAACTCACGATCATCGACTAAATTCTCTGTCTCACCACTCTCATCTCTCTCCGTTTTACCATTTTTGGCGGAGACAGTTGGAAAACCGGAGGGCTTTTCAAATAATTTATCGAGGGGTAGATACAACAAGTTACCAGATTTGCTATCAACAATGATCTTACTGGTCTTGCTTAGTACATTTTGCATCGTCTCCAAATACATGCGCTCCGCTGTAATATTGGGAGCTGCGACATATTGAGGCAGTAAGGCCAAGAACTCGGAAACCTCTCCTTGAGCATTCAATACAACCTGTTTGGAATAAGCTTCGGCCTCTTGCTTAATACGGCTTGCCTTCCCTTCGGCGATCGGCACTACTTTTGCTGCATAAGCATAGGCTTGTTCTTTAAACCGTTTTTCATCCTCTTGCGCCTTAATCGCATCATCAAATGCATCTTGTACACTCTCTGGTGCACGTGCTGGCTGAGGTGATACATTAACGATCGAAATACCCGTCTTATATAAATCCAATGTTTTTATCAAAGTATCTTGAACTTGATTGCCCCAAACTTCACGACCTTCAGTAATCATTTGATCTAAAGTAGTTGTTCCAACTACTTGCCTTAGAGCACTTGAGGTTGCCTGCTGCAAACTTTCTTCAGGATTGGCAACATTAAATAAGTAATCCTCCAGATCACCAATGCGATATTGCACGGCCAAAGACACTGAAACCAAATTTTCATCCCGAGTAAGCATTTGTCCGGAATAAGAATAATCCAACACTCTATCCACATTCATAATGATTTTGGAAGAGATAATTCTTGGTATCCAATGAGGTCCTGATCCCACAGTTTCTACATATTTGCCAAAACGAAGAATCACCGCTTGCTCAGCAGGATCAACGATAAAAATGCCAGAAAGCACCCAGAGAATAAAAGCACTCGAGACAACTATTAAAGTCACTAGACCGCTATTTGATTTTTTGGAAGGCTCATTACTCATTTTAGCAGCTCCTCCGAATAGAATCTTCTTCAATTTGTCATGAACACGTTTAAGAGCTTCATCTAAATCTGGAGGCTGATTTTTACCCTTCCAGGGATCTTTGCCTTTATCTGGCTCATTCCACCCCATGTACTACTCTCCTGGCAAATTCTAAGAAAACTAGAATTCTATGGGGTATATTAAGTTTAAGCAAGTTCTCCTGGCATAATTAACTCGATCTGGATTCTTAATTTTTGATAAAACATGCTTTTTCATACGGCTAATTCAGCAAGAAAATTTAATTAGATGGTTATATATTATTTTGGTTCTATTACAAAAATCTTTTGAGGCGTTTGCGGAGCTACTGACATTTCCCTCTGAGATCAATATCCCAAATATCTACTACAACATCATTTTCAGTAATAAAAAATTGATCAAACAGGTTAATTGTTGGATCGCAATGAGGCACAATCAGTTCTAAAACCTCACCATATGCCGGTAATTGAGCACCATTTACCGCAGTAACTTTACCATGCTCATCACCAAATCCCCCCCAATCATATTCCAAGCCCTGATGGTTAATAATTTGAGGTTTGCATTGCTCGATATAGATGGATTTTGTGCCAGCATCTACAGTAACATGCTCTGCTCTATTATTGCTGATGACTGTAGTTAAAAGGGTCATTGCCGGTTTGAATGTATTAAATTGCTCCCCATCACTTTGGGAACCAATAGAAGTATATTGAACATCCATAACCGTATAAGAGCCAGGTTGAATCTCAGTTACTTCTGTCGCCTCAACATCAATATCATAAGTTCCTGTTCCACTTCCTGTTAATATGGGGCAATTAAGACCGTGTTCTCTAAAGCGTTTTACAAGGTCACTTGCCATTTGCATCGTTTGCAATGATTTAATTTTACGTTCATTAAATGAAGATATATGTTGTAAGTTACCAGCGTAACATTGAATTCCCATCAAGTTTAACCAAGGAAATTGCTTCATTTCCAAAGCAAAATTTAAGGCATACTCTGGTTTAACCCCAGTACGACCTATCCCTGGATCCACATCCACCAGCACATGAATCATTTTCTTATGGCGTGCGCCAGCCTCATTTAAAGCGACTATATTTTCTTTATTATCTACAACTATTAAAGTAGAAGGCGCTTGCTCCAAACAGGAAATGAGCCTAGAAATCTTATTGTTCGTAACAATCGGCGAAGTAATCAGGACGTTAGGTATTCCATTCTGAATAAGAACTTCAGCTTCTGAAATTTTAGCAACACTAACACCTATTGCGCCGTATTCAATCTGTAACTGAGCTAGTTTAGAACACTTATGAGTTTTACAATGCGGCCGGACATTGACTTTTTTTTCAATAGAATGGTTCCTCATGGCTTCTAAATTGGATTGCAAAATATTTTTATCAATTAATAAGCACGGGGTATCCAATTCTGTTTTTTTTAAACCTAAGGCTTTTTTCAACATTCTATCTCTCATAAACTATTAATCCGCGCTCAACATCACGCGAATTCCTATATAAACCAATAAACCACCAAACAAACGACTCAAAACGGTTTGAAAATTAGCGAATATCATTCGCACTTTATTGGATTGCAGGAATAAAACCAATAAAGGCCAATACAAAGCGGACTCAGCAACAAATACTCCAGCAACTAAAGCCTTATCGCCTACTGATGCATTAATTGAGACAAACTGAGTAAACAAGCAGAGAAGAAAAACTGCCAGCTTTGGATTTAAAGCATTACACAAAACACCTTCGATATAAGCTTTTGAAGTTGTTATATTTTTCATGGAGGTTAGATCTTGATGTATTGTTGCTGATTGTTTAGATTTTAGACCTTTTATTCCAAGATAAATTAAATAACATGCGCCTGCATATTTTATAGTTGTATAAAGGACGATGCTTTGTGTGATAATGAATGCCAACCCCAAAATACAATAAGTAGCATGAAAAAGACATCCAGTGACAATACCAAAGGCCGTTGCTAAAGCCTCGCGTTTGGGGTAAAAAAGAGCGTTTTTTGTAACAAGTATAAAATCCGGTCCTGGACTAATCATACCAATAAAACAAATCATCATTAAAAGGAATAAACTAATATTCATAATGACTAAACCCCAAAAAATAAATTAAGACTATTATTAATAATTAATTTTAATGCAATGCATACATGACATCCATTTATTACTTTACTTAGAGATGGTTCCCTCTAAATTTCTTCTTGAGGCTTCCATCTCTAAGAAAAATGCTGCTGTTCATTAAAATTTGTTTATTATAACTTATTTTCACTAGGAATATGCTGTACCTCAACTTCTACAACCGAGCTTTCGATTTGTTCATGCATCTGCATTTTCGGTAAGGTCTTAAACATATCGTCATAGATAATCTGCGTCCTGGTTCCTTGATGGGTACTGGCATATTGTTTTACTGTCTCCCAATTACATTTTCCCCCAGCAATCATCCAACGCATAGTGCTCCAAGGATTGGTAATTTTTTGATTCTCGTACGCTTCGTTATAACGTCGTACAAATTCTGCATAGAGTTTAAATGGAGGTTCATCCCCATTTAATGGTACTGCAGCTACTGTTGGCAATATAGAAGATTTAGTATTCCCTTCCAGACGTCGGCTGTATTTGCGGGTGACTAACCTTTCTATCGCAAAAGCTGCATCGCTAGGCCTACCCAACAGCTGCCATAAGGTACTTCCCCACGAATGATCGATATAGATTATTTTATGTAATGCACTGTCAGTTAAATGACATCGGCTCACAAAAGGATCAACCAATTCGGGTCGAGTATCCATATAACGATCGATTTCTTTGAGCAAATCACTACGTTTATCTGCCAATAATTGACACAGTGCTTCACTTCGCGGAGGTTCAGCACCACGACAAAGCAACATGGCAACTCCCCGCAGCAAATCTTTATTGTTCCGATTAAGGTTCAACTGTTTGCAAAGGGCTTCAATTGCATTATCACCTTTTTTATTTCCGTCAGAAAATTTAATATTTTCCGCTTCAAGCTTCAGCTTTGCTGCCGGAGCCTCCTCTAATAAAGCTTCAAGTGCCTTAATCTTGCCTTTTCGGGCTGCCAATAGCACTGGGGTATCTTTCGCCGCCCCCACAGGATTTGTCACATCCGCGCCATTTCTTACCAAATTGACTACCCCTGAAGTAAAGTCCAGCATTATGGCTTGATGCAAGGGCTGGGAAGAAATGCGTGCTTCTGTAAGGTATGTTGTCGCATTAACATCAGGTTTAGAGGCTAAGATTTCTATCAATAATTGGCGGTTTTTAGAAGGCAAAGCCAAAGACAATAAGGTACGCCCCTCTTCATCTCGTTGATTAACATCAAAAACATTAGTCTTCAAAAGATGAAGAGCTAACTGTATCTTACCGGCAGCAATTGCTTGGTGCAAAGGCTGGCCAATATTTTTATTCTGAATCCTTCCTAGGACCACATCAATAAATTCTGTTAGATCAAAAGGCATCTTCTTATCAACAGAATCTTCTTTTTTTTTCTGATGTTGTTGAATTAAATAATTCAACACGGTTACTTGAGCACCTTTTTCCATCCAAAACGGATGCTCAAGATAATTGGGATCTATTTGCAGCTTTTGGTTAATGAATTTTTTAAATCCTTCTAATCCTGATTTTATAGCTGCATTTATTTCAGTGATAAATTCCATATTACGTCCTTTGTAATGTTCCATCCGGATTCATATTACACAGTGGACAATAGAAGATCAAAAGGATAGTTAAAATTTCTACAAAATCATCAGTTCTTCAAAAAATTATGGCTCCAAACAATCAAGAATTTTCATCCAGTTTAGGCTCTGTTGCCAATTGCTTCATAAGCATACGTTACGCGCTTTATGCGCGTAATCCAGTAAAAGCCACATTAAAAATAGGTACATTTTAGGGTGTCTCTGTGTAGAGACAGCGCATACAGCGCGGGGAAAGAGGCAGAATTAAATGAAATGTCAACAGACTCTAGTAAAAATTAAATCCCAAACCCCATGCCCTAAGCGCTCACCGCGTTGCTCAAATTTTGTAAGTGGTCGCGACAAGGGTCTAGGTGAGTATCCACCTTCTTTCTGGGTATTTTGCAAAGTAGGCTCTGCGGATAAAACATCTAACATGTGTTCTGCATAATTTTGCCAATCCGTTGCACAATGAATGAACCCTCCTGGTTTGATTTTTTTTGTCAATAATTGAATAAATTCTTTCTGAATTAAACGTCTTTTATGATGGCGCTTTTTATGCCAAGGATCTGGAAAAAAAATTTGTACGCCGGCAAGTGAATTGTCCATCAATTGAGTGCGGAATACTTCAACAGCATCATGAGCAACAATTCGTACATTAGATAATTGATATTCATGCAGGTCTGCAGCCAAGCTACCCACGCCAGCCTGATGCACCTCAATTCCTATATAATTAAGTTCTGGATTATTTTGAGCCATCGTCAGCAATGACGCCCCCATACCAAAACCTATTTCAACAACTGTATCTGCAATACGGTGAAACTCTTCTGCCAAGTTCCATGGATTTCCACCAACGGAAAGCTCATAATTTTTAAACCAAAGATCTAATCCTTGGCGCTGCCGATTGCTCACCCGGCCAGCCCTTAAGACATAACTTTTTATCTTACGTTGCATAAATTGCACTCATTATTTGTCAGAGCATGAATTATATGTTTTTACAAAAATCTTGCAACTAATGCATTTTTTTGATATAAAACCGCTCTTGTATTTCACATCCGGCTATTTGCCCAGAATTTTACAAAGACAAGCAAACTAAAACCTATTTTGGAGTAACACAATGTCTAGAGTATGTCAGGTAACTGGCAAGCGACCCATGACTGGTCATAAAGTGTCGCACGCTAACAACAAAACTAAAAGACGCTTTCTGCCGAATATTCAGAATCATAGTTTCTGGGTTGAAGAAGAAAAACGATTTGTCACATTAAAACTCAGCACCAAAGGTATGCGTATTGTAGACAAATTAGGTATTAAAGAAGTTCTGGATAGACTCAGAGCTGAAGGCGAAAAAGTATAACTAAGGGGATAAACCATGGCAGCCGTCACTATAAAAGTGAAAATGGAATCCACAGCAGGAACTGGATACTATAAAACTACAACTAAGAACCCAAGAAACCATCCTGAAAAGATGGAGCTTATGATGTACGATCCAAAAGTACGTAAGCATGTTCTTTTTAAAGAGAAAAAAGTTAAATAATGATTTAGGCCCCGTATTCTATGGGGCTTTTATTTATTTTTAACTCAACCAATTCTCCACGATCCTACAAAGTTTTAATTCAAGTAAGTTAGGTTCTAGCAAATCAATAAATTATGAACCAGGCTTTGTTCTATATTAGTTCCTAAATCCCCTATAAACCAGTTATTAAAATGCCATTTGTTCGTAGGTTATTTTCTAAATTAACGCAGTAGATACTGGATAATCCTTACGAATCGTTTAAACTGATAGTAAATAGCAATGAATACAAAGAGGATTTGCATGAAACCATCATTGCAACTTAGCATTGGACAGCATTTAACACTAACACCGCAATTACAACAAGCAATAAGACTGTTACAATTATCCACGTTCGATTTACAGCAAGAAATCCAACTCATCGTTGAATCAAATCCAATGCTTGAAGCAACGCCAAACGAAGATAAAGAAGGATTTGAATCTAATGAAGTAAAACAACAAGATAATGATGAGTCTTATGACTTTCAATGGTCTGAACTCTACCAAAGTCCAAGTAAACGCACTGCATTTGAAGATAATGATTATAATTTCGACAACTTACATTGCACAACGACCAACTTGCAGGATCATCTAAGATGGCAGCTGGAACTTTCTCCTATGAGTGATGTGGATCGGGCGATCGCAACAGCTATCATTGATGCGGTGAATAGCGATGGATTTCTAACTATGAGCCTTATGGAATTGCATGCAAGTCTTACCAGCGACGCGCATCCACTGGATTTGGATGAAATCGAAGCGGTACGTCATCGCTTGCAATTATTTGATCCCGTAGGCTGCGCCTCTATAAATCTGGCTGAAACGCTACTTGTCCAACTAGAACAACTTCCGTTGAATGTTGAATATTTAGCACTGGCTAAAAAGATTATTGCTAAAGACATCGAATTGCTGGCTCAACATAACTATAAACAATTAATGAAAAATCATCAGATTTCTGAAAAAACGGTTGATGAAATTTTGAAAACAATTCAAGGATTAAACCCGAAGCCTGGTAATTTAATTCATGAAGACATTACTGAATACATTATTCCAGATTTAACAGTTACAAAAGTTAATAATAAATGGAAAGTGCGACTCAATCAAAGTGTACTCCCGAATTTAAGTATTAATAACCAATACGCATCTTTAATTCAGCGAGCTGATAATAGTGCAGACAATCAGTTTTTGAAAAATAACCTGCAAGAAGCTCGTTGGTTTTTAAAAAGTATCCAAAGCCGTCAGGAAACTCTGCTTAAAGTAGCCATATGCATCATGGAGTACCAGCAAGGATTTCTCGAATATGGTGAAGAAGCAATGAAACCATTGATTCTCAATGACGTTGCTTCAGCTCTCGATATGCATGAATCAACAATTTCTCGTGTCACCACGCAAAAATTTATCCATACCCCTCGCGGAGTATTTGAACTTAAATACTTTTTCTCAAGCCATGTCAACACCAAAGCTGGAGATGAATGCTCTTCTACAGCGATACGGGCTGTGATAAAAAAATTAATTTCCGCAGAGAATAGAAAAAAACCATTAAGTGACAGTAAAATTACCCAATTATTGGAAGAACAGGGTATCAAAGTAGCAAGACGAACCGTAGCAAAATATCGTGAAGCAATGGGAATTGCTCCATCTAATGAACGAAAATATTTGTAATTAATTAAGGATCATGATTTCATCATGGTTCTATGTAACTAGGAGATTTTTTTATGCTAATTAACATCACTGGACATCATATTGATGTTACTCCTGCACTCAGAGCATTTACCGAAGAAAAATTCGGTAAGCTGGAGCGTCACTTTGATCAAATCAAATCCATTAATGTAGTATTTAATGTAGAAAAACTACGCCAAATTGCTGAAGCAACTGTTCATATAAACAAAGGTGAACTGCATGCAACTTCAGAATCTGAAGATTTATATGCTGCAATTGATGCTTTGATTGACAAACTGGAGCGTCAACTGAGCAAAAATAAAGAAAAAAACCATAAACACCATGATTAAGAAATAGAGGTAGTTTACATTTGCTAGCTTGAGCCAAAATGCCCTAATTAGTGAGTATCGAAACCCATATACTGAGCAGTTGATTTCTCGCAAAATCAAGACATTTTGGCCAAGAGAGTAAAATATAAACAGCCACTAATCTCAGTTGCCTTAAACGCAGCGATTAGAAACCTCTGGTTATTCTAGATTCCACTTTACTGAACACAGCTACACTTATTGCTTAATTCGTGGTACATTGCGGGCACTATGATTAAAACTAAGATTAAAATAATTAATAAGTTGGGCTTACATGCGCGAGCTTCGGCAAAATTTGTTTCTACTGCAGCAAGATTCCAAAGCCAAATTGATGTAACCAGCAATTCACAAACCGTTAATGGAAAAAGCATTATGGGGGTCATGATGCTTGCAGCCAATAAAGGGAGTGAACTCATTATGGAAATAGAGGGCCCTGATGAAGTGCAAATGAATGAGGCCTTGTCTAATCTAATTAATAATTATTTTGGCGAAGGTGAGTAATTAGGATTGAAATAATGATCCTTTCTGAAAATCAATCCTAAAAATGTTCACTGATTTTTTTGTAGTTCATTTGAATTACTTTTACTTTTCAATATTCTTTCGTTGCTTTCTCATTTTATGCAAAGCTAGTAAAGTCATAAGCAATCCAGATAATGCATAAACAGTAAAACTGACAAATAAAACCACTGAAGGATTTGCAGCAATGGCTACAAACAAAATAATCATCACCAGGATGTACAGGAATGGAACTTTTCCCTTAAAATCGATTTCCTTAAAACTGTAATAACGAAAGTTAGAAACCATTAAACCTGAAACAACTGATGATAAAATCGCAGTTAATATGGCAACGAACATATTCTGCCATTCATTTTGAAAGCATAACCAGGCAAAAGAAGCCATTACAGCAGCAGCTGGTGGGCAAGGTAACCCCTGAAAATATCGCTTATCTGCTGTTTCAAGCTGGGTATTAAAGCGCGCTAATCGCAGAGCAACGGCGGCTGTATAAACGAAAGCAACCAGCCAGCCTACCTTTCCTAACTGATTTAAAATTAAATTATATACCAATAATGATGGCGCAACGCCAAATGTGACCATATCGGATAAGCTGTCATATTCAGCACCAAACTCAGTCTGTGTATGAGTTAAGCGCGCAACTCGCCCATCCAAACCATCGGCAATCATACCAATAAAAATAGCGATGATCGAAGCTTCAAATTGCCCTTTCATCGATGCTACAAGGGAATAAAATGCTGCGAACAGACTGGCTGTAGTAAACAGATTAGGTAACAGATAAATTCCAGAATGACTTTCTTTTTCCATTCTTAATAACCTTTTAAAAAATGCCAAATAAAATATGTTGACATAATAGGGATAAAAATTACTTTTGAAAACCAAATTAACACAAATTTATTTCTGTAAAAAATGGATAAATTACAGTACAGCAGCCCGCATATGATGGTATACTTAGCATACTGTATTTATATTGTATAATAAGCTATGGCTACACCTAAAAATAAGACAATTATTATAGAAGGAATAACTGACCAAGGAAAAACTTTTCGACCCAGCGATTGGGCAGAAAGGATGAGTGGTTCGCTAGCAAGCTTTAAGAACAGCCGCATTCATTATTCGCCCCTGTTACGGCCCAGTGTAAATAGTGAGGGATACCAATGCGTTTTGCTTGATCCAAAACTTAAAGAATCAAGTCCCCTGTTGTATCAATCCATTATTGATTTTGCCAAAGCAAATAACTTAAGAATCTGTGGAGAAGAGATTTAGAGGCCGCTAATATCCTTGGCTTGCTGTAATTGCCATAGTCCAACGAACCAAAGAACTTATCGTGTAATTTAGCATGGCGATGGTGTTATCAAAATTCATTGCCAATACTCCTGCAATTATAAATGCCAAACCTTTAGGTCCATGCTGAGTCCCTGGCTGACTCGACTGTGCTACCAATACACTCCCACGAACAAACCATAATACCCCTGCTGTTTGAATCAACAAGCCCATAGAACTGAATATATTTGAGGGGTTATATGATGTATAAGTTAAAATGTTACCTACTCCAAAAGTTGTGTTAGCCATAGCATCTAGGGCAGTAGGTAAATAAAGGAGAATCGCTCCAAATAATAAGTACATCATCGGGGTATACATTTTTTCCTGCGAGGAAGATTGCGCCCTGTGATCTGCAATTTTTCTTAGTTTGGAAATAGCGGTCAAAAAAAATAAAATGCCCAGTATGTACGCACCCCCACTAATTAAATGCTGCACCGGGTATAAAGAACGGCTTAAATTGCCTATAATTGTGATAAGATCTGGTGTATTCATAATATAATTATATGCCGTTAAAACGTGTAATGCATAATTTTTTGCTTATATTAACTTTAGTTCAGAGTTATAATCTCTAGTTTTTACGGTAAAGTTGATATTCGTCATGCAAATAAATACATTCCCCATCACTTTAAAAGAATCATTTATGATCTCTCCTAAAGTAAAACACTTCATTTTTAATTGCGAAGTTGCACCCTATTTTAATTATTTACCTGGACAATTTATTACCATTCACTTTGAACATCAAGGAAAATCGTTAAAACGTAGTTATAGTATAGCCAATGCGCCAAAACAAGATAATCAAATTGAAATTGCAGCCGGTTATTTTGCAAATGGCCCGGGCACCGAATTTCTTTATAATTTAAAACCTGGAGACACTATTCAGAGCAGCGGACCCTATGGTCGCTTAATTATCAAGGAGGATATACCCGCACGATTTATCCTGGTTGCTACCAGCACAGGAGTTACCCCCTATCGAGCAATGCTTCAAGAACTGGGTACACTCATGGAACAACATCCTGCGCTCGAGGTGGTCATTCTGCAAGGAGTACAAAGACGGGAAGAAATTCTCTATGCCAACGAGTTTTATGCGTTTTCTCAAAAATATCCTAGAGCTACATTTAGACCCTATCTAAGCAGGCAGGCAGCACATGAGTTAAATGAAAATGAGTACAATGGGTACGTACAACATGCCTTTCCTACACTAAACCTTGATCCTCAACGTGATGTCATTTATTTATGTGGAAATCCCAGTATGATCGACGAAGCATTTAATTCGTTAAAAGAACAGGGTTTTGCCATGCAACATATTATTCGTGAGAAATATATATCTAGATAATAATCAATCAGGAGCAAACACAATATGAATTATGAAGAACTCTCTAATACCATGGAACAAATACTGCAAGAAGGTAAAGGAATCTTAGCTGCAGATGAAAGCAATTCAACTATAGGAAAGCGTTTTGCTTCAATTGGTATTGAAAATACTGAAGAAAACCGCAGGGATTATAGACTTCTGCTCGCAACTACAACCGATTTGGAACAATATATCAACGGGGTTATTTTATTTGAAGAAACCTTTAGCCAAACTGATGAGCATGGAACCCCTATTCCTAAACTATTTGCTGATAAAGGTATCGTCCCTGGCATCAAAGTTGATAAAGGATTAGTTACTTTAGCCAATACTGAAAAGGAACAAGTTACTCAAGGTTTAGATGGATTATCCGAACGTTTGCAACATTTTAAAAAATTAGGTGCAAAATTCGCTAAATGGCGAAATGTTTATTCAATTTCTGAATTTACCCCCAGTTTAACTGCGGTTAAAACAGGGGCGGAAAATCTGGCTCGTTATGCTGCAGCTTGCCAAGAAGCAGGAATTGTTCCCATCGTTGAACCTGAAGTACTTATGGATGGAGACCACAGCATCGAACATTGTGCAGAAGTATGTGAAATTGTGCTGCATGAGTTATTCCACGCTTTATTTATCCACCAAGTTGAATTAGAACATATTATTTTAAAACCCAGCATGGTGACCTGTGGTAAAGCGCATAGCCCTTTTAGTGAACCTGATGAAATTGCTGACTACACAATCGGTGTATTCCGTAATAATGTACCTGCTGCTGTACCAACAATTAATTTCTTATCTGGTGGACAAACGCCACAACAAGCTACAGCAAATTTAAATGCGATTAATAGCATCGACCATCAACCTTGGTTGCTCAGTTTTTCTTTCGGTAGAGCATTACAAGAAGATTGTTTAGCTGCCTGGGGTGGAAATAAGGCCAATATTGCTAAAGCACAAGAAGCATTATTAAAACGTGCTCGTTTGAATAGCCTGGCCTGTGTAGGTGAATACAACAACAATATGGAATGATCTTTCTTTTGGGGAAGGTTCATTACATTGAACCAATCCCCAAAAAAGTATTAGTTCAGGAGTTTTCTAAAATCAATAAATAGATGCAAGGTAATTTTTGCATGTACTTACTCGTAACTTCATATAGACTCCTTTTGATCATTCACTCAATTTCTCAATACGCTTCCCCTTCGACTAATGGATCTCCTGGGTTCCACATTTAACTCTACATACTCGCCAACGCTCACAACCCCGGTAGATATTCCTTAATGGATAGTCGCTAGAGTGACCATTAAGGTTTGATGTGGTCTAATTGATTTTGACCTCCAATTAAACAAATTATCTCTTAACTGGAGTGTCCAAATCAATTAGACCACATCATTTTCTGCCGTGTCTTTTCAAGCACCAGTTTTCTAGGGCTGAGTAGATTTCAAAGTCGATTTTTGCGAATACTTTTGACGATACTCCTTTGTAGTAGTTAGTCCAGCCCGCTATTTTTTGATTTAACTGACGGATCAATATTTCTATAGGAAGGGCTATTCCTGATTTGATCAAAACAGGCACGGATGTCGCCTTCAAAGACCTATTGTGCTGAGGCGTATAATAATGAACAACCAAACCTTGCTATTGGTTATTTGTATTGGGGACGAAAATAAGAGCCAAGTCCCGAGTCGCCTTTCAAAATTTCTTTTACCTCATTCCAGGTGTTAGGTGCGGTAAATAAATTATAAAACTTATTATCACGATGATAAGTTAAAAAGGTTTTTTGATTTTCCCATTTTCGCATGAAATTAAATAATTGAGTTTTATCATCCTGGTTCCAGTTTTTGGTAAAAAATTTAATAAGATCTATAAATTCAATCTTTAATTCTCCAATTTCCAAAAATTTTTGTTTTTTATCCATCGTTGATAGCTGAACAGCAGTAAATTTTGATACATAATCATCATAAATATGCTTAATGCGTTCAACCGCTTCATGATTATCCGCTCCTTTATACGAATAAAACTCTTCATGCGTTTTACTATAGTCAGGTGCGTTTAATAAAAGTGGAATTGTCTCAGGAAATTTAGTTTCTCTTACCTCAGAGCCTCGCAAGTCTTCACCTTCTAAATATTTTTCTAATAAAAAAGGAAAAATTTTCGATGCAGTTTGAGCGGAGGCCTCTTTATATTCATTCACCTCATCTTCCAATTTGAGCATAATATCCTCAAATAAATGATAAATATCATCAATTTTTTTTAGGAAATCTAACTTCTCTAATTTTTTTTGGTACCAGGCCAGCCTAGGTTCATTCGAGAATTGTTTTATCTCCCGTTTTAGTCCGGTTAAATAGATTAGTTTAAAACAATCAAGATAATTTTGTGGTGCTGGTGAAATCACTTGCAAAGGTTTGATTGGCTTACCCATTAAAACTCGATGAATGTTATAGATTAAACTGGCTCGAATAAAGGGATCTTCCTCAATATCCATCACTGTTATGTCCCTTAAATCCAGGTTTGGAATTGAAAGAAGCGCCGAAACGCCAGGAGCTCTCAATTCTTTCATACTAATATTATGGTGGGCTCCCACAAGTGCGAAATATTTTTCGCGGCTTTGCGAAATAATTTCAGCAGCGGTTAAATTCATTGCCAAGGCACGCTTTTTCGAAAATTTAGTTTCATTTTTTTTGGCATAACCAGTAATACCATCATAAGCCTCAGTGGTATCGATGGGGGTAATGTGTATACCAAGCATTTGCGCCATGACAACAATACCTAAACTGGAATAGGGGTTAGTCCTATAGCTATATAAAAAATCATCGGAATTTTTTCCCACTATAATACGATTGCTGATATCCTGACGAATTAATTCGGCTAATAATGCTTTGGGTAATAAGCCTGTTTGGAAAAATTTTTCGTATAAAGCCGTTTGAGTATCATAAAATCCTAACTCAACAAATAACTGTTTGATTCCAGAGGCTGCAAAGCTAGGCATAGAAGTTACTAAAAATTTTTTATGTAAAACTTTAGAATGAGTCTCGCCAATACAGACACCTTGATGTTCCGATATTCCTTTTAGCAAATGTGCTTTTGCAGAGGAAGCCGAGTTACCGCTAATTTCAGTAATTTTATTATCAGAAATACTGTCAAAATCCAAATTTTGTAAATCATGCTTTGCTTCGCGAATTTTATTTCTTCGCTTGACTGAGACGGGTTCTTCGCATCGCTCAAAAACAATTCCCGCTTTTTCCTGGATAAATTTTTTTTCAAACACAGTTTCTTCATCTAGTGAAATGGGTTCACCTGCTTTTTTAAAATCTAATATCAGCGGTAGAAATTCAGAAATAAAAGCACTAATTTCATTTAAATTATGTCGAAAATAAATTGCATTGTGTTTGAAAACAATCGATTTTTCAAAATTATTTAAAAATCCAGCTTGTTGTAAATGAATGACTAAGGCATCAAAAATGCTCGAAGAAGGTTCAGAACCCGGTTTAATCACATAAAGATACCCGTTATTTTTTTCTGTGCGAGCTTTCAAATTATTTCTCATTTATCATGCCTTGTATAATTATAATTCATTGCATGAGATTTCGAATACTTACTCTTGTTATCCTTGTTTTGCTTTAAGCTTGGTTATTATGTATAATTTTATACCTAGCATGGTGCGTGTCTTATGGGGTAGTTGATATGCCGGATTTTTCTTCTTCCATCACAGAAATTGCCAATTACATTGGCCAAAAGGTTTATTTAAAAAGCTTTCCTGAGAGCAAGGAGATTGATTCTACACCGAAAAGATTAAATCGTGATGTGGTGATGGAAAAAGTCCGCGTCGCGTCTTGCACGGTTTTGATAACGCCAATCGTTCTGCCGCGTTAATTCCCTATATTGTGGCGCTATTACGCCGTAATAAGGCGCAATTGTCGTCTGAACTGCAAAAGCAATTGGATGACAGGACTTACGAAAAACCCCAATCTCTTCGTTAAAAAATGTTTTTACTTCGGTCATTTAGTATATCTAAACTCCCTCATTAAAAACATTTTTTGCCTCGACCTTGGAGTTTTTCGTAAGTCCTTTTAGTGAGAGAGTTCTCACATTGGTCCGCTAGTTGAAGTTCCCGTTCTTATTTTAGTGGGGATACCAGGGAGTATCATAGAATAGAACGCTTATAATTTTTCCAAGACTCATTTTGAAGCAAATTTAGAGTGGCTATTTACTGATCTTAATTTATTAATGTTTTACTTTTGTTTTGCTGGATTGCCACTGTTTTGGTTTCTATGATTACATACCTAAAATCTACCGCCCATTACGTTATTTAACTGCATTTTATTTTATAGGTTTACTTTTGGTGAAATTATTATCTTGTTTTATTTACTTGTTTGTAGCGGGCTTCGAGACTGGCTTTTAGGTTTTGATTCGTTACTGGAAGATAAAAAATCTAAAACTACCTTTATTATTTAAATCGCTATGCCATTCTTTTCATTTTTTCTCTTATTATTATTTTTCGTACTCCCCTAAACAAGGAACTATTGTAGTGTTTGCAACATCTTTAAACTAAAGAGTTAGAACAAGTTAAGGGAAGCAAAAATTGAACTTTTTAATTGATCATATGCCACTGCTGCACGCTCTCTACGCTTTTTGTGGTAATTAAACTACAAGGGCTTAATCAATTCAAAACGCGCATAAAGTGGCAAATGATCAGAAAGCATTCGCCAAGGCTTGCCATGTAAGCAAGCTACTTCTTGAACTTTCATACCCCGAAAATAGACGCGATCAACGCAAAGCGCTGGTTTGATTGCAGGAAAGGAGCGTGCATGCTGGCCTTCCACTGAAACAAAAGCCTCTTCTATATTTAAGTCTTCAGCCAAAGGCTTAGAAATTATTGTACGCCAATCATTGAAATCCCCAGCCATCAGCAGAGGTTCATCTTGTGGAACGACATCCTTTATGCGTTGCATTAAAGCATTACATTGCACCATACGCTCTGCTTTAAAAAGACCCAAGTGCACACATAACAAATGAATAGTGAGATTATCCAGTTTCAGCTGTGCGTGTAATATTCCTCTCGAGGCTCTGCGTATGTTTGCAAGATTAACATTTTCAAATCGCTCAAAAGCATATTTACTTAAAATTGCATTCCCATGATGTCCTGACTCATATACGGCATTTTTTGCATAAACATAATGGGGCCATATATTTTCCGCAATATACTCAAATTGAGGTGAATCAGGCCAAGCATTAATTCGCTTTTGCCGTTTTATGTGTTCACCTTGAACTTCTTGTAAAAAAACAAAATCAGGTTGTAAGCTAGAAATGGCATCTCGCATTTTAGGAAGTAAAAAGCGTACAGCACCCACACCAAAACCTTTATGAATATTGTAAGTAATTAATGAAACGCTATGTGTTTCTTGTTGCATAGTTTACTCTGTTCAAGTTCATGGATTAAGCATAACACTAAATGCATAAAATAAATTGTACTGCATAGTCTTTAGTCACACACTTTAGTTAAAAGTTATAAATAGCAAGCGAATGTAATAAGTAAAACGACGCAGTAAAAAATTCTTATTCATTCTATAATCAATTATAGCCCTCCTATTTGCGGTAGAGATATAATGATTACTACTACTAATAGTAAAATAATAAATAAAATGAATACATTAAATCTTACCATTCCGGGTTTTTCTATAGCCTGCAAGACGTGGGGGAACCCCGATAAGCCGACTATTCTAGCACTACATGGGTGGTTGGATAATGCAAACAGTTTTGCTCCCCTTGCCCCATATTTAGAGAAGGATTTTCATTTTATAGCCGTTGATTTACCTGGGCATGGTTTCTCCTCGCATCTTCCTGAAGGATGCCACTATCATTTTTTTGATGGTATTTTTGTGGTTATTGAACTAATCAATGCACTAAAACTTGATAAACTCCATCTATTAGGACATTCAATGGGCGCTTGTCTAGCAAGCTTGGTTGGAGGTGTACTCCCCGAACGATTCCTTTCTCTAAGCCTGATTGAGGGTTTAGGACCATTTTCTCATCCTGCAGAAACTGCATGCCAGCAATTAAGAGATTATGTCTCTTTTCTTGCTCAAAAAAGCAAAAAATCAAAAGGATATGACAGTATAAATAGCGCCGCTCTTGCACGCGCCTTTAAAGGATATGTTTCTTTAGACATTGCAAAAATTCTTTGTGAACGAAGCTTAATAGAAAAACAAGGTAAATTTTATTGGCGGCATGATCAACGATTGTTAGTACGCTCACCTTTACGTATGACAGAACCCCAAATACTTTCTTGCTTACAAGAAATTACTGCAAAAACTTATTTAGTATTATCCAGCAGAGGATTTTCTTTTGATACTGAAATCATTGAGAATCGAATTAAAGCGGTAAAAAATCTTACACTTAAAAAAATAGATGGTGGACATCATATTCACATGGAGCAGCCAGAAGTTGTAAGCAAACTTCTGGCTGATTTTATTATCCACGCAGATTAATTACAACCATCCATATTAGTGGTGATTTTAACTTCATTTAATGACTTTTTAACGTCACAAATAGCAGTTGTAGGATATCTCTCATGGTTCGGGTCACCGGCTACCAGATCAGATATTGCACTTACTATACCTTCGCCGCCTTCATCAAAGCTTGAATAAGGTGTCCAGTAGTCCATATTGGCTTTAACCATAACATCAAAAGCTAATCGGGTATTCCAACTAGGTTGATTGGCGAGTATGTAGAATAAATGGTTGTATACTCCACTGGAGTAATGAACATCCAGACCACCATAATACTCATCAGCAGTATCAATAGACTCACCATCACGGCTTGGTTGATCCATATAACGTAATGCATCCCAGCCACTGTCTTCTTTCATGATCTCGCCGCCGATTTGCCAGGTGCTCTTATTTACTGAATAATACTCTGCTGCTTGAGCTGCCATGTCAGAAAACGCCTCATTCATACCACCTGATTGGCCATAATATTCAAGGTTAGAGTGTTGTTCTGTAAAACCATGACTGATTTCATGTGCACCTACTCCCAAAGAAACCAACGGATACATCATGGTATCACCATCACCAAAGGTCATTTGCTGGCCATCCCAATATGCATTCTCATAGCCTTCACCATAGTGAACTCGCATAACTAATTGCATGGGAGAACCATCAGAATTACTCAGTGCATTCGTGTTATACCATTCTTTATACATATGATTAATTACGTGACCTGCATACAATGCATCATTTGTTGGAGAAGCGGCTCCATTTTGTTTGTCATAACCATCTCCTCTATAACCAGTGAGGTAAATATTAGAGTCATTGGTTGGACAATTGAATTTCATTGCTTTGCGCTTTGAACTGTATCGGTGATCCATGTCGATGACTTTGACATCGGTATTCTCCATAAAGCACGATTCAGTACCCGCATCTCGAGTTACATCGAGATAAGGTAAGTCGACACCATATTGATAGAAACCTGTTTTATTATTTCCACCAAAACCTGCTCCATTAACCGATCTCTTGCCCGTTTTTATATCATTCCATTGGACAAACGGTTTGTTAGTTTCTGCGTCAATAATTGCAGTTGGGCGCTCTGGAATTTTATCTTTATGAACAACAAGAACACTCACTTTATAAGCCCAATGTGCTTTGTGCTGAGCATCAATATAAACCATGGGAGTGACTTTTTCATCACTTACATCTTTACCTGCATAGTTGGCTTTAAATTGTTGTAACGCTGAACCCGCGTTTTTCACAAAAGAAGCATCGGGTTGTCCTAATTCGGATTGCAGGCCTTTATAAATAACACCATTCATTGCCACATTTGACTGTGCTTTGGTTAATGATTGTGCTGTGTACATGCTATGCATAATTGCATAACCGCCATAAACAGGAAATCCTACATATTGTTGTTGCATACGAACATGAGTTACTTTATTACTGTCAGTATGTTCGCTTATAAAGCGTAAACTGTCTTTAGCAACTGCGACACCTTGTGTCGTCAAAGCAAATTTTTGCTTTACTTGCTCAAGAGATGCCTTCTGTAAAGGCATAGGTTCTGCGGCTCTCGCAGAAGATGTTATTCCTAAAGCCAATGCAACAGCCAAGGGAGATAAATAGTAATTATGATGCATGGAAACCCACTCCTTCTTTGCAACTTAATCTAAATTGAAAGCAACTCTTCTCCTGCCAAACCAATTAATCCTTAAAATCAAGTTACAAATAACCTGATTGGTTTCAACAGTGAGTCACACCTGTGAACACAACCAATAACTCTAAAAACCTATCCAAGCTAGCATAATTTTAGAATTTTTGAAATTATTATTTGATGATTAACAACATACCCTAGAAAAAATCGATGTGATGAAAAAAAAAATCTTTCTATTCCAAATATTTTATAGAATGGCGTGATTTTCATAAAAGATGAATTCATTTTATCGACTTATTGTTTTCTGACAAAATCATGCAATCAAAGAAAATTGACCTTATATCTTGGCAGAAGCAAAAACTGCATACTTTACTGTTCTAAGTAAGCAAATTTTTACCAGATATAATGAACCACAAAAGAATATAAAAAAAGTAGAGATCATGTAGATATCTTCGGAGATATATAGACAATTTCAGGAAGATAAGGCAAAATCTGCAAAAAATTGCTCGATACTAACTAAAACATGAAAAAAATTCTGGTTTTGCATGGACCAAATTTGAACCTCTTGGGAACTCGAGAACCTTCAATTTATGGAGCTACAACATTAGATCATATCAATTCTCGTCTAATCAAAGAAGCAACAAAAGCAGGATTTGCATTAAACTGCTATCAAAGCAATTCTGAAGCAGATTTAATTCAAGTAATTCACCAAGCCAGTATCGACAAAATAAATTATATAATTTTTAATCCCGCAGGATTTACACATACCAGCGTGGCTTTAAGGGATGCCTTATGTGCTGTTGCAATCCCATTTATTGAAGTACATATCAGTAACATTTATTCCCGCGAACCTTTTCGCCACCATTCCTACTTCTCAGATATTGCAAAAGGTACTATCAGTGGTTTGGGTGCGCAAGGATATTCATTAGCATTAACATCAATTATTGAAAGAGAATCAAATAATGGACATTCGTAAAATCAGAAAATTAATTGAATTGCTGGAAGAAACTGGCATTTCTGAAATTGAAATTAAAGAAGGTGAAGAATCGCTGAGACTAAGCCGTCATAGCAGCGTACCAGCAGTAGAACCTCCTCAGGTTCGCTATGTTTCTTCTCCTACACCACACCAGGAGCCACATCCTGCTGTGAATAGTATTCCTGCTCCTGCAATACCTTCACACCATGAAAGTAAACCCGTACCTACGGTCTCAGGCCACAAAGTTCGTTCTCCTATGGTGGGTACAATGTACACTTCACCATCGCCAGAAAGTCCTCCTTTTGTAAGCCTTGGCCAAACAGTCAAAGCAGGTGATGTTTTGTGTATTGTTGAAGCAATGAAAATGTTTAATGAAATTGAAGCGGATCGCGCCGGTAAAATCGTAGAAATACTTGTCGCTAATGGTGAACCTGTTGAATACGATCAGGTCCTGTTTGTCATAGAATAGAGGATGCATCCATGCTCAGTAAAATTGTTATTGCCAACAGAGGTGAAATCGCTCTTCGCATTTTGCGTGCATGTAAAGAGCTTGGCATTCAGACTGTAGCCGTACATTCAGATGTAGATAAAGATTTATTGCATGTTCGTCTCGCAGATGAAACTGTATGCATAGGCCCTGCTCCAGCACAAAAAAGTTACCTCAACATTCCTGCGATTATTTCTGCTGCTGAAATTACTGATGCTGTAGCAATTCATCCTGGTTATGGGTTTCTTTCTGAAAATGCTGATTTCGCAGAAGTAGTAGAACAGAGTGGATTTCGTTTTATTGGTCCTCGAGGTGAGACCATTCGCCTCATGGGGGATAAGGTGTCTGCTATCAATGCGATGAAAGCAGCCGGAGTTCCTTGTGTTCCTGGATCAGACGGTCCATTATCTGATGATGATCAGCTAAATCTGGAAATCGCTCGAAAAATTGGTTATCCAGTTATCATTAAAGCTGCAGGAGGTGGCGGCGGACGAGGTATGCGTGTTGTGCATACTGAAGCAAATCTGCTTAATGCCATAGCACTTACCCGTAGTGAAGCCAAAGCTGCATTTAATAACCCCATTGTGTACATGGAAAAATTCCTCGAAAATCCACGCCATATTGAATTCCAAGTGCTTGGAGATGGTAAAGGTAAAGCCATTCATCTTGGTGAGCGTGATTGTTCGATGCAAAGACGACATCAAAAAGTAGTAGAGGAAGCACCGGCTCCCGGAATTAGTGTTGAACTGAGAAATAAAATTGGTGCCTCTGTAGTCAAAGCGTGCCAAGAGCTGCAATATCGTGGTGCAGGAACTTTTGAATTCCTATATCAAGATGGATGTTTTTATTTTATTGAAATGAATACTCGAATCCAGGTTGAACATCCTGTGACTGAAATGATTACTGGAATTGATTTGATTAAAGAGCAAATCAAAATTGCCAGTGATATACCGATGACACTGACCCAGGAAGACATAAAACTGCATGGTCATGCAATTGAATGCCGAATTAATGCTGAAGATGCAAAGACCTTTATGCCTTCGCCAGGAACAATAAAATTATTACATCAACCCGGTGGCCCTGGTATTCGCTTTGATTCTCATATTTATAGTAGCTATACCGTTCCGCCAAATTACGATTCCATGATAGGCAAGCTGATTAGTTATGGAGAAACTCGTGCTGAAGCCATTGCAAGAATGCGAAACGCGCTCGATGAAATCATTATTGACGGTATAAAAACCAATATTGAATTACATCAGCGTATTTTCCATGACCAATCTTTTATTGCAGGTGGTACTAATATTCACTATCTGGAAAAAATGCTGAAGGATTAATGCTGTGTGGTTTCAATTAAAAATAGAACATTGTCCAAGCCAAGAAATAGAACTGCTTAGCGAGGAGTTAGAAGAATTCGGTGCGCTGTCCATTATGCTCACCGATAAAAATGACAATCCTGTTCTTGAGCCTGAACCAGGAACAACACCATTATGGCCTGAAGTTGTTATTCAGGCTTTATTTTCAGAAGTGTTCCAGGCACAACATACTCGTGATCACTTAATGCAAGCGTATCCTAAATTAACATGCACTTTAGAAGTTCTGGAAGATAAGGATTGGGAAAGAGCTTGGATGGATGATTTCAAACCACAACGCTTTGGCAAACGGCTCTGGATCTGCCCTACTTGGTCAACTCCACCTGAACCCGATGCGGTTAACCTAATGTTAGACCCAGGTTTGGCATTTGGTACTGGAACCCATCCTACGACTGCTTTATGTTTAACCTGGCTGGAACAAGCTGATTTACAAAATAAATCAGTGATTGATTACGGTTGTGGCTCAGGTATTCTTTCTTTGGCTGCATTAAAGTTAGGGGCAGCAAAAGTACATGCAGTAGATATCGATCAACAAGCTCTGCAAGCGACTCAAAATAATGCATTGGCAAACAAACTTGATGAACACAAATTATTAGTTAGCATGCCCGAGGTAGTACACGAGCCTGTAGATTTGATTATTGCAAACATTTTGTTGGCTCCATTAATTACCCTGAAAGAACGCTTTCAACAATTGCTAACCCCTAAAGGGATGCTTATTGTATCAGGAATATTGGAAGAACAAGCGTTTAAGCTCATTGAAACATATGCGCCAATGTTTACTGCGATTCATCAGGAAAACCTTAATGGATGGTCATTATTGGCCTTTACCCATAAAACAGATTAAATTGTCATTGTTTTTATTGGTAGTGCAAAAACATTAACCTGAGATGATACTCTGAATGTTCCGGATTCCGCGGCGCCTCACCCAGATTACACTTAGTTAAGGAAATTATAATGGTTCAAGAATATGCATTCTCTGCCTTTAAACCCCAAAGAGCCCTGCTTAGTGTTTCCGATAAACGAGGTATAGTGGACTTGGGCAAAGTACTTCATCAAATGGGCGTGGAGCTTGTCGCAACGGGAAATACTGCAGCATTACTCAAAGAACATAAATTGCCAGTCATCGATGTTAGTGAATGTACGGGCTTTCCCGAAATGCTCGATGGCCGAGTAAAAACTTTGCATCCTGCCATTCATGCAGGTTTACTCGCACGTGGGAAAAAAGATGAAAAAACGCTCAAAGAACACTCCATCAAACCCATCGATTTACTGGTAATTAATCTATATCCATTTGAACAAACTATTAGTCGACCTGACTGTAATTTCAATGAGGCTATAGAAAATATTGATATCGGCGGACCCGCCATGATTCGCTCAGCAGCTAAAAATCATGCAAACACTTTTGTAGTAGTAAACCCAGAAGATTATGCCGAACTCATTCACTACTTAAAAAGCCAAAAAGTTCCTTCAGATTGGGGATTCACCCTAGCCAAAAAAGCTTTTGCTCATACTGCCGCTTATGATGCAGCAATTACAAATTATCTGACCACTTTAGATGCACAGTACACTCCCTGTGGTTTCCCAGAAGTACTAACATGCCAATTTAATAAAATAACCGACCTACGCTATGGAGAAAATCCCCACCAGCAAGCTGCTTTTTATGTTGATAAAAAAGTTTCATCCGGCTCATTAGGTTCTGCTCAATTGATTCAAGGCAAGCAGTTATCCTATAACAACATTCTAGATGCTGATGCGGCGTTGGATTGCGCTAAATCATTTTCTTGCGAAAAACCCGTTTGTGTTATTATCAAGCATGCAAACCCTTGTGGTATTGCTATAAGTGATTCTCCTCTTAATGCTTATCTTAAGGCTTTTCAATGTGATCCAACATCGGCCTACGGTGGTATCATTGCTTTTAACCAAAAATTGGATGGTATTACCGCAAAAACCATTCTTGACAACCAGTTTGTAGAAGTCATTCTAGCTCCTGAGATCAGTGATGAGGCAAAAAAAATTCTTGCCAGTAAAGAAAATATTCGTGTCTTATCAACTGGAGCCTGGAAACAAAATGATGCATTTCGTTTGAACATGAAAAAAGTTGATGGGGGCTTGCTGGTACAAGAACATGACTCTCTTTCACTAGGAAGTTATGAATTTAAAGTCATGACCCAGGACAAACCATCTGAACAGCAAATGAATGATTTAATGTTTGCCTGGCTTGCAGTAAAACATGTGAAATCCAATGCAATTGTTTATGCTAAAGATGCAGCAACAATTGGTATCGGAGGTGGTCAAACCAGCCGCGTTATGAGTGCTCGTATTGGCCTTTGGCAAGCAGCACAAATGGGATTTGCTCCCCGCGGTTCAGTCATGGCTTCTGACGCATTTATTCCTTTTCCGGATACAGTAGAGATTGCTGCAGAAGCCGGAATTTCTGCTATTATTCAACCAGGCGGTTCAATCAGAGATGCACAAATTATCGCTTGCGCTGAAGAACATGGAATAATTATGGTATTCACCGGAATCCGCCACTTCAAACATTGATGTGTAGTAACAAAATGCATGTGCAGGATGGGTGTAGCGCAGCAAAACCCAAGGTTTTAATGGATAAGGTTCTCTGGGTTCCGCTTTGCTTCATCCAGGTTACAGAGTGTTGTCATTAAGCCATATCATTAGCTTCCCAAGAATAAGTCGCGGAACGTTGGCAAGAGAACGAGTTCTTAACTTAAAAGCAATGGAGTTACAAAGGTGCTTTATGGGAGAAAACAGACTGTGAATACTCTTGTAATTACAGGAATTAGTCGAGGGATAGGACTAGAAACAGCCAAAATTTTTTTAATGAATGGATGGCTCGTTATTGGAACTTCAACACATGGTGATACCCCTCTAAAACACAAGAATCTAACAATTCATCCGCTTAATTTGATGAATTCAGAACAAATTAATCATTTTGCTGACCAATTACCAAAATTTGATGTATTAATTAATAATGCAGCCATCCTCCTAGAAGATTGGGGTGAAGTAAAAATTAACATGTGTCAGTTAAAAGAAACATTTTCTGTTAATGTCTTCGGAACTATTGAATTAACTGAACAATGCATTCCAAAGTTAAATCCTGATGCCCAAATAATTAACATCTCTTCAGGATGGGGGACTTTTAGTTCAAATGATTCTGCATCAGTGCCTCATTACAAAATGTCAAAATCCTGCGTCAACATGTATACTCTACTCTTAGCCAAGAGACTACCTGGAGTTACTGTCTCAAGTTTTGACCCCGGTTGGGTAAGGACGGATATGGGAAAAAATAACGCCCCAAAACTGCCTTTGGATACGGCATGCGAACTCTTTGAATTGGTTAACAAGAAAAAAGAAAGCGGTTATTTTTGGTATGAAGGAAGAACGAGAGATTGGTAAATAATAAATTTTCCAGGCACACAACTCTTGATCCATAACGATAAACAAACCAAAATAGTACATAAAATTATTTGTCCACAGGAGTTAGGATGACCCATGACAAAGAGCTTGGTGAGTTACTACAGGCTATAGCAGCTAAAAGTCTGCAAATAATTTCTGATATAAAAGAAACTCCTTTACAAGTTCCTGCAATAATCAATCAGTATATTGAGCTAACGGAACATTTCCAAAATGTAATGAGTATCCTTCTGCAGAATCCTGAAAAAATTTGGGAAATGCAACTCGCATACTGGAAAGACGCATTTAATTTAGCACAAACCCAACTACAATATTGGTTAAATGGGACTCCCATGCCCATCAATGATCCACGCTTTCATGAAGAAGACTGGATAAACAATCCTTTTTTTAATATGTTAACTCAGCATTACCTTTTAGCCAGTCAACATATGAATACTTTATTTCAACGGATAGAATACCCTGATAAAAATACCGCGAAGCGTCTCCAATTTTTTACCAAGCAATATTTAGATGCACTATCCCCAGCTAATTTTCTTCATACTAATCCTCAGATCATGGATGAAACATTGAAAAGTCATGGCAAAAATTTATTGCATGGGCTTCATAATTTACTTTCTGATCTAGAAGTTGGCTCCCCGCGTCTCATGATTAAAATGACAGATACTGAGGCATTCCAGCTCGGTAAAAACCTTGCCATTACTCCGGGAAAGGTAGTCTTTCGTAACAGCCTAATGGAGCTGATTCAATATACACCTCAAACCACTAAAGTAAAGTCTATTCCTCTTCTTATTATCCCCCCCTGGATAAACAAATATTATATTCTCGATTTAAGTCCACATAATTCGCTTGTTGGGTGGTTAGTCAAACAAGGAATTACTGTTTTTATCATTTCTTGGGTTAATCCAGGTTCAAATTTCTCTCATAAAAGTTTATACGACTATTTAAATGAAGGACCTTTAACCGCGATTAGTATGATTCAAAAGCAACTCGGTATAAAGCAGGTTAATACTATGGGCTTTTGTATTGGGGGAACACTTCTATCCATGTTACTTGCTTATAATAAAGCACGACAAGACAACTCCATTCGCAGTGCAACCTTTTTGGCGTCTATGATTGATTTTAGTGATCCAGGTGATATTGCTGTTTTTATTGATGAACAACAAATCGCAAAACTGGAAGATGAAATGAAGTCTAAAGGTTATCTTGCCGGAAAATTCATGGCCTCAAGTTTTAACTCACTCCGGGCAAATGACTTAATTTGGTCTTTCTTTATTAAAAATTATCTGCGCGGTAAAAACCCGGTTCCTTTTGACATATTGTATTGGAACTCAGATTCCACCAACATGCCAGCAACAATGCATTCCCAATATTTAAGATGGATGTATTTGCATAATGATCTGATAAAACCAGGTAAAATCCATCTCAATCATACCCCAATTGACATCAGTGCCATTGATATACCAACCTTTTTCCTCTCTACCGAAAAAGATCATATCGCTCCATGGAAAACTACTTATTTGGGCTTTCAACTTATGAATGGCCCCAAACGTTTTGTACTTGGTGGGTCTGGACATATAGCAGGAATTATCAATTCACCTGAAATGAAAAAATACGGCTATAAGGTCAATAATCATTCCCCTGCCCATGCAGAACAATGGCTTGAGCAAGCCACAGAGCATCCAGGCTCTTGGTGGCCAGAATGGTTAAAATGGTTAAAAAATCATTCAGGGAAACTCATACCCGCTCCTGATTTTAACCAATTGCCATTAAAATCAGTGATGGACGCTCCAGGTAGTTATGTTCTGAAAAAAGAGAAGGCAGAGTGAAGCGAAGTGAAATCCAGGCTCCTCTTCTAAATTTTCGCCCAACACTATATTTCATATTCATTAGCCCATTTGCTTGCAAATGGGGTGAATGTAGCTTGGGCGCTGCCTAGACTACTTTATCAAATAAGAACTCAAATTTAACATCCACCAGTGTTCACTACCACAGTTGGAGGAGTTGTAGCACTGGTTGCTTGAGTATATACCACCGTGCAATTCGTTTTGAGTGTGTAAGTTGTTGCAGTACCTGTCGTAGACACAGCAAAAGCGCTTGATACATTCATTGCATTCACAATACCCGCAGCGGATGGATAACCATAAACCAATCCAACAGTAGCACCTTCCATAGTGATTGAGCCGGTAGCCCCAGTTTGTCCTGTAGCTAAGGCGGCGCCATGAGCAGTGACATTAGCTGAGTTTAACGCTCCAGCTAAACCATTCAGATCTGCAATATTTGCTTGTGAGCTGAAATCATAAAATTTGGGAATTGCATAAGCAGCTAAAATTCCTAATATGACCATCACCACAACTAACTCAATTAAAGTAAAGCCTTTTTGCTTATTCATTTCAAGTATCCTTAATAATTTGTTAGTCCATTTTTAACTATGTCTGAAGTAATTTGTTACCAGCTACCAGCTCCCCAAATGTTCTTAGTCATGGCACCACTGCAACAAATCTATCTTAAAAGTAACAACTCCTATTCTTACAGTATAGCTCAAGAATCAGCTGAATATTGAGAAGAGTGCTCTACACAGAAGCTCCCTCTATGGAAGCCTGAGTCAAATCTAAAAAACGTATAAATAGACTTATAGGAATAGCAATTAAAATGACTAAAATCAGACTATGGAGCCACGATAGACAGTAGAATTTTTTCATATCTATCATTGTTGTTTCACCAAAGAAGCTAAGTTCCATGTCGGTAAAAATACTCCCAATGCAAGAATCAATACCATGCCACCAATGATTACCAATAAAATAGGCTCAATAGTGTCACTTATACGAACAATGTCATAATTGATTTCACGTTGGTAATACTCTGCCACCTCGTCAAGTAGATGATCAATGGTACCACTCTCCTCCCCAAGTACGATCATCTGAATAATTAGAGGAGGGAAAAGATTGGTTTTATCTATAGCTGATGAAATTGTATTTCCTTTAGCTATTAAATCAGTAACTCCTTGTATTCGTAAAGACATATAAGCATTATTAGTTGATGCCCCTACCATTTGAATACCATCGACAGCAGTGATACCCGCACGTAATACCAGAGAAAGAAGTCTGGCGAATCGCGTAAGTAATATACGATGGATAAGCCATCCGATAACCGGAATTTTAAGCTGGAATTTTCCCCACTGAACTGCTCCTTTAGGCGAATGGATATAAGATCTGATAGCCCATATAGCAAACACTACGATGCCAATTAAAATATACCAATAATGGATAATAAAATTGGAAGTGGTTAAGAGTATGCGCGTTGGCAATGGTAAAATACCATGCATATTTGCATAGAGTTTAGCGAAGGCAGGGATAACAAAAACATTAATGATGAGCAATGCTATAATAATTGCTCCAATTACCATTAGGGGATATCGTAAAGCAGATTTGATTTTTTTTGTAATATCCACTTCCATCTCAAGATATTCGGCAAGATGGAGAAAAATCTTATCCAGATTACCCGTATTTTCTCCAATAACAATTAAATTTAGAAAGAAATCAGAGAAAATGTTTGGGAATTGCCTCATGGCCATATTCAGTGAACTGCCTTTATTTAAGGAGATAACTACTTTTTGCAGCGCCTCGGCTAAGGTTTTATTGCGCGTAGTCTCGGCAAGCCGTGTTATTCCAGAAGCAATAGGAATCCCAGCATGAATTAGTGAATACATCTGGTGACAAAATATATGCAAATCATTTAAAGTGACTTTAGGGTCAAACCAACTTTTCTTGGTGCTCGAAACACTAGATGTACTTGATTTTTTTCCAGTACTTACAGAGATATCTAGCGGTATGAGGCCCTCACTGATCAGTTGATTGGCAAGATCTTCGGCACTTATCGCATTTCGTTGCCCACTCAGTGCTTTACCCTGTTGATCACGGGCATTGAAGTAATATTCTGGCATACCTTGTAGTCCCTTATCAAAATAATACTATACTCGTAACGTGAACCATTGAAGCTTGAAAAAAGATCTGGCCTGAATCTAAACGCTTGTACTATGTTGGATCTGCTTTAATGAGCGTCCAGACTCCACGTTTTTAACATTGTAAACTGCAATCGTACAATTTACCGCCTCATAAACTCTTCATCTAATTGTCCGACTACACGTATTGCTTCAGAAACTGAAGTGGTACCTCGCGTCACTAAATCAAGTACTGATTCAGATAACGGACGATAAGTTTCACAAGCCAATGCTGCTTTGACAAAGCTGTTTGAGTCATTATGTCTTAAAGCCATTAACATGTCTTTATTTAACTCCAAAAGTTCATAGACACCTGTTCGACCTAAAAATCCACGATAATTACAAGCAGAACATCCTTTAGCATTTTTAAATGGGAGAGTTAAATCAACCTTCATTGATTCAAGCCAAACGGATTCATGTGGTTCAAGTTGCTCAATGATGGAGCAATTATCACACAAATTACGAACCAATCGTTGGCCTATAATTCCTTTAACAGCTGTTGCAACCATATAACCTTCTGCACCCATGTCAATTAAACGCATGGCTGAAGTCATAGCATCATTAGTGTGTAATGTAGCTAATACCAAATGTCCTGTAATCGCAGCTCGCATAGCTATTTGTGCTGTTTCCGCATCACGAATTTCTCCAACCATAATGACATCAGGGTCTTGACGAAGCATAGCACGAAGAACTCGAGCAAAAGTAAGATCTATTTTGGGGTTCACTTGGACTTGGTTAACTCGCTCAATCCTATACTCAATAGGATCTTCGACAGTTAATATTTTACGTTCTGGAGAATTAATGCGCTGCAGTACACTGTATAATGTAGTGGTTTTACCGCTTCCTGTGGGACCAGTAACAAGAAGCATTCCATAGGGTTTGGAATAAATATTCTCCAAGCGTTTCACCATTGTAGGATCGATGCCTAACTGACTTAAGTCCGTAATCTGGGTTGATTGATCTAATAAACGCATGACAACAGATTCACCATTCGCTGTAGGGAGTGTTGAGACACGAACATCAAATGATTTTCCTTTAATTTTAAAATTAAAACGTCCGTCTTGTGGAATACGTTTTTCAGCAATATCTAAGTGAGCACGAAGTTTTAAACGTTGGACCAAAGCACCTAGGATACGTTTTTCATCTAAAATATTTTCATTTAATATTCCATCTACTCGAAAGCGAATTCGTAGCGATTTTTCACCAGGTTCAATATGAATGTCAGAAGCACGTGCTTGGACAGCATCGCGAAATAAAGAATTTAACAGTTTAACGACAGGAGCTTGCTCTTCGCTTTCTAGTGCTTCATCGAATAAATCATCTTGTTGCTCTTTAAATTCTTCTAAAATTTCATGTGAAAGCTCTTGAGCAAAGTTAGTGATCTCTTGTGTATGTCGATAAACTCTATCGAACACTTTCAGGAGCGCCAATTCGCTAACTACGGCCATTCTAATTGGACGTTTTAAGATTTTTGAGATTGCATCAAAGGCATTAATATCTTGAGGATCAGACATTCCTACTATTAAAACACCATCCTCTTCTTTTATGATAAGAGCTCGATAACGACGAGCATAAATTTCAGGTAGAAGATGAGTCAAACTTTTATCTATTTCATAATGATTTAAATCGATATAAGATATCTTTAGCTGATTGGCAATAAAGTTTAAAACCTCTTCTTCAGAAATTACTCCCATATCAACTAATATATGCCCTAATTTACCTCCAGACTTTCTTTGTAACTCAATGGCTTTATCCAAGCTTTCTTGAGAAATTAACTTCTCCTTAAACAATAATTCGCCAAGTCGAATCCGTTTCATAATTATCCCTGTAAGACTTTCAATCGATTTTCGGCATAATCGCGTACTGTTGGCTCACTTTCCGGGTTTTGACTCGCACGAAGATATGCTTCAATAGCTTGATTCATTTTATTATTATGTTCTAACGCAATCGCATAACCTAACCAATAACGACCATCATTAGGATCAATTTGTATCAAAGATCGATAAATACTACCTGATTCAAGAATCCGGCCTTCAGATTGCAGCGCTGCCGCCAAAGTGCCATAAAAATCAGGATAAGACGTCATAGAGGGTCGGTATTTTGATAAAAGGTTAATGGCCTCCATGGCTTTTCCTTGATCAAGAAATAATCTTGCTTTGATAGTAATAAGGGCCGTATCAGCAGGAGTGTATCGAAGCCCTTCATTCACGATTTCAGCTGCGTGAGCAAAATCCCCATAGGTCAAATAAAGTGAAGCTAAATTTTCTCGAACATCAGATGCATTAGGCACCCTAGTCAGGATTTCTCGCAATAGGGTTATCGCTTCTTGATCAAACCCTTTGTCTATGGCTTCAAGCGCTTTATTTAACTGGGCATCATGCCATTCCTCAAGAGTTTGAGGCGTATATACTTTATTTACTACAGCTGCAGATGGCTCACTTTGATTATCTACCCAATTGCTCAGTGCATCTGTTGCGACAGGTAATTGAATAGCAACTCGCTGTGATGCAACAGACGCCAATGGCTCAATATAACTTACACGTTTGACTGGTTCTGAAACAGTGGTAACAGCAGCTTGGACTATAGGTTCCAACTTGATTGTTGCATCAAAGCTATTAATTTCTGCCTCAGGAACACTTTGTGTTGCTTGAACGTTCATTTTTGCTGAATGCTTATGAAGCAAAAAAAGGAACAAAGTTAATGTGACCAATGCAAGACCTAATAAAATTTTCTTACTTGCTCCTTTATTTCGAAGAGGTACCGGCATAAATAAAGGTGTGGCTTGCTTTGTGTGCTTTTGCTTCGCAAGATCATGTAACATTTCATTAAGCAAACTCATAGATATAGTCCATAGGTCCAATACATCATTAAAATAACGCTAAGCCCTAGTACTCCGATTCCAGAGTAGATTAATAATGAATAAATCCATTCTAAGCGTGTAGAACTTAATGTATCAATTATGGCCCGCCGTACCGCGTGACCATCCACTTGATTCTTGCCTTGCCCATAAGCGACTAAAAGTGACTTATGGCACAGAATATTTAACAATCTTGGTAAGCCCTGGCTTGCACGATATAAGAGTTTTTGCGCTTTTTGAGTAAAAACAGAGCCATAAGTATACCCAGCTCGTGCCATCCTATGATTCAAATTATTTATCCAGTTCATGACGCGCTAAAGGTTGTAGATGATAAGAAAAAGTAATACGTTGTTTTAATTGTCGCAAGCCCGATTGCTCAAGTTTAGTATTTAATTCGGGTTGGCCAAAAAGAACTACTTGTAGTAATTTATGTTCTTCAGTTTCCAAATTAGTCAAAAGTCGAACCGCTTCCAAACATTCGTCAGATAAAAACTGAGCCTCATCAATAATCAGTACTGTTTTTTTGCCGGCTCGGTGCAATTCTAATAAACATCGATTAATTGCCTCCAGCAATTGATATTGTGTCCAACCTTCGTCAGGTTGCATGCCTAACTCATGGGCAAGAGAAAGTCGTAAGCCTTCCGCGGTTTGATCCGGATTAGGAATATAGGCAGTGACGTATTCTTCAGATAAGTAGTTAAGTAATAATCTGCACAACAAAGTTTTTCCTGTCCCTACCTCGCCGATAATTTTAATAAAGCCCTCACCTTGAGCCAAACTAAGCAGCAGTACATTCAACGCTTCTTTGTGGGTTGGGAGTTCACAAAAAAACTCCGTATTAGGCGTGAGCGTAAATGGTGCTTTATGCAATTTAAAATGTTCTAAATACATTGCCTCTCCCTTTTAGCGCGTACCTAAGTTCTCAGTAGATTTGGGTCCTAACATAACAGGAACTTCACCCTGAGTACCATAAACATCAGGTCTACCACCAATATGAAAACCACGTTTAAGGCTCGAAACACGACGCGCCGACACCGTAATGTCTTTATTTGTGCTTCTCCCATTCACAATAGTTGGTCTCAATAAAATGACAAGTTCAGTTTTTTGAGAGTCTTGCTTTGTCGCGCGCACTAAAGTTCCTAGAAACGGAATATTGCCAAACCAGGGCAACTGGCCTATTCCCTCCGTGGTTGTATCTTGCATCAAACCACCAATAACTACGACTTGGCCGTTTTTAGCGTGCACCATTGTATCTGATTCACGAATGGTGCTATTGGCTAAAGGTAAATCCAATATCCCACCTTGAGTTCCTAAGTCAATCACCTTACGTTGGTCTTTTACCAAGCTTACAGTAGGATGTATATGTAAAGTAACTTGACCATTGGCGTCAATTTGCGGCGTAACATCCAAAGTAATACCTGAGAAAAAAGGAGTCAAATTAACATTTAACATAGGTTGAGTCACAAGGCTTGAAGTGACAATATTTTGATTTTGGGATACGTTGGTTACAAAAAATTCATCAAACCCTACTTTTATCGCTGCGCTTTGATTATTCATAGCTGTAACGCGTGGGCTTGAAAGCACCTGAACATTCCCTTGGGTTTCTAATGCCTGAATCACCGATGTAAAATCTTGAGGATTCCAGTGAATGTCGACATCAAACGCTTTAGGAAAACTTGATTGAGAAATATCAACCTCTGGGAAATTACTTAAAGCGTTGAGCCTGGATCCAAAAATTTTCCAATCAATCCCCATTTGGAATTGATTGGTCAAATTGACCTCCAGGATTTTAGCTTCAAGAATCACTTGCCGGTCCATGCTGTTTTGCACCATGTCCAGATAACGCTCAACATGTTTGAGCTCTCGGGGTTCGGCGTGAACCACAACTAAACCAGCCATTTTATTGACCGTTACAGAGCGACCTTCCTCTTTACCGACCATCTTTTTGACAGTATTTTCAAGTGACTTCCAAAAATCGATATTACTTTTGGTTTCAACATCACCTACTACAGCACTGTAGTTTTGATTACCGTTACTAAGTACTCCAGAAATATTGCCACCAGAAACCGAGGTTCCTGTACTTGAGCCACCAGGAGAGCCCGCATTGGTCACTTCACCTGAACTTACAGTCATGCTTGAACGACTTTTTCGTTCTAATTCAAGATAGTTGACTTTGAAAATTTGAGTTCTTAACGTGTTAGGTAAGATTTCATATCCACCAGGAATCGCATTAAAGGAATAACCATATGCATCCTCTAGTGCTTGCAGGACCTGTTCTACAGTAACCCGTTTCATACTTAGGGTAACATTCCCTTTAATCTCCGGACTTACTACCATGTTGGTTGACGTATCGGCAACCAATCCCATATAAAAGGCTTGTGCGGGCACATTTTTAACCGCTATATCAAAACGTTGGGGACCACCTTGTGATCTTGCATCACGGATTTTCAGACTTGGAAGCAATGCTCTGACTGGGCTTCCTCGTCCCTTGGTATGATCTGATTTCATAACTATTTTATTATTGGCAACAGCTTGTTGCATCACCTTGTTCATCTCATCAATAGCGGTTCCCTTTATTGGTGCATGAGTGTTGCAGGCGGCAAGAAATAAAGAAATAAAAACTATGATCCCTCTTCTCATCAATGAGTCTTCCACAAGCGTTTGCCAAATAAATATAGAATCTTTCTATGTCCCGCGTAGAACAATACCACATGATTTTTATCAATAGCAAGAACGCGTGCTCCCTGAATGTTACTTCCTGTTCCTACGATTTGTCCATTAATCATAGCCAATCGCCTCATTGGCCCAATCAAAATACTTTGCAAATTAAAATCATCCTCGTCTGCTGATGATTCATGAACTAAGGGGCTTATAATGGGTTTTGTCGGATCGTGTAACGCAGCATAACTCATATTAATTAAGTTAAACCCAAAAAAGAAAAAGATTATCGATTGTTTTTTTAGGCTCATTGATTTTGTCCTTTATTTATTATCAGTTGAGCACTTTTGGGTTTTAAAGTGTAAAAATCGACCGTTACTAGCCCTTGTGGATATTTCGTTACCGTATAATCAAATTTGTCCCAATAAAGCTGCCAGGGTAATTGTTCCAGACGTTGCAAATACCTCATCACTGGGAAATAAGTACCCCGCATAATGAGACGGTAATGATTCGCTTGTATGGTAAATGGAAGTGCTGGCGTTTGAACAGAAGATGTTTTAGGTGTTGCAGTATTACTCGTTTGCTGGTTTATTGGCGATGAGGAAGGTAGCGGTGTAACCGTACCAAAATTCTCGATGGTTACCCCCATTGTTTGTTTTAACATATCATGCAGTAGCTTTGCCAAATCACGTTCCGCTATATAGCGCTTATTATAACGAATGATTTCTTTATCGAGCATAGTAATCTCAGTAGTTAACTCTTTAAACTGGGTAATAACTTTTACTGTTTCTGGGTTGCTGATCAGAATTTCAACAATCTTCTTTTTCTGTGTCAATATAGTAATCTGCTTGTCAATTTTATGCGCTTGTTGTTCTTTTTGATATTTTGAGTTTAATATTGGCTTTACAACAGCAAAAAACCATAAGAAAAGAAGAGCAACTATGGTAATGATTAGTAGCAGTATTCTGTCTCGCTCACTCAAGTGATCAATTTTTTGTTTTAATAAATATAATTGCTTTGCATAAAAAAACTTTAGATCCATTCACTGTACTCCCTGGGCTTTTTGATCCTGAGCAGTTTGTTCAGGAATTGCCTCTTCCTGTGACCCAAGAGCATAGGTAGCAATAGAGAACTTCAAATAAGGATGATTTTTAATTGTTTTTACAAAAAACAATTTAAAGATAACATTTTTGAAAGAGTTGGTAGTTGATAGCTGACTCATAAGTTCCGATACTGAATCTGGATGAATGGCGTATCCATTTAAGGTAATGTTATTGGAATCATGATCAATTTGAATTTGATTTAGCCATAAAGTATTTGAGGTTGTTTGAGCCAAATCAAACATGTATTCAGAAAATCCGCGCCGAACAACGAGGTGCTCCAGTGAATTAAGTTCTACTTTCTTGGCTTGCAGTTTTTTCTCAAGATTTTTAACGCGAGTTACAAAAGGAATATCGCTAACTAGCAAGGGATAATCCTTTGTCATTTTCTTGTAATCTTCTTGTGCATACAATAAGCTCTTTTGAGCCATCCTAAGTGATTTATAAGCTTGAAAATTAATTAACTCAAGAACAACGGAAATAATAGCTAAACTTACCAAGGTAATGAGTACTATCAAACCCATTAATGATGCAGGCAATCGACTGGAGCTTTTGGGAAGCCCCTTTAGAAAATTTATAGATTGACTCATGATTCACTTTCCCTATCCAAGAGCATTAGGGCTCCGCCAATAGCATAAAAAACCTTTTCCAGAATTTCAGGAGCGACCGGTTCAGACATAAAAAGTAAATTAATATCTAATAATCTTACTTCCTTATTAAGTTCTGCTTGTAAATAGGAGAGCAGATCTGTAGCTTTATAAAAACTGGGAGTGAAAAAAATTTGTTTTGGTTCAGGAAGTTTGAGTTCCATCAAACAATAGTCAATACTACGCTGAATTTCTAACAACATATTCTGATTCGCAGAATTATGAGGTTGTATAATGGTTTTACTCATAGGTAAAGTACGGAACAGATACAAGTCTCCCATATAATATACATGATGTTGACAGTTCTCATCATCATAACTAATGACTATGAATGGAACCTCAGTTGATATTGGCTCAAGTGATAAAAGTTTGCTTAAAGCCAACTCACTAATGCTGACTCCCGTAACATTTAATAGACAACTTTCCATCATGGAAACATGACTTAGTAATGCAGACTGCAATGTCACCGCAACAAAAGCTTTTTTCCTTTTGCTACCCGCACCATGTGGCGGCACCGTAAAAACATCTACAACGATATCATTTAAGGGATAATCGACTAACCCCTTAAGTTGCCAACGTAGTGCTTTAGCCAGTTCATTTTCGGGGACTTCGGGTGTATCTATTAATAGCAACTGGTAAAGGCTTGGGGAAAGAACCACTTGGCATGGGCGTCCAACCAAATGATGTTTATAAACATCGTCTTCCAAACATTTAGCAATATCAACAGGAGATGGTTCAGGGAAGTAATGCTCCTCACAGAAGAGGATGTGCTGATTATCAGCCAAGCCAACAAGCGAATATCCGAAATCACTAAGAAAGCAAGATAGAGGTTGAGGTGATTTAAATTTACCTAATCCAAACATGGATCATCCTGATCATTGTTCATGAATGGCAGTATAAACTGAGCTACGTTCAATTGTCGATTGAAAAAATTGATAATTATTAATGCAGGAAAATATGCTTATGACATATTACTCAGGTAAACAGTATTGACCATAGCAACGCGTTCACTACCGTTGCTTAAGATCATATTTATCGTGACAGCACGAACAGCCGTCAAGGTTGTAGTTGAAGCAAAATTAGATTGATAATAAGTAAGTGAGAAACTGGTTACTTGGTTACTGAGTGTCTGAGCGGAAGCACCTGTTCGCGTCAAAATCGGGCTAGACCAACTATAAGATATAGTAGAGCCACCTGTAGTGGTAAATGACACCTCGGTTGGATTGATTGCTGAAAAACGATTTGCCTGTTGTAACTCTTTAGTCATACGTGCCATAGCAATGGTAGCCTGATTGGTTAACGCGGTAACTTTTACTCCTGTAAAATAGTTAGTAAAACCCGCACTTAACATAAGAGATACTGCAGACAAAACCACACCTGTCGTAATCATCACAATAAGCATTTCAATAAGCGTAAATCCTTTAATTGTTCGCATAATTATATACACTTGCATTAATCGAAGCATTCCCGGAACCCGTTACATTAAGAGTAATTGTTTTTGGATTGGAGCCTGCAATAACAGGGGGACTCACAGCAAAATCATTTTCTAAAGCATAATTCGATAATACCGTACATATATCAAGACTTGGTGTACTGGTACACGGATCGTCCAGGGCAGTATAACCATTTATATCACGATTCATTAATATGATTTGCATACGTGCATTCGCTAAAAAACTTGCTTGAGGTGTTGTTCTAGGTATGCCGCTGTACCGTTGTGCCTGATTTATACCAATCAATAATCCGCTTACAATAATCCCCATGGTTACTATAAAAACAATCAGCTCAATGATAGAGAAACCGCTCTGTTTCTGCTTTGGCATGTCTTTTCCTCATTGATTATGCAATACAGTAGGAATTACTCCCGACACAGTTCCCGAGCCGGTTCCACTTACTGAATTAAGAGTATAACTCGTAGGAAGAGAAATAGCAGTCCAAACACCACCTATATAGCGGTATGCTACAGTACCCGTACCCACAGCCAAACAATCGCTCGGGGCATTACAATGCACACCACGTAAATTAAGTGTTCCAGGTGATGTTTGAGCCACACAAGATGCATTGGAGGTAATAGGAAGACTGCAATTAAAAATGACACCATTATTTCCTACAACAATACAGTTACCGGTGCTTGGGCAATGCACTTCATTTAGAGACTGACCACTAATAAAAGCACTATTCCATCCACTACCATTAAAATAATGAACCGCACCAACGCTGCGCACAAGTACACAACTATTGGCTTGCACGCAATCAATACTATTTAAAGTACCTCCTATATTAGTCCGATTATCAAATGGGCTAGTGGAGTTTATCGGAAAGCGATAAAGATCATTAGGAAGTGTAGCCATACAAATATCATTAACACAACTCACACTTGAAACTGGCACACTCCCCATTCCTTTCATGTTATAAGGTAGGCCAGTTCCTGTATAATACATGAGTGGCCACGGTGGACTTTTGCTTTGTCCTACTATCCAACAAAGGGCTGGATTGTTTGGGATATCACATGAAACTGCCATAAAATTTGAATCGCTAACTGTTCCTAATAAAGCCCATGACCCGCCATTAAATTGATAGATGTAGCCCTCATTAGTGGCAGTAGAACCTACAGCCAAGCCATAACTAGAGCTGATTTCTACACCCCGAAGAGTAACCCCACCTGCTGTCAGCACCGTTAACCACGAGGCACCATCATATTTAAGAATAATACCGTTCGTACCCTGTGTTCCCACTGCATAGTAAGCTCCTCCTTGAAACAATAATACTGCTTGATTAAGCGTTACCTTGCCATTAGGCGCATCTAGAGAAGGGGCACCACCTTGACTGCTAATGATGTATTGTGACTGACTTGCTATCGCGCCGGAAAGGTGAGCTGCCGCGATTGTTCCATTTTGTCCTCGTCGCAGATTGAGCAAGGTATTTCCGCTTATTCCATCATAATAAATCATTTCTGAATCAATGGTTATGGCTCCAAAGGCTCCGAAGTTAGCAACTGAAGCAACTGGAATAAAAGAAGAGGTCGCCGTCAGAGGACTAGTAATCGTTGTTGTGGCTTGATTTTGACTGCAACTGTATTGGTATTCCCCTTGATCCGTAACAGTGACAATTGAACTCCACGCATTATTGCAAACTCCAAGGGATAACTGGTAATTACCATGTTCAATGCCCGTTTTAGCTAAATCATAGGCATTATTTGCGGATATAGTACTTATAGCTGAATTGGTACCGCTAACAATCATCGAGACAAACGCTGTCGCAAGCCCTGCTACAACAACAAGTAAAATAGCAATAACCATCATTAAAAATCCAGATTGCTTACCCATTCACGAACCCCGTTTCTGCAGAAACTGTAAGCGTGCTGGTACCGACTCCAGATGCTGTAATTGTAATTATTGCGCCTGACTCAGGCGCCCCCATTGAATTAAACGTAATGCTCACAGAAGACAGTGTGATTCCTGTAGGCATACTCACAGAGTATGCGCCATTAGGAGGATTTGGAGAAATGGTATAACTGTTTGTTGAAAGAATAATACTATAATTTGTATTTAAACTGCTCGCCAAAGTTTGGGTATAACGTATATCTCGTCTTAATTGTTCTGTTATGGAGGACAAACTGTAAAGTGAAACTGATGGAGTTTTTATCCCATAATAAACCGCCATAAGGGTAACAATCAAAATGATGACAATCAGTTCAATAAGGGTAAATCCGGATGTTCGTCGCATCACAAATACCTGTAATTAAAATTCTCCTAGCTTTTATAAAAATATAGTACCGCTGACTTTATTTAATTGCTATGTATCTGTTTAAAAAACATAAATTATCAATAATAAAAAATGGAAAACACCTTGCCCATGGTCTAGCATAAAATCATAGAGGATACAAATGTGCAAGTGAGGCCGAGAAAAATGAAAAAAATAATAGTTGCCTTAATTATCGCCGGCTCATCTATTCTATTAAGTAATTGTGATACAAAGTGTTGCGATGATGGCTTGGGACATTGTATCCAAACAGGAACGAGCACTTGTCCGAAAACTGATTATAATGCCTGGTGGTATTAAGAACATTTTGAAAAATCGAATCTAGGCTTGAATTAATTCATTTTCAATAGTTACATAGTCAATTTTTCCTGAAGGTAAAACAGGAATCTTGCTTCCTGGTACAATTTGATGGGGAATCAGTAATTCTGAATAATTCAGCTCCTTTATTCTCTTAACAAAACTCACTTTATCCGCACTCTCAGCCTCACTATATAATATTATTTGCTCTCCTTTTTTTGGACTTTTCTTGCTTACTGCGGCATGTAACAACTCAGGCCAAATTGAGGCAGCAACACCCTCTACTGCAGTAAGAGAAACCATTTCCCCTGCTATTTTCGCAAAACGTTTTGCCCGACCTGCAATCGTAATGAATCCTTCTTCATTCATAGTGACGATATCACCCGTATCATGCCACCCATCTTCAGTCGCAATAATCGTTCCCGGCTTTTCAGACGAAAGATAACCTTTCATGACATTAGGACCACGCAATATTAACCGGCCGCCTTCAGCGATGCCATCTACGGGCTGAATTCGACTTTCCATGGAAGGCAACAACATTCCCACACTACCTGGTATAGAAGCCAAAGGACAATTCATGGAAATCACTGGTGCAGCCTCTGTTGCGCCATACCCTTCATAGACTTTAACTCCAAAAGCATCTATCCAGTGTCGAATTGTTTCCGGCTTCACTTTTTCCGCGCCAGCAAAAATATAGCGTACACTGCTGAAATCATGTCGTTCTGCAACTCGAGCATAGCCTGTTAAAAAGGTATCCGTGCCAAGCATAATGGTAGCACCGGTTTGATAAATCAATCCCGGAATTATTTTATAATGCAAAGGAGATGGATAATAAAAGCAACTAATTCCCTGTATTAGCGGAAGAATTGAACCCGTTGTTAATCCAAAACAATGAAATATGGGTAACGCATTGAAAAATTTATCATGAGAAGAGAAATCCACTCGCGAAGTTAACTGGCAACAATTTGCCAGTAAATTAGAATGAGTTAAAACAACCCCCTTTGGAAGTCCTTCTGAGCCCGAAGTAAATAATATAACTCCTGGTTCCTCCGGAGAAACAGGATCACCAATTAACTTATATGCACGAGAAGGAAACATCCCTTTGAATATCCCGGAAAGTTTATGACCCAAGTTAATGGAAGACTTAAAATCTTCGAGGAAATAAATCTTTATCCCTGCGTTCTGTAATCCTTCGACTATACTTTCTAGTTTTGCTGAATCAATAAATTGTCTTGCCGTATAAATAGTTTTGACTTCAGCAACATTACATGTAGCTAATAAATTATGAAGTCCCAAGCTAAAATTCAACATCGCTGGAATGCGCCGATATGCATGTAAAGCAAAAAAGGTGACCATCCCCGCAATCGTTGTAGGCAGCATGATACCGACATGCTCTCCCACTTGAGTTTGCTCCTTAATTTGTCGGCCTAATATAAAACAACGAGCAAGAAATTGTTTGGAAGTTAAAGGTGCACGATTTGCGTCTTCAATTTTTGCTTTATTCTTTGTTCCTAATACGGTTCCTTGAATGAGTGCTTCAAACATTGACATGGGTTGATAGCTATTCGCAAAAGTAAGCTCACTAATTAATTGAAACAAACGTGTGCTCATAGCATTTCGGTCAAGAGGCGTATTTTCCTTCTGTATATAGGATTGTGTTGGCAATACATGCAAAATAATTTTGGGAAATAAATACGTACGATGCTTATCTTTACTTATAGAAAAAATACTGTGTTGTGCCCCATCGATACGTATCGGGATAACTGAGGCTCCAGCTTTTTGTAGTACCATTCCTGGGGCATCAAAAACCTTCAAGCTCTCTTCCTGCAATCCTATTCCCTGTGGAAAAATAACACAACGCTTCCCTTCGCGTATCGCTTTGATTAAAGCTCTTGCTGCAAAAGCATTGGTAGAGTCGATGACAATGACATCGGCAAAAAGCATCATTATTTTCATCCAGAGCCTACCTGCTGATCGCGGAGGAAACGCTACAGTTAATTGCTCAGGCAAAAATACAGCAAGCAAAAGCAAATCAATTTTTGAAGTTCTATTTGCAATAATCACTGAGTTAGGTTCGGGCTGATAAGTTCCACGCAGCTCTACTTTAAAGCAGTAGGTTAAGATTGCTCTAATCCATCTACGCGCACGTTGCTTTTGTCTTTCCATCCACATAACTTGTTCCATGTTTTTGTTTCTCATATAAAAAACCGCTCTTGGTTATACCCAATCAAACATTATTTTTCAATGATTGCAACCGATTGCCAGGTGTAATAGACTTTCTTAATCAATTGATTGTTGAGGACTATAACGATTACAAACACCGATTTATCCCATAAAAAAATAAATCCTATGAACTGCCGAATCATTCATCCTATTAAGACAATCTTCATAGTTTTAGCCTTGGTGTCTCTAATTACGACTGCCATCTTTTTTTATAACTATTCAAATGAAATCATTAACTGGATTGAGCAGCTTGGCTGGATTGCACCCATTCTCTTTTTAATTATATATTGTCTTGCAACCATTATGTTTTTGCCAACAATGGTGATCACCTTGGCGGGAGGTGCACTTTTCGGTCCATTTTTCGGCACCCTACTCAATTTGTTGGGTGCAACAAGCGGTGCTGCATTCTCTTTCTTAATTACCCGACATTTAATTTATAATTGGTTTTCCCAAAGAAAAGGAGAAAAGTTAAGCAAACTCATTTCTGCAGTAGAGCAAAAAGGATGGGTGGTTGTTGCTTTTCTGCGCTTAGTTCCAATTATTCCATTTAATATAGTTAATTGTGGTTTGGGGATAACCACGATAAAATTTCGATCTTATCTGCTCACTACTTTTATTTTTCTTATTCCAGCTGAAATTGTTTATACCTATTTAGGTTATGCAGGGATGGGGATTTTAAAACAAGAAATATTTTATAAAAACAGTGTAATTCTAATCGCGGGTCTAGTTCTATTGCTGTTGTGTGTTATCAAGTTGTTGCATTTTAATCACTTCGGTTTTCAAAATGCAGAGAAGAAGATAATTGATTAAGCAATGGATGATTTACTGCAAAAACAACATCATCCCAAGAAAGTACCGGGCGAATACCCTGTAAAGAATTAGTTACAAAAAGGGCTTCTGCTTCCCTTAACATTGCTCTTGTCACAGAAACTTCCATACAAGTTATGCCTTGTTGTTTGGAATGTTGAAGAAGTCTTGAGCGAGTAATACCAGGAAGTACACCATCTGCTACAGGAGGAGTGAGCAAACAATTATCGTGGATCAAAAATAAGTTAGCACATGTAGTTTCGGTCGCATGATGCTGCAAGTTAAAAAATAAAGCATCATCAGCAGCTGCCGCAATTGCTTGACGGCGAGCAAGTATTGCCTCCAAATAATTGACTGATTTAACTTGATATATGGGATTGGTTCCATCTCTTAGCCATGAAGCACTAACCAATCGCTGTGGATGGGTTTCTACAGAATAATTAAAAGCTTGAAATGCAAGCTGACTTACCTGACCTCGTGCAGCTAAACCTCTAGGCGCGGAACCACCACTTAAAATCGCTTTAATACCGCCATGATACAAATTATCTTGTTTAATTTTATTGAGCAGATGTTCTAACCAATGCTCAAAAGAAAGATCGAAGGGGATATCCAATTTTCGCGCCGAGTCAGTTAACCGCTGCCAATGCAAATAAGCATAACATGGTTTAGCTTCTTCTACTCTAAGTGTTTCAAACAAACCCTCGCCCAAAAAGATGCGATCATCTATTGGAAATAGAAAATTGCATTCCCCTTCTGTGAGTACTCGTGTTCGTATCATAAACGGTACTTAACCCTAATTTGCCAGTTAAATTTACTACGAATGTTTACTGACGAGTCAGGTTTAATAATCTCCAAAATCGTCCAGTTCATCACGTAAACGTTTTTCATCTAACATATTTTCCAATCGCCTACGTGCATCCAAACCACGAGGAACAGTGTCCATAACTTCTGCATCAACATCCAATTCACTATCAACATCAACGAAGTCTTCTTCGACTTCTACAACAGCATCATCATCTTCAAATAAATCACTCATACCATTCTCTCAATGAGTTATACTGTACCTAGAACCCATCCAAAAGGATCTAAAAACCAGGACGGCTTATATACCTTATTTTTTCTATTTTGACTAGTTTTTTTTAAAAAAAAATAGCAATTCCTTCAGATTTGAGATTGGCAAATTTTTCAGAGGATTTCAAGACCTTGAATTTTTACAATAAAGAATCAATAATTTAATAAGCACAAAACATTGATACCGTATGGAAGATTACATCAAGAAGGCTTTAAGAGATACGATGAAACAAATACGCTCCAAGATATCTGTTTCGTATCGCGCCACAGCTTCAAGTCAAGTATGTACCCGCATTCGCTTGCTGGAACAATATCGTAATGCCCAGCATATAGCACTTTATTTTGCGGTAAATGGCGAAATCGATTTAGATGAACTATGGAAAAATGCGCTCTTACAAGGAAAAATCTGTTATTTTCCTGTCCTCAATGAAGATTTAACCCTTTCTTTTTTACCTGCAACAACAGATACCCCTTTTCAAAAGAATCGCTATGGGATTTCTGAGCCTAATGTTAGTGCTGATTTAGCAATCCCTGTAGAAAAATTGGATTTGGCCTTAATTCCGTTAGTTGCTTTTGACGTACGGTGTAATCGTCTTGGCATGGGTGCTGGTTATTACGATCGAACGTTCAAAGGCAAAGAGAATTGTCCCTTATTTGGCGTAGCGTACCAATTTCAGCGTGTTGATGAGTACCTCGAACCAGAACCTTGGGATATTCAGCTTAACGCCGTAATAACCCAACGTGCCATTTATTGGTATGGTGGATGACTCTAGTTTTAGGTTAAAGCATCTGCATTGATCTCCCCGGTACGCACACGAACTACTTGTTGCAATTCATAAACAAAGATTTTGCCATCCCCTATCTTACCGGTATATGCAGACTTGCAAATTGCTTCAATTGCAGCTTCAACCATATCGTCTGGTAATGCGAGTTCAATTTTAATTTTGGGAAGAAAATCTACTACATATTCAGCCCCACGATATAATTCAGTGTGCCCTTTTTGTCGCCCAAAACCCCGTGTTTCAGAAATGGTTATTCCCGGTACTCCAATTTCCATTAACGCCTCATGAACATCATCTAATTTAAAAGGCTTAATAATTGCCATAATCATTTTCATAATATATTCCGCTGTGATTATACTTTTGTTAGACTCTTTGCAAAACCAAACATGGAGTGATTATGTTCGACCCCAAACAATTTGATGATTTAGCAAAAAAACTTTTTTCAGCTCTTCCCCCAAGTCTACAAAATATTGAAAAAGACATTCAACAAAAATTTAAAGAAGTACTGCAAGCTACCTTTTCTCATATGGAACTTATTACGCGTGAAGAGTTTGATGTACAAACCAAAGTTCTGGCGCGAACTCGTGAAAAAGTAGAGCAACTTCAAAAGCAAGTCGACATGTTAATGACCCAGCTTAATAAAGATCAAAAATAATTACAGAGTAGTTTAAGCGGCAATAGGAAGGTTTGCCGTTCAATTAGTCCAACATCACAGGAATAAGCAATGAATCTGGCGTTTACTAAAACACGTAGTACTGTTGGGATATTGGCACAACCCGTGTCAGTAGAAGTTCATTTATCAAATGGTTTACCTGGATTTACAATCGTAGGCCTTGCCGAAACTGCAGTGAAAGAAAGCAAGGATCGAGTTCGTTCCGCGATTATTAATAGCCAGTTTGAGTTTCCCTGCCGCAAAATCACCGTGAACCTGGGGCCGGCCGATTTACCTAAAACTGGAAGTGGTTTTGATTTACCAATCGCTCTTGGAATTCTTGCGGCATCAAATCAAATTCCCAAAAATCAACTGGCCAACCATGAATTTATAGCAGAACTTGCCTTAAGTGGAGAACTTCGAGGTATTTCCGCTATTATTCCTGCGGTATTAGCTGCATATAAAAACGAAAGTTTACTGATTATTGCCAGTGCTAATGCTCATGAGGCCTCATTAACCGGCTATCAAAACATTTATAGTGCGAACAATTTACGTGAAGTATGCAGCTACCTTTGCCAAGGAACTTCATTGCACCCCCTACCACCAAAGCCAGAGTCATGCGCCACACAATACACGATGGACTGGTCTGATATCAAAGGACAGTTTCATGCGAAAAAAGCAATGGAAATTGCAGCGTGTGGTGGTCACAGTATTTTGCTAAGTGGGGCTCCTGGAAGCGGCAAGACGATGTTAGCAAAGCGATTTAATACCTTACTACCTCAATTATCTGAAACAGAAGCCCTGGAGTGTGTGGTCATTAATTCCATACGAGGTAAATTACCTGACTTTAGTGAATGGCGTTCACCGCCCTTTCGAGCCCCACATCATACTGCATCACCGGTATCTCTAGTAGGTGGAGGAAACCCACCTAAGCCAGGAGAAATCTCTCTAGCACATCATGGGGTTTTATTTCTTGATGAATTACCGGAATTTAACCGGCAAGTTCTAGAAACTCTAAGACAACCGCTTGAATCAGGATCAATATGCATTTCAAGGGCCGCCGCGCAAACAGAATTTCCCGCCCAATTTCAGTTCATCGCAGCAATGAATCCTTGCCCATGTGGACAATGGGGTAATCCTCAAGCAAACTGCTTATGCAGCCCTGATCGTATTAAGCGTTATCATGCGAAGATTTCAGCCCCTTTATTGGATCGCATTGATATGCATATCACGGTCCAAGCGCTAACACAGGAAGAATTAGTTGCTCCGAATATTAACCCTATTAAACAAAGTGAAATAATTCGAGAACACGTTATCAAAGTACGAACAATACAAAAGGAGCGACAAAATTGTCTCAATGCCTATTTAAGCGCCAACATTTGTGAAAAGATTTGTGCATTAGGTTCTCAAGAACAAGATTTCTTACGTCAATCGATGCTGCAATTCAAACTTTCTGCTCGAGGGTATCATCGCTTATTGAAAGTTGCACGCACTATAGCGGATATGAAGGAAAGCAGTCAGGTTTCTAAAATTCATCTACAACAGGCATTGTCCTTTAGACATACTTTATCTACTCCAGGAACTCTATAATCCAAGAGGTTTAAGAATAGTTTGCTCCTGTTTCAAGTGCATTGAGTACTGCTTCTTTGCATTTGAACTTAGGGTAACCCTAAATTCAAATGCAAATTTAACAAACGCACAAGGTAATATATGATTGGAACAAACACACCAAATATAAAAATACTGTTTATTGCAGATATCGAGTAATGCTTTACTCCATCACACTGTATTTCATTATTTCCATAGATTTCTTTTCTTTGAACTAAAAGATAAATTATAAGTAATAAACCATAAAAAAAGGTGGAAAAAAAACTAATTCGTACCAGTAAATTATGCATTTCTTTACTGTTCACATAATCAACAGGAAAATTGATGAGAAAAAGACATAAAAGCCAAATAATCATTGTTTTTGTAGGAGTATTTTGTTTCTCTAAGGCTGCAAACCAAATAAGTGTCATGGGCAAAATTAATAAAGGAAAATAATAAACCCAACCAAAAGGACTCATAAGTAACATCATAGCCAGAGTCAAGCAAAAAGGCTGATGGTTTATCCGATCGTTATCAGTTGGTCCGAGATTTTGCCAATACCATAAAAGTAACATAACAAATAAAATGCCATAAACAAGATTTATTGGTACTAAATACGACATATTAGGGAGTATTTCGCCACCAAAAAATAGACGAAAAATAAAACCATAAATTGAAGCATTCCAATCATCACCATACCAAAATACATTACTCATCATTTTGAAATATTGATTATAAATCACTGGACCATAAACCAGCGTGGGAATAAATACGGCAATTAAGAGTGTAACGAACATGCTCAGAAGAACACGTTGACGGCGTTGTTTTAAAACATAGAAAAATAACAGTCCAGGAAACAATTTAATCGCAATAATAATGCCCCATAATATCCCTGCAAAATAGTCACGCCGATTCAAATAAAAATAATAACCCAGCATGATGAAAAACAATAAAATGCAGCCAAACTGCTGAGTAACAAAATTCATTAAGGTCGGAAAAAATGCGAAATAAAGTAGGTATAGATTTACATAATTCTTCTGCAAAAATCGCATGGAAAAAGCATAATAAAATGTAATGGTGATACCAATTATTCCCAAAATAAAAGAAAAGAAAAACCAGAACAGTAATGCATTTGAATAGCTGAAATGAGTCAAAAAACTAAAGCTCCACAAAACAAATGGAGGATTTAAATTGGCAGGTAATATCTTTACAGAAGACAAATAAGTAGTAAAAAAATTTATATAAGGATTTTCGCCCTTTAAAAAAGCCTGGGATGATAAATAAAAAGAAGAAAAATCGATTCGTTGGTAATGCTTAAAAATAAAATAGGAAAGCAAACAATAAAAGCTCAGCAGCAGTAGAATGCATATTTTCCTATAACAACGACTCATCAAATATATCCTTGACTAGTTCCATATTAAATTGCACTTCCGCTGCAGCTTCTCAACAATACTACCTTTGATTACATAATGCATCAAAAATTGCCATACGTACAAAAACACCATTAGCAACTTGATTTAATATAAAGGAGTTGGGCCCATCTGCCACATCACTGTCTATTTCAACACCACGATTTATAGGGCCCGGGTGCATCACCATCACATCCGATTTAGTATAAACTAGATTTTCCTTTGTTAAAGCAAAATCACGTCGATAAGAATCGAGATCAAAATGATCGGACTCCAATAAACGCTCACGCTGTACCCGCAAACAAATCACGACATCGGCTTCAGTTAATCCATCTTGTAAATCCTGAGTTACCCGTCCATAATGCAACGTCTTCGGCTGCCAAAGTTCTGGGGCGACTAAAACAAGTTCACCTACCCCTAGTTGTGCGCAAATGCATTGAAATGAATTGGCAACACGTGAATGCCTGATATTACCCAGGATTGCTATTTTTAATTGCTCCAATCGTGGTTTTTGTTCAAGGATCGTCATCATATCAAGCAACGCTTGACTTGGGTGAGCATGAGTGCCATCGCCGGCATTAATTATATGAATGCCATCCCCTATTTGACGCGCTAAATCTTGTTGTAACCCATCTTGCGAATGACGAATTACAAAATACTTAATTCCCATAGCAGCCAAGGTACGTATTGTGTCTTCAATAATCTCTCCCTTGGTTTCAGAAGAGCTTTGTAAATCCAAATTGATTACTGGCATAGATAAACGATTTGCAGCCAATTCAAAACTCACACGAGTGCGGGTACTGTTTTCATAAAACAAATTCGCTACCGTATGTTGTGCATATGAAGGATATTGGTTATGGTGTTTGAAATAAACCGCGCGTTGCAGTAAAGACTCAATCTGTTGTCGTGATAATTGACTAATTTCTAAAAAATGATTCATAAAACCCTTATCTCTTTTAACTTAACCACCAGGAGTCTAGAGTCTTTTCCATTTCGCCAGATTGGGCCCAGCCTGATTTTCAAGCATCGAAACGCAACATAGATGAAATATGTGAACGCCGAAGTACAAAAATTCAGATCATTTAGGCCATGATAGTAGAAATGGAAGCAGTCCCTATTCAGGATATTGCAGCCATTGCTCAAGTATAACACAAGCCGCTATACTATCTACCTCAGATTGTTTGATTTTACGATACCCACCTTGTGCAAACAATTGCTCTCTAGCCTCAACTGTTGAGAGTCGCTCATCAACCAAATGAACCGGCAAAGAAAATCGCTTGCGTAATTCTTTAGCAAACCGACGCGCAGCAGACGTTGTATATAATTCACTGCCATCAATACACGTGGGAATACCAACAATTAATCCTTGGGGTGACCATTCAGCAATAACTTTGGCAACTGCATTCCAATCAGGGACGCCCAGACGAGCATTGAGGGTCGCAAGAGGAGATGCACTACACGTTAATTGCTGCCCCACAGCAAGACCGATGCGCTTATAACCAAAATCAAAACCTAAGAAAACAGGACTAGGCATGGCCGATATTTGAACTAAGTTGACTCATTTTGATCCCTAAAGTGGATCCTGCATATTCCCAACGATCTTCGAAGGGCACCTCATACAGAATTTCTGAGCGGTATGGGCAAACTAACCATGTATTCTCTAGAATTTCTTTTTCTAGTTGATGCTCAACCCATCCAGCATAACCTAAAGTAATTAAAACATCTTTAGGCCCTTTATCTTCTGCAATGGCGCGAATAATATCATTTGATGTGGTTACCGTCACCTCATCTTGCAAAAACAAACTGGAACGCCACCCTCCAAGTTGTTTATGAATAACAAATCCTCTCTCTGGTTGCACGGGGCCGCCAAACATTAACGGTAAGCGGTTTTGCTCTGTACGAACCGGTTCGATATGTAATTGTTCAAAAACAATTGATAAAGGGAATTGCATGGGGCGATTTATAATTAAGCCCACCGAGCCTTGCTCATGGTGTTCACAAACATAAATTACCGTTCGTTCAAAATTAGGATCATTTAGGGACGGCATTGCGACCAGCAAGTGATTAGCCAAGGAGCTTATAATTGCCATGAGCCCTCCATAAAGGTCAGTTGATTTATATGCTGCTATATTAATTATACACCAGATGTTTAATTTTTATTCAGTTATTTTAAAGATTACCTGCCACTGAAACCTTTACATATAGCGTTGCTTGTTGAGAAAACGGCCTTCCTGCTGTATATGAAACCGAGGATGAATCCGTATCCTGCGTTCCCTCTGGACTCCCCAATGAAACCCACTTATTTAATGGAACCATTAATGTCGTATCTATATTTTGATTATCAAATTGTTGGTCACCAGCCGGGTCTTGCTGTTCACGCACACGACGCAACTTTAATTCAACTTGTGATCCACGCATGACTGGCTGGACCAATAAACCATTTTTGATTTGATGTTGTTGGTAAGCGATTCCTGTAAAAAATCCTGCACCTACAGCAGTAATGATGGGTACTTCTTGATCAGTAGATACAAAGGCAGATTCACCATTCATGACTTTAACCGATTGTGTGCGTTTGGCTTCCGCCGGAGAGTTTGAACTATAGGTTACAGAATTTTCATTTTGTGCACTGAGCCAATTCGGATCACCTTGATAGATAGAAATATTAAATGTTACTGGAGGTACGTCGATTTGATGTAATACAGTTCTAATTTGGGTTAGTGTTTGGGGCGAAACTTGAACGACTAAGGTTTGATCAGAGCCACTTATTTTTTCTCCAGGTTGCAGCAAAGGTTGTACTAATTGGATAACTTTTTGGACCGGAACATAATGCAATTCAATTACCTTGGTAATCGTTTGGGAAAATACGTTATTTGCTAACAACAATAATCCTATTAGCCAAAATCGCTTCATCCTGAGCTCCTTGTTCCTATTTCATCACTGATTAAGAAAACTTATTGTGGTAAACCCTAATATTTTCAATTGTAGACCAATATAAAAAATCATTGCAGCAAATTGAAAATATTTTTATTTTTCAACCTGAAAAATCAAAGAATACAACGAAAAAATTCATGAACTGCAATTCAATAGTTTTGTTCCTGAAAAAGTTTGGGTATAATTCCTAACAATTTGCTTAAGAGATGCGAACATCATGGGTAGCATATTTAATATGTTTGGTCCTTCACCAATAAGACCGATAGAACAACACATGCGAAAAGTGCACCAATGTGCCAAACAGCTCTACCCATTTTTTGAAGCGATCCTAAAAAAGGACTGGACGACAGCCAATAAAATAAAGGAAAAAATAATTTCCCTTGAAAAAGAAGCTGATTTAATCAAACGGGATCTACGCCTTCATTTGCCTACTGGACTTTTCCTTCCTGTTTCTCGTACTGACCTGCTTGAGCTGCTTAACGCCCAGGATTTCATCGCGAATAAAGCGGAAGACATTGCAATACTGATCATTAGTAGACAAATGACTATCCCAGAAACGATAGTTCCCATTTTTATGCCTTTTTTAAGTCGATGTCTGGACGCATCAAAACAAGCTTGTAAAGCAATCAATGAATTAGATGAATTACTAGAGACAGGTTTCAGGGGCTCTGAAGTGAAGATCGTTGAAGAAATGATCTTAACGCTTTATGAGATTGAACATGACAGTGATGAACGCCTAGCAGATATCAGACATCGTATTTTTGAAATCGAAAAAGATTTATCTGCAATTGATGCAATTTTTCTGTACAAATTGGTCCAATGGATTGATGATTTAGCCGATGGCGCTCAACATGTGGGTAGTCGTCTTCAAATTCTAATAGCCCGGTAGTCAAGTTCTATGGATTATTCAATTATTTATCTTCTTACAGCTGTCATTTTGTGTTTTTTGATGACTTGGGGTGTTGGCGCTAATGATTTAGCCAATGTCATGAGTACTACAATGGGCTCAAAAGCCGTTACCGTCAAGCAAGCGATGTTAATCGCCATATTTTTTGAATTTGCTGGTGCCTTTTTAGGTGGAACTGGTGTTACCGAAACTATGCGAGATGGGATTATTAACTCCAGTGAACTCTCTGGACAACCACTAATCCTTATAGAAGGCATGTTGGGTGTTTTATTAGCTTGCACAATCTGGATGAATCTTGCGAGCTATCTAGGAGTTCCTGTTTCTATTACTAATGCTTTAGTCGGTTCAATGGTAGGTTTTGGCGCCGTAGTATTAGGACCTCAAGCAATTCATTGGAATCAAGTAAGTCGCATTGCCGTAAGCTGGGTTACGTCCCCAATGATTTCAGGGATCACTGCTTATATATTATTTACCAGTATTCAACAAACTATTTTTGTTAAAAGTAACCCGCTAGCCAAAGCTAAATTATATATTCCTATTTATCTTTTCCTCATTGGTTCGATTTTGTCTTTTATCACTGTATTTAAGGGACTTAATAATTTTCATATTCACCTGAATTTCAAGCAAAATCTGGCTGTTACTTTGGCAACCAGCATTATTATTACAATTATTGGAATGGTATTTATTAAACGCATTCCGGAACACCATAGAATAAGACGCAGAGAACGATTTATACAAGTTGAAAAATATTTTGCTGTTCTTATGGCTATGACGGCTTGCGCGATGGCTTTTGCACATGGATCCAATGACGTAGCCTTAGCCGTGGGACCACTTTCAATCATCTACAGCTTGATCATGAATTCACATCAAGTTTTTAATGCCAATAATTACCCTGCATGGATTATCTTACTAGGTTGTGTTGGTGTAATTACAGGCCTTCTTATGTATGGTAGAAAAGTCATTGAAACCGTAGGTAGCTCTATCACAGCACTCACCCCCAGCCGCGCCTTTGCAGCAACGCTTTCCGCCGCAACAACTGTTGTAGTAGCAACAAGTACAGGTATTCCAGTTTCAGCAACGCAAACATTAGTTGGTGCTGTTCTTGGGGTTGGGTTGGCACGAGGTATTGGTGCGTTAAATCTGATTGTAATTCGCAACATCTTCATGTCATGGGTTTTAACATTACCCGCAGCGTCCATTTTAACTATTCTAGCTTACAAGGCATTACATTTCTTTTTAGGCTAGAGCCTGTTGACATTTCATTTAATTCCTCCTCTTTCCCGCGCTTTATGCCTGAGAGATGGTCACAATAAGTGACCATTATTTTTAAAAAAAGAATAATT
>NZ_QHJG01000018.1:71746-90855 GCF_003184185.1 Legionella qingyii | reverse complement strand
AAGGCCTTAGACGCTAGTTTACGCCGGCCTTAACCACTAGTAAAGCGAGGCCTTATGTGTGTAGTACACGTAGTGGTAAAGAAAATTGTTAATTTTTTCATAATTTAAAATAGCTTTTTTAATTTGTGGAACTGTGGCTTGGATCGCGTGACATCTTTAATTTGGTAATTTCCTATATCTTCCTCTATGATACCTTCTTTTTGAGCTCGAGGTGGCTGTTCTTTATTTGTTCCGTTGAGTCGGTTAAAAATGGGCAGAACTTGTGATAGCGTTTCACTACAAACTTTATTCCTTGAATAATTTCTTGATAAAAAAATTACTCCCCGCGTGGGTTTTTGAGTGGCTTCAACGAGTCCCTCTTCTTGTTCAAAAATCGAAGTTATACCAAGCACTACGATACCTTGTTACGAACCGACTACTTGCATATAATCATCGCTGACGTCTTAGTTAATACCTAAGTCGTCTTTTGGGCGCAGAACATCGGCGAAAACTATGAGTGCAAAATCGTTCACCGAATGGGAATCTCAAAGTATTTGTTCTGCCACATATGGAGAAATTTGGGCTTTTTTTGATATGAGGGCTTCGTGTTCGGAAATACGTTGTTAAACGAACACGGAACCCCCGAATGGCTCACACAAACCCGCAAACGCTCGAGATAAAAAGATAGATAGCAGTGGGTTCATATGTTTGTCTTGGCGAAGTTTTGATGTAACTCAGTCGCGTAATAAACTTCGCTGTTAAATTACTTCTTCGGCTAAATTAAAGAAATGTATTTGTTTATTTCTGTTATTTTTTTCTTTAGTGGCCGAACGAAGCTCGTCTCTTTCATGTATTGCCGAATTTAGTTAAACTTTTTCTATAATTAAACGAGCGTTTATTTAACCAACTCAATAACCTCAGACCCCGTCAAGTAAATGTTTTACCGATATTTCTTAAAGGATTGTTAGGGTATAATACCTACGACGTACTAGCATCAACCGTACGGAACTAGTTCTGATAGAGGCCTGATGAGATACGTCTAGTTATATGGATAAGCTGATACATATCGTGTAATCTTTAATTCTTTCTTAAATGACCAGAATAGTTCTGGCTTTATCTATTCAAATTTTGGTATTTGAATCGGGTTTATGGGAACGAATTTTAACTTGATGATTCTTTTCGTCCTTGCGAATAATTACTTTATTTTTAGCTATGCGAACGCTTCGAACGACTTGTTCCTTAACTCAATTAACTTCGTGGATTTTGTCCGTACAAAAGAGGGGGCGAGAGCTTATCATAAATACCTGATTACGACCGGATAGTTGTTTCCGTTAATTGTCCGGAGTTACGTTGACTTCTCCTTAAGCTTTTCCTACTGCTTAAACTAGTTCTAAAATTTAGTAATTTATTGATAGATATTTGTAGTATTAATAGTACTATTTTCCTCCGAGAGTGACTCAGAGGTCACTAAAAGAAGCGAATCCTTGTTTGGCAAAAAATTTTGTGGTAACTTATCCGTCGTCGTTCCCGTTATCATATCCAGTTATTCTCGTTTTGAGCGACGTTACAGAATTGTCTATGGCGTTCCTTTTGTTGTTCGTTTACTTGGTTCTTATTACGTGGTTCTTGTATCTCCAAATAAGCAACGCGGTGACCTATTCTTACTGAAGATTCTTTAGGTAGTCCTTTACGTAAGTTTGCCTAATATTGACAGGGGTATTCTTACTAATTTATTTTATCTATGTTTTGGTCTTATATTCACTGTTTTTTATATCTTTGGAGTTTAAAACTCCGGGAAAGAAAAAATAGGTCCAAAAATTATTTTTAATTACGTGAATCTCTTTGTTATTTGGGTTGTTTTAATTTCGCATGTTTACCCCTTGACTAATTTCCTTTCTTTAAGCGTACCCAATTGTTGCTGGTAAGTATGAGTCGCTAGTTAGGTTATTCATGTTACCCTTGTTTCTCATGACTGAAGTTATTATACCGTCTATGTAACACACAAAATAATTTGCTGACTTTATTTTTTAACCACATAACGTATAATTCTTTTTATAAGGTTTGTTTACGTCATTGTTTTTAATTCTTTTTTCGGAGTTGTTCTTTGTCGTTGCACTATCCTGAGTTGTTCCATCTGTATTTTAAAAGCACGTAGCGCCAAGGTTTTTTTCATTACCAAAAAGTATTCATATCTTGCACATAAATTAGGTTTGCAGAGGAGTAATGTAAAAGGGACGCGATTAATTATAAAGAAGACGTTCTTCGTAGTAGCTAATAAGGAAAGGGGGTCCTATCAGTTTAAAATTAGTGGATATTATATTTATTGGGGTTAACTAAAACAAAACTAGTACCGTTTATTTTAATTCCGATAAAGGGTTGTTAATAGACTCAACCCGTAATTCGTAGTTTCACTCGAAGGCGCCCTGATACTCGTACTAAATTACGTTGTTCGGCGCATATAACTAGTCAATTTAGTACGCCGTATGCTTCGTTAGCTTCGCGTTATACGTTTTAAATTGGGGCTTCGTAGCTTTCTTCTCGTTTAATATAAAAAGTTTTTTTAAGAGCGCTATTTTTTATAGAACTCCCTGAATGTTCAACAGGTATTACTAAATTGTTTATTAAATATACGTTAAAGCCGCGAGATATAAGTACTACTTGTTCTTTAAAGTAATTTGTTGGTTATGTAAGAAGGGCTTAATTTTCTTTTTCTTGGGTTCCTTTAACACGCTTGGTTAAAAATGGTTGATGAGTGATTATATTTATTTTTATTAAGTGATTGATCGCTTCTTAAATTAAAGTAATTGAGTGAGAATTACGTTTAACGAAGGTCTGGCCTTCCTTATTTCAACTAACATTTTGATTTAATAAACGATTGTTGCTTCCTTCGAGTTAATTAGAATTTCGGGTCGTTATTAAAACTTACAAGTTACCGACGTCCTCCTGAGCGTTTTTGTTCGGGCCTTAAAAGGTCTTTTAGCTATTGTGGACTCGTTCTAAAATTTTGCTAAAAATTTTCCCTCTGGGAAGCGCCTCAGCCAAGACCTTGTCACGCATAACCACATCTAATAGCGATATTACTATTTCAAAGAAGTAACTTAAACCTCCAGATACGGAGTCGACCGTTCCCCGATTGACTATAACCGGGCGGTAAATAAAATAATCCAGTACTTGAATAAGTGCGAGACGTGTTAGAATGTCCGTTTCGGTCTCTATTAAAACCTGGAAAAAAGGTCCCTGGCTTTATATCTCTACTAGGGAACTACCTTTGAAATATAGGATGTTTCAGGTACATATCAATACCAGGAAGCCGACTCCTCATAACCTGGTAACTTCCACCTTGAGAAACACTTTTAAGTGAAGCATTTCTTGTGTTTAATAAATTATCTTGACCGGTGGAGTCGCGTCTCGGTCCCTCAGCTCGCTAAGCGCTAGAAATAATAGATCCGAATCGGGCTTCAATAAGACTTAGACTAAACCTTTGAAAACATTCAATGTAAGAATTCCGGCTCTGTCGTCTCCTCAAGTCGCTTCTCCTATTTTAACAACTTGCTCACGATTTTTAACTTGTTAAATTAATAAACTTAATAAGGAATTGTTTAGATTAATTGAATTCGTTTTAAGGTAGAATAGTTAAGTTTTTTTATCTTTTGTAGCAGCTTGTTAACTTTTTAGGATCTCTCCCCAGCTTACTACTTCTATGTAATGTTTGAAATAATTACGAGCATGGTAGATTTTATCGAGTCAATAAATAACGTTAATCTTTATCATTGCTAGACCTATCACCTCTTCTTTAGCTACGTTGTCAGGAATTACTCTAAAATGGATTAGAGGTTTCTTAACTATTTTACGATTATAGGGATCTAAATGGGCTCGTGAAGGTTTTAAGGAAGTCGTTTAAGTGACTTGTGTATCTTCGTTCTCGATGGTTTGGAATAATAAGGAATATTGAGAACGTAAGGTCCACGTGAAATCCAAACTATATTTTCCTTAATTCTGCCGTAACTCAAACCGTAATGTGAACTCGGGTTAACAAGAACGAATAGTAAAAGAGATAATAACAACTAGAGAAGAAATTTTGAGAATTAGAAACGTTGTGGAAACCAATACTATAAAAATAGTTTTTATCTTCGATGAAAATTTTTTTTGAGTCTATGAAAAGAATTTTGAGACCCATCAAACACGAAATCCGAACTTCGTGTTACATTTAGTTGGACTAGAACATTACTCAGAAACAAAAGTTAAGATGGGTGTTCATGTAATGTTTTAAAGAAGTCAACGAGAAAAAAGTATTGTAGTACCCTGCCCAGGTATGGTTCCTAAAGAAATAGGTCATTGCTGTGATTTAATTTCTATAGGAAGAATATATTTTATTGGAGTGATTCTGATGCTTGGAAAAGAAAAGGAAGAAGGAGTTCGGATACTAATTGATGGAGATTGTTAGACGAAGCTTACGGCATCCATTTTCGAGGGGGAAATCCATAGGGCCATTAAAGTGAATTATGAGCCTAATTTAGGAACCGAAATTTTAATTTAAAACATAAAAGAAGATGGTTAAGGCGATATAGAAACCCCTGAAAATGCAGAGGTTCATGTTCTGTTGTAGGATCAAGGTCCGAAAGTATCTAATAAAGGGATAGGCACGCTGACATTGGGAGATGTAAGCGATTCTCTGGAGAATAGAAGAGGGTAACCGGACTAACACGTATGTTACCGTAATTAACAGCGACTTGAAGTTATAATAGAACCCAAGGTTCTGCAAGATTTCGGTATTAAAAGACCCATGCTGATACATCTACTACTTAGGCCAGTTTGAGGCAAAATTAGAGGCTACATTGTAACCCTTATTAGCTATAAAAACTCCCCTAGTAGTCGCGAAAAAGAAATCCATTAAGGACCTAGTATAGAACATAAAGAAACCGACGAACTATGGTCCAATGAGGTAAGAGTACGAATTTGCGGACTGAGTTATTAAATAATTAAAAAAGTATAGGTCCGCATCGAGGCTACTATAAGAAATGTAAGTTTGTTATCCGAAGTCCTCTCGTTATTCACGATACAACGTTTAGTAGATAGAGAGCTCGCGCTCGTGCCTTGTATTTCAAGTACATCCCCAGAACTGGTTGTTGGCGGCACGGTTGTTCGGGATACAAGAAAAAGGTATGTAGTTTGCCTTACCTACGACTAAGAAGGGCGGGGGTTCAGTATTACGCCTGTAAATGGAGTAGCAAAACAAGTAGTATGAGCTATAAAGATTATTATTTTTTTACTGGTAGGTATTTCGCAACATAATCTAAAAATGAGAGTCCTTGTGGTAGGAGACCTAGTTCTTATATTCTTCGTTCTAGAGGACATGGGCGTTTTGGTTGGAACATTGGTAGGACCTACTCCTCAACATTAACGAAATAACGAAGGGCTAATACCTACCCTTATAAAACGTGTACCACTATTGGACGGACAAAGTAGGTGGCCAACTAAAGGACCACCCAGCATTGCGGTTTCTCGACGAACCGGTCAAGACGTGGAAGAAGTGATATCGCTCGTTATCTTAAAAGGCTTCTTGCCTAGGGTAAATTTTACTGTACTAGCTGTAGAGCTTATCATAGAGGGACCAGTGAAAAAAATAAACGTTGGCGCAGTCAATGAAGTTACGCGTTATACGGAAGAAACGGTCGTTTAAGAAATTCTAGTGTGTGCGGAAAACTTTGTTCGACACTATGCTAAACATGCATAAAGTTCCCTAATTTATTCCGCTCTAACACATGTTTTCGTAATTGCGGCGTCTGGACGAGTAGAGCAACTAACTATATTGCCCCTAGGTTATGCGCTTAGTAGTAAACATTACGTTCATTTAATGCTAGCTTTAAGAATTTAAATTCGCATAGGAGGAGTAAATTTTTTAATAAATTTTTCAAAAGTAGGGATATTCGAAGTATTAGTGTGAAATATCTTAAGTTATTCCCCTTAAGATATTCATAAAAAAATTAACGGAGAACAAGAGGACAATCTATTCGTTTGCGAAGGTCGACAAAGCGATGACATATATCAACTCCCAACAAAAATAGCACGGTTAGCAAAACGTAGAAAGCTTCTACGCGAACCTTAAAAACGTTGTCGTAAAAACGGTTTAAAGAGTGTACGCGACCACTATTCCCTCGTAGGAGAAGTAAAACTGACTATGCGCATTGCGATAGATTTTGTTCATTTATTAGGACTATCCTTAACCGGAAAAAAGGAAGTTACCAACGTATTTTACACCGAACAGGTAGTGATGGTATTAGATTTTTTAGGTTATCACGTATAGGGTATTCTCGGAGTTTATTTTTGACATAAAAAATTACTCGTTTGTGGACCTTACATAAGCACAAACTTCTTTTAAATAATAAAAAATAGTGTAATTTTTTATGATCCAACGAGGTGTAGCGCGAATATTAGAATTAATATCAACTTGTAAATCCAAATTTTAATGAATTTGTTCCCTATTGGTCCCCTCAATGTCTAATAAAAATTTTTTCTTACGTTGTTAACCGTGACTACCGGAAGGGAAATCAAACTATCCGAATTATTACCAAATCTAAAAAAAACAAGTTGAAGAGTGCTATTCGTTTGAGAAACAGTGAATTGATCCCTTACTTAACAATTGTGCGGGATTACTTAACTTAGAACTCGTTTCTTGATTTTAGTATAGCTAATTTTAGATCTGAAGGGGCAGTTAAGAAGCCGTGGTTTTGCTCTTAAAAAAATGAGTTCTTTTATTGAAAATGATATCGAGTGTTACTCAATTATAATTAGTGATACTAATAGAATTGATAAAAGTACCGAAGTAAAACTTAAGATTTAAGGACGTCTAGTTTAACTTGTTAAGCAATACTTTTGAAGCATCTTTAATATAAAAAATATTACTGCTGTATTCTATAGCGTAAATCTTTTTTTCCGACAACAACTTTTTATTTGGCATAAAAAGTAACCGGATAGTAAAACTGTAATCACTAAAACTTTCATTACGACACTTGCCTTCTTACCTGCAGGAGCTTTTGTCTTACATTAAAACTCCTAAAAAGACCGATTGATTTCTTCTCTCCCTATTACCCGTAAAAATTCCTATACTGTCTGGCAATAACAGTTTTTTATAACCTTTGGATAGTTAGCGTTCGCCTACTTTTTTGGATATTTCCATTTCTTCGCCTTAATAACCAAGTTTCCTTACTAAAACGATTTACAAATTAGTTTTTTTAATTTCTTTATCTTCAATTACTATTATTAGTAGAACTGATAAAACTTGCGCAAAATTTTCTTTAGTTAGACTTAGATTTTCTTCAATTTAGCCGTCAGTTTCTTATGTTATTTCTTAAGTTCTGTCTTAAATGGTGCCTAGAAATACTTTGGGAAAAATTATCGTCAGATTAGTTAAAATAAGTTCGGAATGCATTGGACAAACTTTCATCGGGATGAGAGTAATGACTGTAATTTCTATTTAGCAGGAAATCGTTGCTCTCTTTACAAGGGACCCAAACAGTTAAAAGTAAATAGAACATACTTATATAAGAACTTTCTCTTAAACTGTAACGCCAGTTATTTCACCTATCTCTATAAAAACTACGTTTTTTTGTTAACTAGAAATTCATATAGGTTTCGCATCCCCTGGAGACAAGAGCTAAATTGTACTTCCTTCTACTATGGTCGATAGTCCTCAACTACTTCCGCAATAATTTCTCGTACGCAAGCCTTCTCGTTTTTTATGTTGCTGCGGTTAGTCTTCCTTTATGTTGTTCAATATTAAAGTACCGAATAGAAATATTTCGGAGGCTTGTTTATCATCCCTTCTTAGTAAATCCTGTTTTTTAACTAGAAAATTACTCGCTTAAACTACCGTCCCGCCTCGTCCCTAATCACACATTTATTAGGGACCAGTACGTGGAAGTTATTGTAAGCAAGACCTCAAAATAAGTGAAAAATCCAAAACGACGTTTTTTAGTTTCCGAAAAGCGCGCATGCGTTCACCTCCGCGAAAAAGCCCTAGAACAAGGCGGAGTTGCTAGTAGGTTGGCCTTATAACTAAAAAAACGTCGTAGAATTACTACCTCTCTTTCAGTTACCGTGGTAGAGGTCCTTGTCATTTATGGGGTCGTGCATGACGTAGGTATTTTGAGTATACAAGCAAGAAGTGAGCCGATTCTTGAAGTCGTGCTTATAGGAAATTTACTTGTATGTTTTACGCTAGTAATATAAATAACTAATTTAGTTCGCTTAGTTATAAGCGGTTGCGCCGTACGGGACACAGTTCGTTATTTCTTTAGTTAACGCCCGAACATAAAAGGTAATTTATTAGCTAAAGTACGAGTATTTTTTGGGGGCAAGGACGTACTATCACTATTTGTTCTGCGTATAATTTTAGTATTCGTTATGCCGGTTACCGTACATTAGGGACTTAGTCAAAAGGGGTGACACGGAGTGATTTAAGTCCAAAAACGCCTGAATTTTGTCCGACAACACAAGGAACTTACCTTACCGGCGTAAGTGTTTGTAACTATTTGCTACGCGGGTAGCGAGCGTACTTTGAATTTACGAGGTATTTAGCGCTATTTCATACGAGTATAACGCATCTGAGCCATTTTATTCATGACTTGGTTCGTGATCTATTGACGTTAGATGCGAGTAAATTGCGGAAAAAATTTTGTCTTTGGAGTGCTCCTATAAATAATGGTTCAAGACAGGGGTGTATTGGACGAAGACTGTAAAGAAATTACGTAACAAGTTTTGATTAAAGGAACGGGTTGAGTCCTAGTAGTAGTAACGTGGTTAATTAACCACGATAAGGGTCAAATTATACGTATGTAGAAAAGGAATTATAAGAAATTGGACAAAATTAACAAGGACGTAGTGCACTACGCGGAACCAATGAAGAAATCTTAACCTATAAAGACGTTGGCGCTGCGCGGTGGTCCAAACTATCGGTAATGAGTACCAAAATCCGTCATAGCCATGCTGTTAGTGCCTCCTAACAACAAGTAACACTCGGCGTAGGTATCGTTGTCGGTCAACGAGTATTCTTAGCTGTTTTTTTCAAAATCGCGGCTCAGGCCGCCGTATAAATGTTTTTAGTTAGCCATTTATTAGGGGCCTATTGAATAACCAAAATCGGAGGGCTATCGCTTTGAGTAATGGTTTAGGAACCGATGGGACTGAAAGAACGTTCAAAGATTACGTAACTTTTGGTACTAATAGTTTTTACTATTACCAGTAAAAAAATGCGAGAACTTATGAGCAGTCGTCAAGTCTTACGTAGTAGTGTTTCGACGGTAGTGGGTGGTTCTGTATATGCAATGGTCCTCATAAAAGAAAGCGGTCAGCATGGGGATTTGGGCGACGCTGAAGCATCGGGTACGTTCTCATTCGCATAAGGTCTACTATTAGAAATCCGAAAAACCTTAAGGTTTCTGCCACGTTTAGTGGCCCGTTTGACGGGCGCCGTGTCTATTACTGTAGGAGAAGTCAGTGGTAGAGTAAATTATCTGAATTCTGGAATTAAACACTATTGGGTGGAAGACGATGGACCCCGCTTCGTGGTTACGCAAAATGGAGGACGACGGTAAGTAAAACTATCACGGCGTGGACAACGACTATAAGAACCCCACAAACTATGCGCGGGTTAAAGGAAGGATTAACGAGGTTCGGACAAAAACGTAGAGGAAAGTTGTAGTTTGGTAAGTAAAACTAACGTAGTTTTGCTCTTTGTAACTCTACTTATTAAACCGTAAGAACTAAAAATTTTGGGGTAAATCTGCGCCACCATTTTAGAACGTCCGCACTTGGTTAGTGATTTTAGTGTAGTCGAACACGCGTGTTTTGTAAGCGATGAAGTCTTGGGCATTGTGGATGAGGCGGGTGTAAGTACCTTACTGACCGACCGTTTCGTGAAAATGGTCGGACCCAAAGGCGTTGTCCCTAAAATACTACAAGTCGTTTAACGCTATTGTGTAGTCGGCGGTTACTTATTACGTGCGGGGGAGGCCGTTATTACTTTCCGAAAAACCGAAATTCTTATTCAACGCAACGAAGGAGTTCTCGTGCAAGTTGGTGGCCGCGAGATAGTTACACGGTTTTGGCAAAACGTTTTTTCCTTAGAAGTATTAGTATCCGAAGTCTAACGTGTAGGACGCCGTTTGTATTTCACTGTCGTGGCCAAAGCTGTCCTAGCCACTCGTGAGAGTACCGTAACTACGTGCGGCAGTAGTTGACGAGACCCGCTAATTAAGCCAGGGTTATGAATGAGTGGCCAAACTTCGTCAGTAATTGTCTATCTCATATCAGCACACTACGAAGTTCAACAACATTATGTCCTAGACCAACAGACGTTGACTTATATAGCGGACCATCATTGTTATTTCCTTAAGATAACCAACACCGCCATCGACGACGTCATTAGTATAACCAGCGTGGACCTGGATACCTTCTCCATGTTCGTTTTTATGAATTAGATAAAAAAACAAAGCGTATACGACAGCGACGTACTCGGTAAGGAACAAGCAATACGGGAACTATTATTCAGTTTGGTATTAACAGCATAAGTTCTCGGAGCGGATATGGTCAGTGTAACGGTACGGGTTTTTAAGGTTTATACGGACGTTGTTTGACTACACTAAATAGTAGGTTGTGATGTATAACTAAACGATTTTTAGAGTTATTCCGGACTCGGTAACAGTTAGATTAGAAGTACTTTCGACAGGATATTCTAATAATAAAAAGGTATGGGCCAATAAACGGAATACACAAGAGCAGGTAAGTACGAGAAACTATTTCCAACCGCAGTACATGCCCAATAGAAAATTTACTGCATATTTGGTTTCACATATTTCTCGTATGGGTCCCCGTCGTGTTACGCGTACCCAGACTCGTAAGCGCTAAGCTATTCATAGTATTAAGAGCTATGCATTTTGGAGAAAGGGTACAAGTGGTTTGCGTATCGGAACACCAAGACTTTTTGCCATTACTATCTAAAGTCCAACTAGCACTATTACCCTCCCTATTGAACTGGTAGAGGGAACCTTCCATTATTAAAGCGGTTGTTGGTTTAAACTGAGTCCAGACAACGCGAATAGTTTATGTCAGGAATGCTACGCTATGCTCGATAGCAGATTTTACAGAAAAGGAGCTAATAGGTTGAGGTTTTCTAAGCTGACTAATTTATTATTTCCTCGTTTACTTCGTAGTAAGAGTCAAAGTTAGTTATCTTAAAGTGTTAGTCAGTTGCGAAGTTGTCGGCGATAAACCGGACTACCCGTTACATCCTGATATCCAAGAACTCTTTTTATTAGCATAGCGCGCTGCGCAACTGCAACTACGCGTTTTACTTTAAGATGCGAAGGGCAGTAATTATCGCGGCGTTTAAGTATTACGAGTAATTTATTTATCAAGACAGGACGTCAATTAAATTAACTCGATTTTAAGTACGACAGTAAGCTATTTCCTAAATACCACTGTTAGCTTAACTTAGGCAATCCCTTGGGAACACCTAAGAATTATTCGTGGACCCCTACGCGAAAGAAAACCACGTTAACGCAATTTACTCGTGACAAGGTTTAGGCGCCTACAAGTAGTTTTACCACTTATTTTATGAGCTCAAGAAGAAATATTCCTTATCGGCCTCGTGTTGGTACTGCGCACTGCTGATTTCGTGGTGAACGTAAACGTATTCATCATCGTTGGAGGGTTCAAACAGGAGCATTTTCTCGTCTATTTTCTGGCCGGTATTTAGGTAGGGGTCGTGGTTCATGTAATTCATGAAGTTGTCCTTTGCCAAATCAACCGTCCAAGACCGACGACACCCGTTTTAATTGAAGTGTAGGAAAAAGTGGAACAAAATAGTGATGTCCTCGAACTCAATTGGGGGAATAAAAGACATTACGCGATAGGTGAAGTAGCGTGGGTGGCCGTTATGTTTAAAGGAGAAGGCATGGTTGTTAATTTAGTGTTTTTCCGTTTTACACAACTATCCAAAATGAGTGCAAAACCGAGACCTCTATAGCTCAAAGAGGTAGAGGGTTACGTCAATTAGGGGTTTCTTGACCTGCTATTAGGTCTAGTTCTTGCTGACGTCAAAGCCGAAAAGCACGTGCAACATGTTGAAGAAGTCATCAAACATCGTAGCGAAGACACCTATTTGGGCACGGACATTAATTTTATCGAAAACGGACGACGTTATATAAAACCAAATAAACTACGCTGAATTAAACGTATAGGCGTGTTAGTCACGCTATTTTGTAATTTCCTTTGAGTACGCCGCCGAATTATGGATCGTTTTGTTCCGGTCAATTTACTACCCGTCAAAGAACGTTATTTAAGCATAACTGAGGAAGTGAAAGCTCAAGCAAAAAATTTTTTGCGGGGTAGAGTAGGACCGGTTATGTTCTTTTGTAGTATGTTAAGTCCGGTTCCGCTCGGCGCGGATGTCGCTATAAAGGGCGTGTCGGCGGATTCATAAAAAATTTTGAGACCCGGAGCGAGTCACGTTCCGGTTAAACGAGACGTATTTCTAGTTGACGGTGTGCGGGGTACGTTTAGTTTAGATGTCCAGAACAACGTAGTTTTATTTTACTAACTACTTAGTACGGCAGGAGTTGAGTTTTTTTGTCCATTAAACCAATGATCGCTAACAAAGCGACGAACTCGATACGCATTTCGCTCGTTGGGTAGAGAGGGTCTGTGTCCTGAACCAACTAATACGGCGGTCCGTAGTATTTTACTTCAATTGAGACGGGATTTACGGACTACTATCGCGAGTTCCTTTTTTATAAGGCCTAACCGAACAAGACACTTGCATAACCGCATTACGTAGTGACTTACAAAGTTAACTAACAAACGGTCATTGTAAGGAAGAAATGGTTTCTGAAGTTACGCAACTAGCATAGGTATTTGCCGGACTGCTGATAATAGCTAATGAGGGTTTCGTGGCAACCGTTTTGCGTAAACCTACTAGCGGCATAGCTGTAGTAGATTACGGAGTTTTAGTCCTAATTATTCTTGACGAGGCCAACGTATCTGGAGTTGTTGAAGACTAACCCAATCTTTTGCGCGGTATAGTTTTAGTACTTACCAGTATAGGTATTTATATGGTGGCCTCCATCGCGTTATAAGAAATCCTCCTGTTTGTCCTAGTGCTCTCCATTAGAATTGGTCTACGTGACGAGGTTAAAGTGGACGAACGTGGACGAAAACATCTATGCGTTTTGACCCTAGTTTTGCAGCTAATTTTGGTTCGACGTTATTGCATAATAAGCGGACGTGACATACATTGCGTAGGTTTTAAAGAAGAAGTAAGTTCGGTTAACCAAAAAGTGTTTTATAGCGAAAGGGTCGAAGTGAACGACGAAATTAGACGACGTGTACATTTAAGCTTCCACTTCGTTAGTTTTAGCGTAGGTTTAAACCTACTTTGTCATGAAGAAGTTTTACCCACATAACCGGCCGTTATCTTGTAAATAGCCGGGTGCGAAATAAGTTTATTCCTAGCCGCTACCGAACATCGAGTTTAACACCATTTATTAAAAACTATAAGAGACGTACATTAAATGGCTAAGCAGGCCGTGGTTACTAAGGATATGCTGTAGAAGAAACAAGTAAAAGTAAAAGGTAAAAATGAGAGAGTGATTAAGTTTAAGTAAACAAAAATAACGACTATGACCGAACGGCTACAGGGACTAAAAAAATGGACGATCATTTAAAAAAAGATAAAAAAGATTTCTTTAAGGACAACAAAGTCCATGTTTTACTATTTATTTCTTTTTCCGGTAGTTCGTATTACTTGGTTTATACCGTTTTCTTTCGCGGAGCGGATTTAAAACCATTTAGCAGTTTTTTCTATATCTCTGATGTTTTAATCGCGGGGTAACGTGGTGTCACCGTTACGAGTAGCGGTCCGGTGCGTGCCTATTTCCTATCTAAAGCCTCTAATTTTGGGTTTTATTTCTAGGCTGTGATTACGTTATTGGGTAGTGCATATGACTATTTCGGGGGTTATAGGTTTTAAAAACTGGACCATTACCACATAATTTATTGTTCGTTTGGTGTTTCTCTGAGTTACGTCGCTAGTAGCATGGCGAATTATTATTCTTTGCAGCTGGTTCCCATAGCTATATTTTATTACAGTCATCGCATTTATTTTTTAATTGGCGCGGGTACGTTTTTCACCGGTTTTACCGTAATCATTGTCCTATTTTCGGATGTCTAAGTTTCTAGTGACCGGGCATTATGTACTGCCGTAATTAAGGGCTCTTAACGACTTTATAGGGATTTCGTTACGGTTGTCGCTCTTGTTTTTATTAACCGCGAAACCTATTATTCAATAATAAGCCAACTTAAGCAAAATTTAATGAGACTTAAAGTAGCTAAAGAAAAACTTACAGTATTGGCCTCCCTGCCTAAGAGACATTTTCGGACTCACAAAATAAGTGAGGTATAAAGAAGTACTGGGTTGCACCTCTTACCCCTTGTTTTACGTAGGGCCATTTATCTTAGTTTCGTCCTTATGAAGGGTAAGGTTTATTGTTAGCGGTTGACAAACAGCTTATTAGTACTTCCTTTATTGGCTAATTTATTCGATATCGAACCGGTTTTCATTAGCAATTTGGTAATTAGTCTTGATTTCAAGGAGAAGATAACCCTCCTCGTTAAAGGCGCTACTTGTTGCCTCGATATATTCTTCGTTATGGTTATGTTTGCGGCTACTACTTAGCTGGTCGATTATTGGTATACTTTAGTGGCCACTCACGTGTATCTCGCCAGGGGTTTTATTTCGGGTAACGTTGACAAAAATCATTCTTCGCGGCTGAATCGGACAGTCGTTTCTTTGGTGAATTTCCTTATGGTTCTTGCGTTGGTTCCTATGATTACGAATGTTAGACCCTGGTAACGGTGAGCCTTTCTCTGTTAACCCGGTATTGAACTAGAAATTGTAGGCGTTACTGCGACCTTAGTTTTGGTTTATTTTTGGGAGGTTTAGGTCGTTACTCCCGATATTTTTTTTATTTACTTAACTGAGGAAGGAAGTACCATAGTGAAAGGAATCGAGTAGGAATTAGCAACGACTACAATAGTGGGAGGTATCACTTATTTGTCTACGACTATTGGACCTTTTGGCGAAGGACCGTTATTAACGTGAACTCTGTCCATTTCGGTGGAATAACTTTTTACGGGGAAGGGGTTTATCGAAATTAGGTCACACCAGCGGGCTGTCGGTTTTTGATGACAAGTTATGGAAATATCTGTTACTAACCGTGGACCGTAATTAGTTACGACTACCGTCACCAATAGTGTAATATTTCTTATGAGTTTTGCTTATGTCAGGTCGTACCCGACGCTTACCTTGTAGAAAAAACTCGGTACTAGACCTCTGTTAAATAACCTACCTAAAACTTCCGTTAAATTATTTTTTTACCGCGGAATTACAGTAATAGGGCGTGCGTTCGTACTCGTCACGAAGCGTATAGTTGCAGAGAGGATTACCTTTTTGCGATTAATACCTACATCTATACCTACTTTTGTAGGTGTCTTGCTTAACCTTACTCGGGGGTGAACGTAATACCTGTAAACTAGAACTGAGTCTTTTTCGTTAGGCCTAATGAGGTTTCCCGCATAACCGTACCTCAGGAAAAACCTAATTGAGTCTTCTCAAATAGAAAAATCTTGTTGCTCCTTTACTCTTTAGAGGGAGCGACAAAGCACCAAGTGATTTTTCGGGGAGATTCTGTGAGAATAATTTCCTACAAGTCTGGGGTTCGCAAAGCGCTATCGCATGTAGGTAATCCCGATAAGTTAGCGACCTTTATTTTATCTCTGTTTAATTTCATTTTATCAAATATTTCTTGATTCCCTGTGATATTGTTTTATGTTAATACCTAGCATGCTTCTTTTTTTCATAAAAACGGCCGAATATGCCTTTATGAAATCTTACCAAACTAAAAGAAGAAATACGGTTAAAATGAGGAAATAAACGCGTTTATAAGAAAGGTAGATTACAGATAAAACACAGAGAGGAAGAGTGGAAACCGCATAAAAGTCATCCGAAAAAATACGCGGGTAATCCTCCCCATAATAATCCTGTAATACGGCTAGTATAGCCGTCTTCTTTTTGAAACTAAGAGAGCTACAGCTAATACTGTCCAAGGTGTCGTACATAGCGAAACCATGGTCTAAAAGTAAGAAACCCATAGGAAAGGGGCTATAACAAACAAAAAAAATCTAATTAAGTTCCTTAACGGCACCCTCCTCTTGAAGGACCAAGCTGTTGAAAAGAGTAACTCGTATACCGGCCGGTAGCTGCACCAAAACGCCCTTCAAATCATAATTCATGACGGAAAAAACCATAAAAAAACCCAAGTAAATGGCGTAGCAACGAGTCACAAAATAACTGGCTTCTATGAGAAGTGAGAACCCCTACCGCAAACCGAATAAATTAACCTCGCGATGAACCTAATTATCCTTAAATAAATGCAGAATTTTCGCAACTTGGACTTTGGAAAAACGTATGGTTTGTATGGTGGCTCGGAGGACGTTTCTAACACGAAAAACAAGTAGTCGCATTTAATAATAATCGGTAATAAAAATGCTCGTATAATCGTTACTCGTTGATAAATGAGTAACGAATATATTGTTCAAAAGAGCACTTTAGTCTTCCTAAAAATAATTTTCTACGAGATCAGCGATTGAAATATCGTGATAACCACAATTGCTATAATTAAGGTAACTACCCGAATAATAGTCTAATAAAACCGTCCTTTGGGCAAAAGAATAACCCCCGACAACCATAAAGATAAAAATAAATAGGAGAGAAATAAGAAAAAGACTCGCCTTTAACCACCGTATAGGAATATCCACTTTAGCATAATCGTTAGTATGAACGTGGTGACTTACGGTGGCATGGATGATACGAACGTCTCTACAAGGGGTGGCGCTAAGCGCGGTCACCGCATAGATAACCCATATTATAACCAGTCCGTCGAAAGCCGCCCTGGTACGGAGATCAAAGGAATTGGAACCAACTCAATTGGCCTTTATTTATACGAGGACGTAATATATAATATAAAACCCAGCAATATCGATAATAACGCCGAGCTATGTGATCTCTCTGAATAGAACTATTTAACCTGAGTACTAACCGTTTCTCTACGCTTTTGGATAAAATCAAGTGTTTTTTTAACGCCTGGAGGGTTACTCTCGAAATACTATCGAATTATTTTATTTCTGTCCTAGTGGCGCTGATACTTGGTGTTTTAATATTTTGCATGGAATAATTCGGATAATCAACAAATGAGCCGTAGCCCAAAATGGCTTGGGGTATCCCTGTCACAGAGATTTCTTCTTCATTTACCCTGAAAGTATTACTTTGAAGGACGTGGTGTATTACTATAAAGGTTACGAGACTGTCAAGCACGGAACCCTCCTCCCTTTGAATTATAAAGGAAGCTTAATTGTATAGGAATACACCAATTACCTCTTGAAGTTCGGTTATGTCCTCTTGATAGCCCGCACCGGTTATAATTTCCTCTATGACGACATATAAGAAGAAGACTTATACCGAGTACATGTTAGTGGTAGTGTAAGTAGTTCGGACCTTACAACAGACAGTTCGTTCTACCGAGACTACGCCTAACACCAAAACCAGTATTACAAATACGGCTACCTTGAATAATATTTTTCTTTTTTATCTAACAAGAACGAATTACTCTAAATTATAAAACTTATGAACGTGAAACCACTTTGTAAGTTATATCACCTTATAGTTCAACCATACATCAAGGTCTAAATCTGATTACCTAAATCGAAATTTTCCTTAAAATGTACTGTTCTGATCTTCTTAATTAAATAAGGGACTGACGTCAATAACAAGCGATAGTACTGTCAGTCGGCTTTCATTTTTTTAACCAATCACTTTGATTACTCCTCGATGAGTCTCTTTTTAGTGATTAAGCGCGATTTCTTTAGTAAGTTTTATTTCTCCAAGTAAAATTTTATGCGAACTTACTCGAGTAATTCGTTACGTCGCTATCGCCAGCTTCTGGGAAGAATATAATATAAAACGTACTTTATAGTAGTGATTTCCTTGAAGATCTGTTTTGACCAAGCGAACTCGGACGGTTTAATCTTCTTATGTTTTTAGTTTAAAAAGTTAACGAACAACTAGAATCCCTCGAAAACCTATGTGGTTTCGTGTTTTGGATATCTTACTGAATGTCGTTCAGACTTCTATGATTCCTTTACTGGTAACCCAACAGACCAAATTTTTTACTACCAATATAACCGCCACTTGATACATTGAGTCCCCTATAAAATTTGCTATCACAAAACTCTAGAAAATTATATTCGTGTGTTTGAAGGTTACGAGCTTAATCACTGTAACGTCTTGTTTATACGTGCCTTGTAGTCGTGCGAGAAAATCATGGTCTTGATAACCTTTTTTTACGACGTGTTTTTTTTTATTTAAGTCTTGTTCTTTTTCTTGACCCCCATAATTGTTTGCTTGTTTTTCTTTGAGTTTTTTTTGATCGTTCGGAGTGACGTTTTCTTGCGTGCCGATAAATACACAAGATGTAAAATAAGTTTGCTTACGTCCGTTTTCTTCTTTTTGTTTTTAGCCACTAACTTGTCGTCGTTCTATGGTAACTGCTCAATGCGGTTGTTTAGTCGTTGAATTGCGTAGTTCAACTAAGTTTCGGTAATTTAGTATCCAAAATAAGAGGGAGAATAATTCCTAATTCCCAATGTAAGAACTAATTAGCGCGATTCTCACATCGGAACAATTTCGTTTCGCTTTAGGGCCAAAACAATTGTGTCTAAAGAGACAATGTCGTACACGAAAGTAGGTCTGATCCGTCACAAGTGCTAGTGTAGTAAGTCTCCTCAAATGCCGTTCTTCGAGGACTAAAATTGAGTATGGCGGAAGACCCTAAGTAGTGATGCGAGCTCTAGACTCAATAGCAATGGAAAAAAATACGTTTTCTCATAAATTAATAAATACAGGTGTAATTATTAAGTAAAACAAGTTTTAAATACAGCAAGGGCGCGTCCGCCTTTGGATAAAGATCGTTCGATGTCGCCGTCAAATTCTTATCTAAGGGCGGACGCGCCCTTACTGT
>NZ_QHJG01000018.1:71391-71736 GCF_003184185.1 Legionella qingyii | reverse complement strand
CAAAAAACCTTAACCCACTGTCGTTCCCGCGCAGGCGGGAACCTATTTCTAGCAAGCTACAGCTGCAGTTTAAGAATAGATTCCCGCCTGCGCGGGAATGACAACAATCTCTAATGTCTTCGCGGAAATGACAAAATCCCTAACGTCCGCTCGGGAACAACAAAATTCCTAATGTCCCTGGAATAACAAAAAACCTTAACCCACTGTCGTTCCCGCGCAGGCGGGAACCTATTTCTAGCAAGCTACAGTGGTAGTTTAAGAATAGATTCCCGCCTGCGCGGAAATGACTACAATCTCTAATGTCTTCGCGGAAATGACAAAATCCCTAACGTCCGCTTGGGAACA
>NZ_QHJG01000018.1:0-71381 GCF_003184185.1 Legionella qingyii | reverse complement strand
CAATCTCTAATGTCTTCGCGGAAATGACAAAATCCCTAACGTCCGCTCGGGAACAACAAAATCCCTAACGTCCACTCGGGAACAACAAAATTCCTAATGTCCCTGGAATAACAAAAAACCTTAACCCACTGTCGTTCCCGCGCAGGCGGGAACCTATTTCTAGCAAGCTACAGTGGTAGTTTAAGAATAGATTCCCGCCTGCGCGGGAATGACAAATAACAAGCAATGATGCTATATAAACAATTTGCCCATTTAGATACTCAGTGAATTCTTCAAAAAAAGTGATGATAACGCAAGTTCGGGATAACATATCCTCTGCTCAAATTAACAATACATTCATTGCTCATTAATTATGAGTCGTTTCAGGCAGAGAAAGTTTAGATTTTTTTGTCTTTAACAGGATCAATATGTAGCTACCAATAACCGCAATAATTAATAAACCAATTGACATGAGCGGTCGTGTAGCAAACCAGGCAATTGCCGTAGCAACAAGCCACACACTAAAACCTAATAGAAAGGCTACAAATCCAGTACCAAACCCTACAACAGCGCCTATAAATGGAACTACATCGGCCATAATAACTAGTGGCTTCATGATGAGAGAGAATCCACCAATGAACAGGAGCAAAGAAAATAAACGCAAGACCCATGCGAGTAACGTGTTTTGTGATTCAGCCTGTGCAATCATTTCATCCGGGGAATGCTGGCCTGTTGATAATAAAATGACACTTTGCCCAGCAGGTGCACGATATTCTTGCAGCGTATCTCCAATTTGCTGGGCAATAATACTCACTGTTTGCGGTTCAACAGCTGTTAGATTAATACGTATATCACCCAGCTGAGGACTTTGACCATCTTGCCCTAGATACAATTCATTATTAATTAAAGTCACTGGCTTGTTAAATTGATTTTTTAAGGCTTCTTGATTAACCTGGGCCAAATTGATTGGTTGACTGATGTCAATCTGTTTTACTAGAGTATCAGGCAGCAAAAAATCACCCACAGTTACTGTTTTTGCAAAATGTACCTGTGACTGAATTGGCATGGACTTTGGATTTTGATGCCCTTCGGGAGTTTTAAAATTAGAACTATCGATTAAACGTTCCGACCAAACTTTATCATAAGAATAGGTTGTTATATGCTTTTCTGAACCACCTAGTTGTGATTCTGTTCGCGTTTCAGTTTTTTGTTTCCATTGATACATTTCGACCTTACGATTAAGGCTAATAGCATTTACGGTTATCCCCAGCAAAGAGTCTTCCAAATGATCTTTGGTAGTAGCTAAACCACTTAAATAAATGACCTTAAGATTATTTTGTTTATTTATGGGAGCATTGGGTACAGCAATTAGAATATTTTTTGTTTGCGCCAAAGATTGTGCCATATGTAAACTGTGTTGTTCATTCCAAAATACAAGAACAATAGCCCCAATAATTAATGCAATACCAATAAAAATACCCAGGAGCGCTTCTTTTAATCGAGAAAACCATGAAGTTGTTGTTATTTCTTCATCTGCCATGTTTTCTCTCCCTCGATTATTTATTATTCCATTTTAATCATAGTACTAATTTTACTAATGGGTAGCTTCCCTGGGATGATAAAAATCCACGTCAAGATAAAAGCACGTTTGGACAGATAACAGAAATCGTATGTAGCGTTTTTGACAATAATCGACCTAATTTTCTCGATTTGTCAGTTTACAACGGGCACATAATCCTTTGATTTCTGTGGTGCAATTGATAATTGAAAATTGAAGTGAGTTTGCTAATTCTGTGATGCACGTGAAATCAATAATGCATTCTAATTCTTTGACAAAATCACACTGGTTACAAATTAGGAATTGGGCTTGTCCCACATGATGCCCATGCAAACAGGCAACATAGGATTTAAGGCTATCAATACAATGAATGAACCCCTCTTGATGCCAAAACTGAATCGCACGATAGACTGTGGGCGGCTTGGGATTTTCAATTTGCGTGGATAATCTTTGCAAGATTTCATAAGCACCTAGAGGCTTTCTTTCCTCTATCAATATCTTGAGGACACGCTCTCTCGGTTCTGTAAACCGATAGCCATGCTGCATGCAATGCTTATAAGCCTTGTCCAACAAATTGTATTTCATCAATCATTTTTAAATTAATAACTTAATCCTATTATACCATAGTCCTTGTTTTACAGAAAAATTATCAAACAAATGCTTCTAAATATTAGCAAAATTTTTCTGGTTTAAAAATTATTTAATATGACTTGTTCTTTGGCAAGATAATGTTACAATGTAACACTTTCTAAACGCTAGGACGCATCGTAACAAAATACCAGACGCTGTTTTATCGGTTTTTAAGGCAGAAAAAACTGATTTGGGAATACCGTTTTAAAACTACTGCTATTACCAGTAACAAGTCTGAAATTAATATGGATATACAACTGAAGTGGGCCGTTGCTCCTCTTTAACATTTATGTTGTCCTTTAAATGGAGGAAACCAATGTATTTTAATTATAGATTCCGCCTTTCTGATAACGTGTCGCCTCTCGATTTGGAAAGCATTCGAACACAAATCGAACAGATTTTGTATTCAGACCAAAATTTAAAGTTAGTACGAGTAGCAGTCGATTTAACGAGCCCAGATAAAAGCATCTGTTTGTTATCTAAGTCTAAAAACTCGAGTACAGTACAAACAATCGTGACTCAGCTTTTATCAAAGGAAGGAATTTTTTTAAGCGACATAATGGAAGCGGAGGCTATCGAGTATGAAGAAGGAATAGTGCATGTAGAGCATGCATCGGCCACCAACCCCACCCCCTCGGGTCTTAATAAAAAGATTAGAAAAAAAGCAAAACAGTCTCATTCTCACGGGCATTCTCATGGCCACAGCCACTCTCATGGTCATGGTCACTCTCATGGCCACAAGCATCCTCATGGCCACTCCCATCATACCCACGACTCAGATGGTGATGAAAATCATTGGCTTAAAGCAGCGCTAGGGTTGATTTGGGGAATAGGCATGCTCGTAATTGCCGTCGGGAGTTTTAATATTCCTATGATTGCCTATTATGTCATAACAGGGCTTACTACTTTGATGACCTTATATTTGGGATATAGTGTTTATCAATCAGCCTGGCATACCTTGCTTGAAAGAGAATGGGATACTACAACTTTATATGCAATTAGTACATTGACCATCGTTGCGGTATCCATCGCAAGCCTGTTTATTCCTGGATTGCCGATGATGTTCGAAGCAGCGCCATTGGTCTTGGGTTTCTGGCATTTAGGCGAGGGAATCGAACATACCTTACTTGATGAAATCAATAACAAATTAGATGTACGCGATTGTTTGCCTCAATCAGTTCTATTAAAAGGTAAGCCAGATAAGGAAATTTCAGTCAAAAATTTAATCCCTAACGATATGATTGTCGTTGAAAAAGGAGCTGTTATTCCTGTCGATGGGGTATTAACAACAACCGCACTGCTTTACACCACGCGCATCGATGGCTCACCGCATCTGCAAACATTTTTTCCAGGCGACAAGGTGAAGGCAGGTATGCGTTTGGCGGATCATATCACCTCATTGGAAATGCGCGTTACAAAAACGTACCAAAGCTCCTACCTATCATTAATTGCAAAAAATATTGAGCAGGCGAATGCTGAAAAAGCGCCAATTGAACAATTTGCAAATAAAGTATTAAAATATTTTATTCCCGGTTTGCTCGCAATAGCACTCATCTCAGGCCTAATCATAGGCTCGGTATTTAATCCCGCCTTGGCTATTCAATGCGTTATCTCGGTCCTTGTAAGTGCATGTCCATGCGCTTTGAGCCTGATTACGCCTATGGCAGTTAAAATCGGTATGAAAAAGGCATCCGAAAATGGGATTCATTTTAACAATGGCAAAGCATTACAAGCAGCCGCTGATATTGATACCGTTGTTTTTGATTTAAATGGTACCCTGACTCAAGGAAACATTGAGGTGCAGGCATTGCAGATTGCCGATAAAAAATTCTTGCGGCATATCGCATTATTAGAAAGCCAATCCGATCACCCAACGGCACAAATAATTAGGGCTTATATTGAAAGTCAAAACACTACTGCGGACGATCCTTTAGAAATCACATCAATTGATAAAAGTCATCACTCAGGAATAAAGGCAGTAATTGAGGGCGAGACATTCATGATAGGCAACAAAAATATGCTTTTTGCGAATGGAATTACTCATATCAATGAGCCTTATGATAGGCCTGAAAAAGGTTCGATATATATTGTGCGCGGCTCAACAGTAATAGGACAAATTGCTCTCACTGACCCTTTGCGTAAAGATGCTATTGCCACTGTACAACAACTACGGCGCCAGGGTAAAACAGTTCATATTTGTACGGGAGCAGATCAAGCTACTGCAGAATACTATGCAGTATTATTGGGTATTTCTAAAGAAAATATTTGTGCCAATACAGTAGGTGCCGTCACTGAGCCGTTGGAGGTATCCAAAATAAGCTATATTGAACAGCTAAAACGCAGAGGCTGTAAAGTAGCCATGGTAGGTGATGCAGCCAATGATGTGAGTGCAATTACCTATTCCGATCTTGGAATTGCGGTTAAATCAAGCATTGGGGATACCATCACCCAACAACATGCCGGCATAGTAATTCAGCAAGGATTATTATTTCCCATTGCAACTGCATTTGATGTCGCAGAAAAAACAAAACAAAATATTGTCCAAAATTTATCTATAAGCTTGAGTTATAATTCAATAATTACTCTAGTGGCAGGCGGATTGTTTGTTGCGCTAGGTTTTGCCCTTAATCCTGCTGTAGGTGTTGCATTAATGGTGCTAGAATCAGCAATTGTTTTAACTAATTTATATCGTTTTAAACACCAAGAAGTGACGTCTGTGCCAGCAAATAATACAAATGCAGGAATGACTATAGAAACTGCTGAGTGTAAAAACGTCTATCTCTTGAAGAGATTAGATTATGACGCCGAACCAAAACATACCGTAAGCAACTCCAATCGTCCATCTGCACATTCCAAGGCTCTAAGTTTCTTTGAGTCTAAAGAGGAGAGTCATTGTTCTTCAAGATCTCGACTCGAGGAAGGATGTCTCCTCTCTTGATGAGACATTTCTATTGCAATGAAATCGCGGTGAATCTTTTGAGGACATGAACAGAACGTTATGATTTGATCTGGAGGTAAAAATAAAACTTGTTTATTAAATGCCTCCGGGTTCTAATTGGCTTACAACCTGATATCGATACATACCGGCCCTCAAGTCACTTCGCTGCTTTTTTATCATCGCTTGCATTAAATCCTCAGAATATTCATTTATTAAGCTTGGATAGATAAAATTTGTCGCAATACAAATAATGAACTTTATGTTCATTTGGCGTACAATATAAGAAAAAGATATACTTTTGAGGTTGAGCAATAATAAATTTAGCCCCATAAAAAAATTATCGTCGCCTAAGGCTTCATATTATCGTGGCTACGCGCAGACCAAGACTCCTTTTCAATCTCGGGTGTAACTGGTCTCGTGCCGGCCTGCCAAAAAAGAACTTTATTATCTATAAGCTCAACATGAGGTGAAAGAGATCGCTCCTCAGTGAACTCCTCCCAAGTCAAATAACAGGGATCCTCAAGCTGATAATCTGATAAATTGGTCTCCGAAAGCAATTTATTTTTAAATCGCTCCCCATATAAAAGACACTGATATACTGAAATATATTTTTGATACTCATCAAAAGAAAATCGATCATAAATTTTACTTCGATAACCATAAAGAATGAACAACAACTCTTTAATTGCTGTTGTTGGCTCCAGCTCCAGAGTTATTGACTCCCCGCTATTTTTTTTATTCATTATAAGCTTCATTGGTGACCATGAATTAATATGTCCTATCTATTAATATATTTTGAACTAACAAGAAAGCAATAGCATGCAAATGTAAAATATAATTGATCGCCAGAAATTTACCTCTGAAAATCCTCCTCTCAATCGAGAGGCTGACTCATTTTTTTATCTTTCCGGGAGCAAGGATACCCATGTCCCAAGCCTTATTTAATAAATCATTAATTTTTTGTATTAAAATTATACTATGTGAAGAATACAGTATGAGATAAAAATGGGGGAGACCCTTTATAGACTTTCCAGTCGAGACCCAAATGACCAAAGTGCAATTAATGCTGGCCAAGAAATTGAAAACGCTATTAATGAGATCCTAAAATTAGATGATGAAGATATTAGCCTCATCTGCTATGACGCTTTTGAACAACTAAAAAAAGCTCGAATTATCACCAATAATAATTACTATGAATCTATTTTAGAAGCGCTTACCGATGATGACTTAATTGCTCTTATTCATAAATTTAAAATAGGACTTCCCAACATCGATAAAGAGCTCGATCAAATAAACAAGATGCTAGAACAACTCGAAACGTTGGACTCAGAAGTTAAATTTAATGAGCAACAGATGACTGCAAAGAGAATAATGATAGGTAATCTACCATCAGAGGAACCTGGAGGTTGGGCCCGTTTTATAGCAGATACAAAACCTGGTTTACTTAAAAGTTTTTTCTTATTGTTTATACGCAAAAAATCGATCGATGCAGCGAAGAGCAAATGTGCTGAGTATGATTCTCGTAATGCTTTAATAGCTGAAGTTAGTCTTCTAGAATCAACCAATATAAGACTAAATGAACAAATTGAGGAGAAGAATAGTAAGAACAATGATCAGAAAACATTAAGCTCGCACCAACAGATTTTACAAAAAAATATCAAGCTTCTAGAAGAAAATGCTGATAGTTTAATGCCTAAAGCGAAACATGATTTCGAAACAGAAGCTAAAACACAAAATGAAGTTCAACAGCATGATGAAGATGATGAGCTGCAGTTTACTATGGAGTGATAGCCAACTCTGGGTACCGAATTTTTAAAGTCAAAACCAAGCTTCACCTTTATTTCCTCCAGATGAAGCTCGCTATCCTCTTTAAAAAAGTGATGACAGATCATTTAAAATTCTGAAACCATAGGAACTCTCAAACTGACTTTATATTAGTTGCTGCCAACTTGAAACTTTTTGTAAGTAATGAATGTCCCCAGATGTGTCAAACATTCCTGTTTCCATTGATTCTTCTAAAGTGTAATCATCGTACACTTTAGAATGCTTATCCAATATCTCTCGCTCCGGTGTCGCACTTCCATCGGGCGGACTGCCAAGCGCAGGCTTTGGTATTGCGTTAAAAAAAGTGTATCGGCGATTGTAGTTAATCTGATCTGTATATACGGAATTTTGCGTGTTCGCTGAATATCCATAGAGTAGAGACTCATGATTTTTAATTGAACCATCAGGTCGAGTACTAATATCAATGATTCGTGGGTCCCAAGCATCAACCTCCCAAAGAGAATAATCTTTTTCCCCTTTTAACCGAATCATAATTTCTAAATAAACATGATCATATTTGACCGAGCTAACAATCCGAATTCGTGCTTTTGCACCTTTACGAGTAATTTCTTTACCAACCTCTACTAAAAGATAATCTGCAAGCTCATGACAATTACCCAAACCAACATGTTCAATCAGATCATGTCGAAACATATACTCCTCTTCCGTGGAGGAAATAAGATGGGCTCGGACATTTTTAGAAATGTAGTTATTTTCTTTAATTTCACGATGATATTTTACATATCCACTTTTTTGATTCCCGATCGTTATTTTTTTTCTAGTATTTAAAATAGCCTCTGTACCTATAGCTACAAACTCTTCTCGTGACAATAAATGCATAATAATTCCCAATCAACTTCAAAATTACTCAATTAGAGAAAATATTATACCTTTTAATGTATTTAAATTAAGCATTAAAATGAGCGATGTGAATGGATTTTCAACTTAAAAGTTAAGCATTTAACATCCAATTTAAAGTATCTTCTAAAGAAAAGTGAGAAAAAGGACCTATAATTTGCTCGAGTTTTTGTTTACATCCAACTAAATTCTTTATTTCATGACTGCGAACAAATGAAGGATTAATTCGAATTTCCGGGGTATGCCCCGTTAATTTGCTCAGCATGGAGAGAAGCTGCTGCAAAGAATACCCTTTCCCCGTACAAATATTAACAACTTCATTGGCAACACCACCCACTTCAATGAGCCGTCGATATGCGCGTACGACATCACGTACGTCAGAGAAATCCCGCACGATGTTTAAATTGCCTAATTCCAAAAAATCGGCACGTTGTGAATAATGCGTTACTAATTTTGGCACCAGAAATAGAGATGACTGTTCCACCCCCGTATAATTAAATGGACGCACAATGGTAATCGGAAGCTCGCTCATCCAGAGTCTTGCCATGTGTTCCATAGATAATTTGCTCACGGAATAATCATTGACTGGTGCGGCAGGTACGGTTTCATCAATGAACTCACGATCCGTATTTCCATAAATATTCCCGCTACTGGCCAAGAGAATGTTATGCGGACATTTTGATAGTTGGGATAAAGATTCTAATAAATTCCGGGTACCGATGATATTTGTCCGGTACATTGTTTCCGCATTATTCTGTCCTATAAAAGAAATTGCCGCCAAATGAACAACCACTTCAGGCTCTATTTCTTTAATGATCTTGTCGAGCTCCTCTTTATTTAAAAGATCGCATGAGAAATAACTCACTTGCGGGATAGGATGGAGCGGCAGGCGTTGGCAAAGACCGATTACGTTCATTCCTGCACGCATCAGTTCCAGAGAAAGATAATAACCGGTAAACCCTGAAGCGCCGGTAATAATAACCTTCTTCATTATAGAGCTACCCCACGCTTATTTCGTTCAAGATCCGCTTCGAACATCATTTGACATAAATGTTCTAAAGTTATTTTAGGCTCCCATCCCAAGCATTTTTTTGCTTTGGAGGCATCACCAATCAGCAAATCTACTTCTGCTGGCCGATAGAATTGAGGATTCACTTGCACTATAGTTTTTCCAGTGCGTTGATCAACAGCTATTTCATTAGAGCCACTTCCCTCCCAAACAAGATCAAAATCCGCTGCTTGTGCAGCCAGATTTACGAAATCTCGAACACTTTCAGTTCGCTGAGTTGCCAATACATAAGTATCAGGTTCTTCTGCTTGCAACATACGCCACATGCCTTCTACATATTCTCTGGCAAAGCCCCAATCTCGTTTCGCATCCAGGTTTCCTATTTCCAAGACATCGAGCAGGCACAATCTGATTTTTGCAATACCGTTGGTTATTTTTCTCGTAATAAATTCACTGCCTCGCAGGGGAGATTCGTGATTAAACAGGATGCCACTACACGCAAACAGATTGTAACTTTCACGATAGTTAACAGTCATCCAATGGGCGTATAATTTAGCAACCCCGTAAGGACTACGAGGATAAAAGGGCGTTAATTCAGTTTGCGGCACAGTTTGCACTTTTCCAAACATCTCCGAAGTACTTGCCTGGTAAAAACGAATCATCGGATTCACAATACGAATTGCTTCTAAAATATTTAAAGCACCAAGTGCTGTAATTGAAGAAGTCATCATCGGTTGTTCAAAAGAAGAAGTGACGAAGCTCTGTGCTGCCAAGTTATAAACTTCTGTCGCCTGGCTTTTCTTAAGTACACCGATAATTGAACTCAAATCAGTTAAATCAAATTCAACCAAATGTAAATTCGGATGTTTATCGATACCTAACTCTTTAATTCGCCAAAAATTAGTCGCACTAGAGCGGCGATAAGCACCATAGACCACGTATTTTTTTTCTAATAATAATTCAGCGAGGTACGCACCATCCTGACCTGTTATCCCGGTGATCATTGCAATTTTAGGGGATTTAGTTAGTTGCATTGCTCCTCCTGCTCTAAGAGATCTTCATTCACTGCTAAAAATTGACTCCAATCGAGCTTATTTTGATTTGATGTCAATTGGGTATACCACTTATTTTTGAAGAGTACATCAAGCAGCTGTCGGGTACTCTGTTCCCACGTAAGCCAGGGCATATCGTTAGATAAGATGTGTTTATTTTCTTTAAAGCCTTCAAGCCAAACACAAATCACCTCTGCAAGACCAGAGGGATTATTGGAATTAAAATAGGTAGCATGATTGCCAGCTACTTCACGAAAAACCTTAATATCCCTTGCTATGACGGGAAGTTTATACTTTGCTGCTTCAATTAGAGGCAAACCAAACCCCTCACCTTCGCTCGCAGCCAGCAAGCAGGAGGAAGAGGCGTAAAGCTGTTCTAAATACTCATCACTAACCTGTTCTGGCCAGAATAAATTTTTAAATAATTGCGGGTGTGTTTGCAATTTTTGGACTAGTTTTTCTACATTCCATCCCCTCTTTCCTATAATAACCAAATTAATCCGATGCCCTTGTGACCACAATAATTCAAATGCGTTTAGCACCTGTTTATGACCTTTTCGTGGTTCAACAGTTCCAACCATAATAAAGGTAGGATCTCGTTTCAATTGTTGAAGAATCCGCTCCTCATCACGATTGATCCCATGAGTTGGTAAAGAATTTTCAATATCGGCCCCATGGTGAAAATAACCAATTTTGAAGGGACGAGAGTGCTCTGTTTTAAAGCCCTTTAAATAGTCAAAAACATTATCAGCCACTGCTTGAGATACACATAATCCACCATCAAACATTGAAATTGTTTTCATCCAGGAATGGTGCCTTTTCTCCGTTTCAGGAGTAAACATTTGCGGCATTAATATGGGCAGTAAATCATGAATAACAAAATAAATAGAAACTCCCTTGCGACGAAGATTCAGCAAATATTCTTCATGTCTAGGTACAATACTCGGACATAAATCCAAACCTAAAAAAATATCTCCGGCAAATGCATCAATGGGGGTGTCTTCAAAACCCTCAGCAGAACAAGATAATAAATTAAGCGTGAATTTACGAGCATACCGGTAGGTATGACGCTCAGAAGCATAAACGGGTTCTACTCTATAACCTGATGGTGGTGACTCCAATAATCTTTTTAAAATACTTCGCGTCACTCGTTGAATCCCTGATTTCACATCCTCAACAATGAGCATGGATATATCAATAAAAAATTGTCGGATAGGAATTGATTTGGGAATAGATTGAGCCACATCTCTGGCTAACCTTATTAAATCGTCGGTATTTGGAGAATAAGACTTGAGTTGAGCTACTGACTTACCTAATGAAAAAATATCAGCTGAAGCTATATCATAAATTTTTTCAATGGAATGATAATATTTCTGCGCACAATCATAAGGAGCGTGCTGAGATCTTATATGCTGTTGTGCCAAGTCGCCTAGTTCTAGCCGACGATTTTTATCGTTCCATAGAAGTTCGAGCGATTCTTTCAATTGGTGATCAGTAAAATCTTCTGGTAACTTCCACACACAATTATCTGGCAACTCCCTAAGACTTCCATGTGCATTGATAATAGTAGGAAGACCATAATTCATACAATCCAACACAGCGGCTGATGTTTCTCCACGAGAATTTTTCCTCAGTTGTACTGCTGTATCTGCTGCCGCTAAATAACATCGATATGTTGGCTCATCACACCATCCAGTAATAGTGATATTTTTTCCCGAACCGGCATTAATCGTGGTTAACAACTGTTCCCCATAAATACTTTTAGGATCATTTTTTCCTACGAAGATTAGTTTGCAATGTGTATCGCGTGCAAGTTCAGAAGCCAACCAAGCCTCTAATAACCTATGGTTAGCTTTATTAGGACCCAATATTCCAAAGCTACACACGATAAATGCATCAGGATTTAGTCCTAACTGTTTTCTAGCATCAAGCTTGTTCATGGACTCAGCTTGTTTTCTTAAAAGCGGGACAACAAACCAATCTTTTGCTGCATTTGCCCCATAAAAATGATTAGCTAAATACCGCGAATACTCTGAATGGACAATAACGCCTTTTGCATCGTGTAGAATTCGCAAATTACATGGATATTTAGACAATGCTTCATCATGCGCCTTCGTATTATCCAGGCATCCTTTATATCCATGCGAATAATATAACTCTAAATTGAATAAATTTTTTGATTTACCATGAAAAGCCATATGGTCAGTAATGCCGGAGAGGAAAAAATCATGTAACACAATAACGCCAGGTATTTGTTTGCATAACTCAAACATATGCTGATGGAAAACAGAATTGCCAAAATGATAAATAACCCGATCGTAATAATTGCCCCCATTGTTTTGAAACCATTTAATCGAACGAACCGGATGATTGGCAGTAATCCATGAATCACAAACGTCATCTTGTGCTACAACAACCTCGATTTCATAAAACCGACTCAGCGAAGGTAAAAGTTCCGCACTATAATAACTTATCCCACTATGTTCTGGAGGCAGTGGAGAAACATAAGCCAGCTTGAGTCGTTTGCTCGTACTTAGTGAGGTTCTTCCTTGTTTCTTTCGTTCACTATCCCAAGCCACCAAAGCATTTATTGCCTTACGAGCACTGATATCCCAGGAAAATAATTTAGCCTGCTCAAGTGAGAAGCGCTTCAGTTCAAGCCGAAAATTATCGTCCATTAATACCTTGAAGAGCATTTTTGTTATTGACTTATCATCGCGAGGATCAAATAGATTATCCTCCCGGCCAATCACTTCCGGGATACTGCTCTTATTCGATCCAATGACAGCTTGACCACACGACATTGCCTCAAGAACTGGCAAACCAAATCCCTCATGCAAAGAAGGAAATACAAAAACTTTGCATAAATTATACAAACCCAGCAGATCGACGTTGGGTATAAATCCGGGAAGTATTAATTCCTGAGCCGCCAAACCACGTGAGGCCGCCAACGAAAGAAGGCTTTTCTTTTCGGTACGTGTTATAGAACACACAATCACCAATTGATGCTGATTACGAACATCGAGTGGTAATTTCGCATAAGCGCGAATTAATCCATCAATGTTCTTGCGGAAATCAATTCCGCCAGTATATAAAACAAATGGACGGGTTAATCCATATCGTTTCCTTAAACTCTCTGCATTATTTACCTTTATGGGTTTAAAATAATCATCCACAGCGGAAGAAATATTAACAATTTTGTCTTCAGGAAAACTTAAATAGTTTAACGCTTCCTGTCTTGAGTGCTCTGAATTAGATAGCAGTAAGTCAGCTTGTCCCAAAGACTCAAGTTTTTTAAAGTACCACTTTTTTGTTTTTGAATCGTGTAGGTAATGATCTGCATACACCAGAGGAATTAAATCATGCATCACGACAGCTACGGGTATGATTTTGCTTAGTCTGCCGATACTCGTGGCGACACCACCGCCATTTGATCCTTCGAAAAAACTGCCGATAAGGACGATATCGGGTTTTAGATGAGCAAGAAATGCTTCGTGTATCAGCTCAGCTGTTTGATGAGACCAATCATTTTCATTTGCACTGTACCACACACGAATATGCTCCTGTGGCAATATTCCATCAAATGCAGCTCGTATCGGTTCAATACTTTCTGGAAACTGCCCATTAAGAGCAATAAAAATTTCGTGCTCTCCACGATTTCTGGCAATCGCCAAGGCGAGGGAAAGTACATAACGGCCAATACCACGAAAACGAGTATTGGGTGTTTGAGCGCCTTGAAGATCCAAGACAATACGCATATAACAACTCCTTCAATGCAATCCAAATGGATTTTTAATTTAAAAATAAATTAGAAAACTCGAGTACAGATTGGTTTGCTCAATTTAAAATGTCACTATATTCTTATAAATTTGCGTTGAACCAGACCTGAATCCCATCCAAGGTTGTCATGCCCGTTAGATTAGAAAGTTTTGGATTGAAATCAAATTTACACGGTTTTTCATGAAGTAAAGTCCACTTATTTTGGATGAAAAGCTCCAGTAGCTCCCCTTCGATTTTTCGACTATGGGTTGCTATAAGCATAAAACGAACTTTTTTATTTATTGATTCAATTGAATGTTTTAGTGATTTAAATTCACCACCTTGAATATCCATATGGACATAATCAACTTGGTTCAAATCATTTAATATGTCTTCTATTGTATAAGATGGAACCCGACTCTTGGCGAGCTCATATCCACGATAATCCATTGCAGAGGAATCATTCGAGACAGCCCCGCCCCAATCACCAATTCCACTAGCTCCATAAAATAAAGGCCCATTACTTTCAGTAACTCCACCATAAATGCAAAGTGTAGTGATCTGGTTTTCAATTTTAATTTCATCATGTTCGGAGATAGGAAGCCCATTTTTAATAAAATGGGCTCTCATCAGCGCAAGGCGTTCTTTATCTGCCTCTACACCGATAAGAGTAATGTCATTTATTCCATTTTGTTGCGCAATTTTTGCGGCAAATACCAACCAAGGACCATAGCCTGCACCCAATTCGATGCATACGAATCGATTTCTAGCAGATTCTACTGCCTTGATGGTGCCAATATACTCAAGAGCCTCAGCATGAAGTGTATCGCAAGGAAAAGGGAGTCTACCAATAGATTGGTCATGGTGTGTATTATTAATAGAAAAAAAAGATAAATCGGTTTTAATGCCAAAATAGTCTGTATAAAATCCTTTTTCCTCTTCTGATTGTATCTGATATTTTTCAAGTCGTTTTAAATCTTCAAATGTATACCCCAAATAAATTTGATTTTCTGTCAACTCCGTTTTCCAACAGGAGGTATTTTCTAACATAGTGCAATCCTTTATTAACATCTGGTTCAAATGATTTGGCAAAGTTAATCTTTTGACGCTTATTTTTAGCAAGCACCAACGTCAAGGCATTTTTTAAATTGATAAAAAACATGACGCTCATGTTCCGATAAATGATCTAATTCAAACTCCACTTTACTCGTATTGTTTGGGAACAATATCTGTTGCCTGATTTTACTATTTTGCTTTTCATAAACTGTTCTGAAATATGGTCCAATCACAGGCCAATTTCGTCTTTTATAAAAGAACCAAGCCTTATTGAATCCCTTGACTCGAGTTTTTTTACTTCGTCCTTCAGGAGAGTTTATTAAATCTCTTAATATCAATATTTTATCGCGTCCTGCAACAAGTTGTTCAAGAAAATACTGCATTCCTTCCGGATCAGGTTCTCTATTCAATCCATAAAGATAAGCATGGTAAATAAAATCCTCTCCTTGACGATACAAAAGCGATTTGATGTGGGTTGGATTTTTTGTTGAAACATGAGCCATATGATTTTGCTGCGAAGTCTGAATATGTTTCTGTTCTTTTCTACGACGTTCTTTTTCCTCAATAAGCTCATCATTTAAGGAGTCTAATTTTTGGTTGGCACTATTTAATTCATTTTGTAATTTTTGAATATGTGCTTGTTCTTTTCTACGCTGTTCTTTTTCCTCAATAAGCTCATCACTTAAAGAAGCTAATTTTTGGTTGGCGCTATTTAATTCATTTTGTAAGTTTTGAGTATGTGCTTGCTCTTTTCTACGATATTCTTTTTCGGCTATGAGCCCATCACTCAGGGCACCTAATTTTTGGTTGGCCCTATTTACTTCACTTTGTAAATTCTGAGCACGTACTTGTTCTTCCCTATGATGTTCTTTTGTTGCGATAAGCTCTTCGTTTAAAGAACCTAATTTTTGATTAACGCTATTTAATTCGTTTTGCAAATTTTGAACGAATACTTGATGGTGGGCCAGGTATTCTTTTTGTATTCCTATCTCCTGGACTAAAGCATCCTTTTCCTGCTGTAAACTTTGAGTATGGTTTTGTAGTTGTGCCTGATATTCCTTTGCGAAATTAAGTTCGTTTGTTGTTTGCTCCAACAAAGTATTAATTTTTACTTTATAAGCAGACACCAATTCATGACAAAGCGATGAATTCTCAGTGAGCTGCCATTGATCAAAGATATTAGGCGGACTAATAAAAGCATCCATGAGTTCAGGGTGTTCTTTGGCAACATAAAAACGGTTGAGTCCATCAAAATAAGCAAATAGGTAGTCGGCTGCAATAAGCAACGGCTCCCAATGGGCAAAATTTATTTTAGATGAATGGGGAACTGTCGCTTCAATTACTATTATCCAGGGACGTAAGCTCGTATAATCCCAACCGCTCAGAACTTGTTTTTCAAATCCCTCAACATCAATTTTCATCCAATGAACATCATTCTCAACTAAAGTACTCATAGCTGATTGCAATGTGAGTGTAGGCACCTGCACTTTCTGAGAGTGAAATCCTAATTCATTGAAGTGAGACTCTGCTATCCAGTCGATAGCTGTACTTAAGCCTGTTCCGGGAATAATATGAAAGTCAAGTAATCCATTATGGTCAGATAATGCGATCTGCAAAACTGTTTCGTCGGGTCGCGCATTTCGCAAAAGCGCGACAAATTCAGGAACAGGTTCAATGTGAATACCATGCCATCCCTTATCGTAAAACGCTTTACTAACAGAATCTATGACTGGATGCTGAGCACCAATATCAATATAAAATCCGTTCTGCACATGCTTTAGTGCTCGCCACAACATGACGTCTTCAAAATTTTGTGCGAAAGACACGAAGCTCATAAAAATCCTTAATTCAATGCCAAGCAGTTAAATTGACCTCTTCCACTTATACGTATAAGCCGTTTCAATGGGGCTTAAAGGTATAAGTCTTGTCCTGTTTTTGTGAATCAATTATACTTTTTCAATTATAAATAACAATTGTTCTAGCTCAAAGATAAAGACTCTATCCCAATTCGATTTTCTCTATTTATCATTTAGAAAACGCCATTAAATAAATAGGATTTTTTATGTCGCTGGAAAAGGACTCCTTACTCAAAATACAAGCTCGGGTAATAGGCGCGCTGCTTATGCGAGAAATCTTAATTCGCTATGGCCGACACAATATAGGCTTTCTATGGATCATCGTAGAGCCGATGTTATTCACCTTGGGGGTAACTACTTTATGGACATTAACGAGGCTCACTCACGGCTCCAGTTTACCCATTACGGCCTTCGCGCTCACCGGATATTCATCGGTTCTTGTGTGGCGAAATACAGTAACTCGATGCACCATGGCGGTACGTTCAAATCGCAGTTTGTTGCATCACCGTTACATTAAAGTGCTGCACTTGTTTTTAGCACGCATAACCCTTGAAATTAGTAGCGTGACGATGTCCTTTTTGATTTTATCCATAGCATTTATCAGCATGGGGTTAATGGATTTCCCGGATAATATTTTAACAATTTTATTCGGTTGGTTATTACTTATGTGGTTTGCTGTTGCCCTGGCATTGATGATTGGTGCGATTAGCGAACACTTTGAAACGGTTGAACGATTATGGCATACCGTAGCGTACTTACTTTTTCCAATGTCTGGTGCAGCATTCATGGTCGACTGGCTGCCCCAAAAAGCACAGGAAATTGTTTTATGGTTGCCGATGATTCATGGCGTTGAATTAGTGCGTGAAGGATTTTTTGGAACCACGGTTCATACTCATTATTCAATTCAATATCTGTCTTCTTTTTGCTTGGTCTTAAGTCTATTGAGTCTTGCCATGGTAAAAGACGCGAGTAGACGCATAGGTTCAGAATGATTCATATCCATAATCTCAGCAAGGTTTATCCTATTCGCCAAGGCGTACGTACCGTTCTTGATAAGATTAATTTAACCATTGACCAAGGTCAAAAAATAGGGATTTTAGGACGCAATGGTTCTGGGAAGTCGACCTTGATTCGTCTCATTAGTGGCGCCGAACAGCCAAGTTCAGGAAAAATACACCGGGGTATGAGTGTTTCATGGCCTCTCGCTTTTGGTGATGCATTTCAAGACAATCAAACAGGACTCGATTGTCTTCGTTTTATATGCAGAATTTATGGTATTAAGAAACAACTCATGATCGACAAAATCGAATTTGTAAATGATTTTGCCGAGCTGGGTATCTATTTTCATGAGCCCATTAAATCCTATTCATCTGGAATGCGAGCGCGTTTGAGTTTCGCCATTTCAATGGCCGTGGAGTTTGATTGTTTCTTAATTGATGAAGTGATTGCTGTAGGCGATGACCGATTTCACAAAAAGTGTTATGAAGAATTATTTGAAAAAAGAAAAGACCGTGCGCTTGTAATTGTGTCTCATGATCCAACTTATATAAAAACACATTGTGAATCAGCAGCTGTCCTCAGCAAAGGCCGACTCTATTCCTTCGATAAAATAAATGATGCATACGATTTTTATCAATCAACACGAATCAATGCCCCAACCAGAGAGCATGTCATTGCTGCTTATCGTTTTATACTCGGACGCGAGCCCGAAAATGAATTTGCGATCCAATTTCAACAATCGGCCTGTGACACCGTAGAAAAATTAAGAAAATGCTTATTTTCTTCCGAGGAATTTAAAAATCAATTATTTCACGATAAGTTCGATGTGTTTTCAGACACGCTTCGTTCTATTACGCCCCAGGAAGAGGATATTACTCTTGCATTTAACCTCATTCTTGCTCGCGATCCTGAACCGAATGAGCTGAAAAAAATGAAAAAATCATATGGTTCATTTGAGCGATTACGAGCTCGTCTCCTGGAATCCAAAGAATTTCAGCTCAAGTTTAAACGGCTGCTCTTTTAAGAAGCCGCTATGGTGGTTGCATATAAAAATGGATTCAGTGGTGCTGTAGCTGTCGCTAATACTCCAAGGAATTTTTGCAGTTCCGCAACCGGAGCATTGGATACATAAAGAATATCATGATCCTTAATCGGGAAACTTTGAGCCACAAAAAAACTACGTGGATTTTTTAAATCCAGCCTATAAATAACCGGTACTTTTCCATCCGGAGTGATAAATCCAGGTTTTCGTGGCCAATGAATCGCTGAAGCCTGTTCAAAACGAAAAACGAACACCCCACTAATGTCCGCTCGGTGATCCTGAAGACCGCCCGATCGTCCTAAAGCTTGAGCTAAATTAATTCCTTGAGCTTCAAAATTAATTTCTTCACTTTTCCCAGTTGCACCCAATACAGTAAAGCTTTTAGATTGAAATAAGGCGGTAATTACATCGCCAGCCTGCAATACAATATTTTGTTTGGGATCACGAATGATAATATCCAGTGGTAAGGAGTATACTTTCTGTCCCCGGGTTACTTGAATCATGGTTTTATTCACTGGGGGTTTTACACCTTTTGCGGCAGCTAATGCATCCAGCAATCGCTCTTTACTGGGAGTTAATGGCAAGCGCAAACTCGAAACAACCTCCCCTACAATAGTCACCGCCGAGGTAGTATTTTTAGCGAGACGAACTAACACTTGGGGTTTATTTGCCTTGCCTTGTAATGCTCGTCTTATTTTATCCTGAATTTGTTGTACATTAAGCCCGGCAACATGAATCTTGCCGGCAAAAGGAAAACTGATTGTCCCCTCCTGAGAAATCACTTGTGATGGCAATGAGTTCATAGGATTTGATGTCTTCCCAGAAAGACCAACAATTGTAGGAGTAGTAAACAATGTTGCAGGGGGGATTTCCCAGATTGAAAAATCCAGCACATCTCCAGGCCCCACACTATAGCGATTTGAGCGATTCTGTTTAAATGCATCAGAAAATAAATAACTTTTATTGTTTATTGCTAATTGATGCGCAATGTCCGGGGTTATATCAAGCAACTGAACATCGCTATTTACTGGTTCAGCTGCTTGCTTGACTACTCTTGCACTAGGCCCACTCGACATCATGGTACAACCCGAAGAGATTATTGAGAGAACAACTAACGCCAAGTAAGATGGTTTAATCTTATATTTATCAATACTGCAATGCATACACTCATAATCCTAACAATTAAATTTATTCCAGATGCTCTTTAACATTTGCAATCAGAAGGGATATAACTCCCCAAGTAATAAGGCCCAAGATGAATACCGAAAAAATATTCCTGATACGATAAGGTTCAAATGAATTATCAGGCTCATTAGGATGAGCAATCATCTCTAAATATAATTGCTTGCGTTGTGCTTCGATTTGCGCTTTTTTTAATGTGGATAAAGCAAATACAAGCTGTTTATAGGCAAATTTTTTATCTAAAACCAATCGTTCATATCGTCGCAATTTATTCGTAAGCGAAGTCAGATTTCCAGTAACCTTGCTTTTTTCAGTATTGATTGAGAACCGTAGCGTTTGAATATTTTTGCGCAGCGAAGAAATATGGGGGTTATGCGGTGCCAAACTCTGAATTTGCGCTAATTGACCTTTTGCTGCAATCAATTCGGCCTCCATCTTTGATACATGCTGAAGCCTCATCGCAGACTCACGATTAGGATCAAAAACACCTTTCAAACCTCGATAGTCCGACAAAGCAAGACTGGCTTCTTTAGCTTTTTGAATCGCCAAATCCACCTCTGCTTTTGCAAAATCAACATAATCTTTTCTTGATTGAATATTAAACCGATTAATAAATTGTTCGGCCAATTCCAGCAAATTTTGATTGATTTGATATGCATCCTTGGCAGTAAAAGCACGCACTTGCAAGGTCGAAATGGAAGAGGAAGAATCAATGACAATATGGATTCGATTTTTATAATAACGATAAAGTGATTCAAAACTGGAATCCAATCCGAGTAATGCAAAACGATGAAACAAATCAATATTTCCGTCGCTATAAAGAGTTTTCAAATTAAGTCGTTTGTTCAGTTCAGACAACGCATCACGAGACAATATATAATCATGAATACTATAATCAGCATCTTCTGCCTTGGAAAGAGGAGTAGAAGCCAATAAAGCAGATAAACCAGAATTTACTGGAGGTTGCCCTGCTCTGCGCACAATAAAACGCGACTCAGACACATACACATCTGAAGCAAGGAAGCCAAAATAAAAGATAGCCAATAACGTAGGAATAATGACTGTGAGTACGAATAACTTATTTATTTTGGTTAAAAAAAGAGAAGCGCTTTGAATAGATGATTTCCAGGGTAATGCATTGACAGATAATAATCGATTAAATTGCTTCAAACTAACTCCTTTTAGTTAGGCTCGATTCCAGATAAAAACTGTTTAAATTATAATTGGGACATTCTACTGTCCTTGGCTAAAAATAACAATGACAGGCCAATTAAATGCAAGCCAAACTAGCTCTGCTTATTATCAACTTTTAAAAAAAATGCATTATATTTTTGAACAATCAATCCAGCAAATGATGTCTCCTTTTTAAACTTTTTATAAAAGCTGCCATTTAATTGGGTTTTGGTAATTATAAAATTAAGAAATTTTTTGTATAAATCGCGATCCACAGCCGTATGCGATGCTGATATCCAAAAATCATCAAGTGTACCTTGATAGGTAAGCCCTGGAATATTGTAAAAACAATCACCACACACAAAGGTAGGTACATTATGGTGTAACGCAGAAATGCCAACTGAACTATTAATAACTACGACTCCAAGTGCATTCTCGAGTAATGAAGGTAAGTGCTGATCATGAATGTACATCACTCGTTCTTTTATTTGTGCTTTAATTGCCAAACGCCTGATTACATCGGTGTAATTTACATATCCTCTGTCCATAGGATGATGTTTAAATACGAGAAAGGTATCGTTCATTGATCCCTGGGCAAAAGAATCGATGATAAGCTCTATAAATTGTTCAACTTCTTTGAACCCCGAGTGAGCGGTTACCTGGTAATCAGAAAACACTTGCAACGGAACTAAAAAATAGCGCTTACGTAATACCCCCAATAACTGTTGTTCAATATCCGCTTCTCGCCATTTATACCAATACTTTCTCCACGCAGAACGCAGCCACACCCCCGCCTCTAAAATTGTAAGTGGTCTATGGTGAACATTATTTTTAAAAAGAAACTTTCCTATCCCCCCTACAGTAAAATAGCAGAAGCCATACCAGACCATCTGCCAATATGCGCGTCCTATTTGTTGTTCCTGATATTGAAACTCTTGGTATTGCTCCTCAGTTGGATGAAAATGGGTAATCGCATGAGAGTTTGCATTCACCCCCATATACTCCAAAGTAACAAAATTAGGTCTAATATAACCCTCTTCAAAAACTGCTACTTCTATCCCGTGTCGTGCAGCGATTTCTGTCGCGATACGATGAATAGGGCGACAATCTCCATATTGAAAAATAATATCGATATCAAAACGTTGTAAAAAATCTTCCAGCCATAAAGGCCATTCTTCGATACTTTGCCTATAGGTCACTGCTCCAAACAAGAAAAAAAAGCAATCACCAGCATTGAAATTAATTTTATATACTCGGGCTCCTTGAGCTTTCAAGCTTGCGGCCAAATGAGCAAAAAAAGGTCCTACTGGTCCTTGAAGTAATAATATGTTCTTACCTTGAAAAATAGAGTTACAACTGTTCTTATACATATTTGGTTTTCCCTAATACAAGCACGTAATATACAGAAAAAACTCAAGTAATAACAACTAAAACATGACCTGAACCTAACTCATACTCTGGAATAAACTTAACGAAACCTAATCATAAATATTGCATCGCGGAATCTTCCTCTTGATATTCGTTCATGATATAAATGCCATTAATTGCAGGATACAGAGCAGCACCAATGGATCACATTGCTCAATTGGCATTGGATGTCATTGCAATCAAAGCACAAGCAATTTCCTCATTAAGCAATCTCTTATTTCTTTAGCCTTAATTGATCCATTAGGTGTTATTTCCATTCACCATTTGCAAGCTGGAATTATCTAGTATGGTTAAAACACATGTCTTATTCGCTTTATATTGACGTTACTCGTTTAATTCGAAGACAGCTTCAACAACTAAAACCAACTGGAATTGATCGGGTGATGCTGGCCTATTTAAAACATTATCAGGATTCTGCTCGTGGAGTTATTTATTATTTTGGGCGACTTTGGATTTTATCTGAACAACAATCAAAATATCTTTTCCATTCGTTGTTAGCTGGCAATTTAAGTCGTATTAGCCTGTATGCCTTTATTACTCGAGTTGCAATTCATCATTCTCTTGAGAAAAAACATGATGGCATTTTACTTCTTTTAGGACATAGCGATTTAGAACGAACCCGTTATGCCGAAGAGATTAAAAGAATACGATTGACGCCTATTTTTTTCATTCATGATTTAATTCCAATAAGCCATCCTGAGTATTGCCGCGCAGGTGAAAAGGAAAAACATACTCGACGAATGATTCATGCACTGACCTTGGGGAAAGGCATTATTGTAAACTCTAAAGATACATATAATGCTTTATTTAAGTTTGCGCTCTCCCTGGAAAAAAAATTGCCTGCCGTATGCATCGCGCCACTTGGAGTGGATTTGCCACAATCACGTTTGTATTCTCGAACGATGGATTCACCCTATTTTGTTGTGATTGGTACGATTGAACCCCGTAAAAATCATATTATGTTACTTTATGTATGGCAAAACTTAATTAAACAACTGGGTAGTAAGGCACCCAAACTGATTATTATTGGACGGAGAGGATGGGAGTGTGAGCATATTACTCGTATGCTCGATCGTTGCTCAAAACTGCGTGGCTTTGTCTTTGAATGGAATCGATGTTCCGATGAGGAGTTATCGTCTTGCTTGCAACATGCTCAAGCGCTCTTATTTCCTTCATTTGTTGAAGGATATGGCTTACCATTGATTGAAGCTTTAAATGCCGGTGTTCCGGTTATTGCCAGCACAACACCTGCTCTAGTAGAGATTGGCGACAATATTCCCGAGTATGTTGACCCCCTAGATACTGTGCAATGGATAAACATCATTACGAATTATGCACAACCAGACAGCAGGTTAAGACAAGCACAAAAAAAACGATTAACTGACTATAAAGCACCAAGCTGGAGGAAGCATTTTTTGATTTCAGAACATCTTATACAATCTATTGCGAACCAGAACATCGTACCCTCTATACCTAATAATTGTTCCGCTTTTGCTATTTCTACGGGTCCCAAGGACATCCATAGCAGCAGGCAAAATCTCACTCATTCAATGATTTATGCTTGGCGCATGCCATATTGGAAAAGACCAATTATTCGACGATTTCTAGCAGCTCATACCGTCCGCTTTGTTCGGAGAACACGCTCCATTAAACCTGGGAGCGTCCTTTTGCTTTGGGGGTCGCGCCCAACTCCACCTAAGCTACGAGGGGATGTTTCAGTTGCTCGACTGGAAGATGGCTTTCTACGCTCGGTTGGCCTAGGTGCCGCTCTGACACGCCCTTTATCGTGGGTTATTGATACCCAAGGAATCTATTATAATGGAACCAAAACCTCTGATTTAGAAAATATTTTACAATACTCCACGTTCACAGAGCCATTATTGGAACGCGCAGCTTCTTTTCATCAACGTATAGTCGCACATGGGGTAACAAAATATAATCTAAAGGGACAAGCATGGAAACCACCTGCTAATGAAAAACGTATCATTCTGGTTCCAGGCCAAGTTGAAACAGATGCTTCAATTGCATTTGGAACTGGAGTTATTAAAACAAATATAGAATTGCTTCGAGCCGTACGTGCAAAGAATCCTGACGCATGGATAATATATAAACCCCATCCAGACATTGTTGCGGGTCTGCGAGCAAAAGGAATTGATGAGCATAAAACGCATCAATATTGTGACGAATATCTTGATGATGTATCGATAGAACATCTATTAAAATACATCGATGAAGTACATGTCATGACCTCCTTGGCTGGATTTGAAGCGCTTCTTAGAGGTAAAGCCGTTACATGTTATGGATTGCCCTTTTATGCAGGCTGGGGATTAACAACAGACATGATGAGTACGCCTCGACGCACTCGAAAACTAAAGCTAGACGAATTAATTGCCGGGGCTTTATTGCTTTATCCAATGTACATTAGTTGGGATAAAGGAACACGAGTTGCTCCTGAAGAGGCCTTGGAGGAGTTAATCTCGGGAAAACAACTAATAAAAACAGGAAAAGTTCATACATTATTCAGAGTTGCTTATCGAACAGTACGTAAGTTGACGCGTTTCTATAATTAATTTTATCCTTAGTATTGGAATATTATCGGTGCTCAGAAAACCTAGAATAAGATTATTTAGATTGATGCAATAAACGATTTGCCAAAATCAAAAAGTCATCTTTATATGTAGCTATCCGGCGTTCGGCATCGTTTCCTATCCTACATTCGCTCAGGTTTAAAGGATTAAAACTCTATCAAAAATAATAATGAACTTACCTATTAACCCATCGTCAATTTGCTCTCATCCTGACTGCTATTTTTAAGTTTCGTATATAAAAGATCAGCCTTATCATGCAATTGCTTGTCGGCTTGTGAAGGAGCTTGTAAAGAAGCCGTTTTCTTTTGAACCGCAGAAAGAACCGATGTGAGCTTATCAACAACAACCGGATTATTCCGAACGCCAATAGAAAAATGATCTTGCAAGGGATGTTCTTCTAAAACATCGATGATGCGACTGATAGATTTGGCATCAAAATGAGGACGTTCCAATAACGCTTCAATAGCAAAGCTTAATGCTGTAGTTGAGTAAGAGTAGCAATTGGAGCGATACATGTTGCACATCTGTTGTTGATTAATGAGTTGATCTGCAGAATCAAGAAATTTATTAATTTCTTGCTGGCTAAAAGAAACTCCTGTTGGATAGCCAACAAAGTTATATCCCTTACTTAAGTATTTTTTTTCATTATCTTTTTGGGTATGAAATGTTACTCCATTTCGCAACCACTGTGAGAAATCCCACGGACTTTGGCGTCCATATATAGAAAAAGAACCATCCTTACTGTTTTTTAAAGCAATAGCAGAATGGCTGATCGGCATGTAAGGAAGCGGTAGCCCGGGTTTGGTCGCAAACATTAATTCAAAGGTATCGCCTTTAGATGAATCATCCAATGAGCGCATTTTATCGGGCTCTATGGATTCAGGGCGTAATGAAATTGTTTTTTCTGCATGAGCCCCTTCATCTTTAGTCAATAATTTTGGAGATTTATTTCTCATCTGAAACATAGCATACCGGCTCCATGCAGATCCATTCTTCGTATATTCTTGAGGACTTATTATCTTTGCTAACTTTGCACGCATAATTCCAACTCCATTTAATGCCAATTCAACACAGAGTGTACTTTATTTAGTATCTTTAACACAGTAATCAGTTATCGTCAACAGCACGCAATGCAAAATTAAATTCCATGGTGATCTATAATAATACAAAGCATCATTAAAAATGGATTATTGCGGAGATAATTATGTTTGGACTAATAAGTCGACATTCTGGCAAATTAATCGGCTCAGCTGGAGCTGGTACTCTTTTTCTTGCATATGATGCATACAAGTATAAACAATTACAGGAAGACATGACGGCATTGCAAACTATGATCAATGATACTTCTGATATTGTCGATGCAGATCAAAAAAATTGGCTCATATTAGGTAGGCAAAGTCCCGGTTACGTTCGAGATACTGAAAAAACCCCCAAGGAGCATCTACAGCACAAAATACATTCGAGCTCTATCTGGTTTAAGTCATTAGGAACCCAGCTAGATAACGAGAAACATTTTGATTTGTTTGCTGGCAGTGATTTTGTAGTAGAAATGTTTGCAAAAAAAGGGCAAACGCCCAAAGTACGTGTTCAACCAGAAAAGATGCTCAGTGATGACTTAGATACGATTAACGATGATGAACTGTTTGAAGTGGGTTTTGCACGTAAACAGGGTTTTGCAGATATCACACAAAAATCTCCTTTTTTTCACTCATCTATCGCATTAAGAAAAATTAATAAAGAGGATGTTGCTCATTCAGAATTTGTGGTAATTCGGGGGCAGGAAATAAAAGAGGTCATAGCGAGGACAAATAAAGCGATTTGTGATGAGCAATCGTGTAATCTTTTTCGCTCCAATTGCTATTCAGCCTCGATCTATGCCGGCGGGGAACTCATCAAAGTCATCGCTGAACGAGGTTCAAAAACAGAAGATACAAAAGAATCCATGCAGGCGATTATTGGTCTAATTTCAGTACGAGCATTCGATAATTTTGCTCGAGGTGTTAGCAATAATTCAGTGGTATTAGAACAGTTGACTACTGCAGTACCTCAAGTATTAGAACAATACGGGCTGGGAAAAACAAACATTCCCGCAAACGCAGAAGGACCCAAGTTATAAAGAACTTCGCATAAATTTTGATTTAACACATTAAGCATACCTATATAGGAGGTAGAATAATGAAATCCGCAAATATGTTTACAGTCGATGAGGATATGTTGAAAAGCCTTGGAGCCGGTACTTTGAAAGTAATTAGGGCCAAAGGAATCCAGATGGAAGCAGAAATCGCCGCAAAATTGGAGGAATTAGAGTCATTGGTTGTTGAAGGCTCTTCCAGTAATGGACTTGCTAAAGCAAAGGTGAATGGTACTCACCAAATTATAGAACTTTCCTTGGATCCCGCCTATTCAGAATTGGATAATAAAACAAAAACATGTGGGCTGATGACAGAGGCAATTAATGATGCGATCTATAAAGTTAATTTAACAATAGAAAATGAAATATCTAACATAAAATATAGATATACAGGGGAAGTTATTAAAAGCTTATCCTAAAACTCATTTACCGTGCATTTTAATTGTGTTCATTTGCCCCCTAAATGAAGATTGCTCCTGGATCCAACAATAATCTAAATTAATGCATATAATTAATTCATATGAAACTGCAACAAGGATGTTTTTATGTATGACGATCTCAGCACTCCTTATCAAACACCTAAAAGTATCGCATCCTTACAAATGGGAGGTATTCTTGTTCAAGATAAATTATTAAAAGATACCCCCGTTAATCTCGTACTCAAATCATTTAATCGCCATGGATTAATTGCTGGAGCTACAGGTAGTGGGAAAACCAAAACCATGCAAGTGCTTTCTGAGCAATTGTCTTTGGCTGGGGTTCCTTGTCTGGTCATGGATATTAAAGGGGATATTTCCGGTTTGGCAATGCCAGGCGAGGTCAATTCAGGTATTGATAAACGATGCAAATCGCTTCAATTATCGTTTAATCCACGCGGATATCCCGTAGAATTATTTACCCTAAGCAGGGTCTCTGGAATTCCTTTACGTGCAATTGTTTCTGATTTTGGTGCACTACTTTTTTCAAGGATGTTAGGAATCAATGAAACCCAGGCGGGAGTTGTCACTATTCTTTTTGAATATGCTAAAGACAATGGCATGCCACTTATTGATCTGCAAGATTTTAAAGCCTTATTGCAATATGTACAAAGTAAAGAAGGTAATTCAGAAATAGAATCTCGCTATGGTAGTGTCGCTACAGCCTCTATAGGCTCCATTATGCGTAAAATTGTTGAATTAGAATCCCAAGGTGGCGCAGATTTCTTTGGTGAACCCGCGTTTAAAATTGATGATTTATTACAATGCGACGAAAATGGCCAGGGAATTATCTCCATTGTTCGTTTAATGGACATGCAAGATCGGCCACAACTGTTTTCAACATTTATGCTCAAATTACTTACTGATATTTACCGTCAACTACCCGAGTTGGGTGATCCTGATAAGCCCAAATTAGTTTTATTTATTGATGAGGCGCACCTTATTTTCAAAAATGCCAGTAAAGCCTTATTAAATACATTAGACACGATTGTTAAATTAATTCGCTCTAAAGGTGTCGGCTTAATTTTTTGCACTCAAACTCCAAACGATATCCCGGAGGCTGTTTTGGGGCAGCTCGGATTAAAAATTCAACATGCACTACGAGCATTTACAGCAAAAGATCGGCAAGCAATGAAATTAGTTGCCCAAAACTTTCCGCCATCAACTCATTATGATACAGAGAACATGTTAACTACACTGGGTATTGGTGAGGCGCTTTTAAGTGCCCTTGATGCAGAAGGACAGCCAACCCCACTAATTCAATGTTTGATTCGACCACCAGAATCAAGAATGGGTGTCTTGACTGAGGATGAAGCACAGCACATACTAAGCAAATCTCATTTGTATCAACGCTATGCTCGTGCAGAAAATCCGCATTCGGCATCAGAAATGCTGGCAGAAAAGAAACAAAACCCAGCTATGGATTCCTCATCTGCACCTGGGCAAGAGAAAACAGCAAGCTCAGAATCTTCTATATTGGTAACAATCAGTAAGAATACTCTTGTTAGACAAGTTGTTCGGGATTTTTTTCGTTGGATATTAAAAAATTTGACCAAGAGTGGACGCTAGCATAATTACATTTTCAGTAATGACAAAAGATTCTGGCTATTGAAATGAGAAGACCTTATATGTTCATATCAAACGATACACATCGTTGAATGACTTAGAAATTATGTCCTGATTACACCTAAGATTCATCATATTGGTTTGATGGAAATTCGATCGACCCCAAGCAACCATTTATGAAGGACGAAAAGCAACGCATCGTGTGAGAGATGAACTCAAACGGTTTAAGTTTGGCACCTAAACTTTCAAATATTGGAATTAAAATATGCTCCTTAACTTTTTAAACGAATCCGTAATATCTTATTATTTAAAGCGTATCGGCGGTCTCTTGCTTATTTTGCTTGGTATCTTCGGATTCATATTAACCTCCCCCATTTCTCTTTTAGGAGGAATTTTCGGCTTGTTAAAGGGAATTATTGATAGAAAAGACCCACTGGAATCAGGTTTTGAAGGAATAAGAATAGCCTCCTTTGGTTCTATAAATATAATTCTTCTCGGAATAGAATTAGTACGTTTCAGACCCAATGTTCTAGAGTCTGGCGAACAAAAGAAACCGTTGGTAAAAAGCAAACCCACTGAATTACATGTCGAGGATAACGCTCCAATTGTCATCTCAAAAGCCACGGAAGAAACCAAAGACACGAGTCCAACGCTCAAACCAAGCACTGTTTCCGATCGCTTTTTTTCCCGAACCGAGTTAAAAATAAAAGCAGGGATACCTCAAGCTACTTCATCCCATGAGGCCAATGATTCTGCGAAAATTCAGCTATTCCTAGTTAAAGTTAATCAATTTATAGCTCAAGATGAGGCACAAGCTCCAATTAAAAGAGAAGATGATTCCTCTAAAGTAAAAGAACTCTATATCGAAACACTAGTTACCTTAATCAAAAATCCAGCCTCTGCAAAAAATGATTTCTGGGATCGCTTGGAACAGATGAGCAACAAGGACATTAAATTATTTGTAAGTAAACTCAGTGCCAACAAAAAAAACGGCAAGTTTGGTTCAACTGAACTGGATTATTTATGGCGTCAATTTAACGGATTTGAATTTGAAGTCTCAAAAAGAGAAAATAAAGCAAGCAAATTTGCAATAATGCTCGAAGCTCTTTCTGAGGAACAATTAAAAGCATCGTTTGACTCACCCGACTTCTTAAACGTATTAAATAAGGACGCCTTTGCTGATAGTGCAGTGAATACATTCACGCGTAAGCAATTGGAGTTGTTTGCAGCCAATAGCACACGGCATGAAACGCTAAACTCAATGATCAAGAAACTCAAACCCGGCCCATACTTATTAGGTAAACTTGTTTCAATTATGCCTTATGCTACAGGGAGCATCAGAATGTCGCTCATCGATCAGATAAGCCATATGGCGCATCCACCATCCTTTAAGCTCGAACTGACAAAATTGGTCGACCATTACATTCAAGTTAATTTTCAAACGCATGAAAAACAGCATGAAGCCTCGCAATCAAACACATCGCATAGCATACCAACACCCCATCCTGCAAGAAAATGGGCTCCAGTGCCGACGGCTACCAAGCCAGTCTACGCGAGCAGCGCTGTTCAAAGAAAGAATTGGAGTGATGAGGCTTTTGATGCATTCATACGCGATTTAAATGCCCCAACATTTATGTTAAATGCAGAAAGAATAATTGCAGATTTAGATAGCTTGCCCGATTATCGAATTAAAATGCTTGTAGAACAAGCCGCATCTGCAGCAAGATATACACATCTGCTAAACCACATTTGGTTACTCGATGCGAAAACATTAAACAGTAAATCAAATATAGATTGTAGAGAAAATAGGCTAAAGATTATTTTAGAGAATATAACTAAATCGCAATTAGAAAGTGCTCTGAAAGAAAATAAATTTTGGGAAATTTTTAGAAATACTCAAGAACCATTTTGTGAAATGGCCGCCCGGGTTCTATCTCCAGAACAATTTGCAACGATTATTTGCCATGCCCCACTTGAACGACATGCAGATTTTGCAATAATCATCGCTCAGATTAAGAAAGATAGCCCCATCGAAAAGGAAAGACTGCAAAAAATCTTAAAAGCAATTATTCCACATGCTACTCCTTGGGTTGCTTTGGTACTGGAGCTGCACGTAACAAATTTATTAACATTTGATAAGCATCTATTTGAGCATTTACACAACGAGTTAAAAATGTCACTAACTCAATCATTGGCAAGACCGGACGTTGATTATAATTATAATAGAGATCACAGCTTAGATAAGCAGGCCATTTCTTATCTAATTGCGCCTCATTCACACACTTATAGTGCCACAGCGGCTCTTTAAGAAAATAAAGGTGAGTAAAATGCAGCATAACCCGGGTTACGACTTGCGCCCTCACCCAGTCAACAACACGTACTCGGTGTTAAAATCAACTCAAATGGGGTCACGATAGCTGGTCCCATGAACGGGCTAAAAAGGTGTACAAACCCACGATGAATAGATAAAAGAAAAATCCTTCCTGAAACAAATATTTATATTTTTTAACTATTATATATTCTAGGTATTATATTTAAATATAAGGATGGATCTGTGAATTATTAAAAGGAGTTAAAATAATGCCAATTAAAACCTTTTTAATGGCGCTCGGTCTTCTTATCTCTTCAATGGGTTATGCCACTATTAATATTGGAACTCTTATATTTAAACCACCTTACATTTTCTCTCCAAAAAATGGATTTGATATTGATTTGGCACAATTGCTATGCCAGCGCTTAAAAGAACAATGTAACTTTATTCCAATGGGAATAAATGAGCTCTACAAAAAACTACAAGAGGGTAAAGTTGACTTGGCAATGGGAGGTATTCCGATATCTTATGACCTAAAAACTAATTTCATTTTCAGCTTGCCTTATATGTTAAGTAAGGGGCAGTTTCTCGTTTTGAAAAATAGTCAAATTGATTCAATTAACGGATTACAAGGAAAAACTGTCGGTATTTTGCAAAACCCGCTCAATGGGGGGGTGTTTTATGAATATTTACTAGAACATTATCCAAAACTATTTCAAATTAAACTCTATGAAGATGTTGAAGATGTCTTGGCAGATATACACAATAAAACCATATCGGCTGCCTTTCTCAATCGCTCATCAGTAAATTATTGGACTCATGAAGGGGGTAATCAATTTAGGCCATTAGGCGATGTAGATGAAGTTGGAGATGGCATAGTAATTCTGGCATCACCCAAGAATCAAGCATTAATCGATCGTATTAATGATGTATTAAAAGCAATAGAAAAAGATAATACATACATAAAATTATATAATACTTATTTTTCAGATGAATAAATTCGTAAAGAGAAATCTCTGACAAAAAACAAGGTACATTTTTAGAAATCAACGAGCATCTTAATTGATTATGGACACTATTGGCTCTCTATTAGGACTTTAATTAGGTGCAGTACGTGTAGCTCGCAACCAGGATTTCCCAGTGATTTTTAGCCGTCAAAATCCGGAATTATTTTGCGCCTTACTTTCATTAATTATCTTTTTAAGGACAGATTGGAATCATACCTCAGGAATTCGTAAATAATTCATTATATTGTTCTTCATTAAAACCCAAGGCAATTGTTTTGCCATTTTCGACTAAAACAGGTCTCTTAATGAGCGATGCATTTTCGATAATAAAATCTATTTTTTCCGACATACTCAATGCTTCATAATGGTCTTTATATTTTCGGTACGTCGTTCCTTTTTTATTGATGGGAAGTTCGCCCAAGTAATCAGCCCATGCTTTTATTTGTGCTGCTTTCGGGGGATTTTTTTTGAAATCGATAAACTCATAATCAATGTTATTTTTCTCCAGGAACGTTCGTGCTTTTTTTACAGTATCACAATTGGGGATTGCAAACATTGAAATCATTTTTGCTCACAGAATTCGGCGACTGACATCACTACATTTTATAATGTTGCACTCATTTCTTCCAGGAAAATAGTGCAACCAAACTATATCCTTGAATCAAAGGAAATCCTTAACCTAAACTAGGATTTGGGGGGGAATATACATGCAAGCATCATAATTTTCCATATTAACTAATTGCCTTTTACTTAAATACTCTTCAAACTTAAAAAAGCAAAGCTCTCAGAAGGTATTTTTGCTGATTTGTTTCGCTCATATTCAGCTTGGATTTTATATTAGTTACTTCTTTCCGGTAACATTTTTTAACATATCACTAGACTCCTCTAACGCATCATTAATTTTTGATACCACATCGTATTTTGAATGAAAAAATTTATGTCGTCCGGTCTTTGCAACAGGTTTAGCTAAAGTAATTGCTTCTTCTTTTGAGAGTTCCGCTGCTTTAATATAAGTCTTAATTGATTGTCGTAGAGTCTTATCTAATTGAGATATGGTTTCATAATAATTACTTGATTCGTCAATTGGCGTTATAAAATCTCTAGTGAGTTGTTCCGTGGCGCTCTTTATCTGGTTTATTTTGTTTTGGATAATCTGATATTTTTCATTACTTTCGCCATATTTTTCTTCTAGTTTATTGCGTATTGTAATAAGAGCCCTCTCTAAATTTACTGCTGCCTCAACAATCATTTGCTGTTTTTTTTGAAAAAGATCAAAAACCTCCATAATGTGTTCTTGAGTATTATATTTTCTGATGTAGTCGGTATTATAATTTCGAATCAGGCCAAAAGTATGTTTGGAAGGATTAAAATCTTCTACATGATTAGTATATGTATCTAAAACCTCGTCATAGGTCTGATAGTAATTTTTAGTTCGAGCCAGATATTCGGAGGCAGGATATACATCATCGGACCAAGGATCGCAAATATAAGCATCTTTACCCCAAGTCTCTGGTTTACGCGGATCACTCCCTTTTTGTCTTCCAACTACAAGTACCACATGATTTCCGCCCATTAATTGAAAAACTTCCGCGTTTACATGAGGAGCATAATGAGCAATATAATCCAAAGCTAATTCCGAGAGCTCATTACAATTTCCAATTGAATATTTCTTACTGCATTCAACCGATTGATAAAATTCGTAAATATAATAGTCAAACTCTAACCATGAGTTTACGGTTTTTTGAGATTGTTCTCTTACATCTTTTACTGCATCACTAAGACTTTTTTTCTTATCAATAGGATAAGTATTATTGATAAGTTGAGTTCCGCCCTCTATTATAAATTCTCTTGCATATTTATTCGCAAGAAGAGCAGCATCCTTATTTGAATAAGGAACAATGGCCTTTGGCAACTTCATAAAAAACCAAATTAATTAACTTTAAATCAAATTATAGTTCAGATATTGTCTTTATACTGAGATTATTTAATCAACTAAATGCTCAAGCGTTCAAGCATCTTGCCTCAACCTTTATGGCAATAATCTGGTACTCCAGGTTGCAGGCTAAGCTTCACCTAAATTTAAAACACATGAGATCGTTTTCTTCAACGCAGCCTAAGAAGATGGCCGGTTGTATATCAAAAGTAGCATTAGAAGTATTAGTTATCATACCAATCACCGTTTGGTTTGCCTGTTTCTCAACCTTAATAAAAAGTGTCCCTGGCCGAGTCACTAAAGTAGGTTTTTCAGCGCCATCAGCGATAATCAGCTGTACATCTAAGGACATATTGTTGTCATTAACAAAATGAGATAAAGCACTTTGCATGCTATCATAACAAATTTCAATGCCCAGTTTCAGTCCAGAAAAATCCTTAACCAAAGTATCGTTCATTCCTGATTTGAAAAAATTTCGACGCAAGTCCAGGTAGTAAGTTCACTCGAAAAGAAACCGCTTTGTTTCGTTGTATTTTTAAGCATGTCGGTAATATCTTGATGGCGCATACATCAACCTTTGACGATAAAAATGATGAGGGATTGGTTTAAATTTAACTCAAGTTGGCTCAATTATAACAATTTAATCGCATTTTTACCAATGCTCTAACCAGGCTACACTTGGATTGATTCACTTCTGCATCTCATCTATGTTCATCATCTTTGATGACGAGTCAATAGTCCTATATAATCTTGTTACATAATAATGGCTGGTAAAGGATACCAATGTTTCAATCAGCGTTAATAATTGCACTAATGACTTTTAGCATCATCGCTCAAGCAACCCTTCCTGCTGATCCGATTCAGCGCTGCTTAGATGTTAGAAGACTCGCGGACTTTACCACAAGACAGAAAATGGCTGCTAAAGAACCCGGTGTGTTGCGCTTTAAATTTCATAAAATTTCGGCATCAGAGCTACCGTTAGCTAACCCTGTGGGTAATATGGATGAAGTGATTAAAGCATTAAATAATCAGATTGAAAACTGCAATAAAAGCCGCGGTGAATTTCAGACCATGACTATCGCGGGTCATAAATTCAAACGCCAGGAATGGTGCCATAATATCAACAAAAAAATGCTCGCTCTTGCTAAAGCTGCCCGTGGTGATTTTCAAAAATATTTATCAAGCATCAAAACTGAATTTGACTGGTATAAAAGCGAAGGATGGCCTGAAAATCATGCCGGATTTAAAAAGGGTGAATTTCAATTTACTGCCTATTATGCACCAGCCCCTGTTGAAGCGCGCACTAAACGTGGCGACGGATTTTTATATCCTATGTACAGTAATCCAGGTGTTGTAAATGTAGCTTCAGAATGCAAAAAATTTAATTTGAAAGCACCTCTTTGCGGAGTCGACCCACTGACTAAAATGGCACGTGGATTTTGTCTGAAAAACGCCGATGGCACATACTCTGTAGTGCCGGACAGAGAAGAGATTGAGCATGGAGCTTTAAATCCAAAATATATAATTGGCTACGTTAAAGATCCAAATGACCCAGCATTTTTAATGCTTGAAGGCTCTGGCTCATTAATTCTTGATGGCAAATTATTCCATATCAATTACGATGGCGCCAACGGCAGGCCCCGTACTATGCTAGGTCGCATAGTCCAATGCGCACAAGACCCAACCTGCGGCGGCAACCTGGATACAATAGAACGTTGTGCTAAAGATCCTAAATGTCATGATGAAGCAAAGTTGCGCTGCAATGTGTCTAAAGCAATTAGACAAAGTGCTGCATCAGAAAAGCTAATTCGCCAATATTTGGATAACCCTCTTAACCGTGATAAAGCCGCCGACTTGCGAAATCGCGATCAAAGCTATGTATTTTTTGCTAAAGAAGATGGTGGCCCTTATGGTTCAGAAAATATTTCTCTTACGCCACATGCTTCATGTGCAACAGATCACAAGGTAATCCCTGTTGGAATGAGTTTTATCTATAATTGCAAAAAATCGACTTCATGGTGTGTCGCTCAAGACACCGGTGGCGCTATTATGGGAGCTCATGTGGACGTCTATAAGGGGGAGGGAGATCAAGCTGGTGTGGAAGCAAATCAACTAAATCACTCAGGCTCATTATTTATAGCACTACCAAAGCGTGGATAAAACTCAGAAAACTGCATCTAAAACGGAAATGTAGCCTGGTTGTTCGCAGCCAGGTTGCAACCGAAGCGTCACAATAATCTAAGCCTAAATTGTATCGTTGAAATACCCATTTCTTAAATCATCTTCAAAATCAGTTGGCCAAATAGTTGCATAACCGGTATTGTACGTTTTTGTTATATCTGTGGCTTTACATCGAATGCTAACTTTTCCAATGATGAGATAAGGATCTTGAGCATAATCAGTTTCATCTTTCTCAGTCAAATCGAAATCATTCTCATCATACCCATGTCGGGAAAGAATATCTTTATAATCATCTAAAAGGTCAACTTCCATAATCTTACCTCCTGAAATTAAATTATAGTACGTATCAACTGATTGTTTGCAAATTACTCTTATGCACCTCGCAATGACAACTCATAATCACAGCAACAGCAGAGAATTGACTATTTATTGTTTTGCGAATCATAGCAGTTACCAAATGAATGGGATAAGCCGAGTTGTGACTTATTTTTGGTACTCCCTATATCCGGGCAAATCCCGGGCGAGTATTTTTTCTTCATTCAGGATACGGGCAATTAGAATGGATAAGAAGACGGGAACCAACAGCAGTGTCCACCATGATCCAAGCGCAAGCGGTGTGCCGATAAAAAGAAAAATAGCACCAAAATACATCGGGTGACGGACGACTCCATACAGACCCGCCGTAATTACTTTTTGCCCCTCTTCAACGCGAATATTGGCGGCGGCATAGGTATTTACTTTCGATACAAGATAGAAAACGTAGAATGAAAATGCAACCAACATGTCACCCAGGATCGAAATATACCAAGGTACTAACGACCAGCCAAAACGTACATCAAGTGGTGGCAGAACGACAAGTACAAGACAGGTAACATAAAGAGAAAAGATAATGATTTTCTGAGCGGGTTCCTTTTCATACGATATGCCTACTTCGGTACGACGCTTAAGAAGAGCAGGATCATGTTTTGCTAGATATACACTGTATGCAGCGGATTCAATACCAGTCACCACCATATAAATCCAGCCTTGCCAATAGTCCAGGGTGCCCGCAGGAATAAAAAGGAGTGCCAGTATGACAAGCGTCCCTACAGTTGAAGATCGAATCAGTCGTTTATGAAGAGTGTTCATATCTACTTTTTTTCGTCGTAGTTATCTTTCAATTATAGAACTAATCTCATCTTACATTTATCCCCTTTTCAATTCCACGTCTCGAACTGTCTACATTTTACGGTCTAGATGTTCCATTTTTTTTAAGAATATCCAGTAAAATACGTTCGCCTTCAAAACGATCGACAGCATTTAATGTAACTTTACAATAAACTCCATTTTATGATCTATTCTTCCAACTATAGAAAAGGTATTAGATGGTGTTGGATAGTAGTTAAACAGGAAAAGGTAACAAAATAATCATTCAGTTATTAATAATAGGCTATATTTAAAGTTACATAGATCAAAAGGAACTGATATGGAAAATGTAACTAACAGTGCACTTCATCCCGACACAAAAATCATGCAGCAACATAGAGGATGGTTTTTAGGTTTTGGAATTCTGCTCTTGGTCTTGGGTGTTATTGGTTTAGGAATGGATATCTTCTTAACCATAGTCAGCATGTATTTTTTCGCTGCATTACTCATGATTTCAGGATTGTCGCACTTTGCTGATGCGTTTAAACATAAAGAATGGAAAGGTACGGTTTGGCAAATTCTCATTGCAATACTCTACCTTATTGGCGCCGGCATCGTCTTATATGATCCTTTATTAGCGTCAACTATCATTACTGCATTACTCGCATGGACGCTTATCGTTATCGGTATTGTTCGCATTAGCATGTCCATATCCTTACGGCACACCAAGGGGTGGGGTTGGATCTTATTTGCGGGGATATGCACTTTAATACTTGGTATCATGATTTTATCACACTGGCCAATGAGTGGATTATGGGTCATCGGATTGTTTATTGCGATTGATATGATTATCAGTGGTTGGACTTACATATTCATAGCAATTGCTTTACGCAACAAGGCGTAGTCTAGTCACTTGCAACCAGGAATATACCTACTCTCATTCTCCGCAAAATTAGTTAGGTTGAGTCACGACCCAACCTAACTTTATGAACACGCTCAATCATAAGAATAAACTGTATACAATTAGAAATAAGACTTGTGCCGCAGTGACAGTTAGTCCGTTTTGTATCATTGCTTTGACATTTTCGCTTCCAGCAAAGCCCATCGCAGCAAACATATTGGCACCAGGATAGGCATAATTAGTCACACGGGTCGCGAAGATCATGCACAAAGCGAACGATATCATGGGCAATTGCATCTGAAGGACACTAGGAGAAAAAAGCTGATGCAGCATTTTAATGGTTGCTTCCGCAGCACCCGGCATGCCAAAAGCACCTGTGAATCCAATTAACATCGATAATATGGGTTTGCCCCCTAAATTAATTAAGGGGGTTAATAATTCTGTTAATGCAATAAATCCTCCCGCCTGATGAATTAAAACCATAAAAGGATCAAACAAAATAAACAAAAAGAAGAGATGTAGGCTTTTTTGCATCCCCTCAACAAACAATTTAAAAACTTGGATTAAACTTAATTGACTCGCCAATCCCGTAATCAGCGCTAGAAATAACATGACAAAAATGACATAGGTGGTTTTTGCCTGAGCCAATAAACCATAGACGACACACGCCATAAAAGAAATTAAGAAGAGCAAAGTAGCCCGCTTTTGTTGTTTACTGGGCGCAAATGGCTCTGAAGTATCCTCATCTTCACAAGATTCATTCGCATACTTTCGTTGTAATCGGTTAGCCATCACCCACGTAGTAATTAAAGTAACCAAGGCCACTGGAAGAGATGCATAAAGAAGCACCGTCACATAATTTAGTCCTGTAACACCCAGTAACGCCACGACTGGAGGAGCAAAAGGTCCAAGAATTAAAGCCTCTTCGGCTGAAGCCTGCATTAACACAGCCAAACTGGGGCGTGATAGTCCAACAGAACCTGCAATAGGGCGTAAACTGGGAGCTAAAATAGCTAACCCTCCTGCCAAAGTGCCAAGCAAACCTACAATGATAAAAGATGAAAGTACAATGCCAATTTTAGCGCGTCGCTGAGTATTAATCCCAATCCCATAAACAACTTGGTGCACCAAGGTATGACTGACCTGAGTATGCGTTAAGATCTCACCTAAGCCATGACCCAGCATGATAATAAAACCAACTAAGGCCATGAATGAGCCTAACGCATTAGCCATAGAGTTTCCGATGTCAATTGGGCTGCTTAGATTCCACAAATAGCCCAGTCCAACACAGATTGCGGTCGCGATTAACGCATCAACATTGCGAAATAGCATTACAGCATAAAGAACAATAATACCTAAACTGGCTAACTGAATGTAAAAAGACATTAATGGATCACTCCAATCTGATTTAATCCCTGGAAAATACCTTCAATTCCCAAACCAGGTTTGTCTGATAAAATGATTTTAGCGCCAAGGCGTTGCGCCCCACCAAGTACATAATTGTCACGAATCAAATAAATAGGATCAAGGTCTGCATAGAAGATATCCGGCTTACTTAAAGCAAAACTGGCGATAGCAGCAATTCCAATGGGTGATTCCAGCATGCATCCAACCATGATTTTCATGTGTGCTGATTTAGCAATATTATAGATCGCTTGCGCATTCTCAATGCCACCCGATTTCATTAGCTTAATATTGACCCCATCACACGCATTAATTTTTGCAATATTCAGAGTATCTTCAGGGGAAAAACACGCCTCATCGGCAATAATCAGACAGTCTACCTGTTCGCTAATAGCCTTTAAGTGCAGCAGATCTTGAGCACGAATAGGTTGTTCGACCAAAGCAATATTCAAATGCTGTTGCTTCAATGACTCAATAACCTTCAAGGCATCGTCATAAGACCATCCCTGATTCGCATCAACAAGTAACGTAATAGAATCACCTACCGCTTGACGAATCGCATGGACGCGCTTGATGTCTTCAATTGGATTTAATCCCAATTTTATTTTTATAGTTTGGTGCCCTTGATTGACGAGGTCAACCGCATCCTGCACCATCGCATCAATCTCTTTAACGCTTATCGTAATACACGAGCTAATGCTGTTCGTATTACCGCCCAGCAATTTATAAAGAGGTAAGCCACAATGTTGGGCAAATAAATCATGCAATGCGATATCAATGGCCGCTTTTGCCGAGGTATTCCTTGCTATGGCCTGGTTATTCATTTGGAGTAATAAATTCAATTCTGAAATACTTCGTCCAATTAATTGCGGACCAAGAATGGTTTTAATTGCAAAGATAATAGATTCCGTACTGTCTCCAGTGATGGCAGGAGTTGAAGCAGCTGAACCATACCCCCAATTGCCACTATCCGTTTTAATCATTACCACCACATCCTCAACGCATTCAGTACGTCTTACCGCAGTTATAAATGGGCGAATTAATGGAATAGTTAATTGCGCAATATGAATCTCCATAATCTTCATCTAAGCACCTTATTTAAAAATTTATTGCGTCTCAAAATACATTCTCTTTTTTAGATTAATAGGGATATTTTAATGATAATTGACCAATATACCTTGTTTAAAACTGAAGAAACAAGCAACCAGAATCTACAATCTCAAACTTGATGAATGAGTATATTCTTTATAAATCAGGACTTACGAAAAATCTCAAGGTCGAGGCAAAAAATGTTTTTAATGAGGGAGTTTAGATAGACTAAATGACCGAATTAAAAACATTTTTTAACAAAGAGATTGGGGTTTTTCGTAAGTCCTGTAAATGTGTGTTGCGGTATGTTTATGCGGATTTAGATGGATGCTTCCAAAACCCTTTGTGCACTTTGATAGCCTCTTCTTCATAGAAGAGCATCTTAATTAATCTAATCATGGAGGCCAAACTAAAAAACTTGAGGTTCAAGTTTAAAATAATCTAATATCAGCGAGTTACTCAACAATGTCCTGTTGTAGAGTCAATCAGTTAAGGAGCATCATGATTGTTATCTTCGTCCATGGTTGGAGTGTCACACATACCAATACTTATGGGGAGCTTCCCCAATGGCTTGCAAGTCAGAGCAAAAACGGTACGCTGGATATCCGGGTTGGCAATATTTATCTCGGGCACTACATCAGCTTTGACGATACGATAACGGTTGACGATATAGCCCGTGCATTGGATGAGGCATTACGTGATGAAATTGCTGATAAGCTGCGAGATGGGGAGCGTTTTGCTTGTATTACGCACTCTACCGGTGGCCCCATTGTACGAAAATGGATGGATTTATACTTTAAGAATAATCTTGCGAAATGTCCCTTGAGCCATCTTATCATGCTGGCCCCTACCAACCACGGCTCTGCTCTTGCACAACTTGGTAAATCTCGGCTAGGCCGTATAAAGAGTTTTTTTGAAGGTGTTGAACCTGGGCAACGTGTACTTGATTGGCTTGAGCTCGGAAGCGATATGAGCTGGCAACTTAATGAAAGTTGGCTTGATTACGATTGCACAGCTTATGGTATCTATTCCTTTGTACTTACCGGCCAGAAAATTGATCGCCAACTTTATGATGCACTTAACTCCTACACGGGGGAAGCTGGGTCTGATGGAGTGGTACGCGTGGCGGCTACCAATATGAATTATAGTCTGTTGAAACTACATCAGGAGGGAAATAACGGTGAAAATCTTGCATTCTCCCAAATGATACGGTCAAAACCAATGGCATTTGGGGTTCTTCCTGGGCTTTCGCATTCCGGTAAAAATATCGGAATCATCCGTAGTGTTACTATGGCCAATGCCGCCACTCATCCCACGGCAATATGGGTTCTGCGATGCCTGCAAGTAAAAAATCCTGCCTCTTATAATACATTAGTACAAGAGCTCGATAAGATTACTAAAGAAACTCAGAACAATGAGCATAAAGAATCAGTGAACACGCTTATCTTTAAGCGCGAATATATCACCAATCGCTACTCCATGATTATTTTCCGGCTTATTGATGACCGGGGCAATCATCTTGTCGATTATGATCTCTATTTAACTGCTGGTCCCAAATATAGCGAGCAGGCACTTCCTACAGGGTTCTTCGTAGATCGCCAAAAAAACTTGAATAATCGAGGAAAACTCACTTATTTTCTTAACTACGACATCATGGAGGCAGGGATTAATACGCCCAAAATGAAAGGTAATCTGGGATTACGTATTAAGGCATACCCTGAGTCAAGTAACCAAGCCCTCGCCTATTATAGGTTGCTTGATTTTCATTCCTCGCTTACCGACATGAACAAAATTATTCATCCAAATGAAACAGTAATGGTTGAAATCACGCTTCAGCGCCGAGTAGATAAGGCAGTCTCGCGGATCACTAATAACCTTACCCCCGCAAAAATCAGTGCAAAACCGACTGGCAAAAAGGTAGATTGACATTATTTCTGTTTGAGTATTCGTATATCAAAAAAGCGAAGCCTGGTTGCTTGCAACCTGGCTATGGACTGCTTAATCTATTACTGAAAAAGGCCCAAATACTCCTCTTCAGTAAAGGCTTTTAACGGCTCATTTGCATCAGACTCATGGAATATTGATTGAGCTCGTGGAGCAACCATTTTCGTTTGCTCATGAGTTGTTAGAGAACTTTGTCTCCCGGTAATAAAGGGATATGGCAGTGGCTCAGGCTTTGGAACAACGGTCTTTTCCTTCATAAGAATTGCAGGATACGGTAGCGGTTCAGGTTTGGGAACAATCGTGTTTTCACTATTGAATGAAGATGCGCACGAAGGTTTTTGATAGGGTCCAGTTGGAATCCATTGCGGCGGGAAGAACACTGGAGCTGTTCTGCTTTGTTGCTTTAAAAGATAAGTCTGATTCCTTAATTGAACTTTTGCATCCCATTCAGCATAGATTTTATCTACAGCAGTTGCTCGTTGTTGCGCCTGTTTATCAGCAAGACCTCGCCTTACCAAATCATTGACTAGAGAGACATGAATTGGCTTACCATACATTTGTTCTAAATAATTCCCTGAAGCCAATAAAATAGGCCCCTCACACACCAGAGTAATGTGTTCACTATTAATTACCAACGGTGTTTCTTTTTGTTTCCTTTTTTCGTCATCTCTAATTTTTGCTTCCAGCATTTTAGCAATCTTATGATTCGTACATCCATAGGCAGTAAACATAGCATGCCCTTGATGAGGCTTGGCAGGTAACCAAAGTACATTAAAATTATCACCAGGTAAGAATAGTCCATTAAAATTATAGGCTGCTTTTATTTGAGCACTCCCCTTATTCCTTTTAGTATATGAAGTAGCACCCAGGTATTCTTCCGAAAAATCAATTAACTCTGACTCCTCAATTTGTTCAGGTGATATACGCTTAATTGTTAGTGAATCTTTACTGGTATTTACTATAATTAAACGGGCACGTGAATTATCATCTTGCCCCATCTTTGACTTGTATATATAGAACGATTTATTTCCGAATTTGTCTTCCGGATGAACCTCCTGAACTTTCCCGTCAAAATATCTTTCTAAAAACTTCATTGATGCAACAACATAAATTCCATGTGTTTCTAGATAATATTCCGATGATAAGGATTCTTGCTCTTCTATATCCAACTCCATAGGATAGTCCATCTTGAATGCTGACTTTATATTTTCCAGCATCTGGTTAGCCTCTTCTGGCGTAATGCATTCATAAACACACAGATAATCATCCTCATCGAATGGAGATCTGGATTCACTTACGCTCCATTTTGTTATTTCAAGGTTTATACCAATGACCAACATCAGTTTCATGTATTATCCTCTTATTATTTGGATTTTAATTCGTAGTTAACCTCTAAAACTAGTCTTAAGAGGGCTAAAATGAATTGGTTAGAACATCAACTGCCAAAAGACTTACATTTGAACACCAAAGCCTCAAATATATCAGATAAAATAATTTATGGACAACATAATTAGGCTTGGATAGCAATCAGGGAATGCTTGCTAAAAATTAATGAATTTATAAAGTAGATTATAATACTTGACCTTGCCGCAACGTTAACCCTTATTGTGTCTCTTGTGGCTTAAGAGGAATACCATATGAAGTACACAATTAAACAAATAGCGAAGCTTTCTGGTATAAGCACCCGGACTTTGCGCTTTTATGATGAAATTGGTTTATTAAAGCCTGCATTCTATGGTGATAATCAATATCGTTATTATCAGGAAGAGCAGTTACTTTTACTTCAACAAATTCTGTTTTTTCGTGAACTTGAGTTTCCTCTTAACGACATTAAGGAAATTTTGAGCTGCAATGATTTCGATAAAATAAAATCGTTACAGCAACAAAAATCCTCATTGCAGTCTAATGTTGAGCGAACACAAACACTCATACAGACGATTGATAAAACCATTTCCCATTTAAGAGGACAATATAAAATGAATATCGAAGAAATGTTTGAGGGATTTGACCCCATCAAACAACAAGAACATGAAAAATATCTGGTTGAAGCGGGCGTAATGTCACAGCAACAAATTGATGACAGTTGGGCAAAAGTTTCTCATTGGAAAAAACCTGATTGGGAGACATTTAAAGCTTCTGGAGAGCAATTAAATCTTGCACTTGCTAATGCAGTTAAACAAGGCCTTAATATAGAATCAAAGGAAGTACAGGACCTTATTCAACAGCACTATGACTGGGTCAAAAATTGTTGGACGCCAACCAAAGATACTTATTTAGGGCTTGGGCAAACTTATCTCAACCATCCTGATTTTCGTGATTTCTTTAATCGTTATCATCCTGATTTGGTCGAGTTTTTGACTGCGGCGATGGAAGTGTTTGCAAAACGCAATTTGTCTTAAATTGGATTGCCTACCACAAGGTAGGCAATCTTTAAGGTAAAATCAGCATCGATGCAGTGGGTTATATTTTAAGATCAAGGAAAAACAGAGTACTTTTAATTTTTCGGAGAGAAACCATTTCCTGTTTTTTCAGTTGGATCGTTCCCAAAACATTTCTGCAACAATGAAAGAAAATATTCAAGGAACATAAAATGTTCAAAAAAGGATGGCTTTTGTACAATCTTAAAAGATGTCGTGCAATCCTGCTTCATCTTTTCACCAAAGACTTTAAGTATATTATGCAAATCCCCATCTTGATAAATTGGGCGGCCATCAAGAATACCTTGCAAATCTTTTATAACACGCTCCATGCTTCTTTCATCACGAGTTAAGCGACAACTCTTATGACTAATACTTGGAGCAAAAATACTTCTTGATTCACCAAAATAAAAATTGGCGACGTCCTTGCCGTAAGTATTAAATGATTGGCGTGCATAACGCTTCAACAAATACAGAGCATTCTCATAATTATTACCAAACCCTGCATCCTGCCAAGCTTGTCGCCAATAAGCTAAGCCTTTACCACTCATATTAAACAAATTGTCCAAATAGTATTATGGTTGTATTATATTGGAATTATAAATAGATTGTCAAAACTCGATTTTGTGCTTGTAGAATTTTATAGCCATTATCACTGGCGAGAATGGCTGCCAAGTTGATGTAGTTCCATTTTAACTATGCAGTTGTTCTAATTTCTGCACATCGTTTTGCTTGTCATGGATGGATTTCAGAATTTCTCTAATTTTAGGATCCTGCCTACATTTTAGTAAGTACGACGTCATTTGCATGCATCCAAGATATACTGGGTTGAATATTAGGTCATGCTCTTAATTGGGCGAAAAACGTCTTACATCATATGTCAGTAATCTAAAATAATCGTATGACATATAAAACTCTCCATTATTCCCCATGTTACTCCCCCAAGAGTTACGTAGGGTTAATAATCCGGTGTGTTTCTTACCGTAATTATCAACAGCAACCGCATTATCATCGTAACCAGTAATGATCATTCCATGGGCCGCTTGTATATTTGATAAACCCATTAACACATCTGAGGTGATTAACCAAGTATCGTTCTTGGTTTTATAATTTCCAACAGCACCAACAACACCTATGTCAAGACGCGGTAGCATGATCGCAAAAACAGATCGGTCGCCCGAGCGAAGCGCTTCTTTTACTTCATTTAATGTCCAGGAAGAACTGATTCTCCAATAGATATTTGACCAATTCACTATCTTACCGAAGATTAGCTCATTCATTGTGCTGTATTCTTTGGGATCTATAAAAGTCTCAGGTTTCTTATTCGAATGATTGGGGTACTCAGTCAAACCACCACATCCTACAGTTGTTTGTTTTTCTTTGTTCACAACTCCATACTGTTCAATCTGATTTATTACTGCAATAGGATAATTGCCATCCCAACCGCTCAGAGCATATCCATATTTTTCTAAGTAATTGCCTAGCTGTAAATGACAAAGTTGACTAATGTAATCCCCTTGTCCAATCACGGCGTCAAGCGCGCCAGTTATGGCAAATGTGATGCATGTTCCATGTGGCCCTTGATCCAGAACAGGAACATGATTCATAGCCAATTGAACCATTTTAGGAGTTTCGGCATCTAGCAATGAAAGTGAAGTCTGAGAATGATCTGTGGCGATATCTTTTATGCGTCTCACCAGCAGTTTTTTAGCCTCGTCAGATAACTCAATTTTAAGCAGTTGAATGACCTTTGTATTATTTAGTCCACTGTAATTTGAAGAAGATTCGGCGGTAGGTTGTATTGTATGTTTTATTGAGCCAATAACATGCACATCACCAGAAATGGCCCCTTTAATTATCAAAAAAGTTAAAATAGCCACTTGTATTAGGGATATTATAATTCTCGCTGGCTTCATAATAATCGACTCTTTGAAACAAAATTAGGAGCCGATTATTTTCTTTTATTAATCAATTTGCAACATATGTTTAAAATGCCTTGAAATACATATTTTTGAGTGGATTTTTGTGTTGGGTCAAAATGCATCAACCTTGTATCTCCACTTTGTTATGCGGCTATAACATCATAGATAGTCCTACCCATACAACTATCAGTTAATAATTTGGCTACAACATTAATAAATAATACACACATTCTGTGTTAAGCTTGACTTATATATGAAAAAACGAGTTTGGTCATGATAAAAATTGGGCAATTTAATAAATTGAAAATGGTACGGGAAGCTCCTTTTGGAGTATATCTTCAAGGAGGAGAGTGGGGGGAAATTTTATTACCCAATAAATCGGTCCCTAAAGGCGCTTTGGTTGGTGATGTACTGGATGTTTTTGTCTATTTTGATTCAGACGACAAAATTATAGCAACAACCAGGCATCCTCTTGCCAAACTAGGCAGCTGTGCATTTTTAAAAGTAATTGATGTAAATCCTGTAGGAGCTTTTCTTGATTGGGGATTAGATAAGGATTTATTGGTGCCCAAACCAGAACAACACCGGCCCATGGAAATTGGTAAATCTTATCTTGTTTATTTAAAGCAAGATAATCAGGGACGCATTATTGCAAGCTCAAAAATCGATTATTTTTTGGATAAGACAACAGCTAACTTTAAGCCAGGTGAGGAAGTTAGTTTACTTATTGCAGAGAGTACACCGCTTGGAAGAAAAGTAATTATCAACGACAGTCACTGGGGATTAATCCATGCAGGTGATATTTTTCAAACATTAATTTATGGCCAAAAAATGAAAGGGTACATTAAAAAGGTACGTGATGATGGCAAAATTGATATTACTTTGAGACAAATAGGGCAAAACACTATTAATGAATTAGCGCAGCGCATTATATCCAAGATTGAACAATCCGGTGGTTTTTTGGCTTTACATGATAAAAGCTCTCCTGCAGAAATTCAGCAGGCATTTGCCGAGAGTAAAAAAAATTTTAAAAGTGCATTGGGACAACTTTATAAACGCGGTTTGATTGATATTGAAGAGAACGGAATTCGTTTACAGACAATAGAAAAGAAGCGTTAATAAAAAATCTTTATTAATTTTTTTTGTAATAAAATCAGCTAGGGGCTGTTGCAATTCATCTCGCGGGATGTAGGCAGTGAGATGCAGCTTGAGTTCCCTTAGCCGATCATTGAAGCAATTGAATATATTTTCTTGCATGGTTATCTCCTCGAAGCAATATATTGAAACCTTTTGTAGGAAATCTCCTATTTTAGATAAGATTTATTGAGTTTATTAAAATTTAATCTATATATAAAAGTAAGATATCAAGATCTAGCCTATAGAATTTAGAGTCTATTCGAACTGGCTCGATATTACATTGGAGAGTAAGCATGGATGCATCTAAATTTTGTAAGCATTGTGGAAATAACCTAACACAAGATGCCCAGTTTTGTAGTAAATGCGGCGCATCTATAGAAGCAGATTCTTCTTTCTCTCAGACACAAAAGCCATACACCGGCAAAGAAAGTTCTCAGAAATCCCCCATTCTTGTACTCATTTTAGGTTTATTTTTAGGAGTTTTAGGGATTCATCGAATTTATGTAGGAAAAATAACTACCGGCTTATTAATGCTCCTTACAGTAGGAGGACTTGGCATATGGTATTTAATCGATTTACTTCTTTTAGTTACTAACAAATTTGAAGATAAAAATGGCAACTTGATTCAACTAACAAAAAATCCATCTCCATTAAAAAAAGCAATGATGATAATTGGGATTATTGGCGCCTGGTTTTTACTCTTTGTTGGTACGGTATTTGCGATTGTATTGTTTCTTACAAGTGGCTTGATTTACTCCATTGATCATCAGCTTAGTGCATTAAAATCTGGTAATGTTGAAAAAGCATACTCCTATACTTCAAAAGACTTCCAAAAAGCGACCTCTCTTTCTGATTTTAAAAAATTTATAAATCAGTATCCTTCATTAACGAATAATGAGAGCGCATTTTTTAATGAACGAATCATTGAAAATAATATAGGATTTGTTAAAGGAACCCTGACGGCAAAAGATGGCGCAAAGACACCAATTGAATATCGCTTAATATGGGAAGATGGAGCATGGAAGATTTTAAATATTAAGGTAAGTTATACTGGGGCAGGAATAGATATAGATCATAAAAAATTCACTCCACCAAACTTATCGACATCTGAGGAATTTACATGGGTGAATTTCGATAATAAAAACAGTAGATACTCCCTAAAATATCCTAGTAACTGGGAATATATTAAACCAGGAAAAGGAACTGTTCACTTTAAAGGTAAAAAAGGCACTGATTCTTACAACACAACAATTACCATCCAGACGCTGTTGACCAAAAAAAATAAAGGAACATACTCAACCATTCAAGAATTAAAAGATGATTTAAAATCTCAGATTTTTGCGAATACCAAAGACCCTAAGTTATTACAACAAGGAGAGATAAATCTGCCCCAAAATCCTAAGAGATTTCATGGAGAATTCTTGGTTTTTACTTACAAATATAAAAATAAAGAATTTAAGCAAATGTATATAATCTTCTTAAGGGATGATGGATTAGCTTTTTATACCTGGAGCTATGCTTCACCAATAAAACAATATGAAAAAGATCTCTCTACCGCCAAGGGGATGTTTGAGTCATGGATTATTAACTAAGAAAGGTTAAAAGGAATAGCAATAAGAATAAAAAAGCTGCTTTCTCAGGTCACTATTCCTTTTCTATATTGTGTAAAACTCATGCTAAATAGAGCGTTTCTTGCTAATCACCACAGCCTTGAACACAACTATCTCGTGTATCAGAGCAGTTTAATATGCAATCGGTATTCCCATCGCATCCTTTGGTACAACTTTTAGAGTTGACTTCGCATTTTGCTTTGCATGCATCATCAGCAACTGCCAAATTACTAAAGCCAATAGTAATTACTGCTCCCAGCAAGATGGTACAAATTTTATTCCATGACTTATCCATAACATGCTCCTTCACTATTTTTTCGTGTCAATTTAAAATTTAGGCTAAATTTTAATTTTTTATTCATTGCTGCGTTAATGCATCGCATTGAGACAACCTTGACAGCAGGCTTTGATTTGCTCTTTTAGGGTTGCATCACTCGCTGTCGAGGTGACTCCTAGACCACAACCAGCAAGGCATTGAAGAATATCTTTACTCAACCCTCGCGTAGTATCCTTCGAAACGCAATTATCAACACAGCCTTTATTTCCTTTACAAGCTGCCATACATTGTGACAGGTGGTCAACATTTACCGATGCAGCCTGAGCTTCTGTAAAAATGAAGCATGAAGAAATTAAAAGTGTTAATACTATCGACCAAATGTTCTTTTTATGCATTTCTATTCCTCCTTGAAGTTTAACCATCATGGTTAAATATAGAACATTTTAGCGATTTTTGACTTTTAACGCATTTAGGCACACTTGCTCACGCCACTTATATTGCACTTCTTTTTATAAGGTTTTGAGTCCTTCCTCAATGATAGAAAGTCCAATTTCCAAATCTTTTATCTCTGTCGAAAGAGGCATAAGGAGGCGAATTACATTTCCATATCCTCCGCAGCTAAGAATTACCAGTCCACGCTCTAAACAAAATCTTGTTAATCTGTCCGCCATTTCTTTATTTGGTACCTTCGTACTCTTATCTTCCACCAGTTCGAGCGCCTGCATAACACCTAAACCACGAACATCACCTACTATTTTATATTTTTCTTTAAATCCAGAAAGCCTGGAATGAAGTACTTTTGAAAGACTCGCAACATGACGCAAAAGCCCTTCCTCTTCAAAGATTTTGAATACTTCAAGAGCTGCTGCACAACTCAGTGGATTTCCGCCAAAGGTTCCACCCAACCCACCCACCATTGCAGCATCCATCATTTCAGCTTTTCCTGTTACACCAGCAATCACTGTTCCACCACCCAACCCCTTTGCTGTCAGCGTAAGATCAGGCTCCACGCCCATTGTTTTCATTGCAAATAGATTTCCTGTACGACCAAAACCTGATTGAATTTCATCGGCGATGAAAACAATTTTGTTTGCAGAACAAAACTCGCGAAGCTTTTGTAAAAATGGAACTGGGAATTGTATGAATCCCCCTTCCCCTAACACGGGTTCTAAAATCACTGCAGCGGTATTTTCAACACCCACACGCAAATTAACGAGTTCAGAAAAATCGTTGAAACATTCTTCGACACAATTTTTTCCCTGCCAACGATACTCATATGGAATGGGAGCACGATAAACCTCTGAAAGAAATGGACCAAATCCATGCTTATAGGGTTTATTCTTTGCGGTAAGTGCCATAGCCATGTAAGTACGACCATGGTAAGCATGATCAAAACAAATCACGGCTTGCTTTCCAGTATAGGCACGAGCAACTTTAATCGCATTTTCTACAGCCTCAGCTCCCGAATTCAATAGGATTGATTTTTTTTCGAAACAACCGGGAGTGTGATAATTTAATTTTTCACACACCTTGATATAGCCTTCATAAGGAAGAATATTAAAACTCGTGTGCATGAATTTATCAACCTGTGCCTTGACTGCATTGACCAGCGTATCGGGACAGTGCCCTGTATTCACCACACCAATTCCAGATGAGAAATCCAAGAATACATTTCCATCTACATCCTCTACAAATGAACCTTTTGCTCGTTCCACAAAGATGGGAGTAGCGTGAAATGGACCTCGCGCAACATGTTTATAACGCTGCTCCATTAATTTTTGTGATTTTGGTCCCGGTATTTGTGTTTTAATATTAATTTGATTCATTAATACCACCCAATTGGTTCATCATCTAGATTAATATTCACCTGCTTGATTTCAAGATAGCTTTCGATTCCATACAAACCTAACTCACGTCCTGATCCACTTTGTTTGTATCCGCCCCAAGGCATTTCATTATGAGTTGGATGGTAGTGGTTTACCCAAAGAATTCCGGCACGAATTTGAGAGGTCACGCGATGAGCACGAGTAAGATCCTTAGTCCACACAGCTGCTGCCAAACCATAATCGGTATCGTTTGCAATTTGAATTGCTTCTTCTTCCGTATCAAAAGGGATGACTGCGAGTACCGGACCAAAAATTTCTTCTCGAGCGATACGCATTGTAGGCTTCACCTCATCAAAAATAGTTGGCTCAAAAAAATTTCCTTTTTCAAAAACGTCACCTGTAGGACGCTTCCCGCCACAAATCAATTTTGCACCTTCATCAATCCCTATCTTGATGTACTGTTCTACTTTTTCACGGTGAGCACCTGAAACCAGTGAGCCCATTTTGACACCACAATCTAAACCATGGCCAAGCTTGATATTTGGAATTTTTTTCAACATCCCTTCCACCATTTTCTTGTGAATAGAACGCTCAACGATTAAACGAGATCCAGAGGAACAAACTTCACCTTGATTGGCAAAAGCGCCGAAAAGAGCACCATCAATTGCCATCTCAAGATCACAGTCTGCAAATACAATATTTGGATTTTTTCCACCCAGCTCCAAGGATATTTTCTTCAAATTTCCTGTAGCGGCCTGCATTATTTTTTTGCCAGTAACTGTCCCACCTGTGAATGCAACTTTATCCACCATTGGATTCATTGCTAATTCTTCACCCACTTCCACGCCGGGGCCAGTAACAAGATTCACTACACCAGCTGGAAATCCGCATTGATCAATAAGTTTGAATAACTCAAGTGCAGTTATCGGTGTCAATTCTGAAGGTTTTAATATTATGGTATTTCCTGCTGCAAGTGCTGGAGCAATCTTCCAGGCAGCCATAACGAGTGGGAAATTCCAGGGAATAATTTGTCCGCATACCCCTATAGGCTCCCGTATAACATAACTAAAAGAGTTTGCTGGAACCGACATGGTTTCGCCATGAATTTTAGTAGTGAGCCCAGCATAAAATTCAAAGCAATTGGCTGCATCGATCACATCATATTCTGCCTCTAACAAAGGTTTTCCACAATTTCGTGTTTCAAGCTCCGCTAACATTTTTGCATTAGCACGAATCAAATCAGCAACCTTGAACAATAGTTTACTTCGATCAAGCGCTGATGTTTTTCTCCAACCACCTTCATCGAAAGCCTTACGTGCAGCCTTGATGGCGAGCAAAACATCTTCTTTGGCACTTTCTGGAACTTTTGCAAGCAATTGGCCATTACCGGGATCAATAATGTCGCGAGTGTTCCCGCTTATGGCTAAAGTAAATTTTCCATCAATATACATTTCATAATTTTTCATTTATTGAGTCCCTTTTTATTGAGCGCGATAAGTTCCTTTACCACTTGAGTTTGGTTCTGTCGCAGAATAGTTTACAGTCTACAAGGAAAGTCAACTCGGCGAAATTTAAACTGTAAATCTGTAGATCCGTTCGGATTATAAAATTAATTTTTCCTTGTGAGGAAAAATCACCGCCGAATCAGAAAAACCTACATTCACCAATTAGTGGACCTAATCAGCATATCATTTCACTATGCCGCATCAAATAGTTAAAATTTTAGAATTAGATTATCTTTGTGAGCTAAACTTAAAATATGATGGTTAAGTAAATTGATTTGGTTAAACACTCTGGAAACCTCTTTTTTCATAATTATAGATGTTTCTATTTGGGGGAATTATGGATAAATTTGAGACTCAAATAGCATTTAAAAATAAAATTCTGATTCTTGGATTCGGAAGTATTGGCCAAGCAATATTGCCACTCTTATTTCAATGTCTTAAATTAGATCCATCGCAAATTTACATCCTCTCAAAACATAATCTTGGCGCAGATGTAGCAAAAAATTATAACGTTTCATTCCAAAAAATTGCTGTTGAAGAACAGAATTACCAAGAACTTTTGTCCTCTATTCTTAAACCTGGTGATTTTTTGTTAAATTTATCCGTAGGGGTATCGACTATTGATTTAATAAAATATTGCCAGTTAAATAAAATATTGTATTTGGATGCTGCCGCTGAATCTTGGGAGAAAAGGTATAGCGATTCGAATCAACTACTTTCTAATTATGCTCTGCGAGATGCGACATTACAACATAAAAAGCAGGGCCCTACCGCAGTTTTAACCCATGGAGCTAATCCTGGGCTGGTCTCTCACTTTCTTAAACAAGCGTTATGGAATGTCGCTAACGATAACAAGTGGCAGGGTAATCTACCACAAAAACCTGTGGAATGGGCTCAATTAGCCCATGATCTTGATATAAAAACGATCCATATTTCTGAACATGATACTCAAATTTCCTCTCAAACTAAAAAAACAGATGAATTTATAAATACATGGTCCGTCGATGCCTTAATTTCTGAAGCGCTTCGACCTGCCGAACTGGGCTGGGGAAGCCATGAACGTCATTGGCCGCATGATGCAAATCATCACGACTTTGGCTCAAATTGCGGCATATATCTTAGTCAGCCAGGAGCCGAGACTCTAGTCCGTACCTGGACCCCAAACTCTGGCCCTATTAATGGTTTTTTAATTACTCACGCTGAGTCTTTATCTATTGCAGAATATTTAACTTTGAAAAAAGATAATAAAGTATATTACAGACCCACAGTTCATTATGCTTATCATCCCTGCCCTGATGCTATTTTATCTTTAAAAGAACTCGTGCAAAGAAAATACAGACCACAAAAAGAAAAACGAATTATTTTAAAAGAGATTGTTGATGGCACTGATGAACTCGGAGTGTTATTAATGGGAAATAAAAATGGAGCTTATTGGTATGGCTCTTATCTATCTATACATGAAGCCAGAAAATTAGTTAATCATAATAATGCTACAAGCTTACAAGTTGCAGCTGGAGTTTTATCGGGTTTGATTTGGGCTATTAAAAACCCAGAGCGTGGAATTATAGAGCCTGAAGATATGGACCATGAGTATATTTTGAGTCTCGCCCTCCCTTATCTTGGTAAAGTCGGGGGTTATTATACAAATTGGAATCCCCTACAGGACCGGAGCAATTCAAATAATAAAGATACGGACCAAAGCGACCCTTGGCAGTTTATTAATATTCGAATTTAATGACGCGAGATAGAGGATCTTAGCAAATTAAAGCCATCATATTTTATGAGTAAATTAAGCAAGTATTTTGGACTATTGAAATATTAGTTTATTCTAATATAATGTAGGAATGATAACATTAACTAATAATCGCCTTGAAGTCATGAAAAATAATGCTTCTAAGGCAGCAAAAATGCTTAAACTCTTGGCAAACTCCAAGAGGCTTCTTATTTTATGCCATTTATTGAAAAATGAGCGTACTGTTAGTGAACTTCAGGAATTGATAGGATTATCCCAGTCTGCACTATCTCAACATCTGGCAAAAATGAAAAAAGATGGCTTTTTATCCGTTACAAAGCAAGGGAAGTATGTTCATTACCACATCAACAAGCCTGAAGTGGAAGCGATTTTATCAACTTTGTATTTAATTTATTGCAAAGATTAAATTTTAACCAATATATTAGTAAAATCTAATATAATGACCAAGGATATTTAATGTTGCTCAGTTGTCATATAATAAAAAAATGCATCATATTCATTGTTATCGCATGCTCTCTTTCGACCACACTCTGGGCACATACAGAACAACCTATTTCCTACCCTAATGCGGTAAGGCGGGCCTTAAATCATAATCCATCCATACAGAGCTCTAAGACTTCAATTGAAGCAGCTTATGGTGCTTTGAAACAAGCAAATAGCATGCGTTGGCCTCAGCTTGGGTTAGAATTCAATGGAGCGCGGAGCAATAATCCTCTGTCTGTATTTGGGTATAAATTAAGTCAAGGGAATGCATCATTTGCTGATTTTGGTGCCGATCAATATACAGGGCCAAGTACCTTATTTACGAGACCTAATGCGTTAAATCATCCTGGTTATTACAGCAATTTAGATACCGCGTTTAAATTGACTCTACCCATTTATTCAGGTGGAAAAATAAAAGCACAACAAGAAAATACTCGCGCATTACTGATATCCGCTCAGCATGGGAATCAACAAGCACAAAACCAATTAGCCTATCAGCTTTATATGTCTTATGAAGGTTTTTTAACAGCCAATCAATTAATCCATGTTGCCCAACAACAAGTTACTCGCGCACAAGAATTTTTAGCAACCACCAAAGCGTTAAGAAAGCAATCAATAACTTTAGATAGCGATGTATTGATGGCTGAAGCTTATTTAAATAGCTCCTCTCTTGGGTTATCAAGCGCCCGATTACAAGCAGAAAATGAGCTGGATAACTTCAGAACGCTTATGGGCAATCCTAATAGTTCTCTTATTCCGAGTCAGCATACTCCGTTGAGGAAAAGAAACAGTGGATTAAACTCTCTAATATCAAAGGCGCTGGAAGAAAATGCCTCGCTTAAAGCGCTTCGTTCTCATATAAAAGCCGAAAAGGCAAATATTCTTGCTTCGCAATCTTTATATAAACCACAAGTAAATCTTCAACTAAGACATGATTGGAATGGCTACACCCTCGGTTCAGGATTACCCTCAGATACAATCGCTTTAGGTGCTAATTGGACACTCTTTAGTGCAGGAGAACGTGCAGGAGCTGTTCAATCGGCTACAGCCAAGGCGAAAAAGGCACAATTTGAATTGGATGAACAACGTAATCAACTCAAACTACTTCTTAGACAATTAACACGTAATGAGATGCAATTTAACTATGAATTGCAATTAAGCCGTCAAATGGCTCAAAAAGAAGAAGAGGCCATCAAAAAATTAAGCAAACGATTTGGCCGAGGCTTAATACCATTAAGTGCATTATTAGAAAGCCAAATGAAATTGACTCAAAGCAAAGCGCAAGAACTTCAAGCCTTACATCAATTAAGACTCACTCAAGCACATATTTTGATGCTAACGAATCAATTAATTCCCAAGGCAACCACGAAAGCCTGATTAACTGATACCTCTAAGGGAGACGTATTGTGAATTATATTCCTTATTCAAAGGATAAATTAAATAAAGCAGGGCAACTGGCAAGAACGTTTATTCAGTCAAAGCTTACTCTTCTGTTAATCATTAGTATTTTGTTATTTGGTGCCCTGGCTTTAGAGCGCACACCAAGAACCTATAACCCTGAAATTATTGTCCCAGTGGTAACCATTTCGGTGAGCAGGCCTGGCAGTGACACCCAGGAAATACTTAATCAAATCGTTCGCCCCTTAGAAGGGCTGATGGCTTCTATCCCCGGAGTGGAACATACCTACGGAATGGCTATAGATGACAGCGCTTTGGTAACGGTACGCTTTAAAGTAAATGAAAATGAAGAGAGTAGTCTGGTTAAGGTTTATAACCAGATTAACAGTAACATGGACAAAATGCCTCCGGGCACGTTGATGCCCTTAATCCGTTCAGTTAGTTTGTATGATGTTCCATTGGTAACAGTTACCTTGCATGCCAAAGGTGAAAATCCACTCAAGCTTCGCACACTCGCAAATAAAGTGTTAGAGCAATTACGTGCAGTACCTCAGGTAGGAAAAAGTTGGGTAATGGGCGCATCGCCCAAAGCCATTCGCGTATGGCTTAATCCCCAAAAAATGGCAGAGCATGGCATTTCAATTGCCAATATCCAACAAGCGTTATCCATTAACAACATCAGCCTTGATGCGGGTACTCTGGAGCATCGATTCAGTGAAACCCCTTTACGCATTGAGGGCTCATTGATTTCCAACAAGGATTTAGCCAACATCATCATTGGCACTGATGGTGCAAAACCCATTCTGTTAAAGGAAATTGCCGCTATTGAGGAAGGTCCTGAACAAGAATCCATTGCTTCTTATTTTTCTTATGGATCACATGTGAAGCAAAACAACCCTGATTTAGAACCTGCTGTAACCATTGCGTTAGCACGTCAAAAAGGAAGTAATGGGGTAGATGTGGCTCAAGCAATCCTAAAAAAACTTGAACTGATGCAACATGATAAATTGATTCCAGAGACCATTGGGGTCTCAATCACCCGTAACTATGGTGATGAAGCAAATGATGCAGTCAATACCCTGGTCGAGCATTTAGGTATTGCGATTGCCAGTGTTGTTGTTTTACTCATGCTATTTTTAGGTTGGCGAGAAGCATCCATCGTAATTTTTTCCATCCCACTCATTTTATGTTTAGTTCTTGGGATTGGCTGGTTGTCGGGACAAACGATTAATCGTATTACCTTGTTTGCCCTGATTCTATCCTTGGGCTTATTAGTTGATGACAGTATTGTGGTGATTGAAAACATTCATCGCCACATAATGAAAGGAGTACAACGGAATTTTACCCGTTTAGTAATTTATGCCGCCAATGAAATTGGCAAACCAACAATTATTGCCACCTTTACGGTGATGTTGGCTTTGCTACCTATGGCTTTTGTTGGTGGAATGATGGGCCCTTTTATGGCCCCTATTCCGTTTAATGCGCCTTTAGCGATGATAGTCTCGCTTTTTATTGCCTACAGTGTCGCGCCCTATCTGGCATATCGCTGGCTCAGAAAAAAAGCACATAGCCAAATTAATCAAGAACATCATGCGCATACAACGCTATTGCAGCGCATTTATCTTTATTTATTCAAGGGATTACTCGTCTCATCTAAAAAGCGACATTTATTTTATCTAAGTATCGTGATTCTTTTGGGTGTCGTGTTATTGCAGCCTTTATGGCAATTTATTCGTCCTGCGGGCGCGAATGGCCCATTAAGTCCTCTCGGCGTTGAAATTAAAATGCTACCCGATGATAACGTCAATACATTTTTAATTTCCGTTGATGCTGGGCCTAATGCCACTTTAGAAAAAACAACCGCTGTAGTAAAAGCGATGAGCCAAATAATTAAACAAAATCCTTATGTCTGTGACTATGAGCTGTATTTAGGGGAAACAGCACCTGAGGATTTTGCCGCCATGGTGCGTGGAGATAGTCTGTTACGAGGAAATCAGTACAGTCAGATTCGTATTAATTTGCTTAATAAACATGACCGTAGCGTAGGCTCTCATGAAATAGCCGAAGCGGTATATCAAAGCCTTATGCCGATTAAAAAGCAATACCCTGAAAGTACTATTAAACTTTTTGAAAGTCCTCCAGGCCCTCCTGTTCGCTCACAAATGGAAGCTGGTCTTTATGGTCCTAATTATAATGACTTAAGAATAATTGCTAATAAAATCACTCAATTGGTATATCCTCGAATCTACGGCATGATTAATATTGATAATTCCGTCATGTCAGATGCAAACCAATACCGTATTGAAATCAATCACAACGCAGCAATGCTCGCTGGACTACCGCCACAAACAGTAGCGCAAGAAGTTGCATCTTTTTTCAAAGGAGTTTATGTAGGTAATGGGCATGAGTCAAACGCCAGAGAGCCAGAACATATTATCTTGAGATTGCCACGTGAAGCCCGGGAAGATGCTCATGTCTTAAATCATCTCTATCTTAAAAACCACCAGCAACAACTAATTCCGCTGGCACAAATTGCCAGGTTACATCTTGGTAAAGAGCAAAAACCTATTCTTACTAAAGATCAAACTCCTATTGTTTATGTGACAGGTGAAGTTTTAGGTTCCAGTCCTGCGTATGCAGTCACTTCTGCGACACAAATGCTTAAAAACCCACCATTCTCGCTCGAGATAGGTAATTTAGGCTTTCATGAAGAGCAACCACAAAACTTGACCAAGAATCAATTATTATGGCTTGGAGAAATGCGTTTAACCCTTGATGTATTTCGTGATCTCGGCTCGGCCTTTATTGTGGCTATTGTATTAATTTACATTTTACTGACTGCTTTTTATCAATCTTTTTTTATTCCTCTTATTATTATGGGGGCCATTCCTCTGACGATTATTGGTGTATTCCCAGGCCATTGGCTCATGCACCAACCGTTTACAGCAACGTCCATGATTGGCGTAATTGCTTTAGCAGGGATTGTAGTTCGTAATTCCCTATTATTGATTGATTTTATTTTGGAGCATCAACATCGAGGATATTCGATTGAACAGTCAGTGATTGAATCAGGAGTTGAGCGTCTCTTGCCTATTATTTTGACTGCTTTAGCAATTATTTTAGGCTCCGCCGTCATGTTATCGGATCCAGTATTTGGTGGGCTTGCCATATCCTTAATGTTTGGTTCTTTTGCCTCAACTGTTCTTACCTTATTCTTAATTCCTTTAATTTATTTAAGTTGGTGGAAAAGAATGCATAAGACGAGACAATGACTAGGAGAAAAATATGAGTATTGAACGCATTATTCGAATTGTTGCAGGTTTTTTCATTTTGATTTCGCTAAGTCTTGGAGTTCCTGCTAGCCCAGTCTACATCAGTTCTAAGTTTTTATGGTTTACCGCTTTTGTCGGTGCAAATTTGTTGCAAAGTGGATTTACTCAATTTTGCCCACTTGAAATGATTTTAAAAAAATTCATTAAATAAATTCGATATAAATTAGGGTCTGTTGACAATTGCTTTTTTAGCCTACGTTCCATTCCTTATGCGCGAAATCCAGTAAAGGCGCATTAAAAAAAGGTACATTTATGTGTGCTCTGTATAAAGACCACGCGGAAACTAGGCGGAATTAAATTAATGTCAACAACCTCTAATTAAAATAGGTACCGTTCAAGTTGAATTAATTATTTTCCTATTTTTACTATGTGGCGTTTTTCTTCAGTTTATGAGCCCACCATAATAATGCTATGGTAATAACTGCATTAATTGCTATTGTCCAATAATTAAAAGTTGCAGTTAATTGCATGAATTTCATATCGATAGGCAATGTTATAAAGTATGGCAATAAAATATGGCTAATGGTATGAAAGAACTCTGCTCCTGCAAAAGAGATCACTATATCTCTGAGACTACACATTAGAATCTCCTCATAAATTGCAACCCCATTATTTAAATTATAATATAAATGATTCAAAAATGTTCATGAACTTATCGATTGAAATTAAGAAGTAAAGCAGTGGGGCAGGCCATGCCCTCTTTAGTGATAAGTGTTAATACCGCTTCGACCGCTTTGCATCTTAATAATTCTAATTCTTTTCGCGAAAGCCTTCTGTTACTCATCTGAATAGTGGTGCTTTTTAAAAGCTAGTCACAAAATATATTAACTCAAACAAAACAAGCCGTAACAAAATAAAAATGAAAGATTAGTGCACATTTAGTTTAACTTAAGTAATGTTTTTGTGATTATTTACTATAATAAAAGTAATTCATAATCAACTGGACTTTTATAAATGAAAGTAAAGTGCTCATCTCTAATGCTTAGCATATTGTTAGCCAATTCAGCTCAAGCAGGTATGTTAATTTGTGGTAAACAACTTGGTGTTTAGTCTTGTACAGCTGGCCAAGAACGCTTAATGCTCAAAGGTGTAGCCTTTCAGCCGCAAGAAAATGTTGATCCACTCAGCGATGATCAATTAAGTTATGTACAAAATACTTTAATTCCAACGCTAAAAACTATCGGTGTTAATAGCATTCGTGTCTATCAAGTATGCCCAGGTGGCACTTGCGCTTCCCACCGTAAAGTTATGAATTTATTAAGTGCTAATAATATTTCTGTTTTAGTAGGATTAGCTGATTATAAAAAGTGAACAACGTGTACTGTGAATAGAGATACAGGTGATTATCCATCAACATTATATAAATGCTACACAGCTTAAATCGATGAATTTAGCCAATATCCTAATGTGTTAGGGTTTTCTGTTGGCAATGAAGTATGGTTACAACCGAGTAAAGTAGATGAAAATTATTTAAGACCCTCACCTACGATGAAGGCATTAATCAGAGATATGAAGGCTTATATTAAAGCGAGTTCTAATCTTAAATATAAGCTTCCAGTAGGTATTGTGCTTAGAGATACCCCAGATGTCACCATTCCTTTAGCGTACTATTACGCCTGCCATTTACCAGAGGAAGCACAAGATACATCAGCAGATTTTATTGGCTACAATGTCTATCGTTGGGGAGCAGGCTCTGACCCGGGTTCCTACCCCTCTTTATTAAAAACTTATATCGGATATAAACCCGTCTTACCTGGGGGCAATGGCGATAGTCAAAGCAATGGGTTTGCTGGTATTAACGTACCCGTCATTTTGACAGAATTTGGCAGAATAGACTCGCCTCGTTTGTTTGCTCAAGTAGATTGGATGTTTAATAACGGAGCGAAGGTGGTGAGTGGCGGTATGGTTTTTCGTTTAATTCAGCGACCTAATGAGGGTAATTTTGGCTTATATACGGATCAAACATTACAAACACCCACAACCAATGGAGGTTTATCTAATTTAATCGCGGAATTTAATGGAACTCCCCAGTTGAGTTTAGATGCCGATGCAATCGCAGTAAAAAAAAATCACTTGTGATCCGGCGCAATTTCCAGGGATGGATCAATTTCAATTAGATCCTAATCAGCTTCCGCCTTCACCTTCAAAACCTTCGGGGGAAATGACATTGCAATTTAATGTAGATGATTTAAAACTTCCCTTACAGGATATTTCATTAAATACTCAAGATAAAGGTAATAATTGGACATCAGCTAAGACAGTAAACGATCCAACCAGTACGAATTATACAGTTCAAATAGCTAACCCCAAAAACAATTTGCAAGCCATTGGAATTAATTATAACGGTAAAAATGGTGCTTGCATCATTAGGCCTGCGAACCTCATTTGTACAAATAATAATTGTGATAAATTATATCCTGTCGCTGCAAAATGGTCCCCTAACGGCCAAGGTCCATGTACGATAATTAAGAATTAATCAAATAAATAATTTGAGCATCAGTGGGGTCAGGCCCTGACCCCGTAAATATGGCCCCATAAGTAGAAGTGTAAGGAGGCTCAACAGGAGATTTTGATTCACATCGCGATGCCTTTATAACTGCCACAAATTGCGCTCTTAGGATATTTAAGCCCGAATCAATTTGAAAAATATAGTATTTTTTTAACACTTGGGAATAAAATTTTGCTTCCCCACATTAGACTGATTAGAGATCTCAGATAATTGTTTCTGAGGCATTTTATCAAAAAAAGCTACTGGTTTATCTTGCCCATCAACTAAGTAAGAATTATCAGCAACAACGTTTAACAACCTATCCTTGTACGCTTTTTGTGAAATAGAATTCTGCGTATCGTGTTGCACATTAGTAGATTTAAACAAGCGTATGACTTCTGCAGCCTCTACGTTATTCCTAGATAATGCTATATCCAATGCGGTGGTACCATCGTCTATTTGATAGTTTACATTTGCACCAGTATTAATTAATGCAACTACTATCTCAGGGTTGCCGATAAATGCAGCAATGAATAGGGGTGAGAATTGATCCTTATCAAGAACATTAACATCAGCTCCATTTTTTAATAAACTTAAAACAGACTTTTCTTTATTGTTGAAAATCGCGCTTATTAATGGGGTATTAAAATTAAAGTCTTCTTCTTCAAGATCTAAATCTAATGAAATTAAATATTCTATAAGCTCAGAATGGCCCATCACTGCTGCACAATGGAGTATGGATTCACCCCTCTCATTACAATGATTTATATCTGCGCCGTTACTAATTAAAAATTTTACCGCTTCAATATGGCCTTCCTGTACCGCGATCGATAATGGAGTTTCACCATCATATCGCTCCTCATCAATATCGTTTATTTTTGGAAGCAGTACCTTCATTGCTTCAATATCACCAGATTGGGCAGCAAGAAAAAAAATCGATACATGATCTTCATTTGCTCTATGTAAGATCTTTTTATCAATAGGGAGAGGGCAAGTAGAGTTAAGTCGGTATGTCAGCGTTGGGTCAAACTCTAAACCAAAACAGCTCATACTAAAAACAGTGAATTCAGAGGGCTTGTACTCCGCTTTCTCTTCCTCATCAATTTCGATCTGAGGGTTAAATGCTTGATACAACGCCTCAGCTAACTCAATACTATTTAGTTCTTGGTGATAAAATCCAGTAATTTCAGACCTAATCAAATTATCCGCATTTAATAATTCCCATACGTCATGTTCTTGATTGTAGCTTAAAGCAATCGCATGTTCATCAGATTCTAGAATAAAGCCAACCACTTGTTCACATGATTGGAGTAGCGATTTTAATTCTTCAAAATAAATAGTAAGTTCATCTTTATTTTTAGCATGATAAGAGCGATGCAAAAGTTTGGGGGCTGCATTCTCTAATTGTTTGGGGGCCGAAACTTTATGGTTTGCAGCGTAGTTTTGCATTACATGTTGATCATAAATTTCAGGATAAAAATCAGGGTGAAGCTGTAAGATAATGCTTTCAAAAAAAGGACGAATTTCAAGGCATGCAAATTCTTCATGGGTTAGAACTGGATTATCTTTGATTGATTGTTTAATTTTATCATATGCCATTTGAATATTTTGTAATAACTCATCTGGGTTTTCTTGGTATCGTTCAATTAGTTCGAACCGGCTATAGAGAGTAGCTCTATCGTTACAAAATAACGCATCTAAATATTTACATGAGAGACCATAACATACTCCTTTACTTTTCCCTTTTTTGGGGTTCATAAATAATCCATTAATAGCAACTAAATGTTCATGATTAAGCATAGAAGACTACAAGGTTAAGGCAATAGATAATTGCCACGCCAACGACATATGCATAATACACAATGATTATTAATTAACTATTAAGTGTTTTATACCTCCAGTTTTTTTTCTTACGAATTATTAGGGTGTGTTTGTACACGACCATATTTCTTCATCTTGCATAGAACCAAATTGTGGGCGAAAGAAGAGTATTTTTTCGAGTGTAACCCCACTCATTAGACAAGCGGATCGCATTGAATCAAACCTTTTTGAATATTGAATTCTTTGTAATCTGCGTCACTCCATAATGCATTATGGAAAAATGGATTGATTCAATACTCACATCTATACTTCCAATATGGAGGGCAAAAGAAAATATCATGGTTTTAAAAGAGAATATAAATAGATTGCTTTCTGATTTATCCAAAATAAATCAAGCAAATCAGGAAAAAATATTTAAAGACAAGAGATTGTCAGAACTCTGCTTATCTTTAAAAAACTGTTTAGAGCGGATGAACGAAACTGGTGAAGATAATCTAAATCACGAGCTATTAAATTCTCTCGAACAAAACCTCATTATGTTATCAGTACACTGGCAAAACAATTATCTTAAATCAACAAAATTATCACCCTTGTTTCATAGTTTTATATCGCATTCGGCTAAGTTCCTGGTTTTATGCAACCCTAATCCGTCTATAGAAGAGCTGGTTGATCAAGTCTCATCGAATACTATAAGTACAGAAAAGAAAATAAGCACCAGACAGCTCATAAATAAATCTCTGTTAAGAGATCGAGATTCTGAAGAACAATTGATTTTACTCCGCAAACTGAAGTTTGCCCAAGTATTCCTTGGAATTCCTCGTGGACAACTGCCTTATGACCTTATTTTGTCCATAAACGAATCCTTATCAGACAGACTTAAAAGAACAACAGAAGTAAAAAACTTTACTCAATACATTGATCTTTTGAATAATTCTGATTGCTTATATCTCACTAATCCCAATTTGCAATCCTGGTATACAAAACAAATGCCTGATGAATTGAAAGGAAAAAAAATTGTACCCTTAGGATCTACACAAGATGAACTCACTCGTTTAGAGAGCGCTAACCATGTGGTGTATTGCTTGGAGCGTATTACCAATTGTGTTGCTTTAATTGTTATAACCGATGATCTGCTGTTTGTTTCCCATGTTTACTCTAGAGACAGCTGTGATGGAAAAACAATGAATGAGTTTAGATCAAAGATTATGGAACATCTTGGTAATCCAGAAAACCTTCAAGTTTGCATTGTTGGATATCAGATAATGTTCCCAAATCATTTTACACTTAGAGCCGATCAAAAAACCCTTCAAATTAATGAGTTTAAGTCGGTTGATCACCGAGGTGATATGGATGTTTATTTCGATGCGGAAAATAACCAGATAGTTGTTAACTCAAAATTTGATGACAAATGGCATGTATATAAAGGTGTGTTCTTAACCCCAGAACAAATGAAATTAGAACAAAATGTCGAACAGCAAGATTTTAGACACCAATAAGTATCAATAACGTCCAGACCCATGAAGAACAATCTAACCGCACTTATGAGATCATTAATGCCTTACACAACTAATGTTCTTGCTTACAGACCATATCAATTATAAGATATTTAAAAATTACACCTCGTGATTTTCTATACAGGAAAATAATTTTTTTTCTCAAAGTTTAGGGATAAATATATGAATCAATTTTTAAAAGTAAGTTGTGGTTTGGGGATAATGACCGCTTTAATAGGTGCTACTGCTCAAGCAGGAACAATGGGTCCTGTGCAAGTAAATCATGCGGTTATACCCTTTGTCAGTGCTGAAGCTTCTTGGACTGCATTTGATTTGGATTTTTTACATTCTACCGTTACTGCCATTTCTTCAAATAAAGATGCTTGGGGTGGTCGTGTGGCTGGTGGTTTAATTTATTCCTACTTGAATAATTTTAGTTTTACAGCAGAAACCGGTTGGTCTTATTTAGGTAAGAAGAATGAGTCTAAAAACAATGGTTCAAGCACCGGGTCTCTTTCTTTAGATGGCGCAGACCTTTTATTGGGGGTTTTATATAAACCTACCCATTTTGGTGTGTTTCTCAAAGGCGGAACGTTTTTTGAAAATGCACGGTACAAATTCGCTAATAGTAAAGTAAGTACATTATCAATAAGCGGTTCAAATGTTGTTATAAACAGTGGATTTACCGGCAATTTAAATCAAAGCTATATTTTACCTGAAGTGAAGGTAGGCGCGGTTTATGATATGCAGCGTTGGGGAGTATCAGTAGCTTATACCCATGCTTTTGGTATCACGAATCCACAATTTGATTTTAACGTTGATTCTCCAGCTAATAACGTTATCAACATTAACGCGGTGCCTAATTTAAAAGGTGTACAAGTTAATTCTGTTCTTTTTGGTGCTTATTATAAATTTGCATAATGTTCTTCTAAGAACATTTAAATTTATCTGTGAAATCTCAAAGAATAAAATAAGTGAGTTATTCCGCTTCTTAGAAATATTATTCTTAGGCATGATTAATCAAAATCATGCCTTCGCTCTAATTAAAGACGAACTCCTTCCAACAATTCATTAGTTGAGATAATAAGTCGTTTATTTTCTCGATCCACTGCAAAATAAAATTAGTTATCTGATTGGGAGCTGTAATCAGAATTTATGTACCCAAATAAATAGGAAATTAGTATAATTTGTACTTAGGCCGGCAATGTTGCCTCATTTTTTATTCAATTTTTGATAATATAAATGAAATTTTGAGCAAATCAAAACAGGAGAGGAAATGCTACAATTTTTTAAAACAAAAAAACACCATTCTCAAGGTAGAAATTACGAGGGAGAAAAACACCTGAATACCTATGCAGACTATCTTGATAAGGTTATAAAAGACCCAACTCCAGAAAATATTAAACAACTAAAAGATACTGGTAATAATTTTATTGCTGCAATTGATGCTGAATCTCGCGAGACTCAGTCCTTGACATGTACATTAAAATAATATTTGTCAAAAGTTGTCATTCATTTATGACTATTCCCATTTTTCTGGCAGTTCAAAGATATATGGAGTAGATTTTTCTACAGTTGTTAATTTATAGAGATAGGCGCATTCCTTTTCAATACAGGATGAATTTCTTTTATAGATTATTGTGTACCTGAAAAGAAACAAACTGCACTTAGTGCAGTTTGCAAAAGGATTGTTTTTCTTTACTCAAGAGAGGGGATATGGGTATTGTACTGTTCGGTTTCTTTTGGCTCCGATGGCTGCTTAAAAAATACCCCCAGGTATTTTGTTTTTTCTTTTAACTTGGCCTGCGTTTTATCCAGGTTTGTACCAACTTCCTCGACAAGTGCCTTCTTTTTCATTGTTCTTTCTTGTACTTCCTGAAGCCTTTCATTAATCCCATTTATATCACTGCTTAGTTTTTTGACCTGGTCTTCACAATGAAATATTGCACCATCAACGCTACCTATTTTGGCCATTTCCCGATATCCAGGCGACTCGATGCTGTCGCTGGTATTTTTCAAATGCTCTTTAACCTCAAAATTCCTGTGCGCTTCATTAGTGATGTTACTATGAATATAATTAGTTAATAATTTTTGAACATAACTTTTTTCTCCTTCATCGAGTTCACGAACCACTGTGCTAATCTCGTGCAGCGCTTTCTCGTAATATTCTTTTTGTTTCGCAATGGCTTCTAATTTTGTTAATATTTGATTAACAGCTGCAACATCTCCTCCATGTTGTAAAAGGGCTTGATCATAACGCTTCTGGAGCTCGTTGACTTCAGAAAACAATTTTTCCAACTCTTTAAGCTTCTCGTAAATGAATATATTGGCTACAATTATCAGTAAAGCAATTAGTATATATTTTGATTTACAAGATATTGTTGCATACATTTCCGGTGTAACTTCTCTTTCTTTTTTAGCAAAAACATAAGCAGCAATAAGACGTTCTAACCAAGGATTTGCTTTGGAGCGGAACATTGGTTCGAGCAGATTTACTGCAACTGCAAAGCTGCCAGCTTTCTCGCGGACATCATAAAACATTTGGTCCAATAATAATTTGCAGGCTGCGCTTATAGCGAGATTGTCTCTTGGATTGGCTGGCCGTCTTCTAGGAGCAGTTGATGTTGCGTCAGAATCGGTAGAGTTGTTACTTTGCGAACCAGTAGAATTAGTACTCTGCGAATCAGTAGAATTAGTACTCTGCGAACCAGCAGAATTAGTACTTTGCGAATCAGCAGAATTAGTACTTTGCGAATCAGCAGAATTAGTACTTTGCGAATCAGTAGAATTAGTACTTTGCGAATCAGCAGAATTAGTACTTTGCGAAGTAGAATTAGTACTTTGCGAATCCGCTGTCTGTCCGCTGGAATAAGAAGCACCATTCTGTACTGTCTGGCCTGAGTTTGAAGAATCTACACTTGTTGTACTGTAGTTTAAATTATTCTGATCGAACTCATGCGCCATACGATCAAGGCGTCTATCTGCCTCTCTCGTTGCTTCAAAAATTTCTTTTAGTTCTTCGTATCCTTCCTTATAAAGTTCTGCCACTAATTTTTGCTCGTCTGATAATCGCTCTTTCAATCCACGTGTCTGTATTAAAGGTCGTGATGGTGTTTTAGTTGGACGTTTATAACCACCAAAAAATTGCCTATAGTCCTTTCTCGTATACATAAATCACCTCATAAAAGAATATCTAACCTAATAGACTTAATAAAATTGGTGATTGCGAGAAATACTAAAAGCCAGGTTTGCTGAGCCAGGCTTAATGAGTATGTAACGAATACACTTTCCTTCATTAAGTCTTATCAGCGACGAACCCGTTTAGTGATTAAAACTAGGTAGTACCAGTCCTCCTTAAATCCTTTGGGAGAAGATAGGCCGCTATAACTGAAGTTTTAATTACAATCAGTTATTGTTCAATAATTATACCACTGGACATTTTATTATGCAATACAAAATTTATAAATAGCAGGGAGAATATAAATGATTCAAAATTTCCGTGAAGAGATGCTTTAGAAACTGCAATTAGAAAAGCTAGAGATGTTTAGGTTTCTTTACCATTTTAAGCGACCTAATAAACTATCATTTTTATCCTATACTAATAAAAACACTGGAATTTATAGGCCGTATTATGAATTCAGATCCTCTTAATCCTGATTCTGAAGAGTCTCAGACATTACCATTAGACTCACAAACAGGTCCAAGAATGGAAAAGAAACCTGTTCCGGCTCCTGATTCAGATCTGATCGATTACAGTGTTGATCCTGAGCAAGAATGGCGAGTTTTTCAAAATAACTCAAAAAGTCTTAGTAATGCATGGAATAGCGATCAGGAACATTACGCCCAGCTTTGTCATGCTGCGGTTGAACAATCGCTGCAAAAGCTAAATACTGAACCCATGACTGTTAAATCGTTATATGAGTTTTTAGCCGAGCAAAGACATGCGATTGCGCTACAATTGAACCAACCCTCAAAGAAGAGAGTTGGGATCATGAGATCCTATGATGAACCGGGCAATCCAACTACTCCAGTTTATCCAAATGGCAAGTATCAAGATTTCTTTCCAGAAGTTAAAGAACGAATCCGGTCGTTATACAATAAAGTGCCACAGGCACAGGGTGGATATGTAATTCAGAAAGATACTAACAAGGGAAATTTCAGGCGAGGTGACTGGGTAGTCATAACCGATGGCGATTTGCCCTTGACAGGAATTACCTATCCCAAAGAACCGCTGCCACATATGATGGGGTTCGATCCGAGTTTTAATTTTCTTCACACCGAAGCCCAACATATTCCCAAAGTTTATGAAAAAATTAATAAGCTGTTTCATGCAGTTCTTGAACATCCGGAGCCAACAAAAGAAAACATGCAAAAAATAGGTGAAATGGTATGGTATTTGGCTCATGCCATGCCTTGTGATCGCGGTAGTGCTGCAACGACAGAATTGTTTGCCAGAACGATGATGAAAAAAATTGGTTTACCGGTTATACCCTATGAGCATCCAATCCCCTTGGACTTTGAGGCTTTAATTGAACCAGATAAAACAAAATTTATTGAACGTTTTACCACAGATTTCTATCCCAAACTTAATCAATATTATGCACTGACTGCTGAGAAAGAAACATCACAAGATATTAAACAAAGCACCGATCTTTCTTTATCTAACTCTTCTATTTTTAAAAATTTTAAGCAGGAATTAAACAAAATTGTCCAAACAGCAGGTGAAATTTTGGAAAATTGGAGTTCGCCAAAAAATCGATAACAGTTATTCAGCATAGCTTGCACTTATGGGGTCAGGCCCCTTCCCCACTAAAGTCTGTTGACATTTCATTTAATTACGCCTATTTCCAGCGCTTTATGCCTGAGAGATGGTCACAAAAAGTGACCATTATTTTTAAAAAAAGAATAATTTTTTTTGAA